>JAJYVF010000030.1 GCA_021792135.1 Acidobacteriota bacterium | reverse complement strand
TCCTCCTGTTCCTCAATCCGTCCTCCGGCTTCGGAATCCACTCCCGAAACCAAACTACGGATCCAGCTGTTCAGGTGGGGCCAAATCAGATGCGCGAAAGGAGCCAGCTCAGAGTAGCGAAATCAACTCACATGGACTAGCGCCCGGACCCCAGCAGCGCAGCGTCGCGCCCCACACGGGGCGCGTGGATTGAAACGCCCCCTGGCAACCCTGATCCCCCCGCGCATGCGTCGCGCCCCACACGGGGCGCGTGGATTGAAACGCTCCGCGCTTCCCACGCCCGCGCGCCCCCAGCTGTCGCGCCCCACACGGGGCGCGTGGATTGAAACTGGTCCAGTAACCCCTCAACGCAACATGCGCAGATGTCGCGCCCCACACGGGGCGCGTGGATTGAAACATCAATCTGCTTGATGGTTCTGTCCGGTCGGGAAAGTCGCGCCCCACACGGGGCGCGTGGATTGAAACAAAAAGCTATACACCGGCTGCGTTGGGTCCGCGCCGTCGCGCCCCACACGGGGCGCGTGGATTGAAACCACTTCTGGACAGTTTCCCCCACGTCCCTTAGCCACGTCGCGCCCCACACGGGGCGCGTGGATTGAAACAGCTTACAAACCCCGCCCCCGCCCCACCTGTACGGTCGCGCCCCACACGGGGCGCGTGGATTGAAACCGCGCCTACACCCGTAAACCCATCACCCTGGACCTTCTGTACCCCCCAGCGGATCCAGTTCCGCGATGCCGATCCCGTTATCGTGGGCAAAGCTCTTCAAGGAGCTCGACGACATCTGTGGTTCGATGAAGATCACGCGGATCCGCTCCGTCACTATCCTCTCTTGCAGGGCAGCCAGATGACGAGGGGTCGGCTCTCCCTGGGCGGCCGATTCAAAAGTACCCGCCGGGCTGAGGCCAAGGTCCTGGGCGAAATAGAACCACGCATCGTGAAAGGTCAGAAAGGGCACTCCACGCACCGGAGCCAGACGTTGCCGCATATGCGCTTCCTGCTCCGCGAGCCTTTCCCCATAGGCGACCGCCTGAGCGCGATATTCCGAGGCATGCACATCATCGGCGGCGCTCAGCGCATTCGCCATATTCTCCGCAATTCTGCGCGCGTTGCCGTAGTGCAGCCAGTAATGAGGGTCGACGGTTCCGTCCTGCATACGGCGCAGAGCAATACCCCGATCGACCACGAAGAGCTGGGCAACTGCCGCTGTGCCGGTGATCTCCGTTGCCCAGTTATCGAGGCCGTGGCCAACCGCGAACACCAGCTTCACATTCTGCAGCTCCCGCAGCCGCCGGGGGGTGGTCTCAAAAAAGTGCGGAGAAGCTCCCGGGGGGACGATGAGTCGCACCTCGGCGTACTGTCCTGCGACTTCGCGCGCAATGTCATAAAGCGGATAGATGGTCGCGGCGACCGTCAATCGATTCACACGCAGGTCCTCCGCTGTGACGACCCTCCGGGAGGACAACAGCCGCAGGGCCACCCCGGCCACGATCAGAGCTGCACCTGTGAGTGCGCCAATCCGGAAAAGCAGTCGCCGTGGATTGCCCATAACTCAAGCTGCCCTTTCTGCTTCAGTCGCCGGCACGCGCACAACTTCGACAGAGTACGGTGCATGCAGGGCCACGGCGCACGCCGCCGATCCGAGCATGAGGCGAACCGCTCTGCCGTGTCCATGGGATTCAGCATGCCGAGGGCCACATGGCAGATTCCGGCAGGTTGGAATTGCCTGAAGAGCACGGTTATTCGCAAGGAGAATACCGCGTCCCGTCCGGAGATTTGGACAGCCGTGTCCAGGAACCTGGATGAACATCGGTGTCTGCCTGCGTACGATTCGGGGGGATCCAACGACCCTTCTGGGTTGTGAACGGGATCCGGCCAGATGCTGACCTCTCGTTTGCCGCATTGCATCCAATTCGGCCGAAAGCGAGGCCGGCGGCGGCGGCCCGACTGGAGGCGCCGCCTGCGGGACTCCTTTGAAAGTAGCTACCGAGCCGCTGGTCGTCCCACGAATGTTTTCAGACGCGACGCACGGAGTTCCGGAGTTCTGCAGCGCTGCTTTGGGCACCGCCCCCTCAGTGGCTCTGGCTGGCGCGCGCGTTCACTGTCTCGAATGCCTTCATCTCACGGGCTGCGTCCTGGGCCTTACCCTGCCTGCGATAGATGCTTGCCAGGCCGAAGTGCGCTTTGGCCGCCAGATCGGAATCTTTCTCCACAGTCAGAAGCTGAGTCCATGCTTTCTCTGCGCCGGCATCATTCCCGGCCAGAGACTCAGCCTTCCCAAGCGCGTACAGCGTCTGCGGCATATTGGGACGCAGTTGGTTCGCCCGCCCCAGTTCCGCTGCCGCCTCATTGATCTTGCCGTTTTCGAGCAGAGTCTCTCCCAACCGGTACGTGGCCTCGGCGCTGCCAGGGCGCAGTTTGACCTCGGCACGGAACTCCTCTTCGGCCTTCTGCAGATCCTGATTGCGAGCATAGAGTTTCCCCAGTGCAAGATGGAGACCGCCCAGGTTCGGGCTGATCTGTAACGCAGCCTGGTACTGATTTTCAGCGTCGGTGTACCGCTGCAGCGCCCAGTAGTTTTCGGCCAGCGCCTGGTGGGCGCGCGCCGAATTCGGATCGTCCGCAAGCAGCGTGTCCCCAGCCTGCCTGGATAACAGGCCCGCGGCCCTCGCCATATAGAAGAGCAGATCGGGATCGGTCGGATGCTGCCGCAAAGCCGCCTGGAGGTTCACAATCGCATCGGCCAGGTCGCCGGTTTCCACTTGCGCAATTCCCAGGCCGCCCTTCACTTTCGCAGCCTCGAAGCAGGGAATCGCACGCGAGGCGTAACCCTGGAAGAGCCACGCATAGCCGAGCATCTCCTGCACTTCCGCAGTGCCGGGCTGCAGCGTGAGCGCCTTCTGCAGGGGCGCGACAGCATCGGCGTAGCGGCTCTCCTTCATGTACGCGACGCCGAGATCGATAAAGGCAGGCGCGAAATCGGGCGCAAGATCAGCAGCCTTCCTGAACTCATCGATAGCTGCCGCATGCTGCCCCTGTCTGTCTGCGGCCACCCCAGCCTGGATGTGCTCAATGGCCGCCGCAGAAGGGCTCTGCAACCCCATAGCCAGCACCAGCAGGATATGCATCATGGCGTCTTCGGCTCCCGCACATCCAGAAACTGGTTGCCCCGGACATCCTTCAGGGACTGGTGGACCCCCGAGGGCCAGTAGATGTCCACGTCTGCATGGGTTGCCTCGCCAAGGCCAAAGTGCACCCGCTTATCGCTGGCGGAAAGATAGCTTCCGGCGGTGGTTACATTCTGCATCTGCCCATTGACCACCACCCGCGCGCCAATGCCGTCGCGATTGCTGCGCGTGCCGATTAGCGTGAGGGTGAGCCAGTTGCCACCTGCGGAGTGATTGTAGAAAACCTCCGGCCGTCCTCCCAGAACGCTCATGACAACATCGATTTTGCCGTCGTTGTTCAGATCGCCGAAGGCAACGCCCCTGCCGGCGACAGGAAGCTCCGTTCCCACATCTGCGCGTTCAAATCTGCCATCGTGATTGAAGGCGAGCAGCGGTGGCTGCTTATAGTGGAGTGCAGGATCGATGCTCTCGACATTGTCCATAACGTGGCCCTGTGCCGCAAAGATGTCCTTCCAGCCGTCGTTGTTGAAGTCTACCAGTCCGACGCCCCAGCCGGAGCTTCCCGCAGTGAGGGTACCCAGACCTGCCTGCAGACTGCGATAGCTGAACGATCCGCCGCCATCATTATGGTAGAGAGCATAGATCTGCTTCGCCAGGTTCGTCACCAGGATGTCGGGGCGGCCGTCGTTGTCGTAGTCGCGGAAATCGACGCCCATCCCGGCATAGGGAGTTCCATCTCCATCCAGCGCCACGCCCGCTTCCTGGGCACGCTCGGTGAAGGTTCCGTTGCCGTTGTTGTGGAAGAGAAATTCCCGCATCCCGTCATTGGCAACGAAGATGTCGGTAAATCCATCGCCGTCGTAATCGGCAAAACCCACGCCCAGCGATCTTCCCTTGACAGCCGCTATCCCCGAACGCTGGCTGACGTCGGTGAAGGTGCCGTCGCCGTTGTTGTGGTAGAGGATATTGGTCGTGGCTGGAAACACCCCGGGCGGGCAATAGGTGTTCCACTTGCCTCCGCAGGCCTTATTGCTTTTCGTATCCCACTTCATGTAGCGGGTAACGAAGAGGTCGAGGCGTCCGTCATTGTCGTAGTCGAAGAAGCCAGCCGAAACCGACCATCCTCCGGCTGCGACGCCGGCCTTCTCCGTCACGTCGGTGAAGGTGCCGTCGCCGTTGTTGTGATAGAGGATATTTTTGCCGTAGTTGGTGACGTAGATATCCGGGTAGCCGTCGTTGTCGTAGTCGCCGACGGCTACACCCATCCCGTAATCGCTGTTTGCGACCGCCGACAGCCCCGCCGCTTTGGTCACATCCGTAAAACTTCCATCCGGGTTCTGGCGGTAGAGGCAGTTCCAGTACTTCGGCTGGCTGCGCCTGAAATCCTCTGAGGACATTGACGGCTGAAGATACCCGCTGTTGACAAGAAAGATATCCAGCAGCCCGTCGTTGTTGTAGTCAAGCAGGGCGACTCCGCCGCCCATGGTTTCGATCAGGTACTTGTTCCTGGTCGGAGAATTTTGATGAACAAAATCGATTCCCTTCGGCGTCGTCACCGAAAAGATGCTGACGCCCAACGCCGCCGTCAGGAAGCCGGAAAAGAACCATCGCGACATCTGTCGCTCCAGGAGGCCATGCATGAATCCGCTGAAATGTCCGGAAAACTACTTCTTCTGGAGCGAGCGGATATGCGCGACAAGGCTCCTGATCTGCGCGTCCGTGAGCCGGGTTCCGAAGGCCGGCATGTTACCTTTGCCGTCGTGAATGACCCTGGTCAGCTCGGCATCCGTCATCTTTGCCACGGCGGCGCTGGTCAGGTCGGGCGCTTTGAAGGCCCTGCCGGTCGGAGTGTTGCTCTTTCCGTCGGCCCCGTGGCAGAGCGCGCAGTTGGCCCTGAAGAGGTCCCCGCCGCTGTCCTGGGCCAGCAGCGGGGCGCAGCAAAGCAGCGCCACGGCGCCCGGCAGAAGCAGTCTCGTCCATGTGCTCATATCGTCTCCTCGAAACCCCGCCGCCGGCGCTGATTCGGCTGCGGCGGCCGGGTGCTGATCGGGTTCGCAGTTCACCGCCGAAGCGTGCGATTACTGCTGCAGGAAATGGCAGGTGTTGCAGTCGAGGCTGGCATGCTTCACTCGATGACAACTCATGCAGCCCGCCATGGAGATGTCGGTGACCTTCGCCACGCGCTCCTCGTGGGCCACGTCGCCGTGGCAGTCCTGGCAGGTGGCGCCGTGCTCGATGTGTTCTTTGTGACTGAAGGAGACGAAGGAAGGCAGCTCATAGACGCGCACCCACGGAATGAAGGAGCCGCTCTTCGCGTACTGGGCCAGCTTCTGCACCTCCGGATTGCTGGTGTCCATCGTCTGGTGGCACTGCATGCACATGCCCGCGCGGGGAATCGCAAGCGTGTCGCCGGACCGGGACATGACGTGGCAGTACTCGCAGGGCAGCTTCAGCTGGTCGGCGTGCACCATGTGACTGAAGTGAATGGGCTGCTCCGGCCCCACGGGCGCCGGTGCCGTTGCCTGCGGAGCACCGGCCTGCGCGGGCATGCGCGCGCAGCAGAGAGTGATCCCTGCCAGGACCAGTATGATGA
This sequence comes from Acidobacteriota bacterium, assembly GCA_021792135.1. Lineage (GTDB taxonomy): Bacteria > Acidobacteriota > Terriglobia > Terriglobales > Acidobacteriaceae > Palsa-343. Next base: position 60,956 of record JAJYVF010000030.1, on the reverse strand, counting down.
CCTCCCGGATCCGCAGCATCACAGGTTCCTCTGCCGCATTTGCTCGGCCAGATACTCGGATGCACGCATGGAGAGCGCCAGGATGGTCATGGTGGGGTTCTGCCATCCGCCGCAGACAAAGCTGCTGGCGTCGACGACGAAGAGGTTCCTGATGTCGTGGCTCTGATTCCACTTGTTCAGCACGCTGGTCTTCGGATCGTCGCCCATGCGGCAGGTTCCCTGTTCGTGAATGCTGTACCCGGGCGGATTGGGCTCGTAGTTCTTGCAGAGAACCTCGAATCCGGCTTCTTCCGCCATCGCAACGCTCACGTCCACGGCGTCGCGGGCCATGTTGAATTCGTTGTCGGTGTAGGCCGTTTCGACGTCAAGGACGGGAATGCCCCAGGCATCAACCACGTTCTTGTTGATGCTCACGTGGTTTTTGTAGTACGACAGCACCTCGCCCATCATGCTGGTGCCGAACCCGCTGCCATCGTAGCTGTCCAGCTTCTTCTGCAGTTCCGCGCCATAGGCGGGGAAGACGCTCGGGCTCATGCCGCGGGGGCTGCTGTAGCAATTCAGCGCATAGCCGCGGAGGAAGTTTTTGGCCTTCGTATTGATGTTTCGGAAGCGCGGAATCAGGGCGCTGCCGCCCATGATGCCATTGGAGCCCTTGCCGTTGCGCGCCTCCGGAACCGAGCAGATGATGCCCGGCCCGTAGACCTGATCGGTCAGATAGTGGCCCAGCACGCCACTGGAATTGGCCAGTCCGGAGTTCAGCAGCAGGCGCGTGCTTTCGAGGGTGCCCGCGGCCAGCACCACCACCCGCGCCTGAACGTACATCTCCCGCCGGGAATGGCGATCCACGAAATGCGCGCCGTTCACGAGGCCGGTGTTCCTGTCGACGGTGAGCTCGCGCACCACGACGTTAGGAATCGCCGTGAGCCTGCCGGTGTTAAACGCATCCGGCAAAAGCAGATTGATGGAGCTGGCTAGCCCGTCGACGCCCATCGCGCTGCGCGCCTTGCAGACCGGCACGTCGAGCTTCGTGCCTGCGTTCACGAAGCGCTGCATCGACCCCGACCACGGCGAATCGTCGACGACGAAGTTACCGTCCGGGTACTGCGGAAGGTGGTCCGCCTGGCCGCGCACGCGGAAGATCGCTTCCACGCGGGAGTAGTAAGGCGCCAGATCCCCAAGGTCGATCGGCCAGTTATCGCCGAAGCCGTCGTGATCCTTCGCCTTGAACTCATAATTGCTTAGCCGAAACGACTGCCGCGCCCAAAAAAGCGAACGGCCTCCGAAGAGGCGAACGCGCACCCAGTTATACGGGTGCTGCGGGTTGAAGGTATACGGAACCTCCTTCTCATCGACCCACACATTGGCATTGAACTCGTCCGCCTGGAAGACATGCGGCAGCCGGCCGGGCATGTTGAAGCCGCGGTAGGGCAGCTCATAGGCCGGCTTCAGCTCGCGATCCTTGCGGAAGTCGACCACCGGCCCCGCGTTCAGCAGCAGGCAGGAGATGCCTTTCTCCGTCAGGATCCTGGCTGCCATCCCTCCGGAGTGTCCCGAGCCCACAATTAACACATCCACGATTTCCTGCGCCATGTACCCAAGAGCTCCCTGCTAGACGTACCGCTGAATGTCGGGATCGATCGGAGACCAGTACATGCCCACTCCAGGCGGCCGGTCGCCGCCCGAGGTGACGGCCACGCTCCACACCTGCGAATTCATGGTTGCCGTCCGAATATCGTGATGTGCGAGGTTGATGAAGCGTTCGTAGGGCTCGCTCGGCGGATGTTCCGGGATCCAGGCCCGCAGCCACGGACGCAGCAGCGCATCGGCCTGCTCCGCGCTCACCTCGGCGAAGGGAATCCTGAAGCGGCTCTGCGATTCGGAATTAAGCCGGTCGAGGCCCGAGCCGTACATTTGCTGCCGATCCGGCGGCGAGGCGCCGATGAGGAAATCGAGGAATTCCGGCGCCCCCGCCTGAAGGGCATCGGGATAACCATTCAGCGACGGCATCATCACTTCGCACATCTTCCTGAGCGTCGCGTACTGCGTGTCGCTGAAATAATGTGCCTCCGTGCGCGCAAACTGGTCCGGAACCGACGCGGCAATCTGCATCCCGTTCGGCTCGAGGAGCCGCTGCTGGCTTGCCGCCGCTGCTGTTTCCGCGGGCTGCGATGAAGGTGGAGCGGCGGCCCCTGTTTGGGCTGGTGGCGGGGTTGTCGCCGCCTGCTCGCCCAGCAGATACGGAGCCGTCACCGGCACCGCCATAATGCTCTTCACGAAATCCCGTCGACGCATCCCTGACAATCTAACTCCCCGCAGCGATCTTCCACAAGCGAACACGGACATGGGATGTCAGATCGGCCGCTGCCTCTTCACCCATGGGCATGAACGGCCGTCTGAGCACCACCATCTCGTCCGCCTCCGCCGCTTCCCGCACCACACATTCGCGGGGATCGGCTACGGTCCCCGCCTCCCATACTGCTCCACTCAATAGTTAATGCGCAACGCGAACTGCAGAATTCTGGGGAGATTCGCCTGCGAGTTGATGATACCGAAGCCTGCTGTTCCCAGCGTGGTTCCGGGGTACCCGAACTGAACACGGTTAAACAGATTGAAGGACTCTGCACGGAACTGGAGTTCCCTCTTCCCATCCGCGTCAAGCGGGAAATTTTTGAACATCGCCGTATCCCAGTCCGCCTCGCCCGGAGCTCGCAACTGAGCATCGTTGCGCGGTTCGTTGCCGAACGTAAACGCCGCGGGCTGAGCAAAACATGAGGTATTGAACCACTCATTCAGCTTTGAAGTCGCCGAACCTCCTATCGCTTTGGCGCAACCTGCGACATAGTTCGGTCTGGACCCGCCGCCGAATGAATTGGTGAGATTCTGGTTCGTGCTGAATCCAAGCGGGAACCCGCTCATGAGGGTGGTAATGCCCTCCAACCCCCATCCGCCGACGACGTAGTTCAGGCCTCGGGAGACGTTGGCCAGATGGGCCCTCCCCTGGCCCACAGGGATGTCGTAGACATAGCTGATGACCAGACGATTTGTAGCGTCGTTGCTCGAGAGCGACTTTTCCGCCTTCAGGTTATTGTTGTCCTGGATGCCGCCATAGGCACCGGCCGTGGCGGGTTCCAGCCAGGCAGTCAGCGTGTCGGTGTTGCTGATCAGCTTCGACCAGGTGTAAGCCGCATTAATCGAAGCCCCTCCGGAGAAACGCTGCTGGACCTTTACCTGCAACGAGTTGTAGGTTGAATCCCCTTCTCCCGCGCTTGCAATCGATACGCCGGAGTATTGCGGATATTTCAGCAACAGCTGCCCTTCCGGAATTGTAGGCGCACCCAGGCTGTAGCCCTTATTGATGACTCCGTAGAAAGGGTTCGCTACCGGATTATCGAGAGCGGTCCCCATCTTCAGATACTGATCCGGTAATTGATCCTGCTGGAAGGCATATAACGGAAGGTGCGTTCCCTTCGCGCCTCCATAAGCAATATCCAGGGCAAGAGTTCTGCCTATCTGCTGCTGAACGCCGACGTTCCACTGCTGCGCATATGGATAGGGATTGTTGACGAAGTTCTCCGTAACTCCGGTTCCAAGCAGAATACTCTGGTAGCTGGGGTTGCGTTCCGGCGGGGCAATGATACCGCCCTGCGGGAAGGGATTGCTGATGTTATTGACCGGCGTGAGGCCGTTATTCACGGATGCGGTATAGGGCGTAGAGAAGCTGTTAATCGCGTCGTTGTTCGGCGAAGTGGCAAATCCAACGTCCGTCGGGAGCCAGAAAATTCCGTATCCCATGCTGAAGACGGTCTCAGGTGTTGCAGCGAAGTCCAGGCCAACGCGAGGCGAAAACTGCATCAGATCGTTATAGTTGTTGTAGCGCGAACTACGCACGCTGGAACCGACCAGTTCGACCGCACCGGGATAACTGCCGGGCACCACCCCCTGCAGGAGAGGATTGGGGATCGTTGGATCGAAGAAGCTGATTCGATTGTGCCGCTCCGTCCAGGGAATGTCATCCTCCCACCGAATCCCCAGGTGGAGAGTCAGTCGCTGGGTCGCCCGCCAGTCATCGTTAAAGAACAACGCCGGATAGAGCTGCTCAGCCGCGATGGGTGCCGCTGTGTCTACATTTCCGCTGTCCGGATATCCCAGCAGGAAAGAGGCGAGCCCGAGTCCTCCCACGCCGCTCAGAGGATTCTGTGCGGTGAACCCATTGTTGAAACTGAAGGCCCCTGACGAGTTATTGGTCTGCACATAATTAAACGTTCCCCGCTGATACTCGCCGCCGAACTTCAGCGTATGGTTTCCAATAAACTTTGTCAGATTTCCCGCGATGCGGTCGGTGTCCGTGGCGTTGTGGATGGTGCTGTCGGCGCCGGCGCTGCCGAACGTTCCGGCCGTATCGAATCCGGAGACGCTCAATACCGGAGGCCCCGGAAATTCGACCTGCGACTGCAGTGACGCAGGCATGCCGATGCTCGTCAGACTGTAATTAGTGAGCAATGCGGTGCGCAGATAGACGAATCGCATGTAGCTGATTCGCATATCGAGAATGGTCGTCGGACTGAAGGAATAGGTATCATCGAGGACAAAGTCGTTCGTCGTGAAGGTTTCGCCGCAGCGGTCCTGGCAGATACCATTTCCCATCGGGTCGATCGGAAGATTGTTGTTTTCCCAATATGAGTATCTGGCGCTGATATGCTGCTGTTCCGACACATTCTGATCGATGTGCGCAACCGTCTCGTAGTTATTTCCGCCCGTGCTGGCGTTCGCCGTAAAGTTATTGACGCCGAGAGGACCGCCTGTAACGTTGGGCATGGGGAAGAACTGCTTCATATAGGCGACAGCGGTCGGATTCAGCCGATTCGAGGGAATCACTGCGTTGGGAAACTCGGTTCGGTTGTATTGCGGCGTACCGGGCGCGCAGGGGGGACCACCCGCGACCCCGCAGGTGGTCAGAGGATCATAGACGGGCGTTGCCAGGGCGGACAGGTCTCCGGTACGCTCCGCTGCCGTCGGTACGGTCTCCGTGAAGGTTTCGCCCTGCCGGAGTGCGAATCCTTCCCAGTCAACAAAGAAGAAGGTCTTATTTTTCCCGTTGTACAAATGCGGGATCACGACCGGGCCCCCGATATTGAACCCGTACTGGTTTTGCGTGAAGGCCGGACGTGCCAGTCCAGCCTGATTGCTGAAGAAGGTGTTCGCGTTCAGCACCTTGTTGCGCAGGAACTCCCAGAGGCTTCCATGAATCTGGTTGGTGCCTGATTTTGTTCTGAAGTTAATCGCACCGCCGGCAAGATGCCCGTACTCGGGGGAGAGATTGTTGGTATCAACCTTGAATTCCTGAAGCGAGTCCTGCGTTGGAACCAGCGCCGTGATGTTGTCATAGAGAGTGTTGACCGGCGCGCCGTCAAGATAAGTGACGCTCTGATTGGCCATCCCGCCACCGATCTGATAATTGCCCCAGGCAAACGGGTTCGTACCGGTGGGTGTTCCCATCGATTGCCCCTGCGGGATGACGGAGGGAACCAGGGCGGTCAGGTTCATGGGGTTGCGGCCGTTGAGCGGAATCTCGTTCGTCTCGCGCTGATCGACCACCGCACCAAGGCTGGTGGTTTCGGCCTGCAGCAGCGGAGTCCGCGCACTCACAATAACTGTCTGGGTCTGGCTCCCCACCTGCATCGCGAGATTGATCTGGAGCGATCCCTCCACCTGGAGGCTGACGGGACCCTGATGGAGCGTTTTGAACCCCTGTTTGGTAACCGTGAGGTCGTAGGTGCCGGGGGGCACATTCACAAACTGATAGAAGCCCGCCTGGTTGGTGTTGGTAACCCGTGTATCCGACGTTGCGGTATTCGTCAGCCTGACCTGAGTATTGGGCAGCACGGCACCGGTCTGTTCTGTCAGAGTGCCCAGAATGGTGCCTGACGTGGTCTGCGCTCGACCGACCGGGACCAGAGCAACGATGAGGAGCAACGCGGCCAACACCCGACACGCTGCATGGACTGGATACAGCACGTCAGATTTCCGGGCATTCAATTCGACAGATGGTGTCTGCCGTGCAGACCCTCCCAATTTGTTTGTCTTTTTTTTCATACACCCTCCGATGGGGTTCATCGATGGCCTCCAAACTTGACCTTTTTAGAGTCGGGGGAAAGTCTATTAATTCCGGGTGCAACAGGCGTGCAATTCTCAACAGGCGTGGAATTCAGAACACGGCGCATTCGCTGCCCCCCTGCCGTATCAGCGCCGCCGCATCCCGCGTCTGAACCTGCTCAGTCCGGAACAGTATTGTGGCTGAGTCGCTTGCGCAACACGACGCCGCTGCGAATCGCCAGGTCAAGAGTTTTTTCGGGGGTGACCATCCGGATTCCCTATGAAGGGCCTGTAATTCCTGCTTGGGCTCCTCCTGAAGAATCGTGACAGCCACGCATGCATCGGTGTAGAATTCGGTGCGTTTCGATTCTCCAGCAACCAATGAACTCTGCAATTTGTCTTGCTCCTTCGTGCTCTCTGGCACCCAGCTATCAGGACAGGTCAAGCAGGTATCTTGCAGATGCCTGTAGTCCGCTGGTCGAGGCTGTTCGATATGGCCAGGTTAAGTTTGCGGCGCTCGCGCGCGGACACTACCCCGGGCATAGACTCGATCCCGGAGTCCTGCCGGGCGTCTCGAGTCTGGGCCACTGGGATGCCCACCGTGAACAAACGTGGGGACTGCCCTGGCATCGCAATGAAGGAATTGAGATTAGTTACCTGGAAGGCGGGAGACTTGATTTCAGCGTAGACGCAGACGAATTCACGGTCCAGCCCGGCGATATCGCTGTCACGCGCCCCTGGCAGATTCATCGCGTTGGAAAGCCCAACATAGGACCAAGCAGGCTGCACTGGCTCATTCTGGATGTGGGGGTCCGTCATCATGACGACTCCTGGGTGTGGCCGAGCTGGCTGCTGCTCAGCCCGCATGAACTGGATCAGATCAGATGCGAGCTGCTCAGGCGGAGACGTCTGGTCCTGCGCGTTTCCGCCGATATACGCCACTGTTTTCAGCAGATTTCTCATGCCGTGGAAAGGCACGATGCAGTTAAGGATATCTCGCGGCTGGCGATACGCATCAACGATCTGCTTCTGTGCCTGCTGGAGCTCTTTCGCGCTGAGCCCGCTCACTCCGATCAGCTATGGACGGGATCCCGCCAATCCGTGCATCTTTTCCTGAGCCAGCTCGCGGTCGACCGGCGCAGTCTGGCTCGGCCCTGGTCAGTTGAGTCCATGGCTGCCAGGTGTGGTCTGAAGGTCACTCAGTTCGTCCGGTACGTGAAAGAGCTGACTAACCTGCCGCCCCTGCACTACCTCAATCAGTGCCGGTTGGAATGTGCCTCCCGCTTGTTGGCCGATCAGCCGAACATGCGTGTCACCGATATTGCGATGGCCTGCGGGTTCTCATCGAGCCAATATTTCGCCACTCTGTTCCGGCAGCGCTTCGGGGCCACGCCAACTCAGTTCAGCACAAGCCACACCCGGAGTTCGGGCTCGCCTGAGGGCTCTGCGGTGATCACCGCGGGGCCAAAGGTTGTGCCCATGAGCGCAGCGGCGGCTCAGGAGCCCTGACCGTTCCGGTCGCCGCCCACTCTACTCCCCGCACGAAGGTAGTGGAAAATCCCGGCATCTCCTCCGCCTTTACATCGTGCCCAAGCGCCGTGTAGAAGGTTCTTCCTCGTCCGTAGCGCACGGTCCACAGCAACGGCTCGTTCCTGCCTGTGGGAGTCATATCGAGATGCGGCCAGCCGCCCTTCGCCGGAGGCGACTGCGGACCCGCGCCTTTAAACTTCGGATCGTCGTAGGCGGTTGCCAGGATATGCACTCCGGGAATCATATGCAGGTTGTGATAGAGCTCATCGTCCGCTTCGAAGCTGGCGGGCAGACCGGCCGTTATTGGATGGTTCCGGTCGACAATGTTCACCATGAATTTGTGGCGTGGCGCGTGACCTGAGGCGGGCGGCTGATCAGACCATACGCCCCCCAGCATCTCCTTGTACTCAGGCCATGCCGGCTCCATCATGCCCGTCGGGATGTGATGGGCTCCCAGGATGACCAGCCCGCTGAAAGCCCAGTTGGCGCCGTGGACCGCCACCAGTCCCCCGCCGGAGCGGACAAAATCTGAGAGCGCCTTCTCTGCGGTAGGGCCCCAGCGCGGACCGTTGTAGTCGAGGACAACGACATTGTAGGCCGCAAGCGTTGCTGCAGTCATGCCGGTTGGCTCTTCGTTCACGCGAACGTCAAACCGCCCCGTATTCAGCAAAAGGTTCCGCAGACATGGTGTGGTCGTGCGCCAGTCGTGGTTGTTCTCGCCCGACAGGATCAGCACACGAATTGCGCCCTTTTTGAACAGCGCTATCCTGTGTGCCAGATCCTGGGCAATGAGCGGCATACTCAGGGCCACCATGACGATGGCCACCACCGCCGTCCTCATGCTCACACTATTCCGCCGCACCGTACCTCCTCAGCAGCTTCGCGGTGGCCTCGATTCCCTGAGAATCCGACATCTTCAGTCCTTCACCTTCCGGCTCCCACTCAATCCCGATATATCCCGCGTAACCGGCTTTGTTCGCGATGCCCATAATCCTCTGGTAATCCATGGTAGTTTCATTCCCAGCCGCGTCAAACGCGTGAGTCTTCGCATTCAGCGCCCGGGAATAGGGCATCAGCTTTGCCCAGCTTGCATAAAGATCGAAGCTCTCTCCCTGCACTTCCCGGTGGTGTGGCCCCTGCGAAAAGAAGATCTCCTGAAAGTGCCCCGGGTCCGCTTCGATGCCCGCCAGCGGATTATCGACCCGCCGCATTATCCCGACGAGCCAGTCCGGATCACAGCTATAACCTGTGTGGTTCTGAACCAGCACCTGAAGGTTGGAATGCGCAGCATACTCCAGCAGCCGCCCGTAACCCTGCACCGCAGCGTCGCCGACCGCCTGCTTGTTTCCCGGCCTTCCAAAACCATTCAGGTCAAAACCGCTCAGATTCACGCGAATGCCGCTGCAATGCAAAAATGCGGCCACATCCAGCCACGGCCGGTGCTCCTGAATCGCTGCTTCCCTTCGGCCCTTGTCCAGATCGCCCAGTTGCGGGCCCTGCAGATCGACGAGAATGAGATGATTCGCCACGCCATTGTCTGCGGCGCGCTGCTTCATCCCGCGAAGGAATTCCTGGTTCCTCGCCTTGTCGGCCCAGAAACTCGACACGTAATCAATCGCCCGCATCCCGAAGCGCTTGCGAGTGATACTGGCCAGCTGAAGCGGATCATAGCGGCCCGCCCGATAGTCGGTGTTGAAGGAATACTCACCCAGCGCAATCCTGATCCGCGACTGCAGCTCGGCGGATGCAAAGCGCGACAGCTGCGGCGCCAGGCCGACAGCTCCCATCGCGATGGTCTTCAGGCAATCCCGCCTACTGGTTATGCGCATCATGAAACCCTTCTCTACTGAGGTAAGGTGAAGGCGAATAGCTTTGCGCCCGCCGCCAGCAGAAGGTATTCCTTCCCATTGATCTCATAAGTGATCGGGCCGTTCAGCATGTTCTCTCCCAGATTCACGTGCCATAGCGTGCGACCGGTTGCCGGATCCAGCGCTACAGCGTTTCCTGAATTGTCCCCGCCAAAGAGCAGTTTGCCCGCCGTGGTCAGCAGACCGGACGAGGCACCCTTTCCCGAGTCATGCTCCCAGACGCTATTGCCAGTGGCGGCATTCACCGCCTCAATCGAAGACGGCCCCTCCCAAACGGATTTGTCGATGCCTCCCCACGCTTCCGGCTTTGGTCTGGTATCTGTCAGATAAAACACAGCGGCCGACCGCGTCACACGGATATAGAAGAGACCGGTTTCCGGATCCATACTCGGTGGAAACCAGTTCGTTCCTCCTCCCTCCGAAGGGAATACCAGCACCCCTGAGGGCTGCGGCATCTTTGCGGGATCCTCGATCGGACGACCAAGAGCATCGATTCCTCTGGCCCAGTTATTCGCTACAAATTCTGCCGTCGCCACGTGGTGGCCATTCGTGCGGTCCAGAACAAAGTAGTATCCGTTCCGGTTTGCCTGACCCAGCAGTCTCCGCTTCTTTCCCGCAATGACTCCATCAAACAGCACCGGTGTCTCGGCTGAATCCCAGTCATGGGTATCATGCGGAGTCGTCTGGTAAAACCAGGCCATCTTGCCTGTGTCGGGATTGAGCGCCACGATCGAGTTCGCCCAGTAGTCAGCTCCCTTTCTTCCCTGCCCTGCCATCACAGGCTGCGGGTTACCCGTCCCAAAGTAATAGAGGTTCAGCTCAGGATCATAGGTTCCCGGAATCCAGATCGCTCCGCCCCCGTGCTTCAGTGCATCCGTGTTCGGCCATGTCTCCGACCCCGGCGCGCCCGGATTGGGTGTTGCATACCACCGCCACTGCAGTTTCCCTGTAGCCGGGTCATAGGAGTCCAGATACCCGCGATTATCGGTCGACTCGATACTTGGGCTCACCAGCACATGGTTACGAATCACAATCGGCGCAACGGTGCAGAAGAAATCCAGCTTCAGATCAGCAATCTCCACCCGCCACCGTTCTTTGCCCGTTGTCGCGTCCAGTGAGACGAGATAGTCGTCGGGCGTGACCAGGAAGAGCCAGGTTCCGTCTATCGCCATTCCCCGGTTCCCGATATGTGTCCCGCCTCGGGACTTATTGTTCCAGGTCCACAGCAGGCGGCCTGTCCGCGCATCCAGTGCCCACGCGTGGTCGGGAACAGCAACATACAAAACACCATGAACCATCAGCGGGGTTGCTTTGATGGCAACACCCGCGGAGTCATAACTCCAGGACAGTCTGAGCTTGCTGACATTCGAAGCATTGATCTGGGAAAGGGAGCTGAATCGACGGCCTGAGTAATCACCGTTATAAGTGGGCCAGGATGCTCCAGAAGCCTGCAGTGCCCTGCTGGATCCTGCCGCCTGGCCTGCCACCGGAAGCGCCATCAGCCCCAGGGCCAGGAAAGAAAGCATGAGCCTCATTTCAGCGTCTCCAGATATACGGTGACGTTATGCATATCCGAATCCGTCAGATGCCCCAGCAGCTCCTGATGGGCCGCGACCGGATCATGCACTGTGACGGTCACGCCGGGCCCCCGTTCGAAACTGTGATAGCCGTCGGCGTCATAGAACGCGACATTGAACTCATCCAGATGCTGCAGCGTTCCCTCGAACCGCTGACCGGAGGCAAGCGAGACCCTCACGGTCTTCCGCAATCGCGGATCGGAGCGGGATTCGCTCCCGCCGCCGCGCAGCCATAATTGCTGCAGCACGCCCGGTTCGTACCTGCTCCCTATCCCGGCCAGATCGCCCGCCGTTGAGTGACACTGAGCGCAGTGTTCTGTGAAATAGGTCTTCCCCCCCGAGACGTCTCCCGTGATATCCTGGCCGACCTTGTAAGTGATGCGGATCCTGTCATCTCGATTCTGCTGATGAAGATAGGCGACCAAATCGCTGATCTGCGCGTCCGTCAGATTCCTGAATGCAGGCATCCCCCGACCCGGTCTGCCGTTGTGAACGGTAGGCCCAATCAGATTCCCGTGGTCATCATGGTTTACAAGCACCGAGCGGATAAGATCCGGTCCGCCATTCCCCCCCGTCGCATCGGCGCCGTGGCAGAAACTGCAGTTGCTCTCAAAGAGTATCTTCCCGCGCGCCACACCAGCAGGATCCTGGTTGGGTGGCAGATTCGGCCAGATCGCGCGTTCCTGGGCGGTAAGATCACCTGAAGATTGCTGAGCCGGCATTCCCGACCCTTTGTGCTCCGCCCACAGTCCACAGCCAACGAGGACCGCTGCTACTATGCAGCCAAGGACGCCAGCTCTCAGGAAGATCATCGGCCTATTTTCCCAGTGTTGCAGTTGTCTGGCGCTTCAGTAATCCTTCGAGATACGCAAGACTGCTCGCTGCCTGGCGGCGCGTACCACATTCGACGGAGAGCACACCGTCATAACCACCCGCCTGCAGAATTGCGATAACCCGCTCCCACTCGATAACTCCCTCGCCGCACGCACAACCTACTGGAGTGCCCGTGAGCTTTCCCTTGTCGGTGGCAGCCTGATTGATCGAAATATCCTTCGCATGAAGGTGAACCAGCTTGTCCATCACTGCCCGGAGGCCCTCATACGGGTCCGCCCCACCCAGATATGCGTTTCCGGTATCGTAATTCACTTTCAGCATCGGCGATGGTACAAGATTGACTATGCGGAGAAGCCCTTCGGTGGTTGTCGTAATACTCTGGTGCGGTTCAATGGCGACGCAAATTCCATATCGTTCCGCAATCTGCAGTACCTTCCTGAGCGTGTAGCGCATGACCTGAAAGCATTGCTCGTCATCCAGCCACTCTGGCCGCACGCCCTCATCGGTGTTGACCGCAGCCGCGCCGATCACAGCGGCGAAGCGTATCGCCTTCTCGATGTACGGCACTGCGATTTCAGGGCGCATCAGCGGACAATGTGCAGAAAGCCCGGATGCGCGTAGGCCATGGCGGTCGAGAACATCCTTCATTTCCAGCGGATCATTATCCATCGAGAAAGAGTGAAAATACCCTGCCTCGCTCAGCAGCTCGCGCCCGTTGTGCACCATTGGCTCCACATACCGATATCCGAGCTCCGATGCGCAGCTGATACCTGCCTCGAAAGACTTGTCCTCTGAGCGGACAAATTCCATGTTGATTCCAACGTGCATCATCAACCTCTGGCATGACGGATCCGCAGCAACGTCATTCACGGTGAGGTTAGCGCTCTCCTGAACCATCGGCGTTCGGATTTCGCCGACCGCGGGAAACATGCACAACCGGCAGTTGCCCTTTGGTTTCCTTCCGGACGGAACCAGCAGAGACCGCCAGAGCCTCGTGTTCCGAGAGATTGCGGAGGCGCTCCTTCTCTCAGAGAGCCTTTGTCATCGGCGGGCTACAACTTCTTTCGAACGACCCACGTAGTCATCGAACGCCGATTCTCGACGACTGTCGTCTTGAGCGGTTCCGCCAGTTCTCCGAACCGTTCGGTGAGGGAGTGGAGCAGGGCTTCGTCCACGAGGTACCGATCTGAACCGTCGGGCAGCCTGTGGCGGCGTCCCTCGATGCGTTCGACCTGTCTCTCCATACCGATCGAGGATGCCAGGCGGCAGAAGAACATGCCGCCGGGTTTCAGGACCCGCCAGGATCCGTGCAGCATCGCGTCGAAGTGGGCATCGTCGCGTGCGAAGTGGAGGACCGCACTGCTGAGGACCACATCCGCGCAGGCATCGTCGAAGGACATATGCTCCACTGGTTCGACGCGAAAATTGGATGCCGGAAGCGAAGGAGCCAGCCTGCGGGCCATGCTGCGAGCTCTCTCCACCTCCTGGGCATCGGCGTCGGCCGCATAAACTTCGAAACCCTCCCGGAGCAGGTAGACGAGATTACGGCCGGAGCCGCATCCGGCGTCAAGAATTCGCATTCCGGGCAAGATGCGACCTTTCAGAAGCTGGTCGAAGAGATAAATGTCGATCTGGTCGAATTGTTCCTGGAGTGTGGGCATGCTCGCAACGATGATATCGCGGAGCATCGGAGTCACGATTGCCGGCGAAGCACCCGCATGGGTGACCGCCGGCACGGAGGCATTTCCCGACCGTGGCTGTCAGGCCGAGCCAGGACGCAGCAGCTGATTCCGTATCAAATCGGCTATGGCGATGTGCAAAATCACCTTCGACGTCGGGGGATCAGTTGTATTACGAATAGAGGTGTTGATTTGGGGAGGCAACGATGCGGATCTCTTGTGAGGCGGTTGTGTCGGAGTCTGTTGATCGAGTGCTGCTGATAGGGCGGCTTGTGCGGAAGTCAATAACGCGCAGTCTCGTAGCTGTGCTCCTGGCTGTGCTGCCGGGCGGGGTGGCGATGGCCCAGGGCGGGCCGCTGGTGCTGGAACGCGATGGGCGGGTGATTTCTCTGGTTCCCTATGCTCCGAATATTGTGCGGGTGACAATGAGCATCGACCGGACCGCCGCGACCGGCTCCCCGGGATACGGGATCGTGGCAAAGCCGTCATTCGAGGGATGGACGCACGAGCGCGATGCACAGGGCGGCGACGTGCTTCGCTCGGCACAAATCGTGGTGCGTGTGGCGCCGGGCGATCTGCCGAAAGACGAACTGCCGCAGCGGATGCCTCTGGATACCCTGAATCTTCAGCTGCGCGAGCAGTACTTCGGAGGAGGGAATACTCAATACGCTCCGCATAACGATGCGCTGCTGGTGACGACGGCGGACGGTAAGGCGCTACTGCATATGCACACCTGGACGATGGCGCCGGAATCTCCGGAAGTGGCACAGCTGCACCCAACCGACAAAGGCTACAGGGTGGCAGCGAGCTTCGACTCGCCCGCCGGCGAGCACTACTACGGACTGGGGCAGCAGCAGAAGGGCTGGATGGATCTGCGGGATCACGAGATCCGCTGCTGGCATGACTACTCGGCAATTGGCGGCGAGGATGTCTGCGTGCCCTTCATGGTCTCCAGCCGTGGCTACGGGCTGGTATGGGATAACCCATCCAAAACAACGGTGGATCTGGGATTCAATGGCCGGAATGTTTGGTCGTCAGAGGTCGGAGACCGCGTGTCGTATTTCGTCATCGCAGGGCAGACCAGCGATGAGATCTACGAGGGCTACCGACGGCTCACCGGCGTGACGCATATGCTGCCTCGCGCGGTCTATGGATACATCCAGAGCAAGGCGATCTATCCCACGCAGCAGCAGATCCTGGACGTGGCGAAGGGGTATCGCGAGAGGGAGTTGCCGCTGGACGTGATTGTCGTGGACTTCCTGAACATGACGCGGCAGGGTGAGCTGGACCTGGACCCGAAGCGCTGGCCGGATCCGGCAGCGATGAATCGTGAACTGCATGCGATGGATGTAAGAACGCTGTTGAGCGTGTGGCCGCACTTTGCCCCGGGGACCCAGTTCTATGACATGCTGCAGAGCAAGGGCTGGCTGATCCATACGCCGGACGGAAAACCCGACTCCGGACATTTCAGGGATACGATCGGGCCGAACATCGACACGACGAACCCTGAGGCGGCGAAGTGGTGGTGGGACGAGATTCGCGACCGGTATGTGAAGCCGTACGGTTTCGATTACATCTGGCTGGATGAGACGGAGCCGGATATCGATCCGGCGAAAGACGTTTTCTTCGTCGGCTCGGGAACCCGGTATTACAACGTCTATCCGCTCTTTCATACGGCTTCGGTGTACGAAGGCTTCCGCCGGGATTTTGGAGACAGCCGGCGGGTCATGATCCTGGCGCGAGCCGCGTATCTGGGGGCGCAGCGCAATGGCACGGTGTTCTGGTCGAGCGACATCGTTTCGACGTGGGACATGCTGAAGCGCTCGATTCCGGCAGGTCTCAATTTCACCGCGAGCGGGCTGCCCTACTGGGATACGGACATCGCGGGGTTCTTCTCACCCATGATTCCGGCGGACTATCACCCGGCACACAAACCTCTGATCGATGGATCGGATGTCCGTGGCACGATCGGAAACTATGCCGATTATCCTGAGCTTTTTGTGCGATGGTTCGAGTGGGGCTCCTTTCAGCCCATCATGCGCGCGCACGGCGAGAGGATGCACAACGAGGTCTGGGCATACGGCAAGCAGGCGGAGCCGATTCTGGCGAAGTATCTGAAGCTGCGCTACCAGCTCCTGCCGTACACATATTCCGTTGCCTGGCACAGCTATCAGACCGGCGCTCCCTATATGCGGGCGCTCTTCATGGATTTCCCGGACGATCCGAAGGCTGCGAATATTCCGGATGAATACATGTACGGACCGGCTTTTCTGGTGGCTCCGGTGACCGAACAGGGTGCGACGCACCGCATCGTTTATCTGCCGGCTGGTTGTGACTGGTACAACTACTGGACCAATGAGCGGCTGCACGGAGGGCAAACGATTGTGGCAGATGCTCCGATCGACACGCTGCCCCTGTTTGTCAAAGCAGGAAGCATCGTGCCGCTGGGATCCGAAGTGCAGAGCGCACAACAACCGCAGAAGATCGCGTCCGTTCGCGTGTATCCGGGTGCGAATGGGACCTTTACGATCTTTCAGGACGACGGAGATACCTATGCATACGAGAAGAACGGCGGCTCGGTGACAAAGTTGATCTGGGATGACGCCACGCGTCAGTTGAAGCACGAAGGCGCACAGGCGTGGAGTGAACCGGATCAGTCGGTGGTGACAGTGGTAGGCAGACAGGGCCCGTAACCGATCACCGCGCCAGCCACAGGTAACAGCAGCTCAGTTCAAACGGTCCTGTCGAAACTTCCCGGCAGCCCTGGTACTACTATGTGATAAGAAGTCGCGCAGGCAGCAGGAACATCTGGGCAGAGATCTGGCCAAATGGCAGCGCAGGCTGGCGACACGGCGCAGAGGGATGGTTTCGGGCAGATTCGACAGCCAGTATTTCGTCGGCTTTTTCCCTCCCCAGACCATTCGATCAGCAGCCAGGATGCCGGTTCGCTGCGCCAGATATCGCGATGAGCAACACGAACGTGCAGGCACGCAAAACGGGAATGCATGGTGCCGCGCGTGCCTTCGCACCAACTGACCCGACGCAGATCACCAGGACCGAAGCAGAAGGCCAGTTCCTTTACCGACAGCGGTTGATGATGCCGGTCACGGCGCAACAGCCATGCCGGACGGCCGCTAGTCTTCCGCGATCTGGGCGGAAGCGGAGCCCTACCCGGCGGCCATACAGACGTGGGGGACTGAACGCCCACACATACTGCAACTCCTCGCCTTCCAGTTGCTCGCGAGAGCCATGATCGTTGCCATAGGCTGCGTCGGCCAGAAGCAATATTAACGTCTTCACCGTCTCGACTGTGAAGACGCGGGAGGCGACTCTGCGAACATCAGGGCAATCATTATTTGCTCACACCCGTTCAAAAATCGCTGCTATACCCTGCCCGCCTCCGATGCACATCGTTGTGAGACCATAGCGACCGCCGCTGCGCTGCAGTTCGTAGATCAGCTTGGTGACGAGAATCGCGCCGGTAGCGCCGATCGGATGGCCGAGGGAGATTCCGCTGCCATTGGGATTGGTCCTGGCCGGATCGAAGCCCAACTCTGCAGCTACGGCGCACGCCTGGGCGGCAAAGGCTTCGTTCGACTCCACGACATCAAGGTCCGCTATGGAAAGCTGGGCCTTTTCCAGCGCCAGGCGTGTGGCGGGAACCGGCCCCATCCCCATATACGCCGGCTCAACACCGGCATGCCCCCAGGCGACCAGCCGCGCCACCGGCCTGAGCTTGTACCGGAGCACCGCATCCCCGCTGGCGAGCAGCACCGCCGCCGCGCCGTCGTTGACCCCCGACGCATTGCCGGCGGTCACTGTGCCCTTCTCCGTCCGAAAGATCGGGCGCAGCTTCCCCAGATCCTGTGCGGTCACATTACGACGGACATATTCGTCCACCGTAAAGTCCACCACGCCGTCCCTGGTCTCCACGGGGACCGGCACAATCTGGTTCTGGAAGCGCCCCTCATCGAGAGCCGCTACGGCGCGGCGCTGGCTCTCGAGCGCCAGCGCGTCCTGCTGGTCACGCGTAATGCAGTGGCGCTCGGCAATGTTCTCGGCCGTTGCCCCCATCAGGACGTTCTCAAAGGGATCCGTCAGTGCGCCGCTGAGCGCATCGACCAGCATGGCATCTCCCATTTTGTTTCCCCAGCGAACGGCAGGCGCGAGAAAGGGAGCGCGGCTCATCACCTCGGCCCCGGCTCCGATCGCACCCTCACAGTCACCGAGCAGAATTGCCTGCGCTGCCGAGATGACAGCCTGCAGACCCGAGCCGCACAGGCGGTTCACAGTGAAGGCCGGAACTGCCGGAGCCAACCCGGCACCGAGCGCCGCGATTCGAGCCAGATACGCGTCACGCGGAGCGGTCGGAATCACCTGCCCACAGACTACGTGTCCGATCACCGCGGGCTCCACATTCGACCGGCGAATCACCTCGCGAGTGGTGAGCGCAGCCAGGTTGCCGGGCTCCCACTGGCGCAGAGCACCGCCAAACGATCCGATGGCTGTGCGCACCGCCTCCAGAACAAACACTTCTCGCATGATTATTCCTCTGTCGCGTTCCGGGTCCGCGCGCGCGTCACCTCAAACTCATACTGCTCAAGACCGGTGGAGGGAATCATCTCGCCCGAGCGGTCGGAGACGCGATCCCACTGCGCCAGGACCTGCGCTCCTTCCAGTTCGTTGTCCGCGAGAAAGATTCCCTGGGTCATGGTGATCTGCGCCAATTTGAAGCTGCCGCCACCGGCCAGCAGGATGCACTTATTGGGCGCTTTCTCGCTGGCCAGCGCGGTGATGGCAGGACTGACGCGCGCCGGATCCAGCACGGGCAGTTCCTCCGGCTTGAAGAGGGTGCCGGTCATCTGCGTTGTGGCACTGGGAGCGATGCAGTTGACGTGGATTCCGTAACGGGAGCCTTCCAGCGCCAGAGTGTGCATGAGCCCCACCAGCCCCATCTTCGCCGCCGCATATGCGGACTGGCCGAAATTGCCGTAGAGGCCGGATGAAGAAGTAGTGAAAATCACGCGGCCATATCCGCGCTCCTTCATGTGTGGCCACACCGCTCGGGTGCAGTTGACCGAGCCCATCAGATGCACATCGAGCACCAACCGGAAGTCCGGCAAGTCGACTTTGGCGAAGGTGCGATCGCGCAGAATGCCGGCATTGTTGACGAGAATATCGACCTTTCCCCAGCGGCTGATCGCCTCGGCCACCATCTGCTCAACTTCGGGCAGTTCCTGAACATTGGCGCAATTCGACATTGCCTCGCCGCCGCTGCTCTCGACTTCCTTGCAGGTCCGGCGGGCTGCATCGGCGTCGAGGTCATTCACGACGACCCGGGCGCCCTCGCGCGCCATCGCCAGGACATAAGACCGGCCCAGCCCTCTGCCCGCGCCAGTGACGATCGCTACACGATTCCCCAGCAGGTTGCTCATACGGACTCCTCCGCCCTGACGGTCAGAGAGGGAAGGGAAAACCATCTCGTACTTTCACGCATCGGCCGGGACTCCATCGGCTCGTCTTGTCTGAAGGGGAAGCCGCCTACTCTACTCTATCATTCGTTCATTCATGCGTGAATGAAGTTGACAGAAGCCCCGAATCACTGCGATCCTGGCTACTATGTAGCCGCAGCTGATCCCGTACGGACCGGGGAGGGCGACGGCGGCTGTGATCAACATGCATACCATGCAGCGTTACGGGCTGACCGTAGATAAATTCCTCGATCATGCTGCAAAGTGGCATGGCACCGCGGAAATCGTCTCCGCCACACCTGCAGGGCCTGTTCGCAGAATCTCCTGGGCACAGTTGCGCGAACAATGCGTTCAGTTATCGGGTGGCCTGCTTTGCCAGGGGCTGAGGGAAGGCGATCGCATCGCTACTCTGGCCTGGAACACCGCAGATCACCTGGCTATGTACTATGCCGCGATGGCGGTGGGGCTCGTCTGTCACACACTCAACCCTCGTCTCAGCGTTCAGCAACTCTCGGTCATGGTGAACGAGGCTGCTGACCGATGGATTGCGGCAGGTGCGGGCTTGCAGCCGCTGCTCCGCGACCTGCTGCCGCTTTGCCCGACGATTGAGGGTATCATTCTGCTGGACGATCAGCAGGATGAGTTGCCTTTTCCGCCTGCCCATCAGCACTGGACCGTGGCCGAATTCCTGCGCCGCTTCGGGTGCGTCGCCCGCTGGGGCCAGTTCGACGAAGAGGCGCCGGCAGGTCTCTGTTATACCTCGGGGACGATTGGCAATCCGCGCGGCGTGCTGTACACGCACCGCTCCAACTATCTGCATACCCTGCGCCTATTACAGGCTGACGCCATGGCCATCACCGCCAGGGATTCCGTGCTTATTGCGGTTCCGATGTTTCACGCTAACGGCTGGGGAATTCCCTTCGCAGCGCCTGCGGTTGGCTCGAAGATGGTTCTTCCCGGACGTTCTGCAGACCCCGTTCACCTCAGAGACCTGATTCTCCATGAAGGAGTCACGGTTGCCGCAGCTGTCCCGACAGTATGGCTTGGGCTGGTGGAGATCTTTGAGAGAGAGGGAGGCGAACTCCCCACCCTGCAGCGGATCCTCATAGGAGGCTCGCATTGCCCGGATGCGCAGATCGCGCGCATGGAGAAGCGGCTGGGCGTCAGAGTGCAGACAAGCTGGGGTATGACCGAATTGTCCCCGCTGGGAACAATCGCACCGCCGGATGCGCCGCTGTCCGACGGGCCGCGAGGCTCCGGCCGGCCTCCGCTGGGGCTGGATTTGAAGCTCGTCGATGCCGAGGGCGCAACTCTGAAGCCGCAAAGAATGGTCATCGGTCGGCTGAGGGTCCGCGGCGCGAGTGTCGCTGAACGTTACTACAACGAGGAGCGGAGCGCGCTGGACGAGGACGGCTACTTCGATACGGGGGATCTTGGCCTCATCGATGAGGCAGGCAATCTCACCATCACGGGACGTTCCAGGGATCTGATTAAGTCGGGCGGGGAGTGGATCAATCCGGTTGCCATCGAGAGCATTGTGGGAAGCCTGCCCGCCGTGGGGCTCGCAGCTGTCATCGGATGCTCCGATGACAGGTGGGGCGAGCGGCCGATCCTGATTGTTGAACCGCGCAGAAATCAATTGATGGATGAACGAGCGCTTCTCGATGCACTGCGTGGCAAGGTCCCGAACTGGTGGATTCCCGATCGGGTCGTTCTCGTGGACCGCATACCCCTGGCCGCTACAGGAAAGATTGACAAGAAGCGTCTCCGCGAGACCTTCGCTGCACCGGAAAGCTGATGGAAGTAAACTGCATGCATGACAAAGCTTCCGTCGGCAGCTCTCTGTTGATGGATGTCCGGCTATGGCGAAATCTGGTGGAAAAGAACAAAGGCCCCGCACCAAGGCGGAGCAACGCGCCGCGACCCTCGAGCAGATCCTGGATGCCGCTGAGTTGCTGTTTTCCAGACATGGACTGAACGGCGTGACGTTGCGGGATGTTGCGCGCAAGGTAGGCGTCCATACCTCTCTCATGCACTATTACTTTGTCGATAAGCGGCAGCTCTTCGAGGCTGCATTTGCACGGCGCGCCGGCATTACCAGCAACCGCCGCATGGAGGCGCTGGAACGCTATGAGCGCGAGGCCGGCGACTCTCCCACGGTCGTAGGAGCGTTACGCGCGTTTCTCGACACCGATCTCGACCTGTACATCAGCGGCGGGGCGGGGTGGAAGAACTTCGCTGCCTTTGTCTCTCAGGTGAGCAACTCCTCGGAAGGCGCGGCCATGATGGATCTGTACTTCGATCCGGTTGTCCTGAAACTCATCAGCGTCCTCAGGAAGGCCCTGCCAGGCTGCCCCGACAGGGAAATCTTCTGGGGCTACCACTTCGTCACCGGCGCGCTGATGCACACGCTGGGAAACACCGGACGCATCGACAGGCTGTCAGGTGGCCTCTGCAAATCGGACGACCTCGCCGCGGTGAAGGAGCGGCTGGCGAGCTTCATGGCGGCCGGACTGACGGCTCTGTGTGCGGCACATCCAAAGAACTCCAGGGCGCGCAAACGGCTGGCACTCTGATCCTCCTCATCGGTATGGCTCTTTCGATTCCGCGGAGCGGGTGAATCTGAATCAGGATATTCACTCACACATGAATGACACTTGACGAATCCCTGCCCCCGAGCCGATTCTGTCTGATGCAAAGGGAGGTGCAACTCTGTGAAATGGCTAACCGGCGGGCTGTTCTTCGTCGCTGCTCTGGTGGTGGTTGCGTGCATGCTGGGCCGCGCGGCGCTGGCCTCCGCCGCACAACCCGGGTCCGCAATCGTGCAGACCACCTATGGAAAGCTGAGCGGAACTGCCCTTGCCGGCGATCTCACTGTATTCAGAGGTATCCGCTATGCGCAGGCTCCCACGGGAAACCTGCGCTGGAGGCCGCCCCTTCCTCCACCCGCTTGGAAGGGCGTGCATGCCGCTGCGGAGTTTGGTCCAGCCTGCATTCAGCCGCTGTCTCCGCCGGAAAACATCTATGCGGACAACCCTCCTCGAATCAGCGAGGACTGCCTGTTCCTGAATATCTGGAAACCGACGCACGCATCGAAGACCCCGGTCATGGTCTGGATTCATGGGGGGGCATTGCGGGCGATGAGCGGATCGCTGGCGCTTTACAGCGGTAGTCAGCTGGCGCACAAAGGGGTCATCGTGGTCACGCTGAACTACCGGCTCGGCGTGTTGGGCTATCTTGCTTTGCCCGCGCTGACCGCAGAGTCGCCTCACCATTCGTCGGGAAATTACGGTCTGCTCGATCAGATCGCGGCGCTGCACTGGGTCCACGACAATATCGCCCGCTTTGGCGGCGACCCGGCAAACATTACGGTGTTCGGTGAATCTGCGGGAGCCCTGAGCACCATCGAACTGATGACCAGCCCCCTGGCGCGCGGGCTCTTTCAGAAGGCGATCGTACAAAGCGGCTACATGGTCTCCAATATGGAGCTGACACGCCGCAGCTATGGACAGCCGTCGGCGGAGGCCCTTGGCGAAGCGATCGTCAGGAAAATCGGCACCACGAATCTGGCGGAACTGCGGTCCATGGATGCCACCACCCTGATGGACAAATCCTATCAGGCCGGCTTCGATCCGCAGGCCACCATCGATGGCTGGGTGCTGCCGCAGCAGATCGTCGACTGCTTTGACCGCGGCGAACAGGCGCATGTGCCGGTGATCGTGGGATTCAATGCCGGTGAGGTTCGCTCCCTGCGCTTCTTTCTTCCACCGCTTCCGAAAACGCAGGCTGAGTACACCGCAATGGTGCGGAGAATCTACGGAGACATGGCTGACCAGTATCTGAAGCTGTATCCCGGCACCAACATAGAAGGAAGCGCCCTCGATGCTGCCCGCGACGGTTTCTATGGGTGGAGCGCCGTACGCCTGGCGCGCGCGCAAACACGGCTGGGGGTTCCGGCCTACCTGTATTTCTTCGACCATTACTACCCCGCCGAGCTTGCGGAGCACCTGGAAGCCTTTCACGGAAGCGAGTTGCCCTACGAATTCGGGAACATCGGTTCCAGCGAAGTTCTTCCCAAAGCCTGGCCGAAGCCGCCTAATGACCTACAGGAGAGAGCGCTTTCCGAGGCGATTATGAACTACTTTACGGGCTTCGCCCGTATCGGCCATCCGGTTGCGCAGGGGGAACCAAACTGGCGGCCTTACGGTCACAATCTTGCTTACATGGACTTTCGCAACGAGCCCCACGCGTCCGAGAATCTCCTGCCCGGCATGTTCGCTTTGCAGGAAGAGGTCATCTCGCGCAGGCGGTCCGCCGGAACCGAGAATTGGTACATCGATGTAGGACTGGCGTCTCCAGTCGTGCCCCCCGCCATCACGCCGACACACTCCACTTCGGGCTCAGACCATCCGTAAAGCGTGACTACGGGAATATAGACGCCGAGGCCAACTCACTGGTCGTCGGGACAGGGAGAGAATAGCGTTCTCCAGTACGCTGGTTCAGAGTGCAGCATTCCATTGCGGCAGGTGACATATTATTCGGCGCAGCAGCCTTTTTGAGTCGGCAACTGCAATTGCTCTCCTCGGACCCGCCTTGCCAAATCCAGGGTCCGTGCCCGTTTCGGCAGATATAGCGAGAATCAAGCAATCAAGCGGGGCGTCGACGGAACAGGTTGTTGGCCACGATCGTGGAGATCAGTCCAATCGTGAGTGATGGCCATTATTGCGTCCCGAAGAGCGACGGGCTTCCACTCTGCAGAAAACTGCTCCGCAAGACGATCAGAGAATATCGCAATGGACCAGGCAGCGTGATGTATTGCACAAGGCATCTACGCAATTGGGATTTCGAAACCGGACAGAACGATGGCCGGCAGCATGAAGAGAAAGACACCAACTAGCCCTGCTATCTTGTAAGCACCTTCCGGCAACGCCGGAGGCCTTACAGGGTATCGAAGAGGTGGTGGCCGACAGGGGGCATCACCCGGGCACACTGGTGGAACGGGTAAAAGGCTATCAGCTCCGCAGCTATATTGAGGAGCGCCAGCAGAAAGGCCGCCGCAACTGGAAGGGTGAACCGGGACAGCGGCACTCGGTATACGACAACCGACGGCGAGTCGCACTGCGAAGCTGTTCTGGTGGGCCTCTATGATCGGGCAAAACTCACGCCGACTGGATACCCTGGCCTTCGACGATGGTGATGTATTTGTCGATCGGCGGCGCCGTGAATCTTTCCGTTTCGCCGCCCGGCTCCGGCCATCTCACCTCGATCCAGTCAATTCTCGTCCGGTTGCCGATCCCGAGAACCATGCGTGGGTCGTGCGATGATAAGTAGCTTCCGCCGCCCACTTTCATCCTGCTGCGCCTCAGGTCGCCCGCCTGCCAGGTGACGCGGGCGCCGACTGCATCGCGGTTCGACTTTCTGCCGACGAGCCTGATCCCAAGCCAGTGGTTCCCTCCAGCGGCAGTGTTACGCAGCAGCAGCGGCGCAGCGTCGTTGACGGATACGAGCACATCCACTGCCCCGTCGTTGTCGAAGTCACCGATGGCCAGGCCTCTCCCCGAAAGATCCCGGGAGAACAGAGGCCCGCTCTCGGCGCTGACATTGCGCAGTGTCCTTCCGTCACCATGAAACAGCAGCATCGGCTCGCGATAGGTGACATCCTTCTCGATCGTCTGGATTTGATCGTCGGGATTGCCATTGACCACGAACAGATCAAGGTTGCCGTCATTGTCATAGTCGAAGAATTTGAGCCCCCAGCCGCTCATCAGGCGCGTGGCCGCGCCAATCCCTGTGGTTTCAGCCTGATCGTCAAACGTCTCATCGTGATTGTTCTGATAAAGCGAATATCTCTCATGGTCGATGTTAGCGACAAAGAGATCGACCCATCCATCCTGGTTAACATCGGCGGCATCTACACCCATCCCTGAACGAGCCCGGCCCGTATCACTGAACGCCACCCCGGCAAGCGCGGCTATCTCCTCATAGCGGCCGTTACCCCGATTCATGAAGAGGAAGTTCGGCGCGGTGTCATTGGAGACGAAGAGATCCATTCTCCCATCATTGTTGAAATCGGCGGCAACAGCACCCCAGGCCTTGCCGAGGTGTTGTGCGATTCCCGATGACTTACTGACGTCGGTAAACGTACCGTCGCCATTGTTGTGAAAGAGCCAGCTGGGAGTCGGCTTGTAGTAGCGGGGAATGCAATATCCGGGTTTGTTGTTGTAGGTGAAGCAGGGGAGGTTCTTCGCCTTGCTGAACTCCACAAACTGGCAGACGAAAAGATCGAGGCGGCCGTCATTATCGTAGTCGAACCACACAGCGCTCGAAGACCATCCGGGCGCTGCAAGGCCCGCTTTCTCCGTCACATCGGTGAAGGTTCCGTCCCCGTTGTTGTGATAAAGAATGCTTCTTCCATACTGGGTGACATAAATGTCCGGGAAGCCGTTTCCGTCATAGTCGCCTACCGCAACCCCCTGTCCGAAACCACCGGCGCTCACGCCTGCTTTCTCTGTAACATCCGTAAAGGTCCCGTCCCGGTTGTTACGATAAAGAGCATTGCGTAACGGCGGATTGGGCTTATAGAAGTCGCACTTACCGCTGTTGACCAGATAGATGTCCATCCACCCATCGTTGTCGTAATCGAGAAAGGCACAACCGGCACCGGTGGTTTCCGGCAGATATTTTTGAGGGGATTTGCCGGCGGTGTGGACCCATGTTATGCCGCTGCTCGCAGCGGGCACCTGCACGAAGGGATATGAGGAGCCCGCCAGGGCCGCCTCACCGTAGCGCCCCAGAGTGGCAATTCCGGCCGCCCCGCAGAGGGTACGAAGAAACGTTCGGCGCGACAATGACAGGCAGGCTGCTGCAAAACGGCTCACTGCGAATTCGCGCCCTCCTGGACATTCTGGCGCTGCGCGGCCTGCTGTTGCAGGGCGAATTCACGTTCCGCGGCCTCTTTATGTCCTGTGCGTGCGTAGGCCGTAGCGAGGCCGTAGTGAGCAGCTGGATTCCCGGGCTGGAGCTTAACCGCCGTCTCAAACGGAGCGATCGCCGCTTCGTAATCTTTCTCGGCCAGCAGCGACATGCCCAATCCGAGATACGCATTGCCGAACGTGGGATCCAGCTTTGTAGCCCTGGTGAAGTATTCGACCGCCGCAGGCAGGTCCTTCGTCTGCCGCGCCAGCTCGCCCGAGATGTATTCTGCTCCCGCATTGGATGGATCGATCTCGAGTTCTTCCTGCAGCTCTTTCTTTGCCTGTTCCTGGAAATCCGGCGCGGGATTGGGTTTCGACAGAAGCAGCCTCGCCAGACGGAAGTGAATCCCCGGATAACGCGGATTCTTCTGCAAAATCTTCTGGTAGTCCTGCTCCGCCCGGTCCCATCTGCCCTGCATTTCGTTCACTTCCGCATCCATTTCGAGCGCGGGGATCGAGGTGGGCGCTGTCTGTGCCAGTTCCCGCGCCGCCTGGCTCGAAAGGTCGGAGTAGGCGTGGATGGAAGCGTAAAGCACATCAGGATCATCAGGGAAACGGCGATTCAGCGCCCGCACGAAGTCCAGCAACTGCCCCCACCGCTCCAGCAAGGTGGCGCAGCGAGCGCCGTCCAGGTACATCCTTCTCTGCAGATCTTTGTCTTTGAGCGGTGCAGCCTCTTTCGCCAGCGCGGGAAGGGCCTCGGAGCAACGTCCGCTTTCGGCAAGAGAAGCCACATGTTCGGCCGCGCTCTGCGCAGCGGCAGGTTCCCTGCCGGGAGCCTGGGCCATCGAGGAAACGCACACAGCAGATGCGAGAAGAGCGAGAAGAACAGACCCGGGATATTTACACATAGTAGACAACAGGGCAGGCGCGATCAGCGCCCGCCCTCAGCATATCAGCCGCAGCTAATAATAGAACTTTAGAGCGAACTGAATGTTTCTTGCAGGTTGTGATGTGCTGACGAGGCCGAAGGTACCGGAACTGCAGGCCTGACCATAAGGACATTGATAGTTGGTATCCGGATGTCCGAGCTGCACGTTGTTGAAGGCATTCACGAAATCGGTTCGGAACTGCACGTACTTCGATTCCGTGACGTGGAAGTTCTTCATGACCCCGAGATCGGTGTCTTCGAAACCAGGACCATAGTCCGGACCCTGAGCCGGACAGTTGCCGAACGTACCAGGCGCCGGTTCTGAGAATCCCAGGGGGCTCATCCACTGATAGCCCTGGTAAGCACCTCCGGAGCTGAAGCTCTTCTTGCGTCCGAAGACCTGCTGGGCTCCACAGTTCGGACGAGGACCGCGGGAACCGGTTCCCGAGGGATCGTCCGAGTTATACACCGCCAGCGGGAAGCCGCTATGCATCTGAAGGATTGCAGAACCCTGCCAGTTGCCGATCACCGCATTCTCTACCCGGTTCATGCCCGCACCGTACTTCTGACCCCGTCCCACTGGCAGATTATAGGTGGCATAGGCAGTGAGGATGTGCGTGGCATTGTAATAGCAACTGGCGTAGTCGCCCGCGGGATTATAGAGATTCTGGTAGTACGGCGATGCCGTAGTGGTCCCACTGGCGCCTCCCCAGCTACCGTAATAACCGCTGTTGTTGGTCAGGCAGTGCGACCACGTGTAGGCCACCTGGCCTTCCAGGCCATTGGAAAGGTGCTGCTGCAGAACAGCCTGCAACGCGTCGTAGTGCATGTAGCCTGTGGAGGCCGTTCCCGAAACCGTCGAGATATCGGCCAGGAGAGTGGGGTTGCCCTGGAAATAAAGTCCGGGTTCAACCTTACCGTTGACCAGCCGCTTCTGGGCGTAAGGAGTGGGAACCATCAGGTGGGTTCCGTGCTCACCGACATAACCCGCCTGAATGGTGGTCGTGGGCGTGAGCGCATTCTGGATCGTGAAATTCCACTGCTGATCCATGGCCGGCTGAACAGTTTTATCCCAGACGTACATGACCGCGCCCTTGAACGGATCGCTGGCAACCTGGCCACCCGGTCCGCTTTGGGTCCTGTCCACCGGAGTGCTGTACTGAGCCGTCACTTCTGTGGGAGTAAAGGGAGGATTGCGCGGCAGGCGCAAATTGGTTCCGGTCCCCTCCAGGTAAGAGGAAATGGTGTAAGCGCCACGAACGACCATCTTGCCCTGCAGGGCCTGCGGCGACCACGCAAAGCCGAAGCGCGGCTCGAAGGCAGCTTCTCCGTAGACAGAGTTATAGAGCGAGCGGCTGTTCCCGTTGACTCCGGCATATTCAAGCTGGCCGGTGATCAGATTGAGGTTGTCCTGGCGATTGTTCAACTCGACCCAGGGGGTATATGCCTGGTACCGCAATCCGAGATTCAGCGTCAGAGTCGGGGTCGCGCGCCAGTCGTCCTGAGCGTATCCGGCCAGCGTCCAGGACATCTGGTGCCAGCTTCCACCTGAGCTCACGCCCTTCCCTGTTAGTTCCGGATAGCCCAGGAAGAAATCAGCACCCGGATCGCCGCTGAAATTGCCGCCGAACGCGATATATCCGTATTCGCCGCTGTTACCACTGTAGAAGGTATTGATCCGGTACCGCCACATCTGGTAGCCGAATTTGAGGACATGCTTGTCGTGGGTAACCGTCAGGCCGTCGTCGAACTGAATTACCGTATCGGCAAAATCCTGACTCACTACACTGCTGCCGATGTTCGTGAGAATGGTGCCGGCATTGACCGAGGCATTGCTGCCGCCGCCGAATCCAAGGAGCAGCAGGCCCGGCCCGGCGGTATTGGCGTTGGCAATCCCCAGTTGGTCTCCCAGGTTTCCGATCTTCGAATTGAAGCTGGTACCATTGTTCAGCGTAATCCAGCTCGTGCCGAGACGCAGTTCGTTCAGAATAGTGGGGCTGAAAGTATGGGTCAGCGTGCCCACCACGTTGTGAATGGGCGCATGCGCGAAACTATTACCCAGAATCAGCAGCGAATTGCTGCCGGGGTCATCCTGATACTCCTGCGAGTAGCGCCCTTCAAAGTGATCGTTGGGGGTGATGTTGTAGTCAAGTTTGATATCGCCCTGATCGGTATTGTAGGCCTGGGTGTTGACATTGACTGCGTTGTTAATTGGATTGTTGTTGATCGGGGTGGGATAGAAGCTGGACGCAAACAGGTTTTTGGCGACCAGATCTATCTGCGACATCGGAATCTGATTGTTGGGATAGAGCTTTCCGGTTATTGGATTCCTGAGCTGCGTGCCCGGCAGGAGCTGGCTGAAATCGCCATGCCGCTCTGCGTTCGTGAAGACGGTGAGAAAGCTGCTGCTTGCTGGGTGGTCGAAGCGCTGTCCCTGATAATCGGCAAAGAAGAAGAGCTTGTTTTTGATAATCGGGCCGCCGATCGTGAAGCCATACATGTTCCAGCGCAGCGCTTCGCGCGGGAGCTCATTGCCGGGGCCGAGGAATTTGTTCTCCCACTGGTTGGCGTTCAGAACGTCGTTGCGGAAAAACTCCCACACATCGCCATGGAACTGGTTCGTCCCGGACTTGATCGCAGCATTGATGATCCCGCCCTGGAAGTTGCCGAATTCCGCGGGGGCATTGGAGGTAATGAGGTTGTATTCCTGAATGGCGTCGGGAGATGGCGTAAAGGCCAGCAGGTTATCGGAGGTCTGGTTGTTATCCATCCCGTCGAGGATGAAGTTGTTGGACTGCTCCCGGTTCCCGTTGATGTAGGGGCGTCCGCCGCTCGCCGTGTTATCCCCCGTGTTCATGTTGGCATTGTCCGGATTGATGCTTCCCGGGGACAGAAGCGTCAACTCAACGTAATTGCGCGTCGCGAGGGGGATGTTGGTGACGGTGCGGGAGTTGATGAGGGTACTGACCTGGGTCGTATCCGACTGCAACTCCGGAAGTTCAGTGGTGGCGATCACCGTTTGGGTGACGGCGCCGACCTTCATTTTGAAGTCGATGCGGGCTGTCTGATTCAGGACCAGAGTCAGGTGGGATTCGACCGCTGTCTGAAACCCCTGGGCTTCCGCCTGCACCTGATAATTGCCGATCGGAATGCGCGGGAAAATATAGATGCCGCCGTTTGCGGTTTTTGTGGTGTAGGTTGTGCCGTGCTCCAGGTCAGTTACGGTGATGGTGGCGCCGTTGATCGCCGCACCGGCCTCGTCCACCACCGAGCCTGTGATTGCTCCTGTGATCTGCTGTGCCCATCCGGGGGAACCAGAGCACACGCACAGCAGGAACATCCCGAGAGCGAATCCCCATAAGGTAATCCTACCCATATTGCCTCCGAACTCGAATCATTGACTTCTGGGGACTGCACTCCCGCACCAGTCTGGGGATGATGCGGAAGTCTGCATTTCATGGGCCCGACTCTCACTGAACCGAAAATATTGCAACAGCGTAAGACACAATGTGCAAAAAAGCAAAGATAAAAATCCTATAGTGATCAGATCCGCGGATCTTTCAACGGACATCTGATCGAGTTCGCGCCACTCCGGATCGCGCCCTCGTGGAATTCCCCCGCCGGACTGGTTTTTCTTTACGAAGCAGGAGTTCCCCCGGCCTTGCCGGGGACTGCTGCCGGCGAGGTTCCCGCACACAGGGAACGGGGAAGATGTCCGAGGCGGGCCGCGATCCATTCCGTTGTTTTCGAATCGATGGAGCAACAACATGGCACAGAACGCCGATTCCCTTCCCGGCGGCAATCACGACCTCGCAGGCGATCTTCACGGCGGGGCCTGCGACATGGATCGGCGCCAGTTCGGGCGCCTGCTCGCCGGTGCTGGCGGTGCGGCTTTCTTCGGCTATCAGCCGGCCCGTGACGGCGCTGGCAGACATTCCGACGCTGCCGCTGCATCCTCTTCCAGGACGCTTACATTGCGATGCGGGAGATCGAACTTCACGATCGACACCAGCGGAGCCGTCAGCGCGATCACGGTCGACACTCGCAATCTTCTGGCGCCCGAGCAGCCGTCTCCTCTCCTGAGCCTGCGGATTGCGGGAAAGATCTATGCACCAAGCCGCGCAAGCTGGAACGATCCGGGAACCAGGGTGAAGCTCGCCTACGAGGCGGTTGGCGGAGCTGCGGTCGTGGCCGTGCAGGCCAAGCCGACGCACGTCAGATTCGAGTTAATCGAACTGCACGCGGTACAGCCCGTGGAGCTGGTGCTGTGGGGCCCGTATGCGACGAGCGTCGGCGACCTGGTTGGAGAAATCGTGGGGGTCGCACGCAACTCCGATTTTGCCATCGGCATCCAGGCACTGAATGCCAGAACACTGGGAGGATATCCTTCCGCGGAAAGCGACATTGAGCCCGAAGGAGTCCTGGCAGACGATCCGGGCATCTATCCCGACCTTCCCGAAGAATTGAGGCAGCAGCAGTTATGGCGCGGGGATACCGCCCAACACGCGGACTTCGGCAGCACCCTGCAGGCGTATTGCCGAAACCGGACCGGTCCGCGGACGTTCACCAACTGGGGCAATGACCAATTCACCGCCCCGCCGTTTCAGGACGGAGGAGTCATTGGCAGCAAGATCGCATTGTTTGCCTGCCCGGAAGAGGGAGCTTTGCCGGTCATTGGGGAAATCGAAGTCGCGGAGGGATTGCCCCACCCGATTCTGGATGGCAAGTGGGCCAAGATGGACTCCCATGCAACCGCATCCTATCTGATCGTTGATTTCGGGGAAGCAACGATCGATCTGGCGATCCGGATGACGCAGAAAGCCGGGCTCCGGTACCTCTACCAGAGCTCTCCGTTCTCAACCTGGGGGCATTTCAGACTCAAGCCGGAATTGTTTCCGAATGGGTGGGATGGCTTTCGCGAGTGCGTCGCGAAGGCGCGCCAGGCCGGCATTGGCCTCGGATTTCATACACTCTCCAATTTCGTTACTCCCAATGATCCTTATGTAACGCCGAAACCGGACCCGCGGCTGGCACGCACCGGCGCCAGCCGGCTGACTGCGGCGATCGACGCTGTACAAACAGAGATCCCGGTCGCCGATGCGGAATGGTTTCGAAAGAAGACCCCGATGAGCACGGTCGTCATCGAAGAGGAACTCATCCGCTACGACGGAATCTCGGCGGAAGCTCCGTGGCGGCTGTTGAACTGCGAGCGTGGCGCCTGGGGGACACATGCCACTGCTCATCCGGGCGGGGAGGGTGTGGGCAAGCTGATGGACCATGACTACAAGGTGTTTTTGACCGACACCTCCCTGGCCCAGGACATCGCACGCAACATTGCGGCATTCTGCGCGCATACAGAAGCAAAACAGCTTTCCTTCGATGGTCTGGAGGGCAACTGGTCGACCGGTATGGGTCAATATGGCTGCGTCCTGTTTAGCGAAGCGTGGTACAAGGCCCTTCCGCCCAACTTGCGCGGTCATATCATCAACGATGCCAGCAACGCTCACCACTTTACCTGGCACATCGCAACCCGCTACAACTGGGGTGAGCCGTGGTATGCCGGTTTCCGCCAGAGCCAGACGCTCTATCGGATGAAGAACCAGCTATTCTTCACGCGGAATCTGCTACCCCGTATGCTCGGCTGGTTTTCGCTTCGCCAGGATACCAGCCAGGCAGACGTCGAGTGGCTGTGCGCGAGGGCCGCCGGATACGACGCCGGCTTCGCGCTGGCGGCCAGCTTTGACAGCCAGGCCAAACAGAGTTCCGCAAATCTTCCGCAGATCGGCCCTGACACGCAACGGATTCTGGCTGTTGTCTCTGCGTGGGAGACTGCCCGGCAATCCGGCGCGTTTCCCGACAGTGTAAAGGCCGACCTGCGGGATACCAGCCGCGAATTCCGCCTCTTACCCGCGGGATCGGGTGCGTGGGATCTGCAACCGGTCCATCCACCGGGGCCTGCGATGCGCATCGGGGCCAGGCCTGAACGCATGAGGGAGTGGCTGCGCTTCGACGGCTCTTCGGCATAGCTGGTATGGCTGGAATTCGGCGCAATGAGAATGCATCCGGGGCAGGCGAATTACCGGTCGGGACGGCGAGGCATCGCCATTCCCGGAGCAGGGTCTGTCCCGCCCTGAGGTTCTGTCTCAACGGCGAAAGGTGCCCATCCAGACCGCCTGAGACACGACGTGACCCTTCAGCGCGCGTTCGAGATCCGATCGGCTGCCGCCGGGCTTCAACTCCAGCAGAGTATCGACAGCGCAGATTCGAAAGAAATACCGGTGGGCTTTTCCCGGAGGAGGACACGGGCCGCCGTAGCCCAGGCGGTTGAAGTCATTCCTGCCCTGGCGTGCGCCATTCCTCAGTTCACCGTCCGCCGGCACTCCCCCCGGCAGAGATGGCGGCTGCGCGGGAATATTCCATATCAGCCAATGTGTCCATGTGCCCATGGGGGCGTCCGGATCGTCGACGATGAGTGCCAGCGAGCGGGTGCCCTTCGGGGAACCGCTCCACTTCAGTGCGGGGGAGATGTCACTGCCGCTGCATGTGTACCGGGACGGTATTTCGCCACCGTTCCGAAAGGCGCTCGTATTCAGCGCAAAAGACATTGCAATACCTCCTTCTCCCCCGAAGCCGGCGTTCCGGTCTGTCCGGATGAGAGCCGCTTCTCAGAGTCTGCCACGGCCGGGGGCTTCAGAAAGCGGCACCAGCATTTTGCGCGAAACGGCTCGCCATTCCGTGACAGCAGTCACTGGCAGGCAAGCCTTCCCCTCGATCCGGCTGCACGCGATCGTCATCAGCGATCATTGGCGATATCGACAGGCCTGCGGGACGAAGGAATGCGCCAGGCCGCAAGTCGACGGGCCGCGATGAGGGTTAACGCATAGGTTATGAAAGGATGGCGCGCCCTGAGAGATTCGAACTCCCGACCTACTGATTCGTAGTCAGTCGCTCTATCCAACTGAGCTAAGGGCGCGCTTTTTCGAGAATAGCAGTTCCCCGAAACGGGGGCAATGGCGGCGGGGGCCTGCGTTCGTTTCCCGTGAGCACTTCTTCGTTTGCCCGCTGAGAACCGCAACTGGAACAGTGATGGCTCCCCACGCGGGCCGCACCGACCCTGAAAATGATCCCGAAGAGAGCAGCCGCGGGGTCCGCCGTCAGTCGCCGGTTTCCGCCATTTCGAGGGCCGGCTGGGCGACGAGGCTCCGGTATTCGAAGAACATGCTGGCACGCCAGCGCAGGATCATGCCAAAAGCCAGGATGAAGAAGATGGCTCCCGTTTGTTCGAGGGAGAGGATCCGGTTCACATAGCCGCGGGCGAAGTAGCGAACGGCGGCGAGCACGACGATGACCATCAGGAAGGCAGTGGAGCGCTTCATCATGATGGCGTCGCCGTCACGTTCGAGGCGCGTGGTGAGCAGCAGGGGGTAAGCCAGCACGATGGCGCCAATGAGGAATGCCACCAGGGCCCACAGCCAGGGCACGCGGAAGGCAGGAACCACGAACATCGAGAAGCCTGTGGCCATGCCGAGGGGCGGGATGACGATCTTCTTTACGGTGACGGCGGTGCGGCCTTCGCGGATGCGCCATATGATGACGGCAATCATGCCGACGACCGTGGCCACCGCCGATTCTGTGGCAGAAACAAACATCAGAACACCTCTTCAGGGAACCGGTGAACATGCGACCGAGAGCTTCCTGGGTGGGCTGGCAGGGGCAGCCTGCCTTTAAGGATAACCTTGTTGGGGGTTTTGGTTCCATTTAGGATGGGGCGGAACGGGTCCCCCGAGGATTCCCCGCCCATGCCGGATTTTTCCAACCAGGTCAGGACACCGCCCGTCCACCCGACTGTTCCGCTGGATCTGACGGGCACGACGGTGGGCCGATTCCGGATCGAAGCGCGCCTCGGCTCCGGGGGTATGGGCGAGGTCTACCGGGCCTTCGATACAAAGCTGCAGCGGATGGTCGCGATCAAGCGGATGTCGTGGCGGGAGGGGATAACCGCGGGCGACCGGGCGCTCTTTCTGCGGGAGGGACAGAGGGCGTCCGCCCTGAACCACCCCAACATCGCCGGCATTTTCGATGTCATCGAGGAAAGCGCCGACGTTCTGCTGGTGATGGAGTTTGTCGAGGGCTCCACGTTGCGGGAACAGCTGGGCGTGCCCATGACGCTGGAGCGGTTTTTCGCGATTGCGCTGCAGTGTGTGGACGCGCTGACGGCGGCGCACAACCGGGGCATTCTGCATGGGGACGTAAAGCCGGAAAACATCATGCTGACCCAGGCGGGGCAGGTGAAGCTGCTGGACTTCGGGGTGGCGCGGCGGCTTGCGGGTGGTGATCCCTTCGGGGAGACGGCGACGATGGACACGCTTTCCGCACCGGGCGTGAAGGCGGGCACACCGGTGTACATGGCTCCGGAGGCGCTGAAGGGCGAGATGCCGGATGCGCGCGCCGACGTATTCGCGCTGGGTATTGTGTTTTACGAGATGCTCGCCGGGAAGCACCCGTTCCAGGGGCCGAACGTTACGGTGACCACGGCGTACATCCTGAACGAGCGGGAAGCTGCCGTTCTGGATCGAGGGCCGCTGAAGATTTCTCCCCCGCTGGCGAAACTGGTGGCGCGGATGCTGATGAAGGATCCGGCGCAGCGATACGCGGATATGCGGGCGGTGCGCAGCGATCTGGAGCGTGTGCAGGAGGGGCGGAGCGTCACGAAGCTGGCCGGGCGGCTCCGTCCGCGCTGGCCGTGGTACGCGCTGGCGGTCGTGGCGGTGCTGGGGATTCTGGCTGCTTTGCCGGCGGTTCGCCCGGGGATTGCGGGGATGTGGAAGGCGCATCGGCAGGGTGGTCCGGCTGCGGCAAAGGCCGCTCCCGCGCCGAGGCTGGCGGTGCTGCCTCCGCGCATCGACGGCAACAGCGCGGAGTTGAGCGCGTTCGCCGATGGTCTTTCGGCGACGGTGGCGGCAAAGCTGGCAACGCTGACGCAGAACCATGATCTTCAGGTCATCGACTCGACGCAGGTGAAGAAGGCGCAGGCAGCGGCTCCGGATCAGGCGATGAAAGAGCTGGGCGCAAACATGATGCTGCAGCTGGAGATCCAGCAGTCACGGCAGATGAATCGGGTGACCTATGCGCTGCACAGT
Source organism: Acidobacteriota bacterium (assembly GCA_021792135.1). Classification (GTDB taxonomy): domain Bacteria; phylum Acidobacteriota; class Terriglobia; order Terriglobales; family Acidobacteriaceae; genus Palsa-343. Next base: position 24,919 of record JAJYVF010000030.1, on the reverse strand, counting down.
GCGCAGAGCGGCCAGACGCTGGCGGACCAGACGCTGACCGCGCCCATCTCGGATCCATTTTCGCTGCAGGACCAGGTGGCTGATGGGGTGATTCACGCTCTGCAGATCACGCTGCGGCCGGAGGAGCAGGCTTCGCTGGCCGTTCATGGAACGACAGAGCCGGCGGCCTACGATTATTTTCTGGAAGGGCGCGGCTATCTGGAGGACAAATCCAGGCCGGAGAACATCCGCAACGCAGTTGAGGTGCTGGATCGGGCAATAGCACTCGATCCGAACTTCGGAGGCGCTCTGGCGGAGCTCGGCGAGGCTTACTGGGATCGCTACACGATTACGCACGAGAGCGCACTGGTGGACAAGGCCCGCAGCGACTGCGAGAGGGCGATCAGCCTGGGCAACGCCGACGCGGACGGGCACCTGTGCATGGGGCTCGTAGATGCTGGGACAGGAAAATATCAGGCGGCAGCGACCGATTACCAGGAGGTGATTGAGCTGGAGCCTTCCGTTGAGGACGGGTATGTAGGGCTGGCAAACGCGTATAGACGACTGAATCGGCTGAGCGATGCCGAGAACGCCTACAAGCAGGCGATCAGCGCGAATCCCAATTCGAGCCGGGTTTACCAGCAGCTGGCGGTTTTCGATCTGCAGCAGGCCCAGTATGGAAAGGCGGCAGAGCTGTTTCAGCAGGCGATCCGGCTGGCGCCGGAGAGTTATCTGAACTACAGCAACCTGGGTGGAGCGTATCTGTATCTCGGCAACTACGCGGCCGCCATCCAGGCGCTGCAGCAGTCGATCAATCTGCGGCCGACGGCGAATGCCTATGCAAATCTGGGGACAGCTGAGTACCAGGCGCGGCGTTTTGCCGAGGCGGCGCGCGACTACCAGGCGGCGCTGAAGTACAACGACCGGGATCCGGATATGTGGGGGAACCTGGCGGATGCGTATCAGTTCAGCGGGCAGAAGTCGAAGGCCGCCGAGGCATTCAGAAAGCAGCTTGCGCTGGTCAACCAGCAGTTGCAGGTGAATCCGAACGATGCCGAGCGGCAGGGCGATGCGGCCGGGTGTTACGCGAGTCTGGGCGAAAAGGCGGATGCGCTGACGCATCTGGCGCGTTCGCTCGAGCTGGGGCGCGGGGACAAGGACCTACTGTTCAATGCAGCGGTGGTGTATAAGGATCTGGGCGAAACGGGCGAAGCGCTGGAGTGGCTGCAGAAGGCTTTTGTGGCGGGCTACTCCGCATCCATTGTTCGTGATTCGCCGGAATTCGATGACCTGCGGAACAATCCGCAGTTTCAGGACCTGCTGGGCCGGGCTCTCGTTCGGTAGTCTGCCATCCATCCCAAACGTTCACCTGCTTCAGGGAAAGGAGCATCGATGCAGCAGCGGATCTTTAACGTCTCCAGCCCGGTAGTTGTCACGTATCCTGGCGAGCACTTTGCGTGGACCGTCAACCCCAGTCAGATTCCGAGCGGCGATACCGCGATCACGGTGCAGCCGAATGCCGGAGTGAACTGGTATCTGGACAAGAATTCCTATTCGGTCGGCTCGGGTTCGAATCAGGCGGCGAAGGTCAGTAAGCAGGCGGTCCCGGGCGAATACCTGTTTTATTGCAGTCCTGGAGCACTCAATGTGGCAACGCAAAGGCTGATCATCGTTCCCAAGCCAGCAACCGACCCGTCTCAGGATGTGAATGTCCTTCCGGGAGGGTGCTTTATCTGGGTAAATGAGAACCAGGCACTTACGACGATCGAGCCCGACCCTGCCAACAACAATTACTGGCCGCTCCCACAACCAGCCTACGTGGTACGACCGAACAGCTGGCTGGCTCTGGAGGTGCCCACGGACGCGCTGGCCGGATCGTATGGGCTGATCGTCAGCGGCGGTTCAGCTTACCGCCTTCGGGGACAGCCGAAGATTATCATCGGCACCAGCCTCGGGCACAGGAAGTAGGCCGAAAGAGAACTGGGAACCGGGACCGGGGTGGGAATCAACCCGGTTCCGGACCGGCTCCGGCGATTCGGGCCGCGCGATCAGTGCTTCGCGAACATGGCCATGACATCTTTGCGCAGGGCGATGCGGCCGGATTCGCGTGTATAGAACATGTGGCCGCCGGGATACTCGTGCACGGAGACGCGCGTGGGGTCGCCCATGATGGGCATCTGATTGACGGTCAGGATGGAGCCCATAAAAGGGCAGGAAAGGTCGTTCCATCCATGCACGATCATGACGCGCAGCCTGGGATCGGCGGCGACCGCGTCGCGGAGTTGCGTGACCGAGCCAGAGCGCAGCGCGGCATCGCGGCTCCACTGGCGGTTCACGTCGTAGGAGAGCGCATTGTAGCGGGCATCGACTTTCCAGCCGACGGTCTGGGTGACGAAATTGACCATGGCGGTCGTGGTGGGGGCGATCATGCTGGCGAGCAGCGGATCGTTGGCGCGCTGCTCGGGAGAGTAGGGGAAGGGATCGAACATGGTCACATTCGAGTCATAGACCGAGCCGATTTTACCTTCTTCGCGCCAGACTTCGCGAAGATAGGCGCCGGTCTCGAGCCGGCCACCGGAGACCTTGACGAAGTTGGGATCGAGGCCGGTCATCTCGGTGACCTTTTTGATCATGGCATCGGTGGCGGCCGGATCGGAGTTGCCTTTGAGCAGAGTGGTGGCGTAATCGCCGAGGGTGAAGGCGATGACGGGCTGCATGGCCTCAGCAGTGAGCTTATGCTCGCGCTCCAGATGTGCCGCGGTGATGGAAGGCAGGGTCATCATCCAGGGCAGCGGGGAGAGGTCGCCGTTGCGCTCAATCGTGGGGTTGAGATAGGGCGAAACCAGGACGACACCGTTAAGGGCAACCCCTAACTGCGACTGCAGGTAATAGGTGATGCGGGGTCCGCGGAAGCCGCCATAGCTTTCGCCGACGAGATACTTACGGGAGTCAAGGCGGCCGTTCTTCACAAGCCAGTCGTAGATGGCGCGGGAGAGGTAGTGGATGTCGGGCTCGGTGGTATAGAACAGCTTCTTCGTTTCGTCGGCTGAAACCAGTGAGCGGCTGAAGCCCGTGCCGATGGGATCGAGGAAGACGAGGTCGGTGAAGTCGAGCCAGGTTCCCGGATTGTCGACCAGCTTCGGCGGATCGGAGGGGCTGTCTCCCTCATTCCCTACCCCGGTGAGGTGCTTCGGCCCGATGGCTCCGAAGTTGAGAAAGACGGAGGAAGCGCCAGGACCGCCGTTGACGGCGAAGGTGACGGGGCGGTTGGCTCCCTCGACGGTGTAGGCGGTATAGACCAGATCCCCAGCCGTTTTGCCCTCGGAGTCCCGGACCGGCAGCGTCCCCACGGTGACGGTGTAATGCAGCGTCTTCCCATCGACGACGGTGCTCTGCTGAACGTGGGCGTCGGGCGGCAGCGGTGGAAGAGCGTTTTTGTCGGCGGATTTTTCCGGAGCAGGAGCCGCTTTCGCGGCGGCGGATTTTGCGGTGTCGCTGTCCGCCTGGGCGACAGCGGAGCCACCGGCGACCGTGGCAAGGCAGAGGAAGGCGACGGCAGGCGAAAAAAACCTGAAACGCTGGAGCCATGAGGAACGCATGTCGTTACCATATATCGGATACAGCCGTATTCGCACCTTTGCGAGAAGGAGATGTGTACGATGCATCTTTTCCGTTCCGCCCGCCGCGTGGCCCTCGTCCTGGCCTGTCTGCCTCTTCCTGTGGCGCATGCACAGGCCACTTCAGCCTTAGAGACTGTGGTGCACTGCCCGCGGCTGTTCGACAGTACCGCGGGAACGATGCTGGGGCCGACCTCCGTCTTCGTCTCAGGGGATAAGTTTGAGAAGGTTGAGGCAGGGGTGCAGAGTCCTGCGGGTGCGACGGTCATCGACCTTGCCGGCGCCACCTGCCTTCCCGGGCTGATTGACGACCACGTGCATCTGGACTCGCAGTTCAGCAAGAACAGCTACATCGAGGAAACGCACCTGAACTTCGCCGATCACGTACTGCGGTCGACGCTGTATGCGCGCAGGACGCTGCTGGCCGGATTTACGACGGTACGCAATGTGGGCGACACCAACTACGACACGGTGGCGCTGCGCAATGAGGTTGCCGCGGGCTACGTGATCGGGCCGCGCATCTTCACGGCCGGGCCGGCAATCAGCACAACGGGCGGCCATGCGGACCGGACAAATGGGCTGAGCATGGATCTGCAGGGCGATCCCGGACCGCTGCAGTCTATCTTTAACGGGCCGGATGAGGCACGGAAAGTGGTGCGGCTCCACTATAAGGAGGGCGCGGACCTGATTAAGGCGATGCCTTCCGGCGGCGTGATGGACCTGGGCACGAACGGCTCAGGGCCGCAGATGAGCGAGGACGAGATTCGCGCGCTGGTGGAAACGGCTCACGACTACGGGATGAAGGTCGCGGTGCATGCGCACGGGGCGGAGGCGATCCGGCGGTCGGTGGTTGCCGGCGTTGATTCAGTGGAACACGGGACGTTCATGGACGATGAGGACATCCAGTTAATGAAGCAGCATGGAACCTTCTACTGCCCCACCGTCTATACGGGAATCTATGTCGCGGAGCAGGCGAAGAAGGGAGCCTATCCGCCGGCGGTCACCGCGAAGGCCCTGGCGATCGGACCACAGATCATCAGGACGGTCAGCCGGGCTTATAAGGGCGGCGTGAAATTCGCCTACGGCACCGATGCCGGGGTCTATCCGCACGGACAGAACTGGGAGGATTTCATCTATCTGGTCAAGGCGGGGCTGCCACCGGCCTACACGCTGCAGATGGCTACCATCAACGCCGCTGAACTGCTGGGGCATCAGGATGAGATCGGGAGCGTGAGCGCGGGCAAATATGCCGACCTGGTCGCGGTCCCCGGTAATCCGCTGGACGATATCAGCGTGATGGGCAGGGTGAACTTCGTGATGAAGTCCGGCGTGGTTTATAAGCGAAACGGGGCTGAGGTGCTTGAAGAGTCTTCAGCACAGTAAAGCGAAGCGGACGGTGGGAGCCGCTCCTCGCTGCTATCTGTTTCCCGATCCGGGGTGTCTCGATGCCTGTGGGGCTCGGGCAGCAGATGCGGCGCGCTGAGGCCTGAGGCGCGCCCCTCGTGTATATTGGCGTGGTCCAATTTTCGGAATTGCGAAAGGATTGCGCCCGATGTCCTGCCGCAGGTCTGCTGCCTTTCTCGGTCTGCTCCTTCTCCCTGCACTGGTTCATGCCGCCGACTGCGGCAGCCTTCGCGGAGTGAAGCTCCCCACGACGACCATCACCGCCGTCACGCGCGTCGCCTCCGGAACATTCGAAGAACCCATCAGCGACAAGATGCACACGGGGCTGCCCGCCTTCTGCCGCGTCACCGGAATTCTTCGCCCGAGCGCCGACTCGGAGATTCGCTTTGAAGTGTGGCTGCCGGAGTCGGACTGGAACGGAAGATTCCTCGGCGTGGGCAACGGCGGATTTGCGGGCCAGATTGGCTACGACGAGATGGCGGGGAATATCGAGCGCGGATTTGCCACAGCTGGATCGGACACCGGCCACCAGGCCGATGGCGTCGATGCCAGCTGGGCCTTCGGACATCCGGAAAAGGTGAAGGACTTCGGCTGGCGGGCCGTCCATCTCACAGCGGAGCGGGCGAAATCGATCATCGATGCGTATTACGGCAAGCCCGCCTCGAAGGCCTACTTCGACTCGTGTTCGGACGGCGGCCGCGAGGCGCTGATGGAGGCGCAGCGCTTTCCCGGCGACTACGACGGTATTCTGGCCGGAGCGCCGGCGAATGCCTGGACGCACCTGCTGACCGGCGGACTGGCCGAACAGCAGGAAACCATGGCCGATCCCCGCGCCTACGTCTCCGATCTCAAGCTCCCGGCCATCCAGCGAGCGGCCCTTGCGGCCTGCGACGCCGAAGATGGCGTCAGGGATGGCATCATCAGCAATCCGGAGAAATGCCACTTCGATCCCAATGTGCTGCTCTGCAAGGGACACGATTCCGTGGATTGCCTGACGCAGCCGCAGGTGGATTCGCTTCGCGTGTTCTACCGCGGCGGCACGGACTCCTCCGGCAGCATCATCTTCCCCGGCTTCACGCCGGGAGATGAGAAGGGTTGGCGCGACTGGGTGATGGGGCCGGGGCCGGGCGGCTCCGCCGGTTCACTGTTCGTTCGGAATTATTTCCGCTACATGGTGACCGGCGACCCAAAGGCCGACATCCTGACCCTCGATCGCGACGCTGCCCTGAGCCAGGCCGCGGCGAAGACGGCGGCGGACCTGGACGCCACCAATCCGGATCTGAGCCGCTTCGCCGAGCGCGGCGACAAACTGATCGTGTACCACGGCTGGAACGACCCGGCCATCTCGCCGTGGAGCAGCATCGATTACTACACCGCGGTCGAGAAGAAGATGGGCCATGCGCAGACCGCGTCGTTCCTGCGCCTGTACATGGCTCCCGGCGTGGAGCACTGCACCGGTGGACCAGGTCCCGGCGCCTTCGGGCAACTGGGCCTGCCGACAGCGAAGGGCCCGAAGTACGGATTGTTCGACGCGCTGGTGGGCTGGGTCGAAAAAGGTGCTCCGCCTGGCACCGTAGACGCGACAAAGTACTCGGCGGATCACAAGGTGCTGATGACGCGGCCGCTCTGCGCTTACCCGGAGGTGGCGAAATACCGCGGTTCGGGCGACACGAACGATGCTGCAAATTTCACCTGCCCGAAGCCGTAGACGGCAGCCGGATTGCCAGGAGTGCCCGCAGCAGGCCCTTTTCGACGCCTCCGCCCCTGGTCAGGATAGCTCGGCCGTCGCTTGCCCACTCGCCCTGGTCGGCTTTGCCGCGTATCCGGCGGACCAGCCTGTGAGGGGATTTGTACCCGTAAGAGTACGCCCGTACCGGGTGCGCCAAGGGAAAGAGCGCATCCCGGATCGGAATGCGCCCTTGTGAATCCTGAGACTGGACCGGACTACGAAGCCTTCTCTTCGCCGCCTTCGCCGGCTGCGGCTTCCTGCTCGGCCATGGCCTTTTGCATCTCCTCGCGGCGTTTCGCACGAGCTTCGGCACGCTTCTGGCGCTTCTCGTCGAGGACCTGCTCGGCATCCACCAGCTCGATGTAGACCTTCTCGGCTCCGTCACCGCGCTGAAAACCGGCGCGAATAATGCGAAGATAGCCGCCGTTGCGGTCCCCGTAGCGCGGAGCCACGGTGTCGAAGAGGCGCGACACAGCCTCGCGCGTCTGCAGGTAGGCGAGCGCCTGCCGCCGTGCATGCAGGTCGCCCCGCTTGCCCAGAGTAATCAGCTTTTCCACGTGAGGCCGTGCGGCTTTCGCCTTCGCCACCGTCGTCTCGACGCGATCCTCCAGAAGAATGGACGTGACCAGGTTGCGCAGCAGCGCGCGGCGATGGCTCGTGTTCCGTCCCAGTTTGTAACCTGCATTGCGATGACGCATGGCGACTCTCTCTGTCTGAATCTCTCGAATTTCGCCCGGCGCGGAAGCCGGATGTCTCCGGCCTCCGCACACAGGCTTGTTTTTCTGAACGCCAAACCCTAAACGCTAGACGCTGCCTTCAGAAGTTCTCGGTTTCGGGCTGAATCGGAATCTCCGAATCCAGTCCTTCATCTTCGTCCTCGTCGAAGCGGCCGTAGCTGGCGGCAAGCTGGGCGGCCGGCAGAACCGAGGTCGGCCCGGGAACCGCGTTGCCCTGCTCGTCGATCCGCATGCCCAGCGACAGACCCATCTGCGCGAGGATTTCCTTGATTTCGTTCAGCGACTTGCGCCCGAAGTTCTTGGTTTTCAGCATCTCGGCTTCGGTCTTCTGCACCAACTCGCCGATCGTCTGAATGTTGGCATTCTTCAGGCAGTTGTAGCTGCGAACGCTGAGCTCCAGCTCCTCGACGGACCGGTTGAGGTTTTCGTTCTTGAGCTGCACGCGGCCCTCTTCGGCATGGCCCTCGGCCTCGATCTCTTCCTCGAAGTTGATGAAGATGCTCATGTGGTCCTTGAGCAGCTTCGCCGCCAGGCCGATCGCGTCGGCAGGAAGAACGGAGCCGTTGGTCCACACTTCCATCGTCAGCTTGTCGTAGTCGGTGATCTGGCCCAGACGCGCGGCATCCACGGTAAAGTTCACCTTGCGCACCGGCGAGTGGACCGAGTCGACCGGAATGAAGCCGATCCCCAGGTCGGAGTCGAAGTTCTTGTCGGCGGAGACATACCCGCGCCCGCGCTTCAGTCGCATCTCCATGCTGAGGCGGCCGCCTTCGCTGACAGTGGCGATGTAAACATCCTTGTCGAGAATCTCAACGTCGCCGTCGGCCTCGATCATGCCCGCGGTGACCACTCCCGGCTGTTCGGCGTTCAGATAAAGCGCCTTCGGCCCGTCTCCGTTCAGCTTGAACGGAATCTGCTTGAGGTTCAGCACAATGTCGGTAGCGTCTTCGACGACGCCCGTAATGGACTGAAATTCGTGCAGAACACCCTCGATGCGAACCGCGGTGACCGCTGCACCCTCAATCGAGGAGAGCAGTGTGCGCCGCAGCGCATTGCCAATGGTGGTGCCGAATCCGCGCTCGAACGGCTGCGCGCTGAACTTGCCGTATTTCTCAGTCAGCGTCTCGGTGTCAACCGCCAGACGCTTCGGTTTTTGAAATCCTCTCCAAAGCATATCGATTCGCCTCTCCTGCCCGGCAACGCCGCGAAGCATTTTGCAGCGGCCGAGCCGATTTCTCCTTCAGTGAATTGTTTCCGCGGTTTCCCGCGGTCCTGCGACCTGGCCTCTTCGCTTCGCTTGAGGCAGGTTGTTACACAGACTTCTCGGCGCAGAGCTTTGGCCCGGCGCCTCGCCCGATTACTTCGAGTACAATTCGACGATCAGCTGCTCGTTCACGGGCAGATTAATATCGTCGCGCTTCGGCAGCGCCAGCACCTTGCCGCTCAGCGTGTTGGGCTCGGAACTGAGCCACGACGGCGCCGGCTGGTGGCTGGCGAACTCCCGCGAGGTCTCCACCACGGTCAGCTTCTCGCTGTTCGGCCGGATTTTGATCTCGTCGCCCACACTCACCTGAAAGGATGGAATATTCACCTTGCGGCCGTTGACCTCGACGTGGCCGTGACGCACCAGCTGCCGAGCCTGGCGCCGCGAGCTGGCAAATCCAAGCCGGAAGGTCACGTTGTCCAGGCGGCGCTCCAGTTGCTGCAGCAGCAGTTCGCCGGTGACGCCGGGCGTGCGCGAAGCCTTCTCGTAGTACTCGCGGAACTGCCCTTCGAGCGCAAAGTAAATGCGGCGCGCCTTCTGCTTCTCGCGCAGCTGCAGACCGTAGCCCACGATCTTGGCCTTGCGGTCGCGGCCGTGCTGGCCGGGTGCGAAGTTGCGCTTCTCAATCGGGCACTTGTCGCTGGTGCACTTGGTGCCCTTCAGAAATAGCTTCATGCCTTCGCGACGGCAAAGGCGGCAAACGGCTCCCGTATAACGTGCCACTCGATTCTCCTTGCTTCAGAGGACAACCGGTTTACGGATCGCAATCCTTCGTCCCGGTCCATTTTCCAGTTTATCAGGCGAGAGTCAGGGTTCAGAGAGCCGCGTCTTTCCGGCACGCTGGGGATGGCTACCACGCTTTCCATGCCGATGGGCTTCTGAACCGTTCCCTGACCTTCGTCTATGTTAGACCCTGCGCCGCTTGGGCGGGCGGCAGCCATTGTGCGGAATCGGGGTGACGTCGCGAATCGTTCGCACCTCGATACCGGCGGCAGCCAGCGCGCGCACTGCGGACTCGCGGCCCGAACCCGGCCCGGCCACCCGCACATCCACCGATCGAACCCCGTGATCCCGCGCCATGTTCGCCGCGTTCATCGCCGCCTGCTGCGCCGCGAAGGGCGTGCCCTTGCGCGAACCGCGGAAGCCGAGCGACCCCGAGCTCTTCCAGGAGAGCGTATTGCCCTGCTGGTCGGTGATGGTCACGATGGTGTTGTTGAACGAGGCCTGGATGTGCACAATGCCGAACGGCACATTGCGACGCTCGCGCTTCTTGAATTTCTTATTCCTGGCGGCCTTGCCGGTCTTGCCGGCAGTTCCCTGCTGTGCTTTTGCCATTAGGTCTTCGCCGTCGCTTTCTTCTTGTTGGCGATCGTGCCCTTACGCGGTCCCTTGCGGGTGCGCGCGTTGGTGTGCGTGCGCTGTCCGCGCACGGGAAGGCTGCGGCGATGCCGCAGGCCGCGGTACGACTGGATGTCGACCAGCCGCTTGATGTGCATAGTCACATCCTTGCGGAGATCGCCTTCCACATCGCCCTGCTCCTCGATGACCTGACGGATGCGGTTGACCTCGTCTTCGCCGAGGTCCTGAACTTTCTTGAATGGATCGACGTTCGCCGCCCCCAGTATCTTCAGAGAGCGCGGATCGCCAATGCCGTAGATGTACGTCAGCGCGATTCTCGCCTGCTTGTTGCGGGGAAGATCGACGCCTGCAATACGTGCCATAGGCTGCCCTTCGTTTTGCTCCCTTGGGAGCGGTTATTCCGGCCGAAATCCGAACCGGAGGGTTGAGAGCCTGAATGAGCCCTGGGCTCTGTGCCCTGTGCCCTGTTCTATTCGGGGTTCATCGCAAGCCTTTATGGCTAACTCGCCCCAGTTCCCTGCTTCCTGTGGAAGCTCAGCTCTCCCATTGCGCCACTCTGAGCCCTGAGTCCAGTCTTATCCCTGGCGCTGCTTGTGCTTCGAGTTTTCGCAGATCACCCGCACCACACCCCGGCGGTGGATGACCTTGCACTTGTCGCAAATCTTCTTAACCGATGCCCGAACCTTCATTGCAGTCCCTCAATCCTGTGCTCTGAGCTCTGAGCCCTGATCACTTGTACCTGTACACAATCCGTCCGCGATTCAGATCGTACGGACTCAGTTCCACCGCCACCCGGTCGCCGGGAAGAATGCGGATAAAGTTCTTCCTCATCCGCCCGGAAACGTGGGCCAGCACCTCGTGCCCCCCGCTCTCGAGCTTCACCCTGAACATTGCATTCGGCAACGTCTCGAGAACCGTTGCCATGACTTCAATCGCGTCTTCCTTCGACAATCGATATCCTTCGCTTCGATTTTTGCCTTCCTACTGCGTCAGCACCAGAGCGCCGTCCGCCGTCACAGCCACCGTGTGCTCGAAATGCGCGCTCCAGCTTCCATCTTCCGTCACCGCGGTCCATCCGTCCCTGAGCACCTGAACCCCGGGCTTTCCCGCATTCACCATCGGCTCAATGGCCAGCACCATGCCGGCTCTGAGCTTTTGCCCCTGACCACGCCGGCCAAAATTCGGCACCTGCGGATCCTCGTGCAGCCGGGTCCCGATCCCGTGGCCGACAAAATCGCGAACCACGCTGAATCCCTCGTCCTCGACCACCGCCTGCACTGCGGCACCCACATCGCCCAGCGTCGCCCCAGGCTTGACTTCCCGAATCGCACTCGCCAGCGAAGCCTCCGTGACCTCCAGCAGCTTCCTGGTCTTTGCCGCAATCTTCTGCCCCACCGCGACCGTGATGGCCGAATCACCGTAGTAGCCGTCGATCACCACTCCGGTATCGATCGAAACAATATCCCCGTCGTGCAGCTTTCGTTCCGCCGAAGGAATCCCGTGCACCACCTCGTCATTGATGGAGGTGCACAGCACACAGGGATACCCGCGGTATCCCTTAAACGCCGGGGTTGCCCCCAGTTCCCTGATCTTGTCCGCAGCCACCCGTTCCAGATCCAGCGTCGAAGCCCCCGGCCTCACCGCCTGGCGTACCTGCTCCAGGATCTCCCGAACCACCTGCCCACTGCGCCGCAGCTTCTCGATCTCCTGCGGCGTCCTGATCGTAATGGCCACGCCCTTCAGCCCCGCAGGCGCGCCACCGCGGCCATGACACCCGCCGCGACTTCATTGACCGGCTGCTCCCCATCCACTTCCTCAAACCGTCCCAGAGCGCGGTAATGCTCCACGACCGGAGCCGTCAGCAACCCGTAGGTCCGCATTCGCTCCTCAAGAACTTCCTCGGTATCGTCGGAACGCCGCGCCAGAGGTGTGCCGTCCAAGTCACACAGCTCGTCGACCTTAGGCGGCTGCAGGTAGATGTTGTAAATCGACCCACAGACTGGGCAGTTGCGCCGCCCGGTAATACGGCGCAGTAATTGAGTATAGCTGACCCGGATGCTGATCGCAATCACCGGCAGCGCCCGGGGAACCGTCCCGATATGGCCGTCCAGCCAGTGCGCCTGTCCCAGCGTGCGCGGATACCCGTCCAGGATGTAGCCGTCAAACGTATCCGGCAGCTTCAGCCGCTCCGCAACCATCTGGTTGACCAGCTCGTCAGGAACCAGCTTCCCCTGGGCCATGATCTGCTTCGCCTCGAGTCCGAGCGCTGTGCCATGGTCCCGGTTGTCCCGCAGCAGGTCCCCGGTGGAAATCTGCGGGATCCCCCATCTCGCCATCAGTTCCTTCGCCTGCGTCCCCTTGCCGACCCCCGGTGCGCCCAGCAGCAGAATCGGTCCCGGCTTAATCCTCAGCGATGCTGCGTTGTCTCCCTGCACCGCCGGCGCCAACCCCATCACCATGCCCGTCTGCCCCGAACCCGCCCGCTCTTCGGCGAGAAGCCTTCGTAGTGCCGCATGATGAGCTGCGATTCGATCTGGTTGACCGTATCCATGGCCACCCCCACCACGATCAGCAGCGAGGTGCCGCCGAAGTAGAAGTTGAAGCCCATGCCGTTCGTCACCCACAGTGGCAGATGCTCGAAGAAGCCGCCCACCAGCCACAGGTGATTCAGATGGATACCGCTGATCATCAGCTGCGGGATGATCGCCACCACGATCAGGTAAATCGCGCCCACCATGGTGATGCGGGTCAGGATCTCGTTGACAAAGTCCGAAGTCCGGCGGCCCGGCCGAATTCCCGGGATGAATCCGCCGTACTTGCGCATGTTGTCGGCGATATCGTCCGGCCGGAACACGATCGAGATATAGAAATACGCGAAGAAGACAATCGCGATCATGTACAGCAGCTCGTACGCCGGTTCACCGGCCCGCAGCGCATCGAAGGTGCGCGAGAGCCACGCGCTGTTCCGCACGAAGGCCGCCTGGCCGAAAAGCATCGGCACCGACAGAACCGAAGCCGCAAAGATAATCGGCATGACGCCACCGGAGTTCACCTTCAGCGGCAGGTGCGTCGACTGGCCGCCCATCAGCCGCCGGCCGACAATGCGCTTGGCATACTGCACCGGGATGCGTCGCTCGCTCCGTTCCACGAAGACAATGAAGGCAACCACCGCGATCATGCCCACAACCAGCAGAATCAGCGCCGGAACCGTGAAAGCGCCGAAACGTTCCGTCTTCGCGGTGGTCACCAGGTCGGCGATGCCGCGCGGCAGCCCCACCACGATGCCCGCGAAGATCAGCAGGCTCATGCCGTTGCCGATGCCGCGATCGGTGATCTGCTCGCCCAGCCACATCACGAAGGTCGTGCCCGTTGTCAGCGTCAGGATGGTCATCAGCACGAAGCCGATGCCCGGATCGAGCACCAGGTTCCCTGAGCTGTTCTGCAGCGTGATCGCGATCGCCGCTGACTGCACGATGCCCAGCGCAACGGTGACATAGCGCGTCCACTGCGTAATCTTTCTACGCCCTAACTCCCCTTCTTTCTGCAACTTGGCCAGAGGTTCATAAACCACGGTGAGGAGCTGAAAGATGATCGACGCCGTGATGTACGGCATGATGCCCAGCGCGAAAACCGTCAGGCGCCGCAGGTTGCCGCCGCTGAAGAGGTCCACCAGCCCCAGCGAGGAACCCGCCTGCTGGTTGAAAAAGGCCTCGAGGGCCTCAACGTTCACACCCGGGGTGGTGATGTGCGCGCCAAGACGATAAACGGCAAGGATTCCGAGGGTGAACAGGACACGCCTGCGCAGATCGGGAACGCGGAAGATATTCAGGAACTTCTCAAGCATGGGTCGGTTCTCTCATCATACGCTGTCAGCGGCAGGGCCTATGCACCGGAAACAGACCGATCCAGCACCAAAGGAGCCGCCAGCTTCCAGCTTCTAAGCGGCAGCGCCGCCGACCACAATCGCCTTGCCGCCGGCCTTCTCGATCTTCTCCTGCGCGGCTTTGGAGAACTTGTGCGCATGCACGGTAACGGCAGCACTCAGCTCGCCGTTACCCAGCACTTTGAGCAGCTCGCCCCGCTTCTTCAGAACACCGCGCTCCGCAAATTTCCCGAGCGTCAGCTCCGCCTCGCCCAGCTCCACCAGGCGGTCCAGGTTCACGACCGTGTACTCGGTCCGGAAGATGTTGGTGAAGCCGCGCTTCGGCAGCCGGCGATGCAGCGGCATCTGGCCGCCCTCAAAGCCGCGCATCAGGCTGGAGCCTGACCGCGATCCCTGGCCCTTGTGGCCCCGTCCGGAGGTCTTGCCTGTTCCGGAGCCCATGCCGCGCCCAATGCGCTTTTTGTTGCGATTCGCCTTCTTCGGCGCCCGAAGATTGGATAGATTCATAATGTCCTCGCTCAACGCCGACGCGGAATTTCACCGGCCGACTCGCATGATGTGTGCGCCTCACGGCGCAGTGTTTCTGCGGCCGAAGGCCGCGCCCGCCCGACGGCTAGCCCACGATCCGGACCAGGTGCGGCACCGTTTTCACCATCCCCCGGATCGAAGGCGTGTCTTCCCGCTCGACAATCTGGTTGAGACGGGTGAAACCCAGTCCCCGGATCACCTTCTTGTGCTTCACCGGCGCCTGAATCATGGAACGGTAGTACTGAATGCGAATTTTTCCCGTGGTTTCGGCCATCGTTAAATCTCCTGCGCCTGTTTGCCGCGCATCGCCGCAACCTCGTTCTTGTCGCGCAGCTGCACCAGCGCATCGAAGGTCGCCTTGATGACGTTGTGCGGATTGGCGGTGCCGAGGCTCTTGGTCAGCACGTTCTGCACGCCCGCCGAAGTCATCACCGCGCGCACCGCGCCGCCGGCAATCACGCCGGTTCCGGCCGGAGCCGGTTTGAGCAGCACCTGGCCCGAGCCAAACCGGCCCAGCACCTGGTGCGGAATCGTCGTCTCCGTCAGATTGACGCGGACCAGGTTCTTCTTGGCCGCCTCAATGCCTTTGCGAATCGCCTGCGGAACCTCTCGCGCCTTGCCCGAGCCGTAACCCACCACGCCCGCACCCGGGTCACCCACAACCACCAGCGCCGCAAAGGACATATTCTTGCCGCCCTTCACTACCTTGGTCACGCGGTTGATCGCCACGACCTGATCCTTCAGGTTGTACTGCCCGGAATCCAGCTTCTTTCTCAATGTCGCCATCGATATTTCCTTAGCTCCAGAGCAGAGGGTTCAGACTCTCTGCTTTCTGTTCCCTCTTGCCTGTTGCCTGCCTTTAGAACTCCAGCCCCGCCTCGCGCGCCGCATCGGCCAGCGCCTTGATGCGTCCGTGGTACAGGTAGCCGCCGCGGTCGAAGACCACCTTCTGAATACCCTTTTCCCTGGCACGCTCCGCGATCAGCCTGCCGATCTCCTTCGCCGCGGTCACGTTCCCGCCGGTCTTCATCTTCGAAGCCACGGTGGACGCCGAGGCCAGCGTCGCTCCATTCGAGTCGTCGATCACCTGCGCGTAAATGTGGTTCAGCGAACGATACACGTTCAGCCGCGGCCGCTCCGCCGTGCCCGTCAGGCGGCGGCGAATGCGCGTGTGCACGCGCTGCCGGATTTCGTTTCTCTTCCTCTGCGGAATCATGGTCCGTTTTCCTTCCTAACAGCGGAACCGCCCTGCGGCCCCGTTCGGTTGATCCTTCCCTGCGCTCAGCGTGATCGTGCTCGGCTCAGAGCCTCGCAAGCGCGATCACTTCGCTCCCGTCTTGCCGGCCTTCTTCTTCAGCCGCTCGTTCGCATAGCGCACACCCTTATTCTTGTACGGATCGGGCTTGCGCAGCGCCCGCATATCCGCGGCCACCTGCCCCACCTGCTGCCGGTTCACCCCGCTCACCGTCACCCGCGTCTGCTTCGGGTCGATGGTCACCGTGATCCCCGTCGGCAGCGGAAACTCAATCGGGTGCGAATACCCCAGCGTGAACACCACCATGTTCTTGCCCTTCAGCTCCGCGCGGTAGCCGATCCCCACAATATCCAGGTCCTGCGACCAGCCCGCGGTCACCCCGTGCACGGCGTTCGCCACCAGCGCCCGCGACAGACCGTGAATCGCCGCCTGCGAGTCGTTGTCCCGCACCGCGTGCAGATCCCCGTCCTTCTGCTCGACCCGGATTCCCCCGGGAATCCACTGCACCATCCTGCCTTTCGGGCCTTCCACCGTCACCACGTTGCCCGCCATTGCAAACTTCACGCCCGCCGGCAGTGGAATCGGCTTGTATCCAATTCGTGACATCTTCTGATCCTTATCGGCTTGCGAGTCCCGGCTTCGTTTCCCCTCCGCCGTTCCACTGCAGCCCGCAGCGAATCGCTTCGCTGCCCCTGTTCGAACTTGCTTCGCGCCATCGGCGCAACCACAGCGCCACCGGCCTCAGCCAACGGCGCCGCAGGCGCAGTTGCCCGAGCCGGCCAGGCTCACCAGATTTCGCAGAGAACTTCCCCGCCTACGCCTTCCCTGCGCGCCTGACGACCCGTCATCACGCCCCGGGGGGTTGTCATGATGCTGATCCCCAGACCGCCCTGCACCCGGCGGATCTCGTCGCGGCCCACGTAGACGCGGCAGCCTGGACGCGACACCCGCTCGAGGTCCCGAATCGCGGCTTCGTTGTTCGCGCCGTACTTCAGGTACACCCGCAGCACCGCGCGGCCGTTCTCTTCCGTCGTCTTGTAGTTGGAGATATAACCCTCTTCCTTCAGGATGCGGGCAATCTCCGCCTTCAGCTTCGAAGCCGGAACATCCAGCTTCTGATGGCGCGCGCGTATGGAATTGCGAATCCGCGTCAGAAAATCCGCTACCGGATCGGTCAAACTCATCGTGTCTCCTTCATTCCCCGTTCGCTCCGCCCTGACCTGCACCACCTGAGCGGAGAACCAGCGGAAATGTTCTTGTGACTTCGGGGTACGACCCCTGGTCAATCTTGTCTTTGCACTCCGTCAGGAGCACCGTTGTCTGGACAGCCAGTCCTACCAGGAGGACTTGACGACGCCCGGAATCTCGCCCTTCAGAGCCAGCCCGCGGAAGCAGAGCCGACATACGCCGAACTTCCTCAGATATCCGCGCGGCCGTCCGCACAGCTTGCAGCGGTTATGCTGCCGGCTGCTGAACTTCGGCTTGCGCGCGTCCTTCACTCGTTTTGCTGTAGTTGCCATCTCTCTCTTCCTTGAACCCCTCAGGCGGCCTGACGGAACGGCATGCCGAACTGCCGCAGCAGCGCGCGCGCCGAGTTATCGTCCTTCGCCGACGTCACAATGGTGATGTTCATGCCCTTCAGCTTCTCGACCTTCGCGTAGTCGATCTCCGGAAAAATCAGCTGGTCGCGAATGCCCAGGGTGTAATTGCCGCGCCCGTCAAAGCTCTTCGTCGAAACGCCGCGGAAGTCGCGCACGCGGGGCAGCGCGACCGAGATCAGCCGGTCGAGAAACTCGTACATCGTATCCCCGCGCAGCGTCACCATGGCCCCGATGGGCATGTTCTCGCGCACCTTAAAGGCTGCAATCGACTTCTTCGCCCGCGTGGTCACCGGCTTCTGTCCGGCGATCGCCGCCAGATCCGCGCTCAGCGGATCGAGCATCTTCGAGTTCTGCGTCGCCTCGCCCAACCCCATGTTCAACACGATCTTCTCCAGCCGCGGCACCGCCATCGGATTCTCGAGGCCCAGCTCCTTCTGGAGCGCGCCTTTGATTTCCTTGTGGTACTTCTCTCTCAGTCTCGCTGCCATTTCCGTCTCTCTTCTCTCTTTCCCGGTCTCGGACTGGCCTGCGCCGTCTACCGTTACGGGATCAACCATTTCGCCCGGCGTTGCGGCGAAGCCGCGTCCGTCTGGACGGCCAGCCCTATTTCTTCTTCGCCGCGATGGTTCCGCCGCACCTTTTGCAGACCCGTACCTTCAGGTCGCCCTCGAACTTGTGCGCCACCCGCGTCGGCTGATTGCAGCTCGGGCAGACCAGCATCACGTTGGAGACGTGCACTGGCGCTTCCTGCTCGGCAATCCCGCCCTGAATCCGCCGCTGCGGATTCTGCCGCAGGTGCTTCTTCACTACCCGCACGTGTTCCACCAGCAGCCGGCTCTCATCCGGGAAAACGCGCAGCACGCGGCCCTTCTTGCCGCGGTCGCTGCCGGAGATCACCTCGACCGTGTCGTTGCGCTGAATATTCAAACTCGCCATAACCTGTCCTCTGCTCTCGCGCCCGGCCTAAAGAACCTCGGGAGCGAGGGAAACGATCTTGAGAAACTTCTTCTCGCGCAGCTCGCGCGCCACCGGACCAAAGACGCGGGTCCCCACCGGCTCGCCGGCTTCGTTGATCAGCACCGCGGCATTGCTGTCGAAGCGGATGTAGGTTCCGTCGCGGCGCCGCGTCTCCTTGCGGGTGCGCACCACCACGGCCTTGACCACCTTGCCCTTCTTCACCTGCCCGTCGGGCGAAGCTTCCTTCACGGCGGCCGTGATCACGTCCCCCAGCCCCGCCTTCAGCCCGCTCGCGCCGCCCAGAGGCAGAATCATCTGCAGCTTGCGGGCGCCGGAGTTGTCGGCGACCTCGAGCATCGTTCTCATCTGCACTGCCATGGCAATCTCTCCTTATGCGTGTCGCGGTCTCAGGCCGCGTTGCCGTAAACGGCGCGGTTACTCCGCGGCCGCAGCCGTGCCCACCTTCTCTTCGACCTGGGCCAGAGCCGACCGGCGCAGGATCTCCTCGAGGTTCCAGCGCTTCAGCTTGCTCAGCGGGCGCGTCTCGCGGATCCGCACCATATCCCCCACCCGCGCCGAATTCTGCTCGTCGTGGGCGTAGAACTTGCGGCTGCTGCGCACGATCCTCTTGTACTTGCGGTGCGCCTTGCGCATCTCGACTTCCACCACGATGGTCTTCTGCATTTTGGTCGAAACCACCTGGCCGACCTTCTCGTTGCGCCGCGACTCGCGCTGCGTTGTGTTCTCTGCGTTCATGACTCAGCCGCCCTTCTTCACACTTGCGGACCTTGCCGCTTTCTTTTTGTTGGCCGACGGCCTGGCCGCGGATCGGTGCGCCGTTGTCCTGCCGCTGCTTCTCCGGGCCGCGGTCTTGGCGGCCTTCTTCCTCGCCGGCTTCGCCGCTTTCCTCCGCGCCGGTCTGGCCGATGTGCTCACCTCGGCCTTCGGCGCTGCGTCCTGGCCGGGGCCCCCGGCGAACTTGTTCGCTGGGCCGGTCTGCACACCCAGTTCGCGCTGGCGGGTGACGGTCTTGATGCGGGCGATATCCTTGCGCAGCTCGCGCAGCTTCTTCACGCCCTCGGTCTGGCCCAGCTTCATCTGAAAACGCAGCCGGAACAGCGCCTCCGCTGTCTTGCGTTCCTCGAGCGCAAGCTCGTCGTCGTTCAGGTTGCGGAGTTTTTCGACTTCCATCGCTTCTCTTCTCTCTGGCGCGGCCCACAAGCGGGGCCTGGCCCATCTTCGATTTACTTCACGGCGACCGTCGCCTTCACATCGTGCCGCTGCACGAATTTCGTCTTCAGCGGCAGCTTGTGCGCCGCCAGACGCATGGCTTCCCGGGCCATCTCCGGCGTCACGCCTTCCATCTCGAACAGCACGCGCCCCGGACGGACGACCGCCACCCAGTGATCCGGCGCGCCCTTGCCCTTGCCCATGCGCGTTTCGGCCGGCTTCTTCGTCACCGGTTTGTCGGGAAACAGCCGCAGCCAGATCTTGCCACCGCGCTTGATGAAGCGGGTCATGGCCACGCGGCTGGCCTCAATCTGCCGGTCGGTGATGTAGCCGCACTCCATGACCTTCAGGCCGAAGTCGCCGAACGACAGCTCGCTGCCGCGCCATGCCTTGCCCCGCATGCGCCCGCGCTGCTGCTTGCGAAACTTCACTTTCTTTGGCATCAACATAACGAACCCTCAACTGATCTCTGATCCCTAGAAGACCGAAGTGCCCACCGCGGTCTGCGGCTCGCGCCGCTTCTGCTGATAGATATCGCCGCGATAGATCCAGGTCTTGACGCCGATCACGCCGTAGGTCGTGCGTGCTTCGGCAAAACCGTAATCGATGTCCGCGCGCAGCGTATGCAGCGGCAGCCGCCCCTGCAGGTACCACTCCGAACGCGCGATTTCGTTACCATTCAGGCGTCCTGAGACGCGCACCTTGATCCCTTTGCAGCCGAAGCGCAGCGCCGAGTCCACCGCCTTGCGCATCGCGCGGCGGAAGCCGACACGCTTTTCCAGCTGCAGCGCGATGTTCTCGGCCACCAGCTGCGCATCCAGCTCCGGCTTATTCACCTCCAGGATGTCGATGAACACGTCGCGGTTCGTCCGCTTCTGCAGCTCGCCCTTGAGCTTCTCGATCTCGGCGCCCTTGCGGCCGATCACGATGCCCGGACGCGCGGTGCGGATCATCAGGCGCAGCTTGTTGCCCGGACGCTCGACCTCGACCGAGCTGACCCCGGCCGCCTTCAGCTTCTCCTTCAGCTCCCGCTTCAGGTGAACGTCCTCGACCAGCAGCTTGTCGTAATCGCGGCTCACGAACCAGCGCGAGCGCCACGGCTTGTTGATCCCGATCCGGAATCCGTAAGGATGGACTTTCTGTCCCATAATCTCTCGATCCTCTCGCTACTTCTTCGCGGTCTTTTTGGCCGCAGCCTTCTTCGCCGGCTTCTTCGCAGCAGCTTTCTTCACTGCCGCTCTCCCGGCCGGGGCCTTCTTCTTCGTCTGCTTTAGCGGTTGCCCCGCTTCTTCGCCTTCCACGCGCTGCACGAGGCCGCTGGCCTGCGCCCGTTCCGCAACCGCAATAACGATATGCGACAGCCGCCGCTGATAGCGATACGCCCGCCCCATCGGCGCCGGCCGGATGCGCTTCATGCGCGGACCATCGTTGGCGACCGCCGACTTCACGTACAGGTTGTCGAGGTCCACGTCCAGGTTCTGTTCCTGGCTCAGATGGTTGGCGTTCTGCACCGCTGAACGCAGTACCTTCTCCACCAGCGGCGCAACCGCCTTCTTCGTGAAGGCCACCGTGTTCAGTGCCTCTTCCACGCCGCGGCCCTTGATCAGATCGAGCACCAGCCGCGCCTTCTGCGGAGAAACCCGCTGAAATCGCGCTTCGGCCCGGAACTCCCGTGTCTCTGTCTGCATGCGCTTACCCTGATCCTTCTACTTCGGCTTGGCCGTGGTTTCAGCGGCTCTCACGGAGTGGCCCTTGAAGGTCCGCGTCGCCGCGAACTCGCCCAGCTTGTGGCCTACCATGTTTTCTGTCACATACACCGGCACAAATTTCTTGCCGTTGTGCACCGCGATGGTGTGTCCCACCATTTCCGGATGGATTGTCGAGCGCCGCGACCAGGTCCGAACGACCTTCTTGTCGTTCGAGCGGTTCATCGTCTCGATCTTCACCATCAGGTGCGTGTCCACGAACGGACCCTTTTTCGTCGACCTTGCCATCAGAATTCCTCTTCGCTGTTTCCGGCCGCCGGTTTCCTGGCCGCCTTTTCCCCACCGCTCGGGGTTACTTGTTTCTGCGCGAAACGATGAACGCATCGGTCCGCTTGTTGTTCCTTGTCTTGTAGCCGCGTGTCGGCTGGCCCCACGGGGTCACCGGATGCCGTCCGCCGGAGGTCTTGCCCTCGCCGCCGCCGTGCGGATGATCGACCGGGTTCATGCTGACGCCGCGGTTGGTGGGACGGATGCCCTTCCACCGGTTGCGTCCCGCCTTGCCGATCGAGATGTTTTCGTGATCCGTGTTGCCCACCTGGCCGATGGTCGCCATGCAGTCGATCAGCACCCGGCGCGTTTCGCCCGAAGGCAGCTTCAGCAGCGCGTAGTCGCCTTCTTTCGCCACCAGCTGCGCCGAAGAGCCGGCCGAGCGCACCATCTGTGCCCCCTTGCCCGGCCGCAGTTCCACGTTATGTACCGTCGTGCCGGCCGGAATGTTCCGGAGCGGAAGCGCATTGCCCACCAGAATGTCGGCATCGGGGCCGCTCATCACCGTCTGCCCGATCTTCAGGCCCACCGGCTGCAGGATGTACCGCTTCTCCCCGTCGGCATAGCTGATCAGAGCGATGCGCGAGGACCGGTTCGGATCGTATTCGATGGTCGCCACCTTGCCCGGCACACCGTACTTCTCCCGCTTGAAGTCGATCAGCCGCAGCTTCTGCTTGTGACCGCCGCCGTGATGGCGGATGGTGATGTCGCCCGAGTTCCGGCGCCCTCCCGTCCGCAGCTTGTTTACCAGCAGCGGCTTGTACGGCTCATCCGCTGTGATCTCGTCCCGAACCAGCGACGTTTGAAACCGCAGCGTCGGTGTGACTGGTCTGTATGTCTTGATCGGCATCTTTATCTTCTCTCTGCCCGTCCGGCTACCTGCACCGGCTTCCGTCTCTGCTGTGCCCTGAGATCTGCGCTCTGAGCCCTGCCCTTACAGGTTGTTCACGTAATCCGGCATCTTCTCGCCCGCCTTCAGGCGCACGTACGCCTTCTTCCAGTCGGGGCGGTATCCGGCAAACTTGCCGCGGCGGCGCTCCTTGCCCGCCATATTCGCGGTGCGCACCGCGTGCACCTTCACCTTGAACAGCGCTTCCACGGCCTGTTTGACCTGCGTCCTGGTAGCCTTTGCGTCCACCTCGAAGACCAGCGTGCCTTCGGTTTCCTTCAGCCCCAGCGCCTTCTCGGTGATCATGGCGCGGCGAATTACGGTATAGGTCGTCGCCATCAGGCCACCTCCGCCTTTGCGCGCTTCGAAACCGACTTCAGCAGCGACTCCTGCAGCTTCTCAATCGCCGGCCGCGAGAAAATCACGCGCTCCGAGCGCAGCAGATCATAAGGATGAACTTCGTTGTTGAGCATCAACTCCACGCCCGGCAGATTGCGCGCACCCAGCAGCAGATTGCGCCCCAGCGTCTGGCCATTCTCTACCAGCAGCGTCGTCCGCTTCGCCTCGAGTCTGTTCAGCGCCTCACGGCAGAGCTTCGTCTTCGGCTCCGCCAGCTCGAAGGATTCCACCACCGTCAGCTTCCCATCGGCCAGCTTCGTCGCCAGCGCCGAGCGCAGGGCGCCCAGCAGCTTCTTGCGCGGAAAAGCGTACTCGTAAGAGCGAGGCTGGGGCCCGTGCACCGTGCCGCCATGCCGCCACAGCGGCGAGCGCACAGATCCGATGCGCGCCCGGCCCGTGCCCTTCTGCTTCCACAGCTTTTTGCCGGACCCGGCGACCAGCTTGCGGTTCTTCGTTGCGTGGGTGCCCTGGCGCAGCGCGGCGCGGTAGTGCTTCACCGCCTCCCACATCAGCGCCTCGTTGACCTGCCCGAAGACCTCATCGGCCAGTTCCAGCGAGCCGACCTTCTGTCCTCCGAGATCCACTACGTCAATGTTTGCCATCTTCTTCTCTTCCAGACCGTGGTCCTCGCCACAGCTCTCAGCTCAACTCAATACCTGCGGCCGTGAGGCCGCGTCCGCCCGGACGGCCAGTTCTATTTCTTCTTGCCGGAGGCCTTCTTCGAAGCCTTCAGAGGATCGACCGTGCCGGAGCCCGCAAATCCACGGCGCTCGCGCGGCGGAGCCTTGGCCCTGGTAATCAGAACGTATCCATCCCGCGGGCCCGGCACCGCGCCCTCGACCATGATCAGGTTCTCGTCCAGATCGATGCCGCGAACCCGCAGATTCCGCACCGTCACCCTGTCCACACCCATGTGACCTGGCATGCGCTGCCCCGGGAACACCCGCGACGGGAACGATGAGGCGCCGATCGAGCCCTGCACCTGGAACATGTGGCCGTGCGACTTGGGACCGCCGCCGAAGTTATGCCGGCGAACCACGCCCGCGAATCCCCGGCCCTTGCTGGTTCCCGTCACATCCACGTACTTCTCCGCGCTGAATATATCCACCAGCACGCGGTCACCGGCCTTTACCCCGTCCGTCGCCGATTCCCCATCGGCACCCGGCTTGCTCGCTTCAATCGCGACTTCCTTCTGAATCTTCACCGGCGCAAGGTTGTGCTTCGCAAAGTGGCCGGACTGCGGCTTCGTCACCTTCGAGGCCTTCACAAACTCAACCAGCCCGATCTGCGCCGCGTCGTAACCATCCTTCGTGGCGGTCTTGAGCTGCGTCACCACGCACGGACCGGCCTGCAGGACGGTGATCGGGTGAACCTCGCCCTTCTCATCGAATACCTGCGTCATGCCGATCTTCTTTCCCAGAATTCCGTTTACTGGCATCTTCTTTTCTCTCCCCATCATGCCCGCAAAAAATTCCGCCGGCACTGAAGGCACTTCTGTTACCGCGTCAGGTTTTTGCGCCGAAGGCGCGTCCGCCCGACGCGGCCAGCGTCACTTTTCAAACGCCTTGATCTCCACGTCCACGCCCGCCGGAAGATCCAGCTTCATCAGCGCGTCCACCGTCTGCTGTGTCGGCTCCAGAATGTCGATCAGCCGCTTGTGCGTACGTATCTCGAACGCCTCGCGCGACTTCTTGTCCACGTGCGGCGAGCGCAGCACGCAGTACTTGTTCTTTACCGTGGGCAGCGGAATCGGTCCCGCCACCTGCGCGCCTGTCCGTTTGGCCGTATCGACAATCTCGCCCGTCGAAGTATCCAGCACGCGGTAGTCGTAAGCCTTCAGCCGGATTCGTATTCTCTGTCCAACCATTGTTCTCTTTCTTCCTCGCCGGCGAAACCGGAGGTCATCTCCGATCCCGCCGACTTGCTGACTGACTCGCTCTTAGGCGATGATCTCCGAGATCGTCCCCGCGCCCACCGTGCGGCCGCCCTCGCGGATCGCGAAGCGCAGCCCCTTCTCCATGGCCACCGGCGTGATCAGCTCCACCTCCAGCGCCA
>JAJYVF010000029.1 GCA_021792135.1 Acidobacteriota bacterium | reverse complement strand
GCTCTGGCCCTGTGCTCTCGGTTTCAGGATGCGGGCACCCTCATGCAGTTGCGCTTCGCTTCACCCGCTGTGACCCGCCTGTGACGGGACTTGCACCCGTCAGTGTGCGCCCATGCCGGGCGCACACGAGAAAAGGCCACCCGGCAACAGGGCAGCCTTTCCTTCAGGGAGAATAGTTCCAACGGAGGCAAAGCCATCAGAACTTTCTGGCGAAATAGTATGGGGGGGCAAAGGGGGTGTCAAGGCAAAATCCAGGCAGGTCGCAAACCGCCCACTTTCAGTGATTTGCGACGGGGCTATTGTCCCCGGGGGCGGGACGGGATCTTTGCCGGATATTCGCCCACAATGGGCACTCGATCAACGATAAGTTGTTGCTGTCAAACAACATATTTCGATGAAAACCGTGCTGCACCCCCCGGCCGCAGGCAACCGAACGTCACCCTCTGAGGTGAAGCGAGATGAATTCCTCCTCCGAGACGGACGAGATGGGCTTGCCTCGCAGCAGACGGACCAGTGCCCGCCCACCACCCAGGAAGAAGCCAAGCAGGAGGGCTGCCCCGAGCAGGATTCCCGTGAGTGTGGCGATTCCCAGCAGAAGGCGCGAGAGCTTGGCGGCCTCGCTGATGTACCCCTCCGGGCGATCCATCGTGACATAGTCGTTGAAGCGAATCTGTTTGAGAAGCTGCTGTGCTCGTGCCGCAGGCGGGCTGCCGCTCACGACAGCGACCAGAGGGCCGATGCGCCGGGCGATCATGCCGGACGACTGGGCGATTTGGTCGATGATCTTCAGATGAGCTGCAGCGATCTGCGGCGTCGGGTACATGACCAGCGTGAGCGTGTCGCGCAAGCCCTGCAGGCCGTACTGTGCGCTGACAACCTCCGCGTCCTGGCTGAAACCCAGTGCGTTCGAAGGAAGCACTCCGCCCATGCGCTCGTACGCAGCGGGTCCGATGGCGTAGCGAATGCTAGCGGCATCGAGACCCTCAGGCGGCAAATAGCGCGGGAGCGAAGGTGGAATGCTCTCCGGACCCGGCGGCTGCGGAATCGTCGCGGCCAGAGCAGTCAGGACGGCATTCTCATTGCTGGCCGCCGCTGTGAAGCCCGCGTCCACGACGGTTGCGCCTGTCCAGACGAGGTAGTGGTCGCCGGCTACCGCACCACCCTGACCAACATCGACAGCCTTCATTGAAGGCTGTCGCAAGAAGGTAAACGCGCCGAAGGCTCCGGTGGCATCTGCGAAACGCCAGGCTCGCACGGTGAGGCGTCTGGCTCCTGAGGCGTAGGTGGTGGTGGCAGCCCGCTTCAGACCGTATTCACGCAAGACCGCGGCGTTCGCTGGATCAGGGACCGCAGAAGCTTCCGGGACAGACTGCTTCCAGTCGGCAAAGGCACGGGGCAGCAGTTTGGAGGACTGTGGAGACGCAGCCCATGCCAGACTGGAGAGTAACAGAGCGGCGCAGGCAAATATCCGGGTCATAATCTTCCCATTTGATGGTACTCAGAGAGACGCCGCTGCGGGAAGAAGGTTTGACCGGACACATGCCGGTGGGGGCGTCACTCCGAGGCGCTCGGCCGCGACCCCGCCTGCGCTACGCGGACACCGTTCAGGCTCGATACATAGCGGGCTACCCCGCGATACAGCGCCTCGGCGATCCGCTCGCGGTACGCTGGCCGCCGCAGCTCCTGGGCGTCCTCCGGATTGGTGAGGAAGGAGATTTCCGCCAGAATGGAAGGCATATTCGCGCCGATCAGGACTACAAATGGGGCCTTCTTCACACCGCGGTCCTTCAATCCGGGATTTCCCTGCTCCAGCCCGGAGTAGAGACTCTCCTCAACATCCGAGGCAAATTCACGCGATTCGTTGATCTTGTCCTGCAGGGCAATCTTCTTCACCAGATCCGAAAGCTGATGAATCGATTCGTCGGATACCGAGTTTTCGCGCGCGGCAACCTCAAGAGCGTCGGCGGAGCTCGTGAAGTTCAGGTAATAGGTCTCCACCCCGCGTGTTTCCGGATCGGAGCTGGAGTTGGCGTGGACGGAGATAAACAGGTCTGCCTGCGCCTGGTTAGCGATGGCCGTACGGGTTTCGAGTGGGATGAAGGTATCGTCAGTGCGCGTATAGATCACGTCGGCGCCGAGGCGCTGCTTCAATAAACTTCCCAGGCGAAGCGCCACATCGAGAACCACGTCTTTCTCTTCAAGACCGGCCGGACCCAGAGTTCCGGAATCGTGGCCTCCGTGTCCGGCGTCGATCACGATCCGATTGATCTTGAGGCCCAGAGCGCGGACCATTGAGGTTGGGAGCCGCTGCGCGCTGGCCGCGTTTGCCTGAACGCCCACCGTGTCTGCCTCAGCCGGAGAAAGGGCATCCGCCGATCTCGGTTGCGGAACAGGCCGCCCAGTCCGCGGCAAACTGCGGGGCGCAGAGCCGGGCTGTGGGCCGGAATCGGGTGCGGAGACGGAGGCCACAATCGGTGCCGTCGTCGGGTGCCTGGTCGCCCGCACCTGATTGGGCTGGCTGCTCAGGGTCGCCACATCGGCCAGCGGGGATTGGACCCCTGCATCCGGAAACACGCCGGCGCGGAGAGCTTCTGCCGGTCGCGCAGGAGGCGGGACTTCGGTCACAAAGGAAGGCCCCACCGCGGGTCGCACTGCGGGCGGCGGCTGGCTGGCCGCAGCCTCCAGGCCCCCCGATGACCCCCGCCGTCCATGCACGTCGATGATCAGCCGCGGCGGATTGGACAGGAAGAACGCCGAGTACTCGCTGACGCTGTTCACGTCCAGGACAATGCGGGTGATGTTGGGCGAAAACTGCGCGGCACGGATTCGCGAAAGAAATCCGTCGTCGATCACTTCCACAGAGCGTCCCTCCAGCTCCGGAGAAAGCCGAACTCCGTACAAATCAAAAAAGATCCGATCCGGCCGTGGGACCCGCGCCGCCTGATAGCGTACTTCCCGCTGAAGGTCGATGGCTACCCGCGTATATTCGGGCGTGGACCAGTGACGGATGCCCGTAATCAGCGGCAGCCTGCCTCTCGATGCAGGGAGCGGTTCCGCATCCATTTGCACACCGTCCGCGGGGCGGATGTCACCTGCTCTGCGATTCACCGCGCGTGACTGCCGGTTATCGGCGGGGGGAGGCGCTGCCGGGGTGGGCGACAGCGGCGGTGGAATATCACTCTCTTCGAGTTGTGCGGTCGCCGCTTCGGACGCAGTGCGCGGCTCCGGGGCCTGAACCTGGGCGGATTCCCGTCTGCGCCTGGAAACCGGCTCCTCCTGTGACTGAATCGCGGACCGGAGCACCGTACCCGGGCGCCTCCCTGCATTCGTCAGGCGGCCGGCAATCTCATCCCGGCGAATGGTTCTCAGCTCGACACGGGCCTCCACCGCCAGAGCACTCTGCGGATACTGGCGCAGAAAGCCCTCGTAGACCGCCCTGGCCCGCTTCAGGTCGCCTAAATCCCGCTGATAGATCTCGCCCTGCGTCAGCAGGGCGGCGGACCTGTAGGGGCTGAGCGGATACTCGCGCCGGAGAAATTCGTACTGCCCGATCGCGTCGCGGAAAGCCTTTTCGTCCTGGAAGACGCGGCCCTCTTCCGCCAGCAGATCGGCAACGGCCACGATGGAGGCGTCCGCCTTCGGGGATGCGGGATTGCCATGGTAGATGGCGCGGTAGGCGTCCAGAACCCGCTCGTACGCAAGCTGGGTGCGCTGCTGCTCCGGACGGCCCTCCAGGGCCTCGCGCAGGCGCTGAGCATGCTCGAAGGAATTCGGTCTGGCTGCGGCGCGCCAGTGTGGTGCAGCCGAGGCAGCCAGCGGTACGAAGAGGAGCATCGTCAGCACCGCCCGCACACAAACCTCGCGGAGGGGCGAGGACAAGCTCGGGGATCGGGAGCAGCGCTGCATAGGTTCACTGGGTCCGCCGGAGTCCACGATGATGGTTCCCAGGCCCGCGCGGGAGCCGTTGCTCCTTCCGCGGCTGCCGTCCCCAATCGGCTGCCGTCAACGACACCCTCGATTATAGGTGGGGAGCATCACGCGGAAACGCCTCAGTTCCCCGTCGGGTACTCACCGGAACCCGACTAATCACGTTAGGTTGCGGTGCTCTGGCTGGATTGGCAGGAAGATCAGCAGACCTGCAGGGTGATGGCGAAACGACACCCCTGCTCCGCAGGCTCGAAGGAGAGATCGCCCCCGAAGCTCTTCAGCAGAGCGCGGGAGACATAGAGCCCCAGCCCCGTGGCATCGGCATCGCGCTGGAAGGCGCGGAAGAGCGAATCCGGATTGGCAACGCCGGGGCCGGTGTCTTCGAACCGGATGACCACCGTCCGGTCCGTGGATTCCGTGCTGACGCGGATCTGCTTCCGTGCGGCGGATTCGAGGGCGCGCCGGCTGTTCTTCGCGAGATTGAGGAACGCCTGGATGAGATCGTATCGATCCGCGCAGACGGTGCGCGTCGTCTCCTCCACCGCCCACTCCAGCTCGATATCTGCGTTGCGGCACACTGTTTCCAGCAGGACCCGGAGCTCATCCAGGACCGGGGTCAGCTCGATTGCCTGCCCATCCTGCTCCTGGGGGTTCGACAGCTTCATGGCGGAGAGCTTTTCCATCCCCTGAATCAGGGTTCCGAGTGCCTCGAAGTCCTCATTGCCACGCAGGGCTTCTACCCGTGTCAGGTTCTGGTGAAAGACCAGCGCCGCGCCTGCCAGGTTCCTCACCTCGTGCGAAACAGCGCTCATCAGGATCCGGGCGCTGCGCAGAAGATAGTCGAGGCTCAGGTCTTCCCGGCTGCACAACTCCTCCGAGAGATCCACCACGATGGCTGCCAGGCGGTTGCCGGAACGGGCACGATAGGTGGAGAACCAGACCCCGGCGAGGAAGGCCTCCCCGTTGACGCGCTGAGCACGGCACTGAGTCGCAGTCCGCATGAGCCGGGACTGCCCCGAGTCGAGGGCTGCCTGCAGGGCAGGCAGCAACCCGGAGATGCGCTTTCCGGCTAGGCCGCCGTCCTCGGCCGCAAACAGCTCGCGTGCGGCATCGTTGGCCAGCAGAATCCTGCCGTCGGAACCGGCGGTCAGAATCGCTGCTGGACTGCTGTCCACCAGAGTCTGCAGCTGTTCTTCGGCCTCGCGCCGCTGCCTTGCCTGCTCCTCCACCTCTTCCAGATGAGCCAGGACGATGCGCCGGTTCCTCAGCAGCTCCGAGAGGAAGAGCCCGGTTCCAGCGAACCCCGCCCAGGTGAAGATGACGCGCGCAGGAGCGGTCGTGAAGGGAAGGTCGCCGAATGCCTCCTGCAATCCGGTAAACAGCAGCGCAAGAATCAGAATCTGGGAGCGGTTCAGCAGGCCGCTGACCAGCATCATGGGGAAGAGATACAGAAATCCGATGGAGATAAAAGACTTCGTGTACCAGTCCACCACCGCGATGACAACGGTCAGAGCCACCGCCGTAATCAGCAGCGCCTTTCGGTTGGCGCGGGAGTAGAGGGTCAGGACGTCCATGCAGGAGTACGCTTCAGATGTTAGGGCCTGAGCGGAGAATCTCGCATCCTTCTCGGCGAGAGGTAAGTCCTCCCGCCCGAAAGATGACCGCTTCAGCCCGTCCGGAAGCATGTGGGACGCCATTTATGATGGAGGCACCCGCAGGTCCTGCGCCAGCATGAAGAACCGCGTCCGGCTCATCGTCATCGACGATCATGTGCTGTTCCGGGAGGGCCTCGTTCGCCTGCTGGCGGCTGAGCCGGATTTTGAAGTCATCGGCGGCGGCGCCAGTCTCCGGGAGGCTTGCCGGCTCCTTTCGGAACGTCCGGTGGATATCGTCCTCCTCGACTACGATCTGGGAACGGAGCAGGCGCTGCCCATCCTGGATGAAATCAGACGGATGCCGTCCCCGCCCAGGGTTCTGATGGTGACCGCAGGCATGAACCGGGCCGACATGATGACGGTTCTGGATCATGGCGCTGCGGGCATCTTCCTCAAGCACAGTCCTCCGGCTCAGCTGGCGGAGGCGATTCGCAGCGTCGCCGGAGGCGAGATGTGGCTCGATCCCCGCACGGTCAAGCCGGTCATCGAAGGCATCGCGCGAAACTCCGAGGCCGCCGCACCCCACTCGGCGCTGACAGGTCGCGAGAAGGCTGTCCTGCGCGGCGTTCTCGAAGGCCAGGGGAACAAAACCATCGCCGCCGCCATGAATCTCTCCGAAAGCTCCGTCAAGGCGGTGCTGCAGCAGCTCTTTGCCAGAACCGGGGTGCGCACCCGGAGCCAGCTGGTGCGGCTGGTGCTCGAAAGGCACTCCCACGACTGGCTCGCCGACGATTCTGAGCTGCACGGCTAAAAGGCTCTTCCGGTCAGTTTTCAAACTCTGTTTCTGCGGGCGGCAGCACGTCGGAATCCCGGGCGGTCCAGACATACAGGGTCGGCAGCAGGAAGGCGCTCATCAGCAGATCGGTGATCAGGCCACCCACGATGACAATAGCGAACGGACGCTGCGAATCCGAGCCGATACCATGGGAAAGCGCGGCCGGCAGCAGGCCCAGCGTGGCGACCAGCATGGTCATCATGATGGGGCGCAGCCGCAGAACCGCGCCTTCGACCGCCGCATCCTCCACAACCATGCCTCTGGCACGGAGCTGGTTGATGTACTCCAGCATGATGACGCCGGTCTGAACCGAGACGCCGAAGAGCGCGAGGAAGCCCACCTCCGAGGACACGCTGAAATTCGTGCCCGTGATCAGCAGCACCAGCAGGCCGCCGATGCTGGCCATGGCCACGGTTGCCAGGATGAGAACAGCCCATTTGAGGGAGCGATACATCGAGTAGAGAATGATGAAGATCAGCAGAACGGTAATGGGCACAATGATGGCCATACGCTTTTCTGCCCGCACCTCGCTCTGATATTCGCCCTCCCAGCTGATGTGATAGCCGCGGGGAAGTTTGATCTGCGCATCGACCTTTTGAATAGCCTCGCGCACCGCATCGCCGAGCGCACGGCCGCGCACGCTGTACTTGATGGCCACGTAGCGCTGGTTATTTTCGCGGTAGATTTCGGAACCTTCGTCGGCTTCACGGATGTCGCAAAGCTGCGCCAGCGAGACGCGCTCGCCTGTGGGAGACAGCAGGCGAATGTCTGCAATCGCTTCGCGCGTGTTCCTGTACTTCGGCAGGTAGCGCAGCGTGAGATTGTAGACCTGCTCGCCCCGCAGCACCTGCGTCAGAGCCGTTCCGCCGACGGCAGTCTGGACCGCATCCTGCACATCGGCGACATTGATGCCCCAGCGCGCAGCCTTCGCGCGGTCCACCTGAATATCCAGATCTGGCTGGCCGGTCACCTGAAGGACGCCGAGATCGGCGATGCCCGGCACGCCGCTCATGACAGCGGCGACGTGGTCGGCAATGTCCTCGAGGGTGTGCAGATCGTTGCCGTAAACCTTGGTGGCCAGTTCACCCTTGACGCCACTGACTGCCTCTTCCATGTTGTCCTCGATGGGCTGCGAAAAGCCCCAGATCACCGTAGGGAACCTCTTTTCGAGGGCGTAGTTCATGGCCGCGATCAGGTTGTTCTTGTTTCCGCGGAAAACCGGCCGCCATTCGTTTTTCGGTTTCAGGCCGACGTAGTACTCCGTATTGAAGAAGCCGGTGTGATCCGTGCCGTCGTCCGGACGTCCGGTCTGGCTGGTGCACTCGGTAGCTTCCGGAAAAGAGCAGAGAATCAGTCTGGCCTGGTTTGCCACGGCAATGCTCTCGGCCGGACCGATGCTCTGATCGAGTTCGCCGCGTACCCACAGTGCGCCTTCATCCAGGTGGGGCAGAAATTCCGAGCCGATCACACCGCCGAAGGCGAGATGCAGAGCCAGAACCAGGCCCAGAACCCCCACACCAAGGGTGACCCCATGGTGATGAATGGCCCAGCGCACGCGGTGCCGATAGTGCCGGCGCAAAAACTCCATCACCGGGTTCTTCCACTCCCTCGTGCCCTTGCTGAAGAGGAAGCTGGAGAGGACCGGGGCGAGCACAATGGAGAAAAGCAACGCGCCCAGCAGCGCAAACGCCACGGTCCACGCCATCGGGTGGAAGAGACGGCCCTCCACAGCCTGCAGCGTGAAGATCGGCAGATACGCAGTAATAATGATGGCGATTGCGTAGAAAACCGGGCGCTGCACCTCGTGCGCGGCTTCTGAGATACGCAGCTGAATCGGCCGTCCATTTTCTTCGTTGCGGCTCAGGTGGCGGACGATGTTCTCCACCATCACCACCGCGCCGTCTACAACCATGCCGAAATCCAGCGCCCCCAGCGAGAGCAGGTTAGCGGGAATGTGCTTGAGGTCGAGGCAGATGGCCGCGAAGAGCAGCGAGAAGGGAATCGTCAGTGCCACAATGAGCGCACCGCGTGCATTCCCCAGAAAGAGAAACAGAATGACGACAACCAGAACGATCCCTTCGCTCAGGTTGTGCAGGACCGTGTGCGTGGTGAAATGGAGCAGATCGCTGCGGTCGATGAACGGATGAATGGTGACGCCCTTCGGCAGGATCTGTGTGTTCAGCTCCTTCACCATTTTGTGGATACGGTCGAGCGTGGGCTGAGCGTCGGCACCTTTCTGCAGGCAGAGAATGCCGGAGACCACATCGTCGTTATCGACGAGCTTTCCGCCTTCGCGGTCGTAAGCATCGCCGAACTGGCCCAGACGGATCATGGGTCCCTGCTCGACAATGCCCAGGTTGTTGATGCGAATCGGCGTTCCGCCCTTCGCGATCACGACGGTGCTGCCGATATCCTGAATGTTCTTCACCAGCCCCACTTCGCGAACATTGATCTGCTGTTCGCCGGCCTGGATGAAGCTGCCGCCTCCGTTGGCGTTGTTGTTCGTGAGTTGCTGTTCAACCTGCGCCAGGCTCAGCCCGTAATCGACGAGCTTGTCCGGATCGAGCCTCACCTGATATTCGCGCGTTGGACCGCCGAAGGGGTTCGTATCGACCACCCCGGGTACGGACTTCAGATACTTCTGCACCACCCAGGTGTCGAGCGATTTCAGGTTCATCACGTCGTATTCCGGGTTGGTGCTGCGCAGAATGTAGAAATAGATCTGGCCGACGGGGCTCCAGTCCGTCCCCATCTGCGGCACCACCCCCGGCGGCAGGGTCACCTGAGAAAGCCGCTCCAGGACGCGTTCGCGGTTTTCGAAATCGGTGGTTTCGTCGCCGAAGACCAGCTCCACGGTAGAAAGTCCGAAGATCGACCACGAGCGCACGTGCGCCACACCGGGAACGCCGTTCATGATGATTTCAATGGGGATGGTCACCTGCTGCTCGATCTGCTCGGCAGAGATCCCCGGCCACTGGGCAATAATGTCGACGTAGTTGTTGGCTACGTCCGGATAGGCTTCGACCGGCAGGCGCTCGAACGACACGATGCCCCAGGCAAACAGCAGAATCCCGAACGCCAGCACCAGAAATTTGTTCTGGAGGGCGAAGTCGACAACCCTTCGGATCATTGCGCCTCCAGCAACGCTTCCAGCTGCAGAACGCTGCTGACCACCTGTTGGCCGGGCGCAATACCCGACAGGATTTCCTGATTATTGCCGGGCAGCATATCTCCGGCCTGCACGGCGATGCGCCGGAAATGGTCTCCGCCTGCGGGTACGTAGACCCAGTCCTGGTCGTGCAGGTGAAGGATGGCGTCAGCGGGGACCGTCGCGTGGACTTCCCTTGTCCGCCCGATCAGCGTCGCTGTCACGAACATGCCCAGCCGCAGCATGCCCGGATTCGGTACGTCGATGCGCACCCTGGCAGTGCGAATGGTTGGATCCAGCACCGGCCCGATGTCGCTCACGCGGCCCGTGAGCACTTTGCCAGGATAGGCATTCAGGCTGATCCGCGCCTCCTGTCCGAGCTGCACCTGCGGCAGATCGTTTTCGTAGACATCGCAGATCACCCACACGTGGGAAAGATCGGCAACCGTGAAGGCGGTGGCGGAGCCGGAGTAGGTCACGCCCGCCGCCGCTGCATTGGTCACGTTCTGCGCAACGATTACGCCGGAGATCGGCGCGTAGACGCTGACGATGTCCGATGGATGATTTTTGTCAACGCCCAGTGTGCTCAGCTGTCGATTGGCAGCATCGAGATCTGCCTTTGCATCGTCTTCCGCGTCCTGGGCCTGCTCCTGCTGCGAGAGCGGGATCGCCCCGTGCTGGTAGAGGTCCTTCGCTCGCTCCAGGGCCATGTCCGTCAGGTGCTCGTCGTTAACAGCCTTCAGATACATATCGAAGGCGTTCGTAACGTCGGGGCTTTGGACTTCCATCATCAGCTGGCCTTTTCTCACGTTCTGGTCCAGCGTCACACGAACATCCACAACACGGCCGCTGGCCAGCGAGATGACGGGAATTTCCCGGTTGACATCGGGGAAAACGGAGCCGGTGACACTGAGCCAGTGCGGAGCATCGATCTTCCCAGCGGCGACGAGAGGAAACTCTTCCGGATGTTCGACCGTGACCACATCCGCATTGCCCACCTTCACCACCTTCGGAGCCGGCGGCGCACCCGCAGCCGGATCGAATTTCTTCCCGCATGCCGTGAGCAGAAAGCACACCAGCAGAGAGCCTGCGAAGCTGAACCTTATGATCACTGGATCACCTCGCGTCCCACGGCCATGTTCAGTTGTCCGGCTGCGGTCAGATATGCGCCGACCAGCTGCAGATAGGCCATCTGCACGTTGCGATAATCGCTCTGCGCATTCAGAAAGTCCATCAGGGATGCTCCCCCGTGCTGCCACGCATAGGTCACGGTCTCCCGCACCTGCAGCGCTTCGGTGAGGTATTTGGCGCGATACGGCCGCAGCAGGATCAGATTGCTGTCCACCTGCTGCCAGGCGGAGTCCACATCGCTGAAGACCTGTGCGCGTGTGGCATCAGCCGCCTCCTGCGTCCGGGCAATGTCGAGCGCGGTCCGCTGTTTCTCTCCCTGATTGCGGTCGAAGATCCGCAAAGGAATGCTCACGCTGGCGCCGAGGGTCTGCGTGGCATTGGGGTTGTTATTGGAGGAATTCCAGGTGTACCAGCCGCTGAGGGTCGGGTCCGTCGAGCCGTTGGCGACCGCGAGCCTGTGATTCGTATCCGCCTGCCGGATGGACTCCAGAGCCGCGCGCAGGTCGGGGCGGTTCTCGAGCGCGATCTGGTGGTATGCGTCCAGGGGTTCAAGCTGATCGGAGAAGTCAAACGGCCCCTGCACATCGAACAGGTCTACGGGCGTCCTCTGATCCAGGAACTGCAGAAGCTGGATCTTCGCGGTGCGCAGGTTCACTTCGGCTGCCTGCAGGTCCGACTCGTACTGCACGCGCTGCAGTTCGATCCGCTCGAAATCGATCCGCGCCAGGTCGCCTTTCGCGAACCGCTCCCGGCTGATGTCGATGATGTGGTCGTAATAATCGAGTTCCTGGTGCGCCAGATTGACGATCGCCTTCGCCTCCAGCGTCTGCACAAAGGCCGCGCGCAGCGTGAACAGCATGGTGCGTTCGAGATCGAGATGCTGCGACGCGGCGATATGCGTACCTTCCTGGGCGCTCTGCAGCCGCAGTTCGCGCTTGTGGTCGCGCTCGTGGAGGTAACTCACCATGGGCACGACAAAGGTGCCGCCGAAGGGCTGCCAGATCCCATGCCCGGGCGCGATCTGCGTGCCGTCTTCCGACAGGCTGAACTGAGGGTTCGGCCGCAGATCCGCCGTGACCTCTTCGGCCCTCATCTCCTGGACGTTGGTCGCATCCGCCTTCAGCGTGGGGTTATCGGTCTCGAATTTCGCCTTCACCTGATCCCAGGTCCAGGCCGCCCTGCCGGTCTGAGCATCGCCACTTATGGGTGCGGCGATCAGAACCGCAAAGCAGCATCCGGCCAGCCAACGAGCCGCGAACGTCGAGAAGGGAAAGCCCGGCAGCGTCACTCCGGCAATGACAGTGCGGCTTCGAACGGGTATGCGCATTCCGCCGACGCCTTCCCATCCATTGCTGGAATTGGGCTGTTCCGGCAACTGAGACAATCGTTTCCCTCCGCGGCCGCCTTTCGCAGGCGGTTTCCTGATTGCTGGTCGTTGGTTGGTATCGGGTGACCATGATCAGTCTAATTTTCAGAGGCGTATCTCGGGATTTATCTTCCGGCCAGTCAGGCACTTGCTCGTCTGTCCGGGCGGACGCCACGGGGTCATGTTGCGTCCCGGCGGCCTCATCTGAAACACTGGCCGTGCCTTCCTATGGTGCGCCACTATCTGGTCAAAGGACGTGTCCAGGGCGTCGGATTTCGCTGGTTCGTTCACCGCGAAGCTGCTGCTCTCGAGCTGAACGGCTGGGTCCGCAACACCGAAGATGGCCATGTGGAAGTCCTCGCTGCGGGAGACGCCGAGTCGCTGGCTGAGCTGACTCAGGCGCTGCGCAGAGGCTCGCGTGGCAGCCGCGTGGATGCCGTAATCGAGCACGAACTGGACAGGAAGGAAGCCGAGAAACTTGGGCCGTTTCGCATCGAAGGAGCCTGGTAGAACCCTTATGATCTCTGCAATGACTGACTGCGAGCCCCTGAAGGCGCTCATCCGCACTGTTCCGGACTTTCCCAGGCCGGGCATTCTCTTTTACGACATCACCACCCTGCTCAAAGATCCGAAGGGTTTGGCCGCGCTCGTTGACGCGCTGGCGCAGTATTACATCGGCAAGGACATCGACCTTGTGCTGGGGATCGAAGCCCGGGGCTTTATCTTCGGACCGGCGCTCGCCTATCGTCTGAACGCGGGGTTCGTTCCCGTCCGCAAGCCGCGCAAGCTGCCCGGACCTACCGCCCGTGTCACTTATGACCTGGAATACGGTTCGGACTCGCTTGAGATCCACGTCGACGCCATTGAACCGGGCCAGCGCGTCGTTCTGGTCGACGACCTGCTCGCCACCGGGGGCACGATGGAAGCAACCATCAAGCTGGTCCACCAGCTTGGGGGCGAAATCGCCGGCCTTGGCTTCGTCATCGAGCTCGATTTCCTCAAAGGCCGCGATCGCTTCCAGGACTACGACGTCTTCAGCCTGCTTCATTACAACGAATAAGCCTCCGGCTGCATTCCCCTCTTCTGCCCGAAAAGCGGAATGCAGCCGCATTTTCTTCGTGCGCCGGGTTTTCTCGACAGAGAAAATGATGCCGCTCCGCTTATACTTCGGTTTGCTTTGTTTCCAGCTATACGGAGGACGTGGATGCGACGGAGGGACTTCTGCAAGTTAGTGGCGGCCGCCGCTGCCGCTAAGGCTTTACCGGGAATGGCGCAAACCGGCGAGTCGGCTTCTTCCCAGGGGGCCGGAGTCGCCGCGGAATACGACAAATACACGCAGGATTACGCGCAGTTCTGCGCAACGCCCGCCAACCAGCGCATCTTCTACGCGCTTGAAAATGGCCGCATCATCAGCGAAAACCTGGACGAGAGCAACTGGAAGCCAACCGAATGGGGCAGCCCGCCGGAGCTTCCGGTCCCCGGCGGATCCTGGGACGGCGTCCCGATGAATTCGCCTATTCCCGACCTGGCCGGCCAGGGCCCCTATCAGCCTACCTGGGAGTCGCTGCAGCAGTACGAAGCGCCGGAGTGGTACCGCGACGCCAAATTCGGCATCTGGGCTCACTGGAGCCCGCAATGCGTCCCCGAAGCCGGCGACTGGTATGCCCGCGGTATGTACATGGAAGGGTCGGACCAGAACAAATATCAGCTCGCCCATTATGGTCCGCCGTCCACCTTTGGCTACAAGGACCTGTGCCCGCAGTGGACGCTGCTGAACTGGGAGCCCGACGAGCTCATTGCACGCTATAAGAAGGCCGGAGCGCGGCTCTTCATTGCTCTGGCCAATCATCACGACGGCTTCGATGCGTGGAACTCGAAGCATCAGCCCTGGAACGCCGTGAATCTGGGTCCGCACCGCGACGTCATTGGCACCTGGGCCACAGCTGCTCGCAACCAGGGACTCCGCTTCGGCGTGACGGTTCATCAGGGCCGCAACTGGTGGTGGTTCCAGACGTCGCACGGAGCTGATGCGAAGGGACCCCTCGCCGGGGTGCCCTACGACGGCGACCTGACTGAAGACCAGGGGAGAAACGAGTGGTGGCAGGGTTATGACCCGCAGCGCCTGTACGGACCCAAACATCCGCACAATGCGCTGCCGGATATCTCGTATGTGAAGAATTTCTACGACCGGACGCGCGACCTCATCGACCAGCACGATCCCGATCTTCTCTACTTCGACAACTCGCTCTTCCCCCTGGGCTGGGGCGGCATGAATATCGGCGCGTACTTCTACAACCACAACCTGCAGACCCACGGCGGAAAGCTGGAAGCGGTCGCCAACGTCAAGCAGGTTCCCGATCAATATGCCAAAGCGGTTATCGCCGACTACGAACGCGGGCTGACCAGCAGGATCATGCCCTATGCCTGGCAGTCGGAAACCTGCATCGGCGACTGGCATTACAATCGGGCCCTCTACAACAAGCCGGGTGAATACGGCGGCTACCTGCCTCCCCGGGATGTCATTCACTGGCTGATTGACACGGTCAGCAAGAACGGCACCTTCATCCTGAACATTCCCGGCCTGCCTGACGGGACGATCGACAGCAAGGAGACAGCGATTCTCGATCGTGTCACCGACTGGATGAGCGTGAACGGCGAAGCGATCTACGAGACGCGCCCGTGGAAGGTTTACGGTGAAGGCCCCGACGCAGTGAAAAGCGGCTCATTCCAGGGGACCAGCATCGCCAAACTGGGAGAGAAGGATATCCGCTTCACGCGCAGCAAGGATAATAAGGTTGTCTATGCCATGGTGCTGGGCTGGCCCAGCACCGAAATCGTCATCCAGTCGCTGGGCACCCGAAGCTCGACCCAGCCGGGCAAAATCCGGAATGTCCAGCTGCTGGGTACCCAGGAGAAGCTCCGCTGGAAACAGACCGCAGAGGACCTGCGGGTGACGCTCCCCCAGCAATATCAACCGAAAGTCGATTTTGCAGCAGCTCTGAAGGTATCGCTGGTCTAGCTAGCCAGCGTTGCCTCTGTCCGGAATTTTGAGCTCCCCCGGGAAGGAAGGCTAGCGGTGGTCAATCGCAGGAATGTCGTTGCGTCGCTTCAGGCAGCAGTCTTAATCGCCGCGTGCAGCGTCGCAACGGCCCTCGCGCAGGGGGTTGCCCCGCCTGCGCCCATCGAACTCAATTCCGGATGGCAGCTGCAGGACAGCGCAAAGTTACCGGAGACCGGAGCCGTCCTTTCGCAGGATTCGTACCAGCCGCATGGCTGGCTCGCTGCCACCGTTCCGGGCACTGTGCTGACCAGCATGGTGAATGACGGCGTTTACCCCGAGCCGCTTTATGGCGAGAACAACCGGCCCAATCTGATCCCGGAAAGCCTGAACAAGACCTCCTGGTGGTACCGGGCCGTCTTCACCGTCCCGAAGGACTACGCTCACCACCAGGTTTGGCTCCATTTCGACGGCAGCAATTTTGCGTCGGAAGTCTGGGTGAACGGCATCCAGGCGGGCTCCATCAAGGGAGCCTTCATCCGCGGCCGATTCGACATTACAAAGCTGGTCAAACCGGGCCGGGCAGCGGTGGTGGCCGTGCGTGTCTGGCCGCAGCCACATCCCGGTATCCCCCATGAACACACCATTGCCAATGGCCTGGGCAGGAATGGCGGCATCACCGCCATCGACGGCCCAACCTTCCTCTGCACCATCGGGTGGGACTGGATTCCAGCCATCCGCGACCGCGACACCGGTCTGTGGCAGAAGGTCTGGCTGTCGGCGTCTGGTCCGGTACTGGTGGAAAGCCCCCTTGTCACCACGGATCTGCCCCTGCCGAGCACAGCCACAGCCGATATCACGGTGAAGGCTGACCTCGAGAACACCTCAGGAAAGGCGCAGACCGGCGAACTGGAGGGCAGTTTCGGCGACGTGCAGTTCTCGCAGAAGGTCCGGCTGCCCGCACACAGCGCGCAGACCATCACCTTCGATCCGAGGACTACTGCCGTGCTGCATCTCACCAACCCGAAACTCTGGTGGCCCAACGGCTACGGCCCACAGAACCTCTATACGCTGCATCTGCATTTCGTCCAGCACGGGAAAGACTCTGACGCGAAGGACACGACCTTCGGGATCCGAAAGATCACCTACGGGCCTCCGGATGCGCTGACGATCTCGGTCAATGGTGTGAAGATATTCATTCGCGGCGGCGACTGGGGGATGGATGAAGCGATGAAGCGAATCCCCCGCGCGCGACTGGATGCCGAGATTCACATGCATGCTCTGGCCAACCTGAACATGATCCGCAACTGGGTGGGGCAGAGCACCAGCGAAGATTTTTACGAGCTTTGCGACAAGTACGGCATTCTCATCTGGGACGAGTTTTTCCAGCCCAATCCCAGCGACGGTCCCAACCCGGACGATCTTCAGATCTACCTCGCCAATGTGCGCGACAAGATCCTGCGCTTCCGCAATCACCCCTCGATCGCCGTCTGGTGCGCGCGCAACGAAGGCTATCCGCCACCGGAGATCGACAGCGCGCTGCGCAAAATGATTCCGGAACTCGATCCCGTTCGCCTCTACCAGCCAAGCTCGACCGCCGGCCGCGGCGTTGTCTCACATGGTCCCTACGACTGGCGCGAGCCGCAGGCCTTCTATATCCCTGACGCCCCCTTCAAGACGGAGACGGGCAGCGTTTCGGTTCCCACGATCGAGTCGATCCATGGCATGATGCCGGAAAAAGACTGGGAAGTCATCAACGATGACTGGGCGGAGCACGACCTCGCCAAAGGCGCTTCGCACGGCGATCTTTACCCCTATGTCCTGGCGGCCCGCTACGGCCGCATCGTGAATCTGGCGGACTTTGTTCGCAAGGCACAGCTGATGAACTGGGAAGCCTTCCGGGCGATGTATGAGGGCCGCAATGCCAGCCTCTTCGCTCCGGATACTGGCATCCTGACCTGGATGAGCAATCCCGCTCAGCCGAGCTTCGTCTGGCAGCTGTATCACCACGATCTGGAGCCCAACTCGTCGCTCTTCGCCGTCAAGTCGGCCTCCGAACTGGTCCACATCCAGATGAACGAGGCCAACGGGCACCTCCAGGTCATCAATAACCTGCCCCAGCCCATCTCCGGCGACACCGCTCATGTTTCCATCCTGAATATCTGGGACGCCACGAAACCAGCGCTCGAGAAGGACATCCCGGTAAACGGCCCCGCCGACACCGCGATTGATCTCGGCCCCACGCCGCTGCCACAGGAGCTGCCGTACATGTATTTCGTGAAGCTCGAGCTGCGGGATGCGCAGGGTCAGATCGTTTCCCGCAATCTCTACTGGAAGCCGAACCCCGCGCTGGGCGAGGATCTGAGCCCGCTCGATTCCATGCCGGTGGTCACGCTCAACGGCAGCATCGTTCGTCACGATGCCAACGGCCGCCTGGGCCTCGACGTTACCCTGACCAATCCTGGTAAGACGATCGCGCTGATGACGCACTTACAACTGCGCCGCCGGAGCAGTAACGCGCGCGTTCTGCCCGTCTTCTATTCCGACAACTACATCTCTCTCGGCCCCGGAGAAAGCCGAGCCGTCCACATCGATGCGGCCCTGAGCGATCTCAGGGGCGAGACACCGCTGGTGGTCGTGGATGGCTGGAACGTCAGCGTCAGCCCGGTCACCAACGCCGATTGCGCTCTCGCTCTGAATGTCGACGCGCAGGTAAGCCACTGGCCGGCAACCGGACTGCCGATGATCACAGCAGGTCTCACCCATGAAGGGCGACCCCACTGATTCAACCCTTCACAACTGCAATAGGCTCAGACTTACAGGTTTTCCGGATGGCTCAGGTGGCTCCGGACATAATCGTCAGCGGCGTCTTCCAGACTCATGCATGAGCGCCTGTAGCCGGCGGCGCCAAGCTTATCCATCTTCGCTTCGGTAAAGTACTGGTATTTTCCCTGCAGCGCGGGCGGCATGTCGATGTAATCGATCTGCACAGGTTTCCCTGCGGCATGAAAGACCGCTGTCACCAGGCCATTCCAGGTTCGCGCTCTGCCCGTGCCACAGTTGAACAGGCCGTTGACATCGACCTGATCGAGAAACCACAGTGTGATATCGACGGCATCCTTTACATAGATAAAGTCGCGCATCTGCTCGCCGTCAGCGAATTGCGGATTGTGGCTCCTGAACAGCTGAACCCGGCCATGTTCGCGGATCTGACGGTAGCTCCTGGCCACCATCGATTTCATATCACCCTTGTGATCCTCGTATGGGCCAAAGACGTTGAAGTACTTGAGGCCGGCGATTCTCTTCAGTGCTCCCGTTCTGAGAGCCCAAAGGTCGAACATGTGCTTCGAGTATCCATACATGTTCAGCGGA
Source organism: Acidobacteriota bacterium (assembly GCA_021792135.1). Lineage (GTDB taxonomy): Bacteria > Acidobacteriota > Terriglobia > Terriglobales > Acidobacteriaceae > Palsa-343. The sequence continues at coordinate 50,347 of JAJYVF010000029.1, read as the reverse complement.
TGCAGACTCGGCGTAACTGCATCGTCGTCGGAATAGCCCCTGCTTCCGTCGCCGTAGGTCGCTGCGCTGGATGCGTAGATAAACCGAACGTTGTTCGCAAGGCTGAACTCGCATAGCCTCCGCGTATAACGATAGTTGTTCTCCAGAAGGTAGTCGGCATCGGATTCGGTCGTGGAACTGCAGGCTCCGAGATGCACGATGGCCCGGGCGTCCCGGAACTCGCCCCGGTCGATCCGCTCCAAAAGAACCGAAGGCGAAAAAATGTCCTCAAAGACCAGGCCACGGAGGTTGCGCCACTTCTGATCCCTGCCAAGGGTGTCGGTCAGGATTAAATTCTCTTCCCCCCGGCTGTTCAGTCGCTCAACGGCATTGCGCCCGATAAATCCGGCCGCCCCCGTCACAATGATGCGCTTACTCATGCTCCCCCTTCTCGGCATACACCTTCAGGATACGTTCAATGGTTCCGGTCGTGGATCGGCCGGCCTCCATATCCGCCAGAACGACACGGCCCCCGCACGCTTCGACGATTTCGCGTCCACTCACGTAATGCGCCCAGTCCTTGCCCTTTACCAGCACCTGCGGAAGGATTTGCGCGATGATGTCCCTCGGTTCGCGATCGGAGAAATAGACGATGTAATCCACCGCGCGCAGGGATCCGAGCACATATGCGCGATCCTCTTCGCGGTTGATGGGCCGGTCGTCTCCCTTGTTCATTTTCACCGAAGAATCGGTATTCAGAGCGACCACCAGGGCATCGCCCTGGTTGCGCGCGAAGTTCAGGTAGCTCACGTGTCCGCGGTGCAAAATATCGAAGCATCCATTTGTAAATACCAGTTCCTTGCCTTCGGCGACGAGCCGGTCGCGTTCAGCACGAATCTCCGGGATGCTGAGTATCCTCGGTTCGGCAATCTTCATCAGGGCTCCTTAGTTCAGGAATGTGGGGGACCGCGCAGGCGTTCGCTCCGGGACCGTCAACTGAGCGGACGAATGCGAGTCCGGGCTCAAAAACCCATGGCGACGCAGATCGCCGCAATGTCCCCGATCTGCTCTCCGAGAGCCGCAGGTACGACGGTGCAGCTGCGATAGCTCGCCGGCAAAGCTTCACCTTCCATCGCAGCTCGCGCCGGGAACAAAAGCATTTCGCCCAGACGCATGGCGAGCCCGCCGATCACGATTCTCTCCGGGTTCAGAATATCTGCCAGAATCGCCAGAATCTGCCCGAGGCGTGTTCCGGTCTCATGAATAATTCGCTTTGCCAGCGCATCGCCCTGTTGTGCAGCAAGCGCAATCTGGCGCGCAGTGATTTTCCCTTCGTTTTCCCGGTACAGGGAAAGCACCGTCGGCTCCCCTCGGTGTATCGCCGCTGCGACTTCACGCATGCCAACCTGGGCGATGCCACCGCCGCTGACCCAGCCCTCCACAGAGCCCGCTTTGTGATAACCGACCGGCCCATCTGGTGTAAGCCGCACGTGTCCGATCTCGCCCGCCGAATCGGAGGCTCCGTGATACAACCGGCCGTCAGCGATGATGCCGGCGCCAAATCCGGTTCCCATTGTGATGAAAACCATGTGCTGCGTGCCCCGGCCCGCTCCGAACCGGTATTCGGCCATCGCCCCGGCATTAGCGTCGTTTTCCAGCCTGCAGACAACGCCGAACTCCTGCGACAGGATCGATGTGATGGCCACGTCCTTCCAGGTGGGCAGATTCGGCGGGGCCTGAATGACACCGGAAATGCGGTCCAGCGGGCTGCCGCAACTGACCCCAATCGAACGCAGCTGCAGCTGCTTCATCTCCCGCGCACAAAGAAAGTCCCGAAAGTGCTTCCGGATCAGTTCGATGACCCGTTCCGGCCCCTGCTCAGGCAGAGTGGGAAATTCCACGCGCCGCAGAATAGCAGGGGGCTCTGCAGACAGGACGATCGCTGTCTTCGTCCCCCCGATGTCGATGCCAGCAAGGACGCCGCCAGCACCCTCTTCGATTCGGCTCAGACGCTGCTCCACAAGAGTAAAGATAACAATTCACCCGGAATTGCAGCGTGGGCTTTCACAACAGCTCGGAGACGCCACCTCGTGTGATACCGCAAAAACCGGTCTGCCCCGCATTACAATACGCTGGGGCCAGCGGACCCGCTGCCAGGATGTGCGAAATTGCCGCTGAAGTTCGCCCCGGAAAATTCCTCATGGATCCAATACAGATTTCCAGAAGAGACTTTCTCCTTCGCAGTGCAGCCGCCGCAGGAACGCTGGCCGGTTCAGGGACCTTTGGCGAGAGTCTTCAGTCAGAGCCACAACCATCGAGACGCCGCACGTTGCACATCATCGGCTATTCGCATGTGGATGCAGCCTGGCTGTGGCCCTGGAGAGACAGCTCGAGCCTTGTTCTGACCACAGCGCGCAGCGCATTGGACAGGATGCAGGAGACCCCCGGCTTCCGCTACTGCCATTCCTCGGCAATCCACTACCGCTGGATTCAGAAGTCCGACCCGGCCATGTTCGAGGAGATCCTCAGCCGAATTCGCGAAGGCAGATGGGAAGTGGTCGGCGGCTGGCCTGTCGAGCCCGATTGCAATCTCCCTGCCTCTGAAAGCTTCATCCGCCATGCGCTGTATGGGAAGGAGTACTGCCGGAAGAATCTCGGTGTCGACGTAGAAATCGGCTTCAATCCCGATTCCTTCGGGCATGCCGCGGGACTGCCGACCATTCTGAAGCACTCGGGCTATCGGTATTACGTCTTCATGCGGCCGCAGGCGGAGGAGCAGGAGCCCGATAAGAAGCTGCCGCTGCTCTTCTGGTGGGAGGGCCCGGACGGCTCGCGCGTGCTGACCCTGAGGATTTACAGGTCCTACGACAGCTCTGCTCCGGAGATCCCGAAAGTGGCGGACTCCAGTTTTGCCGAGGGATTTTCCGACGGAGCGTTTTTCCTTGGAGTCGGCGATCACGGGGGCGCGGTCACCAAAGCCCAGATCCAGCAGATTCTTCAGCTTCGCAATGACCCCAGCCTGCCGGAACTTCGCTGGAGCACGGTCGGCGAATTCTTCCGCGCGGTCGAGTCCTCACCGGCCATGGTCAGCCTGCCCGTCATCCGCGGCGGGCTGCAGCACCATTCCCGCGGCTGTTATTCAGCGTGCGGAGAAGAAAAATATCAGAACCGCAGATCGGAACGGGCCATGGTGCAGGCCGAGTCTCTCTGCTGGCTGACGAGCACCGTTCTGACACGCAGGTATCCGCAGGCTGAGTTTGCGAACGCCTGGTGGAATATTCTCTTCAACCAGTTTCACGACCTGCTCGCAGGCACTGCGCTCTATTCCGATTATCAGGATGCGCGCGACGGCTTGGGAACTGCCTGCCAGACTGCCATGGCAGCAAAAGTCGACGCGCTGCAGACGGTCGCAAAGCAGGTTGACACAAGCGGCGCCAGCGGCGGCCTGATCTTCGCCTTCAACTCGCTGCCCTGGCGGAGAAGAGCCTTTCTTGAGTACATCCCCGGCGACCGGCATTCGCCCATCACCTGCCTGCAGGCTCAGGACGGCACCAGAATCCCGGTTCAGCACCGGCCTTCCGAGAGCATGACCACCTTCTATCCGCGCCTTGCCGCCTGGGTCGATCTTCCGCCCTTCGGCTATCAGGTCTTCTCAGAAACATTCGGCGCCGCACCATCCACGCCTTCCTGGCAACCGGCCTCAGCCATCGCGGTTAGAGATAATAGTTTCGGCATTTATTCTCTGAAAGCTGCGGACGGAACTGAGTTACTGGCTGCTCAGCTCGGACTGGTGGTTATCGCCGATCCCAGCGATACCTGGTCGCACGGAGTGGATAGCTTCCGCAACGAGATAGGCCGTCCTGACCTGATCTCCTCCAAAGTCGTGGAAGACGGCCCAGTGCTCCGAATCACGCGCCAGAGGCTCCGCTGGCAGCAATCGGAGATTGCTGTCGATGTAACTACGTTTCCTCAACTCGACATCGCAAAGTTGCACTTTGTGATCAACTGGCATCAGCACGAGCAGATTCTCAAGCTGGAAGTCCCGACGGCTCTCAATAATCCCCGCGTCTTTGCATCCGTGGCCGGAGCGGTTGCTGAACGCTCCACGAACGGCAACGAAGAACCGTATCATGACTGGGTTGCGGTTGACGGCATGCTGAACAGAAACAGCTACACCGTAGCGCTTCTGAATCACTCAACCTACAGCTATGACTGTCTGAATGGTCTGCTGCGCACCATCGTCATCCGATCCGCGCCGTACGCGCGCCATCAGCCCTGCCCGGTTCAGACCGACAGCCTCGACGCCTGGCAGGATCAGGGCCGGCAGGAGCGAATCTTCTGGCTCACCGGCGGCCGCGGGAGTTATACCGACCTCCATCTCGATCGGCTCGCCAACGAACTGCAAACACCCGCCGAGTATGTCATGGACTCAGCGCACAGAGGACAGCAACCCTGGAGTAAATCCTTCCTCGAAGTTACTCCGGACAGTGTCTGGATCCTCGCCATCAAGCAGGCGGAAGACTCGGCCAATGCGCTGATCCTTCGAGTTCAGGAGCGCGCGGGAAGCCACACGGTAGCCCATATCGAGTCTTCCGTCATCCCGGTTCATGCGGATGTTTCTCTCGCGCCCTGGGAGCTCAGGACGATACGCATCGAGCGATCCGGCGAGAGAAAGGTAAGTACGGTCTCGGCGCTGGAAGCGTAGTAGATCGCGCGTCACCCGCAGCTACAGCCGGAATCGCTGGCGGAGAGGGAGGGATTCGAACCCCCGATACCCTTGCGGGTATGCCGGTTTTCAAGACCGGAGCCATCAACCACTCGGCCACCTCTCCGCTCCCCTCCAGTTTACGGGAACCGTAGCTGCAGCGCGAGACCGCGCCGATGCAGGTCCGCAGGGTACCTGAGGCGTCAGTCCATCAGCTTCTCCGAAAGGTAGGTGAAGGTCTCCGCCCAGGTGCGGGCTTCCTGCTTCAGGTCGGCTCCCGCGCCGTGGCCGCCCTCAGTGATCTCGTCGTAAAGAAACGGCTCGTGATATCCCTCCATTTTCGCCGCGAACTTCCGGGCGTGCTGTGGCCCCACCCGGTCATCCCGCGTGGTGGTGAAGATGAGAGGTTCAGGGTACTTTACATCCGGCTTCAGCTGGTTATAGGGCGAGATGCGCTCCAGAAATGCGCGCTCTTTCGGAATGCTGACCGAACCATACTCGCCCACCCAGCTTGCCCCGGCAGCGATCTTCTCATAGCGGAGCATGTCGAGCAGAGGCACCTGGATTACCACCGCCTTCCACATCTCCGGATGCTGGGTCATCTCGACGCCCATGAGCAGACCACCGTTGGAGCCGCCTATGATGCCGAGATGTGCAGGCGAGGTGATCCTGCGCGCAAACAGGTCCTCGGCCACCGCGGCGAAGTCATCATAAATCCGCTGGCGATGCGTCTTCAGCCCTGCTTCATGCCAGGCGGGCCCGAATTCGCCCCCGCCACGGATATTGGCCAGCACAAAGATGCCACCACGCTCCAGCCACATCTTGCCTCTGACTGCTGAATAAGTCGGCGTCTCAGAGATCTCGAACCCGCCATAGGCATTCAACAATGTCGGATTTCGCCCGTTCATCTGCATGTTCTTCGGATGCACGACGAAATAAGGCACCCTGGTTCCGTCTTTCGATGTGGCATAGAACTGCTCGACAGTGTCGTGCGAAGCGTCGAAGAGCGGAGGCTGCGATTTGGATACCCTGAGGCGCGCCGTGGCTGCATCGCCGGCCAGCAGAGAGGGTGGGGTGAGGAAACCCTCGGCGCTCAGAAAGAAAGCCTCGCTGCTATCGCTTGCTGTAACGATGCGAACGGTGCTGTTGCCAGGCACCTCGAGTGGCTCCCTGCTCCACGCATCTCTGCCTGTCGGCGTGTAAACGTAAGCCCGCCCAAGCACATGCTTCAGCGTGACCACCACAAGATGCGAACGCGTTGTTGCCATACCATTCAGGAACTCATCGCTCGTCGGCGCAAAGACGACGGTGGGCCGGAGATGGGCAGGATCGCGCATCACCTCTGAGAGGCGCACCTCAAGCAGCGAGCCCTGCGTGAATTCTTGCCCTCCTGGGTTCGGGGTCCAGTCCTCGTGGAGATCGATGAACATGCACCCGTGCAGCAGTCCGGCAGGATTGGATTTGCGCGGAATCGCGAGTTCCCTGAGGCCGCTCGGAGTTCGAATGAAGTAACTGGACTGGAAGAAGGTCACACTGCGCTCAAAAATGGTGACGTGGTCACCCTGCGCGTCATGCAGAACGTAGCCGCTGGCCGAGATATCGGTAGGCTCGCCCCGAAAGACCTCTTTGGCATCGTCAAGGGGTGTGCCGCGCTTCCATTCCTTCACGATCCAGGGATAGCCGGATTTCGTCATCGTTCCCGGCCCCCAGTCGCGGGCGATCAGAAGAGTATCCCTGTCTTCCCAGGCAATGTCCTGCTTGCTGTGCGGCGAGGCGAAACCGCCGTCAACAAATCTGCCCGCCCTGAGATTGAACTCGCGCGAGGTCGAGGCATCCTCCCCGCCCACGGAAAGATCGACCATACAGTAGCGATCGCCGGGATAGAGACAGTTGAGGCCATGGAGGACCCAGTCAGTTTTCTCCTGCCGGCCGAGTGCATCAATATCGAGAACCGTTTGCCAGCGAGGATCGTCACTGCTGTAATCGCCGACACTGGTTCTGCGGAGCAGGCCATGCACGTTGTTCTTGTCGCGCCAGAAGTTATAGACGTCCTTTCCGCGCAGTTGTGGCATCGGCAGGCGATTCGGGTCTTCCATCACCTTCAGCGCTTCAGTCTGCAGGGTCCCGAAGCGCGGATCGGCTTCAAGAACCCTGGCAGCGCGTCCATCCTCTGCCCTCACCCAGGCCATGGCGCGGGGGCTGTTCACGTTTTCGAGCCAGATGTACCTATCGGGGGCACGGCCCGGGTCCTGCGAGGCAGACTGGCGGTGTGCGCAGCCAGCGACCGCGCAAATCGCGATGCTCGCGCCTGCAAGAGCTGGGATGAGGATCGCGCGGCCGTTCAACATCGGAAGGTCCCCTCAAAATACCGTCGTGCCACTGTACAACAGCGGCACGGATGAGGAGAAGGTCCGGAGGATCAGGCGCGTCGCCAAAGGAAATGAACATTTCGTACAGGGGCTACCGCCAGCGATCCCAGCGAAGGGCAAAAATCCAATCAATGCTGCATCCCTTTCAGGACCATGCCGGGATACCAGGAGCGAACGCACAGCAGCCGGGATTTCACCCCGGGCGCACTGTAATACCCCACCGTCGCATTCAGCCTGAAAAAATAGGCATCTCCGGCTTTGGCGGGATGACGTCCGGCGATTCCGTCCATGCCGCCACCCGCAACCATGGTTCCGTGCCCGCTCAGCACGAGATAGATTTCTTCTTCTCGTTCGTGATGGTGCGGAAAGTTCGTGCCTCCCGGATCAATTTCCATCAGGAAAAGGCTCGTCAGCACGCGGCCTGCGGCAATGCGATCCCGCTTACTGTCAACGTCTCCCATCAGCAGACGAAAGTGAGTGGATTCCGGATGGCCGCCGACATATCGCGTGGGGACGCCCTCGATATTGGCCTTTAAAGGATGAGGCGGTATGGGCGCCTTCTCGAATCCCTTCGTGCGAAAGCCCATGACCACGACCGTCATGGGGGCAGACGAACTGTTTTCCAGGCGGTGCGTAACAGTTGAGGGTATATAAAGATAATCCTCCGTTCGGAGGGGTACATCCTGCTCTCCGTATTTTGCGGCGCCGTGGCCGCTGAGAACGACGTAGACCTGATCCTCCTCCGGATACTGAACGGTCGCGCAGGTACCGTGCGGGTCGATAAGCGCCTCTCCATATCGGGCGACACCGACAACGATGGACGTTTCCGAGTCACCCTGCCCAAAGAGAGGCTTGTAATGGCAGGTGGCTGTTGTGATGTCCGAGGGCTTCTCGGCAACGGTCGCTGTATCGCGATAGAGAAATGTCGGGTCGATCGTCCGATCTGCAGCGGTACCCGAAGTGGCGGATACGAGAGTTGCAAGCACCGCCAGGACAGTGGAGACTTTTCTGCTGACCATCAGCTTCGCACCTCGCATGATGCAAAGGCCTTGTTTCTGGCCATAACTCCTCCTCCCCACGCCTCAGGTATTCTGGTCCTGTTGCTCAGGGCAGGCCGAACGCGAACAGGTCATTTCCTGCCGCTATGGCAAAGTACTGCTTGCCATCAATGGCATAACTCATGGGCGAGGAGTGCGGGCTCTGCCCCATGTTAAAGTGCCACAGGGACTTTCCGGTGACCGCATCGGCAGCCTCAAAGGAGTTCGATTCATCCCCAAACAACAGCAGCCCCGTGGCTGTGGTCATCACGCCTGTAAATGCATGATGGCTTCCCGTCTGCGGAACCTCCCAGGCGAAGGTATCCGTCAGAGGGTTATAGGCGATAAGAACATTCTGCGCATTCTCGTCGGGTACCCGCTTCGTTCCTGTAGAGTAATATTCGCGTCCCTGCTGGAACGGCTCCACTTTCTCCAGATAGATCGTGCACTCCCGAAGGCTCATAAAATAGAAGAGGCGCGTCTTTTCGCTGTAAGACGGCGAATACCAGTTCGTAGCTCCGGCAAATCCAGGGCAGACGCGCGCGCCCTCGGCGCTCGGCACCTTACCGGCTGAAATCGGTCTGCCCTGATCGTCGATGCCTTTGGCCCAGTTCTCCTGCGGATCGAATTGCTTAGCGGACAGGAACTTGCCGGTGGCGCGATCGAGAATATAGATGAATCCGTTCCGGTTTGCTTCGACGATCAGCTTACGCGGCCCTCCTTCATATACGGCATCGATCAGCACCGGAGTCTCAGTCGAGTCATAGTCATAGAGGTCGTGGGGCGTGAACTGAAAATACCACCTGAGCTTGCCCGTGTCGGGATCCAACGCCAGCAGCGAGTCGGTGTACAGGTCGTCGCCGGGCCGCACACTGCCTTCGAAATCGGGAGACGGATTGCTTGTTCCCCAGTAAATCGTGTTCAGCTCCGGATCGTAGGTCCCCGGCATCCAGGTTGTTCCACCCCCGTGCATATACATATCGCCGGGCCAACTGGAAGACCCCTTCTCTCCCGGAGCGGGGATTGTCCAGAAACGCCATAGTTCTTTCCCCGTTGCAGGATCGAAGGCTGCAATAAATCCTCGCACCCCGTCGTCACCGCCTGAGCTTCCCACAATTACCTTGTCCTTAACGACGAGAGGCACGCTGGTAGCTCCGTAATTGCGATTGCCGGTGGCGTAGGCGACATCCCACAGCAGATTCCCGGAACGCGCATCCAGACAGAGCAAATGTGCGTTGTCGGTTTCCATGTAAAGCCGATTTCCAAGCACCGCCACGCCGCGGTTAATGTGCCCGGAGGCGTCATCCACAAGCCCCTCGGTGATCTGTCTCGAGTGGTGCCACAACACGGACCCAGTACGCGCATCAATTGCATAAAGATCGTTAGAGGCAGTCACATACATGATGCCGCCCACCACAACCGGTGTTACTTCAAGGATGCCGGCGCTCCGCGCGTGAAACACCCACTGAACGCGCATCTGGCTGACATTATCAGGCGTGATCTCGGCCAGGCTGCTGTAGCGCCGGCCAGTATAGTCGCCGTTGTAGGATGGCCAGTTACTCTGGATACTCCGCGCCTCGAGGTCGCGTGCGGTTATATTGACCGGCGTGCCTGGCTGATTCTCGGATTGCGCGCGGATGTTGATCGGCAGCAGCAGCGAAGCAATGAGCGGAGACAGACAGAGCGACAGTTTCGGACATCGTGGTAGGTGCATACGGTTCCGGCGATACTCAGCTACGGCGGCTATTTGCGCCTCCCTTGAATTCTCATGTGGCCTTGCGCCAACTTATTAGCGAGGGTTTCGGGCCAACGTGGCAGGATTCGACATATTGCTCCGGTCGGGGCCTGAACACGCCAACCTGAGCGTTACTCCAGGTCATAAGGCACAAATCCGCGCGTTGCGGTCCTGATCCTGTAGACCGAGGTGGTAGCTGTAATGTAAAGGACGGAATAGCTCGGACCTCCCCAACTGAGGTTCGCAGGCTGCTCCGGAAGTACCACGGTTCCCAGGTGCACGCCCGCGGGGCTCCAGACCCAGATGCCGCCCGGCCCAACAACAAAGAGATTGCCCCGCCGATCCACACGCATCCCATCGGGTACGCCCTCCTGTCCCGCGACTTCTTCGCTGCCAAAGAGCTTTCCATCGGAGAGACTCCCGTCCGGGTGAAACCGATAAACCCTGATGTCCTTCCTCGCAGAGTCATCGACGTAAAAGAACCGGCCATCGGGGGAAAAAGCCAGTCCATTGGGCTGCTGGAGATCACGCGTGAGCAGCCTGACGTTTCCCTTTGCATCGAGCCGATAGACCCCCTGAAACGGGATCTCCTGAGATTGTCCCTTCGGCAGGTCAAGCGTCGGATCGGTAAAGTAGAATGCCCCGTCCGGCCCGAGGACCACGTCATTGGGGCTGTTGAACCGCTTGCCCTCGAATCGATCGGCCAGGATGGTATAATTTTTCCCGTCCGGACTGAGCCGGATGATCGCGCGCAGGACGCTGGCACAGTCAATTAGCCGATGATCGCGGTCGTACGTATTCCCATCGGGATCTCCGAGCGAGATTGCTTCATCGCGATGCCCGTCCGGATACAGCCGGAAAATCTTGTTGAGGATCTCGTCGCTGACCCACAGAAATCCGGATTTGTCCCAAACGGGACCTTCGGTAAATCCAAATCCGCCTCCCATGGTTGCCAGCCGGGCACCTTGCGGTATCAGTGACCAGAAAGCCGGCGTGTTGGCCACGAGTCGGAAGGAGCGCGCGGGAGAAGCCTGCTGGGCGCTAGTTGCCAGGCCCGAAAGGACGATCGCGAAAACAACCGCACAGAAAGCGATCTGCCGGCTGAGGCTGAACCCTGCTCTGGAAATGGGATGGGCTGGTTTCATCCTGGACCTCGTCATCGTCGGCGGCAGGGGTCGCCTTGCCCGGTCCTGTGCTGCTGAGAAGGTAGCTGGCAATGTCGTTCACCTCAGTGGAATTTAGCGTCTTGCCGTAGTCCGGCGGCATCAGAGCCTGGCTGCTCGTTGTCATGTTTGTGATGGTATCCCGCGGAACGCTGTGAAAGGCTCCGTCCTCGCTCTGAATCACCACGGTGAAGTTATCCTGCCATCGAACCAGCCCGCGGACGGAATGGCCGCTGCTGGTCTCGATCTGCACCAGATGTCCGGAGGTACCCGGGTCGGGATGAACGATGGCGGTGCGGATGACCTCCACGGAACGGCCATGGGCATAATCGCTGAGGTCTTCTCCCATAAAGCCGCCTCTGCCATGCATCATGTGGCAGGTTGAACAGGATGCCCTGCCGAAGAAGAGCTGCTCACCGACGCGGGGATCACCGGGGAGCTGCCCGCTGTCCGTGTTCGATACTCCCTGCAGCACGCGGAGATAGTGAACGAGCCGGTCAATTTTCTCGTTCCCCAGATAGCTGAAGGATGGCATGCCCGCGGCCAGTACCCCCTTGGTCAGAGTTCCGCGAAGCTGTGCATCGGACAGAGAGACGATCTCATGCCGGGTTGCGATGTTGGGAGCCCGTTCGCCGCCGCGGCCGTCGCTGCCATGGCAGGCAGCGCAGTTCTGGCTGAAAAGAACTGCTTCGGGGCCGGCACTCTCCTGTTTTGCTGCGAGGCTCTGGGCAGGCAGGAGGGTGATCACAGGCAGGGCGACACAGAAGAGACCGAAGAGACTCAGTCGAGTGATTCCCAGCCAGTGCCGTCGCTCTGAGTGGCGGATCATCTTCTCTGACTCAGACCTCGCTTCCCGCAGAGACTGCGCTCGTCAGAGCGCGCACGGTATCGCTTCTGAGGAGTGCCGCGGATTCTCTGTCAAGATAAACCGTAGCATTGCTGTGCATGCGAAGAATAGAAGCCGGCGCCATGGGACTGACAGGACCTTCGAGACAGGCCCTGATCGCCTCAGCCTTCTGCCTGCCCGGCACGATGGCCAGGATTTCTCTGGACTTCATCACCTGTCTCACCGACATCGACAGAGCTCTGGTCGGAACCGATTTCAGCGACGGAAACCAGCCTTCTCCCACCTGCTGCCGTCTGCATGCCTCATCCAGATCAACAATAATGAAGGGCGCCTCAGTCTCGAAATCCGCAGGCGGATCATTGAATGCCAGATGACCGTTCTCTCCAATGCCCACAAAGGCAACATCGATGGGAGCGGTGCGGATGGCATCATTTGCGCGCCGAATCACCTCCCCGGGATCCTGGTCCCCCCGGAGGTAGTAAAGCTTCGTGAGTCCGGTCTTCGCAATCAGCCGATCTTCAAGAAACCTGCAGAAGCTGGCAGGATGCGACGGTGGCAACCCAATGTATTCGTCCAGATGAAAAAGCTCAACCCGGTCCCATTGAACATCGGGGGTACTCGTGAGCGACTCCAGAAACTCCAACTGCGAGGCCGCACTCGCGGCAATGATACGCGCTGTTCCGCGCTCCACGATGGCATGGCGGATGGCCGATACCGCCTCTCCGGCGGCTGCTTTCCCCAATGATTCCCGATCCTCACAAATCCGCAGACGCATCCCTGTTCCACCTCATCCGAAATTGCGGATCCCGGTGATTTACTGAACTCTTTCCCTGGCCATCGGCGGACATCGCCGTCGATTCGCAGAACTATCCGGCTCTCTCAGGGCAGGGCAAAAGCAAATAGGTTATCTCCCGACGCAATCGCAACAAATTGCCTGCCTGTTACCGAATAAGTCATCGGAGACGCATGCAGCGTTTGCCCTGTATTGAAATGCCATAAGGGCTTTCCGGTTCTGGCATCGACAGCTTCGAAGGAATGAGTGTCGTCTGCGAAGAAAACCAGCCCGGTCGCCGTGGTCATCACACCACCCCAGGAATGCGTATCGCCCTCCTGCGGATACTTCCATGCGAAGTGATTGGTATCGCGGTCAAAGGCGAGAAGATACTTCCTGCCCTTCCCGCTTGGGTCCTCCCTGGTACCTGTCGCATAATACTCCGTTCCGGGGGAGAAAACCTGGGGCTTCACATAATTTACCGTACATTGGTCAAGCGAAATGAAATAGAGGTACTTCGTTACCTCGTTATAAGCAGGCGAATACCAGTTCGTCGCACCCACGTCCCCGGGGCAGGTAAGAGTACCCGAGTCCGTCGGCTGCACGCTCGTATAAATGGGGCGACCGTGAGCGTCAATACCCCTGGCCCAGTTGACTCTATCCGCAAACCTCGTTGCCGAAAGGAATTTACCGCTTACACGATCGAGCGTATAGATAAATCCATTGCGATTGGCCTCGACCAGAAGCTTTCGCGGCTTCCCCTGATAAAGCCCGTCAATAAGAACGGGAGTTTCCACTCCGTCATAGTCGTAAACGTCATGCGGAGTGAACTGGAAATACCACTTCATGCGTCCTGTATCCAGGTCCAGCGCCAGCAGGCTGGCTGTGTAGAGATCATCTCCAGGCCGGACGCTTCCATCGTAGTCCGGTGCGGCATTGCCGGTGCCCCAGTAGAGCGTATTGAGTTCGGGATCATAGGTCCCCGGCATCCAGGCGGTGCCGCCGCCATGTAAATAGGATTTCCCGGGCCAGCTCGATGATCCGAACTCGCCTGGCCCCGGAATCGTCCACCGGCGCCACAACAGTTTTGCCGTAACAGCGTCGTACGCGGCGATGAACCCCCGCACGCCATCGTCCCCCCCTGAGGTCCCGACGAGAACTTTCCTCCCCACAACGAGGGGAGCACTGGTGGCCCCGTAATTTCTGTTCCAGGTGGCATATGCAATATCCCAGAGCAACGCGCCGGAGCGCGCGTCGAGGCAGAGCAGATGAGCATTATCCGTTTCCATGTACAGGCGATGCTCCCACAGAGCAACTCCCCGGCTGATATGGCCTGAGGCATCATCGACCAGTCCCGGGGAGACTGGCCGCGAATAATGCCACAGGATTCGCCCATTCGCCGCATCCAGCGCGTATGCGTTGTTGGAAGCCGTGAGATACATAACTCCGTCCACCACAACAGGGGTTGCTTCCAGGGTGCCGGCGTGGCTGCTGTGAAAGACCCATGCTGCCCGAAGCTTCTTTATGTTAGCTGGAGTTATCTGGGTCAGACTGCTGTAACGCCTCCCCGAGTAGTCTCCGTTATACGATAGCCAGTTATCCCCGATAGTGTGCGATTCCAGCTGCGCTCTGCCCACATCCGCTGTCCCCGTCAGGGGCGTGGCCTCCTGGCCCGCTGCCAATGAAAGCACGAACAGAGGAATGATCCGGAGAGCAGCCTGACCGCGCAGCTTCACGGTGCACCGTCTGCATTCGAAACGAACACCTCCCCGAGAGCACCGCGATCGACGTTATTGCCGTCGATCAGGTGAACCGAAACCCGTACGATATCCGCAGGCGCTGCAATAGACTGGTGGAGATTCACCAGCTCCCGGGGACTGGCTGTCCGCAGCGTAACACGGTTCATTTCCGCCCCGCCGCGATCATAGAGGCGTGCTACCAGCCTGCCCGCAAAAAAGACGCCGAATTGCCCAGTAACCCCCAGATCGGTACCATTTCTGGTTACCTTCAGAGGCCTGCCAACCATGCCGGCATCTGTCACGGTTTGGAAGTCCGTGCCCATCCGGGAGGGAAACCACTGGGTATCCATGGAGTAGGTTTGGCCGGGCGACAGTTCAGCCATGGGACTGTTCAATTCAGCCTCCATGTAGTAGGGCGTCGTTGCAGGATCGGTTCGAGTAAGTCGAGGCATCCCGGCAGCGTCGAGTTCCACCGTTGGTCCATTCTTGTAGAAGATCACCGTCGCCTTTCCCGGATATTCCCCACCTGCGATGTGTTGGGCCTTCTCCACCATGGCATAATTGGTAGCGCCGTCCACAATAGCGACCCAGCCGGCCGTTGAGTCAACCCACACTTCGTTCTCGATATACTTCCAGTTCAGGCGAAATAATCCCGCCTTCACACTGAAGGAAGGATCGCTCGCGAAGCCATCGCGGACATGATAGCCGAGGAGATAGGCAGAATTCGGATTGACAGGCGTGAACGCCCAAAAGTCGTGGTTATAGTCCCCCGCTTTCGAAGGGCTTGCGAGATTATATTGCGAGACGGACTGCACAGACCAGTTGATCGTATATCCGGTGAAGTTTTTCGCGATCGCGTGAAAGTCAATTTCCGGCGAGTCATTTCCTATGCTGATGTCGCGCGAATACTGAAGACCCGTCGGCGGGTCCGGCGGCCCATCGAGTCGTACCGTGCATCTGGGATGTGTTGAAACAACACTGAACTTGTAGGTTCCGTCATCGAGAGGAGTGGAGGCCCCCGTCCATTGCTGCTCGTCGTCGTTACCCTCCGGCAGCGGCCAAATCTTGTCTCCCCCATAATTGATCCACTGTCCCGCCGCTTCTGCGGGCGGAATATATTTTCCGGCGTATTCGGGGTTGACAAACAGATAGGGGTGACCATCAAAAGTGACCTGCATCAGACGGCCCCCGAGTTCAGGGACGAAGATCAGCTGAACCCATTGATTGGCCATTTCTTCGGCCTTCCAGCCGTCGAAGGTAGTCGCCCGGATGCTGCATGTTACCGGACTGCCCGCTGCCGCGCTCTGAGCTACAAGGGTGAAGGGCGCGATACCAAGCACTGCGATGAGGCAGATTCTATTCGCTCGTCTCTGTTTCTCAACCAGATGCATTCTTTCCCTCTTCAGTGCCAACGAATTACACACACCGGGACAGACAACTATTGTTCTCATTCGCCCCAGGTTCCTGCCGCTCTGCACAGATGATTCCCGCCGCGGATTCCGTTCCGACGCCTCCGGGCATGCCGCGGAGTTCTCTTTTGTCAGGCACGTCTGGATCGGGCCGCCGACAACAACTGCCGCAGGCGACGCCCAACAATGATCTCCTCACCCGGCTTCAGTGTCATGGAGATGATCTGCAGCCGATCGTCAGCAGCGCCGGGAGCCTTGACGTTTCCCGGTTTCCGGCTCAGAACGTCGCTCGGATTATCGTTCGTCAGAACCGCGATACTCGGATCTCCATCCAGCAAATCCTTCGCGCAGTCACGCGTAGTGTAGCCCCAGGCCTTCTGATCCCAGGTAATGGTCAGTGTGGGATAGCTGTTTCCACCCTCCGGCGTGGCAATCGAAGTCTCGACTCCCGGCACGGTCTGCACCAGCTTTTGAATGCGTTCTACACGTCCGCTCCATTCCTTGTTCAGCGCAGCGACATCCATGTGGTACCAGGCCTCTACCGCCGCCAGGCACCCCATGATTTCCTCTTTGCCCACCTTCATTGGCCGGCATACCGCACCTTCCCAGGGGTTGGTATTGGCCAGCGCGGCTTCAATAAGATCCTTGCGGCCGAGCAAAACCCCACTGCACTGCGGGCCGCACAGGCCCTTGCCGCCGCTGACCGTATAGAGATCGCAGCCCATCCTGGCAAATTGCTGCAGCTTTCCGATGGGCGGCACACCATCGGCAGCATCCATCAGAATTGGCACGCCGGCCTTCTTGGCAACGGTAATCTCCTGAGCCAGGACATCGGGGGCGGATGTCGTGTAGATCATCGCCGTATTGGTGTTGATTGCATTCGCCAACTCCTCCGGTGAGTGCGCCAGCACGAGCTTCGCACCGGCGAGGCGAATGGCGCTGTCAAATGGGCTCCGGCCTCCCATCATCACAACTTCATTTTTCAACCCGGTGGTGTCCGGAAGCTGCCAGATCTTCTCCGGATCCGTTCCGGCGATGCATCCGGCGGTTGCTGAGGCCATCGCCCCAGCCGCGCCTGACGTGATCATCCCGGACTCTGCGCCCGTTAGCTGGGCGAGCCGCCTGCCAACGGCATGCTGAAGATCAAAGATATTTACAAAGTGCCTGGACGCAGCTTCCTGAGCGGCTTTAACTTCGGGTAACTCCAGGGTCGCGCTCAGATAGGTCCAGGTACCCCGCCCATTGATGACAGGCCGCACCCCGACCCTGGTATAGATGTTGTCCGTTGATTCTTTCGCAGTTTCGGCCCATCCCTTGCCAAGCGCCTGCTGGAATCCGACCTGCACAAGCAGGGGAAAGGCAGTCGCCCATTTCACGAAGGTTCGGCGCTTTATACCAAAATCCGTGTTCATCTCTTCTCCTTCTGGTTCAGTGACTGCCTGTCTTCACGGCGATAAACGAGATTTGTTCGGCGTCCTCCGCGCCGAAATCCTCGTTTTGCTGCAGGGTGGTGCGTGCTGGAAGCGTGCCGCTGAAGAAGGTTCTGTAGAGGGCGTTCATGCGGCCATAATCCTGCATCTGGCGCAGGTAGACGGTGGAGAAGACAACGTCGGAAAACGACATGTTGACTTCCTCAAGTCCATCCAAAAGGTTCCGCATGGACTGCCGTAGCTGCAGGTCGAAATCCTGAGTAACAATTCCCTGGCCAGGAATGAACCCATCCTTGGCCGAAAGGTACAGAGTGTTCCCGTACAGGATTCCCGGACTGGCTGTAGCGCTGGGTGGCATATTTCTCGGACGAACCGCCCTGCGCTTCGCAAGATCCGTTCCCGCGATGCAGCTGAAAACGATGTGCTCCTGGTGCGGCAGTGCCATCACCTGGATGGTCCCCCGTCCCGGCGTATTGCCAAACTCGAAAAAGGTCCTATACACATTGCCCATCGCGTCGTACTGCCCGCTCACGCTCATGTAAGGGTTCACCCAGAGAACGTTCTTCATGCTCAGACCGGCAGCCGCCATGATGGTCTGAACATGATCGAGCGCCTGCCTCATTTCTTCCGGGAATGTACCGGGCTCTTCTCCGGTAACCGGATCCCGGCCGCTCTGAGCCGACAGATAAACAACATCTCCCGCCTGAACCGCCGGCGGATCTGCTCTCCTCCCGCGGGGCCATCCTGTTGGCCAGATGCTGTGCCGGGTCCGCCGGTCTTTCACCGCGATACAGTTGATTTCAATCCGCTCCTGATTCGGCAGCGCCGCCACAACAAGCACGGTGCGTGCAGGCGGATCAGGACCGATCTCCCCCCAGTACACCTTATCCATGGCATCGATGTCGCTGCTGCTGACAAGATAGATATTCAGCCAGGTGATGTTGCCGAAGTCCATGCCCGCGGCCTTGAGAGTATTGCGCACATTGTGCAGCGCCTGGCGGACCTGATCCGGGAAGTCGGCGGGATGCTTGCCTTCTGCGTCGAGACTGCCCTGGCCCGAAACATACAGTGTACCGCCTGCCAGAATCCCGGGGCTGTAGGGCGCGGAGGACACCGGGGCACCGGCTGGCCTGATCGCCTGCAGCATCGAGCTCTGGGCCACCAGGACGGAAGGGGAGCCGCTCATGATCAGCGTCACAAAGAAAGCCGAGTATTTGGCAACCTTGTTCATTTCAGTCCTCAGATTCCTGGCTGGTCTGTTCCGGCGCAGACTTTATTGCACGTGTTGATGGGAGACGTAGATGGTCTTTCAGAGCCAGGGCACGTACCCACGCTCCTTTGTCCGGATCTTATATACCGATGTCTCTGCTGTTATATAGAGCGTCGAGTAATCCCTGTCTCCCCAGGTGAGATTGGCAGGCTGTTCCGGCAGAACAATCGTACCAATGTGCTGCCCTTTCGCAGTCCAGACCCAGATGCCTCGGGGTCCAACCACATAGAGGTTTCCGTGCATATCAACCTTCATTCCATCAGGAACACCGTCCTCGGAGCCGCCAGGCTCAAGACCAAAGACCCGGCCACCGGTCAGCGTACCATCGGAGTGGAAGTCATAGACCCAGATGTTTCGCTCTGTAGAATCGTCAACATACAGCCGCTTTCCGTCAGGGGAAAAGGCAAGACCATTGGGTTCCTTCAGATCCCTGACCAGAACCTGAGTCTGTCCGTCCCTGGCGATTCGATAGACCCCCTTGAACGGAATCTCCTGCTTCTGGCCCTTGGGCAGGTCCGATGTCGGATCGGTAAAGTAAATGCCCCCATCCGGCCCCAGCACGACATCGTTGGGAGAATTCAGTCGTTTGCCCTGAAATCGATCCGCCACAATGGTGTAGTGACTACCGTCAGGGGAGAGGCGGATGACAGCCCGCAGCACGCTGGCACAATCAAGGACTCGTTGATTCCTGTCGTACGTATTTCCGTCGGGGTCGCCCAGAGCAATGACCACCTGCTTTTGACCTGTGGCAACATCGACTTTGTATATCTTGTTGAGGGTTTCGTCGCTGACCCACAGGTAGCCCGACTCATCCCAGATCGGACCTTCGGTGAAACCGAACCCGGATGCCACCTGCGTCAGCTTCGCATCGCGACGGATCACATTCCAGAATGATGGCGATAGCGCCTTCAACTCACTCCTTTGGCCCGCCCGTTGTGGATGCAGCAGCCCGGGACCGAAGAGAAAGAAGAAAAGAGCTGCCGCACCTGGTAACCCGCAGTGTCTTGCCGGAATGGACAACATCCACACGTCTCCGTACCGGATAACCGTGGTCGCGGCAGAACGTCCGGATCCCCTCCAGACGTCGTGCCGCTTCCGGATCGGCTTAGAACAGGAGTTTCAATGCCATCTGCATAATGCGCGGACCCTGATCCGACGTCACATAGCCAAATCCTCCGGCACCTGTGTTATTCACATTCCCCGATGGATTATTGAACTGGGCGTGATTGAAGGCGTTGAAGGCCTCGGCACGAAACTGCAGCTCTTTCGTCTCCGTCAACTTCGTATCCTTGAGCAAGGCCATATCCGAATTGAGGATCCCGGGCCCGACGAAGTAACGCCGCATAACGTTGCCCACCTGTCCCAGCGGCTCGGGAACGAAGTAGCCGGGATTAAAGTACGACTGCTGGCTGCGCGGGTTCTTGTTCACAAATAGCCGGCTGCCGTTATTGGCGTAGCTGGGCTCGTCGACTGTATCGTTGAAGGTTCCCGTAAGCGAGCGGTCATCGCTCTCCGACAGCTGGACCGGCTGCCCGCTCACGAACGACGAGATTCCGGAGATCTGCCAGCCGGTCGTGACGCGGCTCAGAGCGCCATTATCATTATGGCCGACCAGATTGTTAAATGGCAGATCAACCGTGTAGCTGGCCACCAGGTCCTGCGGAACATCGAAGATCGACAGACCGCGGCTGAGAGCGGGGTTATAGGGATTCGTTGCGTCGAAGGCACTCGATCCGTTATCAATCGACTTTTCCCAGGTGTAGCCAATCAGAAAATTGGCGTACTTTTCGGTATGCTGCACACTCGCCTGCAGCGAGTTGAAGCTCGACGTGGCCGCCGTCATCATATAGGGATTGCTGCCGAAGTTGAGGCCCATGGGACGAGTACCGTTCACCGTATTGCCATTCGGCAACGTATAGACGTTGTCCTCCCCAAAGGGACCGCAGGTCTGCGATCCGGCGGCTACGCTTGCGGGATTGCTGAGCTGAAGGCAAAGGGCGGGGTTTGCCGGATTGGAATCCTCAAACGTCAGCAGATGCCGCCCCGCGTTCCCAACATAACTGGCGGTAACCACTGTCGCCGTTCCAATCTGTCTTTGCAGCGACAGCTCGTATTCCTCGACATAAGGAATGACATTGTGCGGATAGAAGTAATCCGAGCCCGAGATGGGCGTTGCCTGTACCCAGTTGAACGAGGTATCAGGATGCTGCGGAGAAACGTTGGTGGGCGGAAACTTGAACGGGAATTTGATGCCTTCAAAGTTTCCCGTTGGGCGATCGATGAAGGGCGAGTCCAGCAGGGAAGGAACGGGGGAAGAGTAATACAGTCCGTATGGCGCGTCGCCGACTTCAACGAAGCCGGTCGCATCCTGAATCGCGCTGTAGAAGATCCCGTAACCTACGCGGATACTGGTCTTGCCCGGGCCTCCCAGCAGCCTTCCAAGAACCCCGCCGCTGACGTTCGGCGCGAAGGCGAAGCCGATTCTGGGAGCAAAGTTGGTGTACTTCACAGGGGAGAGCGTGCGCGGCACGCCGGGATCGCCAGGAACCACCAGACCAAGCGGAGCGCCCGGAAACGCCTTGGACTGCTCTCCGCGGATTACCGTTTCCAGCTTGTTCTGCGTATCGTACCAGGGCGTCATGATCTCGTACCGGAGACCGTAATTGAACGTCAGCTCAGGGGTGATTCTCCAGGAGTCCTGCCCGTATGCGCCGTAGTATTGTGCGCGCGAATCCAGCAGCTGCTGGCTGGCCTGAGTGAAGTTATCAGGCGCGCCGATCAGATAATCGGCAAAATCCAGACCGGTCTCCGCGCCGTTGAACCCGAACGCGCCGTTGACGTCATCGTAGTTTCTTTCATTAATCTGGTCGTAGTGGAAGTCCACGCCGAACTTTACCGTATGGGTTCCCACCACGCGAGTGACGTTATCGATCACCTGGATTGTGTTGTTGAACTGCTTCAGCGCATCCTGCGCCAGCCCAAACTCGTAATTGTTGAAGAAGAACGACGGAACGCCCACCATGGCGGGGTTGATATTGCCGAGCCCGCCGGTGCTGTTCCAGGGCGTGTTGAATCCGAGGGACGCCAGCGAAACCCCGGTTCCCTGCTGCGGAATCCCTGTTTTATTCACATCCCGCAGATAGACGATTCGGATGTCGTTGACCAGCTCGGGCCCGTAGGTAGTGGTCAGGCCCAGGTTGATCATCTGCGTCAGGCCGATGTTCTGATCCGCAAACCCCGGGATATTGATGCCCTGATCATACGGGTTATTCGTAGAGAATTTGTCAGCGAAGTAATAGCCGAACAGAGCGCCGAATCGGGTATTGGTATCCAGACGGATCCCGCCTTTGTCATCCGTCAGATGGCTGTTATATGCCGAGGTTTGAAAGACGGGCCCGGAGAGAGTGTTTAAGTTCGGCTGGGGGATGTAATGAAGGGTTTTCGCCGCCACAGGGGACCACGCACTCTGGGGAATCACCGCGTTCGGGAAGACGCACTGGCCGGAGTTGGTACAGCCGGTCGTGTAATATGGCTCGCCCGAGGTTACCGGATATCCGAGTCGCTGCGACAGGATTCCAGCCCAGTAGTTCCCCACCACCCCCTGGCCACCGTTGGCCGGAGCGGAACCCAGGAGAGCCGATGCCTGATCCATGAGGTTTCCGGTTCGGTCGGCCAGCGATGGTACGGGGAAGAACTGGGTTTGCCCGACAATCTGCCGCGTTCCCTGATAATCGCCAAAGAAGAAAACCTTGTCTCTCCGAATCGGCCCACCGATTGTCCCCCCGAACTGGTTCTGAATGAACACGCCGCGCGTGGGGGAGTAGTAGTCCCTGGCATCGAGGTCCGTGTTGCGCAAAAAGTTGAAGAGGTCTCCGTGGATCCGGTTGGTCCCGGACTTTGTAACGACGTTGACCTGGCCGCCACTGAAGTTTCCGTATTCGGCATCGAAGTTGTTGGTGATAATCCGAAATTGTGCGATCGAATCCAGGTTGGGGATCATCGCGGCGCCGTTATGAACGCCCTCCTCCGCATCGGCTCCGTTGACCATGTACCCATTCGAGCCGGATCGGCCACCGTTGACGGATTGGCTGCCGTTCGACTGATCTCCCGAGATCGTATAGGCGCCCACGCCCTCCGTGGTGGCGTTGCCCGTGTAAGGCGAAACTCCCGGCTGCAGCGCCAGCAGATCGATAAAGGAGCGGCCGTTCAGAGGAACGGACGTCATCTGTTTCCCATCAATAACCTCGCCCATCTGCGTACTCTGCGTCTCGATGTGCAGGGCGTCGCTCTGCACTGAGACCGTATTCGTTACCTTGCCGAGCGTAAGCCTGATGTCGATCCGCACTGCCGAGTTGGCGTTGATCTTCACGTTGTTGACGATAAACTCTTCATACCCCGGCTGGGTGAGAGTCACGCGATATTCATCGACGTTGAGCGCCGGAAAGGCATAGAAGCCTTTCGCGTCGGTAACCGTGGTGTGCTGTACGTTGGTCGAGAGTGCGGTCGCAACCACTGTGGCACCCGGAATGACGGCCCCGGTCGGGTCAGTCACAATTCCGGAAATCGAACCGGTGATATCGGCGTGTGCGATAGTCGCAGCGCATATGACGACGATCCACACAGCGAATGCAGTCAGAGCCTTCCCAAAGGACTTCACCACCTGAGACCTCCTGAGGTGTTCTGCGTCAGACCATTTTTCGTTACGTCCTTGTGCTGTCGTGATACGCTGGCCAACCAATCCGGAAGATGTCTTGGGCCGACACCGCTGTATCTGGAGAACGGGGCTTCGATCGGCCTTGCAGGGCCCTTTCGTTTAATTGGCTTCAGGATTGGCTACCAGGAGAGTCATTTCATTACATTTCGGATTCGCTGTCATCTGCCTTTTGGCTTGGTTGCTTCTAAGACGGATGCCCTAGATTTTGCCCCTCAGCAGGGAACCTGCAATCAAGTCCCGGTCAGGCTGAGCGCCTCCGGCTTTGGGGGAACAGCTATTAAGCCCTTGCCGAGTTCCGGAGAGAGAGTCCGGAGGGGGTCCGGCCGTGCTGCCCATCGGCGCGCGGCCCCGCTCGAGGCGGATACAAACAGCCGTCAGCCCCGTTCCGGCTAAAGGCGTTGCGCCTCACAGGGCTGAAAGGCCCCCTCGTCCCCCGGGAGCCGCTGCACGGAGAAGCGCGATCAGGCGGCCTTTTGCCCGGAGCGAAGAATTTCCGCCAGCCGGTCGGCGATGAGCTTCTCCTGTGCCGGCTGCAGCATCCAGGCCGTGATCTGGATCCGCGGATTGGAAGAGAGGTTCTTCCCGGAGCCGTCCCCGTCATCGGCCAGCCGTATGGAGTACGGCCGGGTCGCAGCCAGCTGCTGCGTCACCTGATCTTTTGTCAGAGCGATCTTCGCCGGATCCCAGCTCACAGCCATCCTGACCGTATTGTTGGCGATCTCCTCGGGGTTGTATTCGTAATCGCTTGTCACCCCGGGAATCCTGCCGAGAGTGCGCGCGATTTGACCCAGCTGCGCGTAATAGCCTTTCAGAATTGCTGCCTGATCAGAGGCAACGAACATTTCAATGGCCTTCAGCATCCCGCAGATCTCTTCCTTGCCAACCTTGGAAGCCCGTCCAATCGTATCTTCATTGGGGCTCATGTTGAGCAATGCGCAGCGGATCAGGTCCTCCTTGCCCATCAGCAGTCCGGCCGCCTGCGGGCCGCGAATATCCTTGCCGCCGCTGAAGGTCACCAGATCATAGCCCATTTCGGTGTATTTCCAGAGCCGCGAAATCGGTGGGGTATCGGCAGCCGCGTCGTTGAAGGCAGGCAGGTTGTGCTCTTTCGCAATTTGCACATACTCGTCCACCTTGATCTGGCCCAGGCCGTTCAGATAGTTGGTGAAGTGCATTGCGGCCGTCCTGGGATTGATGGCTGCGAGCAGCTGATCGCGAGTTTCGACCTCGATTAGCTTCACTCCTGTTTGCCGAATCTGATGATCGAAAGCATAGCGATGGCTTTTCTGAATGATCACTTCCGTCTTCGGCATTCCCGTCAGGTCGGGAATCTGCTGGATGTACTGTCTGTTGTCTCCCGTCAGGATTCCGGCGTAGCCCACGAGCAGTGCCGCAGCGGCTCCTCCCGTCACCAGACCGGTGTATCCGGAAGGCATCCTGCACAGCTCGGCCATCTTCTTTCCCGCCGCAACCTCAAGTTCGTTAATATCCGCGAATCCGGTGTTGCCCAGGCGCATGACTTCCATCACCTCGGGCGACATCAGCGAGCCGCCCAGCGCGGTGTAGGTTCCGGCAGCGTTGACCACCGTGTTGACACCAAGCTCAGCGTAGATATCGCCCGTCGAACCCAGTCCGGTCAGACGCGGCCTGGCCCGGCTGCTCTCCTTGCCGAAATCCGAGCTTTGCCCCTCCGCAACAGCGCCCCGCAGTCCGCCCGCCCCCAGGAGGGTGGCCGCGGCTCCTATTCTGGACAGAAACGAACGACGACTGCAGTCGGAGATGAGTTTCATGGCTGACTTCCTTTCCCAGCGCGCTTTCCGGTAACAGATGGCCTGCGGTTGAGCTGCGAGCAGATACGCAGAGTTTCAGCCCCGCATCCTGAGGACGCAGAGCAAACAGGGTTCACAGGGTTCCCCCTATTTCCCCGCCCTGCCTGAGAGTTGCGCCCTGGACTCCTGTCTGCCTTCCGATCTCGGGCTCGCAGTTCATTTCAAGAGGACGCTCGGGGCGGACCGTCATCCACAGGGCGGCACTGGCGAGGGCGAGCACAGAGGCGATCGCGAAAGAAGTTGTCCAGCCGTAGCGCTGCGCGATCCACGGCGTCAGCGATGCGGTTACTGCCCCGCCAATCTGGGCTCCCATGTTGATGATACTTGAGAAGATCCCCGAATTTGATCCGGCGATGTCCACGGAGACCGACCAGAAAGAGCTTTGCGAGATGTAGAGCGCACCCGCTCCACCGGCCAGAATAAGGCCTGCCAGCTGAGGGCTGCGTACCTGCGAACCGATAACCAGAAAAAATGCGGTTGCTGCCAGCGAGGCCGAAGCCAGCCAACACCGGCCCGCGCGCAATCCCCACTTCCGTGTAATCAGGTCGCTCAGCACCCCGCCCAGCAGACAGCAGACGGTCATCGACAGGAACGGCAGCATCGCATAATCGGCGCTCGATTTCAGGTCAAAGCCGCGCACCTGCGCCATGTACAGAAAAAACCAGCTGAAGAAGATCCAGGCAATGTACCCGAAGCTGAAATAAGAGGCAATCAGCGCCGGCAGATCGCGACGATGAACAATTGAGTGCCAGCGGATGACCGGTTTTTCACCGGGAGGAGGCTCGGTCTGGAGGTTGAGATCGCTCCGAATTTCCGACAGTTCCGCCATCGACATCAGCGGGTGCTGCTCCGGCGTATCGCGCGCCATCTTCCACCAGACAAGCGCCGCCGCTACGCCCAGGGATGCGCTGAACCAGAATGCCGACCGCCAGGAGTAGCGCGTGATAAGCCAGTTGAGCAGAGGCGGTGTCAGACCGCTCCCGGCCCCGACTCCTGCAAAGATCAGGCCGTTGATGAAGCCGCGCTCCCGAAGCGGCACCCACCTGGCGATGAACTGATTCGCGGCGGGATAGATCACGGATTCGCTGGCACCGAGCGCGAATCGAATGCAGATCAGCAGCAGCAGAGCGTGTCCGATGGTGGGCGGCAGGACGGCCGTGAGGATGGTCGTTACCCCCCACGAAAGCACGCCAAGGGTCAGCACGCTGCGCGGGCCGAAGCGCGACGATACCCATCCCGCCGGAATCTGCAGGCCGGCATAGCCAATGAGGAACGAACTGAAAATCCACCCAAGACCCTGATTGCCGAGATGATATTCATGACTGATCTGCAGACCGGCAATGGAGATATTCGTCCGGTCCAGAAATGCCACACCGCTCAGCACAAACAGCCAGAATCCAAGAAAATATCTGACCCGCAGCCGCCGATGAGTCATCCCCTTACCGCTCCCCGATCCCAAAGCAGGGGGACAGGAATGGGGGTATTCCGGCCGACGGCCGCCCGCAGGCCCCGCTTTCTCCTGGTTCCGATTTCATGCTCGGACTCGATCATGACACCCGTTCCAGCCGGCCTTCCCTGCAGCTTCATGCGCCATCTCGAAGGCCTCAGCAACCGGACCCGGTCCCCAGCCCCTGTGCCACCCATTGCTCCGCGGTGCGGGATACCGCTCCCGATCCCCTGCGGGAAGCCCGGATCCGGCCCGCGATCCCCGCATGAATAAGGGATTCGGCTGCCTCTGTGCGGATATCCCCAGGCGCGCCGGTCGCTCCCGTGAGCAGTGAGATGGAAGAACAGCTTCGCGCTGGATCCCGACATTCCGCGGCACATCCTCGTTAGCCACGATGAGGGCATTCGATAAGAGGCGGTCGGCTCAGCGTCCACCCAACGACTACTCGACATTCGCCTGCCTAATGGCATGACCAAAGGACACGGCGGGATCTTCACACGGAGTCAATTGTGCAGGGGGCGCGGGCAGTTGTCATCGGGCTTCCTGGTCAGGGTACAGATAGGCCAAATAGCCTAATCGCCCTGGATCTGCAGCTAAATCAGCAACCTGCTCCGCCGAGGCAGGACCGGGCCACTTCGGCAGATACTCTGCGCGAGATGACTCGGACATTACAGGTCGGTCACATGCAAGCACTTAGGCCGATTTCAACAAAGGAACCTCCCGGAGCACCTTCCGCTGACTCTTGTTGGACGCAAGATCTACCGCGCAGTCCTGCCTGAATCCTCCTAAAGCCGCCCGAATTTCTTTACTGCTTCTTCAATCGAATGGTATTTCTCGATGAACGGATACATGGAGTGCTCACTGTAATCGAGCTGCTGTGCCCGAACCAGAATTTCGGCGGCATGCTGGCGAGGAACCACGACCACTCCGTCCTGGTCGGCTGTGACCACATCCCCGGGGGCAACCGGAACCCCGTCGCAGGTGATCGGCTCATTTGCAGCACGGAAGCGGTAATGCCCGACTGACGTCGAGGGCACAACGCCCAGCGCGAACACCGGAAATCCGATTTTCTTCAGCTGAGGCAGATCCCGGACCCCTCCATCGATCACAGCGCCGGCGAAGTCGCGCGCAAACATGGCTGTTCCCATCAATCCACCCATCCCCGCAATGTCGGATCCGTCCTGAACCTTCATCACGTAGACGGATCCGGGAGCCCCGGAGTCGATCGCCGTGAGCATCCCGCTCAGGGCGTTGGGATCATGATTTTCCTCTTTCACGAGCTCCACCGTTAAGGCGTATCCGGCAAACTTCGCGGGGAAGATCGGCCGCATGTGATGCGACATATACTGCTTTTCGTGCAGGATCTGCTCGACCGCGTCAGATACCGATGCGACTTCAACATGCCGATAGGCGTCGATCATCATTGCCGGATCGTTGGCGTAGGCGGCCGCGCTCAGAGGCTCATCCGCGCGCACGACATGCGCGATACCCAGTAGCAACGCTGCGATCGAAGCGACGATGAGGAAGAGCGGAACTTCGCGACGATTCCGGAACAAACGGATACGTAGCATCTGTTGTTTCTCCTGACTGAAACCTTGTCCGAACATCCATCACCCGCGCACTGCGCTCTGACACGCTGGTTGCGCAGTAATGAAGCGGTTGCTGCACCGAATCATCCTAATATGAACGCCATTGCGTGCTGGGCATGATCGTTCACCGGCAACCCGGCCTGTGTGCTGGGTCTCTTGCATGACGCAAGACACCATGGACGCGCAGAGCCGCCGGCATTCTCATTGCATGATCCCTCGCGCCGGTTGTCATTCGACTCCCGTCTTACACGGATATAAGGCAGATGCCCTGGCAGGAAATCCCGTCTGTAGTCTGCCGAACCAGAAGGCCCGCGCTGCTGCACGTTTGCGCCGCGCGTCGGGCTGGGCAGAGCGCTCTTCGGGATAGACATCCGATGCCGAAACTGGCGAATCGGCGTTTGTCGTATTCGCCCCGGGCGACCCGTCCTCAGCCCGGAATCTGCAGCGGTTCCCGCCGCTGCTCCGATTGGCAGCCCCCGCGCCGCAGCCCCGCGCAACACCGACGAGACCGCCGCTTCGAGGCAAATACCTGTTAGGCTATACGCACAAATCCGCAGCGCAGGTCTGTGATCCCGAGATCGGGGCTTCTGGGCAGCGAGCAGAGCGCCGGCGAACCGTCGAGATCTCTCCAGTCTTCCCGACGTTCTGGTCACGAAGGTCCTGCGAGATGCCGGGGCTAACCTCGTTTGACGGGGTGCCGCTGGAAGGCAGGACCGAGCCAGTTGGACACGATATTGCACTTGCCCCCTGGACGCGTCGTAATCGTCGGGAACCCACATCGATGACGAAGGAGGCCGCTCACTCCCGCGTTCGCTATTTCCTTGCCTTCTGGCTGTTCATCCTGAGCGGCGTTGCATTTCTTGACCGGACCAACATTTCGATCACAGGTTTGCAGATCAGCCGCGAATACGGCATCGGCAATCAGCAGCTCGGCTGGATCTTCAGCGCATTCCTGATTGGCTATGCCGGTTTCCAGGTGCCAGCCGGCTGGCTTGCCGCCCGGTTCGGACCGCGCCGCGTGCTCACCCTGGGTGTGCTGTCCTGGTGTGCGGCCACTGCCTTTACTGCGCTCCTTCCGACCGGCATCGGCCAGGCAATTTTGCTTCTGATCATCGTCCGGCTCGCCCTCGGGGCCGGCGAATCCGTCATCTATCCCGCGGCCAATCAGTTTGTGGCCCGCTGGGTCCCGCTGGAAGAACGAGGAGTCATCAATGGCCTCATCCTGGCGGGCGTCGGCGCGGGCAGCGGCCTCACGCCTCCCCTGCTCACGTGGCTGATCACCAGTTACGGCTGGCGCGCTGCCTTCTGGTTCAGTGCAGTGGTGGGCCTGGCCGTCTGCATGGTGTGGTGGCAGACCTCCCGCGATACCCCGGAAGAGCACCCCGCCGTGTCACCGGCCGAACTGCGCGAAATCCATGAAGGACTGACATATCCCCCTGCCAGTCAGTCTCCGTCGGAGGCACCGGTCATCTCCTGGCGAGCCATCCTCCATCGCCGGGATCTGGCTGTTCTCATGGTGGGATACTTCAGCTTCGGTTATATCGCCTGGATCTTCTTCAGCTGGTATTTCCTCTACATGGCCCAGGTGCGCGGGCTGGACCTGAAATCCAGCGCGAACTACGCCATGCTCCCCTTCCTGTCGATGACCTTCTGCTGCCTGGCAGGAGGCGTGCTCAGCGATGAACTCACCCATCGCTTTGGGCTCCGCGTCGGACGCTGCTGGCTGGCCGCCGCCTCTCAGGTTCTGACCGCGCTTTTTCTCTTCCTCGGCGCGCAGGTCCACAACCCGGCGCTCGCCGGGGTCACTCTCGCGGGAGGCGCGGGGGCGCTGTACATTTCGCAGAGCTCCTTCTGGTCCGTTTCGGTGGACATTGCCGGTCCCAGCACCGGCGTTTTCTCCAGCATGGTCAACATGGGCGGGCAAATCGGCGGAGCGGCAACTGCCTCTCTTACCCCCTGGATCGCCCAGCGCTACGGCTGGAACACCTCCTTTGCAGTCGCGGCCGCACTGGCCATCCTGAGCGCTCTGTGCTGGCTGACGGTCCATCCCGAGACCCCGCTCGAGAGCAATACTGTGTGACTTTTCCGCCGCATGCATGGCAGAATCTGTGAATGCCGTGTGACATGCTCACCAGCAGAACCGTGTCGGGGAGGCCGTGTCCGATCCGGACCAGGGCCCCCGATTCCTGCTGGCGCGGCATCGCCGGGCACCTCACCGGATATCTCCTCGTGGCCTGCCTCTCCGTAGCGGTCGCGAGCGCGCAGGTCCGGTCCCCGGCCACAGCAAAATACGTTCCCGCTGGGGCGGCCAGGACTTCCCAGACCCAGAATTCCGGGCCTAATGCTTCCTTACCGGATCAGGACCCCATCCCCGTCTATCAGACCTGGTATTTCTACCTCGCCCTCCTGTTTCTTGGCATCACCCTGCCGGCCCAGTTCTTTCGCCGCCGCATGCTGCTGATGAAGGGGCGAATCGGAATCGTCCTCGAGGAGCGCAGCCGCATTGCCAGTGAGTGCCACGACACCCTGATGGCGGGATTCGCGGCCATCTCCTGGCAGCTGGAAGCCACCGCGAAGCTGTTCCGCGACAGCGGTCTGGATGCAACGCCGGCGGCCGAATCCTGCGAACTGGCACGCAGCATGGTCTCTCATTGTCAGGCCGAGGCACGCCGCATTATCTGGGATCTGCGTGAAACCGACGAAATTACCAGCGTTCTCTCGCAGTCTCTCTCTCGCTCCCTGGCAGCGCACTATATGCATGGTGCGATCCGAACGAGACTGGAACTCGAAGGCGAGGAGATTCCCCTGGCCCCGGGCTGCGTACATCATCTGACCTGTATCGGGCAGGAGGCGGTCACCAACGCCATCCGCCATTCCGGCGCTTCCCATATCCTCGTTCACCTCAAATATGAGAGTGACGGGCTCTGTCTCTCCATCCGCGACGATGGCCGGGGCCTGCAGGCACTCGACCGGGCCGCAGCGAAGCATGGTCACTTCGGCGTTGCCGTCATGCAGGAGAGGGCCAGAAAACTCGGCGGCAGCTTTCGTATCCAGGGTTCCCCCGATCTCGGCACAGAGGTCATGGTGCGGGTACCGTTTAACGCGATGCAGCAGCCCGTCGCCCAGGGCCAACACGTCATTCGGTGGATTGGGATATGAAGGAAATCCGTGTCCTGCTGGTGGAAGATCACTTTCTCGCGCGGATGGCGCTCCATTCCGTGCTCTCGGCCCATCCGCAGATCAGGATCGTGGGTGAAGCCTGCGACGGAGAGGCGGGCCTGGCCATGTATCGGTCGCTGGAGCCGGACGTCGTCGTTCTCGATCTCCGCCTGCCGCTCATCAGCGGCTTCGACCTGATCACCCGGCTGCGCCGTGAATATCCGAACGCGCGCATCGTCGTGCTCTCCAACTATTCCGGCAGCGAGGATATCTACCGCGCCGTCCGTAGCGGCGCCATGGCCTATCTCACCAAGGACGCCAGCGGCGAAGAACTCCTCAGCGCCATCCAGTGTGTCCACCGCGGCCTTCGCTATTTCCCCCACCTTGCGCTCGACCGCCTGGCCGAGCGAACACCTGCCGTCGAGCTCACCCCACGAGAGACCGAGGTCCTGCTTTGCATTACCCGCGGCTGCAGCAACCGCGAGATTGCCGAGGAACTCGGCATTGCGGAGAAAACGGTTCGCATCCATGTCAGCTCGCTGCTTGATAAAATGGGCGCCCGTGACCGGACGCAGGCCACCATCTACGCCCTGCAGCGCGGACTGGTGCACCTCGACTGATCCCCGCGGATCGCGCGCGCTGGAGATGCCGCAGCCTACCAGGTCATTCGACCTGGCCTCCCGTCAGCCATTTGCCTGTGTCTGCCCGGGGGCACCGGTCGTATGCTTGCTTCGCCCGGATGGGAAGAAGGACGAGATTGTTTGTCGCCGTAGTTGAGGGGACTAACCGCAGTACGGAAGAGATACGAGGGAGACCATACTCATGCAGATCAGCAGTCGACGCAGTTTCGTTAGCCGCCTGGGCGTGCTCGCAGGCGTTGCCGGCAGCGTTCCGGAGCTCCTCGCGCAGCAGGCCCCGGCTGGCGCAGCGGCGGGCGAGAAGAAGCCCCATCCCCACAGCAATCATATCCACGATGGCATTTACTATTTCTACGGAACCGGTTCCAACGACGGATATCCGCCGGAAGATCACGTCCTCGTCACCGATCCCTTCGAAAAGCATGTCGCACGGACCATGGACGCTCTGAAGAAGAGCCTCGAAAGCCACGGCTGCACGATGGACAGCATTCTGCACCTCGAGGTCTTTCTCTGCCTGCCCCTGGCGGACAGCGTTCCCATGCCCACAGGAAAGGCTCGTTTCGATGCCCACAAGGCGCAGTACGATGCGCTGAACAAAATCTACCGGACCTATTTCAGCCCCGGCAAAGCTCCTTCACGCGCCTGCATGGCCGTGGAGTGGATCCCGGGTGACTCACTGATCGAAATCGTTGGCAGCGCCCTGGTGGTCAACCCGCAGGCCACAGGCGAAACCGATTAGTGTGAAGGAATAGGGAGACAAATTGCTGAAAAGGAGCTGTTGATGGGTCGCGAATTGCCGTGGAGCCGCCGTTCTTTCCTGACCAGAGCCGCCGCCGGGACCGGGAGTCTTTTCTTCCCCTGGCGGGCGAAAGCGGCTTCGCTCTTCGGCTCGAAGCGCAGGATGTTTGAGGCCGAAGATGCCATCGATGGCCACAAGATCGTTCCCATCACCAGCGGCCTGGGCTCGACCGGGGATATTTATGCTGAACTGGGGCTCACCCCCATGGTCAACATCAACGGCACCCTCACCGTCATCGGCGGTTCCGTCATGCGCCCCGAGGTGATGGAGCTGATCCGCATGGGGAACGAGCACTGTGTCTCCATCGACGATCTCGAGATTGCCGCCGGGAAATACATCGCGAAGCTCTGCAAATCACCGGCCGGCTATACCGGTCTGGTCACCGGCGGAGCCGCTGCAGCCCTGGTCGTGGGCTACGCGGGCATGATGACGGAGGACCTCGAGCCGCGCATCCGCACCATCCCCAACGTCACCGATTTCCCAAGGACCGAAGTCATCATCCAGAAGAGCCACCGCTATCCCTTCGATCACCAGATCCGCCAGACCGGGGCGAAGCTTGTCGAGGTCGAGACGCGCGAAGAGATGATCGCTGCGATCAATCCGAAAACCCTGGCCATCCATTTCACCAATATCCTGTCCGACGGCGGTCAGGTCAGCGGGCCCGAAACTGTCGCAATCGCGAAGGCGCACGGCCTGTATACCTTCAACGATGCGGCCGCCGATGTCCCTCCCAGGGAGCGGCTCTGGGAATACCCCGCCCTCGGCTTCGATTTTGTCGCCTTCAGCGGCGGCAAGGATATTCGCGGGCCCCAGGCCTCCGGCGTCCTGATTGGCAAGGAAGAGCTCATCCACTATGCCCTGCTGAACATGAGCCCCCAGGAAGACCGCATCGGCCGCCCCTGCAAGGTCGGCAAGGAAACGATCTTCGGACTGCTGAAGGCGCTCGAGCTTTTCGTCAACGAGGACTTCGACCAATCCATCCAGCGGTATGACGATCGCGCCGCGGTTATTTCCAAAGCGGTCGCGCGCTTCGGCGTCACGGCGCTCCCGCGTCAGTTCAATCCACAGGCCCTTGGCAACGTAACCCCTTATTACTCCTGGCACATCGACTCGGCCAAACTGGACATCACCGGGCCGGAGGTGATGAAACAGCTGGCTGAGACGAAGCCTCTGGCCATCGGAGCCATGGGATCCAACGCCGGCGGCATGCGCGGTCGCGACCCCAATCCGTCAGACGAGCACCACGAGCATCATCGTCCGCGCAATCCGCAGGCCTTCGGCTTTACGCTGTGGCAACTCAAAGAGGGCGAGGACAAAATCATCGCCGATCGCCTCGTCGAGATCTTCAGCAACGCGCGGAAGGCGTAACCGGTATATTTAGCGGACAGTCAGGCAAACTCCGCTGGCTCGCGGAATGGTGAAGCTCAATTTCCCGTTCTGGAGGCCGCCGGGGAGAATCACCGCCGGCCAGTCGGAATGCGGGAACTGAAATGTCGCGTCCAGGCCTTGCTGGTTTCGAGCATGGCGGCCTCGCGTGGGACCGTGCGTGATGTGGGCTTCTCGACTGTCGAGAGCCGGAGCGCGCAGCGTCTCGATTTCGACTGCGCTATTTCCTTTGCCGGCAAAGTTCAAAGTTAGGTCCACGTCCTGCTGCGCATCTTTGTTCAGAATGATGACTGCCGTATGCCCGTCAGGCAGAAGAGCGGCATAGCCCGTCGCATCGACTCCCGCTTCCTGCAGCTGCGATGAGTAATCACCGGGTATCAGATGGGCTCCGCTGAACCGGCCGGCAAATTTCAGACCGTACCCAACCGGCTCCATCACGTACTCTGAACCGAAGCTCGCAATCGGCGTGTAAAACGGGTGAGGGTGAGAGGCGATCTGCTCCGGTGTCGCGCCCTGTTCCTTCAGCAGCACGTCTCCGGGAAGAAAACCGCCGACGCCGGTGGCGACGGTTTTGCCGGTGCCGCCGTGCAGGTTCACTCCCGTGTAGTTGTTGCTGGCCAGCAGCAGAGAATAGTCCGCCGCCCACAGTGCCGCCGCGAATACATCCGAGAGCCCCGGTTTACCGCCGCGATAACAGGTGTTGCCTTCCGTCATGCGAACCCGGACGCCCATCTTCCGGGCTGCTGCGGTCGCAACATCCGCCGTCTCCTGCACCTTCGCCATGGTGGCCGGCTTCAGCAGGTTGGGAATGTTGACCTCAGGGTTGGTGGCCGGACCACCGAAGTAGTAGTGATGAGTCAGCGTCGTCACGTCAGGAGGGTTCTGGATCGAAGACCACACCTCGGCAATGTCGGTCAGCCACTCGACATGCGAAGCCACATCCGGCATCCCGAACTTCGCTCCGGGAACGCGAGCAGTCACCGCACGCGCCAGCGTCAGCCACTCCTGCAGGTAGGTCTTCGCGGACCACGTCTTCGGGTCGCGCAGGTGCCGCCCAAAAAGATCCGCCTCATTGCCAATCTGGAAATATTGCAGGCTCGATCCAAGCGTCCCGGCCACGAACGCAGCTTCTTCCGCCGCCCGCTCCGGCGCATTGGTTCCCATCCCGATGCCATACACGCAGCTCCAGCCGGTCGCTTTCAGAAAGGCCGCAAGGTTGCGCACCGCCTCGGGTGTCACCGCATAGTACTGCGGCTTCGGTTCGCCTTCGACCACTCGCGTCTGCGGGTGCTTCGGCTCCGGTGAGCCGGGTGTTGCCTTCCACCATTCAAATTCGCTGGTGTTGCCACCAAGGCGCAGCACGCCCTTAGGCGCCAGCGCCCTGAACTGGCGGATCAGACCCGTATTGCCTGCAGAAAAAAACGTTGGATCCGTAAACTGCTCTACCTCATACGACAGGCCGACAAAATCGGCGGGCATGTGAGGTCCTGTAGCTTCGCTGGGAATCCTGAGGGAAACCCGGGGTCGTGCCCCGCGCTGCGCGCTGAGGCGGCTTGCGGCGATCGACAGAGCCGCAGTGGACAGGAACCTGCGCCGGCTGATCGTTGTCATCGCTTAGAAGTTTAAACGCCGGAGAGATCGACTTCCCGTCGCGAACCAGGCTGCCGCAGAATTTCCCCGTTACCAATGAATGACCGAAGCGGCCTCGGCTATTGCTGTACTGCCCACGCTTCGAGCCGCTGCGCGTTCCCGATCCTGCCGGCCATCAGCTCTTCGATCAGCTCGTGCAGCGACAGCAGGGGCATGGGGCGCGTCACCTCGCCTGCCGCCGTCTCCCCGGGGAATCGCACCATCAGCGTCGGGTTCGGATTAAATCGCCCGTGACCGGAGGCCAGTTCGTCTTCCTGCGTCCACCCGAAAGCGTGCCGCCAGATCCAGACCCGCCAGCTGTGGTCGGAGGAAACAATGACCGTGGTTCGATCCG
Source organism: Acidobacteriota bacterium (assembly GCA_021792135.1). Taxonomy (GTDB): domain Bacteria; phylum Acidobacteriota; class Terriglobia; order Terriglobales; family Acidobacteriaceae; genus Palsa-343. Next base: position 14,347 of record JAJYVF010000029.1, on the reverse strand, counting down.
CCGCGCCGCTCCTGGCGATCTCGTCCAGCATGCGGCCGAGAACACGGTCGGAGAGCGCCAGGTTGTCGATGTAGCTGCCGCCCCCCTGCCCGATTCGGCCCGTCCGGCGGTTGTACTGACCTGGAGGGTGGGGCAGCGGCAGGTGCACGAAGCAGAAGTCGATCTGGGTATCGGCAATCAGCGCGCTGCCGGCGCGCACCGCGCCCAGCGTATCCAGCGAGGCGGAATTGGGCGGGGGTGCCCCGTGCGGACGGCCCGAGAGCCTGTCCCAGTTGGCCACCAGCGGCGCGACCACATTCCCGAATGTGCTCTCGCTGCGGGAAAAATGGTCGGGCAGCAGCGGCAGATTCATCCAGCAGAAGTCCAGCTGGTCGCGGAGGATGCGGCAGTAGGGGTTATAGCCGCCGATCGCGCCCGTGGTCCATCCCTGTCGCTCCGCAGCGGCGAAGAGCGTCTCGTTCCCGTCAAAACGCTGCCAGGGAGCCCTGGCACTGGTCCGGTAGACCATCCAGCCGGACGGGGTTCCGAGCACATCTTCGATCGGCTTGCCCAGCAGCAGCGACGGAATCACATCCTCCGTGAAGAAGCCGTCAGGCTGCACATCCGAAAACGTGACGCTCTGGGTGCGGAACCTGTCCAGATTCGGCAGTTCCAGCCCCGGCCAGCGATGAACGAACACCTGGTCGTAGGACATCTCGTCGAACAACAACCATACGATCCGCGCATGCGGAGCGGTTTGCGCGGGCAGAGGCTTTCGAAACCGGGTCAGATCCCAGGGCTGGTGCGCCAGGCTGGTGGCAACCAACACCGGAACCATCCAGAAAATGCAGAAACCGAGCAGCAGACAGCCGACCCGCAATGCCTTCACGATCCCCAGATACCAGCGCCGGGAAATCAGCCAGAAAACGAGCAGCACAATCAGCGCCAGCAGAAATGTCCGGCCGGTCGAGATCTGCCGCCACCACAACACCTGCGCCACAATGAGTCCGGCAACGGCGCGCGCCGCCAGCAGAGAGAACCAGATCGCCCAAAGCAGCAGGAAGAGGTTTCTGCGTCCGCCCTCAGCCTCCATTCGGGAACTGAGTGCCTCCAGCCCCCGAATCACCAGCATGGCGACGAGCGACAGCAGAACCAGGTCGACGGCCAGGGCGCGAACCACCGTCGTGAGCGGTAGCAGCCGGTGATACACATCGACGTGCGTGCGTGAAAGCTGGGTCCAGATGAGGCCGGGGGCAAGCAGGATGGCAACTCCGGAGCCTTCCACCCATCTGCGAAGCCATCCAATGCGCCCGGAGGCCGAGCTGGTCCGGAGGCCCTGCACCCGCTTACCTGGCCCGCAGCAGGAACAGCACGCGGCGGTTGGGCAGTACTTCGCGCGTGAGCACGGTGAAGTACCCGCCGAAAGCCTCGGCGAAGGCCCTCTCATCGAGACAGCCGTACAGATTCTCGCGCCCGCGCATCAGGTCGATGAAGCGGGGATCGCTGGCTGGCACCCACTCAACAATGGCCCACCGGCTGGTCAGCTCGCGCATCAGCCCGGCAATCTCATCCAGCGGGATTTGCTCCGAAAGCAGCAGGTGGTGGATGAAGCCCAGCATCAGCACGCAGTCGAAGCGGCGGCGTGCCCGGTCGAGCAGCGCCAGGCTTTCGCGGTTTCGCCACCCCGCCGGGGGGGTGGGACGCGCCGGATTCGCAATGAGCGGCAGAATGGGAAGATCGCGCTCCTGCGCCTCTCGCCAGTTTTCCTCGGTTGCGCCGATGTCCGTGTCCCAGGCCACAACTTCAGCACCGGTACGGGCCGCAATCCGCGAATAGACCCCCGAATTCGCCCCAAGATCCAGAACATGCCGCGGCCGCGCAGCCCGCAGCGCATTCTCAACGAATTGTTGTTTGCGCTTGGCGTCTTCGCTGCTGTAATGGTCTGCCGAGTGCGCATAGGCGCTCCAGCGGGACGTCGGCCGGCCGGGAACAAGCTGCCGCAGGTGACGGCGCAATGCAGCCAGATTCCGGCGCAGCACCGTGACCGCGGCCTCAGGCTTCTGACGGATCTTCGCGACACTCTGGGTGGACTCGCCACCGCTCTTCTCCAGCAGAAGCGGCAGCGTAATCAGCGAGCGAAACGGCTCGCGCCACCGCTGCCAGCGGCCCAGGTACGGGGCCAGATCGGCCGGCTCGTAGCCATCGCGCTTCTGCATGGAGGCCGCCAGAGGCCAGCCAAGGTGTTTGCAGGCGAGCAGCGGCAGCAGAAAGGTGCGCACAAACTGTCCGTATGCCAGCCACACCGGGCTGCTCGCATCCCGCTCATCGATCGAGAGCACATCCACAAAGACCGGACGCACGCCCTGGAAGAGCACGTTGAGGGGAGTCGCATCCTTGAGGATCAGCCCCTCGTTGAACAGCGCTTCGCACAGATCCAGGGTCAGTTCCGCAGCCTCGATCCATGCCGAAGGCGTCCACTCCCACGGATAGGCCGGGAAGAAGACGCGCGGGTGCTCCAGCGTGAGTTCCCCGTTTGCTTCCTCGATGAACTCCGTCCCGATCAGACAGCCCTGCTCCACCCATTCCCTGGCCTGCCTGGACCGGAGAAAACGCAGAGCAGATGCGGAGCGTTCCGGGCGCACCCGGCGCAGCACGCGGTCCCCTTCCATCCGGAGGGAGCCGGCTGGATCGCGAAATGTCTCGAGCGGAAGCTCGACTGTTGCCATCAATCACCCGTTTCGGGGGGAGCCTTCGTTTCCGGCGCCAGATCCTCTCTGCCGAAAAGCCTCCGGAACAACCGCCGAATTTTCGACCTCAGAATGAACAGACCCCCGGCCAGCATCGACCCTCCCACCTGGAAGGCCAGCAGTCCCGAGCCCGGATCCACATAGCCGTATGCGGGTTTTGTGAAGGCTGCGAGCAAAACCAGCAATTCCGTCGATGCCAGCGCTGCGAAAACAACGCGTCGCAGGATTTGCACAGAAAATTCCTCTCTTCTCACTTCAAACTCACCTGGACGATCTGGGGGCGGAAAAATTGCAGTCTGATGAATTTCCTCTCATTATCCGTCGCAAAGTCTCTCGACAGAATACACATCTGGTAAACATCGTGCGCAGGGAATCGCGGGCGGATCGCTTAGACGCAGGATAGCTCCTTCTTCCCCATTTTCCGATCCCCGTTCCTGCCGCTACAATCAGGCCTGAGACGAGAAACCTCCAGGATGACTGCCCACCTCGAATCCACTCTGACTGCCAGTCTTCAGAAGGCGGCCCATGAGGCCGGTCTGAGCGTTCTTTCCATCGACGCGGGAACCGATTTCAACGGCCACCCCACGACCCGCTTCCGCCTCGGCAGGGGTCCCGATGCATCACCCGAGCAGACGCTGCTGCTGGAACTGAGCGAAGCCTTCGATTTTCATAAACCTGAGCTGCTTCCGGAGATGGCCGGCCATCTCCGGGAGGCTGCCAGCCGGCTGCGCAATCCTCGGCCCGACGCATACGTCACCCTGGCCGGACTGCCCGTCAGCTTCAGCCACTTTGGCTGGCCGTTCCACCGCTCCACCTCGGGCGCTGACACCTTCATCGTGCATGGCACTGTCCATCTGGAAGACGGAACCGGATCGCCGCTCCACGCCCTCGTTTCCGCCAGCATGACCGTAACCTTCGCCGAGATTGTGCCGGCGCCCGAACAGCCCTATGCCGAGACGTTCATTTACAATGCCGTGCGCAAGACGCTGGACCGCGGCCAGCTTGAACTGCTGAAGAGCGGCAACCGCCAGCCTGTCCCGGTGACGACCCGCTACTACAGCCGCTGGCAGAAAAAATTCTTCTTTACCGATACCGACGGCCGCAGCCGCATGGATTTCCTCGCGCTGAAGACCTACTGGCTCTCCGGTGTGCTGGGCGGCAACCGTCCCGTCTGGATTGCCGATCCGCGCGATGCGCAGTACCTGAACACAACCTCCGCGGAACTGGGCCGGATGGCTGCCGACCTGGCTCGCCAGGGGGTACTGGCGCTCGACGGCGAATATGCCTCGGCAACACCCATGCTGCTGGGGCACGCCGAACAATACCGGGCGAAGCTGAATGCAGCCCTGGCCGCGACCCGGCCGAGCTTCAACGAGGAAATGCGGGCCGGCCACACGAATATGTAGCGCTCAGGCTCCTGCGCAGAGTAGGTGGCCCGAACGGTCATGCAGCTGCATCTGCTCGGTTACTGAGGACCGCCCAGGCCCGCTGGTTCTCGAAGATCGGCGGACGATCGTCAGGCCGATGGGCATCGCGCCGCATGGCGACGCGCTCGGCTGTCGAGCTGCGGCGGCCTTCAATCACGGACTGCCGGTCATCCCTCAGGGCTGGGCGTAGTAGCCGTTGCTCGTTCGGACGATCATTTTGGGCTTGTCCACCTTCACCTGCAGATCATGCCACGTGTCGGGTTTTTCCGAGCGTGCCGGGCTGAAGGCGAATCGGTACCAGGCGCTGGCATCCTGAGCGCATTGCGCAATTTCGCCGGCGATGTCATTGCTGCTGGTCAGGACCTTGCCTCCGCTGTGCACGGCAAAGACCTGCAGGGCGAAGGAGCCCGGCTGCGCCTGCTCCGGAGATCGGACCGGCTTCAGAAAATCCTGCCAGAGAAAGGTGCGGAAGCCACCCGCATCCTCCAGACCGTAAGGGTCCACGGCGTACAGCACAACCCGCGCCTGGCGCAGACCTGTTGACAGTTCGACGACCAGATTGAAGAAAGCCCGCTCCTGCTGGTCAGTGAACACCACATTGGGACTGTCGAACAGCCGCCACCCTTTACTGATCCAGATCACCAGCTTCCGGCCTGGAACTCTCGACTCGTAGCGAAGCATCTTGGTGAACGCGTCGATCGACATCTGCATCATCTCTGAAAAGCCGTAGAATCCCGCGGACCTGTCGATATCGCGCAGTTCCCCCTGGCGCTGATCGAGCACGGATGCGACGAGATTTCCGTCGGTCGACGGCGGCACGACCAGGTCGAATCCCCGCTCCGTGAGATAGGCGATCGAGACCGGCGCCGGTAGCTGCCCATGATTGCGTCGCAGATAAGAATCGATCTGCCCCCGCTCATTGCTGACAATATTGAAATCGTTGTTCACGTCATCGATAAGAATGAGGATGCTGGTCGAGTCTTCCTCTGGATTCGTGTCCTGATAGGCCTTGAAATTCTCGATCGCGGTCGGGTGGCGATCATCGAGGAGGGTAAAATCCTGCTGCTGAAGGCCGGGAATGGGATGGCCGGCCTTGTCGGTAACCATCACGTCGAGTGTGCTCGAACCCGTCGCAGTCGTGGGCTCGGGTGGAGCTTTGGGGACTACCGCAACCCTTTGACAGAATCCGGCACCGCAACAGGCAAGCATTACGCACAGCGGGTACACGTACTTCATGATTCTTCCTTTCCGGCAATGCTAATGATCCGACTCCCCCGAGAACCGAAAGTTGCTCAGTGCTGTTGCAGAATTCCTGAGATCGAGTTCTCCTGCGGGGAGGATGAGTCGGTACCAGTCTGGGGCGGATTGCCCGGCTGCGGCTGGGACCCCGAGGAACTGGAACCGCTTTGCGGGGAGGATGAAGCCGGCGGCGGCGTTGTCTGCCCCTGTGACGGTTGCGTTGACGGAGGCTGGCCCTGCGACGGCGGAGCCCCGGAGGATTGTCCCTGTGACGGCTGCGCCGGAGGAGGCTGGTTCTGAGCAGGTGGAGCGGACGATGACTGCCCCGGCGAGGGCTGCGCCGCTGAAGTCCCGCCCTGAGAGGGAGGAGTCGCCGGGGTCTGGGCCGGTTCCGGCGCTGGCGCTGCGGACGATGGTTGATCGGAGCGGCCAGTCTTCGCTGTGGCGGTATCCGCTCCGGGGGTCGGAGCCGGTTCTCCCTCGTGGTAGGGCGGGCGCGCCAGGCGGTGCGCCGCGGCTTCGTCCGGCGGTGGCGGCAACTTCTCGGCCGCGAGTGTGACCTCATTCACAACCGAAGGATCGTCGCGCAGCTTGACGTAGAGCTGGCCGCCTTCCGGATGTGGCACCGGCAGAACGTATCCCGGAAATCCGTCAGGCACCTGAACGGGATTGGCGAACTGGGGATCGCTCGAAATCGAATCCACCAGAAACAGATTCGACCCGCTGAGACGGCACCGCTGGTCCGCTCCCACTGGGCATTTCAGGTCGTGCAGCACAGGCAGGCGCACGAGCGTCGCCAGCGGCTGCCAGTCTCCGTTCGTGCCGTTGTCGACAACCCGAAACTTGAGCGGACCAAAAGCCGATCCGCCAAAAGCCTTCGCCGGGTCCAGCGTGGCCAGCGCGACTGTCGAGTTCTCGAGCGTCATGCCGCCGTTATCGAGGCTGAGAGTCGTGCCGAACGCCTCGTCCGCCGTGGCCACCTCAATCTTCTCGCCGCGGCTGAACGCGGGCGGTGTTTTGGCCCGAATCGAGAACGTCAGCCTGGCATCCTGCGGCAGCTCATCCTGGTTGGCCAGCTGGATATTGCTGCCCTCGGTGGAAGCCGAGTCCTGCACGCTCTTGCCGATCAGCTCCACACCCGGCCGGGGCGGTCCGACCAGGGCCTGCACGCCCAGGATTCGGCCGTCCGTCAGAGCGACCGCGGCCTGGGCTGGTTCCCCCTGCTGCAGACCGGCAGCCCCCTTCGTGTCTTTGGCGACCATCGGCAACTCGTCGCTCGCCATGGTGGATGTGATCTTCCCCGGCTCGAAGACCACTCCGTTCAGGGTGAGGCTGGCGACATCCTCCAGGCGGCTGCCTTTCAGAATGCCCTGCGTATCTCCGGCATGCATGGTAAAGCTGTCCAGATGACCGGCCTCGGCAAATGCCCGCAGCGGAATCGTCTGCGCGGTCACCGTTCCGTATTGCTTCACTTCGAGCAGCAGCGGTCCCGGATGAGTCTCCTTAAGCGGCACCTGGACCATGACCTGATCGGGACTGGTTGTCTTCCAGTCGGTTTTGATCTCCTTGCCCGTCGAGTCCTTAACGAGGATCGTGTCCACGCAGCTCGCATCATCGGTTGACAGATGGATCGTGTCTTCGCGGCCCACGATGAGGGCTTCGCGATCGGCCGCGGCCAGTTCCCAGTGCTGCGCATGAGTATTCTGCAGGTGGAACGTCGGCCCGTCGTACTTCTCGAAACCCCAGTAGCCGTGCAGCGAGGCATCGATGGTGTTGCCGAAATCGCTGGCGCTCAGGTCCTTGGCCGCGAGCACCAGACCACCCCGGGCCGCATCGGGCACAAGCGGCTCATCAATGTATTTGCCGCTCCTGGTCTTCAGCCGCAGCATCGTGCCGTGCGCGTAGCCGGTGGAGAAAACCAGCGGCGCACCGTCCACGGCAAGCACCAGCGAGTTCTTTTCCGCGCAGTAGTTCTGCCCGGAATCCACCGGGTGCAGCGGCGGGGGCTGCGAAGCCTCCACCGCCGGCAGCGCCGTCACCAGTACCGATTTTGGGTTGTGGAATGACGGTGGCGTGTTCAGCATCAGGCTGATCTGCGCGCCGTTCTCCGTGGCCAGAGCCGGAATGTACTGGTATTGCGCGGTGTGAAACGTATCGAGGATCCGGGCAATATCCATCACTGAGCCGACGTAGGGGCTGTAGAAGCCGTAGTCGGCCTGGGGCGCATAGCTCATCTGCATGGCCAGATCGCCCGCCGCTCCCGAGGTCAGCGCCTCCACAATCGACATACTGTGGCCGTCATTCAGGATCATGGCATCCTGCCCCTGCTCGAGGCAGGGCGCCTGCAGTTCGGGAATGCGGTCCAGACACTTGTCGTCGATCTTCATTCCCAGACTGCGCGCGAGCAGCGGCGCGGCATCCTTCAGCTTCGCGGGATCGCTGTCATTGATTGCGCGCACGGCGGCGAGATAGGTATCGAGACGCGAGCGATCGAGCATCGCCTGGTTGAGGTCCTGAGAAGAGCGGACAAAGGCGCCCGGCCGCCCGCGGACAGCGCTCACGAGGGTGCGAAAGTCGCCGCCGGTCTCAGGGGCCAGAAAGAGGATCACCTGCTGGGCGCCCTGCGGAACCGTTACAGCGAGACCTCGATCCTCACTCCTGCGGATCCAGGTCTCCTGGCGAAAGAACCAGCTCTCCGGGGATGGGTTGGTCGACCCTCGCAGAAACGCCGCGACCAGCAGATAATGCGCAGACTGGCCCTCCGGCAAATCGGCTTTGATCCACAGGCGGTCTCCGGGTGCCAGATTCGGCACCTCCGAGATGGGCAGCGTTCTGGTGTCCCGTGTAACCCTGACTTCAAGCTTCGGGCCCGCTAAATCGAAAGGCGCGGAATCCGCCCACACCGAGGCAACCGCCGACAGAAAGGCAACCAGTGCAATGGACGTACGAAGAAGTCGACTTGCCATATGGGTAATTATTCTAGGCTTCCGGGGGGTAAACCGAACGCGAAAAACTCCCCCCATGGTGGACGCAGTTTTCGCCAAAATGTTGTGGTAACCTCCCGCAATGCGGGACCCCCGAAAGGCGGGGCGGGGCTCCGTCCGGCTGTAAGGATCATCAGGGCAGGCGGGCGGGCAGGCTTTCGCTGTCGTCCTTCAGCTGGATGCCGCTGAGCTGCAGGCGTTGCGCTTCGCCCAGCAGATATAACAACTTGCGCGCCGCTTCGGGGTACGACAAACCTTCGGGGCGGATATTCGAGACGCAGTTGCGCTCCGCATCCGTCCGGCCGACCCGCGGCGCCCAGGTCAGGTATGCCCCCAGACTGTCCGGGGAGCTCAGACCTGGCCGCTCGCCGATAAGCACCAGAACCGCTTTGGCCTGCAGCAATTCCCCGATCTGATCCCCCAGGGCCACCCGCGCCAGGGTGGCAAGGATGAAAACGGTGCCTTCCCCGAGCAGATCCGAAAGGGCACGCATCTCCCGCAGCAGGGACGCTGCATGGCGGGCAGGAGCCTGCGCCGAGAGGCCATCCGCGATGACCACCGCCAGTTCGCAGCCTCGTCTTCCGGGCACGAATTGCTGCAGTCCCTCGCGGCTTGTGGCATTCAGGGCTCGTCCCCGATCCGGCCTCAGAAGATACTCCATGCGGTCGCTCGCCTCGCTCCTCACCAGAATGGGCCAGCCGAATCCCTGTTTCTGAAGCTCCTGCGCGAGTGCATCGGGATCGAGGGCGGCATGCACGGCATCGCGGGCCTGCGCATGGGCCAGTTCGAACTCGACCAGCGCCCGGGTGGGCAAGCTGCCGCCGACGCGGCCCAGTCCGATGCGAGCCGGGGTGAAGCGCCGGAGCTGCATCCAGACGTCGCTGCCGGTATCGCTCATCGCAGCCATTCGCGCGCCGCCGGGAGCAGCCTCTGTTCCGCCTCCGGGGCGAGCAGCTCGCCGCGGGTGCTCGCCATGCCCATCCGCTCCAGCCATGCCTCGAACTCCGGCGCGCGGCGAAGGCCGAGCACCGCACGCGCATAGAGCGCATCGTGAAAAGAGGTGCTCTGGTAGTTGAGCATCACATCGTCGGCCCCGGGCACACCCATGACGAAGTTCACGCCGGCGACAGCCAGCAGCGTCAGCAGTGTGTCCATGTCGTCCTGATCGGCTTCAGCGTGGTTCGTGTAGCAGACGTCGCAGCCCATGGGAAGACCCAGCAGCTTGCCGCAGAAATGATCCTCCAGCCCGGCGCGGATGATCTGCTTTCCGTCGAAGAGGTATTCGGGTCCGATGAAGCCGACCACCGTGTTGACCAGCAGCGGCTGAAAATGACGGGCGACAGCATAGGCCCGGGCCTCGCAGGTCTGCTGGTCAACGCCCTCGTGCGCATCGGCGGAGAGCGCGCTGCCCTGACCGGTCTCGAAGTACATCACGTTGTCGCCCACGGTGCCACGGTGAAGGGCCAACGCCGCCGAGCGCGCCTCTTCCAGAGTGGCGAGCGCCACGCCGAAACTGCGGTTGGTCTTCTCGGTCCCGCCGATGGACTGGAAGACCAGATCCACCGGCGCGCCGCGCTCGATAGCGCACAGGGTACTGGTGACGTGGGCCAGAACGCAGGTCTGGGTCGGCACTTCGTAGCGCTCGCGGAAGCCGTTCATCATATCGAGCAGACCGATGACCGCCCGCAGGCTGTCGGAGGCCGGATTGACCCCGATGACCGCATCGCCACAGCCGTAAAGCAGCCCCTCCAGCATCGACGCGGCAATACCGCGCACATCGTCGGTGGGATGATTGGGCTGGAGCCGCACCGAGAGGCGTCCGGGCAGGCCCAGCGTATTGCGGAAACGGGTGACGACCCGGCATTTTTGCGCTGCCAGGATCAGATCCTGGTTGCGCATCAGCTTTGAAACGGCGGCGGCCATCTCCGGCGTAATGCCGGAAGCGGTTCGCGCCAGAGTCTCCGTATCCGTGGCCGGATCCAGGAGCCATTCGCGGAAGGCGCCGACGGTGAGATTGCCGATCAGGGCAAAGGCGGCTCGGTCGTGCGTATCGATGATCAGCCGGGTAACTTCGTCGTCCTCGTAAGGAATCAGCAGCTCGTCGAGGAAGCGCGCCAGCGGCACTTCCGCCAGGGCCATGCGGGCGAGGACGCGTTCTTCCTCGTTCTCGGCGGCAATTCCGGCCAGCGCATCGCCGGAGCGCGCCGGCGTGGCTTTGGCCAGCAGCGTCTTCAGGTCGCGAAAGGTGTGCGTGCGCCCGGCGGCTGTAATGGAATAGGCCATCGGCTCTTAACCGAATCACGGAGACCACCGTCATGCCTGGACGATCAGTCCCCATCGTCTTCTCAGGGAGACGATAGCACCGCCGCAACGCCGCACAGAAGGCGAGAGGGTCGAACCCTGAAACTACGCCCGGCTGAGGTAGGCGCCCTCGGCGGTGTCCACGCGGATCTTTTCGCCCTCGTTGATGAAGGGTGGGACCTGGACGACGAGGCCGGTCTCGGTCTTGGCGGGCTTGGTGACGGACGAGGCGGTAGCGGATTTGAGGCCGGGCTCGGTTTCGATCACGGTGAGCTCGACGGTCTGGGGCAGTTCGATGCCGACCGGGACGCCATCGTGAAAGGAGACCTTGATCTGCAGATTGGCGGTGAGGTATTCGACCGCGTCACCGAGTGTGTCGCGCTTGAGGTGGGTCTGCTCGAAGTTCTCCGTGTTCATGAAGTAGTAGTCGTCGCCGTCGTTGTAGAGGAAGTCCATGGGGATTTCGTCCACGATGACGCGCTCGATCGGGTCGGGGGAGCGGAAGCGCTCCACGAACATGGCGCCGGTGCGGATGTTGCGCAGCTTGGCCTGGATGAAAGCGCGCAGGTTGCCGGGGGTGCGATGCTCCACGGAGAAGACGAGGTGGAGGTCGTTGTTGTGCTTGATGATCATGCCCGGGCGCATCTGGGTGGCGGGAATCGCCATAGGGAAAAGCTCCTTGCAAAAAATGGATGCGGGAAGCGACGGAGGGCGAGCCGTGGTGAGGATCGCTCAGAAATCTGCTCCGGCAAGTTGATTTTACCGTAGCGGGCCGGAGCGAGAACCGAGAAGGAAGCCAGCCCGGGCTGACGAGCGGAGCCGGCGGCTATCCGCCGAAGAGCTTTTTGAAAAAGCGGCCGATGTGGCGGAAGAAGCCCGGATGGGGTTTGGCGGGCGGGGTCCGGGCTACCGGCGCCGACGGGGCGGTGGCGCTAGGGGCGCTGGGCGTTTCCGCAGCAGGCGGCGGCTCGGGCGGCAGCGCTTCCGGGTTGTGGCTGTCGTAGACCAGCGGAGCTTCCACCTGGGCACGGGCCTGCCCGGCGGGGGCAGCCGGACGATCAGTCTGCGGGGGCAGAGGTTTCAGGCCTTCGCTCTCCGCCAGGGGGAAGGGATTCTCGGCTTCGGCTTTGGTAGGCGCAACCGGCTGGCCGGCGGTTGCCGGCGCGGTGCCGGGGGCTCCGGTGCCGGCAACGGAGAGCGGAGGTTTCGGCTCTGCCGGGCAACCGCAGGATTCCTTCTCGTTGTCGACGACTTCGCGCAGGCTGCCGTGTTCGAAGAGGACCCGCTGGTTGGGCTGGACGCGGTAGGCGCCGCCCTCGAAGAGGTTGCTGGCCAGGACGTAGGGGGCGTGATCGCCATGGTTGTCGACGCAGGTGTCGCCCTGGCTGTTGACTCTCAGGCTGAGGTCCGCCTGGCCGGGACCGGAGATGAGGATGCGCAGATCGGGGGTCAGCAGGACGTCGGAGTACTTGCTGGGGGCGTAGTGAGCTTCGATGGCTCCGCGGTCCATCGCGACCATGAGCGCCCCGTCTGCGCCGGGGATGGTGTTGTCGGTGGAGAGATGGATTTTGGTAGAAGCGCAGACGCTGAGGGTGCCTCCGCGGGTGAGGTCGACCTGGGCGGTCTTGTCGCCGGCGGTGATGGTGCCGTTGTTGCCGATGGTGGCGCGTCCGTTCTCGACTGAAAGCGAGCCGGAAATCGAGACACCCTGAAGAGCCACGGTAGCGATAGACACCGGCTGCACGGCAGGAGCGGGCGGTGCAGGAGCGGGCGGTGCGGGAGAAGCAGGGTGATTCACGGGTAGCTGATCGGGCGGAAGCGGGATGAGCTGCGCGGAGCCGGGCCCGCAGAAGAGACAGGTGGCAACGAGGATCCGCGTTATGCTGCTGCTGTGACGCATCCGGTTCCGCATATTGTCACTGGGCTGGTCATCGGTCTGCCGATCGCGATGGTCCTGATTGCCGTCCCGCTGATTCTCGGCAAGGTGCCGCCGAACCTGTGGTACGGGGTGCGCACACGGAAAACCTTGTCCTCTCCGGCACTATGGTACAAGGCCAATCGCATGGGCGGAATCTGTTTCCTCGCGTCCACGGCAGCTGCGGTCGCGGTATGGACGGTGCTGCTCGCCCTGCCGATGTCGCACCCGTTCCGGCCCGCGGCGTACCTGATCATCCTGGCACTGTGCCAGGGGGTCGGGATCACCATTTTGCTGGCGCGGCTGAAAAACTTGTAACAACCCTGCACCTTCGAGTCAAAGTTCCAGGAAATTCCGGATCAGGCGTTTGCCGTCGCCAGTCAGGACGCTCTCGGGATGGAACTGGACTCCTTCGACGGGCAAACTGCGATGGCGCAGTCCCATTATGGTACCGTCGGCGGTGCGCGCGGAGATTTCCAGCTCCTTGGGCAGGCCCTTTTCCTGAACGATGAGGGAGTGGTAGCGGGTGCAGGTCATGGGCGAAGCGATGCCGGCAAAGATGGTTTTGCCGTCGTGCTCCACCTGGCTGGTTTTGCCGTGCATGAGCTGGGGGGCGCGGACGATCTGGCCGCCGAAGGCCGCGCCGATGGCCTGATGGCCGAGGCAGACGCCGAGGATGGGCACCTTGCCGGCCATGTGGCGGATGAGGTCGATGGAGATGCCGGCTTCATGGGGAGTGCAGGGACCAGGCGAGAGCACGATGCGTTCGGGCTGGAGCGCCTCCACCTCGTCGAGGGTGAGCTCGTCGTTGCGGCGGACCTCGACCTCTGCGCCCAGTTCGCCCATGTACTGGACGAGGTTCCAGGTGAAGGAATCGTAGTTGTCGAGGACAAAAACCATTCTTCTTCAGTGTAGCGCCGCGCGGTGATTACACTCCTGACGGCCTGAAGGAGCGGCGTTCCGGTTGCGGCCTTCGAAGACCTTTCCCCCGGTACGGTGCTATGCTGTTGGGCATCGGAGGTGCTCGCCGTGAAGCTCTTCGTCTCCGCCCTCCTGCTGGCTTTCTCGTCCGCTCTCCTCGCGCAAAATCTGGCGGCACCGCCTCCAGCGGGGATTTCGTCTCTCGATCTCGAAGGCACGCCGCTGAGCGGTCCGGCCGACCTGGCGGGCTGCCCGCTGGTTCTCACCAGCGCCAATGTGGCTCCCGAGGCTGGATACCTGCCGGTTGCTTCCCAGCCGGGCCGTGACGGCGCTCTGGATCTCCACTTCCGCAACAGCAGCGGCAAGGCGATCGCCTCGGCGACGATTACGGCGCATCTGCGGGTGAAGACGAATATCTATGCGCTCGATGCATCGCCGTTGGATGTGAGCCTCACCTTCTCCGGGACCAGGGATCTGGACCGGGAAGTTGATCAGCTGACTCACATTCCGCTGCCGGACCACGCTTACCTGTTTGGCGTGGCGCAGGTCAGCCTCGACCAGGTCTGGTTTGCCGACGGCACCACCTGGAATGCGCCAGGCGCCGGTTCGTGTGCCGTTCGGGGCGGCGCTTCGCTGCCGATCGAGGCGCAGTAGGGCAGCTCTCGACTGGTTCTCATCCATGCCGGCTTGCAGGAGAGAGGCCGCAGGAGTGACCTGACCCCCAGAATCGGTCCAGAACGGAATACGATCTGGACGAAGGAAAGGGGAAGGGCTGATGAGCAGGAGCAGACACACGGAGGCGCAGATCATCGCTGCGCTGAAGCAGGTTGAGGC
>JAJYVF010000052.1 GCA_021792135.1 Acidobacteriota bacterium | reverse complement strand
AGCATCTGCGCAAACCGGTAATAGTCCGCCGCGGTGGAAACTACGCCGCCGCCGCCCATGGGCATGGTGGGCTGGCTCTCAAAAGCGCCGGAGAGTCCACCGCCCGTCGGGTCTTCAAGCAGTTGACCGTGAGGGCCAGTGACATACAAGCTGGCGAAGCGGTTGCGCTTATCTTCCGGCACATAAAACCCTGAATCCGTCATTCCGAGGGGCGAGAAAATGTGATCGTGCACGAAATCCGGCAGTGACTGGCCCGAAAGCTTCTCCACAATATAGCCCTGAATATCACTCGACACGCTGTAAACCCATTTTGTTCCCGGCTGGTAGAGAAGGGGAATCGTAGCCATTTTGTCGATAAACTCCTGCAGGTTTTTAGAGGCGAACACCCGCTTCTCGACCATCATCTGATCCACTGGTGTTTTTCCGAAGAGGCCGTAAGTAAAACCTGCCGTGTGAGTCATCAACTCGCCCATGGTTGGAGGATGGTTGGGAGTCGCCAGAATCATCCTGCCCATGGGATCTAAGCCTTCGTAGACCTTCAGATGAGCGAATTCGGGGATGAATTTGGAGATAGGATCTGAGGGCAGCCATTTCCCTTCCTCATACAGGATCATCATGGCCACGCCGGTAATTGGCTTGGTCATCGAAAAGTCACGGAAGATAACATCTTTCTTCATCGGCGTTTTCGCAGCCAAATCCTGATAGCCATAGGTGCGGAAGTCCACAATCTTGCCGTGCCGGGCAAGCAGGGTCACGACTCCAGCGAGTTGTTTTTCGTCAACCGTCTTCTGCATGAGTGAGTGCAGCCGCTCCAGCCGTTGGCTGGAGAAACCCACTGACTCCGGCCTCACGGGAGTCATATCCAGCACTGGAGAACGCCCCGCCGCCTGCCGCAGCTCCTGCGCAGTTGCGATCCCAAAGCCACTTGCGCATAACAACGCCATCAAGGCCATCTGCGCAGAGATACGCCGCCAACCAAACTTCATATTGCGTCTCCTTACTCCAAAAACTCGCTGAGTGCAGATCTTAAAGTTGAAAATTACGAGCCGCCTCGGCATAACTGATCAGGCCGCTATTGTGCTGCGGATGCTTCACTGGCTTTGCCATCCGCGTTATAGGCAATGACGCGGTAGCGAGTGGCGGATAAGACAGCCAGCGGCTTACCCCTGGCCGAAGCATCAACCCAGGGTGTATCTGCGTCTGTGGCGCACTTGTCGCAGATCGTCTTCCACTGAGAAGAGCCGGGATCGAGCCTTTGAACGCTGTAGGCAACTGCTCCAGCCGAACCTCGCCATGCCACTAGTCCTATTCTCTTGAAAGTGATAACCGGAGCGGCAGGCACCGGATGAGGCGGCGCCGGAAGACCGGCCATAGCGAAGGCGTGGGTGCGCAGAAGCTCGGCCCGGGCCTGCATGTTCTGCGCGGAGTTAATCAGCGTATTCACCCCGCCGTAAAACAGGGACCACCACTCGCCGCTCTCTCCCCACCGGGCATAGGCCGCGCTGGCGGTGGGCGCAGGAATGGGTTGCCAGCCGAACTTGGGCGCGTGCGCCTGGAGGGCCCAGTAGCCGTCGCCGGAGATCTCCGGGTCGGATTCCAGGGCCTTCAGAACGGTTTCAAGGTCTGCGCGCGCAGGCCAGTCTGTAACGTCCCATCCAAACTCATTCGCTACATATACCTTGCCCCTGCCGGTGACCATTGCGGCGTGTTTCACAAAAGTCTGCGCGGTCGTCTTTTGGCCGAAACCAAAGAGCGCGTCCCAGTGGGGATAGTATTCCGCGGTAACGATGTCTGTCGTCTTTGCGTCGAGCGCCTTGGGGTCAAAAAGAAAGAAGCCGCTGTTGTCTTCATACAGATGGTTTTTGTCTATCGACTTGATGAAGCTTCCGATGGTGTCAATCCAGCGAAGATAAGGCTCGGGATTTTCCGCGAAGTCAGGGCCTAGCGCACCCAGACCGCACACGTTGCAGTTCTCCCAGGCCATGATGGTTGGATCATCCTTGTATGCGATGCCTGTGTAGATGTTTCTGTGGTTCAGCACTGCCCGGATATGAGCTTCGAAGGAAGCGATGATGCGCGGGTCAGTGAAGAACTGCCCGAAGTCATGTTTTCCGCTCCAGATCACGTACTCTCCGCCTCCACTCATTTTGCAGTAGGAGCAGTCCCCAGCAAGGGTGATGATGAGATGGAGTCCGCGCTCATGAGCGGCCATGAGTGCGTAATCGACAGCCTTGAATGCCTGAGGGTTAAATACACCTTCTCTGGGTTCGATGCACAGCGAACAGCCTACACTGTCGCCCAGAGTCTGCGACCGCACTACTCGCGCCCCCATCATTTTCGCGGTGTCGAGGGCGTCGTCCACCTCAAAATGCGAGGGATAACGCGGGCCCATCCCTTCGTCCGGGCCATAATTCTCAATTCCGAGCCACTCGATATTGGGCCCGCTGTAGCGAAACTCCTTTCCGCCCAGCATCAGCTTAGTCCCATCGCGCTTTACAAACTCATCGTTGACACCAGCTTGCGCGGCACAACTGCGGGAGATCGCAATCGCAGTCATCAGCCCCAGGCATGGAAGCGCCAGCTTATATCCGAGCCTCGCAATTCTTTCCATGGAACCCTCCACGTATAATCACAAGATTCTAGCCGGCGTTGGTAATTATTACACGTAGCAATTGATAGGCGACAGAGTGAGTAAGGCTGCGCGCCTCATATCGTGCCCGTGATAATTGCCCAGAATCGGTAGCTATCAAGGTTGCGTGATGCGTATAAGTCGTAGCTTACGTTGTCCATCATCTCAATCAGATTGGCAGGCGAGCACGGCCCAGGGCGTTGGCTTTCTCGCCCTGTTTCAGTAGCTCGCCATGCTTCAGATGGGGCTGTACGGCGGCAACTGGAAGACGCGGGCCTAATCCGGCGCGCTTTCTAGCCAGCGATGCACGGTGGGCCTTTGTGCGCCGGACAACCGCCGGCAAGGAACACGACCTCGCCTCCGGTCATGCGCGCATGGCGCCGGGGCCAATCAAAAGCTCCTAAAGCACACACGCGCCTCGGTCTGCGCCATGCCACCGTGCAACGCTCCGCCACAAATCCTCCCGCGTTTGCAGGCGCTTACGCCGGGCAGGTGCGGTCATGGCTGTGATCATTAGAACGAAAACCTCAACGCGAGTTGAATCACTCTGGGATTGGTGCTCATCGCCGTGATCTGCCCAAAAGCAGCCGTATCGTAAGCCGCGTCCGGATTGGCAAAACTAGGATGGTTGAGTGCATTGAAGAAGTCCGCCCTCAACTGAGCGCTGGCGTCCTCCTTCGGCCAATGCACCAGCATCGTCTTGCTGAGCGAGAGATCGACATTAACCTGGTCAGGCCCACGAAACACGCCGTCAGGGGTGTTTCCAAAACCTGTGCCTATACCGTCGTCGCCGATGACCGCCGGGACCGCGAGGCAACCGCTGTTAAGGTAGCCGTGCAGTGCCCGATATCCGACCGATCCCGAAGTCGGAAGATTCTTCGCGGTGCAAT
The DNA here is from genome assembly GCA_021792135.1 of Acidobacteriota bacterium. GTDB lineage: Bacteria > Acidobacteriota > Terriglobia > Terriglobales > Acidobacteriaceae > Palsa-343. Next base: position 12,723 of record JAJYVF010000052.1, on the reverse strand, counting down.
CCTTAGCGAAGCTGGGCCGATCGAGAGTCTCGCCGTATACGTTGTTGCTGTTGGTGTAGCTAAGGGGCAACTGCTGGCCGTCCTGGATCACAGTAGCAGTTGCAACAGCCCACCCGCCGATGGCGTCCGCCAGCAAACGCCGATTCGTTGGACCGGGAAGGTTATAAAGACCCGCTAGGACAAACCGCAACGGCCGGATATTTTCGTCAGGGCCGTATCCTGCGCGCAGATCGTTCTCATTGCCAGTTGGTCCGGTGCTGTTCGTCCCAAAGGAAAAATCCGGCACGGGGGACAGCAGGCGCGCCCAGGTAAAGGATGCCTGATACTGGAAGCTATGTCTGTAATGCTGCGTTAGCGATGCTTCCAAAGCGTTGTACCAAGCTTCGTTGCCTGTTCGCCATTGCCACATGGTGTTCGTCGACCATCCGATATAGGGTTTGCGCAGATCGATGTTGGCAACGGTATTTGTGGTGACGCCGCGAATTGGGTGTCCGGGAGAGGCGAGACCCGCCTGGTTCATCACGTCACCCATGATGAGGTGCAGATCGCGCGCTCCTGCGTACGAGAGGTCAAGGATGGGGCCGCCCGGGAGTTTGGATTCCAGGCCAAGGCTAAAGTGATAAGTTGTCGGGGGGCGAAAATTCATAGCAAAGGCAGCCATGGTGTCAGAGGTTGAGTTGGAGTAAGGGACATATGCGGGGAAGGCCGGCGGAGTCCCGAAGGGATGAGCATCGCTTGCATTTGCATCATACGTTCCTTCATTGAAGCTCCACTGACCGAAAGGAGCCGAGCCTACCATTTGCAGATTCATCTGGCCTTCGACTGTCGTGTGATAAACGCCTGCGCCTCCCCGAAGAACAAACCGCTTCGAGCCGGGTAGCATCCATTCAAACCCTAGACGCGGGTTCCATACATTCTGGCCATTGCCATCGAACCCAAATGTGTTACTCCCCTTGATCACTCCGTTAGGGATAGGAGTGGGGCCGCTGTAATTGGAATTAACCAAATAGCCGTCGAGACTGCCCGCGGCACCTGGATTGGGGTTAATCGCGGATAGAACTGTGTTGCCTCCCCTTCCAGAGGCATCTCCGAGGTCTCCTAAGTGTTCGTAGCGAAAGCCCAGGTTGAGCGTGAGACTCTGGCTTACTACAAAGTCGTCTTGAATGAAGGCGTGACCTTGCTTGTAGCGGTAGTCGCGCGCAAAATTTCCAAGACCTTCCAACGACTCATAAATATTGCTGTATCCAAGTGGGTAGCCGCCATATGTGAGGTTAGACTGCCCCAGCAGAAAATCCGCCCAGGTGAGCGGAATCACATAGCCTTCGAAGATAAACTTCGACATATCATCCCGCCCGTAGCTGAGGCCGCCGCCGAAGGTGAACTGGTGCTTTCCCTTGACCCATGACAACGTATCGGCGATGTTGTACTCATCCTCCAAAAAGGTAGTCGCCGAAGTCGTGCCCGTTTCGAAGCCATCGAAGGCAATATCGATATTAGGATATGCATCTTCCTCGGCCGGAACGTCCATGCCCAAGCTCGAGAAGGTAAACGCATTGTTGTAATACATGTTGAAGTACGACCGATGCATTCCGACCGTGACTTGGTTTACTAAGCTGGGCGTGAGGGTGTAGGTATCTGCGATCGAGGCCACATCAAATTGCTCCGGGAGAAACAAGGGAAACCCGAACGTGCTGTATAGCATGGTCGTATCCTGGAGGCTGGTCGCACCGAAATAGCGAATCGATATTTTGTCGCGATCGGAACACAGGTAGTCGGCGTTCGCCATCCATTGGTTTTCATCGAAAGTTCCGGGCTGGCTCAAGAATGCAGTGCCTCGCACCTCAAGTGGTTTGGAGATGTCGATTTTCTGCGGAGTCGGTATCAGGTATTGACCGTTGGGCAGCTTAAGTTGGAATAGCGCCAGAGCCTGCGGAGTTATATTTGAGCCATCGGCAGCAACGGTGCCGCCGTAGGGGCCAAGAAAGCCCTGGTCGCCACCGAAAACTGCTCCCAATCCCGCTTGCGACCGGTCATTCGTGAGGGGAGGGAGAAGGTCATCATGATTGGTCGAAGGATCGAGGCCATTGAGCTGCTTTGTGCCCTGCCAGGAACCAAAGAGCAGAAACTTGTTTTTAACTAATGGACCACTTGCTGTGAAGCCATATTGATTCTGCCGCAGAATGGGGCGCGGCTGGCCGTCAAGCTTCGCAAACCAGTCATTGGCGTTGAGATCTTCGTTCCGGAAATACTCGAACATCGTTGCGTGGTAGGCGTTGGTGCCGCCTTTCGTAATGACATCGACGTCGGCCCCGGCATCTCGCCCTGACGTGGCGTCGTATTGGGCCGTCTGTACTTTGAATTCCTGGATGGTGTCGGGATTGGGAACCGGAATACCCGACGAGTAAAGCCCGGAACTCTGCATGTCGTCGACCGGGAGGCCATTGATTTCAAAGTTGTTGTCTTCCGCAGTAGCTCCCTGACTCATGATAGCCCCGCCCGCAGCTTCACCTTGTTGGCTGCCCTCGCCTCTGCCCAGAACCCCTGCGTTATTGACCGCTTGGGCGACGCCTGGGTTCAAGCCGATGATCTGTGTGTAGTTGCGCGTAACCAAAGGCAGGTTCTCAATCATCGCCGAATCCGTCACGTGCCCCAACGTGCTTGATTCCGTCTCCAACTGCACGCTTGAAGCCGCTACGGTAACTGTTTGCGTTACCGTACCGGTTTCCAAGCGTATATTCAGCACTGTTGTCTGGGTCACGATCACCTGCACGTCCAGTGACGTGGCCGCCCTGAACCCTTGCTTCGTAACCTCGACCATGTATTGCCCTGGAGGAAGCAAGGAGACAAGATACAGCCCGTGGCGGTTGGATTGCGTGGTCCGCGTGTAACCCGTGGTCACATCTGTGACCTTGATTTCAGCGCCTACCACCAGTGCAGCGCTGGGGTCTGTGATCGCACCGCTAATGGCGCCTGTTCCGCCTGTCTGCGCCCATATCTGCACGCAGGCTGTAAATAGCGCGCACAAGAGGAACACTGCCAACGCCCAGCGATAAGACGAGACAATTTGTTTGCGAGCGGACTTCATTGGTTGGGAGTAACGCATCTGTTTTCCCTCTTCGAACTCGGTCACCGCAAGAATTCACACATAGTAGGAAAACAAATGCAGGCCACGACAGGTCTTGGTCAGACAATTTTATGTCATTTACGGACACCCCGCCATCAAAAGAAAAGCTGCGAGTTAATGTTCTCAGGCTTTGCCGGGTATACTGTATCGCTTGATGGATCGCCTTTGCCGCGGCGGTCCATCGGGTAGTATTTGCCGCAGGCTGTCAGGTGCCGGCCTTCCTTCACCCACCCATCTACCCTGCCGCAATGTTTGAAAGCGACATGAAAACGTCCGCTCATAACCTGTCGAATCTTGCCTGCCACTTTTTATGATTGGCCGGACTATTCATTCTATCGAGACCACAGATGGCAAAGACCAATCGTAAAATCATTCTTTCTTGCGCTATTACTGGTTCTGTTCACACTCCAACCATGTCGGAGTATCTTCCCGTCACTCCATCTCAGATCGCTCAGAGTGCGGTTGAAGCTGCTGAGGCTGGGGCCGCTATCCTTCATCTCCACGCACGAAATCCTGAGGATGGAAGACCTTCGGGAGATCCGGCGCACTTCCGGCAGATTTGTTCTGTTCTGGCGGAACGCACCAGCGCGATCATCAATATCACGACCGGCGGCAGTACCGACATGAGGATCGAGGAACGGCTTGCTTATCCACTGCAGGCCAAGCCCGAGATGTGTTCGCTGAACATGGGCTCCATGAACTTTTCCATTCATCCTCTGGCCGACCGGATCACGAAGTGGCGTTATGATTGGGAGAAACAAAAGGTTGAAGGCATGAAAGACCTTGTCTTCAAGAATACCTTCGCTGACATAGAATACATTTTTCGTCATCTTGGAGAAGGCGGCACTCGCTTCGAACTCGAATGCTACGATGTCGGGCATCTTTACAACCTCGCCTACTTCGTCGATCGCGGCATCATTAAACCGCCGCTCTTCATTCAGGCTATTTTGGGAATCCTCGGCGGGCTTGGTCCAGACCCGGAAAACCTCTTGGTCATGCAATCAGCGGCAGATCGCTTGTTCGGGCGAGATAACTATTACCTTTCGATGCTGGCTGCGGGGCGGCGCCAGATGGCCCTGCTAACCATGGGAGCCATCTTGGGCTTTAATGTGCGCGTAGGGCTGGAAGACAACCTCTATCTCGGACCTGGCATCAGGGCAACAAGTAACGCCGAACAGGTTAGGAAGATCCGGCGCATACTCGAAGAGCTCTCCTTTGAAATGGCCACACCCACGGAAGTCCGGGAGATATTGCGTCTGAAAGGCCCAGAAAATGTCCATTTCATCTGATTACTCGGGCGGTATCCAGTCGCAGGAAAGAAGTTCAATGCAAACTGAGACCAAAATGACCTTCAAGGAACGGCTTTATCCTCCACCGGGGCTGCGGGTTCTGGTAACCGCCGGCGCCGCAGGTATTGGAGCCGCCATTGCATCCGCATTCGCGGAAATGGGCTCTGAAATCCACGTGTGCGATATCGACGCCGAGGCCCTGGGGGCGTTCCAGAAGTGCTTTCCCTGCTCTCAGATAACCTGCGCGGATGTGGCCGATGAGGCGCAGGTCGCATCGCTTTTCCAGTCTCAACGCGCAAGGGCCGGCGGCCTCGATGTCCTGATTAATTGCGCTGGCATTGCGGGGCCGACGGCCGGAGTGGATCAGATCACTGAACAGCATTGGCGCCGCACAGTCGACGTAAACCTCAATGGCCAGTACCACTGTCTGACCCATGCTGTACCAATGCTGCGGGAGTCAAAATTCGCAAACGTTATATGCATTTCATCCGTTGCGGGCCATTTGGGGATTCCGTGGCGCACGCCTTACGCAGCGACAAAATGGGCGATCGTAGGAATCGTTAAGTCGCTGGCCATCGAACTTGGTCCCGATAACATCAGAGTGAACGCAGTGCTGCCCGGCATTGTCGAGGGTCCTAGGATGAATGGCGTCATCAGCGCCCGGGCGAAAGTCGAGGGCATCGACGAGACAGCGATGCGCGAAAGATATCTTAAGAGAATCTCGCTGCGCCGCATGGTGACCGCGGACGACGTGGCGCTTATGTGTCTGTTTCTTTGTTCGCCTGCGGGTTGGAATATTACAGGGCAGGCAATCAGCGTGGACGGCAATGTTGAGTATTTATAAGTCATAGGTAAGAGCGTGCAGAATGGCTTCTATATCACGAGCGAAACCATTCTGAGCAATCTGCGGGTTTAGGCAGTAAGCTCAGCCTGAACGGCGCTTCTACTTGGCGCTCCTTATGTCTGCGTCTCGATTCTATAAGGATATTCTATGCCGTTTGCTAATTTGTTTACCCAGCGCCACAGCGGCGACGCTTTTGTTACAGCGTGTTTCATAAACCCCATGCGGATGGTTCTGTCTCACGTGGAACCCGGCAACAAGCCGGGTTCCAGGAGCTTGGCCTGCCACAACGGCCATTTATGAAACATGCTCTAGCAAGCCGTCCTAGGTTAGGACATAGAAACTTCAGCGCCAGGAATAAAATGACCGGTCTCACCGCGTCGCGGCCGGGCTAGGAAGCACCGGAGCCGCGACGCCGACGTCGGCGCCCCATTGCTGGTTGCCGGCGCGGCGCCGGCGCTCCATCACCTCTTCGTTTAGCTTATACATGCCGGGCATCAGGCCGGTTGAAACCTCGGGCTTGGCCGCGAAATGCATATAGCTTTTGTTAGGCGCAAAGGTTGGCCAGCCGGGTTCTCCCGGCGCCTTGGGAACTCCGGTGCGTGCGAAAGATATCCAATAGGAGATCATTGCGTCGGACAGCGCCTTTTCCTTTGGCCCTTGCGGCGGAGGCCAGTTCTGCACCAGACGTTCACCAACCCAGCCGAAGACATAGGGGATCTCGCTGGCGTGAAAGGCGCGCAGCCCCACTGCGCGCGCCGCCGGATAACCATGATCGAAGAAATAAAGATAGGACGGTTCGCCCAACGCGGCTTCGTCGCGGACGATCCGCTCGGCGCCCCATCCGAAGATTGCGTCGCGCTCGGCCGCCATCATACTGGCCTTGACATTGCTTGCCGGATAGAGGCGCAGAAACGCGGGCGCCAGATCGCGATAGCGTTTGCGAATCTCGGACGCATAAACTTCGCTTGACGACGGAAGGGGCGGAAGGAACTGGGGCAAGGTTTCTATCTCACCAGCATTAAATCCCATCAGGACCGGCACGTGCGCCTCTTGCTTGCGGTCGTAGGTGTCCACAAGCTGGTGGGGCAGTGTCCAACCATCGATGGTGCCAGTAGGCCGAAAACCCGCCATCAGCGCAGCCATATTGAGTTTCGCAGCATCCATGGTCCGCAGTGCCTTGAGGTTAGGGGCTCCTACTGCTTTCTCGATTCTGACGCCGATCGCCTCGGCGGAAGGCAGGCCGTGGTCCGCCCTCTTCAATTCCGGTTCCGAATAGATGCCGAGGCTCTCGCCAATCGCCTTCTGGAATAAGCCGCGCGCCAGCGGGCTGGCCAGCAGATAGGCGACGCTCAGACCTCCCGCCGACTCGCCCATAATGGTCACGTTGTTCGGATCGCCGCCGAAGACCGCGATGTTTTTCTTGACCCATTTGAGGGCTTCGATCTGGTCGAGGAGCCCGTAATTGCCCGACACGCCGTGTGGAGATTCGGCGCTCAAGGCCGGCAAGGCCAGCCAGCCGAGGACGCCGAGCCGGTAATTCATCGACACGAAAACCACGCCGTGCGCAGCGAAGTTTCTGCCGTTGTAATAGGGTTCCCAGGTGCTGCCGAAGACGAGGCCGCCGCCATAAATCCACACGATAACCGGCGCCTTGTTTGCATGCGCCGGGGCCCAGACGTTCAAAAACAGGCAGTCCTCGCTGCCCTTCGGAATGTTGTCGTTGTAGACGGCCTGTTTCGGCCACGGCGGCTGGATGCAAGCGGCGCCGAAATGGCTGGCATCGCGCACGCCCCGCCAGCCCGCAGCGGCGATTGGTGCGGTCCACCGCTTGTTGCCTACGGGCGGCGCGGCGTAGGGAATTCCCTTGAACGAGAGTATGCCCTGCGCATCCACCTGCCCCGCCAGCGCGCCTTGCACGATGGTGACGACGGGCCTGGTCGCAGAGGGCGCCGCGATGGCCGCCGCAAAGCCAAAGGAAACCGCGATCGACAATGCCGTCCAGACTGTTGCCTTCATCATTTCCTCCCTGCACTGCGCCGTCCACACGCGCGCGGCATGAGGTTCGCCGGCGGATGCGGCGCATCGCTGACAGCTTCTCCGACGACCGGGCCATCATAGGAGAGAAAAGAGACAGTCGGATATGTTGCGCGCGGACATGTTCATGTCCTGCTCAGACATCGCTCAGATGATCCTGGGCGCCGATTCGAATTCAGGATCGAAATCTAACCGGCGTGCTGCCGGTCCATCGGCGGAATGCGTGACGGAAGTTTGCGGCTTCGCTGAACCCTACGAGCTCCGAAATGTCGTCTATGCTCAGCTTCGTCGAGCGCAGATATTCTTTGGCGAGATTGCAGCGGACGTCATCGAGAATTTGGGTAAATGAGGCTCCTTCGGCATGGAGCTTGCGGTGGAGCGTGCGGACGGTGGTGGCGAGCTGCGCGGCCACTATTTCCATCGTGGGCGCATGTCCTGGTATCGATGCCACGATCTGGTACACCTCGCCGGCAAGGCCGGTGGAGGTTTTGGCCTCGCCGAGAATACGATCACAGGTCTCCCGCATGAGCTTGGCAGTAAGACCGTAGGCCATGTGCGGTTTCTCAGAGAGGATGGACCGGGGATAGCAGAGTTCGCAAACCGGCTGGCCAAAGCGCAGCCCGCAGCCAATGTAGGCCTTATAGAGATCGAGGTGACGCGGAGCCGCATACGGAAGCGCGGCGCGAAGGGGACGGCAGCGGTCGGGTTCGACAACTGTTCGCAAATGTGTAGCCAGTTGAGTGAGCTGCTGTTCCAACAGAAAGCGCACTAATGAGTCAGGATGGGTGACCGCGGGATTCATCGCCAGGGCCCATGTAGCGCAGTCTTTCTCCTCACGCCAGGTCATCGATAGAAGCGGCGTAGCCAGTTGGTGATAATTGACAGCTACCTGAAAGTAGTCGCGGATTGTTGGACAACTCACCAGCGCGAACCCGTACATTCCATAAGCCGACAGCGGAATTCGGCTGCCCACGCGAAATGGAGTTTCAGGATCTTTCGACAGTTGCAGAGCGTTTTGACAGGCGGTTATGTACTGGCGAATGGAGGTCAAGGTTTGTGGCTGGCTAAGACTCTCCGACGTAAGGCCGGTGCCTGACAGGCTGGTTTCAGGCGCAATTCCCTGCTCGCGGAGAACCTCAACAAGGGCCGCAAGCTTGTATGGCGCGTATCGTTTTTCGTTCCAAAGCGGCAGTTGTATCATGGCGAAGCATTGTCCGGGACAAACATGATTGTGTCCGAATCAAACCTACACCGATTCATTGTGCACCAGTAGCATTGCGTTTTGGAAGAGGCTTGTGAGCTTCCTGCCTCGTTCCGAGAGTTGGCCTCGGCGGGCGTAAAAACCGCCATTGAGCGCCGGCAGGCCTGGGGATGTGTGTGCGCAATAGGCAGTCCCAAGAGCCTCAGTCTTTTCAGGTCAGAACGGGTCTTATGTCAGAGTTCGTCATCACGGCAGCAAAGCGCACGGCGATTGGCAGCTTTCTGGGGTCCTTGAAGGATACCTCAGCCGTTGATCTAGGAGTGATAACCACCAAAGCTGTCCTGCCGGGAATTGCTGTTGAAGAAATTGCCGACGTCATCGTGGGCAATGTTCTGCAGGCAGGCAACGGCATGAATGCCGCGCGCCAGATCGCATTGAGATCCGGGATCCCCGAACATGTGACCGCCCAGACGGTAAACCGGGTCTGTGGGAGCGGTTTGCAGGCGGTGGTTACGGCCCTGCAAGGGCTGGAATGCGGGGATGGACAAATTTACCTGGCCGGCGGTACGGAGAGCATGTCGCGCTCACCTTATCTTCTGCCGCAGGTACGCACCGGATGCCGGTATGGCTCCAGCGAACTGATTGACAGCATCCTCAGTGAAGGGCTGACCGATCCAAGCCTGGGCTATGCGATGGGTGTCACCGCCGAGAATGTTGCCGAGCAATTCGGAATCACCCGCGAGGAACAGGACGCCTTCGCGCTCGAAAGCCAGAGGCGGGCGGCGGCCGCCATCCGCGCAGGACTCTTCGATGCAGAGATTGTTGCGGCGCCGGTCAAGACCAAGAAGGGCATCGTCGAGTTTGCGACTGATGAACATCCGCGTCTCGATTCCAGTCTCGAAGCCCTGGCAAAATTGAAACCGGCCTTCAAAGCCAATGGAACCGTAACTGCAGGAAACTCCAGCGGTTTGAACGATGGCGCGGCGATGCTCGTCGTGACCACTAAGAAATACGCCCAGGAACGCGGGCTGCCGGTTCTGGCCGGCGTGCTCTCCTATGCTGTGGCCGGCAATGCTCCCAAGGTGATGGGCCTTGGTCCGGCCATTGCGGTGCCAATCGCCTTGAAAAAGGCGAGGCTGGCCATTGATCAAATCGACCTTTTCGAATTGAACGAAGCCTTCGCTGCGCAATCGATCGCGGTGATCCGCCAGCTCGGTCTTGACCCGGCTAAAGTGAATATCAGCGGTGGAGCTATCGCGCTTGGACATCCCATCGGCGCTTCGGGGGCTCGCGTCCTGGTAACGCTTGTTTACTCCCTGAGAAGGCTCGGAAAGCGATATGGCGTCGTCAGCCTGTGCATTGGCGGCGGCATGGGAATTGCCATGGTGGTCTCGGCGGAATGAGGAGCGGTCGCAGCTATCGAGTTACTCTCTGGATACGAAAGCGCATGGCGGGATCTTCCCCGCCGCGACCTGACGCATAACTGGGGCGGCAAGGAGAGGGAAGACTGTGGACAAAGTAATCGTTTCTCCTGATTCTGCGGTTGCGGACCTGCGGGATGAAATGACCGTCATGCTGGGCGGCTTTGGATTGTGCGGCATTCCCGAGAATTTGATTGAGGCTCTGATCCGCAAGGGCCTCAAGGGGCTTCATACCATCAGCAACAACATGGGTGTGGATGGATTCGGAATGGGGCGGATGCTTGAGCAGGGAATGATTGCGTCTCACACCGGCAGCTACGTGGGCGAAAACCGCTTACTCGAGGAGCTCGTGATCGCCGGCAAACTGCGTCTTACTCTTGTTCCCCAAGGCACGCTCGCAGAACGGATTCGCGCCGGCGGCGCCGGCATTCCGGCATTTTACGTACCCGCCGGAGCCGGCACTGTGGTCGCCGAGGGAAAGGAAGTACGGGAGTTCAACGGAAGGGCCTACCTGATGGAACGCGCATTACGCGCCGATGTCGCGCTCATCAAGGCCTGGAAGGCAGACCGTCACGGCAACCTGGTCTACAAAAAGACGGCGCGCAACTTCAACCCCGCCATGGCGACAGCCGCGGATTTGACGATTGCCGAGGTTGAAGAGCTGGTCGAACCGGGAGAGTTGGAACCGGACGCCATTGTAACTCCCGGGATCTATGTAGACAGGGTTGTTGTGGGGCCGGAGTTCAAGAAGCCCATCGAATGGCGTTTCATCAAGGAGTACGCGCACCAATGACAGAGAAGAATGAGGCGCCGGCGAACGCGCCCTTCACCCTGACCGGCAAGACCGCCATCGTAACCGGAGGCGGGCGCGGCATCGGAAGGGCCATCGTCCAACGGCTCGTTTCAGCCGGAGCGAATGTGCTCGCCAGTGACTTAGACCTGCAAGCATTGCGCGAGACACAGTCTTCTGTTCCTCATCCTGAGCGCGTCGCGTTGGTCTGCGGAGACCTGACGGAAGCCGCTCTTGCTCAGCAAATCGTGAACGCCGCTCTCGAAGCTTTTGCTGCAATCGACATAATCGTCAATTGCGCCGGGTTCAGTTGGGACAGCGTCATCCAGAAGACCACTGACGAACAGTTCCTGGCCATGCTGAACATTCACGTTGTAGCGCCGTTCCGGCTGCTTCGCGCCGCTTCCGGTTATCTTCGTGAAACCGCCAAACGAGAGATTGCGAACGGCCAGTTCGTGATGCGCAAAGTGGTAAATATCACCTCGATCTCCGCAATAGATGGAAATGCCGGCCAAGCTGGGTACTCCGCAGGCAAGGCTGGAGTCATTGGACTTACTAAGACACTGGCAAAGGAATGGGGACGATACAACATCAACGTCAATGCGGTTGGTTTTGGCCTTATTGATACGCGCATGACGCAGCCGCTCAAGCCGGAAGGAGCGATCACTGTGGGGGGAAAAAAGGTTCCCATCGGCGTCCAGCCGGCGGTGCTCGATTCTATCGCAGCCGCGTGTCCGCTGGGGCGCATCGGAACCCCCGCAGAGGCCGCCGGCGCTGTGCTCTTCTTCTGTTCTCCGCTATCGGATTACGTTACCGGCGAAGTTCTCATCTGCGGCGGCGGATACCACTTTTGAACGGCGCCATTGCTGCGCCGGTGGTTTGATTCCCTGGCACCGGGATTCCAGAGAGGAGTTTGAAGTTGGACGGCAAACAGCTTATCGCGCGGCGGATAGCAAGGGAACTCAAGGACGGGTTCTATGTCAACCTTGGCATTGGCCTGCCCACCATGATCGCCGCATACCTCCCTGAAGGAATCGATGTCATTCTTCAGTCGGAAAATGGATTGCTGGGGATTGGGCCTCCGCCGCCTCCAGATGAGGAAGACCCTGACCTGATCAATGCAGGGAAGCAACCAGTAACAGCCCTTCCCGGTTCCAGTTTCTTTGGAAGCGATCAGGCGTTTGCTATGATCCGCGGCGGGCATATGAACATGAGCGTACTGGGAGCAATGCAGGTCTCCTGCCGGGGCGACCTTGCGAATTGGACGATTCCCGGAAAGATGGTGAAGGGTATGGGTGGCGCGATGGATCTTGTGGCCAGCGCCGCCCGGGTCATCGTCGCCATGGAGCATAACACCAAAGACGGATCATTCAAGATCGTCGAGGAGTGCTCATTACCCCTGACCGGAAAAGAGGTCGTTCATGACATCGTTACAGAACTGGGCTGGTTCCAGGTTGACGGGGGACGCCTGGTGATGAAAGAGATCGTCGAAGGCGTAAGCGAAGACGAGGTGGAAGGGCGAACAGGATGCCAAGTGCGGTTTGCGCAAGATCTCAGCCCGATGCTTCCATTTTGAGCCTTACCCGCGGCGTTTTCGGTTCAGGACTTGACCGTGTTGAAACCGCACACCGGCTCCTTGCCCGGAAAGAGATGCGTTGCACTCCGCCGCCTTGCTGCAATGGGAACCGGAAACGCCGTAACCCAGCGTAAAGAGTTATAAGGAGACTCAGACCTGGCAGTATGTCAGCTTTCACAACTCTTCTGGACGGCCTTTCGTTCACGGAGTGCCCACGCTGGCGGGACGGGCATCTCTACGTCTCCGACCGCTACACACGCCGTGTGCTCGCGGTATCGGTCGACGGCGCGGCGGAGACTTACGCTTGCATTGCCGGCTTGCCCGCCGGGCTCGGTTTCCTTTCCGACGGCCGTCTCCTCATTACTTCCATGCGCGATCGCAAGGTTCTTCGCCGCGAGCACGATGGTGCTATCGTCGAACACGCCGGCCTGAGCGCGCTCGCGC
>JAJYVF010000076.1 GCA_021792135.1 Acidobacteriota bacterium | reverse complement strand
CATTCAAAGTACATAGGCTTCCATGGGGGCGGCTTCCTTCAAGTCGCTGTATCAGAAGCGCCCCGTCTGGAAGTATGCAGCTGTGCAACGTGCGTCGTGGGGCGCTCCAGATACAGCACTAAGACTTGACAGGACAGAGATCGCTGCGACTGGCTGGCTAATGGTTCCAGTTTCGGTGTCGGCGAGTGCAGGGCGCTTTGCCAGCAGCCGGAATGAGCAAGTCTCGCTATTGACTGAAACTTATTAGGCATAGTAGTTATAGGGATATGAGTGACAGGCATAACGACTCGTTAAGTCCCGCCGGGGCTCTGCCTCTGCTGATCCTTCGTGTGCTGCAGTCCGACTCGTTGCACGGGTATGCCATCGCGCAGCGCATTCATTTGCTCTCGCGCGAGGTTCTCGCGGTTGAGGAGGGTCTGCTCTATCCGACCCTGCAAAAGATGCTGCGCAAGGGATGGGTCGAGGCCGAGTGGGGTATTTCGGAGACCAATCGAAAGGTTCGCTTCTATCGCCTGACACGTCCCGGTAGAGCGCATTTGGACCAGGAGCTGGCCAGCTACGGCCGGATCACGAAGGCCATCCAGGAAGTACTTCGTACCGCATAGCTACCTACTTTTCCTCACGAGGTTTTCCATGCGCGAACTGTTTCGACGGTCTCATTACCTCCTGAACCGGCGGCGGCTGGATGTCGAGCTCGAGAACGATATGGAGTTTCATCGCGAGATGGCGGCGCGGGCGGGCAACGCCAGTTTCGGCAATGCGCTGCGGCTGCGCGAGCAGGCATATGAGGCGTGGGGATGGACCTGGCTGAATCGGCTGAAGCAGGATTTGCGCTTCGGGGTGAGGATTCTGGCCCGTTCGCCTGGATTCACTCTGGTCGCGACGCTGGTGCTGGCAATCGGAATAGGCGTGAACGTGTCGGCCTTCAGCCTGTTCAACATCGTCGCGCTGAAGCCGCTTCCTGTGCCTGACGCGAATCGCCTGGTGCGCCTGGAGCGGCGGTCGCCGGATCAATACACCAGCCAGATGTCGTACCCGTCGTTTCTCTTCTATCAGAAACACGCGCACATGCTTTCCGCTGCAATGGCGGTGCTGGGTGTGCCGCCGATGGACATCGGCCACGATGAGCAGCTGACCAGCGCGTCCTTCATTACGCCCAACTACTTCGTCGAACTGGGGACGCGGCCCGCGGTGGGACGCCTCCTGAATCCTGGCCGCGATGGCAGCGCTGAGGGCGCGCCGGCGGTGGTTCTGAGTTACGGGCTCTGGAAGCGGCGCTTCGGCGGCGATCCCAATGTCGTGGGCCGTGTGATTCATCTGAATGGCAAGCCCGTAACCATTGTCGGTGTCACACCCTTTATCCTGGCCACGCTGGGCGGACAGGAGCCGGATCTTTGGCTTCCCATTGCCCAGCAGCCCTATTTCTTGGCCCATAGCACCATCCTGCAGGACTGGACGAACGGCAGCGTGCAGATGTGGGGGGAGCTGGCACCCGGGGTGAGCGCCACCACCGCCGCACAGGAGTTGCTGGCTCTGACGAACGAGCTGCGGCACAAGCATCCGGAAGCTGTATGGGACAACGAGAGAATTCAGATTTCACCTGGAGGTCATCTGCAGGTGATGCAGCCTCGGGTGGTGACTCTGGCTGAGATGATCGGGGTGCTGGCCCTGCTGATTCTGGTGGTGGCGTGCGCTAACGTGGGGGGATTGATGGCGGCGCGGGCCGTGACTCGGCAGCACGAAATCGGGATTCGCATTGCGATTGGCGCAGGGCGGTGGCGCATCTTCCGTCAGCTGTGTACGGAAAGCCTGCTGCTCGGCACGATGGGCTCGCTGGCGGGAATGGCGCTGTCATGGGCTGTGCTCCGGATCGCGCTGACGAAATTCGACGCTCCGAAATGGCTGAGCGCGCGACCCGACTGGCGGGTTCTGCTGTTCGCGGCGGGCATCACGGTGGTGGCGACGCTGTTTTTCGGGCTGATGCCCGCTCTGCAGATCGCGCGCCAGCGGCAGCAGAAGACGTTCGCGCGACAGATACTTGTGGGCCTGCAGATTGCCGCCAGCTCGGTCCTGCTGATCGCGGCCGCGCTGTTGGTTCATGCCGCCCAGCATGCGCTTTATACCGATCCTGGATTCGGCTACCAGCAGATCGTCTCCATCGATCCCCGGTTGAGCCATCATGGCTACAGCCCGGCGGCTGCGCGGAACTACCTGAATCAGATGGAAAGCCGGTTACGCGCTCTGCCTGACGTGCGGGCGGTGTCGCTGGTGCAGCTTCCGCCGCTGGGACATGTGGTCTCCAACTGGACTACGGAGATTGGCACCAGGAAAGTGACGATTTACCCCAACTGGGTGGCGCCGAATTTCTTCCGGACGATGGAGATTCCGCTGCGGCTCGGGAGGACGTTTCATCCCGGGGAAAAGCACGTGGTCATGGTGAGTGAATCGTTCGCGCGCGAGCAATGGCCGGGAAAGAATCCTCTGGGAGAGACGGTTGGGGCAGCGCCGAATCGAGATACGGTGATCGGCGTGGTGGGCGACGCGCACATTAACGCGCTTTCGGACGACGATGCGCTGGAGCAGTACTGGGCGGCACAACCGGACAACCTGCCGGACATGGTGGTCGTGGTGCGAGCGGCGGGTGAACCAACACAGATAGGGTCTGCGGCCAAAGCCATCGCGACCAGCCTCGACGCTTCCGTCTTTCCGGAGATTCGGCAGCTGAAGACGCTGGTTGGCGAGAACCACAGGATGATCGAGGATGTGGCCGAAATCGTGAGCCTCGTCGGCCTGGTAGCGCTTTCGCTGGCGGTCATCGGCCTGGTTGGGCTCGTGGCCTTTGTGGTGACGCAACGGACGAAGGAAATTGCAATCCGCATCGCCGTGGGCGGGCGTCCCCTAACCGTGCTGAGCGCGGTCCTCCGGCAGTTTCGGTGGCCTTTGATTCTCGGCGCAGCGATTGGGACCAGCCTGGCAGCGTTTGGATCGAGCCTGCTGCGGGTGGCGCTGTATGGGGTGAATAATCTCGATCCAATCAGTTATACGGCGGCCCTGGGCCTGCTTTTGCTGATCGCGATTGCCTCGATGATTCTCCCGGCAGCTCGCGCTCTGCGCATGGATGTGGCGGCAATTTTGCATTACGAATAGCCGTTGTCCTCCAGGCGTTCCGAACCTGCAAGCGGAAGTCCGTTGGAAGTTTCGGGCTCAACTCTTGCATCCGGAATGGCTTGTCCGACAACATCTGGATAGGTCCTCGCAAGCGGGCCAGGATTCCGCTATCCAACTTGACGCAATAGTCTTAGCCCGCATTTCTCACAGGTACTGATTCCGGCGCGTGATCCGGGATGTGTTTGTGTTTGGCGGTGCTTGGTGAGCAGTGCCGAGGGCCGGATAGTGTGTTGAGGTCGTGGGGAGGAGGATTTGT
>JAJYVF010000075.1 GCA_021792135.1 Acidobacteriota bacterium | reverse complement strand
GTTGCTGATCAACCTGCCCTCCTTGCCCATCAGCCAGCTCGCAGCGTGGCTGCCCGATCAGTGGAAGATCCGATACAAGGCATCCTTGGAGAATCTGCAGAACCCCATCCCTCAGCCCGTGTAGGAACGGGGTTCACGCAGCGCTCACGGATCATCGGTGTGAGTGGACTGTTGATGCTGTCGTCCGCGCTCATCACGCCAGCTGAAACAGATGTGTGGCGAGCGTGGATCCCAACGAAGTCCGCGAGGCAGTGTGGGCCGTTTCCCGTGTTCCATGGTGAGTGTCCTTGTCAGACAGAACAGGCGTTCGGTCAAACGCGGAAAGGCTTCTCGATTAGCGCCGCTGGAATGTCATCCGAGGCGCCGCGGGCGCGGCGTAGCAGCGTCGCTCTTTTCCTCGAGGTTCCCTGAAAAGGACGGGAATTCCACAGAATTCCTCAACGAAAAGTTACGACAAAATGTTACGACAGAGGCGTTTTCGGGAGGGAGAGGAAGCGCAAGTTGTTGATTCTAATTGGCTGCCCCCCAGGGATTCGAACCCCGATATGCTGATCCAGAGTCAGCTGTCCTGCCGTTGAACGAGGGGGCAGTTTTCCAATAGGTCGCGGCAGGACGCGCTCACTTTCGTCAGCCGCTTTCTTATAGTAAAGAGGCTGCGGCACCGGGTCAATGCGTCGCCACCGGGGGCACAGGGCAATCTCATTTCAGGATAGATCCAACAAGCGGAATGGGTAGTCATCGTCCCATCCTGCACGTTTGAACTTTCCTTTCACCTCACCTTTGGATCGTTCTTTCTGCATGGCATTGATGGCCATGTGGCGCAGCACCTCCAGATCATACGGCCCGTGCCCTATGCGAATTCGGTCCGAATCGAACACTGCCGCCGCCTCAGAATACCGGTACGCGATTACCTCGCCGACATCCTGCCCGGGCCTGCCAACGCACCGCCACATCGCATCGCAGAACCTAGCCCTGCCGTCTGGGCCGCAACCACGCCAACCATGCATTTGGTCTGACGCTTACCTCTTACTGCCGGCCTCAGCGCGGACCAGGTTCACAAACTCTATCGCTCCGGCCTCAGCAAATCTCAGATCGCTCGCCGGCTCAGCCCGGAACCTCTTCATCCAGTCCCGCCTGGCCCTGCCATATTCCTCCATGTCTTGGCCCCGCTCAACACCGCTGCAATGGGCGATCAGCAGGATCTCTTCCAGAAGATGGTCCCGATTCCCCTCCACAGCCGGTCCTTCAGCTCAGCAAAAGACCGCAGCGGGCTCTCCATATCCCCTTGTCGCTGCTTTCAGCGCCGCTGCCTGTAGCAACCTCGACGCGCCGGCCCTGTCAGGAAGTCGGAGGTCGTCGCCCACCGGGTCTTTCTTTGCTACAATCCAGACACGGAATGGTGACAGTTCCGCAGTCTTCGGCGTGCAATTCATTCGCTCCGCGGAAGTTTCAGGCCGGTCCGGTGCAATGCCCGACAGGCCCGGTAAAAAGGGGACGTAGTTCAGCTGGTTAGAACGCTGCCCTGTCACGGCAGAGGTCGCGGGTTCGAGCCCCGTCGTCCCCGCCATAAACCAAAGAAAATAAATGGTTTATGGGACAGTGACAAGTTGAGTTTTACCCCGCGAGGGTGCTGAAGGGTGCTGAGAGATCTCAGCGCCCTTTTTGCGTGCGTCTATCACTTGATCTGAGGGTGCTGGCGAGGGTGCTGAATCTCCGGCCATCAGCATCTCTACCACCTTGTTGTTGGCCTCGCGCTTGCTCGCGGAAATGGCCCGCGTGTAAATCTCAAGCGTGATTCGCGAGTTGGCGTGACGCAGCAGTTCCTGGGCGGTTTTCAGGTCCGCCCCGGCCGCTCGCAGATTGGTGGCGAGCGAGTGCCGGAACGTGTGCCAGCCGATTACCTTCCCCGTGATGCCTGCGCGCTCCAGCGCCGGCCGGATGACCCGTTTCAGGACCATATCCGGCGTCACTGGCTGCTTGCCTTCCTTGCGAACCGAAGGAAAGAGGAAGTGGTCGTCGTCGCCGTAGGGCGAGATCTCCCTCCAAGCGTACAGGCAGCCGATCACCGCCGGGTGCAACGGAACTGGCTTACGGCTGGCTTCGGTTTTGGTGTCTCCGAAGCGCCCGCGGACGCAGGAACGCAGGACGTTGACCTGCATCAGGACCGGATCGACGTTCCTCCAGGTCAGCGCCACGAGTTCAGAACGCCGCAGCCCGGTACTTGCGGCAAGCATCACCATAGCCTTCTCGCGGAGCGGCAGTTCGGCAAGCAGCGCAACGAATTCGCCTGGCGTGAGCACATCGGGCTCACGCAGACGCTTCGCCGAACAGCGGACCTTGGTAATCGGGTTGTGGTGGATCCACTCGTAGCGGATGGCGTGATTGAACACTGCCGACATCACGTTGCGAATCTTGCTCCGGGTTCCGGGCGCAAGAGCGAGCGAGTGCAACCACTCCTCGACCTGCATGGTTCGCACGTCTGAGAGAGCCTTGTCGCCCCACTTGGGGACGATGTGGTTCTTCAGATACTGCGAGATGCCGTGGATCGTGGCGAATGCCTTACGATCCGGTGTCAGCTCATGCAGGCGATAGTGGGCTACGAGTTCCGCGACCGTCATTGGGACGCGAACCTCGGCGTTGATGTTGGCGCGAAAATCGGCAACGGCTTTTTCCGCATCGCCGCGCTTCGGCAACTCGATCACTGTGCCGATGGTGCGTTTGCGGTATCTGCGTGTCCCGCCAAATTCGTCGTACCAGCGGAATACCCAAATGTCCGGGCCGTTTTTGCGCTTCAGTCTCAAGAGGCTTCCCTGTTGAAAGCGGCTCATGCGATCCTCCGTGCATGAGCGCCGATGGCTGCCTCTATGGTAGCGGGCGGCCGAGGTCTGCCGGTAGTGGAACCTTGAGCGATCACCCATTCCACCAGTTCGCTCTCCACAAAGCGCCACATTTTTCGTCGGCCTTCGCCCATCGGGTGCGACGGCACGTAGCCGCGCCTGGCCCAGTAAACGAGGGTCCGTCGATCCATTTGCAGCACCTTCGCTGCTTGGTCTGGATTCAGAAGGGGAGGTTTCTTCATAGGCGACTCGTCGCATTTGGCTGAGATCTGGCGTTTCGTCTTTATGCGGTGGCTGCTGCGTTCTCAGCCCCGTGCTTTCCACAAGGGCGAAGGAGTTGTCACTCGTGCCGTTGTCCGCCCTCTGAAGACGAGAGTCGCCCTCTGTATCCACAGAGTCCAATCAAAAATGCGAGGACTGTTATGCCGAACACGCATAACAGAGTGCACTGGCGACAACCAATGCGCATTGAAGAGGCATCAAAGTCAACACCCGCTGCCCGAACTATCGTTGCACGCACCCGGCGGTGGGACACCCTCATTCCGTTGTACCTCCGTGTCCTTTCGGCAAGGGTGCATGAAATGAGCAGAGCGGGGCTGGTAGGGTGAGTTAGCCGGAGAAGGCCGGCTGACGATGGGAGTGAAGAAGGCGGCGGTACCAGATTCAGTGCGACAGTTAGGGCAGCAGTTGGACGAGTTCCGCTCGAAGCGGAGCGGGCGAAGGAAGCTGCCGGAGTCGTTGTGGCAGGCGGCGGTGGAGCAGGCGCGGCAGCACGGAGCGAATGTGGTGGCGCATACGCTGCGGCTGGACTACAACGCGCTGAAGAAGCGGATGGGCACAGTTGTGGAGCCGCGCCGGGATCAGTC
>JAJYVF010000028.1 GCA_021792135.1 Acidobacteriota bacterium | reverse complement strand
CCGCCCTTCTTCGGCTCCAACTACGCTTCGACAACGCAGTTATGCCATGAAAAGACGGCCTTTCCAATCACTTTTCTCGATCCCACTCACCGCTCTCGACAACTTGCCTGTGAGAAATGCGGGCTAGACGTCGCACTCATTTATATTCATAAGGAGATGGCTTCGAGAACGCAGACCCCCGCCCAACCCCAGACCCAGGGCTTCGTTTACTCGGCGTTCGTCCTTGGCTGGCTGATCCCCGGCGCGGGACACCTCCTCACCCGCCACTGGATCCGCGCCTTACTGCTCTTCCTCGCCATCACCCTCATGTTCGCGCTCGGGCTGGCGATGCAGGCCAAGGTGTATGTGCCCAATACCGGCGACCCGCTGGACATGCTGGGCTTCATTGGCGACCTCGGCACCGGACTTCTGTATTTCATCGCCCGCGTCTTCTCGCTCGGCCAGAGCACCGTCCAGCTGGTCACGGCCGATTACGGCACCAAGTTCGTCGTTGTCGCCGGCCTGCTCAACTTCATTGCGGCGGTGGACGCCCACAACCTGCGCATCGGGAGGAAGCTCTAGGTGCTGACCCCCTCCCATTTCACGGCGGTTCTGCTCTTTGCCACCTTCACTTCCGTGGTCTTCGGTATCACCCAGCGGTCGACACCACGAGCCATGGCCCGGTATGGGCTTTACTGCTGGACCCTGTTTGTTGCCTCGGTGATTGCCGCCAGCTGGCTCATGTGGCTGATTCGCCGCTGACCGGCGGCGGCCATCTCTCCGGATTCCGGTACGCCCGGCTCCGCCCCCGGACATCTCTGAGCAGATCGTCGCCGCCCGGATGGAATTTTCCTCTCCACTCGCGCAGAGCCGCTGCTCGGCCGATGACTCTCGGCGACTCTCGGCGGGCCGAAAGCATCGCCGAGAAGGACACAACGCATCCCCAACAGCCAATCAACGGATCGGGTTACCAGCGATAAATCGTGATGTTGTCCAGGTAGACCGTTGCCGTCCCTCCCCCGCCCAGGCCATCCATCTGAAAATTGGTCACCAGCGCCGGGGCCCATCCCAGCGCGAAGGCGGAATTCACGGTTGCGTTGATGGGTTCCTGTAGGCCGTCCAGCCACACAGAGTGGTAAGTGATGTTGCCGGAATCATCGCGGGAATACCAGACCTGCACATGGTGCCAGGTATACCGGCCCCAGCCGCGCGGGTTGCAGTAGGCACTGGAGTGAACCCACTGGTCATTGGGGCTCCATGGAGTCCCGGCATTCTTCGTGTAGTCCCATGTGCTGCTGTAACCATCGCACTGGAAGCCGAAGATCGCTGTCAGACCATTGGGCATGGTCTGATTCATGTCCATTTCCAGATTCGCGATGTTTCCGGCATTGCTGGTGAGGTACACCCAGCTGTCGTAGAAGAAATTCGTCGCGCTGGTATCGTCGCCGAAGAGCGCCGTGTAACGCTCACCGCCATAGTTGCCGTAGTTGGTCACGAATTCACGTGCCTGGCCACCCTGGGAGGGCGAACCGGTGGTCGTCATCCATCCGTTCGCCCAGCCGCTGCCTGTTCCGGTGTCGAAAAGGGCTTTCCAGTCACCCAGCGTCTGAATGCTGCTCACGCTGGTCGCGTAAGAAGGAATGACGGAAGCCGCGGATCCAGGGGTAATGGTGAGGGCAACGTCGGTGACGCAGACCGCACCCTGATTGCCCCACGCCTTCACATGCACGACGTGGTAGCCGGTTCCGGCGGAGACCTGCGTGTTGATCGACGCGTTGTAGACAATGGCTGTATCGGAGCTGTTATCCAATGAATACCCCATCGCTGCGATTGGCTGGTTGGAACAGTCAGGGGCATCCGCGGACAGATTAAACGGGGAAGGAACCTGAGCACCGCTTCCGGGGCTGCTGACGCTGACACCCGCGTACGCGGGAACCGTGCACGCGAGAACGATTAAAAGGGGGAACAAAAGGTTCTTCTTCATGAGCTGGCTTCTGTTTGCCCGTGCAATGCGGGACTTCGTTGCAGTCCAGGTAAAGGCCCCTGTGCGGCCGTGCGGCACGGGAGTCGACGAAGTTCGGTTGTATCGCGCTGGGGTCGTCTGAGCGCGGGCAGCTTCCGCCTGACAGAACTCGACAACCTCTTTTGCATGCTCCGGCGGCAGCAGAGGCCCACCTCCGCTGTTCTCGCCCGAAGACCGGCTCAGCTGGACAAGCCCGAGCGGAAATGACGACTCCAAAGCTTCGGAGTCTCCTTCCGCCCGCTGTCTGCTTCAGGTTCCCAACTAAGCCGGCAGGCAGAAATAACAATGAATTTCCAGAGCGATCATACACAACGACCCCAAGCGGAGAAAGCCCTTACATGCGAGACTCTTAAAAAATTATGCGGAGTCCGGGCAACCAATTCCCGATTCGTGAAGATGATTCCCGCCGGGGCGGAAACTTTGTCGTATTAACCCGAAAGAATTACATATCCACAAGCGGCGTCCCGGGTACCCCCCGGCCGCCAGGAGGCAGGATCCCTGCGTCAAACCGCACCGGGACGGGACGGCGTTCGCGGGTTTCTCTCGCAGCGGCGGGAGCTGTCAACCCGCGCCTCACCGCGGATACAATCGAAGCTTCGTCCCCATTCCCGTGAAGATGTCGGATCCTGCCAACAAACCGGATGCATCGGGAGTAAGAGCGACCTTCTCGCTGCCGGTCGGTCCCGGCTTTCTGCACGCCAGCGCGGTTGTGCCGGCGGGTCGCACGACCCTCACCGAGTTGCTGCCAATCATCCGCAGTCTCGACGACGCGATCGTTGGAAGGGCGGGTCAGGAAGCAAGCGCGGCGGGATCTCCGATCTCCTGCGGACCGGGATGCGGCGCCTGCTGCCGCCAGATGGTCCCGCTAAGCCTCTTCGAGGCGGAGGCTCTGGCCGCATGGCTTCGTTCGCTGCCGGAGGAAAGGCGCGCTGTCCTGGAGGAAAGGTTCCATCGCGCGCTGCTGGCGCTGCGGGATGCGGGCGTGATGGACAAGATCCTGAGCGACAACTGGGCGGCAGGCGGCGAAGCGGCTGCGGAGCTGGCCGTTGACTATTTCCACGCAGGCGTTGCCTGCCCCTTTCTCGAAAACGAGAGCTGCAGCATCCATCCCATCCGCCCGCTGAGCTGCCGGGAATACCTGGTCACGTCGCCGCCGGAACTCTGCCGCGATCCTGCGGTTCATGCTGTGGCCGGCGTGCAGCTTCCGCTCAGACTTTCGGGGGCTCTTTATGCTTTTGGCCGGCAGATGGAGCAGGACCCGCGCGGCTGGTTTCCTCTGGTTTTTCTGCTGGCCTGGTCGCGGAGCGACGCACATCCGGGCGAGAAGGTCGCCGGTACCGGCGAGGAGGTGCTGCGGGCCTTCTTCGAGCGGCTGGCCGCCACCGGGACGGCGGAGACGGCGGAGGCTCCGTCAGAGGCAACAGCAGAGCAGGCCGAGGCTCCCTGATCGCCCATCCCCATTCACGGTACTATGCGAAGAAACGAGTCGCAGGTTTCTTCCGGAGGCAGGGAAGCTGTCGTGAGAACGGAAGTCGCAGCACTGACGGATGTAGGATGCCGGCGCGCCAATAACGAGGACAGTTTTGGCTACGACCTCGCGGCGCAGCTTTTTGTGATCTGCGACGGAATGGGTGGGATGGCTGCCGGCGAACTGGCCAGCGGCACCGCGGTGAAGGAGCTGCTGGAGTTCTTCGCCGCCGAGGAGCTCGCCGCGATTCCCGCCGGGCAGCGGCTCTATCACGCCATTATGCACGCTAACCACCGGGTCTGCGAGCTGGCGCGGCGGGACCAACAGCTTCGCGGCATGGGGACGACTCTGGTCGCAGCCTGCGTGGAGGACGGCAACCTCGTCATCGGCAACGTGGGCGACAGCCGCGCCTATTTTCTGCGCAACGGCGTGTGCGCTCAGATCACGCTGGACCACTCCTTTGTGGCCGAGCAGGTGCGCAGCGGCGCGATGGATGCTGAGCAGGCCGGAGCTTCGCCGCTCCAGTCGCTGATCACGCGCGCCATCGGCCAGGCCGAATTCGTCGAGGCCGATATTTTTACCGCGCCGATTGAGCCGCAGGACATTCTGCTGCTCACCAGCGACGGCCTCACCCGCTATGCCGATGCCGAAGCCATCGCCGGACTGATCCTCGGAAGCTCCACGCTTTCCGAGGCCTGCGAGGCCCTGATCCATGCCGCAAAACAGCAGGGGGCAGTGGACAATGTCACCTGCCTGCTGGTGCAGTTCCTCGAGAGCGAGGGGCCTGCAGTTTAGCGGGCAACGGTGGGGACGCAGCGCATACCGCCGAGTCCGCCGGGAGCCAGCAGGTCTGCGCCTGGACCGCCGATCTCGAGGTGCACGGTTCCCACGAGAACGTTCGAGAACTCCAGCGGATAGGCAAGGTGCAGCGGGTTCCCGGCCTGTTCCACCCTGCCCTTATCGATGAGATGAAGCAGCGCCCACGGACCGCCGAATTGCAGAGGAGGCAGGGTTCCCGAGGAGTACGTCGCGATCAGCTGTGCCTGCTGGCTCGTCTGCGGGGACCAGGTAAACTGCCGCGTGACATCGGAGCCCGAGAGACGGTCTGAGTCGAGCTGGAAGGTGACGCTCTGAATTCCTTTGGAAGGCAGAATGTGGACATCGAAGGTCACGCCGGACGTGCCGGGCGCCGCCGGGAAGAGCAGCGCGGAGAGCGCCGCCGCACGGTTGAAGAAGCGCAGGAACTCAGGATTGACCTTGAGCGCCGCTGTCGGCGAGGGAACGAAGGTGCTGCCCTGCTGGATGAGCAGCGGCTTCAGGGTGGTGCCGTAGAACTGCCACAGGGCGCCCGCCCCCGGCTGCAGCAGGAAGGTCAGTTCGGCGGGCGTGGCGTCGACCGGCGATCCCGGCGCAAAGGGGAACTTCGTCATGAGCGGAGCAAAGGCGGTACAAAATCCCGCGCCGCCGGCATTGACGTCCTTCGGCCCCTGCCCTTTGATGACCTGATCGACAGAGTTGATGGGCTCCTGCAGCAATGCCAGCACAACCTGGTCCACATGGCCCTGCGGATCCAGATTGAAGGCCTGCGCGGTCTGGCTGGCCGCGGTGTGCGCCGCCGTGGCCGCGGTGATGACCGGGGTCAGCGCAGCCTGGTTGGCCGGATCCAGAGGCGCCTGTGCCGCCTGCGCCACCGCCCCCTGCAGCCCGAGCAGCCCATTCACATAATTCTGGTTCCCCGGGCCGACAAACTTATCAGCACTGCCGGGCGCGACCACCACCTGAGCCGGCTGAAATTCTTTCGCGATCTGCGGATTGGCAACGGCGGTGTTGTGCGATGCCGTATAGAACAGCGCCAGCAGCGGCGAATTTGGATTGGAGAGCAGCTGCAGCCTTGCAGCTGCGTCCTTCAGGCCGCGGTATTTCACCACGTCCGCGGCGCGCAGAAAGCTCCGCCACTGCGAATCGTAATCCTGCTGATACCGCGCAGTCAGCTGTTGGGTCAGCGTGGTGCTGTCGAGCGAGGGCGGCGCCTGGTTGCCCAGCACCCACGCTTCTCCGCTGAAGTAGCGGTCCGGATGCTGGATGGCATCCTGCATGAATTTGAAGCCGTCGCTGGTAAAAGCCGCGGGCACGATGTGCGCATCGATGACGGTCTGCGCCGAGCCCGGATAATCGCGATTGAACTCGATCGGATGGGCCGCCTTGCCTGCGGCGGTCAGCATCTGCTGATAAATGCGCTCAAAGCCGCCGAATCTGGCCAGGTAACTGCGCGCGTGGGTGACAGCGGACATCTCGGGCGCGATCGAGTAAGGGTCGTTGCGGGCGAGCTCCGCCGCGTAGAAATCGAACTGCCGTTCGGCCAGCTGGCGCTGCTGGTCGGACTGGAGCGTTCGACCGTTCTGCCAGTACTGCATCAGCACCGGGGTGAGGAATTCCGCCGTGCTCTTTTCCGGATGGCTTGTCGTGATGAGGTAGGCCTTGAGCGGATTGTAGGCGGCGGCGTAATCGGCTCCCGAAGGCGGCGCGGTGGGCAGCGCATTCAGCGCGGCCAGCAGACCGGACTGCGTATTGGTCAGCAACAGATGGCGGAAATTCTGGAAATAGATCTGGCGCGCCGGTCCCAGAATCTGGTTGCCCTGGTACAGTCCCCAGCGATAACGGAGCGGAGGCCCGTTCTGCTGGAAGTCCCTGAGTTCGAGGAGAACTGCGCGTAAACGGTCCAGCGCCATCAGGTCTTCCATCGACGCCAGCATGTTGGCGGGAACCGTCGTGGAGGGAAGCCCCGAGGCAGCAGCGGAGATCGACTGCTCCAGACGGGCGTTATTGCGCCAGGACACCGTGAGGCAGCCAAGGTCAGCCAGAAGCACCAGGCCCAGACACGCAAAGACGACACGGCGGAAAATGTGCGTCCTGCCGCTGGTTGTGCTCGCGGCCAGGGCGGTACGGTCCTCGAGAATCACCGCGGGAAAGATGCGCGGCAGAAAGCACCACTGCGCGATCTTCCGGGAGACGACCTGCGGGGCGGACGTCGCGGCTGCCGCGCGCACCTGGGCGGCGGAGAACATGCGCGTCGCTCCGGCGTCGGCGGGCTGGGCGTAGGGCGTCTGCGCCGGGGCGGTCCCCATCTGCTCCACCACCTGAGCGCGCACGCCGGTGAAATAGAAGCCGCGCAAATACGGATTGGCATTCAGGTGGCTCGGACGCGCGAGTTCCACCAGGTACGACGCCAGATGGTTGCGCAGCTTGCGGAACTCCCGCGGAAATTCGTAAACCGGATCGACGTTTCTCTGGTCGGTTTCGCGGCTGAGCAGCTCCATACGGTATTCACTGAGCGAGAAGAGGATCTGGTCGAGGGCGGAAGTTACTTCCCCCGTGGCCTGTTCTGCGTAAACCCCGCTGGAGCTTTCGCTGTGCTGCAGGGGAAAACCGAGGGCCTGCGCGACCTCTTCGCCGGTGAGGTTGCGCGCGAATTCAGCGAAATTCGGAATTCTGTCGAGCTTGGTGAAGACAACGTAGACGGGAATATCCGTCCCCAGCTGCTGGGCCAGATCGCGCAGCATCTGGTTGCTGGCGCGCGCGGCGGAGACTGCTGCATCCGGAGCAAGGGCGCCAGGGAACTGTTCGCAGCTGACGCAGACCACGGCGGCGCGGACGGGCGCCTGCTTGCCGATGGCGGAACGAGCCACCTTCGGGCGCGTACGGCGAATCAGCTTGCCCCAGAGCGCGGGATTGCCGCGCACCGCCGCTCCGGCTTCCACCAGAACGCAGGACCGCGTGTACCAGAGGTTCATCACCGGCGTGGGTATCACATCCTGATCGCGGTAGATCTGGCCCGCAACCAGTTCCGGATCGAGCCCCGACTTCAGCACCGTGGTGGTCTTTGCCGCGTTGGCATCCCCCAGGATGTAGAGGAGCGGAAGCGAGTCCAGCGACCTGGGGCCGGTGCGCTGCGCGGTAGCCAGGCGCTTTTCCGCATCGCGCAGCAGTGTGTCCAGATCCGATCCGCCAGGCAGACCCCTGGTGGCGGCTTCGCGTTTCCTGCGCCTGAGTTCAAGGAAGAGAATCACTGCCGCAATCGCCACCCCGATTGCGACGAGCAGCACACGCAGCACCAGCAGCGATGTGCCCGTGACGCCGAGCGCCGGCCCTGCCAGCCAGGCGAGCAGGATCGAGACGATCAGGATGAAGGCAGAAATCAGGATGGGTAGCACGTCGGGCTCCTATCGCGCGCCGGATGCGGCGCTCTGCACCTGGCTGACACCGGAACCAAGGGAAAATTCGTAGCCGCCGAAGGCGGCCGCGGTCAGGACCGCCAGCACACAGGCGGTGATCAGCAGCGCCCGGCTCCAGGAATCCCTGACGCGCGCGGCGCGAACTTCAGGGACCTGTACCGCAGGCATCAGCTGGGCTGCCCCGCGCACCCGCTGGATCTTCGCCAGCGCCTGGCGCAGCAGCTGGTGCAGCTCGCCCGAGTCGCCCAGCGCGTAGCGGCCGCGGTAGCCCATCTGCAGGCAGAGGCAATGCAGTTCCAGGGCATCCGCCGTCTCCGGCGAATCTTGCTGCGCAAGCAGCGTCTTCAGGTTGCGAAAGAAGGTCTCGCCCGCGAGATGGCCGCCGAACAGCTCCTCCTGCAAAGGCCGCCGTGCCCATTCCGCGAAAACGGGGCTCTGCAGGTTCAGCACGCTCTCGTCGAGGAACGCCACAGCCGCGAAAACCGCCATCTGCACGGTATCGCTCGAATAGCCAGGGGAGCGTGCTTCCTGCATGGCCGACTGCAGCGAGCGCCGCATCTGAGCGCGAAAGCTCTCCGCGTCCTGCACCTGTTGCCGCTGGAAGCGCACTCTCAGGATGGCCGTAAGCACTTCCTGAAAACAGAGCGCCAGACTGTTCACGCGATTGGCGCTCACTACGCTGCCTCCACGACGATGGTGACTTCAAAAACCGGATGCGAGATCTCTCCGGGAATATACACGCCGACACTCCGCGTTTGCAGAATATGCTCCCAGCAGGGGCCTGAGGTCTCGATGGCAAAGTACTGCATATCCGCCTCGGCTCGCAACGCGGCCGGAGGCACCGGCAAATGAGTCAGCACCATCCCCGGCAGGGCGCGCTTCACCAGTTCGGGCACAAACCTCGATGAGCACACCTTCACCAGGCGCGGAACCTGGAGCAGCAGTTCCGACTCCGGCAGCGAAGAGCGCACGCCGAGGATCCACCGCGCGCGCCTGAGACAGCGCTCGTCGCGAACATCGGCGGCCTGGATGTACGGCTCGACGGGATGAAAATCGAGACCAACGGTATTCGAGGGCACCACGATCTCGAGTTGCCGCCGGATGTGCGTGTCGAGCGCGCGAAATACCGGCCCTGGGTCCCGATGATCGTACGACGGAAGCTGCCGCGGGTCCGCATCAAACGAAAACGTGCAGAGCGCTCCGGCCAGCCGCGACAGCTCGACGTAGACATCCTCAGGATGCGCGTGCCGTGTCGCGCTCAGGTGCTGGAGCGGTGGAATGGCGCTGTGCAGCGCGTGCAGGAACCAGTAGTTCGCCACATCCAGAGCCGAGGTGCCCGCCTCGAAGCGCCCGGGACGCCGGGCGCTGCGGCTTACCGCGGCACTCTTTTCGCTCACGGCTTCGATCAGCCGCTTGACCAGCAGCATCAGAGGCTCGCTCGCGTTCAGCCGCAGACACGCGGGGATGAATTCCTCGTCGCAGATCAGGTGGCCGCGCCCATCGCGCAACACACGCGCCAGGGGAATCGACAAAAGCTCGGGCGTCAGTTCCGCCTGGGTGGTGAGGCGGATGTTCTTCTGGCCCAGGTCGATCTCGCGCTCATCCACGCCATTCGTTTCATCGCGAAACGTCCGCCGCATGAGGGAGAGGCGGCTGCAGTTGGCAACCGGCCCCGGATCGCAGTCGAACCCATTGTCGCGGCGTGCCGGCACGGTGAGATACAGCGGAAGCACCGCATCGGTGGGAGGAAAAACATCCAGCAGATTACGAGGCGGAGGGGGCGGATCGGAATTGGGTAACTCGAAGGTCAATCCATCGGGAAAAATTCCCGAGGCATGCAGCAGGACCGCGCTTCCGTTGCGGATCGCCTTCCGATCGAGCTCGGCGTGCAGCAGTCCCCAGGGCTCGTGCCGGAGGGCTGCTGCCAGGAATGCGATGGAATCCTCGAAGTACCGGCTCTGCGTCTGGAAATGGTGAGGGCTCAGGTACATCCCCTCGGCCCACACGACGCGTGACAAGAATCTCATAGCGATCGAACCGTCTCGTAAACGTGGCCGTTCCAGCGGCGTGCGGAAAGGTGCGGCCACGGCGATCAGCGCGTCCTCGCTTCGCTTCTCAGGCTTCAACCTGCTGCCGCAATCGTGTGTGAATCGTAGGCTGCCGGCACTTTACTGTCAAGCCAATGCCATGTACTCTGAGGGTCCTGACTGCCCCGGTGTGGTGATGTCCATGGATGAGTTCAGAAAGCCTTTCGATCGCCCCAAGCCGCCCGGCACGAATGACTCTGAGCTGCCCGCAGCCAGCGCCACCGGCATCTTCGGAAAGCCCGCGGCTCCGCCGCCAAAACCTGGCCCGGAAGATGTGCTGGCCTCGCTCGCGCGCCCGAAGAACGCGCCAGGGCAAGTTCCTTCCGAGCCGGCTCCCGGATCGCCAGCACCCGGAGCGGCGCAGGCGCCCCATGCCACAGGTCCGGGCGAGTTCACCCGCATGCTGCAAACGCTGAAGACGCCGCCTGCGGGATCGAATCCGGCGGCGGACCTCGCCGGCATCTTCAAACAGGTCTCGGTCGAGAAGGCGCCGTCTCCGCAGATGGCCGACACACCGCCACCCGCAAAGCCGTTTGCCATGCCGGCCGCACGGCCCGCGAATGAGCCGCAGCCGCCCTCGGCCGGTGCCGCTCCGGGGAGCGCTTCCGGAGCTGCTGCCGGCAGCTTCACGCAGATCTTCAGCGCGCTGCCCGAAAAATCGGCGGCTCCCGCGCCGTTGCCGCAGCCGCCCGCAAAGCCGGCGGAACGCGGGCCGGGAGAGTTCACCCGGCTTTTTCAGTCGGTGGCGTCCACGGCCAAACCCGCAGAGGCGCCTCCTGCTCCACAAGCTCCCGCTCCATCCGCGGCGCCATCGCAGACTCCGCCCGGGGGCGAGCCGGGAGCCTTCACCCGGATGTTCGCAACGCCTGCCGCACAGGCGGCACCGCAGGAGTCCGGCTTCCCGGCGCTTCGTCCAGACCCCGGAACAGAACCCGACTTTGGCTTCGCGCCGGCTGCGCGCCAGCCGTCGGAACCGCTGTCTGCACAGGGCGGGTTCACGCAGCTGTTGCAGGCGCTGAGCAGGGAGGAACCTGCGCGGCCTTCGGAAGCGCTGCCCCCTCCCTTTCCGCCTGCACCGGCTGCTCCGGCTGCTGCCGGAGGTTTCACGCAGCTGCTACAGTCGCTCTCAGCGGCCCCGACACCGCCTCAGCCCGGGCCACCGCCACGGCCTGCCCCCGCCGCTCCACCGCTTGCAGGCGCTCCTGGCGAGTTCACCCGCGTGATCTCCGGGTCGGCGCTGCGCGAGGGCTCCAGCAGCGCGCCGGCGCCTCCGGCCGCTTCGGCGGGCCGGCCTCCCTTCGCCGCGGCTTCCCTTCCTCCGATCCCGGCCGCGGCGCCACAGCATCCGGCGCCGCCAGCCTTTGCATTTCCCCCCGCGCCACCGGCTCCGGCTCCGCCGCCCGCAGCGCCGGCGCCGACCGGCCTGCAGAAATACCTGCCGCTCATCCTTCTTGTGAATGTCTTTCTGCTGTTGGTGATCGTGCTGATTCTGTTTTTTGTGCTGCGCCACAAATAGCCGCCGCGCGCGCTATTCCGCGCTGGCGAACAGAAAGATCAGCTCCATCTCGGGATTCGGAATCTCCCCGGGGACATAAGCGGCGAAATTCCGCGCGCGGGTGATCGCCTCCCACGCCGGCCCGCTCCGCTCCAGGCTGAAGTACTGGTACCGCAGCTTCACCGGAATGGCCCGCGGCGGCACCGGCACATGCGCCAGCTTCACGCCGGGCAGGGCCTGCCGGATCAGCTGCTCGATGTGTGTCGCCGAGCAGACCTTCACCAGCCCCGGCGCTCGGCCGATCAGGTCCGCTTCGCGCAGATCCGAGGAGATGGCCAGATACGGCCGCGAATTCTCGAAGTACTGATCCTTGTCGATGGAGGTCGCGTACACAGAATCCCGCAGCGGCTTCAGCGGCAGCGCCACGAAATTGCTGGGCACCACGGTCTCCAGCAGCTCCGCGATGAGGGCATCGAGCGCAGAAAAGCACTCACCCAGCTTTTCGTGGTGGTAGTTTGGCAGGTCCCGGGGCTCGAGCTTTGACGAAAAGGTGGTCAGCGATCCGGCCAGGGAGAGCATTTCCAGAAACAGCGTCTCCGGATGGACCTGGGGCGCATCGAGGAGGTGCCGCGCAACCGGCAGGTGCGAGTTGATGGTGTAGAGCAGCCAGAAGTTCGCAATGTCCGAGGCGCTGAAGTCCGCCAGCGACTGGTTGCGCTGCCGCCGCGAACCGGCCAGCTGGCTGCTCCGCGATGTCAGGGTTTCCATCAGCCCGCGCAGGATGCCGCTCAGCAGCTCGTTGCATTTCAGGTTCAGCAGCGGTGGAACGTACTGCCCATCCAGCCGGTATCCGCCAGCCTCCGTGCGCTCCACACGCCCCAGCGGCAGCAGGACCGAGCCTTCCAGGTTTTCGCCCTCAGCCAGGATCTGCAGATTCTTCCGTGCCAGCGAGACCGGTTTCTCCACGCCGGAGCTGTTCTCATCGCGCAGCATCTGCAGTTCGGAGAAAAAGCGCGTGCTGGCGCTGCCCCGCTGCAGAGAGACATTCACTCCTCCGGGCCGCTCCCGAGGTACGGCCAGATAAAAAATGCACGACTGGATGCCGGGTGGAAAGCATTCATCGAGAGAACGCGAGGCGGGCGGAGGATCCGACGCCGGCACGTCCAGGACAAGCCCATCCGGAAAAACTCCCGAGGCCCGGGCCACGCTGAAGTGGCCTTCGCTCAACCCCGCGACGTCGATTTGCAGCGAGGAAAATCCCCAGTTGCGAAACGCCAGCGCGTCGGCAACAAAGCGCAGATTGTCTTCGAAGAAACGATCCTGTGCCTGCAGGTGCTGCGGCGAAAGAAAGACGCCCTTCGACCACACCACAGGCTGTAGCTGGCGCATGCAATTGCCCCCGTCAGGGGTGTGAGTATACACCAGCCCTTCGCTGCGAGAGGCGACTTACCAGGGAGCAGCCAGTTCCCTGCGCCGGAGGACTTGACAGCTACCCCATGACGCACGCAATAATCAGTGCGCTCCTGGAACCAACTTAAGGATCTCCCCAGTCCTGATCGTCTGCGCAACAGGAAACCCCGCAGAAGAACGCATCCAGATCCCTCGGGATGGGCTCCGCCAGGGTGTCGTGATCGTCAACGCGCGCTTCCGTCGTGCGCGGGCTCGGAGGAAAACACATGGCCAGAGAAAGTACCCAGCATAAACTCGACCGCGTACGTTCGCCGCGGGTGCATATCACGTACGACGTGGAAATCGGCGATGCCATCGAAATGAAGGAACTGCCCTTCGTCATGGGCGTTCTGGGCGACCTGACCGGTCAGCCGGAGCAGCCTCTTGCCGCTTTGAAGGACCGCAAGTTTGTTGAGATCAATCCCGACAATTTCGACAGCGTGCTGAAGGGCATGCAGCCGCACCTCGCCTATTCGGTCGCCAACAAGCTGAGCGACGATCCGGACGCGGGACAGCTCAAGGTCAATCTTCATTTCGAGAGCATGGACGACTTCTCGCCCGACAATGTCGCGAAACAGGTCGGGCCGCTCAAGGAACTCCTCGACCTGCGCACTCGTCTTTCTGACCTGCGCGGCAGCCTGCAGGGCAACGACAAGCTGGACGAAGCACTGTTCGAGGCCGTCTCCAATACAGAAACCCGCGAAAAGCTTCGCGGTGAACTCGGCAAGACCGGGGGTGCGGAATGAGTCCCGAGAAACAGGAAAGCCCTGCAGCAACAACCACCGTCGAACAGGCCTCCGAACAGGGCCTTCTCGATCAGATCGTCGCCCAGGGCCGTTTCGATCGCGATGCGGCCACGCTCGAGCGCGGCCGCGATATGGTGAAGGAGTTTGTTGCCCAGGTGCTCGCCGGGCACATGACGCTGACCCGCGACGCCGAGGCCACCATCCAGGCGCGTATCGCACAGATCGACCGGCTGATTTCGCTGCAGCTGAACGAAATCCTTCACTATCCCGCCTTCCAGAAGCTGGAAGCCACCTGGCGCGGCATCAAGTACCTCATCGACCAGTCGGAAACCGGCGAAATGCTCAAGATCAAGGTGCTCAATGCCTCGAAACGCGAACTGCTGAAGGATCTGCAGAGAGCGCCGGAGTTCGACCAGAGCGCTCTCTTCAAGAAAGTCTACGAAGAGGAATTCGGCGTCTTCGGCGGCGCTCCCTTCGCCGCGCTGCTCGGCGACTACGAATTCGGCCGCGGACCCGAGGACATCGAACTGCTGGAGCGCATTTCCCAGGTGGCCTCGGCCGCCCATGCGCCGTTCCTCTCCGCTGCCAGCTCCGATCTGCTCAATCTCGGCAGCTATACGCAGCTCGGCGCGCCCCGCGACATTGCCAAGATTTTCGATTCGACCGAGTATGCGAAGTGGAAGTCGTTCCGGCAGTTGGAAGATTCCCGCTACATCGCTCTGGCTCTGCCGCACATCCTCATGCGCCTGCCCTATGGCAAGGACACGAAGCAGCTGGACGCCTTCGACTACGAAGAAGCGGTCGACGGCACCGAACACTCCAAGTACCTGTGGGGCAATGCGGCCTACGCTCTGGCCGCGCGGCTCACCAGCTCCTTTGCGAAATATGGCTGGTGCGCGGCCATCCGCGGTGTGGAGGGCGGGGGCCTGGTGGAGGGTCTGCCCGCCCACACCTTCCGCACCGACGAGGGCGATATCGCTCTCAAGTGCCCCACCGAGGTGGCCATCACCGACCGCCGCGAAAAGGAACTGGCGGATCAGGGGCTGGTGCCGCTGGTGCACTGCAAAGGCACCGACTACGCCGCGTTCTTCAGCGTGCAGACCGCCAACAAGCCGAAGCTGTACGACAAAGACGCCGCCAACGCCAACGCGCGCATCTCCGCCCAGCTTCCCTACATGCTGGCCATGTCGCGCTTCGCGCATTATCTGAAGGCGATGATGCGCGACAAGATCGGCAGCTTTATGAGCCGGCAGGAGT
The DNA here is from genome assembly GCA_021792135.1 of Acidobacteriota bacterium. Lineage (GTDB taxonomy): Bacteria > Acidobacteriota > Terriglobia > Terriglobales > Acidobacteriaceae > Palsa-343. Next base: position 61,897 of record JAJYVF010000028.1, on the reverse strand, counting down.
GCGAGAACTTCCTGAACCAGTGGATTATGAATTACGTCATTCTCGACGACAGCGCGTCGCAGGCGGCAAAAGCGAGCCACCCGCTGCGTGAAGCGTCGATTCAGGTTTCAGAAGTTCCGGGCAAGCCCGGCGCTTATCGCGCGGTGGCATTCCTGAAACCGCATTTCCAGCTCGACGAGCTGTCGGTGTCGTTGCGTCTGGTAGCCGATTTACCGGCGTCGGCGAGGAAATAGCGGAGCGGGGGTCACTGGCTGCGTCAACAAAGAGTGCGGGGCTGCGTACAGCTTCTGCCAACTGAAAGGAGATGGGAATGGCAGTTGATTATTTTCTGAAGCTTTCAAACGATATCCAGGGCGAATCCAAGGACGAGAAACATAAGAACGAGATTCAGGTTCTGAGCTGGAGCTGGGGGGCAAACAACATCTCCTCGGTCGCCGGCACCGGCGGGTCGGGAGCGGGCAAGGTCGACATGTCCGATGTCTCGATGATGCTCAACTTCGACAAGTCCACGCCCAAAATCTTCAAGGCGATCTGCCTGGGTACGCACATTTCGACGGGTGAGCTTTCCGCGGTTAAGTCGGGCGCGGGCGGAAAGCCGTATCTGAAGGTGAACTTCAAGGAGATTTTCGTCACCGGCCTTCAGATGTCGGCGGCGGGCGAAGTCCCCGGGGTCAGCCTTTCGTTCACCTACGACGAAATCAAGATGGAGTACTTCATGCAGGACGAGAAAGGCATCGTGGGAACCGCCGGCCTGGTTACGTACAACCTGAAAGAGAACAAGACGTCATAAGGCGGGTCGCGTATGGACGCGCTATCGCTGTACCGCGCCGGCGAACTGCGACCGGCGATTGATGCGCTTGGTGCCGAGCTGAAGAAACAGCCGCTCGACACCAGGCGCCGCACCTTTCTCTTCGAATTGCTGTGCTTCGCGGGCGATTACGACCGCGCCGCCAAACAGCTCGACATTCTTTCCGACGCCAGCAAGGAGGCCACCGCCGGGGCCCTGCTCTATCGCTCCGCGCTGCATGCGGAACGTACGCGCCAGGAAATGTTCGCCAAAGACGAGCTCCCTCTCGGCAGCACCCACGCATCCTCGGCTGGTGAGCTGAACGGAGCTCCCTTTTCCGAGCTGAGCGATGCCGATCCGCGGATCGGCGCTCATCTGGAGGCCTTCATCGCTGGCAGCTATACGTGGGTCCCTTTCGCTTACATTGAGTCGCTGGAAACCGAGCCGCCGAAGCGTCTGCGCGATCTGCTGTGGAGGCCCGCGGTTCTGCGCACCACCCCGGATTTTCGCCTGCAGGATCTCGGAGAAGTTCTGCTGCCGGCCATCGCTCCGCTCTCCTGGCAGCATCCCGACGACACGGTGCGCCTCGGCCGCTCCACCGTCTGGCAGGAAAATGCGAAATACGGCGAAATCCCTCTCGGGCAGAAACTGTTACGCTGCGGCGACGAAGAGCAGGCCTTCCTGGAACTGCGCAGCCTGAGCTTCCATCACGCCGGGGAGACGGCTGCCAGTGCCACTACGTGACGATCTGCTGAATCCCATCCCGGGCGCCAATCCCTCCGGGGTCAGTCTCCGCTACGAGCGCGTCTACGATCAGATCAAGGAAGCCCGCACCGAGGAAGACGACTCGCTCCCCAGCGGCGCATGGGAGCGTGCTCCCAAGAGGGCCGATTACGCCTTGGTGATCAAGCTGGCGGGAGAGGCGCTCGCCACAAAGAGCAAGGATCTGCAGCTCGCCGCCTGGCTAACCGAAGCGCACCTGCGCCGCGAAGGCATCGCCCTCGTCCAGCCGTGCCTGCGCCTCCTGCAGGACCTGCAGGAGCAGTTCTGGGACACCCTATATCCCGCGATCGAGGATGGCGACTCGGGCATGCGCGCCGTTCCCCAGGAGTGGGCCGCCAACCGCGTGGCGGACATCCTGCGTAAGTCCGCCATCACCCGCGACGGCCTGACTTACTATCAGTACAAGGAGTCCCGCAGCATCGGCTACGAGGCCGATGCTGACGCGAGCGACGCCAAACGCCAGGCGCGCGAGCAGGCAGTCAGCGAGGGCAAACTCACCGCCGAGGACTTCGACAAGTCCTTCGCCTCAACTTCCAGGTCCTTCTACGTCGGTCTTGATGAGTCGATCCGCTCCGCAGGCGAAACCCTCGACGGGCTGCAGCTCTTCTGTGAAGAGAAATACGGCGACGATGCGCCGGGGTTCAGCAAACTGCGCACTGCGCTGGAGGAAGTGGGCCAGGTCGTCGACAGTCTGCTGAACGAGAAGCGCAAGCTTGAGCCCGATGCGGTGGCCGATGGAGCTTCCGCACCCGAACCGGAACCGGAAGCCGCAGCGGCAGAACAGGTGCAGCCGGCATCGGAATCCGCTGCTCCGGCGCGGCCGAAGGCTGCAAGGACGCTCTCCGCGGAACCCGCCGACTGGGACGATGCGATCCGCCGTGTTCAGGTCTGTGCGCAGTTCCTCGGCAAGGATCGCGCCGCCAGCCCCGTGGCCTATCTGCTCCAGAGCTCGATCCGCTTCGGCGAAATGCGCGAGCAGGGCAGCTGGGCATCGTATGACTTTCTCGTCTCGCCGCCTACCGAGACGCGCCAGACCCTGAAGCGCCTCGCCTCCGAGAGCAACTGGGAAGAGCTGCTGTGGACCGCAATCGCGGCGGCTGGAGAGCCCTGCGGTCGTGCCTGGCTCGATGTGCACCGCTTCGTCTGGAAGGCCGCCTCGGAGGCCGGTTATTCGGCGGTCAGCACAGCGGTGATTTCGACCGTGCAGGCGCTGCTCAGGGATGTTCCCGAGATTCCCACCTGGACACTGAACGACGACACACCGGCCGCCAATCCGGAGACGCAGCGCTGGATCGAGGAGTATGTCCTGCCGAATCCGCCGGAACCGGTGGTTGAGGCGCCGCCGGAACTCAAACCGGAGCCGCCGCCACTGGCTTACACGCTGCCACCCGAGCCACCCGAAGAATCGGGAGAAGGAGCACCGCCGGACGTGATGGACCTCGCACGCGACTTCATCCGCCGCGGACAGCTGCCGCAGGCGATTCAGCTGCTGATGCGCGATGCCGCCCAGCAGCCCAGCGGCCGCGCCCGCTTCCGGCGCAGGCTGCAGATTGCGCAGCTTTGCATGAGCTCCGGCGAGGGCAGGGTCGCCCATCCGGTTCTCGATCAGCTGGTGAAGGAAATCGAAGATCGCCGGCTTGAGGAGTGGGAAGAGGCGGACATGATTTCCCCGCCCCTCGCGCTTCTCCTGCAATGCCTCGACCCGGCCGCCAACAACGGTACCCGCGAGGATCTGTTCGCAAGGCTCTGCCGCATCGATCCGCTTGCGGCCATGAATCTCTCCCACTGATCGCGAAAGGAGTTTGCATCCCGTGGCACGCGCGGCCACAGAAGCGCTGGTGACACAATCACTCCTCGACCGCCTTACCGCCGTCGAGGAGTGGCCCGCGACGCGCTCCCAGTCCGTCCGCTTCTTCAGGGACGCGCTGAAGCGCGATCTCGAATGGCTGCTGAACACGCGGCAGGCGCCCATGCCCGAGCTGGCTTCGTATCCCGCCGCGCGGGCTTCGATCCTGAACTTCGGACTGCCCGACATCACCGCTCTCGGACTGACATCGGCTTCCGACCACCGGCAGCTGCGGCTGGCCATTGAGGCCTGCCTGCGCAATTTCGAGCCTCGCCTGATGAACGTCCGGGTCACCATCGAAGAGGCCGACAAGACCGACCGGCGTCTCCGCTTTCACATTGAAGGAATTATGAAGCTCGATCCGGCGCCGGAGGAAATCGCCTTCGATACGGTGCTCGAGCTTTCCAGCGGCGAGTACAAGGTGAAGTAACGACGATGCGCGAAGAGCTGCTCGAATACTACGAACGGGAGCTTGGGGTTCTTCGCCAGCTGGGCGGCGAATTCGCCCAGAAGTATCCGCGCGTGGCCAGCCGGCTGCTGCTCGAGCCCGACCGCTGCGACGATCCCCACGTCGAGCGCCTGCTGGAGGGCTTTGCCTTCATGGCGGCGCGCGTGCACCTGCGCGTCGACGACGACTTTCCGGAGATCACTTCGGCGCTGCTCGGTCTCGTGTCGCCGCACTACCTGCGGCCGATTCCGTCAATGACCGTCGTGGAGTGCCAGACCGATCCCGAGCAGGGTAAGCAGAGCGCGGGTCTTGTGATCCCCGCCCGAACGCCGATCTCCGGCAAGCGCTCCGTGGACGGCCAGCCCTGCCGCTTCCAGACCGCTTATCCCGTGGAGCTGTGGCCGGTCACCATGAGCGAATGCGAATGGCGCCAGCCCGAGCGCCTCGCCGATCCGGTCCGCATTCCTGGTGCGGCCGGGGTCGTTCGCATGCGCCTGCAGTGTGGCCGTGATCTCACCTTCAGCCAGCTGCCCCTCCGCAAACTCGTTTTTCATCTCACCGGCGAAACCAACGCCGTCCATACGCTCTACGAGCTGCTCTGCCGCAACTGCATCGGCATCCTGGTTCGCAATCCGCAGCAGCGCGGCAGCAAGGTGGTCAGCATCTCGCCGTCGCGGCTGCGCGCCATGGGATTCGAGGAAGACGAAGCGCTGCTGCCCTGGCCCAGGCGCTCTTTCGACGGCTACCGGCTGCTGCAGGAGTATTTCACGTTTTCGGAGAAGTTCCTCTTCTTCGAAGTCGCGGGGCTGGAAGCGATCGCCGAAGCCGGGTGCGCCGAGCAGGCCGAGATCCTCTTCTGCATCTCCCGCTTCGATCGCCCTGAACGCCATCAGGACCTCGAAACCGGAGTATCGGCCCGCACCATGCGCCTCGGCTGCACACCGGCGATCAATCTGCATTCGCAGGTCGCCGAGCCGATCCTGGTCACGCACAGCAAACACGAGTACCGGGTCATCCCTGACGTTCGGCATCCGGAGACGACGGAGATTTTCTCCATCGACGAGGTCCTGGCCTCGAACACCGCGCGCCGCGAAAGCATTCGCCTCGAGCCCCTGTACGCCTATCGCTTCCAGGCGCGCAAGGACAGCTCACGCGTCTTCTGGCACGCCATGCGCCGCATGAACGTGCTCGGCGAGCGCGAGCCCTCGTCCATGCACCTGTCGCTGGTCGATGTGGACGGAATCCTCACCGAACCCAACGCCGAAGTGCTCACCGTGCGCTGCTCCTGCTCGAATTTCGATCTGCCCTCGCGGCTGCCCTTCGGCCTCGAAGACGGAGACTTCATCGCCGACGACTATCCGGCGCTGCGTCAGATCACCGCGCTTCGCAGGCCCACGCCGACGTATCATCCTCCCGATGCGAAGGGGCAGTTATGGCGCCTGGTATCTCAGTTATCGCTCAATTACCTCTCGCTGACGGAGGAGGGTGTAGCTTCCCTGCAGGAGATCCTGCGCCTGCATAACTTCACCGACTCCTCCTACCTCGAAAACCAGATCAGCGGCCTCACCAGCCTGAGTTCGCGTCCGCACTTCGCCATCATGGAATCGATCTACGGCAATCTGCCCGCCCGCGGCACGCGCGTGGAAATCGAGCTGGACGAGCGCCAGTTTGTGGGCGGCGGCGCTTATCTCTTCGCCAATGTCCTCGACCGCTTCCTCGGCTGCTACACCTCCATCAACAGCTTCTGCCAGCTTGCGGCGCGCACCAATCAGAGAAAGGAGCTTCTGGGCGAATGGCCACCCAAGGCGGGCTACAAGCCGCTGATCTGAAATTCGAGCCGATCCGCGAGCTGCTGGAACAGGAGCCGTGCTCGGTCCAGTTTTTCCAGGCCGTGCGCCTGCTCGAGCGTCTCTGCCCGGAGCGCAATCCCGTGGGGCTGTTTGTCACTCCGTCGTCGGAAGTGGTCCGCTTCTCCTCGGTACCTACGCTGTCCTTTCCCGCGAGCGAGATCGCCGGGCTTGAAATGGCCGACGACCGCCAGCCGAAGATGCAGGTCAATTTCATGGGGCTCTGCGCCGCCGTCGGCGCCCTGCCCGATCCATACGTCGAATTTCTTCTCGAGCGCGCCCGAGCGAAGGATCGCGGCCCCGCCGATTTTTTCGATATCTTCAACCACCGCATCATCTCCCTCTTCTATCGCGGATGGCAGAAGTACCGCTTCTATGTCGCCTACGAGCGCACCGGTTCCGGGGATGACCCGATCAGTCAGAAGCTGCTCGACCTCGTCGGCCTCGGCACCAGGGGCCTCGCCCATCGCATGCAGGTCGAGGACGAGGCCTGCCTCTATTACGCCAGCCTTCTCTCGCAGCGCCGCCCCACCGCGCAGGGCCTCCGGCAGCTTATCGAGGACTACTTCGAGGTTCCCGTCGCCGTCGAGCAATTCACCGGGACCTGGAACCGCCTTCCTGCCGGCAACCTCACCTTCCTGCGCGATACCGGGGCCTTCTGCGAGCGTCTCGGCATGGGGACCGTGGTGGGCGACGAGATCCTCGACCAGCACGGCACCATCACGCTGCGGCTCGGGCCCATGAGCTTTGCGCGCTATCAGGAATTCCTGCCCGGCGCACCCGCCAGCACGGAGCTGCTCGCCTGGCTGCGCCTTTACACCAACCGCGAATTCGACTTCATCATCCGGCTGATCCTCGAACGCGACGAAACACCTCGCATGCAGCTCGGCGCCACCGGCCCCGGCGCGTCCCGCCTCGGCCTGGTGAGCTGGATCAGAAACCGTCCGCTCGAGCGCGATCCGGACGAAGCCACTTACCGCCTGTCATGAGCGAAACGACATCTATCCCCGGGAGCGAGAAAGAATGAGCCTGAACCTGAAATCCCTGATCGGCAAACTAAACGACGCAACCCGCAGCGCACTGGAAGCCGCGGCCGGCCTATGCGTCTCGCGCACTCACTACGACATCGAGATCGAGCACTACCTCCTCAAGGCGATCGACAGCTCCGACAACGACCTGGCTTTCATCCTGCGCCAGTATGGGGTCGATCGCTCGCGCCTCACGGCTGAGCTCCAGCGCAGTCTCGATCGCCTGAAGACCGGCAACGCACGCAGCCCCGCCTTCAGCCCTTACCTGGTGAAGATGCTGACCGAGGCCTGGACGGTCGCCACCATCGAGTACGACGTCCACCGGATTCGCACCGGATTTACGCTGCTCGCCCTGCTCTCGAGCGACGAGCTGTCGAGGCTCATCCGCGACATCAGCAAAGAGCTGCAACTCATCCCCGTCGAAGCGCTGCGCAAGGACTTCTTCACCGTAACGGAAAAGTCCCGCGAGGAATCCGTCTCCGCACGCGCCGCAGCCCCGGGCGCAGAGGGTGAAGCGCCGCGTGCCGCAGCAGGAGGCAGAACACCGCACCTCGACCAGTACACCGAGAACCTGACCGCCAAAGCCGGAGCCGGCAGGATCGACCCTGTCCTCGGGCGCGATATGGAAATTCGCCAGGTGGTCGACATTCTCATGCGCCGCCGCCAGAACAACCCGATTCTCACCGGCGAGGCCGGCGTGGGCAAAACCGCTGTGGTCGAGGGCTTCGCGCTCCGGCTCGCCGCGGGCGATGTGCCGCCTGCGCTGCGCAACGTGCAGCTGCACAGTCTCGACCTCGCGCTGCTGCAGGCGGGAGCGGGCGTGAAGGGCGAATTCGAGAACCGCCTGAAGGGCCTCATCAACGAGGTCAAGTCCTCGCCGCATCCCATCGTGCTCTTCATCGACGAGGCGCACACGATGATCGGCGCCGGCGGGCAGGCTGGCCAGAACGATGCCGCCAACCTGCTCAAACCCGCGCTGGCCCGCGGCGAGCTGCGCACCATCGCCGCCACCACCTGGTCCGAGTACAAGAAGTATTTCGAGAAGGACGCGGCCCTGGCCCGGCGTTTCCAGGTCGTCAAAGTCGAAGAGCCTACGGAAACGCAGTGCGACACCATGCTGCGCGGCATTGTGGCGGCGCTGGAGAAGCACCACCAGCTTCGCATCCTCGATGAAGCCGTCACCGCAACCGTCCGCCTCTCGCACCGCTATCTTGCCGGGCGCCAGCTTCCCGACAAAGCGGTCAGCGTCCTCGACACGGCCTGCGCGCGCCTGGCGCTGGGCCAGAACACCACGCCACCAGCCATCGAAGACGCCATGCGCCGCATCGACGACCTGCGCGTGCAGAAGCAGATCCTCGAGCGCGAAACCACGGTGGGCGAAGACCACGCCGAGCGCCTGAGAGCGATCGACGAGCAGCTCGCTTCCACTGAGGCTTCCCTGGCCAAACTGAAAACGCAGTGGGAGCAGGAGGTCGGGCTGGTGCGCCATATTCGCGCCATGCGTAATGCTCTCGAAACCGGAGCCGAAACCGTCCCCATGGAAGGCGACGGCCAGTCGACGGAGAAGCCCTCAATCGAGGCTTTGCGGGCGCTCGAAGAGCAGTTAGCCGGCATTCAGGGAGAAAATCCTCTGCTGCAGGTCTGCGTCGATGAGCGCATCGTCGGCGAGGTCATCTCGGCGTGGACCGGCATCCCGCTCGGCAAGATGGTGAAGGACGAAATCGCCGCCGTCCTCGAACTCGACAGCCATCTGCGCAAGCGCGTCATCGGCCAGGATCACGCCCTCGCCGCGATCGCCCAGCGCATCATAACCTCGCGTGCCCGCCTCGACGATCCCGGCAAGCCGGTCGGCGTGTTTATGCTCGTGGGCCCCAGCGGCGTCGGCAAGACGGAAACCGCGCTGGCGCTCTCCGACCTGCTCTACGGCGGCGAGCGCAACCTGATCACCATCAACATGTCGGAATTTCAGGAGGCCCACACCGTCTCCACGCTCAAGGGCTCGCCTCCGGGCTATGTCGGCTACGGAGAAGGCGGCGTCCTCACCGAAGCTGTTCGCCGCCGTCCCTACTCCGTCGTGCTTCTCGATGAAATCGAGAAGGCTCATCCCGACGTGCTCGAATTGTTCTACCAGGTCTTCGACAAGGGCAACCTCGAAGACGGCGAAGGCCGCTCCATCGACTTTAAGAACACCATCATCATTCTCACCAGCAACGCTGCCACCGACACGCTGATGAAGCTCACCGCCGATAAGGAAACCATGCCCGACAGCGAAGGCCTGGCCCTGGCCATCAAGCCCGAGCTGAACAAGATCTTCAAGCCGGCTTTTCTGGGCCGCATGATGGTCGTTCCTTATTTCCCGGTGCGCGACGAGGCGCTGAAGCAGATCATCCGCCTCAAGATCGGCAAGATTCAGCGGCGCATCCAGGAGAATCACAAGATCACCATGGGCTACGACGACTGTGTGCTCGACGAAGTGGCGAAGCGCTGCACGGAAGTCGAAAGCGGCGCCCGCAACGTCGATAACATCCTTTCCAATACCATGCTGCCGGAGATTTCCCGTCAGGTGCTCTCGCGCATGGCCGAGGAGGCTCCGACGGAGCGCGTGCAGATCGGTGTCTCCCCGGAGGGCAACTTCTCGTATTCGTGGTAGTCTCCAGGTACTTTACCCAGGCTTCCTGCGGGTTCTTCAGTGCCACCCGCAGGAAGCGCATCGCTGCGAGGAAAGTTAGATACCGACCCTATGAGTTCCTTCAGCCAGGAAGACCGGCTCCTGCACTTCACCAGTCCGCTGGGTGAAAATGTTCTGCTTCCTGAACATCTCACCGGGACCGAAGCCATCTCCGAACTGTTCTCTTTTCGTGTGGATCTTCTCGCCACAACCGGAACCGCGGTCGATCCCGCAAAGATCGTCGGCAAGCCGGTCACCATCGGCATTCTGGCCACCAGCAGCGGCACCGAGCGCTATATCAACGGCTTCGTCTCCAGCTTCGAAGGCTTCGGCGGCGACGAGGAGTTCAATCGCTACCGCGCCTGGATCGTTCCCAGTCTGTGGGCCCTTACGCTGAACAAAAACACCCGCGTCTTCCAGAACCAGACGGTCATTGAAGTCATCAAGGCCGTCCTGGGGCCCTACAGGATCAGCGTTACAGACGACACCTCCACCTCCTGGACCGCGATGGAGTACTGCACCCAGTACCGCGAGACGGATTTCCACTTCATCTCCCGCCTGATGGAGCAGCACGGTATCCTCTACTACTTCAAACACAGCCAGAACGAGCACAACTTCACGCTGCAGGATACCTCCAGCAAGCTCGCAGAGTGCCCTATCCAAAGCTCGTTCCGTTATGCGCCCCAGGGGAACGATCGCGAGGGATTCTATGACTTCGTGGTGCGCGAATTCGGCTCGACATCCACCATGGTGCCCGGCAAGTACACCGTCTGGGATTACAGCTTCATCCGCTATCAGGCCGTCCATCGCGGAAACAGCGCCGTCACCAAAGGGCCGCTGGGAGCGAATGGCAACGAGCAGTACGATTACGCCGAAAGCGCGGCGGCTTATCTGAAGCTGCCCAAATCAGATCAGAAAATCGGCGACCTCGCCGGCCTGTTCATGAATGTGCGGCGGGATTCGAGCGACTCCGGCACCCTCGTCGTCCAGGGCTCTTCCAATGCCATTTCGCTCTGCAGCGGTTACACATTCACCCTCAGCGAACATGCGCAGGGCAGCCTCAACACGAAATACCTGGTCACCCGCGTGGATCACGATGTGCAGCAGCTGCCTTCGTACCGCAGCCGTACCACGGAGGCTCCTCAGCCCTATGCCAACACCTTCACGGCCGTTCCCTCCTCGGTTCCATACCGGCCTCCGCTGAAAACGGAGAAGCCTGTGGTTCACGGCATGCACACCGGCCAGGTCGTCGCTCCATCCGGTGAAGACTCGCACATGGACAAGTATGGCCGGATCTGCGTGCAGTTCTTCTGGGACCGTCTGCGGAAATCCGACACGCCGGACAACACACTGCTGCGGGTCGCCCAATCCTGGGCCGGCAAAGGCTGGGGCACCTATTTCTGGCCCCGCATGGGCGACGAGGTGCTGATCGACTTCATCGAAGGCGATCCCGATCAGCCCATCGTCGTCGGCTCGATCTACAACGGCGTGAATATGCCGAAGTACGATCCCGCGGGCCAGTACACCCTGTCCGGCATTCTCACGCGCAGCTCCAAACAGGGCGGGGCAGCCAATGCCAACGAGCTGCGCTTCGAGGACCTCAAGGGCAAAGAGCAGGTCTACATGAATGCCGAGCGCGACTACGACCTGCACGTCGAGCACGACTGGCACTCGCTCGTCGGCAACGAGCAGCACATCACCATCAAGTCCAACCAGCTGCACGAGATTGACGGTGATGCCCATCGCACCGTCAAAGGCAAGCACTTCGAGGAGATCGACGGCGAAGCCCACCTCAACGTCAAGAGCAACCAGATCGTCCAGGTCGGAGGCGACCGCCAGCACAAGCTTTCCGGCAATCTGAAGGAAAGCATCGGCCAGAACTCCAGCATCAATGTCGGCCAGAGCCTCAACGAGAAGATCGGCATGAACTACTCGCTGCAGGTCGGCGAGAACCAGTACAACAAGTCCGGCATGCTCTACGTTGTCGATTCCGGCCAGGAGGTCCACATCAAGGGCGGCATGAACGTGGTCATCGAAGGCGGCATGAATGTCTGCCTCTCCGGCGCCGGCGGTTTTGTCTCCATCGGCCCCGAGGGCGTCGTTATTCAGGGGACGCTGGTCATGATCAACAGCGGCGGCGCTGCCACTCCCGGTTCGCCGGGCATGCCCCAGAGTCCGGAGTCTCCCGGCAGCCCCACGGCTCCCAAGGCACCCGGGTTTCCCGGCGACGATCCACCCTCAACCGCCAGTTCGGGCAGCTGAGAGGAGGCGCGCACCATGGGAATGCCGGCCTGCACCATCACCAGCCAGACGGCCCACGGCGGGATCGTCATCCTCGGCTGTCCCACCGTCCTCATCGGGATGCTGCCCGCCTCCCGCATCGGCGACAACCACGTCTGCCCCATGGTCACCGGGATCGTTCCTCATGTCGGAGGCCCTTTCATCCTTGGATCGCCCACCGTGCTCGTCGGCGAGATGCCCCAGTCGCGCGTCACCGATCAGCTCACCTGCGTCGGCCCTCCGGATGTCGCCGTCATGGGCTGCGAAACGGTCCTCGTCGGCATGGCCGGGGGCGCCGGGGCCGCCGGAGCAGCAGCAGGTATCGCGGCCATGGGCGCTTCGGTTCCCGTGCAGCCGCCCCCTGCCGCGGCGAATGCCGTCCAGGCCGTCCTGCAATACGACGGCACCATGAATACCTGGGCCCAGTCTGGCAGCAGCCTGCCCCCGATCCCGCTCAGCCATCCCGGATGGCCCGACCTGCCCCCGGAAAACACCGCCACCTTCCAGAGCGTGCGGCCGGTCACGCTGCCCCAGGGCACGCAGATCTACGCCCCCGCCGACTCCGAGAGCGACGGCGAGACAAACTTCTGGTCCACCACTCCCCCGCAGAACTCCGATCCGCAGAAGGACACCGTCAAAGTCCTCACCGTTACCAGCCCCGACGGCATGAACGCCTGGGCCGGCCGGCCCGCGTCCCAGGCCGGTCAGCAGCCGCCACAGAACACCGCCCAAGTCTGCACCTCCGCCGCGTCGACCGCCAGCCAGACGGTCCGCAGTTTCTCGGCACGGAAGGGCTGACCCGTGACGGAGACGAAGCCGATCCCCCAGGCCGTCGCCGAGCGCTGCGTCTCTGCGTTCGCGTCTTTCGTTTCGGCCGTGCGCGAAGCGGTCTCCGCCGCCGGATCGCCGGGAACCGCGGTCTGGCACAGGAAGGTCCTGCCCCTCCTCGAGAGCCGCCTGGCCGCAGCAGAGGCCGCGGCGGCCCAGTACGCCGCCGGCAATCAGCAGCCTCTTGTCAACGAGGCCCTGCCTCTCCGATTCCTCGCCCGCGATATGGACGGCTACTCGTTCAGTTTTGCCGGGGAAGCTGCCGCCGAGGATCTCCAGCAGAAGCGCCGCCTCGTCGTCTATGCCGCGTGGCAGGTCTGCCACGCCGCCGGAGCTGTCTAGCGTCAACCCGCCATGACCGCTGACCCCGCCATCCCGCCCACCGCCGCGCGCATCGGCCGCTGGATCGTTCCCGGCATCCCCGCCGGTTGGGCCTGGCTTGCCGGCTTCGGGATTCAGAAGCAGAACGCTCCGGTACCCAGCAACGTCTGCCTCAAAGAAGACGAGCTGCTGGCCGGCAATCAGCTCGCGCTGTATATCCGGGCGCAGGTCACCCTCATGAAGCGCACCTTCCAGGATCCCATGATCGCCGGACCCGCGCCCCTCGAATTTCCCGGCGCCACCGAAGCCGCTCTGCTGATGCTGAAGCACCAGCCCATGAATCAGGTCACCGTCTTCCAGGTCCAGCATTACGTCCGCAGTGGCCGGTGGATCGGCATCGCCACCCTCACCACCGTCGAACCGGAGCTTCTCCGAATCCGCCCTGATTTCGATCAGTTCATGCGCCAGCTCCGCATCGAGCCCCCAAGCGGCTGAATTTGGCGGCCCCGCGCTGACGATCGCCGCATCGTGCGGCTATCATGCAGAAATACGCGAACTCGCTCCGGAACAGGCGGAGGCTTTACCCCACAGCATGGCACTGGAACCAGGGCAAAGGATCGGCGACTACGAGATCGTCGCGAAGCTCGGCGCGGGCGGCCTTGGCGTCGTTTATGAGGTTCGCCACCTCATCTCGCAGCGCCGCGAGGCCATGAAGTTCCTGCTCCCCACGCAGACCGGCACGCCGGAGATGGTGGAGCGCTTCCGCCGTGAGGTCCAGACCCTCGCCACTCTGAACCACGTCAACATCGCCTCCCTGCATAACGCCTTCTACTACGAAAACCAGCTCGTGATGGTCATGGAGCTGATCCATGGCGAGACCCTCCGTGACCGCCGGCTGAAAGCTCCGATCACCCTGCCGCAGGCTCTGGATATCGTCGCGCAGATCCTCCGCGCTCTCGTCTACGCGCATGCCCTTGGCGTGGTCCATCGCGACATCAAGCCGTCGAACATCATGATCACCGGCGAGGGCGTGGTCAAGCTTCTCGACTTCGGCATCGCCATCACCGACCACTCCACCGAACTCACCCACACCGGCTTTCTCGTCGGCTCGCTCAACTACATGTCGCCGGAACAGGTCGGCGGCACCCGAGCGACTTCGCGTTCGGATATCTACGCGGTGGGCGTCACGCTCTACGAGTTGCTGACAGGCCGGCTTCCGATCACCGGAGCAACGGACTACGAGATCATGGTCGGCCACATGAACCAGATTCCTCCCCCGCCCCACCAGGTCGCGCCTCTGGTGCCCATCGCCCTCTCTGACGCCGTCATGCGCGCGCTCGAGAAGGACCCGGCCCAGCGCTTCCCCACCGCCGACGAATTCCTGCGCGCCATCGAGCTCTACTCCGCCGATACAACGCACCAGCCGCTCCTGACCCTCCCCGATCCCGGACCGCAGGCATCCACTCCGATGCGTCCTTCCACCGGTTCCAACCCGGCCGCCAGGCCCGGCACGGGATCCCAGCCATCCGCCGGCATGCGCCCCGCCACCGGGACACTGCAGCAGAACCCCGTCTCGGGCAGCGGCTTCCAGAGCCTCCCGCTTGAGGAGATCGGCCGCAAGCTGGCCAACTACATCGGCCCCGTCGCCAAATTCGTGGTGAAGAAGCTGGCCGCCCAGTCCGACGATCTCGACTACATTTATCGCGAAGCGGCCAAACAGATCGGTTCGGACGCCGACCGCGCCGCCTTCCTTCGTTCGAAGAGACAATAGCCGTCTGCCTGGAGCGCGGCCGCAGCAGCTCTCGCCGCGGACCGGAGATCCCGGTTCACGGCTCCGGAGGGAAGCCGGAAGCGCGCAGCAGTGCTCCTCGATGGGTCCTGGCCGCCGCGGGGAAAGCTGCCCATTCCTGGTGGCTGCACTGCGATTACGTTAATACCGGCACGGAGCAAAAATTCCTGTTCTATGTGTGTTCGGCGGGCGTACAGTGGAGCCGGGATTTCCCACAAAGTAGTGACAGGAGGCTGCCATGTTGAAGCCTTTTCTGATGGTTCCGGTGCTGTTCTTCCTGGGAACCCCGGCGCTCTTTCAGCAGGCCCCGTCCGTTCCATCTACTCCAGCTGCCCCCGCCACAGGTCAGGCCGCCAGCAGTACCACAGCGCAGGCGCCCAGCAATATTCCCCCGGAATCCGAATTCGCATCCAAAGTCAATCCCGTGAAACCGACTCCTGAGTCACAGGCGCGCGCCAAGCAGATCTACAGCTGGGACTGCGCCATGTGCCACGGCGACAACGGCGATGGCAAAGGCGACGTGGCGGCCGATCAGAAGCTCACCATGCGCAACTACCGCGATCCCGCTTCGCTGAAAACGCTCACCGACGGTGAGATGTTCTACATCATCCGCTACGGGAAGGGCCAGATGCCGTCCGAAGGACCGCGCGCCAAGGACGACGAAGTCTGGAATCTGATCATCTACCTGCGCAGGATGTCGAACACGCAGTCGCCCGCGGCCCCGCAGCCTCCGGCGTAGGCCTCAGCCGCCTGAGGACGCGCCGGAAGCTGTGTGCGCCCCCGTTTGCGGCGCCCGCTGCGCATCGCCTTTCAGGCGAATGCGGCGAGAAGGCAGTCCTCCCCCGCAAAACATCTCTGAAGAGATCTGCTCCTTCGCAGCTTCCTGTGTCTTCGCCGCGATCGCCCGAACGTTGGGTCAGAGATGATAGACCCGAGCGGATCCGCCTTCCGGTCCCAGCACCTTGATCCGCTTCGCCAGGCCTATCCAGCCCAGCAGCCGAATGGCCCAGTAGTTGAAGTCCAGTTCATACCAGGCCATGCCGTGGCTCGCGGAGACAGGATGGGCATGATGATTGTTGTGCCAGCCTTCGCCGCCGGTGAGCAGCGCCACCCACCAGTTGTTCCGCGAATCGTCGCGGGTCGAGAACCGCCGTGCGCCCCAGATGTGTGTGGCCGAATTCACCAGCCAGGTGACGTGCAGCCCCAGGGTGGTGCGCAGAAACATCCCCCACAGCAGCCAGGGCCAGCCGCCCACGGCGAACAGGACGGCGGCGAGCACCACCACCGGAACCCAGTGCCAGCGGCTCAGCCAGACATAGAATCGATCCTGCGCCAGGTCGGGAACATACCGCGCCAGCAGCGGGTTCCGGTTGCGCAGAGAGCCATGCAGAATCCACCCCATATGCGACCACCACTTGCCGTCGCGCGGCGAGTGGGGATCGCCAGGCCGGTCGGTGAGCTGGTGATGCATGCGGTGTACCGCAACCCAGTAGATCGGCCCGCCCTGCAGCGCCAGGGTCGCGCACAGCGCCATCGCGTACTCCACCCATTTCGGCGTGATGTAGCCGCGGTGCGTCAGCAGGCGGTGGTAGGCCATCGCGATGCCGACATTCTGCCCCAGCACCCACAGGACCGCCATCACCGCCAGCGCGCTCCAGCTGAAGAAAAACAACGCCGCAATGGCTCCCAGGTGCAGCGCAGTCAGGGTAACGGCGAAAACTATGTTCAGCTTGCCGGATCGGGTCTGCTCAAGCGCCTCGGAGTCGGCGCGAACCGTCGTGATCGGAACCTCAGCCAGAGTCGACACACTATCAACCGTAACTGAAGCGCCGCGGCGCCCGGTGTAAGACTTGCGTAATTTCCGAGCAACCGAACCGGGCTCGGATCAGACCCGCCGCCTTCAGGAGCTCGACATCTCCACCGGGCGCACCGGTTCGGCTTTCTGCATCTCATCCAGCTTCCCGAAGATCATCTTTCCCGAGGCGGTCTGCAGCACAGATGTGACGGCAATCTCCACGGAGCGGCCAATGAGCCGGCGCGCATGGTCCACCACCACCATGGTTCCGTCGTCGAGGTAGCCGACGCCCTGGTCGAACTCCTTGCCCTCTTTCATCACCAGTACACGCATCTTTTCGCCGGGCAGCACCACCGGCCGCAGCGAATTCGCCAGGTCGTTGATGTTCAGCACCGGGACCCCGCGCACCTGCGCGACCTTGTTCAGGTTGAAGTCGTTTGTGACGATCTTCGCTTCCAGCTGCCGCGCCAGTTCGATGAGCTTCAGATCAACCTCGCGGATGTGGGCAAAGTCTTCCTCCACGATCTGCAGGGTCAGATGCGGATCGCTTCGCATTCGCTGCAGCACATCCAGCCCGCGCCTGCCGCGCTGCCGCTTCGAGGGGTCCGAGGAGTCCGCCACCATCTGCAGCTCGCGCAGCACAAACTCCGGAACGATCAGCGCTCCCTCCAAAAACCCGGTCTCCGCGATATCGGCAATGCGCCCGTCAATGATCGCGCTGGTGTCCACCACCTTGGTGTTGCGTCTGCCCGCGCGCTCCGGGGCGAACAGCCCGCCCAGCGCCGCGAGGTTCAGCAGGTCACCCTTGCTGGCTCCCACGACCAGACCGATATAGGTCATGAGCAGCAGCACGCTGACCTGCAGCAGGCTTTCAAACCGGCCCGGCGGCAGGCTGTTGCGCAGCACAAGCGAGAAGAGAAACGCGCCCGCGATCCCAAGAAGGCTGCCGATGACGGCGCCGAACAGCCGCCGCAGCGTCAGCGCCCGCACGCGCAGCTCGAAGAAGATCATCAGCCCCGCGGCTGCTGCTCCCGCAGCGCCGGAGAGCCACGCATTCATACCGAAGGGGTGAAAGAACCAGCAGGCAACGGTAAAAATGACAATAAAAAGCAGACGAAGAGCAAACAGATCCATAGAGGCCCCCGGACCACTCCCCCCGGCCAGGCAGGACACCTGCCTCGACAGCACGCGACGATGAGCAATGCCGGGCAACCGGAGTATAACCCACGCCTGGAGACTCGCGACAAGACTGTCGCAGCATTGATTTCACCAGCTTTCACACCTGCTCATGAGGAAGCCCCGGTCATCCGGGCCGGAAGGGGGGCTTGGGGGATGGGGTCCCGGCGGCCGTGGGGAAAAGAAAAAAAAGAGCCGCGACGCTCGACGATCTGAGCTGCCGCCGCTCTTTTGTCCGGGGTCCCCGAGTGCTGTTCGCTCAGTACCTGCGCACCCTGGGATCCACATCCGTGGCCCAGGCGTTGATGCCACCCGCCAGGTTGTGCAGCTTCCTGAAGCCGTTCTTCGCCAGGAATTCGGCGGCCATCTGACTCCGTCCGCCGCTCTTGCAGTGGATCACGATCTCGTCTGCCGTATTCAGCTCGTGCATTCTTCCCGGCAGTTCGTTCAGCGGAATCGGGTATCCGCCCATGTGGGCGATCTGGCATTCGAAGGGCTCACGCACGTCAAGAAGGAAGAGATCGTGGCCGGCATCCAGCCGCCGCTTCAGTTCCTTCGCGGTCATCTGCGGGATGCCGTTCCGCACCGCCGATGGCTTCGGCTCCGGCTTAATTCCGCAGAACTGCTGATAATCGATCAGTTTCGTCACGGTCGGATACGTTCCGCACACCGGGCAGTCGGGGTTCCTGTGCAGTTTCAGCTCGCGGAAGCGCATATCCAGCGAATTGACGAGCAGCAGGCGCCCAATCAGAGGCTGGCCGTTGCCGAGGATCAGCTTAATGACCTCCGTAGCCTGGATCACGCCCACCAGTCCCGGCAAAATGCCGAGCACGCCCCCTTCCGCACAGGAGGGAACCAGCCCCGGCGGCGGCGGCTCAGGATACAGGCAGCGGTAGCACGGGCCATCCTCCGTCGCGAAGACGCTGGCCTGTCCCTCGAAGCGGAAGATCGACCCGTAGGCGTTCGGCTTGCCGGTCAGCACGCAGGCATCGTTGACCAGGTAGCGGGTCGGAAAGTTGTCGGTCCCGTCGGCAACGATGTCGTACTGGCTGATGATCTCCAGCGCGTTCTGGCTGGTCAACATCGTCTCGTGCTTCACGATTTTGAGCCACGGATTCAGAGCCTGCAGCTTTTCGCTGGCCGAGTCGATCTTGGGACGGCCCACGTCCCTGGTGCTGTGGATGATCTGCCGCTGCAGGTTGCTGGAGTCCACTACATCGAAGTCCACCAGGCCCAGCGTGCCGACGCCAGCTGCGGCCAGATAAAAAGCGAGCGGCGAGCCGAGCCCGCCCGTCCCGACGCACAGGACTTTGGCGGCTTTGAGCTTCTGCTGCCCCTCCAGGCCCACTTCGGGCAAGATGAGGTGGCGCGAGTAGCGCGCCAGTTCGTCGTTCGAGAGCTGCGGAAGGGGGGATTCAGTCATCGTAGCCATAGCGCTCTCTTTAGGATGCGGTGCCGGACCGTCCGGGTGCAAGTGGGCCTGGCTGCGCGAGTCAGTTGTGGCTCGATCGGAGGGCATGGAGAACGGCACGCAGCATTTCCTGCTCCGGAGCCGGTTTCCCCGTCCAGATCTCGAACTGCCGCGCCCCCTGGTGGACGAACATCTCCACACCGGTGACCACCGCCAACCCCTTTTCGCGCGCCATCCGGATCAGCGGAGTCTCAATCGGGTTGTACACCAGATCGAAGACCAGCCGGGCATGGATCTCCTTCGGCTCCAGCAGGTAGGCCGGCTTCACGCCGCGCATCCCCACCGCGGTGGCGTTCACAATGACGTCGAAATTCGATTTCGCCAGCTGCTCCCTCCGGATCGTCTTCGCCTTCGCCTGGCGCGCCAGCTTCCTGGCTGCCTCCGGCGTGCGGTTCCAGATCAGGACTTCGGCTCCCTTGTCCACCAGGCCGAACACCGCCGCGCGCGCCGCGCCGCCCGCTCCCAGCACCAGGATCCTCGCGCCCTTCAGCGGCAGCCGCCGTTCGAGCGGGCGCACCACCGCCGCCACATCGGTATTGAACCCGTAGAGCTTGCCGTCCTGCGCCCGGACCACCGTGTTGCAGGCGCCGATCTTCTCCGAGAGCGCGTCCGTCTTCTCGAGATACTTCAGAATCTCGGTCTTCAACGGCATCGTCACCGCCAGCCCGTGCAGCGGGACCTCTTCCACCAGCGTCAGCAGATCGCTCATGCGACTGGTCTGCAGAGGAAGAAAGACCGCGTTCACCGTCTCGCGCCGAAATGCGATGTTCTGCATCAGCGGCGACAGCGAATGCCGCACCGGGTTCCCAGCCACCCCGTAGACCTTCGTCGAGGCATCAATGTGGTCGATCCGCCAAGTCTCCCGCAGCGTGCGCAGATCGATCTGTCCCGGCCCGGTTTCCCCGCCCGCGTGCGCCGAGGCAAAGGTGAAGACGCTCCCCGCCCGCAGCCCCAGCACCCGGCTGATCGTTCCCTGCTCCCCCATCGAGATGCCGATCAGATTGGCTTCGTCCCGCCGGCGTTCGAGAAAACGCATCATCGTCACGTTGTCGGCCAGCGTCTTCGCCGTCGAAACGATCTTGATGAACTCGGCATGGAACGGCTTGATCCGCTCGAAGATGCCGTCCAGATCCTTCGTGCTCTCAAAATCGTGATAGCTCACGATCAGCGCGGCGCCGTGCGAACGCACCCGGTCCAGCTGGGCCCGGGTCACATGCTCCGCCGTCTGCAGCTCCACATCCACCAGGTGGCATCCGGCGGCCGCGCACTTCTCCAGCACCTCCAGTTCAGCGGCGATCGTCCCTTTGAACTTGCCTCCGGCCACAGCCCTCCGGCAGGTCGCAATCGCGGTCACCTCGCTGCGCTCATACAGGAACTGCTTCAGCTTCGGGACCGCTGCCGCCGGATTGGGCAGGTAGTCCAGGCGGAACTCCACAAAATGGTTCTCATGGACGATCTTCTCCGCGTTTTCCAGCATCTCCGCCGGAGTGGCTCCGGTGATGGCAACACAGATCTTGCCCATTCGGGAACGAACGTAAAGCGTCGATCCCGGCGTCCATCCGGAGGTCACGGTTCCACCATCGTGCTCCGCCGCAATCCGGGGCGAGGTTTTCCCCACCCCCGCCGGTGCCGGGGTCTCGGTGCCGACTCGTTCCGCTACGCTGCCTGCTTTCATACTCGCAATTGCCGCATCTTAAAGGCGTTTGCCCCGCGATGCAACAGCGAATGCATACCCGCCTCTGCCGGTCACTCTTCGTGAACGATCAGCCCGGCGGCCGCGCCCAGCCGGCTCGAAGGCTGGGGAGGCTGCCGCCCCCTCCGCCAGGGCCGTCAGCCTCGGCTGCGCCATGCCCGGGTCCACGGACAGCACCGCAAATTGCTGAAAAATCGTCTCATGCGAAAGAATGGACGAGGCGCACCTCGCCGACGTCCCATGGATCCTGTTTCCCACCTCGACTTTGCTCATTCATGGCAGGCGGAGATCCTGCCCCGGCGCCCGCCCATCCTGCCGCCGCGGCGCTTCATCTATCCCCGCGAAGCTGAAGAAATCGAGCGCGGTGCGCTCGAGATTCTCGTGCGCCCCGCGTCGGATGCCCCGTTCCTGGCCACCTTCGCCCTGGGCTTTGCCGATCCGGCTGCGCCCACCGGCCTCTGGAGCTGCCCCCGTCCTGCCGAGCTCTGTGCCGTGGCCGGAGGTTACGCCTACATTGTGGACGCCGATAACCCGCAACGCTTCAGTCATTTACCCTTTCGGCCCGTTCTCGAAGTCCGGCCTCTTCCCGAGCACAGGCTGCTTGTCTTCGCCAGCCATCAGTCCCTGCTTGCCTGGGGCGAAGACGGCCTCGCCTGGCAATCTCCGCGCCTGTCGTCGGAAGGCCTCCGCCTCATCGAAATTCGCGGGCACGAGCTCCGGGGCCTGGGCTGGGATCTGTTCACCGACCGCGATGTTGCTTTCGTTCTGGACCTGCGAACAGGCGATCTCCTGCAAGGAGCATGATCCTCAGCCAAGCATCGCCGATGACGCAGTGCGATAGAAGCTGAGGGCCGCATCGCCCTGCTTCAGCACCCGGTACCGTTCCAGGATTCCGTAACGCTCCTCCAGATCCCTCCGCTTGTCATGCTCGGCGATCACCACAGCTCCGGACGCCAGCAGCCCGGAGGACTCCCCGCCCAGCAGACCCAGCGTCCGCTCGTATTCGGCAGCCGCCGCGTAGGGGGGGTCGAGAAACACAATGTCCGCCTGGCGTCCGGCATCCGTCAGACGCCGCAGCCCCGCGGCAGCGCTGCGCGCCTCCAGCGCGTAACCTCCCCGAATCCCCAGCGACGCCAGGTTTCCGCCGATCGCCTTCAGCGCCGCCTCTGCCTGCTCCACGAAGATCGCCTCGCGCGCGCCGCGGCTGATGGCCTCGATGCCAACGGCCCCCGACCCGGCATACAAATCGACAAAGACCGCGCCCTCCATCCGAGGCGCCAGGACGTTGAACAGCGTCTCCCGCAGGCGGTCGCTGGTCGGACGCGTAACCGGGCTGGTGGTGCTCCCCGGGATCGAGGCGCCCCCTTCCCGCGCGGGCCCGCCCCTGTCCCACCGCAGCGAGGGCTCCGGACCCTGCGGCGCTCTGAGGATCCGCGAACGGTACTTTCCGGCAATCACCCGCACGCCCCAACTCCCAAAATACTGACCAAATTGCACCGACCCTCTACAATAAACAAAGGTCTTCGGAGAACCGGATGCGCGCCTGGTCATTACCGCTCGGACGATGGTTTGGCGTTCACCTGCGCATCCACTATTTCTTTATCCTTCTGCTCTTCTTCTGCGTTCTGTCAACGAATCTTTCCGGAACCGGCTCCTGGCGCGGCGTTGTTCTCTGGCTTCTGCTCTTCGGCGCGGTCCTCTGCCGTGAAGCAGCCCGCGCCATCACCGCCGCCTGGCACGGCCTCGCGGTGCGCAGCATCCTTCTGCTCCCCATCGGCGGCCTCTTCTCCTACTCCAGCCCGGAAATGGCCGAGCGCGCTTCCGAAGGCGGAGCGCAGCTCGCCCTCACGATTGCCGGCCCGCTGTCGAATCTGATCCTCGCCGCACTGATAGCTGCCCTGATCAAGGGCGCTACATCGCAGGTGCCTCTGGCCAAAGCGCCTTTCGTCACGCCCTCGCATCTCATGCGCTCCACGGTGTGGCTGAACGTGGCTCTGGCCCTGATCAATTGCCTCCCCGCCTATCCTCTCGATGCCGGGCGTCTGATGCGCAGCGCCTTTGCCCGCGCCCGCGGCGTCGCTCAGGCCACGCGCGCCGCCTCAGGACTGGGACAAATGGTCGGGATCGCCGCCGTCGTTGTCGGCCTGGCGCTGCTCGCCATCCCCGGAGCCGGCCTCGCTACCGGCGTCAGCCCGTGGCTCATCATGGGCGGCTTCTTCGTCTTTATCGGCGCACAGCTCGAAGATCAGGGCGTCCTCTTCCAGTCGGTGGTCGAAACCGTTCGCATGCGCGACGTGATGCTCACCGACTTTGACACCCTCTCCCCGTCGGACACGCTCTCCGACGCGCTCTACAAGGCCATTCACAGCCTGCAGGACGACTTCCCCGTCGTCCGTGGCCCCAACCTGGTCGGCATCGTCTCCCGCCAGGGCATCGTGCAGGCCCTGCGCCAGGAAGGCAACGGCTATGTACAGGCCATCATGTCGCGCGCCTTTCAGGTGGCCCAGCCCGACGATTCGCTGGGGCTCCTCATCCGCCGCATCGGCGGAGGCCGCCTTTCGCTGATCCCGGTCGCCGAAAGTGGACGCGTGGTCGGCATTGTGACCTGGCAGAACCTGAGCAGCAGCATGGGCCTGCTGGCCGAATACCGCCGCCTGGAGCGCGGCGGCAACGATCGTGACTGACCAACAGCCCGTCGAGCATTTTCATTTCCGCTGCAAACAGGAAGCAGACACCGGACACGGCGGTTCCGACGAAGAACCGACACGCACGGAAGATGCCCGTGTGGAACCACGCAGAACTGAAAATGCTCTCGCCCCCGGCCTGTATCTGGTCGCCACCCCTATCGGAAACCTCGAAGACATCACCCTCCGCGCTCTGCGGGTCCTGCGCGGCGCTGACCGCATCGCCTGCGAGGACACCCGTCAGACACGCCGCCTCCTCGATCGCTACGGCATCACGACACCCATCATCAGCAGCCATGAGCACAACGAGGCCGAGCGCAGCCGCCGGCTCATCGAAGAGCTGCGGCAGGGGGCGCGCATCGCCGTTGTTTCCGACGCCGGCACCCCCGGCATCTCCGATCCCGGCATGATCCTCGCCTCGGCCGCCATCGCCGCGGGCATTCCCGTCTTCCCCATTCCCGGCCCCAGCGCCATGCTGACCGCGCTCGTCGCCTCCGGTCTGGACACGGAACCGTTCATCTTCCGCGGCTTTCTGCCTCCGAAGGCCGGAGCGCGCCGCACGGCCCTCGAAGAGCTCGCTGCCTCTCTTCGCGCGCCCGCCACCCTCGCCTTCCACGAAGCCCCGCACCGCATCCTCGAAACCCTGTCTGACGCCCAGGCCGTCTGGGGCCCGGAGTGCCGCGCCGTCGTCGCCCGCGAGCTGACCAAGATCCACGAAGAGTTCCTGCGCGGCACGCTGCGCGCAATCCGCGAAGTGCTGGCCGCCCGCGAAAGCGTCCGCGGCGAAATCGTGCTCCTCATCGCCGCCCGCCCGCTGTCCGCCGAAGCAGCCTCCGCCGGCACCAGCGTCAGCCGGCGTCTGACGCAGCTGGAAACATCCGAAGGCCTCAGGGAGAAGGACGCTCTCAGGCGCATCGCCCGCGAGCGCGGCCTCTCCAGAAGCGAGCTCTGGCGCGAGTTGCAGCGCGAGCGCGCCCGCGGCAAGTAGCCGCCGCCCTGCGCCGGGCACACCCTCCCCCGGACGCCAGGCGCTGCCCTTCAGCTGAATCCCAGCACCGGATGCGGCACGTACGGCTCTTCCAGCGAGTGCATCTCCTCCGCAGAAAGCCTGAGAGAAAGTGCCGCAACAGCATCCGTCAGGTGGTGCGGTCTCGTGGCGCCCACGATCGGAGCCGCCACGCCCGGTTTGGCCAGCAGCCATGCCAGCGCCACCTGCGCCTGCGCGACGCCTCGCCGTTTCGCCATCGCCTCCAGAGTATCGACGACCCGGCGATCCGCCTCCTCGGTCTGCGAATACATTGAAATCCCGAAGCGATCCGTCTCCGAACGCTTCGTCGTCTCGCTCTGCCAAGGCCGTGCCAGCCAACCGCGCGCCAGCGGGCTCCACGGAATCAGTCCGACCCCCTCTTCCCGGCACAGCGGAATCATCTCCCGCTCCTCTTCGCGATAGAGCAGGTTGTAGTGGTTCTGCATGGAGACGAAGCGCGTCCACCCATGCCGGTCGGCCACATACAGCGCCTTCGCAAACTGCCAGGAGTACATCGACGAGGCTCCAATGTAGCGGACCTTGCCCGCCTTCACCACATCGTGCAGCGCTTCGAGGGTCTCCTCGATGGGCGTCTCGTAATCACAGCGATGGATCTGCCAGAGGTCCACATAATCCATCTGCAGCCGCCGGAGGCTCTCGTCCAGCTCGAAGAGGATCGCCTTGCGCGAAAGCCCTCGCCCATTAGGCTCCTCGCGCATGGCGCCGTGAACCTTAGTCGCGACCACCACCGCCTCGCGGCGGACATTAGCTCTGAGAAAGCGCCCCAGCACCTCTTCGCTGGCGCCGCTCGAATAGACATTGGCCGTATCGAAAAAGTTGATCCCCGCGTCCAGCGCCTGATGGAAGAACGGCTGGCTCTGTTCTTCGTTCAGCGCCCATTCATGCCGCCCGGCCTTCGCAGCCCCCGGTTTTGCCGGCGCTCCATAGGTCATGCAGCCCAGGCAAATGCGCGAAACCTTCAGTCCGGTCCTGCCGAGATTCACGTAGTCCATCTTCTCTCCTCAAAAGTGCGAAACGGTTCTTCGAACCAGCACGCGTCCTCGTCCGACCATGCCGGCCTTTCCAGAAGCAACGGGGCCTTCTCTCGATAAGAGGGCAGCGGCGCGGAAAATGATTCGCGCCAGGGACCGATTCTAGAATGAGAACGATGCCGGCGAAGAATACCCAGCCTCGATCCCCTCGGCATCTCTCGGCGCAAACCGCGCGATCCGCGCCCGCGGCGCGCCGCCTCCGCGCTATGTACGACCATCTCGTCGAACGCTTCGGTCCGCAGCAGTGGTGGCCGGCAAAGACGGCCTTCGAAGTCGTGGTGGGCGCCTACCTCACCCAGAACACCGCCTGGACCAGCGTGGAACGCTCCATCGCCAACCTCGAAGCCCGCGGCGTCCTCTCCGTCGAAGGACTGCGCGCCATTCCTGAGGACGAACTGCGCGAACTCATCCGCCCCTCCGGCTTCATGCTGCGCAAGGCCGCGGCCCTCAGGGCCTTCGTCGCCTTCCTCGATGCACACTATGGCGGGGACCTCGACGCGCTGCGCCGCCACGCGCTGGGCGCCGCGCCCGAAGTCCGCCACAGCCTGCTGGCCCTCCCCGGTGTCGGACCTGAGACCGCGGACGCCATCCTCCTCTACGCCCTCGGTGCGCCCGCCATGGTGGTCGACGAATACCTCCGCCGCATCGTGGTGCGCCACAGGCTCCTGCCCGAACAGCGGAAATACGCGGAGATCCAGACTCTCGCCCAACAGGCCTTCGCTCGCGACCGCGCCCGCGCAAAGCCCGAAGAACTGGCCCGGCACTACAACGAATTCCACGCCCTTATCGTGCAGATCGGCAAAAGCAACTGCCGACGCGTGGCCGTCTGCGAAGGTTGCCCGCTGGCATGGGACCTGAAGAACGCAACCCGCAGTTAGACTGACACCATGGCCCTCATCCTCTACGCCGCCACCAGCAACCCGGGGAAATTGCGGGACTTTTCCACTGCCGCGGCCGAAGAGGGCATCGCGGTCGAACCGCTGCCCGGCCTCGCCGATATCCCCGCTCCCGAGGAGCATGAGTCCACCTTCGCCGGCAACGCGCGCCTCAAGGCCGAGTACTACAGCCGGGTCGCCGCGCAGCAGGGCAATCCCGTGCTGGTTCTGGCCGACGACTCGGGCCTCGAAGTCGATGCGCTCGACGGCGAGCCCGGCGTGCGCTCCGCCCGTTACGCGCAGGATGCCGGTTACGCTCTGCCCGGCACAGGCAATGCCGCGCCGGTTTCCACCGACGACCGCAATAATCTGTACCTGCTCGACCGCATGCACGGCATCGCCCATCGCACCGCCCGCTATCACTGTGTCCTGGCTCTGGCGCGCATCGGAGAAGTCCTCTTCACCGCCGACGGCCGTGTTGAAGGCGAGATCCTCACCGCTCCCCGCGGACGCGGCGGATTCGGCTACGATCCGATCTTCTTCATCCCGGAGCTGGGCCGCACCATGGCGGAAATCTCTCTTGAAGAAAAGCACGCGCTCAGCCACCGGGGACGCGCCTTCCGCGCCCTTCTGCCGCAACTGAGAAATCTGCCGCACTGACGCAGGACCCGCCGCCAAAGCTGACCCTTCCGCATCGAAGCAGGCCGGAAGCCCCACAGCGGCCCCCGGTCAGAGCAGCAGCACCGTGGCCCATTCTCCCGCCGCAAGCCGATCGCGCGTTTCCGGAACCACAACGAAGCAGTTCGCCTGCGCAGCCGCCGCCAGATCGCCCGAGCCCTGCCATGCGACCGGATGCACGCGCGCGCCGTTCCCATCGCTCCGCAGACGCCCCGGCAGAAACCGCCTCAGCCCCGGCTTGACGCGAATTTCGCTCGCGAGCTGCGCGGAAACAAACCGCGGCTCCGTTTCGCTCTCACCCGCCAGGGCGCGTACCATGGGCGCGGCAAAGAGCGCGAACGTCACCATGGTGGAAACCGGATTTCCGGGCAGACCGAAGAAATATCCCGTCGGGAGCCTGCCGAAAACCACAGGCTTCCCAGGCTGAATACGCGCACCGGTAAAGAAGAATTCGGCGCCGAGCGCTTCGAGCGCCTGCTCCACAAAATCGAACTTGCCCATCGAGACGCCGCCGCAGAGCAGCACCAGATCGCATCCGGCCGCCTTGCCGATCGCTTGCTCGGTCTCCTCCTGTTCGTCCGCGACAACCGGGAAAATCACCGGCATGCCGCCGGCAGCCGCGACCTGCGCTGCTAATGAGTAACTGTTGGAGTTACGAATCTGATGCGCCAGTGGCGTCTCCCCCAGGCCCACCAGCTCATCTCCGGTCGCAAGGATGGCTACGCGGGGTCGCGGAAAAACGCGCACCCTCGCATATCCACAGGCCGCCGCGGCCGCGATCTCGGCCGCGCCCATCCGCGTGCCCCGCGGAACCAGCACGCTCCCCGCATGCGCCTCCGCCCCGGAGGGCACGATGTTCTCCCCCGCCGATATTGCGCGGGCGGCAGCAAGCCCCACCTGCCCGCTCCCAACCCTCACATGTTCCACCATGACGACGCAGTCGACGCCGGCGGGAACCGCCGCTCCGGTCATGATCTCCACGGCTTCCCCGGCCCCAATGGCTCCTCGCGTCCAGGCCTCGCCCGCCCGCAGTTGCCCGGCGATGCGGAGCTTTCCGGCCATCAGCTCCGCCGCCCGGCAGGCAAAGCCATCGCGCGTCGAGCGCGGAAACGGCGGATACTCCCGATCCGCCACGACCTCGGTCGCCAGCAGGCGCCCGGCGCCCTGGAGCAGCGGAAGCTCCTCCACGGCACTTTCCCGCGGCGACAAGCGGCGAGCATGCGCGCGCACCACGGCGGCGGCTTCTTCGTAGTTCAGAACCATGGAGCCGGACGCATCGCTCATCGAAAGCACTCTCCAAATCGGCATAGGGGGAGAGTCACCTCTCCTCCCCTGCCACACCACCGGACAAGCGGGTCCGCATCCGGCGGTTCGGAGGATTGGGCTAAGTCGCGATCAACATCCGCGGAAGACCGCGCGAGTCGAAGTAGGCCATAGGAAACGCTGCAGTCATTGCGGGGCTGTTGGCTATACGCCATGGTTTACGGGAGTTTCCGGCAGAGTGCGCCGCCAGATCTCTCCTGACCCCTCGTTCGCATAGCTTCCGGTACCGCACCGTTCCACCTTTCCATTGCTTCCAGATCACTGCCCGCAGGCTGCGCCGCAGCCATCCTCCCGTGATAAGAACGACCGCCTTCAACGCGCAACCGCTGAATTTACCACCAGCGCCCTTGATTGTTGTGGACTTCGCGATCAGTTGCCCGCTCGTCCGGCGCCGCAGGCCTTCTATCCGGTTCTTGTCCGTCGGCTCGCGTCTTTGCTCCACGCTTCCTTCGGACCCCACCTCGCGGTGACGCCCTTGCACTTCGCCATCCCTTCTCCCCATCAGGATGTGAAGAGGACTCTCACCTCCAAGCTCTCATTCATGCAGGGCGTGCACAAGAAAGAGCGCCGCTCTCGACGGCGCTCCTCCCGTTGTTGTCTTCGTGACTTAGTGCTTCTTCGCCTTGTAGCTGGTCGGCTGGCTGCTGGTCAGCTGCGCCAGAATCTGCTTGGCATCGCCGGAAAACTGCCCGTTCGGGTCCAGTTGCAGATATTTCTGGTAAGCCTCCTGGCATCCCGGCGGAGCCACGATCCTCTGCGTCTTGGGATCCATGGTTGCCTTGCTGACCAGCGCCTGCCCCTTCAGGTAGTAGGGAATCGGACGGTTCGGGTCGGCGGCAATGGCCTTGTCGGCCGCCGCCACCGTGGCATCCGTCTGACCGCTACGCGCCATCACGATCGTCTCATTCTGGTAGTACATGCCCGCTCCAGGGGGATTGATCTTCGCGGCAGCGTCGTAAGCAGCCTGCGATTCAGGAATCTTTCCCTGCGCAGCAAGGCACTCGCCCAGGGCATCGTTGGCCGCGCCTTCGAGACCGGGATTGGGTTTCTTGCTCGCCGCGTCCAGTTCAATCCCCTTCTGCAGCGACGTTGACGCGTCAGCCCACTGCTTCAGCCCCCGCTGTGCCATGCCCAGTTCCACCCACAGCACGGCCGCATCGGGCTTCACAGCGACGTCCTTCTGCATCAGCGCCGCGGCGTCCTGGAAGTTCTGGCTCCTGTCGTCCTGCCGCGCCTTCGCCAGGTCGGCATTCAGATTCTTGATCTGTGCATTCTCCTTCAGAATGCCTTCGTTCTTCTTCTTCGTCTCTTCGATCGTCTTGCGCTCTTCGGGCGTCAGCTTCGACATGTACTCTGCGCGCGTCATGTCGAAGTTCTGTGCGGTGTCCTGTCCCGCTACGACCTTCACACCGTCGATCTGATCCACCACCTGTCCCTTCGGCGTATTCGCGGCGCGGTAGGTGAGCGTGTACGAACCGACCGCGATTTTGTCCCCCTTGAAGCTTCCGTCTGCGTCCACAGAGAGCTCGTACTTGGGCGTCGATGTAGCTGAGGCCAAACCGTTCAGATACATCGAGACGGTGCCACCGCCGCCGACCGGAGCCCCGGTCGGATCGATCACCTGGCCGTGAATCTGTCCCGTTGCGGCCGCTGCAGCAGGGCTTGCCTGGGCGGCAGCGGGTTTGCTTGCCTGGGCTGCCGCAGTCAGGACCGCCAGCGGCAACGCGGCGGCAATCAGTGTGGCCAGCGCGAAGCGGGGCCAAAGACGTTTCCTTAACATATGCTTTCCTCTCCTATGGATGGCGCGGCTCTCCACCCAGCACCGCGCGCTCGTAAAATTCCATCCCGGCTTCTGTTCCCAGGTCCGGCTGCGTCGCGTAGCGGATCGGATCCCTGATTCCTGCCTGTTCGAAGGCGCGAAGACGCAATACGCAGCTCTCGCACACGCCGCACGCCAGCTCCGAGCCCGAATAGCATGACCACGTTAACTCCAGAGGCGCGCCGACTTCAAGGCCGAGCGCAACGATCTCCTTCTTCTGCATATGGATGAGCGGCGTCCTCACAACGATGTCGCCCTCCCGCGTCCCCGCCCGAATCAGCCCCTGGAAAGCTTCGTAATACGCCGGCCGGCAGTCCGGATAGCCGGAGCTGTCCTGCTCCACCGCCCCGATCAGGACGGCTTTCGCTCCCAGCACTTCGGCCCAGCTCACCGCCGCCGACAAAAAATGCGCATTCCGGAATGGCACATAGGTCACCGGGATCTGCGCTCCGATCTCCGCACCCGCCGCAGGCACTTCGATGTGCGCATCGGTCAGCGCCGAACCGCCGATGCGCCGGAAAATGTCCAGCCGCAAGTGCAGAAACTCCTGAAATCCAAGGGCTTCGGCGACAGCCCGCGCCGACCGCAGCTCGCGCTCCTCCGTCCGCTGCCCATAGCTACAGTGCAGGGCAAAGGCATCATAGTCGCGTGCCGCCAGAGCCGCGCAGACGCAGGAATCCATGCCTCCGGAGAGGCAGACCACAGCGCGCTCGCGGACCGGCTGCATGAGCCTTTATGGTAACGCGACAGGATGGCACCGGATCGGGGGTCACCGCACAAAAGTCATCGAGCTTGCCTTCCGCACCCGATTGCGGGACGAGTCCGGCCGGAATGCACCCGCGTGGGGCCCTGCCCCGGCCTGCCCGCGGTTGACCAGCCACTGGCCATCCCGATACACTGGATTGGTTTGGCGACTCTGCCCGCCCCGTGTGTCTCCGGGGCCATCGCAAGGTATCCGCCCAGCTTAAGTTCAGGTTTGCGTGCCCGGCTTTTGCCTGCGGGCGCCGGAGGGATTATGTACGCCGTTATTCGCACTGGTGGAAAGCAGTACCGGGTCGCTCCCGGCGATGTGGTCAGGGTGGAAAGCCTCAGCGCCCAGGAGGATGGCTCCGTCGAGTTTGCCGATGTCCTGGCCTTCTCGGGCGAATCCGGCCTGCTGGCCAGGCCGCAGTCGGCTAAAGTCCTCGGCACCGTCGTGGGCGAGGGGCGCGGCGACAAGATTCTCGTCTTCCACTTCAAGCGCAAGAAGCAATACAAGAAGCTGCAGGGCCACCGCCAGGGTTTCACCCAGGTGCGTATCCGCGAGATCCAGGTGGACGGCAACAGCTACACGGCCTGACCGGCACAGACTTTTGATCCGCTCCGGCGGACTGCAGGAACAGAACGAGTTCAGGAACTGAATCATGGCACATAAAAAAGGATTGGGAAGCTCGAAAAACGGCCGCGACTCCAACGCGCAGCGGCTCGGCGTCAAGGTGTTCGCCGGACAGACTGTCACCGGCGGCTCCATCATCGTTCGCCAGCGCGGCACGAAGCTCAAGCCCGGCCTCAACGTCGGGCGCGGCAGCGACGACACGCTTTTTGCCAAAACCGACGGCCGGGTCCGCTTCATCGACCGCGGCCGCACCGGCCGGTTCGTGGCGGTCGAGCCGGTCGCGGCAGAGTAACAGCTCCGCAAGCTTTGAGCCGCCGTGGGACGCTCCTCCCTGGCCGTTCTATACCGACAACCGCTGTAACGACGCCTTTAAGCAGGACACCATGCCCAAACTCAAGACCCATCGGGGCGCGGCCAAGCGCTTCAAAAAGACCGGCACCGGCAAGTTTTTGCGCGGCCAGTCCAAAATGCGCCACATCCTCACGTCGAAGGAGACGAAAACCAAGCGCAAGCTGGCTCACAGCGCCCGGGTTTCCGACGCCGACCACGCGAAGGTGGCCCGCATGATTCCTTACGCCTGATCTTTCCGGGCCTTTCGGGGCTCCCCTCCGCGCATGCGGAGGAGTGGACAGGCCAGCATAGCGTGTGAAGAGGTTCTTCCCGCCTCCAGCCGCTGAACCATAACCCCAAGGAGAACACCCATGCCGCGTGTAAAACGTGGAACCAAACGCAGCGACCGCCGCAAGAAAATCCTGAAAAGGGCGAGCGGCTACTTCCTCACCAAATCTAAGCTCTACCAGGCCGCCCAGGAAGCCGTCGAGCGCGGACTTAAATTCGCCTACAGCGGCCGCAAAGGCAAGAAGCGCCAGTTCCGCTCCCTGTGGATCGTGCGCATCAACGCCGCCGCCAAGGCCAACGGCATCGCCTACTCGCAGCTCATCAACGGCCTGAAGAAAGCCGGCATCGAGCTCGACCGCAAGATCCTGGCCGATATCGCCGTAAACGACGCAGCCGCCTTCACTGCGCTCGTCGGACAGGCCAAAGCCGCCCTCAGCGCGACCGCAGCCTGAGACCGCCCGCACCGGGGTCACGCGTCCGCGATGCGTGACCCGTACGTTCCCCCGGTAACCGGCCCCGGTTCCGTTTTCCGGGATTCTCCCGAAAAGCCACAGCCATACCGGTTAAACTAGGCTCCTCCTGGTCCAATACCATTCCGGCGGAATTCCCATTGCCTGCTGCTGATGCCAACTCCTCGGTCCCCCGAAAAGCCGCGACGGCGTCCGCGACCTATGCCGAGGCCGGCGTCGATATTTCCGCCGGCGATCGCGCCAAGCAGCGCATCAAGTACCTCGCCCAGCGCACCTTCAACCGTAACGTTCTCGGCGAAATCGGCGGCTTCGGCAGCCTCTACCGCCTCGACGGCAAATACGAGGACCCGGTTCTGGTTTCCAGCGCCGACGGCGTCGGCACCAAGCTCAAGCTGGCCTTCCAGCTCGGCATTCACCACACCGTAGGCGCCGACCTCGTCAACCACTGCGTCAACGACATCGGTGTGCAGGGCGCCACTCCACTCTTCTTCCTCGATTACCTCGCCACCGGAAGCCTCGATCCCGAGGTCGCCGAGAAGGTGGTCTCCGGCCTCTCCGAAGCCTGCCGCGCCAACGGCTGCGCGCTGATTGGCGGCGAGACGGCGCAGATGCCCGGCTTCTACCAGGAAGGCGAGTACGACCTCGCGGGCTTCATCGTCGGCGTCGTCGAGCGCGCGAAGCTCATCACGGGAGCCAGGATCCGCCCCGGCGACATTCTTCTGGGCTTTCCGTCCACAGGCCTGCATACCAACGGCTACTCGCTGGCCCGCCGCCTCTTCTTCGACATCGCCGGCTACAAGCCCGAGCAGTACGTGAACGAGCTGAAGGAGAAGGCCGGTGCCGCCCTCATGAAGACCCACCGCAGCTATCTCAGCGTCATCAGGAAGATCATCGCCGGCGACTACGCTGCGGGCATGGCCCACATCACCGGCGGCGGTATCACGGAGAATCTCCCGCGCATCCTGCCCAAAGGCGTCTCCGCGCACGTAGAGCTGGGAAGCTGGCCGGTGCTGCCCATCTTCGAGCACCTCCAGCAGCTCGGCAATGTTCAGCAGGACGAGATGCTGCGCACCTTCAATATGGGCATCGGTCTGATTGCCGTTGTGCCGGCCGAGCGCTTCAAGCGCTGCAAATCGATGCTCGACCGCGCCGGCGAAAAGAGCTATGTCATCGGTCGCATCGTCAAAGGCGAGCACAAGGTCGCCTACGCCTGATGCACAAGCTGGGGATTCTGCTCTCCGGGCGCGGCTCCAACTTTCTCGCCATCGCTGACAGCATCGCCTCCGGCAGGCTGCGGGGCTGCGAAATCGCCGCCGTCGTCTCCAACCTCGCCGATGCCTCTGGCCTCGCCGCTGCGCGCGCGCGCGGCCTCAACGCCGTCGCCATCGAGGCGCGGGGCCGCAAGCGCGCCGAGCATGATGCCGAAATCATCGCCTGCCTGCGCCAGCATCACGTGGATCTCGTCTGCCTCGCCGGCTACATGCGCCTGCTTTCGCCTGGTTTCGTGCAGGCCTTCCCGCAGCGCATTCTCAACATCCATCCTTCTTTGCTACCTGCATTCCCGGGGCTCGACGCCCAGCTTCAGGCCTTCGAATATGGTGTCCAGGTCTCCGGCTGCAGCGTCCACTTCGTCGACGAGCAGCTCGACCACGGCGTGATCATCCTCCAGAAAGCCGTGCCGGTTCTCGAAGGCGACGACGCTCCTACCCTGGCCGCGCGCATTCTCGCGCAGGAGCACATCGCCTACAGCGAAGCCATCGCCCGCGTGCTCTCCGGGCGCTACGAGATCGTCGGCCGCCGTTACCTCCTGAAACCATAGGCCCCGCAAACAGGACCCGCAGCCGGGCGAAGCCCCGAACCCGCGTCGCCGCGCTCAGCTGTTCAGCATCTCGAAGGCCTTCACCAGGCTCGTATGCATGCGGTTGAAGGAGGCCGTCACCTCGGCGATTTCATCCCTGCCCTTCACCTCCAGCGGAGGCATATCGATCTCGCCCTTGCTAATCA
This sequence comes from Acidobacteriota bacterium, assembly GCA_021792135.1. Lineage (GTDB taxonomy): Bacteria > Acidobacteriota > Terriglobia > Terriglobales > Acidobacteriaceae > Palsa-343. The sequence continues at coordinate 27,212 of JAJYVF010000028.1, read as the reverse complement.
CATCGGCGTTCTTCGAGACCCGCCGCAGCGGCCGGATCACGATCAGATACATGGCGACGTCGATCAGCACGATCGTCAGCAGGAAGATCGCGCCCAGTCCGATCAGCAGCTCGCGAAAGCCCTTCTTCGCCATCATCACCGGCACCGACATGGGAACCGAGACAATCTGCGCTGCCACAATCTCATTCGGATTCCAGCCGAATCCATGATCGCGCCCATAGCGGCGGACCATGGCCCTGGGCGCCAGCGAAACCTCGCTGTGGCAGGTCATGCATCCGGCCTGGGCCACAATGGGGTAGGCAACGTAGAGCACGGGGCCGATGGGCGTATTGCGCTGTCCGACATGCTCCTTCTGCATGGGATTGTTGCGGAAATAGTTGATCAGGTCGGCTTCCCATTCCGTAGCCCGGTCATCGAGATTGGTCGGATTCAGCGCAGCTTCGCGAATGGTGTAGTCCGGATACTGTTTGCGCAGCAGCCGGAACGTCGCGTTGGCTGCATAGAAGGGAATCGTCTGCGGCAGAAAGTCATTGTAGTGTTCCGGCGTCTTCTCGAGGATCGGGCTCACCTGCTGATCGGTATAGTCCTTGGTCACCGTGGCGCTGGCCGACATCAGCTCCGCCTGCTGGAGCACCTGCTGCCGCGCATTGCTCATAAGGAAGTTGTAAGCATTGTTCGAGATGAGGTAGAGCCCCAGCCCGAACACCACGATGAGCACGATATTGAATTTGGTCAGCAGCTTCACGGTCGCCTCCTCAGCGCACACCATCATAACCCGCGAAAAGTCCTCGCAGGTCGCTACCGAGCCTGCTCCGAAGCGCCGATCTGCGCAAGAAGGCTGCGTATTTTGCGCGACTCCGGATCGCGCTCGCCCGCCTGCTCCAGGGCCGTCCGCGCCCCGCCAGCATCCCCCTGCGCAAGACGCGCGCGTCCCAGCTCATACCATGCCAGCGCCGCCTGCTCCGTCGTCGCGCCGGGCACTTCCGCGGCACGCGCGAAAGCCGCGGCGGCCGCGGCGTTCCTTCCGCAGCGCGCATCGGCCACGCCCGGAAAGAACACGGCCTTCCACAGATCCGGCCGCAGCACCTCGGCCTGCCGGTAATGGGCGATGGCCGTCTCGCAGTCTCCCATCCGCAGCTCCGCCTCGGCCAGCAGCTGCAGCGCCAGCACATTCCGCGGCGCGACCTCCACGGCATGAGAGAACAGGGATACGTCGCTCGAAAACTGCTTTGACACCGAGCGCGACAGCCACGCCTCCCCGGCTGCGAGCAGCGCCAGCCCTGCCAGGACCGCGCCCATAAGCCTCGGCCTCACTGCGAGGCGCGCCGCTCCCCCTGCGATCAGCATGGCGATTCCCGCCAGCGGCAGGTAAAGATCCCGGTCATGGAAGAGATCGTAATCGCGAAAGTAGCGAATCCCGACAAACGCCACGCCCAGCGGCAGAACGATCGTCAATGCCGCGAAGGCGATCCACCGCGAACGCATCCCCGCCCACACCAGAACGCCCGCCATGATCGCCAGTGCCGCAACATGCAGCGCGAGCGACCCTGCGGGGTGCGGCTGCCCGAACCAGAGGCCGTAGAATTCGCTGACCGGCAGCGGCCACACCAGTTTCTTCAGCGCCAGCGCCGCCGCATAGGGCACCACCGAAGCAGCCTGCGCGAGCGATCGTCCTGATCCGTGCGGCCATGGATGGCTCACCAGAAGGACAGCAGCCGGGATCAGAAGCGGCCACTGGCGCACCATGCGCCCTCGTCTGCCCGCTGGCGCGAAGAGCCATTCATAGCCTGCCACCAGCGCTATGCCCACCACGCCCGTTTCCTTGGACAGAACTGCCAGCACCAGCAATCCCGCCGAGACGAAACGAAGCACGGCTCTCCGCCGCACATCCTCGCTCCGCACTCCCGCCGCCACCGCGCAAAGCGCCAGCAGAATGAGCAGGGCGAAGAGAGCGTCATCGAAGGCCGAGATCCAGTTCACCACCTCCGCCGCCACCGGCGAACAGGCGAAGACGCAGGCTCCGCAGAACGCCGGAAGCCAGCGCCCGAAGTGCAGCAGAAGAAATCCGAAGATCGCCAGCACAACCAGAACGTGCAGGGCGACACTCGCCAGATGCCACAGCGCCGGATTGGCTCCGAGGATCGTGTACTCCGTCAACAGGAGAAAGGCAAAGAACGGCCGGTAATAGGGCGAAGCATGCTCAGCACCCAGCTGCGCCCACAGCGGCTGTCGCAGCAGTTGCCCCAGATAGCTCCACGACTGGATCCACGGATTCGCCACTACCTGCAGGTGGTCGTCATAGACAAAGCCGAAATGCAGCGCGGGCGACCACACCCCGAACGTGACCAGAGCCAGGGCCAGAGCCGCGGTCCACACAATCCATCCGCTCTCCTGCGCCAGGAATCCTGTCTGCGGATGCGGGCCAGAGGCGTTGTCCGCAAAGCTGTGGCCTGCGCTTACGGATCGCCGGCTCTGCGCTGCTGGCTTTCGGCCTTTGGATTTGCGTCGAAGAGGTGCTGAAGCCATTGCGCAGTTCTCACCGCGAAAGCAGAGAGGGCGAGCGGACTCGCGTGTTGCCTCTGCTGATTCGCCGCACCGGCTCACCATCCGGAAGCGATCGCTCGATCATATCGAATCCGTTGTGATGGCCCCTGATCCGCTGCATCCCTCGCGGGCTATTTTTCCGTTGACAACGGCCTGTTGATCGTTCACCATCAGGAGCATTTTGTCCCCCGCGTTCCCCTGTTCCGAATTTTTATTTCCAACGAGATTGAATGCGTCAGTCTGCCTACAAGGTGCCGCGGGCGTTCGGGCTGTTGGTTGCCGCGCTGTCTGTTGCAGGATGTGGAACGGCCAGTTCCCCCGTCGCGAACCAGAACCCGCTGAACCCCGGGGCGGCCACTTCGGCCATCGCAACCGGACCGGTGCTCGGCGCCTGGTGGGATACAGGCATCGCAGGCCTCCGTACCGTCTATGGCGTGCCCGGAGCCGCTTACCAGGGCCAGCCCACCTTCAATAACGGAACCTGGTCCGGCGCCGCGGTCTGCATGCGCCAGCAGATCGCGTTGCTGACGACTTCCGGGGGCGCGCTCTATCAGGCCGACGTCCCGCAGGGACAGCCCGCACTGGTCGCCAGTCTGGGCCCGCCCAGGGCCCAGGTCGTCTTCAGCCCATCCTGCAATGTGGCCCTTGCCTGGGCGCCCGGCAACAGCAGCGCTCTCGTGGTGCAGTCCCTGCTCTCGACTCCCCAGGTAAGCTCCGTCTCGCTTCCGGCCTCCGCGTCCGCGGCCGCAGTCGCCGATTCCGGCTCCATCCTTATCAGCGCGCGGCAGGCCGATGGGGCCGCGGCCGTCCAGTTCCTCGCCGCCGGCAGCAGCAGCTTCCGTCCCGTTCTCACGCTGTCGAAGCTCGGCGGCATGGCCTTCCTGCCGGGCACCGACACCGCGCTCCTCGCTGACCAGGCGGCAGGCACTGTGGTGGAAGCTTCACAGATGTCCGCCGGCCTCAGCATCACGCACATTGCCGGCCCGCGTGACGGGGTCGCCCAGCCGGTCGCCCTCGCCGTTTCCGCCGACGGGCACACAGCCGCTGTCGCCAACCAGACCGGCTCGACTGTGGTCCGCATTGACCTCACCGGCCAGTCCCCCGCTGTGCCGACGATCTGCCCGTGCTCGCCCACCGAACTGCAGCCGCTCGCCGGCAATCTGCTTTTCCGCGTCAATGACGCCGCCGCCGGCACCGTCTGGGCCTGGGATGGCGATGCCCCCACGCCCCGCTTCGTCTTTCTGCCTTCGCCGCCGCTCATCACCGCTTCTTCCCAGGGAGCGCGTCCATGAGCCGGACGCGCCCGTTCTTCGCGCTTCTGCTGGCATTCGGTTCGGCCGCTTATGCGCAGCTCCCGGTCCCCACCACAAGCGGGGGGCCCAACAGCCCCAGCCTCCAGCTGCCCGGCAGCCTCACGATCAGTGCGGCGGAAGCCCCTCCAGCGCACGCCGCCGGCATGCCGAGCGGCAACATTCAGTTCACGGTCAACGGCAACCCGCTGGGGACCGCGCCGCTCGCTGCCATTCCGACAACCGAGAATTTCCTCGCGCCCCCGGTCACCAACATCTTCGGATACTACCCCTTCGGCCTGTTTACGCAGCCATCCACGACCTCCGGCTATTCCGCCCTTGGGATGCTCGACTGGTACCCGATTTCGACGTATACGTACGCTCCGGAGGTCAGGATCTTCTCCGGGCAGGGCGCATCTCTGTTCGGAACCGCGCACCTGTACCAGATCGGGGACAGCAATCTCGGTTTTGGCTTTGTCGATGCCAACGCGGTCGCGGACTTCACGCACGACGGCAACCAGGATGTTCTGCTCCATGGCTTCAACGGAACCAGCAATGAGTTCTACGTGCTCCCCGGAACAGCCGGCGGCGGCTACGCGGCGACCGGCATCATCAGCACGGATAATTCGAACATCACCTGCGCCTGCAGTAATCCGACGGAAACCATCACGGTGGACGATTTCAACGGGGATGGTTATCCCGATGTCGCCTATGCAGCCAACCTGTCCGGCACAACCAACCCCATCGGCGTCGCGCTGAACGCGGGGACAGCCGGCCCGGGCACGTTCAAGACCTTCATTGCCGCTCCCGCCCTGAGCGACGGGGTAAGCGGCGACACCTACCAGGCGGCGGCCGTCACCTCCGGCCACCTGACTTCCAGCGGTCACGCGGATCTGGTGGTTGCCGGAGCCTTCTACTCCCCGACCAGCGGTTCTACCGTGCCCGGAAACATCGCCGTCTTCCTCGGCAACGGTGACGGCACATTCGGAGCACCGGTAACCTATGCGGCTGGCAACATGCCGATCGCGGTGGCAACGGCTGATCTTCGCAACAACGGGATCACCGATGTTGTGGTCGCGAGCGCAAGCCAGCAGCAGCTTGCCGCCAGACAGAGGCCGGTCAGACCCGCCGGGACCGGGGCACCCGCTCCGGCGGCAATTCCCACCGACCTGCTGCAGGTTTTCTTCAACGATGGAAAGGGCAACCTGACGGTATCCTCAAGCGTAACCCTCACTGCCTTCCCGAGCTCGCTCATCGTCACCGACTACAACAACGATGGCTATCCTGACATTCTCGTGAATGGTCTCGATGGCTCGCTGAGTCTTCTCCTGAACGATGGCACCGGGCATTTCAGCACGGTAACGCCGATTGGAACCGCGTCGACTTACAGCTCTCTGGCAGCCACCGGCGATTTCAACGGGGACGGCCTGGCCGACGTTGCAGTGGTCACGCAATATCCAATCGCCGGTGCCAGCGCGTCGACCATTTCGGAGTACCTCAACTCGGCCGCCTCGGGAGCCATCCTGAAGACGGCTCCCGAGACGCTGCCCGCCGGCGCCGACACCATCACTATGAACTTCGCAGGTGACGCCAACTTCGCCGCCGCCACACCGGTCAGCTTCGAGGTCACCGTCACCCAGACAACGCCCGCCCTGGCCTGGCCGGCACCGGCCGCCATCGAGTACGGAAGTCCGCTCAGCCCAGCCCAGCTGGACGCGACCGCCGGTGTGCCGGGAGCCTTTGCCTATACACCGGGCGCCGGCACGGTGCTTCCGCCAGGATCCGCAAAGCTCAGTGTCGTCTTCACACCGACGGACGGCTTTGATTACACCCCCGCGAGCGCATCCCAGACCATCACCGTTACTCCGCCCAGCCTGAGCGGCATTAACCCCTCCAGCGCCACCCTGGGATCCGGCAACACCACCATCACCGTCGCCGGCCAGGGCTTCGTCAGCGGAGCCGTCGTGAAATGGAACGGAACGGCGCTGGCCACCACCTGGGTCAGTCTCACTCAGCTCACGGCCGTCGTGCCCGCATCCCTGCTCGACGCCGCAGGCCCTGCCACCATCACGGTCATCGATCCCAACGGCGTGGCCGTGCCGGGATCCCAGACCTTCACGATCCTCAGTTCCTCGGCGGTGGCTAAAGCCAGCGTCCCAACCACCGTGCAGCCCGGCCAGAATTCTGCCATTACCCTGACCGTCCAGCCCTACCCGGTGGTCATCACCGCAACCCTGACCCTCGCCTTCACCCCGGCTCCGCCGAACACCGTCACCGACCCGGCGGTGCTCTTCCCCAACAACACCACCACCGACGTGATTCAGATTCCCGCCGACAGCACGGCGGCCATCCCACCCATCAACTTTTCGCCGGGATCAACGGCCGGCACCATCACCCTCACCGTTCAGCTGACCGCCGGCGGCGCCAACATTACCCCGGCCACCCTCGTTCCCATCACCATCACGGTGCCGCCCTCGGCACCGGTCATCAACTCCGTCACCCTCACCCGCAGCGGCAACTCGATGACCGTCGCCATTCTCGGCCTTTCCTCCACACGCAATATGACCCAGGCGCATTTCCACTTCACGCCCATATCGGGACAGACCCTGAAGACGACGGACCTGACCGTGGACCTGAGCACTCCCTTCACCACCTGGTATCAGTCGGCGGCTTCCGATGCCTACGGGACAACCTTCCTGTACACGCAGCCCTTCACCCTCGACTCTGCTGCCACCAACGTCCAGAGTGTCACCGTCACCCTCACCAATTCGGTGGGCGACTCCCAGCCGGGGACTGCGCAATGAACCTGAGAAGAGGATTCCCCATGCATGCCGCCCGTCCAGGCCGCCGGATGGCAATGCTTTTCTGCTGCCTGCTTCTCTTCTCCGGCTCTTTCGCGCTGCGGGCTCAGGCTACCAGTTCCTCATCCGGCCTCGTCATCTCCATCCTGCAGGGAGAAGGCGCGCTCAACGACATCCGTCAGCGCACCGCGCGTGAGCCCATCGTCCAGGTCCAGGACGAAAACCACAAGCCCGTCGCCGGCGCTGCCGTACTCTTCCTGCTGCCGGATTCCGGCCCGAGCGGCACCTTCATCAACGGCACCCAGGTCTTCTCGACGGTGACCGATTCCGCCGGTCGCGCCGCCGCGCAGGCCTTCCGGCCTAACGGCAATGCGGGCTCTCTGAACATCCGGGTCCGGGTCACCTGGCACGGTACGACGGCAGAGACCACCATCCACCAGAGGAACGTCTCCAACGAGGCTTCCCCTTCGGAAACCGAGCACGCCGCCCACGCGCTGTCCCTGAAATCCCTGCTCATCATCCTCGGCAGCGCCGCGGCTGCCGGAACGGTCGCGGGCATCCTGGCCACACGCGGCAGCAGTGCCACAACCATCACCGCGGGAGCGCCGGCCGTCGGTGCGCCGACCGCAGGTGTCAAGTTTCACTTTTCTCTGGGCCACGGCGGACGATAGCCTCAGAGTGCAGCCCCGCTGGTGAATTCAGACACGAAACCAGAGACCCGATGAGAACTCCCCTGCCACTCCGTCCCGCCTTCCTGCAGCGTGGCGCGCGCATCCTTCCGGTTCTGGCCCTGATGCTGGCGATCCCCCCTGCTCCCCGTGCGCAGAGCCAGGACTCGCCGCTCATCTCCATTCGTCTCGAGCAGAAGCAGGGTGACATCGTCAGGATCGTTCCCCAGAACACCGTCTTCCGCTCCGGTGAAATCCTGCGCTTTCGCCTGACCAGCCACATGGCGGGCTACCTCTATGTCGTCGACCGGGGCACCAGCGGCGAAATCGACACCCTCTTCCCCGCGCCCGGAGCAGCCCCCGAAGCCAACCGGATCGAGCCCGGCCAGGACAATGTTGTCCCAGCCATGGGCGACGGCTGGTTTCAGGTCGCCGGCCCCTCCGGCTTCGACATCCTCTATTTCCTTCTGAGCGCGAACCCCATCATTCTGCCCGGCTCCGCCGCCTCGGCTGAGCCGCAGAACACCGAGCCGCCCCCGCCCGAACTCCTGCCCCGCTGTGACGACTCCATCTTCAGGGCACGCGGCGACTGCGTCGATCCCTCCGCCGGCGTCGCCCCCCTGAAGCCCGGCGCGCCCATCCCCCGCGAACTGGTGCCACTTGCCAGGACTGCTTCCCGGGATATTATCCTTACCGATGACGGCGGCAGCACGGCTGTGCGGGCCGCTGCCAAGGCGAAGCTTCCCCTCATCTACACCTTCCGGCTGGCGCACCGTGAATGAGCCAAAGGAGATCAGCGCATGCATTGCCCTCGTCGCTCCTGTGCTGCCGCGTCTCTCCCCCTCCTGCTGCTGCTTCTGTCCTTCTCCCTGAAAGCGCAAACCACGCCGCCGCCCCAGAACCCGAACACCGGCTCGCGCGACCTGAAACCCGTCCAGCCTTCTGGGCCCCCACCTTCCGCAGGATTGAAAGTGGTGCCGCAGAGCTATGCCCTGGTCATCGGCATCGCCCACTACGAGAACCTTCCGGAGTCGGCGCAGCTGCGCTATCCGGACCGCGACGCCGAGTCGATTTACACCACGCTCATCAGCCAGCAGGGCGGTGAATATCCCGCCAGCCACGTCCATGTCCTCACCGACGCGCAGGCCACCCGCGCCAACATCCTGCACGAACTGGAAGACTGGCTGCCCTCCGTCACCGCGCCCAGCGACCGCGTCCTCATCTATTTTGCCGGCCACGGATTCATCTCCGGCGGCAGCGGCTATCTCGCGCCCTACGACATCGACCTGCATAACATCGCCGGCACGGCCATTCCCATGGAGACCCTGGGTGAGCTGATCGGCACGAAAATCCAGGGCAAATGGAAGGTGCTGCTCACCGACGCCTGCCACAGCGGCGCCATCACCCCGGAGACCGACCCCACCCAGCTCAATCACATGCTGCTCGGCATGCAGCAGTCGATCTTCTCCCTCACCGCCAGCCGCGACCGCGAGCAGAGCTTCGAGAGTCCTGACTGGGGCGGCGGCCACGGCATCTTCACCTACTACGTCGTGCGTGGCCTGCAGGGCGCAGCCGATGCCAATGGCGACGGCGTAGTCACCGCCGACGAACTCGCCGAGTACGTGCACGACAACGTTCGCCAGGCTACCGGAGGCCGCCAGAATCCCACCTCCGAACGCGGCAGCTTCGATCCCAACATGGTGCTGGCCTTCAACCCCGATCACGTCAAAGCCGCCGCCCTGCCCGATCTGCAGTACGGCACCCTCATCGTCCAGACCAACATGGACAACACCGAGCTTTGGCTCGACGGCAAAGACGTCGGCGTGCTCAGCAGGGCCTCCGCGCTGCGCCTTCCCGGCCTCGCGCCCGGCTCGCACACCATCAAGGCCGTCCACATGGGCTACGAACCCGACGGTCCCCGCGAGGAGATGATCTATCCCGGACAGGCGACCACCGTCAGCGTCCGTATCCTGATCCCGCGCCAGCACAATCAGGCCGCCGCCGATCTCCTCGACCAGGCCATCACCGAGTACAAGAAGGGCTATGTCGCCAATTACAGGAAGGCTGAGGCCAGACTGAACCAGGCCGTCGCCCTCGATCCGAAATACAGCGAAGCCTGGATGTACCTGGGCCGCGTGGAAGACGCCCTCTGGGCCGACAGCAAGGCCAGCGCCGCCTTCCAGCACGCGATCTCTATCGATCCTGACTACGAGGAAGCGCGTGTCAGCTACGCCGCCGCCCTCCTCGATCAGGGCGGCCTCGATGAAGCGGTCCGCCAGCTCAACGCCGCCCTCCGGCAACAGCCGCAGGACGGCACCGCCCTGTATCTCCTCTCCCAGGCCTACGCCCGCGAGGGCGATTACGCCGATGGCAAAACGGCCGCGTTACGCGCTGTTCAGGCCACACCCGCCAATGGGGAGGCCCATTTCTGGCTGGCAGAGTGCGAGCGCCACCTGAACGAAGCCCCGGCCGCTGAAGCCGAATACCGGCAGTATCTGCGCCTCACCAGCTTCAACTCCGGAATAGGCGGTGATGTGAATTACTACCTCGCCGGATTTCTGCTGGGCATCGGCCGCAAGCACCAGGCTGCCGAGCAGGATATCTGGCGCGAGCAGCAGGGCCAGGCCAACCTCGGTATCTGCGACTGCGAGTGGATGCAGAAGCGCGACGACGACGCCATCCCATGGTGCCAGAAGGCCCTCAGCTACACGCCCGGCGACCTTTGGGCCAACTACCGGCTCGGCCTCATCTATGTCGAGAAAGCCAACGCCGGCGCACAGGGCAAAAGCGCCGCGCCCCTCAGCACTCAGGACGTGATCCACCTGCTCAGCGAGGCGAAGGTCCGCTTCGGCAACGTCGTCGCCGCCAATCCGGACACCGACGAGGCCAGCCGCGCCCGTCAGTACATCGCCCGCATCGATGCGGCGCTCGACTCGCACCCCTGAAGCAGACCGGCCTATTCGTGCCGCAGATCCAGCTTCAGCACCACCCGCCCGGCCGCATCCGGACCGCTGGCCTTGCTGACCACATAGATCGCCTTCTCGCCCGCGCCGCTGCTGGATCGCTGATCGACCTTCTGCTCATCGACCAGCGTCAGATCGCGGCTCGCCAGCTGCTGCACAAAGAAATCCGGGATCCTGTTCTCCGCCACCAGGACCGATGCATCCCCGGCGGCATGCTGCGGAGCCGCCGCCGGCTGGTTCCCTTTCAGCCCCTGGATCGCCCGGTCGATGTCCTCAATCGGCGCGCGGCTCAGGATCACATAGAGCTTCTCATCCCCCGGATTCTGATCGAAGGCAAAGGCCCGCGTCCCGCCCGGGACCATCTGCAGCTCTCCGGCCGCAATCCTGTTTGCCGCCGAGCCCGGCGGCGGATAGATCGGCGACCACGACCCGGTCGAACCACGCGCGATCCCATAGATGTACCCAGGCTCATTGGCCAGAAGCCCAAGGCGGATATGGTCGCCGCTGTGAAAGATGCTCCCCGGCGCCACTTCGATATACCGCCCGTCGAGGCCCCGCAGCAGAATCGAGCAGCGCAGTCCCAGCCGGTCGGCGCTCGTGCGCACCAGGTGAGGCGCGGCGCCGTACCCGTTTTCGCTCACCAGCTGCACGGCATTCACAACCCGCGGATTCTCCGGCTCCGCTGTGGCCGTCTCCGTGTTCGCCGCGGAGGATGGAGCACTGGCGGCCTGTTGCGCGTGCTTATGCGAAGCGGCATGCCGGTGAGCCGCCGGGTTCGGAGTCACACTGATCAGATCGCTCGACGACCAGAACGCATCCCGCGCCGACACCTGCTGCGCCGCCAGCACCGGGGGAATCAGTACCAGGATGCCCGCAGCCACCGCCATCATCTTTCCCACCATCGTCATTCTCCTCGCCGGACCGCAGTCGGCGCTGCCCATCGCCTTAGCCGTTGCCTGTCCCCGTTATGGCCGCCGCATCCCGCACGCAGCGGAACCCAATCCACGGCGACCGCGCATCCACCGGCAGTCCCCGATGCTTCGCCGTATCAAAATCTCCGCTGCCCCCTGGGGAAAAACTGCCGCCCTTGATGATCCGCCACTCGGCGGAAAAACTCTGCCCTTTGAGCAGCCGCTTCATGTCGGCCATCTCCGCAGGCGAGGGAGTGAACGGGCTCGCCGTCCACTCCCACACATTGCCTGCCATGTTATATGCACCGTACGGGCTGCGTCGCGAAGGATTTGAGTCGACCGGCTGCAGCGCGGTGGGGACGCCGCTCGTCCACGACGCATCGCCCCAGGGAAATCTCCGCCCATCCGTCCCCCGCGCCGCTTTCTCCCATTCCTCCTCCGTCGGCAGCCTCTCGCCTGCCCACGCCGCGTAAGCTGCCGCGTCCGCATACGAAACACCACTCACCGGATAATCCGGATGCGTGCTGTAGCCCGCCGTCTGCGGCGGAGCATGGCCCGTCGCCTCGCAGAAGCGGTGAAACTCCGCATTCGAAACCTCGGTCTCATCCACGTAAAACGCCGGAAGCGAAACCGGCTGCGCGTTCTGATCGGCGCTGCCGCCAAAGAGAAACGTCCCTGCCGGCACCAGCAGCATCCGCCCACGGGCATCGGAGTACACCGGCGGCAGCGCAGCTTCGGCGTTCTGCGCCGGCTTCGCTGCCTGCGGATGCAACCCGTGCAGCCACAGCGCTGCTCCGATCCCCGCCAGCAGCACCACAGCCACACTGATGCCGATCCACATCCCCGCCTTTGCGTCTCGCGCCGGTGCGGCTGGGCTCTCCGCGACGGCCGGCGTCGGCGGCACCGCCAGCGGAGCCGTCTCCGCCAGCCGGACCGCCGGTTGCGCCGGGATGGGTGTCGGCGCCTGCCGATCGAGCGGCATCGCCTCAGCCCGCCGGATGGCCTCCTGCAACCCGGGCTGGATGGCCGGCCGCAGGCCCCCCGGCCCGTTGCTCGCGCCATACCCCACCAGTACCTCCAGCAGCTCCGCTGTGCTCTGGTAGCGCTCCTCCGGGCGCTTCGCCATCAGCTTCTGGACGAGGGAGTCGCAGGCCGACGGCAGAGAAGGGTCAAACGCCAGCAGCGAAGGGGGGGCCGTCGTCAGGTGCGCGATCTGCACCGCCGGCGCCGATTCGTTCTCAAAAGGCCGCCGCCCCGTCAGCAGCTCGAAGAAGACCACCCCCAGCGCATAAAGATCGCTGCGGATGTCGCACACTTCGCCTCGCACCTGTTCCGGGCTCATGTAGTAAGGCGTGCCCACACTCTCGCCGGGCCGCGTCAGCCCGTCGGAAACATCGGCAATTCGCGAAATCCCGAAATCCAGCAGCTTAATGCGTCCACCCTCGTCCAGCAGCATGTTGGCCGGCTTCAGATCGCGATGCACGATGCGCCGTGCCTCAGCGCAGGAGAGTGCCTCCGCGGCCTGCGCGATCACGTTGGCGGCGTCGGGCACCGTCAGCCGCCCCACCCGCCGCAGGTAGCTCGCCATGTCCTCGCCGGCGACGAACTGCATCACCAGATAGTGCAGTCCATTCCCCTCGCCGATATCGAAGATGGGCACGATGTTCGGGTGATTGGCCAGCGAGGCCGCCATGCGCGCCTCGTGCTCGAAGCGGCTCACGATGCTGGCATCGTCCGCCAGATGTTCGGCCAGCACCTTGATCGCAAACAGCCCCCCATGGAAGCGGTGCCGCGCCAGATACACCTGCGCCATCCCGCCCCCGCCGATCCGGCACAGGATCTGATACTTATTTCCCAGAACCTCGCTGAGCCGTTCCTGTTGTTCCGCCAGGGCCATAATAGTTTTGTTCTGCGCTCTCTCCTGCAAACCGGATCGTACAACTGTAGCCCGCCACCGGAACTGCGGCCAAGTGCTCCTGCGAATGGCGCCGCTCCCGCCTCCGGCGTGCCACTCCGTCCACCTGTGCTGGTTCCGGAGACAGCCGCCCTGACCGGCGCGCATCTTCCCCCATCAGGCCCGCAGTCTGCTTCTTTGAACATACCCTCCTGGCTCGACTTTGCCCGCTCCGAATGGTGGCGGCGAGTGGCCCGGGGCCGCTCCGTCCTGATGCTCGACTACGACGGCACGCTCGCCCCATTCGCCCGTGACCGCATGCAGGCCAGGCCGTATCCTGGGGTGGCGGAACGCCTCCGGCAGCTGGCCCGCGCTCCGCGACTGCGCCTTGTTCTCGTCTCCGGCCGCCCCGCGCTCGAGCTCAGCTCCCTTCTGCCGTCCGGCCTCAGGGTCGAGATCTGGGGCAGCCACGGCCGCGAGTGTCTCCATCCCGACGGCACCCACACCGCCGTCCCGCTCGCACCCGCCCAGCAGCACTGCCTGGACCAGCTCGAAGCCGCCCTGCACGAGCGCGGCCTCGCCCACGTCATCGAGAAGAAGATCGGCAGCATGGCTCTCCACACCCGCGGCCTTCCGGAGTCCGATGCCCGGCAGATTGCCGCCCTGACCGGCGAGTTCTCCTGTCTGCTTCCGGACGCCGGACCGGAAGGCCCCGGCCTTGAGTGGCTCCCCTTCGACGGAGGCTATGAGCTGCGCGGATCTGGCTGCACCAAAGCCACCGCCGTGCACAGCATCCTGGGCGACGAGCCTCCCGGTACCCCTGCCGCCTACCTGGGCGACGACCAGACCGATGAGGATGCCTTCCTTGCCCTCCGTGAATACGGCGCTGCCGGATCCAGCCTCGCTGTACTCGTACGCCCGGAGCCACGTCCCACAGCCGCCGATCTTTGGATCAGGCCCCCTGAGGAATTGCTCGCGTTTCTCGACAGCTGGCTGGCAGCAGTCACAGGCTCCTGGGAGCAGGGATGAACGCTGCCCCTCGGCCTCCGGGTCGTCGGGCGGGTGGGAGTGGCCCGTCGCCGGACCAGGATTTCCCCGCAGCCTGGCTCACCCTCCCGCGCCCGGGAGGACCGGTCGTCGGAAATGGTCAATCCCCGCGGCTCTCCAACGGGGTAATCTGCGCGGGCCGCTCGCCGGCAGGTCAGAACGACTCCAGGATATCGGCCACAGCCGACTGAGCAAAGTCGCGCGCCAGGCGGCGCGTCGCTGCGGAATCCTCCTGGATGAAGCTCGCCAGGTCCTGGGTCTGCTCGTACTGCGAGCGGAAAAGATAGGAGGGGTTCTGCCAGATCACCTTCTGCCGGCGGTCCTGAAGCACCAGTCTCGCCGTGATCGTCACCAGGTAGCTGGAGGTCTGTCCCGTCACGTTGTCATAGGTCAGCGGAATGATCTGGAAGCTGGTAATGGTGCCTTGCAGGGTGGCATCGGCTCCCGGATCGTCGCCGGCAATGATCCGGTAGGATGTCCGGCTGGTGAATTCCCGGATCACCGCCTGCGTAAAGATGGCCTCCGTGTGATACGCGTTGGTGGTGTTCCGGAACGACGGAATGGCCAGGGTATGCACCGTGCTCGGCAGATGAACCGCCGAATTCACCGAGTGGTATCCGCAGCCCCCCAGCAGCAGAAGGGGCGCGAAGAGAAAGGCGGTAAAGCGGGAACACATGCTGGAGGTATTGTCGCAGAGGCAGGCGAGAAGGAGCCTGCAGCTTCCTCGGCGCGTCAAGATCAGCGGCCCCCCCCAAAGGCAGCCGCGAACGGCTGCCTTTGGGGGGGCAGTTCTGGTGTTATGCCGGCGAGGGGCTGCCCTCCGGCAGACCGCCGCTGCGGCCCGGTTCAGGCTTCAGCACCTGCTGGACATCGGCAACTGCCGCCCCCGATCCACCGGAAGGCTTCAGAGGAGGCAGCTCCTTGCCATCGATGATCATACGGATCTCGTTGGCATCGAGGGTTTCGCGCTCCAGCAGGGCGACCGAGAGCTTGTGCATAATGCCCTGGTTGCCGTTCAGGATGTCCCAAGCCGCCTTGTAGGCTTCGTCGACCAGGCTGCGAACTTCGGAGTCGATCTGGCGAGCCGTCTCCTCGGAGAAATCGCGGTGCTGCGCGATTTCGCGGCCGAGGAAGATCTGCTCCTCCTTCTTGCCGAAGGTCAGCGGGCCCAGCCGGCTCATGCCGTACTCGCAGACCATCTTGCGGGCCAGGTCGGTGGCACGCTCGATGTCGTTGCCGGCGCCGGTCGTCATCTGCTTGAGGAAGATCTCCTCGGCGATGCGGCCGCCCATCAGGATCGCCAGCTGTGTCTCCAGGTAATCCTTGGTGACGGTGTGCTTGTCATCCTCCGGCAGCTGCATCGTGACGCCCAGAGCCATACCCCGGGGAATGATGGTGACCTTGTGCAGCGGGTCGGCATGGCTCCGCAGGGCGGCGACCAGAGCGTGGCCGGCTTCGTGGTAGGCCGTCACCCGCTTCTCCTCGTCGGTCAGCAGCATGGACTTGCGCTCGGCTCCCATCAGGACCTTGTCCTTGGCCTGTTCGAAGTCGAGCATCATCACCTGCTTGCGGTTCGCCCGGGCAGCGTTCAGGGCAGCCTCGTTGACCATGTTGGCCAGGTCGGCGCCGGAGAAGCCCGGTGTGCCGCGGGCCAGGACGCGGAGATCCACGTCGTCGGCGATCGGCACCTTGCGGGCGTGAACGCGGAGCACTTCTTCGCGGCCGCGAACATCGGGCCGCCCCACCACCACGCGGCGGTCGAAGCGGCCAGGACGCAGCAGGGCCGGATCCAGCACGTCCGGACGGTTGGTGGCAGCCACCAGGATGACACCGTCGTTGGACTCGAAGCCGTCCATCTCGACCAGCAGCTGATTCAGGGTCTGCTCGCGCTCATCGTGGCCGCCGCCAAGACCGGCGCCGCGATGGCGTCCAACAGCGTCGATTTCGTCGATGAAGATGATGCAGGGGGCGTTCTTTTTACCCTGCTCGAAAAGGTCGCGGACGCGGCTGGCACCGACGCCGACAAACATTTCGACAAAGTCGGAGCCGGAAATCGAGAAGAACGGAACATTGGCCTCGCCGGCCACTGCCCGGGCCAGCAGGGTCTTGCCGGTTCCGGGCGGCCCGACGAGCAGCACGCCCTTCGGAATGCGCCCACCCAGCTTCTGGAACTTCTGGGCTTCGCGCAGGAACTCGATGATCTCTTTCAGCTCTTCCTTGGCTTCGTCAACGCCGGCAACGTCCTTGAACGTAATCTTCTTCTGCTGCATCGAAAGCAGCCGGGCACGGCTCTTGCCAAAGGACAGGGCTTTGTTTCCGCCGCTCTGCATCTGGCGGATCATGAAGAACCAGAGCAGGGCAATCAGGATCAGCGGAGAGAACTGCAGCAGCCAAGCCCACCAGCTGTTGCCGTTGTCGTTCTTGACCGTGACGCTGACGTGGTTCTGGTCGAGGATGTCGAACAGGTGCGGGTAGTTAGCCGGAACCGTCACATGGAAAGCAGCTTTGTCGGCACGCAAATGCCCGCGTACGTCGCTGCCGGTGATGGTGACGTCGGCGACCTGGTTCGATTCCACATCGCCCAGGAATTGCGAAAATGTGAGCTCCTGCTCGTGACCGCCCATCACGTTGTTCTTCTGGAACAGCTGCCACAGCACCAGAAGACACGCAATGATGAGCACCCAGAACAGGATTTGTTTGACTGTCGAATTCACCTTCGGGAAAACCTCTCTATGAACGCGTCACTTTCGAGATGCCTGAGACAGAAATTCGGCGAAGACAGAGACGCGCCCCCTGGAAGATTAGACGCCACATCGCTGTCCGCGGAGTCAGCAAGATTCACCGAAAAAGCGACAAAACTTTCTCGACGCCCGGTAATCTGACTGGACGGGTATCAGAAATTGTACTCCCCGGCGTTGCGATGAGGAAGCCGGAAAAGCGCCCGGCCTGCCACTTTCGAGGCATGCGACTCGTTCCCGACTCCGTTCCGGGGCGCATACCCCGTCAAAGCAAAAGAGATGGCCCCTTCCAGCGCAGCAGAGAGCTTCCGCTCTCCGGCGAGCGGCGTGACGCGGCGTGTTCTTCCGGCCTCGCTGCCGATTCTCCTCGGCTACTTCGCCGTCGGGCCGCCGGGACCGCTTGTGGCCGCGATGGCTGCTCGCAGATCTTCCTTGCCTGCGCGCGGATGGCCGGTGCCGCGCTGGCGCTGGCAGTGATGGGCTCTCGTTTTCCGGCGCGGACCGAAGGCGGCCTTCACGCCCCGGTCTGAACCTCGGCTTTCCTGGCTGGAGGGGCCCCGGCATACTCTCCACAGGTTCAACTCCCGTGCGGAAGTGGTGAAATTGGCAGACGCACCATCTTGACCCCGGCCCCCCTTCCCGAGGGTCAACCCTCTCAACATTGCTCTTGAGCCCTGTGCGCTGTGCCGATCGGGTCAGCCGCGAACCGCCGCGCCGTCCTGCCAGCGCCTGCGCAGCACCACGCGGCAGGTCTCCCGCCACCGCTCACCCAACCCGATCAGCTCCCACGGAACGCACCGCGCCAGATGCCGCAGTACCGTTTCGTTCGCCGGATGGATGTGCAACGAGGGTGCAACGAGATACAGCAGCGGGTCCTCGCCGGACAGCTCCAGCCCCGGGAAGTAGCCGCGGCGGACAAATTCCCCCGTCCGGTGCAGCTCCCGCACCCGCCACCAGTAATCCACCGCCTGCAGCGGCAGGTGCAGATCGTCGTCGGCCTTCACCTCGATCACTGCCAGCCGCCCGCCGCGGGTGACGGTCAGCAGATCGAGCAGCGTCCGCCCGCCGGCGGAAAATGCCGGCACCTGCGAGTAGACCGGTCCCCCGCCCAGCTCCGGATCAACGACCGACAAGTCGCGGCGCAGCACCGCCTCCAGCCACCGCTCCGGCTGCAGCCGAAACAGCGGATCGGAAACGGGAGCCGCGGGATGCCGTCCCTGGCAGAGCCTCCCCATCAGCTCGCGGAACAGGCCTTCGGTGGAAGCATCGAGCACCGTCTCGCTGGGACCCGCGCCGAAGGTGATTTCGTTCCTGCGGGTGAACGACCCGGCCGCCAGCCCGTGGCGAATCCGCGCGTATTCGAGGCCATGCAGCGAGAACGCAATCTCCGTCCCGCTGCGCGCGCGAACCTCCGTCTCCGCCAGCAGACCCGGCGGCAGCAGCGGCCGCAGATGTTCGACCGCTCCGCCGCACCGTTCCAGCGCCGCCCGAGCATCGAACGCATGCAGCAGCTCCACATCGAAGTTGCCATCGGCGGCGCAGGCGCTCATCTCGCCCAATCCGGAATGCAGCTCGTACAGCTCCCACTGGGCCACATCCCGGTTCAGCATCGTCATGCGCGTGCGGGTCAGTGCCGCGCAGCCCGTCGGCAGGACCACTTTGAGCCCCTGCACCACCCGACGGCCTGCGGAGTGCTGCCGGCAGTGCTCCAGCCACAGAATCCCCAGCGTCAGCGCCCCGTCGATGACGGAAGGCAGTTCCTCCGGTCCGACGCCAATCACGGCGAGCGCGCTCTGTCCCCGGGTCAGCAGCCCCCGCGCATACGCCGGTCCAAAGCTGTGCCCCATATCCATCGCGGAGCGGAAGCTCTCCGGGATCCACTCCGGGAACTGCCGCGCCAGCGCCTGCTCCAGCCCGCGCAGATACCGCCTGCGCGCCGTATCGCGAGCCGTGGGCGTGCGGAAATCCGGGTCCGGCACCAGCGTCAGCATCTGCGGGCGGCTCTGCCCGAAGCGCCGCGTCTCCAGCCTCAGCGTCTGGCGGCGCGGCTCCGCGGCAGCAACGGCGCGAACCAGGTTGCGCTCGCCCGACCACAGATGCAGCAGGCACCGCCCATGCTCGGCCAGAACCGAGCACTGCGCCAGCCGCAGATCGAACAGCACCCGGCCATCCTCCAGAACGGCGGCGCCCGGGTGATCGGCAAAGAAGTCTTCGATGGTTCTGGCCAGAACCGCGGCATCGGCTCCGGCCTTCAGGTCGGGCATGTATCCCGATCTTCCCTGCCCTCCGCTGCCCCGGCAAGGGAAAAGCTCACCAGTTCATACGCTTTCGTAATTCCACAATGTGCGCCACATGATGGCGGGAGTGCCACTCGTACATGGCCATCGCCTCGGCAATGGATTGCCGTCCGCGTTCCGGATGGGTGTAGCCCCGCTCCCACTGCTCCTCGGTGAGCGACCGCAGCAGCAGCGCCCAGCGCGCATGCAGCCCGTCGAGCAGTTCCAGCGAGAGGTCCACAGGGCCGGTGCGCGCATCCGCCAGTTCCGCCCACGTCTTCTCGTCGTAGGGCTTCACCGTGGGCCAGTCTTCCGTCAGGGCCAGACGAATGCGCATATAGGCCGTCAGATGGCTGTCCGCGATATGGTGCACCAGCTGGCGAACCGTCCACCCGCCTTCACGATAAGGCGTGTTCAGCTGCGCCTCGCTCAGGCCGTAGACCGCGGATCGCAGATTCTCCGGCAGCGCTGCCAGGGTCGCGATCGCAGCGGCATGATTCGCGATTTCGGCCTCGTCGCGGCGGTATCTCCCAATCGGATACCGCCGATCCTTCCCGGGTGTGGCGACAGGTGGCGTGCTCATACCCCGAAAAGGTACACAAAGACGCGCACCGCGACAAGCACGTACTCCCTGGCTAGGCGGGGCGCCGCTCCGCGCCCCGTCCGGATCAGTGCGCAGGCTGATGAGTCTTGGTGGTGTGGTGATGATGATGGTGGTGGTGATGATGTTTCGTGGCGGCAAAGGCCGAGGCCGAGAACGCCAGCACCAGAGACAGCAGAGCAATCTTCTTCATGCGCCTATCATTGCACGGCCGGCCTCCCGCGGCCGCGTGGAAATCCGGTCAGGCACCGGAGGAACAACCCCACAGTACGCACCCCGGCACCACCCGCCACAGGCACGCAGAAGCCCGGCACATTATCCTGAAAGGAGAGCCGTCGGGAGGGCTTGCTGTGGATCATAAGCGCTACTTCTTCGAAAAGTTCGGGATTACCGAGCGGCTGCTGGAGCGCTGCCTGAGCGAGGCTCTCTCCGCCGGCGGCGACTACGCCGACCTCTACTTCGAATCGGTCGCGGCGACCTCCCTCGGCCTCGATGAATCCATCGTCAAATCCGCCAGCCAGGGCGTCAGCGCCGGATGCGGCGTGCGTGTCGTCAGCGGCGAGCGCACCGGCTACGCCTACACCGACGACCTCTCCACTGATCGCCTGCTGCGCGCCGCCCGCACTGCCGCTCTCATCGCCAGCGGCCCGGCAAAACAGCCCATCCAGGGATTTACCGAAACCGAAGCCCCCAGCCTCTACCCCGCTCCCGCCGCCGAACTCGACACCAACCTCGCCGCCCGCCTCGATCTCCTGGACCGCGCCGACCGCGCCGCTCGCGGCTACGACCCGCGCATCACTCAGGTCCGCGCCAGCTATGCCGATGAGTTGCGGCGCATCCTGATCGCTGCCTCCGATGGCACTTTAGCCAGCGACACCCAGCCGCTGGCCCGGATGAGCGTCTTCGTGCTCGCCAAAGAAGGTGAGCGCACCGCCCGCGGCACCTCCGGCGGCGGTGGACGCGTCGAGATCAACTACTTCACCGGCTCGAAGAGCCCCGAGCACTTTGCCGAAGAGGCGACACGCACGGCGATCCTGCAGCTCAGCGCCGTCGCCGCGCCCGCCGGCGAAATGGAAGTCGTCCTCGGCCCCGGCTGGCCCGGCGTCCTGCTGCACGAAGCTGTGGGACACGGCCTCGAGGCCGACTTCAACCGCAAGAAGACCTCCGCCTTCGCCGGCCTCGCCGGATGTCCCGTGGCCAGCAGCAAAGTGACCGTGGTGGACAACGGCCGCATGCCCTCCCGCCGTGGCTCCCTCAACGTCGACGACGAAGGCGCCGCAACTCAGGAGACGGTGCTCATCGAAAACGGAATCCTCAGGGGCTACATGAGCGACAAGCTCTCCGCGCGCCTCATGGGCATCCCCTCCACCGGCAACGGCCGCCGCGAGAGCTATCAACAGATCCCCATGCCGCGCATGACCAACACCTACATGCTCGCCGGCGAAGACGCACCCGAAGACATCCTCCGCAGCGTCAAACGAGGCCTCTATGCGGTGAACTTCGGCGGAGGGCAGGTGGACATCACCAGCGGCAAATTCGTCTTCTCCGCATCGGAAGCCTATCTCATCGAGGACGGCAAAGTGACGGCACCCGTCCGTGATGCCACGCTGATTGGCAATGGCCCCGAAGCGCTCAAACACGTCTCGATGGTCGGCAACGATCTGGCGCTCGACGAAGGCATCGGCACCTGCGGCAAGGACGGCCAGAGCGTCCCTGTCGGCGTCGGGATGCCCTCCGTCAAGCTGGATCGCATGACTGTCGGCGGTACGGGAAGATAGATGGATCGAACGCAATGGCAGGTTCCGAGATGCCGGTTCCGGCGACGGGTACCGATTAACTTCACAACCCTGGATTTGGAAGTGTGTCTCCTGCTATGCGACTGTGGCCTCTGAGCAGAGGTTCACCTCGGTTCCCGCATCGACGGAGTGAACGTGACACCGACCAGCAGGCCCTCGGGTGAGAGAAACCGGCTTACCGTTTGGCCCCATGGCTCCTTCTTGTTCTTAATGAGCATTCGATATCCGTGCGCTTCGAGATCAGCCGTGGCTTTCTGCACGTCTTCCACCTCGAATTCCAGCCATGCCTGCGGAACCGGAATGCCGTCGAGCCACAATTCGCTTCCGAAGCAGGACTGAGCTGCCTGAGAGAGAGGCCACAACGCAAAGTGCTTCGCGCCTTCAATGCCGCCTGTGTACAGATATCCGCCGGAATCCTCTTTGAAGCGGATGCCAAGACTATCGCCATACAGGTTGCGACTTTCCGCAATGTTCCGATCAATCGGACCGAAGCCTGCAATGAACAGCACTTGTGTCTCTGTTCCCGCCATTCGCAGCACCTCCTCAGCATAGGAACTGGTCATTGCACTCGCGGGAAAAGCTGCACTCTGACGCCGTGCACGAGACCGCATCATGGCCCGAGATCGTTCGCCGGTGATCGGACCGGGCAGGATATGAGTACGATAGCTCGGCGAAGCGCCGCGAAACTCTACCCTCTCCCCGCCACGATCCGCAGAAACTGCTGGCCGTCCATCCGGTACTTGAAAGCCTTGCGCCCATCGATGAAGACGACGGGCACCTCGTCGTTATATTTCTGTAGCAATTCGGGATCCGCGTCGATATCCACCTCACGCCACTGGAAGTCGGCCTTGCCCTGAATCTCGGTGAGCGTCTCCTTCACGATGTCACAGAGATGACACCCCTTGCGCGAATACACGACCACGGCATGCATGGGGCCATTCTAAGAGAGAGCTCTCTGGTTCTTATCCCGGTATCCTCCGGAACCAGATCACCCGGCGCTTATTTGTTGACAAAGCCCTGAAACTGTAACCAATCCGTGAACTGCTCGATCCAGTGATCCGCAGGAGCATTCTGCCTGTGCATTCCGAAGCCGTGCCCACCCTTTGCGAACATGAGCAGCTCCGCCGATTTGTGAGCAGCCGCCCACTTCTCGTAGATCGCAACGGCTTGCGGCGCCAGCCCCAGCGAATCGTCGGTCGCGGCGGCAACGAACAGGGGCGGCGCGTCCGATGGAACCGGGACATCGCCGGAGAATCCGCCTGGATAGAGGAGCGCGACGAAGGCGGGCCGTCCATCCGACGCGTAATGGAAGGCCACGCCCTCC
This sequence comes from Acidobacteriota bacterium, assembly GCA_021792135.1. Lineage (GTDB taxonomy): Bacteria > Acidobacteriota > Terriglobia > Terriglobales > Acidobacteriaceae > Palsa-343. The sequence goes on along the minus strand of JAJYVF010000028.1, from coordinate 4,360 downwards.
GCGATGCCTCCTCCCGCGGAGAATCCGATGATCCCCACGCGATCGGGTGAAACGCCCCACTCCTTCGCGTGCTGCCGTACATATTTCACCGCCGCCAACCCATCTGCAAAGGCCAGCGGTTCGTCGCTCTTCAGCATCTCACCGAGCTTCTGCCTGTCCGAGAAGAACAGTTTCTGGAACTCCTCGGTCGCGTCCCCTTCCGTGTGGGCGACGCGATATTTCAGTACAAACGCTGTCAAGCCTTTCGCGGCCAGATACTTCGCCACCTCTGTTCCCTCGTTGGCGATGGACAGGGCCATGAAACCGCCGCCCGGGCAGACCACGATGGCGGTGCCGTTCTTCCGTCCCGGAGAGGGCTTGAAGAGCGTGAGAGTGGGCCTGGTCACATTGGTGACCACCTCTGCCTTCCAGGCTTTGGAAAAGTAGTGCTGCTCCGGATAGTTCTCCTGGCCGGAGCCGGGCGCGCCCCCGGGATAAAGAGGAATGACCTCCTGCGCGGCTGCGACCGCCACCAGGGATAGCGCACTGCAGAGAACACGAAGAGCGAACAATTTCATGGCCGCCAAAGTCTACCAGAGCGTTGGCAGATCACCATCGGAGCGTTTCCCGTCTGATCTCCGAGGGGTCGGAACGCGAGTTTTTCTGAACGATTTCCGCCCGCGAAGACCACCTCGCAGCACTTCCGTCCGTACGCGCATAAGATCGGCCACCGGCTGCGAACCTACCCCCCGCTATCATTCTGAAGAGTGACAAGACCATCCAAACTGCCCGGGACCCGGCCCCGGAAGGGCTCGCTGCGATCCCGCGGCCTCTTCCAGTCCCTGGCAGGATGGCTCGTCATCGCGGTCCTGTCGCTGTGGTCCCTCGCCGCTCTGCTCCTCGTGGCCGCCCGCTGGATCGACCCGCCGACCACCGCCGTACAGATCGAGCGCCGCCTGCAGGCATGGATCAACCACACTCCCTATCACAAACGCTGCCAGTTCGTTCCGCTCACCCGGATCTCGCCCAATCTCCAGCACGCGGTCATCGCCGCCGAGGACGCGCGCTTCTATCAGCACCGCGGCTTCGACTGGCACCAGATCCAGATCGCCGCCGACGAGGATATGCAAGGCCATCGCCTGCGCGGAGCCTCCACCCTGACGCAGCAACTCGTGAAAAACCTCTTCTTCGGAACGGGCCGCTCCTTCCTCCGCAAGGGCGCGGAGGCCACGCTGGTGCCGGTGGCCGAATTCGTCCTCGGCAAGCGCCGCATCCTGGAACTCTACCTCAACGTGGTCGAATGGGGTCCGGGCATCTACGGCGCGGAGGCGGCATGCCGCACCTGGGACCAAACCTCAGCCCGCAATATCGACCGCGACCAGGCGGCGCGGCTCGCTGCGATTCTCCCCGCTCCCCGCAGGCGACGTCCCCAGCGCATGAACCGCTACAGCGCCCTGATCCAGGAGCGCATGAGCCAGATGGGCTGGTAACAGGGAACGGAAATTCGTGCAGGGCCCGTCGGTTCGCTCGAACTGCCTTTGGTAGTTTGGAAGGATGGCGGAATCCGCAGTTCGGCCCATCGCAACAGGAGAGAATCTTCTTCCCCTCGCCACCGGCATCGTCGCCCAGGCCCTTCGCGCCGGAGCCTCCGACGCCGAAGTCACCATTCGCGAAGGCGACGAGTTTTCCACCACCGTCCGCATGGGCGAGGTCGAGACGCTGAAGGAGTCCGGCTCGCGCGGCGTGGGCCTGCGCGTGCTCCTCCAGGCTGACAACGGCTACCGCGTCGCCAGCACCTCCTCCAGCGATTTCACCCCCGAGGGCATCGAGCACCTCGTGCGCGGAGCCGTCGCCCTGGCCCAGGTCGCCTCCGTCGATCCCTTCGCCGGTCTGCCCGACCCCGCCGAGTTCGGCCAGCTCAGCGGCGACCTCGGCCTCTGCCACGACGACGTCTACTCGCTCCCCATCGAGGAGCGCATCGCCTGGGCGCGTCGCGCCGAAGCCGCCGCCCTCGCCGTGGACGCGCGTCTGCTCAACAGCGACGGAGGCAGCTTCGACGCCGCCACCGGCCACAGAATTTTCGCCAACTCCCGCGGCTTCTCCGGCCAATACCGCTCCTCGTATTGCTCCATTGCCGTCAGCCCCATCGCCCAGAGCGCCAATGGCGAAATGCAGCGCGACTACTGGTGGTCGCAGGCCCGCGCCTTCCGCGATCTCGAAGACCCCGAGTCCGTCGGCCGCGAAGCCGCGCGCCGCACGCTGCGTATGCTCGGCGCCCGCCGCGTCCCCACGCAGCAGGCCCCGGTGGTCTTCGCGCCGGAGGTCGCCCGCGGCCTCGTTGGCGCGGTCTTCGACGCGGCCTCCGGCGATGCCATCTATCGCGGCGCTTCTATCTTTACCGGCAAACTCGGCGAAGCCATCGCCCATCCCTCCGTCACCATCGTCGACGACGGCACCATTCCGGGTGGCTTCGGCACCTCGCCTTTCGACGGCGAAGGGCTCCCCAGCCGCCGCACGGTCATCGTCGAAGGCGGTATCCTGCGCAGCTATGTCCTCAACACCTATACCGGCCGCAAGCTGGGCATGAAGAGCACGGGCAACGCCGGCCGCGGCCTCGCCGGCAATCCCTACACCGCCGCGGGCAACCTGTATCTCGAGCCCGGCGCGCCATCCGCCCAGGAAATTCTCCGCGGCGTCCCGCGCGGCCTCTACGTCACGCGCCTTCTCGGCCAGGGCGTGAACCTTGTCACCGGCGACTACTCGCGCGGCGCAGCCGGCCTGTGGATCGAAAACGGCGAACTGACCTTCCCCGTCCAGGAGATCACCATCGCCGGCAATCTCAAAGAGATGCTCCGCAACATCGCCGCCATCGGCAGCGATCTCGTCTTCCGCAGCTCCGCCGTCGCGCCCACCCTCCGCATCGACGGCATGACCATCGCCGGAGAATGATGTTTCCCCATCAGCTCGCCTTCGACGCCGCCCAGCCCGCCTGGGAGCAGATTCCCGCGGCCGCCGGCGTCTTCGCCCTCTTCGCCCAGGACGAGCGCGCCGAGCCCTACATCAGCCGCACGCCCAACCTGCGCCGCCGTCTGCGCCGTCTCCTCGATCCCCGCCCCGATCAGACGAAGCGCCTCCAGCTTGCCGGCCGCGTAACCCGCATCGAATACGCGCTCACCGGCTCCGATTTTGAATCGCTGTTGCTGCTCTACCAGGCCTCGTGGTCTGTCTTTGGCGAACGCGCCCGGAAGCGCCTGCACCTGCGCACCCCTTTTTTGCTGCGCATGACAGTCGAGAACGCGTATCCCCGTGTTTATGTAACCAACAAAGCCACAAAATCCGGGATGGACGATCTCTATGGCCCGTTTCCCTCGCGGGCCGCCGCCGAAACCTTCCTTGAAGATATGCTGGATCTCTTTAAGCTGCGCCGCTGTTACGAGGACCTCGATCCGGATCCGGCCTTCCCCGGCTGCGTCTACTCCGAGATGAAGAAGTGTCTCGCTCCCTGCTTCCAGGGCTGCACCGACGAGCGCTATGCCGAAGAGGCTGCTGCCGTCCGGGCATTTCTCCGCACCCGCGGCGCCAGCCTCAAAAGGGTGCTGCAACGCGAGCGGGAGCAGGCCTCCGAACTGCTCCAATTCGAGCGAGCCGCCGAACTCCACGCGCGCCTGGTAAAGGCTGAAGCCGTCACCGCCGAAACCTCGGAGGCCGTGCGACCGCTCTCCCATCTGGACGCCGTCCTCATCCAGCCCGCGGCCGAGCCCGAACACGTCGCGCTCTTCCTGCTCGCCCAGGGCTCGCTGCGCGGACCGGCTTTCTACTCTGTCACCGGCATGCGCCACCCCAACGAAGCCGCCGGTTCGACCTCGCTCTTCGCCCAGCCGGCCGGCGCGATGGAGGCCGTTCCCCTGGAAGCTCCCGTGGTCACCGCGGCCTCGCGCGACGAACTGCAGGGCCGCCTCGACGATGCCCTCGCTCCTCTGCGCTCCGCATCGCAACCGAAGAAGCAGCGCGCCCGCCCCGGCGAAATCGCCGATTCCCTCTGCCTCTTCAGCCGCTGGTACTACCGCCCGCTGGCGAAGCGCAGTGGCGAGATCGTCTTCGCCGGCGAAGACGATCTCATTCCCGCCAAAGCGGTGCTGCGCGCCATTTCGCGTATATGGCAGCGAAGCGTCGCGCAGCAGACCTCCACTGCTCTTTCCTGATTATTTCTACTCCTCCAGCACCGCCACCCCGTACTTCGGCAGATCCACGGAGCTAGCCCGCATTTCTCACAGGCAAGTTGTCGAGAGCGGTGAGTGGGATCGAGAAAAGTGATTGGAAAGGCCGTCTTTTCATGGCATAACTGCGTTGTCGAAGCGTAGTTGGAGCCGAAGAAGGGCGG
>JAJYVF010000002.1 GCA_021792135.1 Acidobacteriota bacterium | reverse complement strand
CTTGCCCATCAGCCAGCTCGCAGCGTGGCTGCCCGATCAGTGGAAGATCCGATACAAGGCATCCTTGGAGAATCTGCAGAACCCCATCCCTCAGCCCGTGTAGGAATGGGGTTCACGCAGCGCTCACCTCTCTCCACGCGGTTTTGAGCGTTTCGATGATTTCTACCGCCTGCGGAACGATCTCGGTTTCAATCGACTCCGCGGGCGCATGCTGGAGTACCGTGTAGCTCGATTCGAACTCAAGGGGTCGCGAGACTTCGCGAATCCCCAGTACGATCGGGCTCGTGTAGACGCGCGAACCGAGGCCGATCATGCTGGCCACGGCGTTCGGCATTTTGATACTCGGTTTAATGGAACTTTCGGGAACGATGACGTCGACCTGGAGGGCGTCGGCGACCTCGTCGGACATGACCTTGAAGCTCCCCTTTGCCTGGGTGTCGGCGAAGGCGAGGCGGAACTGGTAAAAGTGGCCTTCGGGAAGAGCGAGCTTCTCGAAAGTTCTTTTCCGGATCCATCCCCGGCAGTCGTTCGTTCCCAGTTCCAGGTCCTTAACCACCATCACTGTGGCTTCCGCTTCCGCGTGCACGACCTTGCAGTCGGACACCAGAATGCCGAAATACGTGATGGCAGCCTCCGGCCATTGCTGGAACCGTTTGGCAATCAGGGGCTCGTGCTGGGCGTCGCAGTAGTAGTACTTGCCGTTTTTGGCCGAACCGGACGCGCCGACCATCCTGTAGGCAATCCCGTTGTGCGAGATCGCTGTCATCCGGTCGGCAACCCGCGCCTCTTCCACATCGTCCAGAGGCTCGGTGGGAACGCTGACCAGCGCCACGTGGATGTTCGGGTACATCGTGCCGAGAAGCGTGTGATCGAGCCAGCACTCCTGACCTGTGCCGGGGATCCGTTCCTCGATGCGTCCATTGGTGTCGATATCGAGCATCACAATTCGATTTCCGTTTTCACTTTGCATGAGAGTTCTCCTCGTGTTTTGGGCACAGGAAGAATCCATGCCAACCGCATGATGCCGGCTGACCTGGTTCTTTCCCGACCGTTGTGAAGGGGAACTAACCAGGCTCGAAATGCCGGGTCAGCGGTACGAATCCTCGCGAGTTGAGCCCGCGAGGTGGCTCAGAGAACCGAATCCTGAAAGCGTGCTTTCGTGATCGGTTTTTCTGAATTCGCCCGCGCGGTACTCTCAGGCCCGCGCGGAAACCGCCTCTTTCTTAATCTCGACTGATCCTTCTTTCACAATCGCGCGTGACCTCCACACCTCGACGCGGTAGTACGGCACGTCGCGTTTGAGCGCCTCGACCATCGCGCCGCCTTCGTTGGGGAATTTCTCTTTGAGAACCAGCGGTTGGCCGTCATTCTCGCCGCCGGTGCCCAGGAAATAGAGGACGAGCGAGCCGTCGGGCGCTCTCTCCGCCTCCCCTCTTTTGCGTCGCCGCTTCTTTTCGCCAGCCGCTGCTGTCCCGGTCGGCATCGGCATCACTCGCGCTGCCTCAGTGCTCATGGTTGATGGCTCCCTTCCGCCTGACCGGTCTCAGACAATGGATCTCCGGTCAGGACCGCATCTCTTTTTTCGCCTTCGATCTGTTTGGACCAATACTCTCCGACCAGCAGGCCGCTCGGGTTCTGCGCGGATCGATCCACGTTGACCAGGCGGACGTGGTATTCCTCCACAAGCTGATCGATCGACTCCTGCTGGCTGTCCACCGTGCGAACGGTGCGCACGCCAAACGCCGTATAGACCAACGGTTCTGTCTTGCTCTGCTCGATGTGGCTCAGCCTGAGTGTGGAACTCGCTTGCGCCTGCTCAAGTTTGCCGACCGTATCGTTCTTCTCAAGGTCGGCGAGCGCCTGACGGCGGAGATTCTCCGTCATCCGATTGAGGGCATCGGCCCAGTTCTGAGAGAGCGTGTACGAGTCATAGCTCAAATAGCGGTTGAGGAAGTCCGTGATGAAGGCCTCTCGCTCGTAGTCGTCGGCCGACACCGCGCTTGGCTTGTCGGCGAAGAGCGCCGGCAGGATTCGGTTTTTTGCCCTCTGTATGGGCGACACGACCGATGCCTGGCCATTCGCGCCAATGCGGATCACTGTGGGCGGCTCCAGGCGAACGAAGAGAAACCCTGCCACGGCGATGAGGGCAACGAGCCCCATCACGCCTGCGAGAACCAGACTGCGGTTCGAATGGGCTCGCAGCGCTCCATCCATCTCGTAGAACTTCGGCGTCTCGTTGTTCAGTTTCGTTCTCGCTTTCACGGGTAGCCTCCTTCCTCACGCGAACCGCGTCATATTCGGGTCGTCGGGCGTGTTGGGAGGCGGCATGCTGCCGCCTCCTCCCTGGCTCACGCTCAGTGCTCCGTAAGCGCCGCCGCTCGAAAATGTCGAGGGCATTGTTCCGCCCATGAGCCCCATGCCCGCGCCTACGACTCCGCCTGCGACCGCGCCCGCCGGTCCGGCCGCTGCGCCCAGTTCGGCGCCGTGCGAGATCCCATGAGTGATCCTTGAAACCGTCATCGAGAGGCCCAAACCAACTGCAGAAAACTGTCCGCGCAGGATGAACGCAGCCACCATCGGAATCAGCAGGATGCAAATCGCATACATGATGCTGATGAGACCGATCGTTTCAATTCCGCCGTCGAGCGGTCCCGTCGCACCAAGAGTGGGACCCAGCCCGAAACTGCCCAGATCGCCGTTGAGGATGGCGTTGACATCGTTCGCATGAATGGCCGTGATCAGGCAGCCGAAAACCGCGTAGATGATGGACCAGGCATTCCAGATCCCGAGGTTCAACGCATAGTATTTGGTCAGCGAGTTGATCAGCGAACTCGGGGCGAGGGCAATAACAAATGGCCCCATGGCAAAGAGGCAGGTGCCCCAAAACGTGTAGATCAAAGCGAAGATCTGGACGGCGATTGGGTAGATTAGATATGCAAATACGATCTCCACGAGAGTGAGTAAAGCCGAAGGCGTCCACGGAATTGCGTTGAATACAGCCTGATAACCTTTGTCTGCGAAAAGCGTTGACAACTGTAATTGCCAAGTTTTTGCAAGGTCGACGGCCCCGTATGCGCTATCGATAGAACTGGCAAGCTGGTTGAATCCGCTGTACGCATCGGAAAAGAATGCTGTCCAGTTGCCGATCAGGAAGGCGGCGACAGCGTACTTCAGGAGCGTTCCGGCCAGAGAGCGCAGATCCCCGCCCTTCGTATAGGCCTCGTAGATCCCGAGCACCAGACAGATCGTCATCAGCACGTAAGAGACGCTCTGTTCGGTCCCGAGAATGCTTGCCGAGATGCCATTAACGGCTGAAGTCAGCATGGTCTGAAATTCAAAAATCCCTGTCGGCATCGGCTCTCCTCTCCCATCAGTGCTGATTGAGTATTTCGAGCATTCTCTGGTTCAGGTTCTGCATCTGCGTGGTCGAGTCCTTGAGCGCCCCGCCGCGATTCGAAAGCTTCGCACTGTTTACCCGCAGCAGCTCAGCCATCCCCATCTGGGTGTAGGCGTTCGCCTGTACGACCCAGGCGCTGGCCTCGGCATCGAGCATGGGCGCTGTTCCAGGTGCGGAAGCGGCAATCTGCTGATTGAGCTTCTGCGCCACCTCCATCTCGCGTGCTGCAAATGCATCGAGTTCAATTGCCTTCTTGAGCGCATCCTGTGCCTGCGCGTCGCCCATATCGATCTGGTAAGCGATGTTCTGTGGGACAGCGGTTTGGGGCGGCAGAGGAGAGAACACGTTCTGGTAGGCGCTCCCGATGGTCCGTATGTCATTGGGGTCGGCTGACAGCATCTGCCGTTCGAGTTGCTGCGGATAGGGAAGCTGGGCGCTTGCGATATTCACGGATGCGAGCTGGCGGAAGCTCAGGAAAGAGCCCGAAAAGTTCGTCGCCATCTGCCGCGCGCTGTCGATCGCTGCAATCGGATAGAGAACCTGTTGCTGGAACTGCTGTTCCTCCTGCTCGACCTTGTCGATGAGCTTGAGCGGCGATGCCACGGCAATCGTGAGCGTGCTGTTGACCTCTTTGAGCCCGGCAAGGATGGCGGCGATGTCGATGCCAAACTGCGAATGCGCCGGCTCGACCGCAACCACGGAGAGAATGGCAAGGCCGGCCGCCCCGAGGGCGATCCTCTGAGCCAGCGGATGACGAAATACACCTCTCACTGACCACCTCCAATTCGGTTCAACAGTTGCTGATTGAGGTTCTGCATGTTGGTCGTCGATTGCTTTAGGACCGCATCCCGGTGAGCAAGCTCGATCGCCGCCTCGCGCAATTGATAGGCAAGCAGCTTCTGTTGCATGGCGATGCTGGCAAGCTCGGCGGTACGCGCTTCGGCTGCAACCATGTCCGCAGTCCCGGGAGCTGTGGTTTCGGCCTGGTCCTCGATCTTCTGGGCTGTTTGGAGCATCGTCTGTGTGGCCTGGTCGGCGGCCATCGATTGTTCGGTTGCATCCCTGGCGGTCGCGTCTTCCATGTCCATCATTTGAAGATTCAGCTGCGGCGCAGCCCCCATCGCGGGCTGAGCACCATACTCGGTCGCGTAGCTCTGACTAATGTCAGGAATCTGCCCGCTCTGCGCGCTCAGGAACTCCGATTCAAAACTCCTCGATGCCGGGAGAATAGCGCTGTTGACCCGGATGTCGAAGACGCTGTTCATCCATCCGCGGTAGCTGGCCTTGATCGTAGCGATGTAGTTGCGCGTTTCCTCGATCAGGGCCACCGGCCAGAGAGCCTGTTGCTCTGTCTGAAGGACCTCGCTGCGAACCCGGTTGATGTCGGTCAGCGCCCCGCCGATGGGTCCGGTGATCGTTCCAAGGATCGCGGAGAAAAGTCCTCCGAACTGCGCATAGGCGCCCGTCGGGACGAGAAGGGCCAGCAGCAGGATGGCACTGCATGTAAAGGCAATCCGCTCGGAACGGGTTTTTCTCATACCAGTTCCTCCTCAAACGAGACTTCGGCTTCCGACGCGTCCGAGTTGCGCTGATGGGTCTCCGGCTTCGGAGACCTTTTCCCGCCTTCTGTACCCAACCGGCTCACTTCGCCTGAACGCTCCTCGGGCAATTCGGGCACCTCCGAAAGACCGTTCGGAAACGTTCTCGCCAGTTCTTCGAAAGCTTCGAACCGGCTGATTTCGCTATGTGTCGACAGCCACCACTGCCGGTACCAGCGTTCCCGCGGATAGGTCGTCAGCAGCCAGTACTCGATGGGCGTGGGAACGATGTAGAGGCTGTGCGTGGTCTCTGCCTTCTCCCCAATCACGATCAGGAACTCGCTTTTCCTGCCCTTTTCAGTCATGCCCAGCGATTTCACCCTGTTCAGCGTGGTCTCGTTCAAATGAACGAAATGGCGCAGTACGTCGAAATTGCCTTTTTGCCGGCCGATCAGCTTGATCGCGGTCGTTGCGAGAATGGCGCCGCCGAACTCGTTGGGCTTGTCCGGTGTCCCGGTAAAGTCCTCAACCGCCTGCGAAATACCCCAGACGCAGGCGTTGCGCTTCCTGGCCGTGCGAAACAACTGCACGACAACCGGCGCAAGACTCGGGGACTGGAGAAGCGCCCAGCACTCATCGAGTACGGTGATGCACCGTTTGTTCGTCTTGCCCTGGGCGCGTCGCGTCGTCGTGTAGGCAATCAGCAGGCTCATCGCCACTTCGAGCTTCGGGTCGTCCTTCAACTGCTCCACGTTGAAGTAGAGCCATGGAGTTGTCATGTCGATGGTGGTGTGCGTGTCGAAGAGGCGCGCATACATCCCGTTGTTCACCCAGGCACGCAGCTTCGCCGCGGCGATCCGCGCCATTTCGTTTACGTGGGGATTCTTGTCTTCGTCGTAGTAGTTCTGGAGTTCGTCGTAGAGGTCGCTATAAAGCGGAATCGGGTTATCCATTCGCATCTGCGCCCGCGCGTAGGTCTTGCGAATCGCATTCATGATCAGGTTGTCGAGCAGGTCTGTGTCCCCTTCGCCGCTGTCGCCGATCATGAATCGCGTCAGGTTCTTGAGAAAGGACAGGTGATCGTTCGAAGGCTCCGTCTGCCCCGGCTCGAGATCGAAGGGATTGATGGTCTGCCGGCTGTCGAGAGACATGGTGATCATCTCGCCGCCCATGAATGCAACCGCATGGTAGTAGCTGTCGCCCCGCTCGATGATCGACACCTGCACGTCCTGCCTCGCGCAGGTCAGCAGCATCTTCCCGACCAGCACGCTCTTGCCCGTTCCCGAGGTTGCGGCGATGATTGCGTTGGCGTTTTCGAGCGCCGGATCGAACGGCGAGAAAGGCAAGAGCTGCCGGTAGGGGGTCTCGAACAGCATCAGCGGCGAGCGAGTCGTCCCGGACCAGGGAAGTTCCAGCGGCAGCAAGTCGGCGCCGTGTGGGGTGAGCAGATCGAGGTCGCGTCGGTCATCCTCGGCGAGTCCAGGCAATGTCGAGAGATAGATGCGGCGGGTCGCAAGCGTCTCCGTGAGCCCGCGGGCGCCGTTCATGTGCGCGACGACATGGAGCACCTGCTGACGCCGGTTCGCCAACTCCCGTTCCGCTTTCTCGTATTGCTCGGCGGACCACGCCGGGGCCGAGGTCCGGATTCCAATGATCATGCCCAGACGTGCGGTCTTCACCGAATTTGCGATCAGCTCCTGTTGGATCTGAATTAATTCGTGCGTCGCCACCTGGGCTGTGACATCGACGCGAAGATTGCCCTTCGAATCCTTCTGCGCCGCCTGCATCTTGCGCAGCTTCTTCTTGTACTTGTCGAGAACGGCCCTTTGGTCGGGAATCGATACGTTCGTCGAGATGACGACGGGAAAACCGATCGTCATCAGCTGCCGCAGGATGCCCGGATACGTTCCATCCGGAGGCGTGTTCAGACTGATGAAGCTCCACAGCAGGCCGTCGATATTGATGTAGCTCTCGGTCTGCCCGAGAATGCTGACAGTTGTGGCGCGCTCGCGAGGGGAAATGTAGCGTGTCTCGGCGGGATGCGCCCGGAGCGGCTTGCGGTCGGGGTCCATGGGACGCATTGCCCGCTTAACTTCAAGAAAGAGGTCGCCATCCGAGATCCGTTCCGGCCCGAGGCCGCCGGCCTTCATCGCGGACTCAATGCCGGCAATGAGAGACTCGAACTCGGCGACGGTGTCCTGGTGCTCCTTCCGCGATTTCTCGACCGATTTGGTAACTGAGAGAGTAAAGCCCCCGTGCGCCCGCCGGCGATCCTCTTTGCTCATCGGCGCTCCGCCCGCGAGCAACGTACGCTTGTGTTTCGCCGGATCCCAGATCAGGTAGACCGCCGCAATCCGCGTGAGGTAGGCGCCCTGCTTTTCCTTTTCCGACCAGACTGCAAGACGCTGCTCGTCGAGCGCCTGAACCTCCGCGTTCTCACAGCGCGATTCGGTGCGGTACTGATCGAGCAGGCCGTTGAGGCTCTCGACGACCTCGTAACGAAACTGGAGCCGCATGCTCTGTTCCGGCATGGCCCGGAGCAGGGATTCCAGAACGCTCTTTGCTTCATTGCGCTCATCGTCATCGCCGAAATAGGTCATGGCGCCGGCAACGCGGAATCCGGCGACATAGCACCCGTCCGTGCGAACCATCACGTTATCGAGAAAATCGCGGATCTTCAGCAGTTCGCATACCGCCGGGTCTTCAAGAGAGCGTTCATGCTGTGCGCGGGTTTTGGGCATCAGTCCGCCTCCATGTTGTCGGAATCCGTGAGGAAATCCGATGTGAGCTTGCGATCCCGGGCGCAGCCGCAATACGCCCGCGGCATCCCGTAGTAAGTCACCAGATCGAGCAGGTAGCCGCGCGGCTTGCCGTACTTGAACAGCACCAGGCCGGGCACGCCGAGAACCAGCACCATCACCATCAGGAACCAGTTCATAGGCAGAAAGAACATGTAGCGGTTGGGGAAGACAAACTGCCCGACCAGCATGGCGATTGCGCAGGCCATGGCGAGAAAGAGCATGTCCTCAAGCTCAAGGCCCAGCATCGTGACCTTGGCGTGCAGATTCCTCGATACCGGGCTCATCCGTAAGGTCATTTACGCCACCCCCGCCGTCCCGGCCGCGATGAAGTGCTCCATCAGGCGCATCAGGCCCGACACGCATAGGCAGGCGCCGCCGGCGACAAAATGCCTGATCCAGTCGTCGCCGATATAGAGCCGCTCGAAGAATCCGCCCAGGCCGAGCACGGCGCGCGCAATCTCGATCCCTCCGTAGACAGGAAGAATCACATTGCCAACCCAGTCAGCGAGGCAGAGGATCGCCGCCCAGTACTGCGTCGTTCCCGACCCCTGGCTCGCGAAGACCTCCGCCAGCCGCAGGAGACCGGACACTGAAAGTGCGCTCATGGTCCCGGCGATGTACGGTTCGATATGGTAGCCGCGCGAGTATTTGAAAATGCCAAGCGCCAGAATCAGCACGGCGAGAATGGGCATGACGGCATTGCCCACCCAGTTGGTCAGCCCCAGCATCCCGGCGTCGAAGGAGCCGCCATTCATGCCTCACCTCGCGTTCCGGTTGCCGTTGCTCCGGGGACGGATGTGCCGGGAGTTTCCCGAATCACCAACCGTGCAAGGTGTCCGCTCCACTTCCACAAACGCTGAGCGACCCGAACCGCCACGAAGATCTCGACTATTAGACAAAACACAGCCACAGCAATCCCGAACACAAGCCGCGCCGCCTCGAAATGCAGGGCAGCTGAGAGCAGGAGGACAAGCAACAGCCCTTCGAGGACGAACACAGCGGATTGCAAGAGCAGCCGGTAGTTCATTGCAGGTAATCCTCCCTCGTGCAAAGCCCGACGCAGAAATTTGGGAATCTCGGCCAGCTGATGCGCAGCTTGGGAATTGCGACAAACTCCAAAGACCATGCGGCCGGACTCGACGCCGCCACAGATCCTGCTCCTATAAGAGGCGATGAAATTGGAGCCCGTGCCGCATAGGAGAAGTACGCCGCGAGACACAGCAGGATCGCGCCGACAAGCTCCAGCGCATGACGCTTCACAGGCTCACTCCCGCAAAATGCGTCACCAGCGCCCAGATCCCGCTGACGCACAGGAAGGCAAGTCCACTCGCGGCAAGAGCACCCCACGGGCGGTGTCGCACGTGATTGAGAATCGCCGCCGACAGGGCAAGGCCACCGACGATGGGGCTGATCTGGTTGGCGGCATATCCGAACATGCTCATCAGCATGTCAGTCATTCCATAGGCGTCACCGGTCTGCATCCAGCTACCGGTCGCGAGGTTGTAAAACCCCTGCACGCCAAGAAGAAACAAGGCCGCAATGATCGAAGCCAGAGGGTTGTAGCCCTGGCTCATATCGAGAACTGCTTTGAAGACAAGAGACGCCGCGACCACTGGGACGATATGTCCGATCAGAACGTCGTTAACAAAATCGTTGGTGACCCGCTCGATACCGGCGGTGTACGGCGCACCGGTCGCGCCGGCAATTACGAGTTGTTGCGCTCCGGGAACCGACTCCTGAGCCAGCCAATGGCTGACCCCAGGCAAGCTCAACAGGAAACAACCCCAGAGCAGCCACTTCAGAAAGCCGCCACTGGCCTCAAAGTTCATTCCCCCTTCCGAGCGCAGCCTCATGGCCGCCATCACGAACGCGCCCAGCGACGCAGGGATAGCGAGATCCATGAGCAGCCCGAGAATGGCTCTGAAAACCAGTGGCGCCTGCATAAACCGCCTACCCGATTGCCTGTCCTTGAGCGATGAAGTACTCGATGAGCCGCAGGATGCCGGACACGCAGATCAGACCGCCCGCGGTCATGGCGGAAGGGAGCCAGCTGCGCCCGCTCCGCCACTGCAGGATGGTCGCGACGACGGCGATGCCGGCGCCCACCGGGCAGATCACGTTGCACAGCCAGTTGACGGCGTTGAGGAATGCGCCTTCCGGCTGTGCCGCGGTCTGGCCCTGGACGGCCTGGCCCGTCGCCGGCACGGTGCCGAGGTTTTGGGCCATGCTGGCGCAGGGCGCCAGAACGGCCGCTCCGATACAGGAAGCGAGCAGGAACGCCAGCACCTGCTTACGTCCGGCGCGCACTGTTCGCATGAACGACTGGATCATTGGACTTGCCTCCTTGACGGGAATCCGTCGCGAAAAAAGTCACATGGTTTGTGGATTCGTGCAAACGAGCGGCTACCGCATGTCCAAATGTCTGATCGACCGATGTCACGAGGAGCTGATGGAGAACATCGACATGCTTCTTTCTATGGAAACGATCAGATGTCGCTTCTTATAAGGATGGTGTGCAGCGAAACGGGTACAGGAAGACGTGATCACCCGAGTTTTTCGACAAAAGCCTGGTACGCAGTTCTTCTTCTTTCGAAAAACCTCATGATCGGCTTTGAACTCTCCCAGGTCGGCAGGGTGTCCTGTAGTTCATATCGCTTGTGGCATCCTGTTGGCCTCGGACTCTCCACTCTTTCAGCAGCGTAGTGAGCCAGCGCACATTGATTTGGAGTTGCCGACCAACACCCGCAACATTCAATTACGATGTTAGTGACGCAGCGAATCCGTTCACACACATAGGACGTTTATGCAGTGGACATCCCACCGATCTTTAACGTGAGCGAAAGTGCTCACCGCATCCACAACCCGTTCACGCCGGAAAAGCTCGCTACTCTCGGAGCGGCGTTGCGTCTGGAACCGGGCACCCGTGTACTCGATCTCGGCAGCGGTTCGGGCGAGATGCTGTGCACCTGGGCACGTGATTACGGAATCAGCGGCATCGGTATTGACCTGAGCCAGTTGTTCACCGAGCAAGCGAAACTCCGCGCAGAAGAACTTGGCGTCGCCGATCGAGTCGAGTTCATCCACGGCGACGCTGCCGGATACGTCGCCGACGAAAAGGTCGGTGTGGCAGCCTGTCTCGGTGCCACGTGGATCGGTGGGGGAGTCATCGGCACAATCGAGCTTCTGAGGACGAGCCTCCGCACCGGAGGGATCATCCTCATCGGCGAGCCGTACTGGCGGCAGTTACCGCCGACGGAAGACGTTGCCAGGGGATGCCTTGCCAATTCGATCTCCGACTTTCTCACGCTTCCAGAACTTCTCGCGTCATTCGGAGACCTCAACTACGACGTCGTGGAAATGGTTATGGCAGACCAGGACAGCTGGGACAGGTACGAGGCGGCTAAATGGCTCACCATGCGGCGATGGCTCGAAGCGAATCCCGGTGACGACTTGGCGAAAGATATTCGCGCTGAACTGACCTCGGAGCCCGCACGCTACGCCGCGTACACCCGTGAATACCTGGGCTGGGGCGTGTTCGCGCTGATGGCGCGGTGAGATGGCGCTGAGCCTCCCCGCATAGTTTTTCAACTAAAGCCTGGTGCGCAGCTTTTCTTCTTTCGAAAGACCCCATCATCGGCTCGGACATAATCAGACACGAACCTCTTCAGCGCCTTCCCGCCTAGGATTCCAGGTTGAGAATGTCAAGGTAACTGCCGTAGAGAAACAGACGGCCTCTTCGCTTTCCGCTGGACTCCCGCAGGATGCCGGCTTCAATCATGCGATCCACCGCCGCGGACGCGGTTGGAAAACTTACCTCCGTCTCGCGGGCTGCGTTCCTGATCGAGAAAAGCGGGTTGGCCTGGGCATACCTATAGATCAGGAGCGCAGAAGCTGCGCCGCGGCCGAAGCGTTCGATCTTTTCCTTGTCCGTATTGAAGAGTTTGTCGATGTTGCCGGCCGTTCGCGCTGCCTGATCTGCGGTGTCGCGGACACCTTGCAGGAAGAAGTCGAGCCACGCCCTCCAGCCCTCGCTTTCTCGCGTTTCATTGAGCCGGTCATAGTAGAGACGCCGATGCTTTTTGAAGAAGAGGCTGAGATAGAGAACGGGTTCGCGCAGCACATCCTCGGCACAAAGCATGAAGGTGATGAGTAGCCTGCCGACCCTGCCATTCCCGTCGAGGAAGGGATGGATCGATTCGAACTGTGCATGTACGAGGCCAGCCTTGATCAGCAGGGGCAACGATGAGCCCTCCTGATGGATGAAGGTCTCCAGCCGGCCCATGCAGTCCGTGACATATTCAGGCGGAGGTGGGACGTACGCCGCGTTACCCGGCCGGCTGCCGCCGATCCAGTTCTGGCTTTTTCTAAATTGTCCCGGCTGCGCGTGGCTTCCGCGACCCTTGGCCAGAAGCACCTTGTGAATTTCGCGAATGAGGCGAAGGGAGAGAGGAAAGCCGTCCCGCATGCGTTCCAGACCATGATTCAGGGCCGCCACATAATTGGAGACTTCCTGCACGTCGTCCAGCGGAACGCCAGGCGTTTCTGCGTTCTCATAAAGCAAGAGGTCGGACAGAGAAGATTGCGTCCCCTCGATCTGAGACGAGAGCACGGCCTCCTTACGAACGTAGGAGTAGAGGAAGAGCTTGAGGTCAGGGAGAGAAGAGGTTGTGCCATCCAGCCGACCGATGGCCTGATTCGCTTCGGCAAGGATGGCTTGAAGCGATGCCAAATCAAATGCCCGCTGATTTGGCGGCAAAGGCGGGGGAACGAACGCGCGGACTCTCTCACCGGAAACGGTTGAAATCACGTAACGGTTTCTGGGAGCCGTGTTGGGGTGCCTGGACATGCTTAAACTAGCTCGCCTGCTATTAAAACATAATTCCATTTACTTTAATAATGAATTCCGCTATTTAAAGATGTCACGTCAACTGCTGGCGGAAGACCTATGTCCAGGGAATCGCGTGCTAAGGA
This sequence comes from Acidobacteriota bacterium, assembly GCA_021792135.1. Classification (GTDB taxonomy): domain Bacteria; phylum Acidobacteriota; class Terriglobia; order Terriglobales; family Acidobacteriaceae; genus Palsa-343. Next base: position 254,225 of record JAJYVF010000002.1, on the reverse strand, counting down.
GCCTCTGATCAAGGGCTCGTTTAATGCGCCGGTCAGCATGAGACATCGGCGAGGGCGGTGTTGCCGGTCGTGCGCGATTTCGAGTGGTCTGCGAGGCTTTGATGGACCCCGGCTTTGGTCTCTGCGGCCGGTTCTCCGGGCTGCTGAGACACTACGCCCCTTGTGGGGCCAGCCGCTTGCGATTCAGGTAAAGGTTGACCAGCGCGAAGGCCACCAGATGCCAGTGGCGGTTCTTCACGATTCCTCGATAGCGCACCTTGGTATAGCCGAAGACGCGCTTCAAGATGCGAAACGGCCACTCCACCTTGGCACGCACACGCGACTTGGTCCGGTTCTTGCGCCTCTGTTGTTCATCCACTTCGCCCTTGCCGTTTTTGACTCGCCGGTTGGTCATATCCTGTGCATCGGGCGCTGCCGCATGGATAGTTTCTGTCTGCCCCTGATAGCCGCCGTCGCCCCAGACCTTCTTCTCCTCGCCGTGGAGTAAGTCAGGCAACATGTGCTTGTCATGCACCGAGGCCGCCGATGTGCAGACCGAATGCACGATGCCTTCCTTGCTATCCACGCCGATGTGCGCCTTGGCTCCGAAGTAGTATTGGTTGCCCTTCCGGGTCTGATGCATCTCCGGGTCGCGCTCCTTCTTGCTGTTCTTGGTCGAACTGGGCGCGGCGATGATGGTGGCGTCAACGATCGTGCCGGTCGAGATACGGATGCCATTGCGATCCAGAAAATGGTTTACCGCGTCGAAGATTGCTCCGCATAAATCGTGGCTTTCAAGCAGATGGCGGAAGTTCAGGATGGTAGTCTCGTCAGGCACTGCCATCCGTCCAAGGTCCACGCCGGCAAAGCCGCGCAGCACGGGCGATTCGTAGAGCGCATCCTCGGCGCCGGGGTCCGACAGGTTGAACCAGTGCTGCAAAAAGTAGATGCGCAGCATCGTGCCGAGCGCGACCGGATGACGACCCTTGCCCGCCTTGGGATAATGAGGTTCGATCAGAGCTTCTAACTCGCTCCAAGGAACCACCGCCTCCATTGTCTTAAGAAACTGTTCCCGGCGGCTGACCCGCGCATACTTCTCAAAACTGGGCTGACAGGCAAAAGTTATCTGGCGCATCGCGTTCTCGTTCCACCTACTCCATTAGACGGAACTGACGCGCCTTCGGAACTTGATCAGAGGTTCCCTAAGCAGCGGGAGTTTCTGAAACTGGCCCGCCCGTTTTTCGACAAAAGCCTGGTACCCAGCTTTTCTTCTTTCGAAATACCCATCATCGGCCCGGTTGTCTTCGAGGCCGGCCTGGCTTTGCTAATTGATAGCGCTTGTACGGGCTGTTGATGCGGATGGTCGACTGTTGGGCAGTGATAGGTGGAGTGAGCCAGTTTACATTGGGTTAGAGTTGCCGACCACCCGCCCGGAATGGCCTCAGTTGTGGGGGGAGCATTGTGAGAAGTCAACGTTCTCTACGAAACGAAACCCTCCTACTGCCTAGACAGAGATGTCTCGACCCGAGACATGAATCCTTCGGGCATCATCGGCGAGCATCAGACGCAACGTCGCGTTTCCTGCAGCCTGAAGCGGAAGAGGCACAATGTTGTCGTGATCGAAACCGTCGAGGACAAGCGAGCCTTCGTAGATCGTGGCCGGCAATGTACCGACTTCGCCCGTCATGGTCATCATCGCCATGCTCATGTGAACTCGTTGCACTCCCCCCTCACCAGGAGAGATGCCCGGAGTTCCATCTGTGCGGTGGACATATGCGTCAAGGACAATGACTCCGTTCCCGTCTGAGTCGAATCGGATTTCGAGACATTCTGAATCATGCAACTCGATAGCAGTTTTCATTTGCGCCTTGGCAACATGATAGCCGGAGGGCGAGTCACCGGCGACGCTGACCTTTGAAGAATCTTCGCCTTTACCGAGCGCCACTTGAGCCGCCCGCTTGTTTTTCAACAAAAGCCTGGTATGCAGTTTTTCTTCTTTCGAATCCCTTGTTATCGGTCCGGTTGTCTCTCAGGGCAACCTGCCTGATTTGGAACATGAGCCTGTACCGTCACGGCTGCGCTGCATTTGCAGATTGGCTGAGATCGATATCGGTGTGTGGAATCTGCATCGCCTTCTCCGGGTTCTGGGCCTTTGCAGCCGCGGCCTTCTCGAACACGAGATATATCTCTGTCCCGGCAGGAACACTCACGACGATGTGCTCAAGGGTGAGCATCCTCATGATCTGCTCATCGCCGGCGTTCCCGATGTTGTTTGCGACCTGCATTCGCATCAGATCCCCTTCGCTGAAGGAGCTGTTCACGCTTGGTGCGCCCACAACCATCGCTGCTGTCTCGCCAATTCCGGACAGCGATCGGACCAATAGGTTCTTGCCTCTTTGACGCCCTGTCACAGCGCCCTTGATGGCCTGGAGATTCATGTTGGCGGCCACAGCGTCGATTGGGACGGTGGACCCATCAGGGTATTCGAGAGAAGAGAATTCGATATTCACAAGTCCCGAGGGATCCGCCTGAATGATTTTGCCCACGGCCCGGGCTCCGGCGGGAATGATCACCTCTCCATCGCGCTCGTAGTTGTACTCGATCACGGCAACGACAGGCGCGTGTACGGCCGTGGTAGCCATCGATTCAAGGCGCGCCGCCACATGGTAACCGGGGGCGAGGCCGAGATTGTCGACGCCCGGCTCCAGGTTCTGCACGTGCGGATGAACTGCCGTCTGTTCATGCGCCGTGAAAACCAGGGAAGGAGCGTCCAGCGCATCCTCCGCCTTCTTTTGTGCCTGCTGATTTACCGAGTTGTCGCTGCCATAGGGCGGAGGCGTCCAACGAGAATGCGCATTGGGAGCGGTGTTCGGCTCATCAAATTTCGCCACCTCGCCGAGAGTTCTTGGATTCTGGGATGGATTTGCTCCGGCCCCGACGCGGGACAGGGCCTGTGTAGTACCAGGCGATTTTGTCCGCTCGATGTCGGTGGCATCGACGGTGCCGGGTTCCGGCGCAGCATTGGGAGATGGCTTGACCGCGTTATTGGGCAGAAGATTTGTGCCGGGGCCTGCGGTCTGTGATTGTCCGAGATTGGGCCTGCTGGCTTGAGAGAGCAGGCTTTTCCTGACTGTTCCTTTGGTCGAAAGGAAGGCGACCATCCCAATTCCAAGCAGAGCGATCGCGCCGAAGACGATCAGCATCGTTGCCAGATTGCCGCCGCCTGAACCGCGATTCTTCTTCAGCACAAATGGCCGCTTGCTTACCGATCCCAGCGGCGTCTCCTTCTCCTCTGGGGGAGTAGATCCGGCGTCTACCTTCTGGACTGTTTCATCCCTCTCTACCGTCTGTGCCTGTCCCATGGTCCACCTCATTTCCTGAACTGATTTCTTTGTTCACTGTCCGGGAGCGACGAAGGGCAACTGCAGCAGCAGTGGATGATCCACAGCGCTGGCCGTTCCCAGCTCCAATACCAGATGGTCCGCGCTCTGCTTGAACCCCGGCCGCGAAAACTCCACGGCGCCATCTGCTCGCTCCCCGGGGGCGAGGCGGCGGGCGGTCAGTCGATACTCGGATACGGGCACCTGGTCTGCCAGGACCTGATCTTTCTTCTTTTTCTTCGCGCTGAGGTTGGGGCTTCGTAGCTCGACCTGCGGCGGCAGAACCTCAATCCAGTGATTGGATCTGTTGACGACCGAATATGCGGCGAGCATGAGCTGCCCTCGTTGCTGGACTGCTCCGATTGCCCCAAGAATGGGCTTACCAGAGTCCGCACGATCTGAAGCATTTGCATTCCCGCTGTTGGTCGTAGTCCAATCAGGACTCGCGATCCCCGACTGCTGCTTGAGTGCAATATCGATAGCCGATGGTTTTGCCGGCGGGTCAGGAACAGATACGGAGTTCCCGGCAACGTCGTCTGTCGATCCGATCAGGAAACTCTGCCTTGGCTCATAGTTCACAACGAAATCGACTGGAATTCCGGTGCTGCTGCCTTCCGACAGCAGACGCAAACTGATCTCCTGTCCCGATTGAAGGGAGATGATCAGATTGCTCGCTGTAGCCCCCGCCGTAATTGGCTTGATGAACACCAACCTTGGATCGTCGGCGGAGTGCTCGACCTTGAACAGGGTTGGCGCTCCCACGGCGACGGACGTCACGGCATCGGGAAGGCGAATCGTCGTGGTGAAGAACGGATGGAGATGTACATCGGTCACGGTGCTCGCGGAGATTGGCAGATCGACGATTGCTGGATCCACCTGCTGTGGGCCGCCCTCATTCGGGCTTGTCTGCTGTGCACAGGAAGAGCCCGCCGCTGCTGCGATAAAGATGAGACTGGCGATGACAATTCGTTGATATTTCATATCAGTTTCCTCCATTCGGCCCATAAGCAATACGGCCCGCCTGGCTGCGAAGATCGCTCTGGTAGCGGCGACGAACAGATTCCACGTATCGCACCACATCGGGATTGTTGTAAGAGAAGCCTCGTTGAAGAATGTGCCGGGAACCGCAGTAGTAGGCTGCGACGGCGAGCCGCATATCGCCATGGAATTCGCTGAGTAGATCGGCCAGATACCGAACTCCGCCGCTCAGGTTTTCCAAGATGTCGTACCGATTGTGAACGCCGTACATGGCGGCGGTGGCCGGCATTAGCTGCATCAGGCCCTCGGCATCTTTCACTGACTGCGCAAGGGGATTCCAGGCCGATTCCTGCTCGATGATGGCGTCAACGAGTGCGCGGGGAACGCCGTAATGGTCCGCATAGGCGTTTGCGTAGTACATCGTTACCCGATCTTGTGCGTACGCGGCGGGGTGCATTACGACAGCGAAAGAGACCGCCGCAAAGAGGTAGAGAAGCGATGCTTTGATCATTGGCCGATCTCGCTTCCCGCAAGAACCCTCACATCCTCATCCGGAGAGTCTTGCGTGATCTGTTCGGCATACTTCGCGGCCATGCGAACAATGGACTCGAAAACCTCCTTCATGAGCAGGCGCTTCCGGTCGCCCTCTGTCTTGGCGATCAGGGGCAACATGATCTCCTTGTGCGCAGGCAGGATCCGGTCGAGGTCCAGTAATTCCATCGCCATCGCCACGTCGTTCATCTCGGAGATCGACGGTGGCTTCTCGAGCGTGTAAGCCCGCAGGCTCCTGGCCAATCCAGCGATGAACCGGTGCGTCGCCGGGTCCACGTGGGGCGTGCGTCTTGCCACGATCGCGGCTTCCCGTTCCGCGTTCGGATGCTCAACAACCAGATAAAAGCATCGCCGGCGCAGCGGATCACCGAGCCTGCGTTCCTGATTCGAGGTGAGAAAAACTAGAGGAATGGAAGTTGCGCGGACGGTGCCCATCCTCGGAATCGACAACGTCCACACGGAAAGGAGCTCCAGCAGCATGGCCTCGAAGGCGTAGTCGACTTTGTCGATTTCGTCGATGAGCAGAACGCAGGGTTCTTCCTGCTCAATGGCGTCGAGCAGCGGACCAGCCATGAAGTAGGCTCGGCTCGTGATTTCGCGCTTGATCTGCGCCCAGTCTGGAGTCTGGATGCTTCTGCTCATCAGCAGGACATAGAGTTCCTGCAAACTCCGGTCGTACTGCCCAATGGCCTTTTCTTCGTCGATTCCCTGGTAGCACTGCAGGCGCAGCAGCGGCACAGCAGATGCGCGCGCAACCGACTGCGCGAGCTCCGTTTTGCCTGCACCGGCAGGACCTTCCAGCAATATGGGACGGTGGACGCTTCCGGCCAGGAAAACGGCGGTCGCTACTTTGATGTCGGTGAAGTAGCCTGAGCTTTGAAGTCCGGCTAGCGTTTCCGCGGGTGAAGCAAACATCCCGTTGACCCCTCCAACGCGTTTAGCGTGGGGAGAGCCTAGGATGGAACTGAGTTTGGGTCAAATCATTCGGAGAGGCACTCTATTGAGCCGGGTAAACCTGGTTGTCGGGCCCCATCCATCCTTTTTCGGTCCAATGAAAGGCGTAGTTGCTCTGGTACGTCTCGATGGTGCCGGGGGTCCTGTTTCCCAACTGAACAATGTCCTTCACCTTCGCCTCGTAGTAGAGGGTGTAGACATCGTTTCCGTCGATCCTCTGCATTTGCCCGTTTGTCTTCGTTAGTGTGAGCAAATCCTGTGTATGCAGGTTCTTGTGAATATCCTTCCATACTGTGATCGCATCCTGAGCAGTTGGCGGTGCCGGCGTGCGTTTGCAGGCAGTTAGTTGCCATGCAAACAAGCCAAAGGCTGCGAGGAGGAGAAGTGAGGGAATGAGTCTCTTCATTGCGGGGGAGGTCCTTTGCGAGATTTCATTCTTTCGAGCAAGGGCTTCATCTGTTCGAGCGTGCTTTCGAAAGCGTCCTGTGCCTCGGTCATCCCTCGTTCCGGTCCGTAGCGGATGACCAGGTGCACGATCAGAGCGCGAGCCAAAGCAAGATCCGTCAACAACGGCAGGAAAGGTTCAGGCGCCGATTTCTCCAGTTCCTGAACGAAGGCAAGAATCTTCTCCGTATATTCGTCGCTGCGCGCCTTTCCCAGCTCGGTGATCCATTCGGATTCCATGTCGAACTCGTTGCTCATCATTCACCCGAGCGAAGAGGAAACAAAGAACAGAATCACGCGCAGCTCTTCGTATCACCATTTTCACCTGTAATCTTCGGGTGTCAATGCTCGTGGCAAAACCGACTGGATTTCAGAAAGCCCAACCAGCATGTCGCTCGACAAGGCGAGTTGAGTGAGTCGCCGCGGTTCGCGAATCCAGGGCGGTCGCCAGATCAGGCGCTAACCGCCAGCTTGGTTCTGATAACGCTCTTTGGACCGAGTCGCCGGCCGTTCCCCGCCGTTGGCAACTCTCTTAACCATGCTGAGACATCCGCCTCGCGATAGCGGACCATATTGTTGACTTTCACGTATTGCGGTCCTGCGCCCTGGAGTCTCCAGCGGCGGAGGCAAGCCAGGCTTACCTTAAGGCTCGCCGAGACTTCGTTTTCCGTAAGAAGGGATTCCATATACACCTCGCAGTTTAAGAAAAATGCCTGCTGCTTCCATCGCGTAGGCGATGGAAGCACGCAGGCGCTGAACATAGTTTGGTCTTACGTTTCGGTCAAATCCCGATGCGCCGCTTCGAAATTGCCGTTCCTCGCCGCTTCGATCCCGCCAGGCAGCGGCACGATGCCCTCAAGTGCCTCCCGCTTCGCCTTCATACGTACATGGAGGTAATCTCTGAGGACCTCTTTGGAGACGTGGCCGACGATCTGCCGTATCGTCTCCTCCCCGGCTCCGCTCTCGGCCAACTGCGTGATCAGCGTGTGGCGATGATCGTGCCACCTGCCTGTGACGTTGGCATTCTTTCGAATGTTTTTCCATGCCGTTTTGAGAGTGGTCACATGTCGCGTGGGGTCCCAGGGCCGTGGTCTCCCGAACGGAAAGACATACCAGTCCTCTCGAATCTCCTTGAACTTCTTCTGGTAGGTCGCGCGATATTCGACGATGGCCTGTCGGAGCAGCGAGTTGATAGGAATCGTCCGCCCTTCGCCCGCAGCCGTCTTGCTTCTTCCAACCTGCAGGTAGCCTTTGTCCAGATGAATCTGGCTCCAGGTGAGCGACTTGATCTCCGCATCGCGCATGCCGGCGTTCAGGGCCATGGTGAGGGCGAGGTGAATATGCGGAGAACGCGAATGGCGCGAGAGTTGCCCCATTTTCTCGGTCTCTTCCGGCTCATATGCCTTACCGATCTTCCGGCGCACCGGCAACTTGAGTTTCTTCTTCTTGCGCAGCCGAACTCGAATCACTTCGCCGGGCTCCCCCATCATTGTCAGAAGGAACCGGACCTCCTCGTTAATGGATTTTGCCGAAGCAGATTCTTTGAGACGTGCGGTTTGGTAGCCCAGAACCTCGGCTTCCCCGATATCGACCAGCAGTTTGTCCCCGAGGTGCCGTACAACGTGGCCGATCGCATATTCGGCGAAGGTGACTCCGCGAAACCGCAGTTTGTAATCCGCCAGATATTCATCCGCTATGTCCCGCAACAGACGGATGCGAATCTCTCGCTTCTGACGAAGATTGTGATAGCCCTGTTCGAGTTCACGCCGTCTTTGGTTTTCGGCGTCCTTGGCAACGGTTTTCGAGGTTGATTTGGACGACTCGCGGATGAACTGGCCGGCGAAGTAGAACTTGTACCACCACACTCCGCCTCGTTTGAAAACTGCCATAGAGCGCTCCTGTCTCTCGGTAGAGCGCGACGCCAAAACGGCTCGCGCGAATGGAGATTGGAGCAGGAGGGAAATTCGCGCAAATGGGGCGATCAACCGAAGTCAGGAAGCGTGTCGAGTCGATTCACCGAGGAGGGAAACAACTGAGCAGGATTGCTATGGACAGGGCATCCATTTTGAAGGAGCGTGGGCACAAAAATGGGCACAATTTGAAAAATTGGCGGATTTCTGGCTGCTCTTGTCTGCTCTAAGTTGTTGATTTGATTGGCTCCTCAGGTAGGACTCGAACCTACAACCCTTCGGTTAACAGCCGAATGCTCTGCCATTGAGCTACTGAGGAGTATCTTGGCTTCCCGCGTGTCTCTCGGAATTATAGCAAAGCCTGCGGCCCGGCAGGCTCGCAATCCGGGTCTCTGAGGCGGGTGATGACAAAGCCTCAAGCACCTGCGTTACGCTGGTCACGTCAGGAGAGATTATGCTCAAAACCGCTCCCCGTCTTTCGCGCGTCCCCCGCAGCCAGGCCACGCCGGCCGTCGCTGAGATCTACGACCGCTACATGCGCACCCGCGGGAATGTACCCAACATGTTCCGCACCATGGCGCATCGGCCGGAGATCTTCGAAACCATGATCGCCCACTTCGAGGCCATCCTGCAGACCGGGACCGTGCCCCTTCGCCTGAAGGAACTCGTGATCGCGCGTACATCGCAGCTCAATCGGTGTGAGTATTGCCTGGCAGCGCACACGAAGATCTGCCTGCGCCTCGGCTGGTCGCAGGAACAGATCGACCATCTCGAGAATTATCCGGATAGCGACGACTTTACGGCTGCCGAGAAGGCCGCGCTCCGCCTGGCCGAACAGATGACACTCGATGCGAACCGGATTCCCGATGAGGATTTCGAGGTCCTGTGCACGCACTTCAGTGAGGGTGAGATTGTCGAGCTGATGGCAGCCATCGGGCTGTTCAATTACTTCAACCGCTTCAACAACGCGCTCCAGATGGAGCCGACCAGGCCCGGAGAAGGAGCTGAGTGAGCGCGATCAGTAGAAGAGGATGACGACGCGATAGACGGTGAACTCGCCCTGACTGCCATCAGGCGCGCAGGCGCCCACGGCAGCGCAGGTGAAATGGCCGCTGCGAATTTGCTGTACGACCTGGGCGGGCAGTTGTGTCAGATCGGGCGTCTGGAAGCGCACGATGGACCTGACAGCCGGGGGAACAGGACGCCCCGGCATGCATTCCTGCTCGGCCGCTGCGGCGGGCTCCAACGGTTTGATATTCTGCGCGCGCAGCAGTTCCCGCACGCGCTGCTCGATCTGCTGCTGGCTGAGTGCCTCGGAAGCCTCGGCAAAGTCCTCCGCCGCATAGATGGAGCCGTCCCGCTCCGCCACGCCCACGCCGAGGGCATTCATCCTGGGGTTGAGAATATTGGTGCGATGCGGCGTGGAATGCATCCACGCATTTTCAACGGCTGCAGCCGTGGGGCCGAGGGCGACATTCTCGGCAATCGCCTGGAAATGAGCGCCTGCCTTCGCAGCGCGGGTCGTCAGATCGGGCTCGCCCGGATACTGGTGCGAAAGCACCGGTTCGCGTGCCATGATGTCCGCATGGGCCAGCGCGGCAGCAGCCAGCGCGGCATCCCAGTGCAGCGGCTGCAGACCACGCGCGACGCGATCCTGATTCGTCAGCTCAAAGATGCGACGCTGAATATTCTCATCCGGCTGCGCTCGCAGGGCTGGCACACATACCAGGCTCAGCACAGCCAGCGTCAGCAGAATGAACGATCGCATACGAACCCTCATCGTCCAGAATTAGCACATGGGTTCGCCGCAGGCCAGGCCTGCATCTACGCCGAAAAATCTGCGGGGCAGTCGCGCTTCCAGTCCAGGAACGCTTCTTCCAGGCTGTACTTCCAGCTGTAGCCCAGCTCGCGCAGCCCTTTGGGATCGATGGAGGTAGACCGAAAAAGCTTGCGCACGCGCACCGGGCTGATCGGCTGCCGGATTCCAAAGGTGCGTGCCACGGCATCGATAGGATACGAGGCGCCCAGCAGCAGTGAACGCGGCACGCTGAGCGGGGGACGGCGAATGCCGGCAGCCGACCGGATCGCTGCGACAAAGTTCTCGAGAGCCGGCGGCGGGTTCATGGAAAAATTCAACAGCGTGAGGGTCTCCCCCGATCGATCCTGGTGATCGAGGCCGAACTCCGCCACCCTGCACAGCTCCTTGACGTAGCCGCCTGCCTTGCGCGTCTGCCGGTTGCCCATGTAGACGAAGTAGCCCCTCACCAGGCTCCGCACCAGACGCGTGACGTTGCCGCCCTCGCCCGGCCCGAAGACCACGCCGGGACGCAGAATCAGCAGCCTGCGGCATTTGCATCCGGCCTGCCAGCCAGCATGAATTTTCTCCGCGGCGAGCTTCGAGCTGCCATAGGGCGTCTCAGGAACGGGAAGAGAATCTTCGCTCTTCAGATCTTCCGAAGGCCCATACGGCGAGATGCTGCTGGTGAAAACGATCCGCGAACAGCCCACCGCCGATGCCCAGGCGCAGACGTTCTCCGCGCCATAGAGATTGGTTTCGAAATACTCGTGCGGCTTGTGCCCTGGCTCGCGGTGCACAGCCGCGAGATTGAAGATCAGATCCGCCTGAGGCGGCAGAAGCGACAGCGGAACAGGATCGCGGACGTCCCATCGGACGAACTCCACCTGCCCCGATCCAAGGCCCTGCTGCAGAATCGCCGCGTAGGAATCCGTGCGCGGCGCCGCCAGATCCACGAGAACGAATTTGGCGGCCAGTCCTTCGCGCAGCCAGTGCTGCGTCAGGTGGGTCCCGATGAAGCCGGTGCCACCAAAGATGACTACAACTCCAATCTGATTCGCCATGCTTTGGCTGCGCAGCTCCTGGATTCCCACTAGCTCTGTCCGGCATCGCCTGCGGCCAGCAGGACGTCGGGAGTGCCGAGATTGGCCGCGGCCACGGCAGGCGCGCCCCCTTCGAAGACAGTGAGGAAGCGCTCGACAATGGTGTCGATGGAGAATGTCTGCTCGGCGTACCGGCGTCCGTTGCTGCCGAGCCTGGCGCACAGGGCAGGATCCGCGAGGTAGCGGTTGGCGGCTTCCAGAATGCCCCCGGCATGGTCCGGAGAGACCACCAGCCCGGCCCGGGCGCGCTCCACCACGCGGGCCGCTTCGTTGGTCGGAGGCGCCGCGACCAGCAGGGCGCGCCCGGCACAGAGATAGGAAAGCGTCTTCGACGGCACCGCGAAGGCGCCGGCCTCCGAATCAAGCAGGGTGATGAGCACGTCGGCCGAGCCCATCACTTCCGAGAGCCGCTCATAGGGTTGGAACGGCCGCAGTCGGAGCACGTCGCGACTCACCTCGTGGGCGTGCTGCGCCAGCCAGTCCGCGCCCGCGCCGCCGGCGATCACGACCAGACGCGCGTCGCCCCGCTTTTCGAGATGCTTTGCCAAATCCAGCAGTAGCTCGGGCCGGTGCTTCATGCCCAGCGTGCCGGAATACATGAAGCAGAACCTGTCGGCGACGCCGATTTCCATTGCCCACGCGTTATCGCGCGGCGTGGGCACAACTTCATCGAGGGGCGCCCAGTTTTCGATAACCACAATTCGCGAATCGGGTATGCCCCAGCTCTTCACGAACTCCGCAAAGCCGTCGGCAATGCAGATGATCGCGTCGGAGGACCGCAGGAGCTTCTTTTCCAGCCGCTCGAAATACATGCCACCGGCCCACGCCAGGACCTTCGACTTCTTCCGCAGCACAAACTTCGCCGCGACGCTGTACACATCCTGGAGCCAGAAGACGAACCGCGCGCTGTGACGACGCGCCGCGTGCTCGAGGATCCTCTGCGCGTCGAGCGGCATGTTGGCCGAGATCACGACGTCGGGACGAAAGCCGTCAACCCTGGCGGCGACCACCTGCCCGTACTCAATGTCGGCCTGGCGACGCGTCAGCACAGAGTGCTTGGAGAATTCCCTGCGGATGTGCAGACCTTCGATGATCAGACTCTCGGCGTCTCCCGGCCGGATCTGAGTCTGCCCCTTGGGTGTGGACTTGTTGTCTGCGAAATAGACGTGGCAGACCTCATGGCCCATCCTGGCCAGTTCTCTGCTCAGCTCCATCTGAAAGGCGTGGCCGCAGAACTCGTTGACGAATATTCGCATAGAGTATCGATCGACAAGCCTTTCCTGGGGTAGGCCGAAGGCGGCTACCAGCTCGAAAGTCACAGATGGGGAATCACAGGAAGTCAGCGGACCCAGAAGCTGTGTCGAAAGCCCATGCCTGTCCTCGGACGGCCATTACCGTTCCGAAGCCGGGAGCCTTACGAAGGGGCCCCCACCAGCATCTGGCTCTCGATCCATTCATAGGTCCTTCTCATGCCATCCTTCAGACGAATGGAAGGTTCCCATCCCAGATACTTCAGGATTTTTGTGTTGTCGCTGTTGCGGCCGTTGACGCCGCGGGGCGCATCGAGCTTGTAATTGCGCTTCAGCGTGACTCCGGCAATCTCCTCGACGATGTCCACAAGCTGATTGATCGTAACCAGCTCGCTGGAGCCGAGGTTGATGGGTTCATCAATATCGCTCTCAGTAATTGCCAGGGTGCCCCTGGTGCAGTCGTCGATGTACATGAAGCTGCGCGTCTGTTTCCCGTCGCCCCATATTTCGATATCGTGCCTGCCTGAGGCTTTGGCCTCGATCACCTTCCGGCAGATCGCCGCCGGAGCCTTCTCGCGGCCGCCGGTCCAGGTGCCAAACGGCCCGTAGACGTTGTGATAGCGTGCGACCCTGCAGATCAACCCGAAGTCCTCTTCGAAGTGGCGGCACATGCGCTCACTGAACAGCTTCTCCCAGCCATAGCCGTCTTCGGGGAGCGCCGGGTAGGCGTCCTCTTCCTTCAGCGGAACGACGTCGGCATTCCTTTGCTTCTCGCCGTTGTAGACGCACGCCGAGGAGGAGTAGAAGAAGCGCTCCACGCCCGAGTCGCGGGCCGCCATGAGCATGTGGGTGTTGGTCAGCACACTCAGCATGCACAGGGCCTTGTTGTTCTCGATGAAGCCCATGCCGCCCATATCGGCGGCCAGCTGAAAGATGCCCTTAACACCCTTCGCAGCTGTGTAGCAGTTCTCCTTGTCCTTCAGGTCCAGTACGAGATTTTCGACATCCTGCGATACCTGATACCACTCGTCGAGGGGCTTCACGTCCACGGCGCGCACCACATCGACGCCATCAGCCAGCAGATACTTTACGAGATGGCCGCCGATAAACCCGCCTGCGCCGCAGACTGCGACTTTCTCACCCTTCAGGTTCATATGCTATGTGTGCTCCCGCGTTGGCTGGCGCTGGCAGCCGCCTGGTTAACCCCTGCTGGCTGCGACCCGCCCAGTGCGAACCGCCGATACCTGCTCTCACTGCTACCGAAAGCGATTCGCCGGATATTGAGGACTTAACGAGCTGATGCGCGTGAGTTCATTCTCCCGGTGTGTACCATAAAAGTCAAGCAGAACGGGGTAAGCCTGCGGAAGCAGCCTGATTCTGTCGCAGAGAATTTTTCTCTTCTAATACACCGGCGGCGAGCTTTTGTTCTCTGAGTCTTCCAGTCCGTCCGAGGTTCGCGCTGCAGGTCTGGGGTGGCGCATTCTCCCCGTGCTGCGGCGTCAGCCCCTGGCCGTCATCGGCCTGGCTCTGCTGATTCTTTTTTCCGTAATGGCAGTGTTTGCGCCGCTGCTCGCACCCGCTGATCCTTCGGCTCTGGATCTCGCCCACCGCCTCGCGCCTCCGAGTTTCGCGCACTGGCTCGGCACGGATGAACTGGGCCGTGACATTCTCTCTCGCGTTGTCTGGGGCGCGCGCCTGTCGCTGACGGTGGCAGTCTCCGTCGTGGCGCTGTCGTTTGTACTGGGCCTGATCCTGGGCGGACTTGCCGGTTATTACGGGGGCTGGATCGACGTGACGGTGAATACCTTTCTGATGAACGCGTTTCTTTCCCTCCCTGGCATTCTGCTGGCGATCGCCTTCGTGGCCTTTCTTGGGCCGGGGCTGCTCAACCTGATCCTGGCGCTTTCCATCGGTGGCTGGGTGGGCTATGCGCGCCTGGTGCGCGCGCAGGTGCTGGCCGTGCGCGAACGGGAGTTTGTGGAGGCGGCGCGTGCCATCGGTGCCGGCGATCTGCGCATCTTCGTTCGCCATATCCTGCCCAACATCCTGCAGCCGCTCATCGTGCAGGCGGCCATCGGCATGGCCGGCGCGGTGCTGGCAGAAGCCACGCTCAGCTTTCTTGGCCTCGGAGTTCCTCCGCCGGCCGCAAGCTGGGGAACGATGCTCAATGACGCGCGTCCGTTCCTTTTCGACGCGCCGCACCTGGTCGTCTTTCCGGCCATCGCGGTGATGCTGTGCGTGCTCTCGTTCAATTTCCTGGGCGATGCACTGCGCGACTATCTCGATCCACGCACACGCATTGCCATCGCGCTTTGAGAAGCAGCCGCTCTCATCGCGTCTTTGGTTGCGGCCTGGCCTTCCCCGGTGAACGCTTCGGTTTCTTCGACGCGGCATTCTCCCAGGCGGTCGAGAGCGCCTGCCGCACCCTGTCCATCCCCGCGGCCTGCAACAGAACATTCGTGCAGCCCTTTTCGCCCCAACCGCCCTTGACCGGCTTGAAAATCCCAGGGGCGGCTGCGACGAACTCCTGCTGCTGGTCTGGAATCAGCTTCACCATCCCCCAGGCTTCATGCGGATAACCGAGCGTGGCGAAGATCTTCCCGCCCACCCGAAAATCCGGATGATGCATGTGCTCCCGCTCCTCCGTCTCGGGCAGGCTCAGAGCGAGGCGCCGAAAATCGGCGCCCGTCACGACTGCTGCTCCGCGGCCGCTGCCTCCAGTTCCTCGGGGGAAACGTCTTTGATGTGTGTGCCGAGCCACCACTGAAATCCGAACGGGTCCTCGACCCCGGCCGAGCGGTCGCCGTAGAACTGATCCGCGGGTTCGCGCAGGCTCTTTGCCCCGGCCGCGAGCGCCTGCCGGTACACCGCATCGCAGTCCTCGACATAGAACATGAGGCTGAACGGCGAGCCGCCGTAGTGTGCCGGCCCGCGAATGCCTCGTTCCGGATCCTCATCAGCGAGCATGACGACGGAATCGCCGATCGACAGCTCTGCGTGTCCGACGCGTCCGTCGGGGCGAGCCATGCGGAACCGCTCGGCTGCGCCAAACGCGCGCTTGTAAAACTTGATGGCCTCAGCCGCTCCGCGAATGTACAGGTAGGGCTGAATACTGTGGTAGCCCTCGGGAATTGCTTTGACAGGGGACATGCTCTCCTCCTTGCAATGAAGACCATTCTCGGGCTGGAGGGACGGACGACGATTGGAAAAATTTGAAGGCGGTCAGGCGATCGGAACGTGGTTCAGGTGTTCGGTCGCGCGTGCCAGGTAGGCAGCGGGCGTCATTCCCGAAAAGCGCTGGAAATCATGAATGAAGTGCGCCTGATCGTAGTAGCCGCCATCCAGCGCCACCTGAGCCCAGTCCACGGCGGCCTTCCTGTGCACCCCCTGGAGCACGCGCTGGAAACGGCGCACGCGGCAGAATACCTTCGGCGTCAGGCCCACCTGATCATGGAAGACATCGATAAAGCGCCGGTGGCTGATCCCGATGCGCTCCATCAGCCCGGAAACGGTGGCGACGTGGGGCGCGCGGTAGATGTGTGCGCGGGCATAGTCGACGGCGGGATGCAGCCCCAGCGGCCGCGCCAGCTGAACCATCAGGCTGTGTTCCAGCACGGCGAACATCGCATCGACGGAACCGGCGGCCAGCAACTGCTCGCGGATTTCGCCCGTCGCTGCGCGCCACAGGCACTCCAGCGGCAGCGATTGATTCGCCATCTCCGAAGCCGGCGCGCGAAAAAACGGGAATGTCCCCCCGGGCTGGAACTCGATCCCGACCACGCGGTCCTCGCTCGTCGTCTCGATGGCGAAGCAGTCCATGCGCGGTCCGGAAAAGGTCACCAGCCCGCAGCAGACATAGCGGTCGAGGTTCTCCGGATCGTAGGTGCGCATCTCCTCGTCGCGCAAATTGAAGATGATCGCCGCCTCGCCGTTGGGCATGAGGCGTTCATGCGCGTGCAGCTGCGGCGCGCCTTCCCAGTACCAGAAACAGCGGACGAAGGCGTCCAGCGGCGGCGCGGGAGTGTGGAGGCGGTGCATGGCTGGGGGCCCTGCTGCCGCCCATTCTACGCCCCGAGAGGTTATGGAATCAGCCGGCCCTCGCCTTCCTCCAGCAGCCAGAAGCGATCTGCATCTCCGGTTGCCCGCAGCGCGCTCTGCAGGCGCTCGACCGGAGCCGTCTCCGCGTCGTCTGCGAGCGCAAACGTCCCAAAGTGGATGGGAATGGCGACCGCCGCGTCCAGAATCGCCCTGGCGGTGACCGCCTGCTCCGGGGTCATGTGCACCGGCCCCATGAACCATTCCGGCTCATGGGCGCCGATCGGCAGCAAAGCGAGGCGCATCGGCGCGAATTGCCGCTGCAGGCCGGCAAAGAGCGCCCCGAAGCCGGTATCGCCGGCGTAATAGATGTTCCCGCCCTGCGCCTCCAGAACCCATCCGCACCAGAGCGTCCGGTTCCGATCGAAGGGCGTGCGCGAGGAGAAGTGTTGCGCCGGCACGCAGTGGATCGGCAGCTCTCTCCATTCCTCCATCTGCCCCCAGTCCAGTTCGTGAACCTCGCGGATCCCGGTCCCGCGAACCAGATCCGCCACGCCCAGCGGGCAGAAGACGGCCGGCCGGTGTGTCTCTGCGAGCTGCCGCATAGTGGGCCGGTCCAGGTGATCGTAGTGATTGTGGCTGATGAGAACCAGGTCGATGGGAGGCAGATCCTCGAAGCGAATGCCCGGAGCGCGATGGCGGCGCGGCCCTGCGAACCGGACCGGGCTCACCCGCTCCGACCATACCGGGTCGCTGAGAATATTGAGGCCCTCGGTCTGCAGCAGCACCGTCGAATGATTCACAAACGTGACGCGGAGCGCGGTTCCCTCCACTGCGCCAGGAGGCGGCGGACCGGGCTCTGAGGGAATCCACCGCCTCCAGAAGCCAATCTTCCGCGTGGTGATCCAGCGCAGGAACGCCGAAAATCCGTGCTCCGGCGCCTCCGGATTGAAGAAGCGTCCTTCGCGGAAATGCTCGGCGATTTTTGGTCGTTGGGTGGGCTCTGACAGCGCAACCTGCGATTCGGCCATACTTCTAAGGATGCTTGCCGGCACGGAAGGAAGCAACCGAGTGCGCTCCAGCCGCTGCTCGGCCGCCTCGACCGCTCCGATAAAATAGGCTTATGCTGCAGCTTTCCGGCGCGGGGAAGCGTTTTGGCCCCCGGCTCCTTTTTGAAAACGCAGACTGGCTCATCACTCCCAACGAGAAAACCGCGCTCGTGGGAGCCAACGGCGCCGGCAAATCCACGCTGATGAAGATCCTCGGCGGCATGGACTCCCTTGACTACGGCAGCACCCAGCGGATGCGCGGCATGAGCATCGGCTATCTGCCCCAGGACGGTCTCACCCTCTCCGGTCGCACGGTCTTCGAGGAGTGCCTCAGCGTTTTCGACGAGTTGCGCGCCATGGAGCGTGAATTTGAGGCCCTTTCCACCGCGCTGTCCGAACTCGACCCGGAGAGCCCGGAATATGCAGCCGTCGCGGATCGTTTTTCTCATGTCGAGTCGCGCCTGCGCCACCACAACGTCTACGCTCTCGATGCGGAGGTCGGCGCGGTACTCACCGGCCTCGGCTTCTCAAAGGAAGACTGGACGCGGCGGACCGAGGAGTTCTCCGGCGGCTGGCAAATGCGCATCGCCCTCGCCAAGCTGCTGCTGGAGCAGCCGGATCTCCTTCTGCTCGACGAGCCCACCAACCACCTCGATCTCGAGACCCGTAACTGGCTGGAAAATTACCTCTCCACCTGGCCCAACGGCTACATCCTCATCTCGCACGACCGGTATTTCCTGGACGTGACGGTGAACAAGATCGTCGAGATCTGGAACAAGGGCCTCCACTTCTACCACGGCAACTACGAGAAATACCTGCAGCAGAAGACGGAACGCCGCGCCCAGCTCGAATCGGCCTATCGCAATCAGCGCGAACACATCGAGCACCTCGAAGCCTTCATCAGCCGCTTCCGTTACCAGGCGACCAAGGCGAAGCAGGTGCAGAGCCGCATCAAGGAACTCGAGAAGATCGAGCGCATCGAGATCCCGCTCGAAGAGCCGACGCCGCACTTCACATTCCCGCAGCCGCCCCCCTCGGGGCGCACCGTGGTCGAAGTCTCCGGCCTCTCCATGCGGTACGGGAAGAAACGCGTCCTCGAAGATGTGAACTTCACCATCGACCGCGGCGACCGCATTGCCCTGGTCGGCGTCAATGGGGCGGGGAAATCCACTCTCATCCGCCTGCTTTCCGGCCAGGAATCGCCGACTCATGGAACGCTGAAACTCGGCCACAACGTGCTGGCCGAATACTTCGCCCAGGACCAGTACAAGGTGCTCGATCCCGCCGCGCGCATGCTCGATGACATCGGCCGCGCCGCCCCCAAAGTTCCGGAGAAGGACCTGCGCAGCCTCTTGGGCTGCTTTCTCTTCTCAGGCGAAGACGTCTTCAAGCCGCTGGGTGTGCTCAGCGGCGGCGAGCGCAACCGCTATGCCCTGGCACGAATCCTCGTCAGCCCTGCGAATTTTCTCCTCCTCGACGAGCCGACGAATCACCTGGATCTGCGGGCAAAGGACGTCCTGCTGGAAGCCATCGGCAAATTCAACGGGACGGTGATCTTCGTCTCGCACGACCGCTACTTCATCGACGGCCTGGCCCAGAAGGTCTTCGAGGTAGCCAAAGCCGAAGACCCTGCGCGGGGTTCGGCGGTTCACGTCTTCCCCGGCAATTACGAGGACTATCTCTGGCGGAAAGAAGGCGGCGCAGCAGCCCTCGCCGCGCAGACAGCCGCCGCCGCCCCGCCGGTTGTCGAAGCGCCTCTCCCTGTCGCCCCTGCGCCTGCTGTTCAGCCCGCTGCGCCGGCGAAACGCCTGAACCCCATCCGGCTGCGCCAGATGCAGGATCGCCTGGCCCTCGTCGAGGCGGAAATTCCCCGCGTGGAAACTTCGCTCGCCAGGACCGAGGAGGCGCTGGGGGTTTATGTCAGCGCCGAAGAAACACAGCGCCTGTCGGATGAGCTATCCGCGCTGCGGCAGCAACAGGCGCTGCTGACCAGCGAATGGGAAGAACTGTCGATGCAGATCGAGGAGCAGACTGCGGTCACGGGCGGTTAAGCCCGTGTTCTGATGCCGGGACGCACGCCCCTCCGTTGGTTTCCGGCGCGGCTCGCTGTCATCGACCGTTCTCCGCAGATGTGTGCGAGAGCGCAGAACGGTCGACCACTGCAGGGCCGACCATCACCATTGCACGCCCGGATACAGACTGGGCAGCCGATAGGAGCGATAGGCATGGCGATTGTTAATGGTGAGGTTCCAGACGGTCTGCGGGTCCGGCTGATCGGTCACTTCGAAAATTTGGGAGCCTGGGTTGCCGACCAGGCCGCAAAGATCGTACTCGACATCGCCATTGGGAAGCGTCAGGGCATCGCCGCCCCAGGCGTTATAGAGGGCCGCTGGAGCGATCTGGTGGAACTCAAGCGTCGCAGTCTTCGCGCTTTCGTCGATCTGATAGATCGGGACGGTACTGTAGCAGGCCGGTGCTCCGTTGACTCCGCAGGTTTCCGCTGTCGTATCGCCCGGATACATCCTGTCGTCTCCGTTGTCCATCACAGCCAGGCTAAAGATCCCCGCGGAATAAGGGGTGGTCAGATTGATGCCATGCTGAGCATAACTCCAGTCTGTGGGGTCGACGCCGCCGATGAGTTTGAAGTCACCACCTTCTCCTAACCGCCATACGATGGCACCGTTCCCGGCGCCGTTGCTGTAGTTCACCTTCACGATCCAGTTCTGATGACGGATCGAAACGATCAGATCGCCGTCGTCGGGGGAGTAGATGACGGCGTTGGTGTGCGTCCAGTCCGGGAAGTTCCACGGGTGGCGGTTTACGTCCAGGTGATCGAACTCGTTCCATACCCAGACTGGCTGGAGATCCTGATCCAGATCGATGATGACGTCGCCCAGGACCTGGGTGGGCGTGGTTTGCCCGTTCAGCACAACGTTCTTAAACATGTTCGCAATCACGATCCAGTGCCCGTTGGGCAGGGGAGTGACGTCATGGGAGAAATACAGAAGGTTCAGGCTGTATCCCCTGGCTGCCAGCTCGGCGTTGAGTTGCGCCATGGTGATCTGCTTCACTGTGTCACCCGCGAGATTGAACTCGCGGACGACGTTGGGTTCTGACGGATTGAAGGGCGTCTTAAGGGCGCTGGATGACGCAGGCGATCGGAGGGCAACAAAGTCACCATTCGGCAGGAGTTTGGGGGCCAGCCAGTCGGGGCCGACAGGCTGTTTATCCTCATACGCCCAGATCACATTGCCGGACAGATCGACAGCAAACATGCCCGCCGGGGATTGAGTGGTGTTCACGATCTCGATTCCTGGCTGCGGGGTTTGACCAGGCGTTGTCGTGGCTGTAACTGATGGAACGGTGCCTGCCGGGTAACTTCCGGTCTGAAATGTATGGTCGGTATCTTTGACCGTCGTGCCGTCGTTGTACTGCACCACCGCCTGCATGTGGTATGTGGTGTTGGCCAGCATGCCGGCGACGTAGATCCCGACAGGGACTCCGGACACGGGGGTTGCCCGGCTCGAGGTACGCAAGCCGTAAGCGGTAGTCGTTCCGAACACAACACGCACGGTGGCGGGCGCCTGGGGGTTGATCGTGTAGAGAGCAACCTGGGGGTTGCCGGTAGGCGTCACAGTTCCGCGGACGACGGGATTACCGCAACCCGCGCACAATGTCAGGAACGCCAGTCCGGCGATGATGAAGCCGGAGCAGGAAGAGGACAGACGATTACCAGCCGGGATGCGGGATCGGGGACGGGTTTGAGGGATGGTGCTGGTCTTCCACTCTCCGAATCGGTTACGAAGCGTATCTGAATCCTTTGGCTGGTTCGTCACCTGCGTACGCAAATCTGGGTACCTCCAAAAGTGCAGGGGTCACTCCGCGGCATTCCCTTTGTGACGCGTCCCCGCAAACCCGTAATTGGCAGCCTCGTAAGGGGCGTGCTCTGTGTGGAAATCTCAGGAAGGGGAATAATACGACGTCAGGACGAGCCTCGGACAGAAAAATTGCAGGAAGCCCGGGGCGCACTTCTTACGGGCCGGAAGCGGGGTTGAGCCGGCGCGATCGCCCACATGAGGAGAGTCTTCAGAGCGCAGCCCTGACGCCGTCGCGGGCCAGGATCGGTTAGCTGCCCGATTCGCTCCTGGCCCCGGAAGGAGCCGACGAGCTGCCGCTTCCGCCGGAAGAAGCAGGCGCGGATTTTTCCCCGGAGCTTCCGTCCGTGCTTTTCGCGCCATCTGCGCTGGCGGACCGCTTCGACGCACCCTTGCCGGCGTAATCCGTTACATACCAGCCCGAGCCTTTGAACTGCACGGCCGGAGCCGAGATCAGACGTTCGACCGGTCCCTGGCAGACCGGGCATTCTTTCTCTTCCGGAGCGCTGAAGCTCTGGATCTTTTCAAACTGGTGAGCGCAGTTTTTGCAGCGATATTCGTAAAGCGGCACGTGCCGTGTTCCTCGATTGATTGAATGCTCTTTCGGGGTTGGCGGCACTCAGGCACCTGAGCGCCCGACCCCGACACATCCATTCTACCGGGAAGCTACAGCGCAACCTGACGCACCCCGGTGATGGCCGGCACCGACCGCAGCTCCTGCAGCACCGCGTCCGTTACCTGGCCGTCGATCTGGAGCACGGCCAAAGCCGTCGACCCGATGCCTCCGTTCGACCGGCCCAGCGCGAAATTCGCGATGTTGATCTGGTGCTCGCCCAGGATCGTTCCGATCCGGCCGATCACACCCGGTACGTCCTTGTTCCGGATCGCCAGCAGTGTCCCCTGCAGCGGCGCCTCGATGTCGATGCCGTCCAGATGCAGCAGCCGCGGCGAGTCGCCATGCAGAACCGCCCCGCTGGCCGTAATCTCCGCGCTGGAGGTGTGCAGGGAAAGCTGCAGCACAGTGCCTGCTCCGCCCAGAGGTGCTTCCTTCTTCTCCTCGTGCACGCGGATTCCGCGCTCAGCGGCCACGGAGGCGGCATTGATCCGATTCACCTGCTCCAGATGCCCGAGCACCCCGGCGATGGCGCAGTTGCGCAGCAGCTCCGTCTTGGTCTCGGCCAGCCTGCCGTGATACGTGACCTGGATGCTGTCGATGGCGCCCTTCGGGAACTGCGCCAGAAACGTCCCCAGCCGCTCTGCCAGGGTCATGTAGGGAGCCAGCTCCTCGTATTCCTCATGCGTCAGCGAAGGCAGATTGACCGCATTCTGCACCACACCGGACTTCAGATACTCGCGTACCTGAAGCGCGATCTGCACGCCTACAGCCTCCTGCGCCTCGGCCGTCGAGCCGGCTATGTGCGGCGTCAGGATCACATTGTCCATCTCGGCAAAGGGCGAGTTCTTCAGGGGCTCCTGGTGGAAGACATCCAGCGCCGCGCCTCCCACCTGCCCGCTCTTCAGTGCCTCGGCCAGCGCGCTCTCCTCGATCAGCTCGCCCCGCGCGCAGTTGATGATGCGCACTCCCCTCTTCATCGTTGCCAGAGTCGTCGCATTGATGATGCCCGCGGTCTGCGGTGTCAGACCCACGTGCAGGGTCAGATAATCCGACTGCGCGAACAACTCCTCCGCGGAAACCAGACGGATCGCGTTCTCGCGCGCAATCGATGCCGAAACGAAGGGATCGTGTCCCAGCAGCTCCATGCCGAAGCTGCGCGCGCGGCGAGCCACCTCGAGACCGACGCGGCCCAGGCCCAGAATGCCGAGCTTTTTGCCGCGCAGCTCGCCGCCCTGCAGCGACTTCTTTTCCCATTTACCGGCGTGCATCGTCGAGTCGGCGCGCGGAAGCTGCCGGGCCAGTGCGATCATCAGCCCCATCGTCAGTTCGGCCACGGCAATGGCATTCGCGCCCGGCGTGTTCATGACCACGATGCCACGCCGCGTCGCCGCCTCCGCGTCGATGTTGTCCACCCCGACGCCCGCGCGCCCGATCACGCGCAGCCTCGGAGCTGCGGCGATCAGGGTATCGTCCACCTGGACCGCCGAGCGCACCACCAGCCCATCGGCATCCTTCAGCGCTTCGGGAAGATTCTTCACCTGATCGTGGGTCAGCACTTCCCATCCGGGCTCAGCCTGGAACACAGCCAGGGTCGCCGGAGAAACCTTTTCTGCAAGTACGACTTTCATCGTTTCCTTTCCTGAGCGATCCGCAAAATCCTGGTTTCCTCGATCTTTGCCGATTGAAAAGAGCACGCTGCTGGCGCGAACGCTGTTTGTGGGACGCGGCTTCAGCTGTGCTAAAGGAAGGTGGGACCGTTTGCCCCGCCTTCGTTCCGTTACGCCTTCGCCAGCTCCGGCTCCGGTGCCTTCTCGGTTTTCGCTGGGGCGCTCCGCTCAGCAAAGACCTGCTGCGCCGCCGCCAGCGCCTGCCCGAAGGCAAATCCCGGCAGATTCAGATTTGCGGCGGCAACCTGCTCGAGCGCGCCGATGATGGCGATGGTGTCCATGTAATCGAAGAGGCCGATGTGGGCAATGCGGAAGATCCTGCCCTTCATCTCTCCCTGGCCGTTGGTCACGATGGCGGCGAAGCGGCTCTTCAGCTCTTTCACGATCACGCCCGAGTCCACGCCCGCCGGCGGCAGCACGGCGGTGGCCGCGGCCGAAGGAGCCGACGGTGCGAACAGCTTCAGCCCCAGCGCTTCAACGGCGGCCCGTGTCATGGCGGCACACGTCTCGGCGTTCTCCACCAGCGCATCGCGTCCGGCGGCCAGATCCCCTCCGCCCTGGACGGCGATGTAATCCAGCGCCGCGCCCAGCGCGGCAATCAGCGCCACGGCCGGCGTGTACGAAGATTCGCCCTTCTTCGCGTTCTTCAGTTCCTTCTTCAGGTCGAAGTAGTACCGCGGGTTCTTCGACGTCTCGGCCGCCTTCCACGCTCGCTCGCTCAGGCTCAGATACGCCAGCCCTGGCGGGATCATCACGGCCTTCTGCGAGCCGCCGATGATGACATCCACTCCCCAGCCGTCCACGTCCAGCTTCGTTGTGCCCAGACCGGTGATTCCGTCGACAATCAGCAGAGCTTCGCTGCCGGACTCGCCCAGCAGCCGGCCAATTCCCTGGATGTCATGCCGGACGCCGGTGGAGGACTCGGTTGCCTGCACGAACACGGCCTTCGTTTCCGGCCTCAGGGCCTTCTTCACTTCGCTCGGCGCGAGTGTTTCGCCGTAAGGCGCGCTGACCAGGTCCACCTGGCAGCCAAACGCCTTCGTCAGCGCCTCCCAGCGCTCGCCGAATTTTCCGGCGGAAAGCACAAGAACGCGGTCGCCGGGCGAGGTCAGGTTGGAAACGGCGGCTTCCATGGCGCCGGTTCCCGACGAGGCCAGCAGTAACACGTCGTTCTTCGTGCCAACAAAGGTCTTCAGCTGGCCCAGCACGCGTTCATACAGGGCGCGGAATTCAGGCGTGCGATGGTGAATATCCGCGGCGGCCATGGCAAACTGCGCTGCCGGCAGCAGTGGCGTCGGACCAGGCGTAAACAGTCGCGTTTTACGAATCATGATGGCGGTTTCCTCCCTCCCATTCTAGCTGGCGGCCAGACAGCAGCTGAGTCCTTATAATGAAAGGTTTGGGCATCGGAGAGCCCCCTCCCATGGATCTGGTAAAGCAAATCGATCGGGATATGATCGCGGCCATGAAGGCCCACGACGCTGAACGCACTTCAACCCTCCGGATGGTCAAGGCCGCGCTGAAAAACCGGGAGATCGAGAAGCGCGCCCCGCTCAGCGATCCCGAGGCGCAGCAGGTCTTCACCACCATGATCAAACAGCGCCGCGATTCCATCGAACAGTTCCAGAAGGGCAATCGCCCCGAGCTGGCCGCGAAAGAGGCAAGGGAAATTGTCCTCATCGAAGGCTATCTCCCCAAAACCGCCAGCGAAGACGAGCTGAGAAAGATCGTCGATGAGGCTCTCTCCGGAGCCGGCCTCGGACCGAAAGACATGGGGCCGGCCATGAAAGCCGTGCAGGCCCGTATCCAGCATTCCGGCCTGCGCGCGGACGGGCGTCTGGTCAGCGAACTCGTGAAGGCCAGGCTGGCACAGTAGAAGACCGCCCGGCAGATACGATGCGAATCTGGGTATACGCAGCGCCCGAGTTTTCCTCTTCCACCGGACTCCTTGAGGTAACCGCTCTGGTTCGGGCAGCCCGCCGCGCATGGCAGCGGGCTGCCCTCCAGGCTACGCTTGAAATTGCAGCTGCTGCCCCGCGACTCTCTTTGGTGGTTCGGGTTTGTCTTTTCGGGCCCGGCATCAGCAGCAGGAGAAGTGTCGATATGAACGCCAGTGGCCGAATCCTGATCGCCGCCGCACTTGCCGGCGCGATTTCCGTCCCCGCGGTCCTCGCCCAGTCCTCGCAAACCGCGCAAAACAACCAGAGCCAGCCCAATCAGGATCAGTACACCGGGGTTTCGCACCCTCCGCCGGACTCCACGATCCTGGCCAACGACGATACGGAACCGCCTCCGCCGGCGGCTCCCAGGGCGAAGCCGTCGGCCGCAATACCGATGAAGCCGGCCGCAGCCCCGGCCACGACCTCAGCCAGGGCCGCTTCGGCAGCCCAGTCTGAAGATCCCGATTACGGCATCGTCACGGCGCAATCCATTGCCGCCTGGAATGCCCAGCACAAGGAAGCGGAGCTGCACGCCAGTACCTGGAATCCCGACGACGACATTGTCAACTACGTGCCTTCCAATCCCAACGAACTGGCGGCCGCGACCAACATCACCGTCCGCCTCTCTCAGGACCTGTCCACGACCGACACCGCAGCGGGAGCGGCATTCCGGGGTACAGTTACCAGCAACGTCTACAAGGACGGCCGCATCATTATCCCGGCCGGTTCGGAGATGCGCGGCCGCGTCACTGCCGTCTCCGAGGGGCATCGCCTTGGACCCCATGCCTCCCTCCGGCTGCGTCCCGATGTGGTGATTCTGCCCGATGGCACCGCCTATCACCTCTACGCCACCGTCGTGGAGTCGCAGGCCCCAGGGACCCACAGTAACGATGAAGGTGCCATTCAGGCCAACAGCCACTACACCAAAGACGCCGTCGAATACGGCGCCGGAATGGGCGTTGCCGCTGCTGCCGGCGGCGCGGTCGCCGGTCCGGCAGGCGCCGGCGTCGGATCGCTGGTGGGTGCGGGCCTCGTCACCACGCACATATTCCTGCAGCACCCCCAGGAAGCGGATCTGCCTCGGGGTTCGGTGCTGGTTTTCAGCCTCACTGAGCCGATGGAATTGACACCGACAAAGAATTAGCTTGCAGAAGAGCCAGCGGCAGCAGGGTGTGAGCCATGCTGCCGCTCTTCGTTTCCGCTCTGCGATCTGAGCCAGAGAAGCGCTGCCGTTCGATCGGGCGTTGACTTGACCCCAGTCGGCAGCGCGGTCGCGGTGTGATGCGCTCTGCGGGTCATAATCACCATCACTGGGTAACTCTGCGTTCGCCTTCTGCAGGTCCCATCTGCACACGACCAGCCTTACTGAGTCCGCGGCAGGCTGCCTGTCCTCTCCGGTAAACTGCCTGTGTACACGAAATCGCATGACTCTGCTCAAAGCCGTGCGCGGCACGCGCGACCTTCTACCGCCTGAGACTGAACTCTGGAACCGCGTCGAGGCCACCGCCCGGCGGGTTTTCACCCGCTACAATTTCGGCGAGATCCGGACCCCCATCTTTGAGGACACCCAACTCTTCGCACGCAGCGTGGGCGAAGAAACCGACATCGTCTCCAAGGAGATGTACACGTGGGAAGATCGGGCGCGGGCGCAGAGCGAGAAATCGCAATCCCTCACCCTCCGCCCCGAGAATACCGCCGGTGTCGTCCGCGCTTACATCGAGCGTAAACTCGGCGAAGCCGGCCTCCTCCGGAAACTCTTCTACATCGGCCCCCAGTTCCGCCGCGAACGGCCGCAGAAGGGGCGCTACCGCCAGTTCTGGCAGATTGGCGCGGAGGTCATCGGGCCACCTTCGGCCGGATCGGAGTCGCCTCTCCGCGATGCCGAGGTGCTGGAAATGCTGGCCAGCTTTCTCGATGAGCTGGGAATCACGGGCTGGACGCTGGTGCTCAACTCCGTCGGCTCTTCGACGGATCGGCCGCGCTATATCGCCGCTCTGCGCGAGGCGCTCAAAGACAAGGCTCCTCAGATGTGTGCGGACTGCCAGCGCCGCGCGGAGACGAACCCGCTGCGCGTGCTCGACTGCAAAGTGCCCGAGGATCAACCCATTATCGAAGCGCTGCCTCGGATCGCAGACCACCTCGACGAGGATTCGAAAGCTCATTTCGCCGCCGTGCTGGCCGCGCTCGATGCCTGCGGCGTTCCCTACACCATCAATCCCCGTCTTGTTCGCGGGCTCGACTACTACACCCGCACCACTTTCGAGTTCACCCACGGCGGCCTCGGCGCCCAGAATGCCCTGCTCGGCGGCGGCCGCTACGACGGCCTCTCCGAGATGCTGGGCGGCCCCAGGGCTCCGGGGATCGGCTTCGCGCTGGGTCTGGACCGGCTCATCCTCACCCTGCAGGCCTCGCAGTCGGATGCCGCTCCGAATCTGGCCGACGCTTTCATCGCTCCGCTGGGCGAGGCGATGAATGCTCCGGCCCTGACTCTGGCCCGCGAACTGCGCCGCGAGGGACTGCGGATCGAATTGGGAGACGGCGCGTTTCGCCTGAAGAAGTCCTTCGAAATCGGCAATAAGCTGGCGCGCAGCATCATTCTGCTCGGTGAAGATGAACACCGCTCCGGTATTCTGACGGTGAAGAACTTTGCTGCGGGCGAGCAGGTCAGGGTGCCCCGTGCGGACGTCGCCAGGCACCTTCGGCCGTAGGCCCCGTGATTTCTATCCGTGAGGCGCGCGGCCCCGACGCCATCGCCTTCGGTTTGAGGACGAATCGACTTTGCTGGATTTTTTAGGCACACGCCAACGCACTCATACCTGCGGCGAGCTGCGCGCCGCCGACGCCGGCACCACCGTCACCCTCATGGGATGGGTGAACCGCCGCCGCGACCATGGCAACCTCATCTTCCTGGACGTGCGCGACCGCTACGGCATCACGCAGATCGTCCTCGACCGCGAACTCTCGCCCGAGGCGCACGCCAAAGCCGAACAGGCGCGGCCCGAGTATGTGGTTGCGGCCACCGGCCAGATCCGGCTCCGCGGTGCCGAGTCGGTCAATCCGAAGATGGCCACGGGCGAAATCGAAATCGCCGCCACCGAGCTGCTGATCCTCAACGACTCGAAGGTTCCTCCCTTTTCGCCTGCCGAAGATGCCATCCAGAACGAGGAGGTTCGCCTCAGGTACCGCTACCTCGACCTGCGCCGCCCCGAGATGCAGCGCAATATCGAGGTGCGCCACAAGGTCACGCTCGCCGTGCGCGAGTACCTGGCTTCCCAGGGCTTCTACGAGATCGAGACGCCCTTCATGACGCGCTCCACGCCCGAAGGCGCGCGCGATTACCTCGTGCCCAGCCGTGTGCATCCCGGCCACTTCTACGCACTCCCGCAGTCGCCGCAGCTTTTCAAGCAGATTCTGATGATCTCCGGCCTCGACAAGTACTTCCAGATCGCGCGCTGCTTCCGCGACGAAGACCTGCGCGCCGATCGCCAGCCCGAGTTCACGCAGATCGATCTGGAGATGACCTTCCCGCAGCAGGAAGACATCTTCCGCGTCGTCGAGGGCTTTCTGAAGGCTGCCTTCGAAGTCACCGGCGAGAAGATCAGTACCCCCTTCCCGCGCATGACTTACGACGAAGCCATCCGCCTCTATGGCATCGACAAGCCGGACCTGCGCCTGCCGCCCATGACCGACGTCCGCGATGCCTTCAGCGCCGAGGAACTGTCCTCGCTGAAGATCGAAGCGGGCCTGCCCATCATCGCCATCGTCATCCCCGGTCAGGTGGAGATGAGCAACACGCAGCGCAAGGCGTTTGCCCAGGAAATCGACCGGACCGCCGGTCCCGATCTCGCCTTCCTCGATCTGCGGCGCCTCGAAAAGAGCCCTCAGTATGCAGCTCTGGCGCAGCGCATCGATGCCGCAGCCGCCAGGAACTGCGGCCTTGCCGGCGTCGAGCCGGAGAACCGGCTCATCGTTCTGTCGCCCCGCCTCGGCACCACCGCGCCGGCCAGGGATCACCTCTGGCTCTACAAGAAGGCCGGCCAGCTCCGCCTCGATCTCGCAAAGCGCTTCCAGGACGA
Source organism: Acidobacteriota bacterium (assembly GCA_021792135.1). Lineage (GTDB taxonomy): Bacteria > Acidobacteriota > Terriglobia > Terriglobales > Acidobacteriaceae > Palsa-343. The sequence continues at coordinate 224,622 of JAJYVF010000002.1, read as the reverse complement.
GCATGGTGCCTTCACGAAGAAAGGTACCGCCGGCGATTACAAATTCCTCTGGGTCACCGATTTCCCCTTCTTCGAGTGGGACGAGGAGACCAGGACCTGGACCTTCGCCCACCACCCCTTCACCTCGCCGCACGAGGACGACCTGAAGGCCGGACGCATGGAGTCCGATCCCGAAGCCGTCCGCGCGCTGGCTTACGACATCGTTCTGAACGGCACCGAGCTGGGCTCCGGCTCCATCCGGATCCACCGCCAGGATGTGCAGCAGCAGATCTTCCGGGCGCTGGGCATGTCGGATGAGGAAGCGAGGGATCGCTTCGGCTTCTTCCTCGAAGCCCTGCAGTACGGCACGCCCCCGCACGGCGGCATCGCGCTGGGCCTCGACCGGCTGGTGATGATTCTGGCCGGTGCCTCCAGCCTGCGCGAGGTGATCGCTTTCCCCAAGACCGCCAAAGCCATTGATCTCATGGTCAACGCGCCCACCCCAGTCAGCGACGCCCAGCTGAAGGAGCTGCACATCCGGCCGGTGCTGCGGAGCTGAGCCGCGAGTGAATGGTGCCGCCCAGGTGATACTCTTGATCTTTAAGAGCCCCATTCCTGAGGTTTCGGATCGCGTGAAATCCGTGATGTCTCGTCTTGCAGCCCTGACGTGTTTTGGGGCTCTGCTGCTGGCGCAGGGGCGCCTCCATGCTCAGGTCACCGCAACGGCTCCCGGAGCCGAGGCTACGCAGTATACCCCGCGCTGGGACCTCTACGGCGGTGCACAGTATGCGCATTTCAATCCCGGCACCGGCCATGGTAATCAGGTCGCGGCTAACAATCTGCTGGGCTGGAACGCCACGGCAACGGTCTGGCTGCACCCGTCGTGGGGCATCGATGCAAGCGTTCGCGGCGTTTACGGCAACCTGAGGGTTGCGCCAAACCGGTTCGGGATACCGCTGCGTCCCCCCATGTCGGAACACCTGGTTCTCTTCGGGCCGGATTTTCGGGTCGTCCGGACGGTGAGGTACGCCGTCGGATTCCACGCCCTGATCGGCGCCGCTTACGGCGATTTCTCATCGGGCTTCCCGCCCAATACCTATCCGCAAATGGTGGATATGTACAACACCAAGCTGGCCTTCGGCATGGGCGTCGGTCCCTCCATCGATTACAACGTGACGCCCCGCTGGTCGGTGCGCGTGATCCCCGACTGGCTGTCGACCCATTACGGCTTCTCCTTCCAGAACGAATTTGCCGGCTCGATCGGACTGGTCTACAGGATCGGCTCGCTGAGCAAATAGCACATTCCGCCCGGCTTGCACCCGATCGGCTGGATCTCCCGTTCTGAACTGTATGCGCCGGGTGTCAGTTGTCGCGGTGCTTGCGCATGTAAACTTCGAACTTTCGGGCGGCACGGCGCCGTTTCCAGCGGTAATAGCGGTTCCGCAGTCCATACAGGCTCTCCCGTCCGGCGAAGGCGAAGCCCCGACGGGGCGCCATTTTGAGATAGAGGTACCCGAATAGCGCGCCACCCAGCTGCGAAAACGCAAAGGCCCGCTGGGCGGAAAACAGCATGGCCAGCGCGATGAGCATATAGACCCCCACCAGGTATTTCGCTTTAATGCTCATGGGCAGTGGGAACATCATGAAATCCATGTCGGCGTAGAGCACGCCGAAGGCGATCAGCAGACCGAAAATTCCCCCGTAGCAGCCGTACAGCACCAGCCCTGCGCCCGCCGGCATGGCCAGGTAGAGCGCCACCGCTGCAAGGCCCGCGCCGAGAACCGACACGAAGAAGATCTCGGCAAGCCAGCGCGCGCCGTGGTTCGCCTCCAGAAAGCTGCCCAGGAACCACAGGGAGAGCAGCTCAAACGCCGTGCCGAGAATCCCGGCATGGATGAGGCTGTAGGTGAGCAGTTGCCAGATATATCCATGCAGCACGGCTGCCGGCAGCAGTGCGAGCAAGGCAGTCAGTTCGCCGGCCGCCGGTCGCGATGCCACGCCGAGAGTCAGCAGAAGAAAATAGGCGGCGAGGTTCCAGAGCACGAGGCTGCGCGTGAACCCGCGGAAGTCCGGAAATCCAAGAACACCAGAGGAGATACGAGGCACGGGGATATTGTCTCATTGGCCCGCTCCGGGCCCACAGGCAGGCGGAACTGCGCCTTGTTTCCCCTCGATCCTACCTCCTCGGCCACGGCACCACGGCCGGGCTGCGATGGCCCTGCGCATCGACTCCGCGAACGCCGAAGATGACGTTGTCCCGAGAAACGGGGAGGATCACACGGTAGAATTCCGGGTTAGGCGGCGTCTGGGCGGGCTGCCCTGACAACGGTGCGCTGTCGGCGTGGACGCCGAAACCGGGAACCTTCTCCGCTGGAATCGACCGCTGCCAGTCCGGCGCCGCCGTTGCCCGCCAGACAATCTCGTAATGCGTACCCACGGGGGTTCCAGGGCCCGCCTGCCATTCGATGGTGCTGTTGTTGAGCGCGTTCGTGAACACTCTCTCGCGTGGATAAACCACGTTGACCGGTTCCGGCGGTGCGTCTGCCAGCACGGCCATCGTGGCGGCGTTCAGGCGCGCAACGCGTGCGACGTAGTCAAAGTTGACGTAGCGCAGCAGGTCGCCGTACTGCACACCGTCTTCCACGCGAATGTCCTGGTGCTGGTGGTTGAAGTCCTCGCGCCACTCCGTGAAGCGTACGGCAGGGAAGCCTTCCTGATTGAAGGAGGAGTGGTCGCCACCGCGCAGAAAGCGGTCGCGGCGGAATTCGAGCACCGGTTCCAGCCCCGAGGCGATGCGTTTGTCGCTGTAGGGCTCTGGAGCGCCGGTGTAGGTCCGCGCCACGTCCACAATCGCGCGCGCCAGTTCGCGGGAAGGAGAATCGCTCTCATAGCCGAGCATCACGGCGCGGCGAATCTCTTCCGGCGTGGCGCTCGCCGGAATGCTCTCCGAGAAGACGCGCACCGCATGCTCGTCCTGGAAGGGGTCCCCCGGCGTGCGGTTGCCGCCCACGATGTCGTTGTTCAGCACGCCCTCGAGTTGCCAGTTCTGCTGCCTGGCCATCTCCGCCAGGTGCCTGCTGCCGAAGAGGCCTTGTTCCTCGCCGGCCACCGCGACGAAAACCAGCGTGGCGGGGAATCGCATCTTCGAAAGCGCACGCGCGCATTCGAGGCTCACGGCCACGCCGCTGGCATCGTCATTGGCTCCGGGCGCTTCGCCGTGCGTGTCCATGACGCTGGAATTGCGGGAATCGTAATGGCCGGTAACCAGAATCATTCGCTCCGGGGCCGAGCCGGTGCCGCGCAGCACCGCGTAAACATTGGTGATCGGTGTAGGTTCGACAACACGAGCGCCCGGTCCTGTCTGCGGCTGCTGGATGAAGGTGTCACGGTGCACCTCCAGACACTGTCCGCATGCAGCCGAGATCCCCCGGAACTGCGCCTCGATCCAGTTCGCAGCCGCGCTCACGCCTGTGCCGGGCGGAAGGTCTTTTACTATGCTGGAAACGGTGCTCCGATTATGAAACGCCACCAGTCGGGCGATCGTGTGCTGAACGTCGGCGGGGGAAATCCGCGCCAGCGCGCGAGTGATCGCCGGATCTGCGGGCATCGGCTGGATGGGCGCGCCGATGGCATCCAGATCGCGCCGCGCCCCATCGCCGGAAGAAGCGCGGGCTGCGCAGGCGAGCGCGGCCAGCACGGTGAGAGAGACGAAGACACCATGGATCTTCATGATTATCGAGTATGCCCTGGCGGGCGAGGCGATTCACTCTTGACGTGCGGGGCGGTTCTCCTCAACACTAGCCAAGGCTGCGGAATTCCGGGCGACCGCCGGAACCTGGGCTGCACGTCCGCGAAGCTGCACCGGGGCGCAATCCGGAGACTTGCCGACAAACCTTTTCGACGCGGGTGCGTCATCCTGATGGATTCGAATTTCTTTTCTGCTGGTGGAGGGATTCATGCCGATTTGCCCTGAATGCGAGAGTGCTCTGGATTTCGACGAAGACGACGTCGAAGAAGGTGACGTTGTTGTCTGCGACGAGTGCGGTACCGAATACGAGATAGTGGCTGTTGATCCTCTCGAACTGAGTAAGGTCGAAGAGGATTACGAGGACGAGGAAGAGCTCGGAGAAGAGGAAGAAGGATGATGCTTGCTGATCGTGCTGTGGCCGGGTCGGTTTCGGTTTCACGGCCGGCGCGGCGGGTGGTCTTCGCGGTTGTAGTCGCCCTGGCCGTTCTGCTGCCGGCTGCGAGGGGACAGGATTTCGGCGTCAAGAACGTGCAGGGCAAGGTGCTCGGGGCCGGCGATGCTCCAATCAACGGTGCCATCGTTTACCTGCAGAATTCGCGCAACAACAACATCAAGACCTTCATCTCCACCAAAGACGGCTCCTGGCAGTTTGCCGGCCTTGCAGCCGATACTGATTACACCCTGTGGGCTGCGTACAAGGGGAAGAAGAGTTCGTCGAAAACCATCAGCTCCTTCGACTCGCGCAAGCAGGTGTATATCGATCTGCATATCAAGTAAGGCGGCGCCCCGGCGTTCACCGCTCAGCGCGCTTCCCAGGGCAATGAAAAACGCCACCCGCGGGTGGCGTTCTTCGTTGCTCGCAGAACCTTGTCAGCGGTCTCTCTTCCAGTTCACCAGGTCGCCAAGGGTCGTGGTTGAGCTGGAAACGGGCTGTTTGTACGCTTCCACGTCGGCGCGGCTGGCTTCTTCGCCGCTCACCGCGCGCAGGCTGAGCGCGACCTTCTTCTCCTCCGGGTTCATCCGGATGATCTTGAAGTCGAACTCCCTGCCCTGCTCCAGTTTCACCGGCACTCCGTGGGCATCGGTCGCTTCGGAGACGTGGCACAGACCTTCCACGCCCTCCGCAACCTCCACGAAGGCTCCAAACTGGGCGGTGCGCAGCACCTTGCCATGTACCACATCGCCTACGCGATGATGCCCGAAGAATGTCTCCCAGACATCCGGCTGCAGCTGCTTGATCCCCAGCGAAAGCCGGCGATTCTCCGGCTCGACTCCGAGCACCACGGCCCGCACCTTTTCGCCCTTCTTCAGCACTTCGGAGGGATGCTTCACGCGCTTGGTCCAGCTCAGGTTGCTCACATGGACCAGACCGTCGATCCCGTCCTCGATCTCGATAAACGCGCCGAAATCGGTCAGGTTCCGCACCCGGCCTTCCACGGTGGTCCCGGTAGGATATTTGTCCCCCAGGTGCTCCCACGGATTCTCCAGCAGCTGCTTCATGCCCAGCGAAATTCGCCGATCGGTCGGGTTCACCGCGAGAATGACGGTATCCACCTCATCCCCCGGCTTGACGATCTTCGACGGATGCTTCATCCGCTTTGACCACGTCATTTCCGAGACATGCACCAAGCCCTCGATACCCTGTTCCAGCTCTACGAAGGCCCCGTAGTCGGTCACGCTGAGCACACGGCCGCGCACCCGGGCGCCGATCGGGTACCGCTCGGCGGCGTCGAGCCACGGATCCGGCGTGAGCTGTTTGAAGCCCAGCGAAACGCGCTGCTTCTCTTTGTCGAATTTCAGCACCTTCACCTGGATCTCATCGCCCACGTTCACCAGGTCGCGCGGATGGGTCAGCCGCCCCCACGACATGTCGGTGATGTGGAGCAGACCGTCAATTCCGCCCAGATCCACAAAGGCGCCGTAGTCGGTCAGGTTCTTTACCGTGCCCGTCAGCACCGCGCCCTCTTCGAGATGCTCCAGGGTATGCGTGCGCCGCTCCGCCTGCTCCTCCTCGAGGATCTCCTTGCGCGAAACCACCACGTTGCCGCGCTTCTTGTTGAGCTTAATCACCCGAACCTGGATCGGCTGCCCGATATAGGCGTCCAGATTGCGAACCGGGCGCAGCTCCAGCTGCGACCCGGGCAGGAACGCCTTGATGCCGATGTCGACCGTCAGACCGCCCTTCACCCGGCCCACCGCCGTCCCGGTCAGCGGAGTCTTCTCCGTGTGCGCCTTCTCTACCGTGTCCCATACTCGGAGCCGCTGCGCCTTCTCATAGCTCAGCAGGTAGCCGCCTTCCGGCTCCTCGCGCTCGATCACCACTTCCACGGCGTTGCCCGGATGCACCTTCGGCTGCCCGGTGTGGTCCACGACCTGCTCGATGGGAATCAGTCCTTCGGACTTCATGCCCACATCGACCACAACATGCTTGTCGGTGATTTTGATGACGGTGCCGGAGACGATGGCCGAGTCGTCGAAGGCCTGCGCCGCAGCCTCGGCGGCCTGCTCGCGGTCGAAGGACTCGAGCGCCGCGGCAAAGTCTTCCATGCTCAGATCGGGCTCTTCGTGGTGCTCGGCGCTCTCGACGGTTTGCGCTTCCGGGTTGGAGGTGGATTCGACGGACGGCTCGGACTGCTCCGCCACAGCTTCGGGCGCTGGAGTTTCAAGTTCGGTGTTCAGAGGATTGCTCGCGGTCTGTTCAGGATTGAGGACGTGTGCCATAGCTGACTGCTCCGGGATTCTGGCGGCGGATCCCGGATTCCGCCCCGCAGCCGGGAATCTGGCCAGTACTGCCGCGGCCCGATCGCCTGCTGTGGCTTTCTCCGTCGTCAGCGCGGGGTTTTGGAGCCCAGCGCGGTTCTCGGCGAAGTTCGGGGATCGTCGTTCCCGTTCTCCCATTCTGAACGGAATCTCTCCGCAGGAGACGCTGAACTCGGTCTCCAAAGTGGAGCACCCGGCAGGACTGGGATGAGCAGGAGTGGCGATTCAGGAGCCCGCGCAACGAATCCCGCACGCGCAAACCCCCTGCGAAAACTATAGAACCGCTATATGGGCATGTCAATTGCGCCCTCGTCGGAAACCGGGCTTTTACACGGCACTTCGGTGATGGGCGCGCCATGTGCAGATGATCCGCGCGCAATTGGCCACTGGGACAGAAAAAGAAGGAGCGGCCCTGGCCGCGCCTTCTTGTTTAAATTCCGCCGGCCGCTTCACGTCCTCAGGGCTGTTGAGGCGGCGGGGGGGGCGCCTGCTGCCCGGAAGGAGGGCCGTTCGGCTGTGGCCCCTGTGGCGGCCCTCCATCCTGTCGCCGCTGCCGCCACACGTGCCGCTCCGCCCGCAGAGCCTTCAGCTTGTTCCACTGATCGGTGCTGAGGGTCCGGCGCAGAGCGAAAAGCATCCGCGCATTCTCCTTCTCCAGATCGGCCCTTGCCTGGGCTACCGCATCGATCTGCGCCAGGATTTTGCCCTCATTCGGCTGATCGGCTTCAATCATCGGCCGCAGCAGCGTCTGCTGCTTCTCAAGGCTGGCGTCCAGATCGATCAGCTTCAGCCGATGCTGCAGAAAAATATCATCCATCTCCTTCTTCTGCTGATCCGTAATTCCCAGCTGCTGCGCAATGCGCGGATTATTCCACCACCGCCCGAATTCCCGGTCATGAAATGTCCGCTCCATGGGAGGCCTGCCTGAAGGACCTCCGAAACCACCACCGTCCGGTGCCCCCGGCCCCTGTGCAAACAAGGGTCCCGCAAGGCAGGCAAGCATCACCACCAATAAGCTATTCCTGCGTAACATTCCTTCTCTCCGAAACAGAAGTATTTTGAGCCGCCGCCTGTGCACTCAGATCCGCAAGCGGCTGAAGCGCATCGGGAACGTCCTCGGAAACGGCGTTGAAGATGTGATTCATCAACATTGTGTCGTCCATGCTGGCGAGGTTCTCGGCCAGCGCCCGCTGCGCAGCGGCAGTACGCGCCGCAGCTTCGGCGTGATGGCGATGATCGTGCGTGTACAGCGGAACCAGGACCCCCGCTGCAACAACCGCCGCCAGGGCCGGCGCCAGCAGTAATCGCAGCCGCATCCTGTGCGCCGGAGGCCGCGCCATCGCCCATGGCCTGGCCGCCTCCCGCTCCGCGATGTGGTGCATGGCCGACCGGAAGAGGCTGAGTGACTCCGCCAGTTCCCGCATCTCCTCGTGGCTCCCGTCGAGCCTCGCATCTCCGCCGGCTTTGTTGTGGCCCTTCATCTTCTCCCTCCCACGCGCTCCCGAACAATCCCCAGCGCGCGATACAAATGGGATTTCACCGTGCTCAGATTCATCCCCAGCGTCGCTGCAATCTCCTCCAGTTCCATCTCCTCCACAAAGCGCAGGACGAAGACCGAGCGCTGGTGGGCCGACAACTGGTCAACGGCCTTCCACACCTCAGCAACCGTGTTGCGCGCCACCACAAGACTCTCCGGAGAACCGCGCCCGTCCGGCACCCAGTCGCTGATATCCACTGCATCCAGCCGTGCCCCGCGCGTCTTCTGCCAGAAGCGAAGGCTTCGGCTGCGGAGATGGTCCCGCATCAGGTTCACGGCGATCCGCGTCAGCCACGTACTCAGGCTCGACTGGCCCCGGAACTGCTGCCGCGCATTCCACGCCTTCAGAAAACACTCCTGCGTGAGCGTTTCCGCCGTATCTCTGTCGGCAAGAGACGACACCAGGAAGCGCAGAATGCGGGGCCGGTAGACACGCACCACTTCGTCGAAGTCGGCCAGCTCCAGCATGGCCTGCTCGTTTTTCCCGATCACTAACTCCGTGCCCGCGATCTCCTGCATGCAACGAGATAGACGGGGGTTTCGGCGGCAAGTTTACAGCGCGTGAATAAAATCAGGGCGCGCCTGACTCGCCAGTTCCCCGGCAGGGGCTCGCGCAAAGCGGGCCTGGATTCGATAGTGGTGCCAGGGCCGGCAATGGCTCTGGCGTTGGGGCTCTCTAGCCCGCTTCCCGCTCGCGACCTTCCATTCCGTCGGTCAGCAGAGGACCGGGAACCGGGCTGTAGGACCGTGCGCAGTTCTTGCCGGCCACCTTGGCTTCTGCCAGTGCCCTCTCGGCTTCGCGCAGCACTACCAGCGGCGAGCGCCCGTGGCTGCTCCCGATCCCGAAGCTGGCGGTGAGCGTCGTCGCTTCCGTTTCGAGAGCGAAGGGCCTGGCCAGGATCGTTTCCTGGATACGGTTGGCCAGAACCATCGCATTCTCCTCTGTGCAACCGGGCAGCGCCAGAAGAAACTCGTCCTCGCCGCAGCGGCCGATCAGGTCATAGCTGCGCAGCTGACGACGGAAGCGGTTGGCCAGTTCCGTCAGCACCCGGTCGCCGTCCTGGTAGCCATAGTCGTGATTAATCCTCGAAAAATCATCCAGATCGAGGAGCATCAGGGAGAGGGAAGTCCTCATCCGCCGCACCCGGTCCGTTTCCTGAAAGATCAGGCTCAGCAGCGCCTCGCGGTTCCACACTCCCGTCAGCCCGTCGTGCGTGGCCTGGAAGCGCAGCTCTGCCGACTGCTTCTGCACCTGGCCGGTGAGCGCCATCACCCGCTCCGCCACGCGGATGCGGACGCGCAGATCCGTCGATTCCGCCGGGATTTTCAGAAAATCGTCGCAGCCGGAGTTCAGCGCTGCCCGCACACGCTCCCGTCCCGCATGCTCGCTGAGCAACACGATCCAGCTTCTCCGCCGTTCCTGCTGCCGCCGCGCTTCACCCAGAACCTCCACCCCCCCGGCCAGGTCCATATCGAGCAGAGCGATGGCCGGAGGAACGGTGCTCAGCAGCCGCTCCAGTGCCTCCGCTCCCGTCTCCACCGTCTCCACGCGGTAGCGCCACGATTCGAGGGACTCCGCGAAATACTCCCTCGTCTCCTTTTGCGGACATGCGATCAGAACAGACGGACCAGCAGCCAGAGAAACGGTTGTCGCAGTCATAAAATCTCCCGGGAAAAACCTCCCCTGCTGCAACGAATCGGCCCTGGATGGGAAAACTTTAAGAATTCGCCGGCTTGACGGGCGACAGCCAGCCGCTGCGTCCGGAGCGGTCGAGCGCGGGTGCGATGCCTGCGGACGGCTCCTCCATTGGGCGGATCGTTCTCTGCATCTTTAGTGGGATTCGATCCGACGGTTTCGCGTGAGATAATAATGACGAAAGCAATCCACCGCCTTCAGGGATCCGCGCGTCGCGACTCCTGTCGAGGAGAGTAAGCGATGAACCCATCTGTCAAAACGACTCATGTCATTCCCAGGCAGCTTCCGCCGGCCCGCTCCGGAAAAGTTTCTACCCTTCTGGTCTGCCGTTTCTGCATGACCACGATTGGCGGGTACACCAGCCCGGGCGAACGCCTGCGTCTGGAAACCAGGCATATCTGCCCGGAAAAACTGGGCTTAAATAAGCCGGCTGTCTCCGTTCCATTCAACTGACCGGCTGTCCGGGCCCGTGCCGTATTGCTCTGTGTCGAGTTTTCCGGCTTTTCACCTCCCTGGCTCTGAGCCTTGTCGGGCACGGAACGTGAGACCCCGCCTTATCGGAGCTTTCCGGTGACCTCTGGCCGAATCAGGTAAAAGAAGAAAATCAGATTGATCGTCACCATCACGATCATCGGGAGCTGATGAAACTTCACCAGCACCCACATGCCGTAAAGGCCGGAGAGAAAAACGGCAGCCAGCGTCAGCGCCCAGCCCCATCGACGCATGCGGAACAATCCCTGTCCGGCGGCTGCAAAGGCCACGCACAGCAACAGAACCACCAGGGGCAGCCGGTGCGTGGTGACACCAATTAACCCAATAAGGCTCAGCAGCATCATCCAGAGCGCGATCGCGGCTGCGCCTGGCAGAATGCGAGGCCGTTGCTGTCCACCTGTTACGCTCATAGTGTGTGCAGGTAAGCCAGCAGATCCTGGAGTTGCTGGTCGTCAAGCTGATTGCCGAAGCCCGGCATCATGTTGCGCCCGCGCAGGATCACAGGAATCGCGCGCTGATCGTTGGCGGGAGCTCCGCTGGGCAGGTATTTCTTCCGGAAGACCCCGAACAGGCTGGGTCCGTGCAGGTCGCCGGTGTGATTGGCATAGTGGCAGCCGGCGCAGTCCCGCTCGTAGATGGCGTGTCCGCTCTGTTCCTGCGGTGTCAGCTGGCTGGCAGGCTTCGAGGGCCCCAGTGAAGGACCGCATCCGGACAGAAGGGCGATCCCCGCAGCGGAGACCAGGAGCAGCAGCGAGAGCGCAGGTCTTCGTATCATGTCCCTGAGAGGGGCCGACCCGGTATGGTGCCGTCGCGGACCGGGCTTCCTCTCACCACTATAGACAAAGGATTGCGCTGCCATCGCCATCTTTCCACCCGCGGGACCGTATCCTGCCGCAGAATGATGAATCTTTCCTCCCTTTTCGCAATTATCGCCTCGCTGGCATTGCTTTTCCCAAAAGCACCTGCTCAGTCCCCCTCAGCCACTGCCGTGAAACCCCGCGCGGCTCTACCTGCGAATCCCCTGGCACTGCTTCAGATCGCCTCTGAGATCAACGGCCTGCATGCAGACCGAGACACGCCCTGGCACGCCCGCATCCGATGGCAGATCCTGGCGGCGCCGACACGCATCCTGAGCGAAGGCACCTATGAGGAGTGGTGGGATAGTCCCCGGCGATACAGGATCATCTGGGCCGGTTCGGACATGCGGGAGACCTTTTCAGGCTACGAGCAATCGCATACCGGCTTTCAGCAGACGCTTTACAGAACGCCGCAGGGACTGGCTTTTACCGGCTCCGCCCATGTTCCCACCAGAATCCTGGACCTGGTGGATGACGCCATTCGCCTGCCCCTGCCTTCCGAGGCCGGCTCGCCTCTGGCTGCCTCGCAAACCACCAGCAACGGCGTCTCGCTGCGCTGTGTCTCCCGCGGCCCCGATCTGGCGCTCGCACCGCAGTCCGGCCGCCTCGCTTCTGCCTATGAAGCGTGCTTTTCAGGGAATCCTCCCGTGCTGCGTCTCGAACAGGGCATCGGGATCGAAGCGCTTTTTGACTCCCCCGTGCAGTTTGAGGGCCGCTGGCTGGCTCGCAAAATTCGATTCCTCCAGGAGCCCGGATCGGAAATCGACCTGACTCTCGAACAAATCGAGTCCCTCGGTTCTGTTGCCGAGGCGGAGTTTACGCCGCCGCCTGGAGCGGCTCCCGTCCCGGTCAGCGTCCATCTCCCGGTCAGCGTGCTGCAGGCCCGCAGGATTCCCGGCGGCCTGCCGCCGAGTTACCCGCCCGACGCCCGACGCCTCGGAATTCAGGGCACTGTGCTTGTTGCGGTCGTGGTTCGCCGCGATGGACTGGTGGCCAGCGTGCACGCCGTCAGCGGGCCTCCGGCTCTCCAGCACGCCGCCATGGTGGCCGTGGCCGGATGGCGCTTCCATCCATATCTCCAGCACGGTCAGCCGGTCGAAGTGGAGGGCGAAGTCTCCGTCACCTTTACGCTCCCCCCGCGGCACTGATAACCAGCGGCAGTCGAGCGCGCCAGTTCCGCCTTGGCTCGATCGCCTGCAAATCGTAGACTGGAGAGCGGGTGGGTGTCGGCTTCGCATCGACGGATCGTTTTTTGGCGGAACTCCGGGAAAACCGGCTGCGGCCGGGCTATGTCCTCGTTGGCGACGATTTCTTCCTGTACGAGCGCTGCCGCCACGCCATCATCGAGGCCCTCGTTCCCGCCGACCTCCGGGAGTTCTGCCTTTCGGATCTCGACCTGGCCGAAACCAGTATCTTTGAGGCACTGGACCGGGCGCGTACCCCCTCCCTGATGGCTCCGTTTCAGGTGATCTTCGTCCGTAACCTCAAAACTCTGTACACCCGCGGCGCAAAGAAGGACGAATTCGCAGCCATCGAGGCTTATTTCCGTTCCCCGAATCCCCAGGCGCTTGTCATCCTTGTGGCCGACCATCTCCGCATCCCTTCCGACCCGCGCCGCATGGATCTGGACGACCGGAACCGCTACGACCGCATTCGCGAGACTCTCGGCGACTGCTGCGGGCTGGTGGAACTGGCTCGCGCGGGTGAAGCCGACGCCCTGAAGTGGATCGGCGCGGAAGCCAAACGCCGCGAGGTCCAGTTCGATCAGGATGCCGCCCGCGAGCTGGCCGACGCCCTCGGCGCGGATATGATGCTCATCGCCGGCGAGTTCGAAAAGCTGGTGCTCTTTGCCGGAGCGAGGCGCCGCGTCTCGCTGGGCGATGTGGAGACGATGGTGCTGGCCGCCAGGCAGCGGTCGCTCTACGAACTGACGGATGCCATTTCCGCGAAGGATCGCGCCCGGGCGGTGAGCCTGCTGCACGGCCTGCTGAATGCCTCCGACGGCGGAGAAGACGCGGCCATCGGACACCTTTACATGCTGGCCCGTACCTTCCGCCAGATGCTGGTCATTCTCGAGAAGAACGTGCGCGATTCCAGGGCCATCTGGCAGGCGCTCTGGCAGGGCTTCCGCATGCCTCCCTTCGCCGCCGAAGACGTCATCCGCCAGGCCCGCCGCTACAAATCCCGCCGCGAGCTGATGCGCGCCCTCCGCCTCATCGCCCGCGCCGATCTGGAGCTGCGTTCCCAGCCCCCGGACAAACGCCTGGTCCTCGAACGCCTGGTGCTCGACCTCGCCAGCGAACCCAAACCCGCCGGGATGGCCGCCGTTTCCCCGCAGTACGCGATGGAATGGTGAAGTCTGGCTCTCCGGCCAGCTTGCTCCCAAAATGGGAACGAGCTCTTCCGAGACGTGAGAGTTATCGCCCGCGGCTCAGGGCGAGCAGCTTTCACGCGGCCGCGCTGCGCGGAGGCGCGCCCCGGAAACCCCGAGCCGCCCCGATACAATCGAACCAGAACTTATGCAACTGACCCTGCCTGCAGGCAATTTCCGCGCCTGGCTCTTCGACTGTGACGGCACCCTCGCCGACTCCATGCCGCTGCACTACATCGCCTGGAAGCAGGTGCTTGCCGAGTGGGGATGCGAACTCCCTGAAGATCTCTTCTACCAGTGGGGCGGCCTGCCCGTGAAGGAGATCATCTCTCGCCTGAATGAGCAGCAGGGACTGGCCATGCCCGTTGAGGCCATAGCCCACCGCAAGGAGAGCCTCTACTACGAGCTGCTGCCGAAACTCACCGCCGTGCCCGAGGTGTTGGAACAGGTTGAGGCCGGGTACGGCCGCATCCCCTTTGCCGTTGTCTCGGGGAGCACCCGCCAATCAGTTACCGCCTCGCTGAAGGCGCTCGGTCTTCTCGACAAATTCGACGTGATGGTCTGTGCGGGCGATTACCGCAAGGGCAAGCCCGATCCCGAGGCCTTTCTGCTCGCCGCGCAGTGCCTGGGCGTTCCGCCGGAATCCTGCCTGGTCTTCGAGGACACCGAAATGGGAATCCAGGCAGCCACGGCCGCCGGAATGGCCTCCGTCAAGATCCTCCAGCCCTGGGAGCGTCCCGCGAACGCATCCCCGTTCGAGCGCTGCTGATTCACCTGGATTTGTCCGGCCACCGCTTCGCCAGCACGTCGTCGAGCCGGTCGAGCCGGCGCTCCCAGATCGTGCGGTGCTCGCGAATCCACTGCTCCAGCACAGCGAATCCTGCCGGCTCGATGCGGCAGCTGCGCACCCGGCCCGACTTCTCCGTCAGCGCCAGCCCCGCGTCTTCCAGGATGTGCAGATGCTGGGCGACCGCCGTTACTGTGATTCCCAGCGGCTCCGCCAGCCGCGATACCGAAACAGGCCCCCGGCTGAGCCGGTCGAGGATCGCCCGCCGCGTCGGATCTCCCAGTGCGTGAAAGATCGGATCGATGTTCGGTTTCGGCCGTTTCATCCGATTCAGTCTTGCGCCGCTCTGTCCAGCTCTTTCCCTAGCTGATCGAGCAGGTGCCGCCACCCCGTCTCTCGAATCTGCGGTCCGTCCGCGCCTTCGAAAAACGCTCCCTGATGCGTGCAGATCAGCTCCGTTCCCCCTTCCGCCGGCAGTATCTCGATGGTCACCAGCGACGAGGAGAAGCGCCTGCCGTTCAGGGCCATCGTGGATGCCGTGACCACACGCCGGTTCGGAACAATGTCCTGGATCACGCCCTCATTCGCGATCACGCCGGAGACAGGAAGCCCGGGCGCGAGACGATAAGCCACGCGCTCCGTTCCGCCGACGCGAAAGTCCAGGCTGAATGGCTCCGTCTCCTGATCCGCGCCAGGAGAGAACCAGCGGCGCTTGAGCTCCGGGTCGGCGAAAGCGGCGAAGACCCGCTCCGGCTCATGAGGGTAACGGCGCTCAATCGCAAAGGTGCTGTGAATCACAGAGGGCTCCGGCATGACGAGGCTCCCTTTCAATATTGAAGTAATTACTTCAGTATTGAAAGGTGTATCGCTCCCGGACAGGATTGTCAAGTGACTACTTCAGTATCCCCGGGAACCTCCGGGTCCCCGGGACTGGAACGCGATCAGAGCCACGCCGCGGAAGTTTCGGGCCAGCTCCGTGCCCAAAAAAGAAAACGAGCAGGCCGCGCCTGCTCGTCTGCCATTGCGCTCAGGCCCGTCAGGCCTGCGCGTATTCCACTTCCTGTTCTTCGTCGAGGCCGTGCCGGCGCAGCAGCGTGGGCAGGTTCTGCGAGAAGGCGGAGCGCGGCATCACCATGTCACAGCCGGCTTCGAGCGCCTTGGCTTTCAGATCGCCCTGCAGATGGGAGAGGAAGCCGATGACCGACGTGCCTCGCTTGAGCTTTGCCTTCAGCCGCGGGATCAGCGTCAGCGGTTTGGCGGCGGTATTGTTCAGATCGAAGACCACCAGCGAGGGCCGCTCTTCTTCCGGGCCTGTAGTCAGCTTCGCTACCACTTCCTTATCGTTCTTGACAAAGGCCACCTTGACGCCCAGCTTGCGTGCGGTCTCGTTGATCTTCGCCAGAAAAAACAGATCTTCGATGAAGCAGTAGATCCGGGTCGGAGCATCTTCGCGCATCGGCGGCGGAGCTTCCCATGCCGCCGGCTCGGCATAGAAGCCGTTGCCGTTCACGTTGCCGTTGCGCAATTCAATCGTCGAAGGCGGCGCATCGGCTACGTTACCGTTCACAGCGCGGTAGCTGTGGTCCATGGGGCCGACAAATACCTGCTGGCGCCGTTGTTTGTTGCGGCGTCGACCGCCACCCTGGCCCTGCGGCTGCCCGCTTCCGCTGTTCTTGAAGAACCGGTTCTGGCTGGAGGGCTGCTGCGGTCTGGGTTTCTGTTTCTGTGCAGGTGGCTGCGCCTGTTGCTGTTGCTGCTGCGCCTGTCCATTCGCCTGTGCGGCCTGCTTGTTGCCCTTTCTTCTGCGACGGCGACGGCGATGTCCACCCTGTCCGGGGTTCTGCCCCTGGCCCTGATTCGATGCCTGAGCCACGGCGGGGACTTCCGCCGGAGCCTGAGGCTGGTTCTGCTCTGTTGTCATGCTTGCACTTCCTGGTGCGTTGAACTTCCTGGTTTCCTGGCCCGGTTTCGCGTACTGCACTCCCGATTTCTGTCCGCGGCGCGAGCGGCCACGTCCGCTGCGCCTCATCCGGACTTCAGGATCGGTAGAAACGGCCTGGCTCCGGCCTCAACAATCTGGATGCCTCCAGAAGGCAATGGCCGAAAGGTTGATGTTGTGGCGTGCCTGGCCGTCCCTGTGGCCTTCCCGCTCCCGCAGCGCCCATTCTGGCAGGCTCGGGAGTGGAGTCACGGAACGCAACCGAATGCCACGTCGATGAACGGAACGCAATAGAGTCGCCGTCTGAACCCTGATTCGCTGCTCACCACCGGCTCTCCACAAACTACGCACGCAGCAGCGCGGAAACTCCGGGGTCGAATTCCTGGACTTCTCGAGAGTGGCAGCGAGCCTTACAGATCAACAGCATGGCATCAGCCGCTCGACAGGTAAAGACAATAGTACTCCCAAGGCCGTTCCCTGACAAGTAGTTTGATGCGGTTACCCTTCCGACCGATGCAAACCAGTCCCGAGACGCCCAGCACCCTGTCAGGAACCCGTGCGGCAACAGAAAAGCCACCCGGCGCCCGGATGGCTCTTCCGACTCATGGCCAGTCACTGGCCTCCCTGAAAGTCGCCCTTCATCCTCGTGGCGGAATCGGACCGGTAATCTTCCGGCCGGGGCAAAATCTGTATAAGATCTGCTCTCTTCGGCCGGAATCTCTGTCGCATGACCCTCTCGTCTTTGGGAGGGTCTGTGCGTCGCTGGCAATTCCATGGATTGCAATTGTCATGCCGTTGCCCTTCCTTAATGAAATCAACAGGTTAAGTGCAGCGCCCGGCTTGCCATCCTTCCGATTCTCGTAGAACTATGGTGCCAGTGTTCCGTAAATCCATAAGCCTGCGGCTCCCGTCTCCTCGTGCGCCTCCCGTAGATGGAATTTTTCACCCATCCAATCCCGGCCCATCGCTCCCATCCGCCCCAGGAACGACTACCGCTGGCAGCGGGGACAATAATGCGTCCCGCGTCCGGCGACCACCATCTTCCGAATTCGCGTGCCGCATACGGCACACGGCTCACCCTCGCGCCCATACACCCGATGCTCTGTCTGGAAAAAGCCGCGGACCCCATCTGCGTCTACATAATCGGAGACCGACGATCCGCCCGCCCGGATGGCCCCTGTGAGCACTGCGCGGATTTCCGTGTGCAGGTGGTCCAGGCGTTCCCGTGCCAGCCTGCCGGCAACGCGGGTCGGCCGGATTCCGGCGCGAAACAGGCTCTCATCCGCATAAATATTGCCAATCCCATGCAGCAGCCGCTGATTCAGCAGAGCTGCCTTGACTGAAAGCTTCCGGCCACAGAACAAGGCAGCAAACTCCTCTTTGGAGATGGTCAGGGGCTCCCGGCCGGGGCCGGCAAAACCACCCCCTTCCGCCGTGTGCAGTGCCAGCCGCCCAAAGCGCCGCGCATCGACAAAACGCAGCTCCCGCCCTGACGCGAGCCGCAGTATCGCGTGCGTATGCGGCGGCACCGGAACTGCGGCCACCGACACCAGCAACCGCCCGGTCATCCCCAGGTGGACAATCCACTGGGCGGATGCCGCTCCCCGATAGGAAAGATCGAAGACGATATGCTTACCCACCCGTCGCACCCGTTCGATCCGCCGCCCATCGAGCGCCGGAGCCATTTCTGCAGCCGGCGTCCTGCAGGGCTCTCTATATAAGGAGAACCAGGCGGACACAATCGAGTCCCCCTGGACGCGCCGGTTGACACCGCTCGCGATCGTCTCCACTTCAGGCAGTTCAGGCATGACGGATCTCTCAGTGCGGGCGCAATCCCAGCCAGGCTGATTAGCTGCCCACTCCGGATGCGCTTCGCATTTCCTCCAAAATGGCGCTGGCAGCGGCCGCGGGATCAGCAGCCTGCGTAATGGGACGCCCGACAACCAGGAAATCTGCTCCGTCGGCGAGAGCGGCGGCAGGAGTCGCGATCCGTTTCTGGTCTTCGGTTCGGCTGCCCGACGGCCGGATTCCCGGAATCACGAGCGCAGCGGCAGGAAAACTCCGCCGCAGGTCGCGTACCTCCTGTGCGCTTGCCACGAAACCTGAAATGCCGGCGGCGGATGCCATATGGGCAAGCCGCAATACCTGGCGAGCCGGGGAATCGGCCACGCCGACGGCCGCAAGCTGCTCGTGATCCATGCTGGTGAGAACGGTGACTGCCAGCAGCCTGGGCGGGTGGGGGAGCGAATCTGCCGCCGCGGCCGCGGCCGCCAGCATCGCAGGTCCTCCGGCCGCGTGGACGGTCAGCATTTCCGCTCCCGCGGCAGCCGCCGAGCGTACCGCTCCCGCAATAGTATTCGGGATATCGTGAAATTTCAGGTCCAGGAAGACAGAGAAACCCCGCCTCCGCAACTCGTGCACAATCGAGTTGCCCTCGGCAAGGTACAGTTCCAGCCCCACCTTCAACCAGGAACAGAGCCCTTCCAGACGTCCGGCCAGTTCCAGAGCCGACGCGGCCTGCGGGTAATCCAGAGCTACGATCAGACGGGAATCCATATTCCTTCCATCGTGGCACACCAGTGCCTCCCGCTCATCGGCAGAATGAGGGCCGGGCGCTGCATCAACCTTCCGATCGCGGCCCAGGGGCCCGGCGAACCCCGGCAAAAAGCAGTGCGAAGCGCCCTGGGCGCTGTGCCGGGGTTCAGATACTGGGGGATTATCGCGCCGCGGTCTGAGCGTCGGACTGAGGGGCGGGCGAATTCAGCTGGGCTACTTCAGGGCTGGGGCCAATGAGCTGGATCTCGACGGGAGCGAGGCCTTTCTGGCTGAAACCCAGCAGGTGAGCAGCCGCCCAGGAAAGATCGATAACCCGGTTTGGCGGCAGCGGACCGCGGTCATTGACCCGAACCACAACGGAACGATGATTCCGCAGGTTGGTCACGCGGAGCACTGAGCCAAGTGGAAGCGTGCGGTGCGCGCAGGTAAGAGCGTCTTCATTGTAAGGTTCGCCACTGGCCGTCGTGTGGCCCTGGAAGAACCGGCCGTACCAGGATGCGACTCCGAACTGATACCAGTGATGATGGCCTCGCTGCGGGCGGGCCGCTGCGGCATGGTCGCCGGGGGCGGCGGCCTGCGCGCCCAGTACGCCCAGCACCACGGCAAGCACCGTGCCGAGAAGAGCGAACCTGCGGCGAGGACGACTCTCGTTGTCTGATCGTCGGATAGCGTTCATGATCCTCCTCCTCAAATTGTAGAAATGCCAAGGCGCTAAGTCAAACAATCATCTGGATTTATTTCCTTTCGCCCCTTGCGGATTCGGGCATTTTGTGGTAGCCGTCGGCGACCGTGCAGGGTTACCAGAAAGGAAACAGGTCTCCCTCGCAGCCTGGACCGCCCAGCTCGGAGCGGAAGACCTGCAGGGTTACGATGGCAGGCAGAGGCGGCCGCGCTGCCCGAGAATCACAGGAGATGACCTTGCGCCCGGAGTGCTCGTTTGTCAACAGCGTAATCGCCCATGGCCGAGATCGTCCGGTTGCCCTCACCGTCGCCGGCTTCGATCCGTCCTCCGGCGCCGGCATCACCGCTGACCTGCGGGTCTTCGCTGCTCACGGACTTTACGGCGTTGCGGCGATCACGGCACTGACGGTGCAGTCCACTCAGGGAGTGCGGCGAGTGAGTCCTGTTTCGGGCCCGATGATCCGGGAGACGCTGGATTGCCTGGCGGACGACCTGGAGATTGCCGGGGTGAAGATCGGGATGCTGGGCAGGGAAGAGGCGGTGCGGGAGGTTGCGGGCTTTCTGCGCAGAGCGGGCTTGCCGCGGGCGGGGGTGGTGCTCGATCCCGTTCTGCGGTCGAGCTCCGGCGCGGAGTTGCTGGATGCGGAAGGCATCCGAACCCTGCGGGAGGATCTGCTGCCGGCGGTGGGCTGGGTGACTCCGAATGTGGAGGAGCTGGCAGCTCTCGTGGGTGAGACGGCGGGCGGGCGGGAGGCCATTCCCGGACTGGCACGGAGACTGGCAATGCGGGCGCCGGGGCTGAACGTCGTGGTTACGGGCGGGCACCTGGAAGCACCGGACGACTTTCTGCGGACGGCCTCAGGCGTGGAGGAGTGGTTTGCCGGAAAGCGGGTCGAGACCACGTCCACGCACGGGACGGGGTGCGCTTTCTCGTCGGCGCTGCTCTGCCGGTTGCTGGCAGGGGAAGGTGAGGCTGAGGCCGTACGGGGGGCCAAGGCATTTGTCACACGGGCTCTGGAGGCGGCTGTGCCGCTGGGACGAGGGAAGGGACCGGTTCTGTCGGGGATTTCCGGAGCTGAATGAGGCTTCGTCTGCCTGTGGGGGTTCCGGGCCCTGGCGCCACCTGCAGCCCCGCAATCCCGCCGCTGGCTGCATTTCAGCGTGGGAGCGGCTCTGGAAGGAGCGCGGGGTTTGGCCGCGGCCACGCAGGCCGAGAGCCGCACTCAATCGCCGGTCCGCACCACCCTGTCCCGGGGATTCGGGTTACGCCACGGCCAGATATCTCCGCATCCAGTCGATAATCGTACTCCGCATGACGGGAAGTTCCTGGTGGGCGCAGTCGAACAGCTCGATGCGGCAATCCTCTTCGCGCCCGTACTCCCGGTAGAGCGGCAGCAGCCGCGAGCGAATCTTCTCGACCCCGGCTGGCGGGGTGAGGGGATCCTTGCGCCCGTTGACGCTGAGATGGGGCCGGGGCACGATCAGCTCGTTGACCCCCGTTGTGCTGAACTGCTTCAGCAGGGAAGGAACAAAGTAGTAGACGCCGTGCCCGCTGAGGTTGTGTTCCGCGATGAGCGATTCGTAATCGGTCAGGCAGCAGATGTCGATGGTCATGTACACCCGCGGATCCAGCGCCGCCAGCCACCAGGCCTTGGTCGATCCCATGGACATGCCCATCGCGCCGAGCCTCTTCGCATCCACCTCCGGGCGGCTCGCCAGAAAGGAGAGAGCGCGATACTCGTCGAACATCATCATGCCCCACAGCACCTGCCCGCGCCACAGCATCAGCTTGAAGGTGTCTTCCTCGCCGCGCCGTCCGTTCGCGTCGTGCTGCCGTTCCCCAAAGCACCAGCTGTCGATGGCCAGGGTGACCACGCCCATCCGGGCCAGAACCGGAGCATAGGCGGGCTGCACCTCCGTTCCGCGCAGCAGTTGTTCCTTCCCCAGGCCATACTCCCCCGCGTGCCAGTGGATAAACAGCAGCCCCGGCGCCGGGTGCTGCAGCCGCTTCGGGATCAGCAGGAGAGCGGGAACTGGCTCGACCCCGTTCAGGTCGAGGACCAGCCGCTCCAGCGTGTACTCGTCGTGCTCTTCCGTGCTCACCACCCGCGGCGGGGCAGGCTCATGCGTCCAGGGAAGATCCCCCAGCAGGCTCCACAGCGCCTCGCGGCGCCGCTGCTGAAAGGTGGAGAACCCGCCTTCGACGGTTCTGTCGCCTGCTTCGGGTTGCGGTTCGGTCTGCGCCTGGCTGCCGCCCGAACTCAGCCCCAGTCCGAGGCTGCCAGTCAGCAGGGCGGATCCGGAGACAAACTCCCGCCGCGTCGTTGTTCCTCCCGCCTTCCCCATATCCCGGGCCCTCCTCAGGCCGCCGTCCAGTCCAGGATTACCTTGCCCGTCTGGCCGCTGATCATCGCCTCGAATCCCTTCCGGAAGTCCCGGTAGCTGTAGCGGTGGGTGATGACGGGAGAGATATCGACGCCCGAGGTCACGAAGACCGACATCTTGTACCAGGTCTCGTACATCTCGCGGCCGTAGATGCCGCGGATGGTCAGCATATTAAAGATGACCTTACGCCAGTCGATCTCCATGGGCTTCGCCGGAATTCCGAGCATGGCAATCCGCCCGCCGTGGCACATGTTGTCCAGCATCTCCACGAAGGCCGGCTGGCTGCCCGACATCTCCAGCCCCACATCGAAGCCCTCCTGCATGCCCAGCTGTTTCTGCACTTCGCGGAGCGGCGTTGCCCGCGGATCGACGGCCAGCGTCGCGCCCATCCTGCGCGCCAGTTCCAGGCGGAAGGGATTCAGGTCGGTGATTACCACATAGCGGGCACCGGCGTGGCGAACGATGGGGATCGCCATCAGCCCGATCGGCCCCGCTCCGGTAATGAGCACATCCTCGCCCAGCACCGGGAAGGCCAGCGCCGTGTGCACCGCGTTGCCGAAGGGATCGAAGATGGCGGCGATCTCTTCCGGCACGCCCTCGTGGTGGCGCCAGATGTTGGTTATGGGCAGGGCGATGTATTCGGCGAAGGCGCCGGGGCGGTTCACGCCCACCCCGGAGGTATGGGCACAGAGATGGCGGCGGCCGGCAAGGCAGTTGCGGCAGCGGCCGCAGACCACGTGCCCTTCTCCGGAAACCAGGTCGCCCACCCGGAAGTCGCTGACGTTGGAGCCGACAGCGGCGATCTCGCCCACGAATTCGTGGCCGATGGCCATGGGCACGGGGATGGTCTGCTGCGCCCACTCGTCCCACTGATAAATGTGCACGTCGGTGCCGCAAATGCCGGTTTTGCGGACGCGGATGAGAACGTCGTTGATGCCGTATGCGGGCTCGGGGACATCCTCGAGCCACAGGCCGCGCTCGGCGCGGGCCTTGACGAGTGCTTGCATGGCAGCTCCTCAGGTATCAGTTCTACGGTACAGCAACGTGCCGCCCACCCTGGTGACTTTCCCACCCTGGCCGCACAAACCGCGGGCGAAGAGGGTGGGCACCGGGCGGCCCAGGAAAAAATTTGGGTGGGGTGGACGGAGGTGCCTGCATCCGCAGGGTTTGCGGGGTAATACCGTGGGGGTATTACCCCGCCGTGGCGGCGCGGAGCTGGTCGGCCCGCTGCCGGGTGCGTTCGCGCAGGTCGCTGCAGCTGAAGCAGGCACAGCGCTCCCAATCGTGGCCGGGGTCGGGCGTGGGCAGATCGGCGGGCTCGAATTCGGGGTGGCAGCGGCTGGCGGGCGCGAGCGAATCGAGCAGCTCGCAGACGGCGTGGACCGACTCGGCGACGGAGCAGGAGGGATTGAGGGAGGGCTGGGAGAGATCGCCGTCGGCACTGATGAAGTCTTCGTGATCGCGGCCGAGGCGGCAGACGGCATCCTCGGGGGCGTCGGGTGCGGCGTTCTGCCGCGGGCGGGCCGGAACGACGAGACCGGGGACGGTGAGGGCGGCGATGCGGAGGGCAGAGAGGGCTACGCGGGCGCGGAGGGGATCGAGGCGGTGGGAGAGGAGGCCGTGGAGGATCTGGGTGGCGAGGAGCTGGATGGCGGAGCGGTCCTCGAGGAGGGGAACGGAGACGCTGCGCGGCTCGGGCAGGGCAGGGCGGCGGTTGCGGTAGTGGGAGAAGCAGAGATGGAGTCCGCCGAGGACTTTGTTTTTGCAGCGGTGGCCGTCGACGGTGAGGGCGCGGCAAGAGGGCCTGGACTGGGGCATGGGCTGGGCGCGGCCAGGATCGAAGGGGCCTGAAGAAAGCGGAACGGGTTCGGGGATGGGCTGCTCGGGCATGGGAATCTCCATGAAAGATGGGTGAGAACGGATCTTCGAGCAGACATGGAAAAGCCGCCTCGTGCGAGGCGGCTTTTTCTTTTCTGCTCTCTATAATCAGAATACCAAGCGCTGAGTGAAAAGCCGCCAGGTTTCTTTGGGAAAGCTGGCTTGTAAGTGGTTTGTTATGAGCTGACGTTACTTTGGGTTGCGGGGCTTCCTCTTGACAATTTTTGGGGAGAACCCCTGGAGTGAGACCTCCAGCAGAGCGGCAGGCTGAAGCGCCATCCCACCGCGGATGTAGATGCCCTCAAGCTGTTCGAAGCCGCAGGTCAGTAAAGCAAGGGCTCGCGCGATTCGAGAGGCGTTGGGCAGGCGCATCTCATCCCGCCCAGTAACTGCGGTCCAGGGTGCGGTACTGGATGGCCTCGGCGATGTGGGGGACGGCGAGATGCTGGGCTCCTTCCAGGTCGGCGATGGTGCGAGCGACCTTCAGGATGCGGTCGTGGGCGCGGGCGGTGAGGCCCTGCTGAACCATGGCGCGTTCGAGGAGCTTTTCGGCGTCCGCGCTCAGTTCGCAGTGAGCGCGGATCTGGCGGGTGCCCAACTGGGCATTGGAGAAGATCCTTTCCTTTGCGGCGGCAAAGCGCTGGCGCTGGCGTTGGCGGGCGGCCAGCACGCGGGCGCGGATGGTGGCGGAATTCTCGATGGCGGCGGCTCCGCGCAGTTCTTTGTACTGGACGGCGGGGACTTCGATGTGAATGTCGATGCGGTCGAGGAGGGGGCCGGAGATTTTTGCGACGTAGCGCTGGATGAGTGGCGGGGTGCAGTGGCACTCGCGGGTGCGGTCGTTGAAATAGCCGCAGGGGCAGGGGTTCATGGCCGCCGCCAGCATGAAAGCCGCAGGAAAGGTCAGCGACATGGAGGCGCGGGCGATGGTGACGTGGCGGTCTTCGAGGGGCTGGCGCAGGACTTCGAGGACGTTGCGGGGGAACTCGGGCAGCTCGTCGAGGAAGAGGACGCCATTGTGGGCGAGCGAGACTTCGCCGGGGCGGGGGATGACGCCGCCTCCGATCAGGCCGGCGTCGGAGATGGTGTGGTGGGGAGCACGGAAGGGACGCTGGGTGACGAGGCCGGCTTCGGCATCGAGGACGCCGGCGACGGAGTGGATTTTGGTGGTTTCGAGAGCCTCGTCGAAGGTGAGCGGCGCGAGGATCGACGGGAGACGGCGGGCGAGCATGGTTTTGCCCGAGCCGGGAGGGCCAATCATTAATATGTTGTGGCCACCGGCGGCGGCGACTTCGAGGGCGCGCTTGGCGGTCTGCTGGCCGCGGACATCGGCGAAGTCCAGCGCGAAGTGTTGCAGCTCGCCGAGCACCTGCGTGGCCTCCACGCGGAAGGGCTGGGCGTGAATGCCGCCGTTGCCCGCCTGATTCAGGAGATCGCGCACTTCGATCAGAG
Source organism: Acidobacteriota bacterium (assembly GCA_021792135.1). GTDB lineage: Bacteria > Acidobacteriota > Terriglobia > Terriglobales > Acidobacteriaceae > Palsa-343. The sequence goes on along the minus strand of JAJYVF010000002.1, from coordinate 199,504 downwards.
TGTTGACGGGATAGACGCTGACCCCCTCGACCACGGCGGCCTCCCGCGCATTGGCTTTGGGGATGAGGAGGTTTTTGATGCCGCGCTCCCGGGCGGCGACGGCCACCGGCAGCATGCCCGGAACCGGCCGCAGCCCCCCGTCGAGGCCCAGTTCGCCCATGAGCAGGAAGTCGGTGAGATCGCGGAGCTGGAGGGCCCCGTAAGCTCCGAGAATGCCGACCGCGATGGGGAGGTCGAAACCGGACCCTTCCTTCTTCAGGTCGGCCGGGGCCAGATTGATGGTGATGTGGGTTGGCGGGAGGTCGAAGCCGGAGTTGCGGATGGCGGCGCGGACGCGATCCCGGGATTCGCGGACAGCGGCGTCGGGGAGGCCGACGGTGGAGAAGCTTTCTTGTTCCGCCTTGAAGCTGGAGAAATCCACCTCGACGTCGATGATGTTGGCGTCGATGCCATAGACGGCGGCGCTGAGGGCCTTGAAGAGCATGAGCAGGGATTCTGCGGGGCAGTGTAGCAGTGGCGGGCAGGATTTTACGGTGATGGCGAACGCGGGAGGCAGGGGCGGGGGAACGGAGGTAACGGGGAGAAGGCAGGTGCGGGGGGCACAAGGTACAGGCGGCACAAGATGAAGACTGCGGAGACCAGAGTACTCGCCGGACCGTCCCCATCACCGTGGCACCGTTGGGGATAGCTGCCTCGTGCGATTTCGGGCGTGACCGCCGCAACCGCGATCCAGGGAGACGGCGAGCGACCTTTTTGGGGCGTGGAGGGGCGCAAGGCGCCTGGGAGACGGGGTGGGGTCTGGATTGCGGCCCGGTGAAGCGGTGGAGGAGGGTGGGGCATCGAAGGGAAAGGAGGGATTTTTCCTGAGTGCCGAGGTTGAAAGCGGCGCGGCGCGGGGTTACACTCTGATATAGGACTGCTTTAGTCGTATATTTCCGGTGTGGCGGAGCGGGGCCGGAGAGCGGGTCCGGAGGCGGTCTGAGAGATACGCAGGAGAGCTGAATGAGCACGGATATGAATGTGGTCCACGAGCTGGCCAGCCGGGAATACGAGTGGGGCTTCGTGACCGAGATTGAGGAAGACCGGATCCGGAAGGGGCTGGACGAGGATGTGATCCGGATGATCTCGGCGAAGAAGCAGGAGCCGGGATTCATGCTGGAGTGGCGACTGAACGCCTACCGGTACTGGGTGCAGCAGGAGCGGAAGCAGGCCGAGCCGCGGTGGGCGAATGTGAGATTCGCGCCCATCGACTACCAGGACATCGTGTACTACTCGGCGCCGAAGCAGAAGAAGCAGCTGAGCAGCCTCGACGAGCTGGATCCGGAGATTCTGCGGACCTATGAGAAGCTGGGCATTCCGCTGGCCGAGCAGAAGCTGCTGGCCAATGTCGCCGTGGACGCCGTTTTTGATTCCGTCAGCGTCGCGACCACCTTTAAGGAGAAGCTGGCGGAGATCGGGGTCATCTTCTGCTCCTTCTCGGAGGCGGTGCAGAAGCATCCGGAGCTGGTGAAGAAGTACCTCGGCTCCGTCGTGCCGCATACGGACAACTTCTATGCAGCGCTGAACGCGGCGGTCTTCAGCGATGGATCGTTTGTCTACGTGCCGAAGGGAGTGCGTTGCCCGCTGGAGCTCTCGACCTATTTCCGCATCAACGCGCAGGAGACGGGGCAGTTTGAGCGCACGCTGATCATCGCCGACGAAGGCTCCTACGTGAGCTATCTCGAAGGCTGCACAGCGCCGGTTCGCGACGAAAACCAGCTGCATGCGGCGGTGGTGGAGCTGGTGGCGCTGGATAATGCGCAGATCCGCTACTCGACCGTGCAGAACTGGTACCCCGGCGATAAGAACGGCAAGGGCGGAATCTACAACTTCGTGACCAAGCGCGGCAAGTGCCTCGGGCGGAATTCGAAGATTTCGTGGACCCAGGTGGAGACGGGCTCAGCGATTACGTGGAAGTATCCCAGCTGCATTCTGCAGGGCGATAACTCGGTGGGTGAGTTCTACTCGGTGGCGCTGACCAACAACTATCAGCAGGCGGATACCGGGACGAAGATGATCCACCTGGGGAAGAACACGAAGAGCACGATCGTGTCGAAGGGAATCTCCGCGGGGCACGGACAGAACACCTACCGCGGCATGGTGAAGATCCTGAAGGGCGCCGAGGGCGCGCGCAACTACACGCAGTGCGATTCGCTGCTCATCGGCGACAAGTGCGGCGCCCATACCTTCCCCTACATCGAGGTGAAGAACTCCTCGGCGCGGATGGAGCATGAGGCTGCGACTTCGAAGATCGGCGAGGATCAGCTTTTCTATCTGCAACAGCGCGGACTGAAGACGGAAGACGCGGTTTCGATGATCGTGAACGGTTTCTGCAAGCAGGTCTTTCGCGAGCTGCCGATGGAGTTTGCGGTGGAAGCGCAGAAGCTGCTGAGCGTGAGCCTCGAAGGCAGCGTGGGCTGAAGGACAGGCAACAGCGATTAGCGAATAGAGGGGACGGATGAGTTTGCTGGAGATTAAGAATCTGCACGTGCGTGTGGATGGAAACGAGATCCTCAAGGGGATCGACCTGACGGTGAACGCGGGCGAGGTTCACTCCATCATGGGGCCGAATGGCTCGGGGAAGAGCACGCTGGCCCAGGTGCTGGCGCGCCGCGATGCGTATGAGATCACGGATGGCTCGGTTACGCTTGACGGCAAAGATCTGCTGGCCATGAAGCCGGAAGAAGCCGCCTGCGAAGGCGTGTTTCTCGCCTTCCAGTATCCGGTGGAGATTCCCGGCATCGGGAATACCTATTTCCTGCGCTCGGCGCTCAATGCGCAGCGCAAGTATCGCGGCCAGGAGGAGATGGACGCGATGGACTTCCTGCCGCTCTTTCGCGAAAAGCTGGCGCTGCTGGAGATGGACGACAAGCTGATGAGCCGCTCGCTGAACGAGGGCTTCTCCGGCGGCGAGAAGAAGCGCAACGAGATTCTGCAGATGGCGATTCTGGAGCCGAAGCTGGCCATCCTCGATGAGACGGATTCGGGGCTGGATATCGATGCGCTGCGCATCGTGGCCAACGGCGTCAATTCGCTGCGCAACCCGGAGCGCGCCATGCTGGTGGTGACGCACTATCAGCGGCTGCTGAACTACATCGTGCCGGACTTCGTGCATGTGCTGGTGGATGGGCGCATCGTGCGCTCGGGCGGCAAGGAGCTGGCGCTGGAACTGGAAGAGAAGGGCTACAGCTGGGCTGAGCCGGAAACCGCAGGAGTCGGGGCCTCCGCCGCGCCTGCGCTGCGGCGTGATGGAGCGCGAGCGTGAGAGAGACAGCGGTCGAACACGTGGAAAGCTGGCTCGACAGCTTTTCCGAAGCGGCAAAGGGCGCAGGCAATCTGCCATGGCTGCGGCGGCTGCGCGAAGACGCCTTTGCGCGCTTCTGCGAGACGGGATTTCCGACCACGCGCGATGAGGACTGGCGGTTCACGAATGTCTCGGCGATTGCCCGGACGACGTTCCGGCCAGCGGGTGCGGCGAAGGTGACAGCGGCGGAGATCGCGCCGTATCGCGTGGACGGAGTGGCGGCGCAGATTGTGTTCGTCAATGGGCGCTTTGCGCCGGAGCTGTCCCAGCTCAACAGGCTGCCGAAGGGTGTGACCGTCGCCAGCCTGCGGGAGCGGATGGAGAGCCATCCGCAGGAACTGGAGCAGCACCTGGGGCGCTATGCCGATATCCGGCGGGATCCCTTCTGCGCGCTGAATACGGCGTTCCTCAGCGACGGAGCGTATGTGCATGTGGCACGCGGCGTGGTGGTCGAGGCACCGGTCTATCTGCTGTATCTCTCCACCGAGGAAAGCACGCCGGCCATGACGCATCCGCGCAACCTGATTGTCGCGGACGACGAGAGCCAGGTCAGCGTGATTGAGGATTATGCCTCGGTGGGCAGAGAGTCTGTGGTGCTCTCGAATGCCGTGACGGAACTGATCGCGGGGGAGAGCGCGACGGCGCAGCATTACCTGATCGAGCGCGAGCACCTGAAGGCGTTCAACGTGCAAACGCTTCGCATTCAGCAGGGGCGGAGCGCGAATGTGGCTTCGCACTCGCTGCTGCTCGGCGGCGGGCTGGTGCGCAACAATGTCCATCCGGTGCTGGCGGGCGAAGGCGGCGAGTGCCTCATCAACGGCTTATTTCTCGGGACGGGGCGGCAGCATCTGGACAATTACATGCACGTGGAGCATGCCAGCCCGCACTGCGGCAGCCGGCAGTTTTACAACGGCATCCTGGACCAGCAGGCGCACGGGGTATTTCACGGACGCATTGTGGTCCATAAAGATGCGCAGAAGACCGATGCCAAGCAGACGAACCGCAACCTGCTGCTGAGCGACGATGCGCAAATCGATACCAAGCCGCAGCTGGAAATCTATGCCGATGACGTGAAGTGCACGCACGGCGCGACCATCGGGCAGATCGAGGAGAATGCGCTCTTCTATCTGCGGTCGCGTGGCCTGAGCGAAGCGGAGGCCCGCAAGCTGCTGCTGCTGGCCTTTGCCGAGGAGTGTGTGGAACGGATGCATTCTGCCGTGGCGAAGGAGCTGATGGAACGGCTGATCCGCGAGCATCTGCTGTTTCTGGAGCAGGCGCCCCGGGTGCCGTCGGGTCCGCGCATTACAGAGAGGGCTGTGGAGGAGGTTGGATGAGCGCCGTAGCCGCAGTGCCGATTCGCAAAGCAGGTTCCTTCGATTTAGCCCGCATCCGCGAGGATTTCCCGATTCTGCGCATGAAGGCGCGCGGGCACGATCTGGTGTATCTGGATAACGCCGCCACCTCGCAGAAGCCACAGGCGGTGATCGACGCGATCGTGCAGTACTACGAGAGCGGCAATGCGAACATCCATCGGGGCGTGCATTACCTCTCCGAAAAAGCCACGGAGGAATTCGAGGTGGGCCGGCGGGCCGTGCAGCGCTTCATCAACGCGGCCCATGTGAAGGAGATCGTCTTTGTGCGCGGCACGACGGAGGCCATCAACCTGGCGGCGCAGACCTTCGGGCGAACCCAGGTGGGCGCTGGCGACGAAGTGCTGGTCACGGCGATGGAGCACCACTCCAACATCGTGCCGTGGCAGATGATCTGTCAGGAAAAGGGCGCGAAGCTGCGCGTGGCGCCCATCAACGATCAGGGCGAGCTGCTGCTCGACGAGTTTGAACAGCTGCTGGGACCGCGGACGAAGCTTGCCGCCATCGGGCATGTATCGAATGCGCTGGGGACGGTCAATCCGGTGAAGCGGATGATCGCCATGGCGCATGCCAGAGGCGTGCCGGTGCTGGTGGATGGCGCGCAGGCGGCGCCGCACATGCAGATCGACGTGCAGGATCTCGACTGCGAGTTCTATGCCCTTTCCGGGCACAAGATGTATGGGCCGACGGGCATCGGAGTGCTGTACGGCAAGGCGGCGCTGCTGGAGGCGATGCCTCCGTACCAGGGCGGCGGAGACATGATCCGCTCGGTGACGTGGGAAAAGACGATTTATAACAGCATCCCGTACAAATTCGAGGCGGGCACGCCGGATATGGCGGGAGTTGCCGGGTTGAAGGCGGCAATCGAGTACATGAACGGCATCGGCGTGGAGCAGATTGGCGCACATGAGCACGATCTGCTGGAGTACGCGACCCGGGTCGTCGGCTCGCTGCCGGGCGTGCGGCTGGTGGGGACGGCGGCGGAAAAGGCGGGCGTCCTGTCCTTCGTGCTCGAGGACGTTCATCCTCACGACATCGGGACGATTCTGGACCAGCAGGGGATTGCGGTGCGTACGGGCCACCACTGCGCGCAGCCGGTGATGGACCGCTTCGGCATTCCGGCGACGGTGCGGGCATCGTTCGCGGTGTACAACACGCGGGCGGAGGTGGATGCGCTGGCGCGTGGTATCGGCAGGGTGCTGGAGGTTTTTGGCTGATGGCGGAGCTGCGCGATCTGTATCAGGAAGTGATTCTGGAGCACAGCAAGGCTCCCCGGAATTATCGCGAGCCCGCGGGCACCAACCACAAGGCCGAGGGCTACAACCCGCTGTGCGGGGATCGCTTCACGGTGTATCTGGAGATGGACGGGGACTCGATCCGCGATATCGGTTTTCAGGGCGCGGGGTGCGCGATTTCGAAGGCGTCGGCCTCGATGATGACGCAGAGCGTGAAGGGCAAGACAAAGGCCGAGGCGGAGAAGATCTTTCATCGGTTTCACGAGCTGGTGACGGGACACTCGCAGGGGCAGGAGGCGGAGCTGGGGAAGCTGGCGGTTTTCTCCGGCGTTTCGGAGTTTCCGATGCGGGTGAAGTGTGCGACGCTGGCGTGGCATACGCTGGAAGCGGCGCTCGAGGGCAAGCAGGAGAAGGTCTCGACGGAATAGGCGGCCTCGGCAGTCGAGGAGATCCGGGGCTTTCGGCTGCGGCTGTTCCGCGGGGCGAACAGCCTTCGCTCAGGATGACAGATCGATGATTATTACCAACCAAACCATTGCGCTGAAGCGCGACTGCCCGGCGACTGAGATTCCGGCGGGCACGCGGACGCTCCTGCCTGCGGGCACGACGGTGCGCGTGACGCAGGCGATGGGAGGGAGCTATACGGTTTCCGCCACCGGCAGGCTCTACCGCATCGAGGAGAAGGATGCCGATGCGCTGGGGCTGAGCGGCCCTTCGGCTGCCGCGCAGGCGCCTCCGATCTTCAGCGAGAGGATGGTCTGGGATCAGCTGAAGACGGTGTACGATCCGGAGATTCCGGTGAACATCGTCGATCTGGGGCTGATCTACTCGTGCGAGATCAGCGAGCACCCCGAGGGGGGCAGGGCGATCGATATCGCGATGTCGCTGACGGCGCCCGGCTGCGGGATGTCCGAGGTGCTGAAAGCCGACGTGGAAAGCAAGCTGCGCCGTCTGCCCGAGGTCAGGGAGGTGCGGGTGCAGGTGGTCTTCGATCCGCCCTGGAACCCGGGGCGCATGTCGGAGGCCGCGAAGCTGCAGCTGGGTTTCGATCTGGATTACGGCAGCAATTCGATGAGCCCGTTTCCGATCCTGCGGTAGCTCTCGTGCGCCAGGGAGCGTGGTGCAGCTCGCCAGCGCGTTTTCATTCTGTGAAAGTGGCCTGGCCGGGCAGTTCCCGAATGGGACAGAAAGCGGTGTTCGGACCGGGTTCTCCACAGCTCCCACAACCCTCCACCGAAACTGCCCTGTTTTCGCGCCTTGTCGCTCCTGGTGGTGGCTCCTATGCTCTTGATTTGGGGCGGTTGGCGGAAGAGTCCGGCTGGAGGCAGGCCCAAATTCCGCGGATCGCCCCCGCCAGTCAGCGTGAAAGTCCGGCGAAATTGCGGCCTGCCGAAGTTCTCCACAGGTGGATGCCGAGAAACAGAGGGCGCTACCACTTTTGTGGCACTTAGGCACAAGATATTGGGGCTGGCTCTTGACACACACCATTAACAGAGGTACTTTCCGATCTGCGGCTCCAAAAATCCGCCGGTTTTCAAGGAGGATGGAGCGAAAGCCCATCCGGCGCCTCGGCGGTTCCGGATTCGTCGCCAGGCTGAAGATTTGCGTATCTGCGATCAGTGATGCGCCCGGGTCACGGCTGGCGGCTCTGGCCGGCGGTTCAGCGGAGCCGGCGAGGAAAGACAAGGTAAGCGACATCTCCCCCGAAGGAAGGAACACCGATGGCCGACACGCAAAAACAATCCGTTGCTGTTGCGTCCCCGAACAGGACTGCAAAGACCGTAGCCGAGGGAAGCGGCCATGCTGCCGCACAGGGAGGCGCGCTGCGCTTCCCAAGGGTTTTCTCGCGGGCCGGCGTGTCGCCCTGGGATGAGGTGCAGTGGGAGCGGCGCACGGCGGCCATCACCGATGCGGGCGGCAAGACGATCTTCGAGCAGAAGGATGTCGAGGTGCCGGTGGACTGGTCGATGACGGCGACCAACATCGTGGCCAGCAAATATCTCCACGGGCAGATCGGCACGGCGGAGCGGGAGACAGGGGTTCGCCAGCTGGTGGGCCGGGTGGCGGAGACGATCCGCGACTGGGGTTTGGCGGGCGGGTACTTCGCGACGGCGGAAGACGCGGCCGTCTTTCACGATGAGCTGGCGCACCTGCTCATCACCCAGAAGGCGGCTTTCAACTCGCCGGTGTGGTTCAACGTGGGCTGCGACCGGCTGGAGCCCAACTCCGACGCGCAGAACTGGCACTGGAACCAGCACATCTGCGGGGTGGAGTTCTCCGTGACGGGTTACCGCAAGCCGCAGTGCTCGGCGTGCTTCATTAATGCCGTTGAAGACTCGCTCGATTCGATTCTGACCCTGGCCAAGACCGAGGGCATGCTGTTCAAGTGGGGCTCGGGGACGGGGACGAATCTGTCGAGCATTCGCGGCTCGATGGAGACGCTGTCGGGCGGCGGAACGGCTTCGGGGCCGCTGAGCTTTATGCGGGGATTCGATGCGTTTGCGGGGGTGATCAAATCCGGGGGCAAGACGCGGCGCGCGGCGAAGATGGTGATCCTGAACGTCGATCATCCGGACATCGTTGAGTTCATTGAGTGCAAGGCGAAGGAAGAGGCCAAGGCGTGGGCGCTGATGCGCGAGGGCTACGACGGCTCCTCGGGGCCGGACAGCGAGGCGTACAGCAGCATCTTCTTCCAGAACGCCAACAACTCCGTGCGCGTCACCGATGAGTTCATGCGCGCGGTGGAGAAGGACGGCGAGTTCTCGACCCGCACGGTCAAAGACGGCAAGCCGGTGAAGACCTACAAGGCTCGCGAGATCATGAAGAAAATCGCCGAGGCCACCTGGCAGTGCGGCGATCCCGGCATGCAGTACGACTCGACGATCAACCGCTGGCACACGTCGAAGAACACGGCGCGCATTAATGCCTCCAATCCCTGCTCGGAGTACATGTTCCTGGACAACTCCGCCTGCAACCTGGCGAGCTTCAATCTGCTGAAATTTGTATCTCCGGCCGGCACATTTGATGTCGCGGCCTACCGCGCGGCGATCGACGTGATGATCACGGCGATGGAGATTCTGGTGGACAACTCCGGTTATCCCACCGAGGCGATCGCGCGCAACTCGCACGACTACCGGCCGCTGGGGCTGGGTTACGCCAACCTCGGCGCGCTGCTGATGGCCTTCGGCCTGCCGTATGACTCCGATGCGGGGCGGGACTTTGCCGCGACGCTGACGGCCATCATGTGCGGCGAGGCGTATCTGCAGTCGGCGCGCGTGGCCGAAGCCTGCCCGGCGCTGGCCTCGGCGACGCCGCAAACGGCCGGGGCCAATCCGGAAAACGGCGGCGCCTGCCCGGGCTTCTATGTCAACCGCGAGCCGTTTCTCGACGTGATCCGGATGCATCGCGCCGAGGTCAACAAGATCGGCAAGTCGAAGACCTCCGCGGAGCCCTTCGTGACGCCGCAGCTCGACGAGCTGATCGCGGCCAGCAAGGAGTGCTGGGACCAGGCGCTGGCGCACGGGGAAAAGCACGGCTACCGGAATTCGCAGGTGACGGTGCTGGCGCCGACGGGCACCATCGGCTTCATGATGGACTGCGACACGACGGGCATCGAGCCCGATCTGGCGCTGGTGAAGTACAAGAAGCTGGTGGGCGGCGGCATGATCAAGATCGTGAACAACACCGTGCCGACGGCGCTTTTCAAACTGGGCTACAACAACGCCCAGGTGGATGCGATCGTCAGCTACGTCGACGCCACCGGCACCATCGAAGGCGCGCCTGGACTCAAGCCCGAGCATCTGGCCGTCTTCGACTGCTCCTTTAAGCCAGCCAAGGGCACCCGCTCCATCCACTACATGGGCCATGTGCGCATGATGGCGGCGACGCAGCCCTTCCTCTCCGGAGCCATTTCAAAGACGGTGAACCTGCCCCACGACTGCACCCTCGACGACATCGCCGAGGCTTATCTGCAGGCGTGGCGGCTGGGGCTGAAGGCGGTGGCCATCTACCGCGATGGATCGAAGGGGGCGCAGCCGCTGAATGTCTCCGACGGCGCGAAGGCCAAGGAGATCCGGCAGAGCGCCGCTTCGGTTGAGCTGACGGCCGCGGCCGAACGGGTGCTGGCGGCGCCGGCCCTGGGGAATAAGGCCGGCGAAGCGGACCTGAAGCTGCTGGAGGCGAAGCCGGCAGAGAAGGTGGAAGTCGCGGCCCGATCGCTGGTGGCGGCAACGCAGGCATTCACGGCGGCGCTGGCTCAGGCGGCCGCGGGCGAGGCTGCTCCGGAGCATCCGGAGGGTCCGCCGCGCGCCGTGCGCCACCGTCTGCCCGAGGAGCGTGCTTCGCTGACCCACAAATTCAATATCGCGGGGCACGAAGGCTACATCACGGTGGGTCTCTATCCCAACGGCCAGCCGGGGGAAATCTTCATCCGCATGGCGAAGGAGGGCTCGACGGTTTCGGGCCTGATGGACAGCTTCGCCACCGCGGCTTCGATCTCGCTGCAGCATGGAGTCCCGCTGCGGGTGCTCTGCGAGAAGTTCGCGCACTCCCGCTTCGAGCCCTCCGGCTGGACCGGCAACGAGCAGATCGGCTACGCGAAATCCATCATGGATTACATCTTCCGCTGGCTGCAGCTGCGCTTCCTCTCCGGCCAGCAGCTCTCGCTCTTCGCGGGCCTGGCGCCTGCGCCGGCAGCGGCTGCCGCGCCGGACGAAGAAGGGCCGCTCGCGCCCGAGCAGCATTCTCCAACGCGGGGCATGGGCGCAGCCAGCGCTCCCCGCGGCGGGATCGCTCCTGAAGCCGAAGCTGCCGGATCGCGCTACAGCGTTTCTCCCGCTTCCATGGAGGACCGCGGCATCTACCACGCGGCGGACGCGATGCGCAGCATGTACGACATGGGGGACGCGCCGAGCTGCCACACCTGCGGGGCGATCATGGTGCGCAACGGAAGCTGCTACCGCTGCATGAGCTGCGGCAGCACAAGCGGTTGTTCCTAGGCCCTTCGGGACGGGGCCTGGGCTTCTCCCGAAGTTCCTGCCCCGTCTGCCCTGGCGTGTCGAGGCGCCCGCTCCGTGGGATCGGCGCAAGGGTGTAGGATTCTTTGCACTATGAGCTGCCGCTTTTCTGCGATGCTGCACATTCCCGGCGATGTCCGCGACGCGATTGCCTTCTATCAGCGGGCGTTTGGCGCTACGGTAGGCTGGAGCACGCCTCCGGCCGAAGACATGGTGGCGCAGCTTCTGGTACAGGGGGCAGAGTTCTGGGTGCATCCCGCCGACGAGGCGATCGACAATCCGCCGCCACAACTGGGCCGGACGGCGGTGCGGCTGATGCTCATCGTTGATGAGCCGGATGCGGTGTTCGATCAGGCGGTGGCTGCCGGCGCCGTGGTTCGGTTCCCCATGCAGGACCACGACTATGGATGGCGGGATGGCTCGGTCGTCGATCCGGCGGGGCATCGCTGGGACATCGGCAGGCCGCTTTAGGGGAGAGCGGGGGAACTTCGGCTTAAGTCGTCGCCATATACTCAGCTCCCACACGGAAGAGGGGCTTCCGGGCCTGGGGGGAACTGCGTCGATACCTCAGACAGATCTCGGAATGCGCCTCAGGCTGTCCCAACTGAACGCGCAGACAAGGGTTACCGGAAGTTGTCGAGGCTGCAGGCGCGCAGCGATTCCGATCCGCCCGGTGGGCCGATCGGAATGGGCTGACGAGAGCTGAGATCAGGCGCTGGGTGGAGCGAGAGCCCCAAGCTGAATCATCAGGCCAGGAGTGTCCATGATGATGCGTGTGGTCCTGATGCGGCCTTCTTCCAGGCGATCAATGACTATCCCCCAGACTCGAACAAAGCGCCCTGTTGCCGGGACACCGAGGAAGGTTCCCTGGTGTGTGCCGGTCCACTCGAAACGGCTCGCAACTTTATCGCCTTCGGCAATCTGTTCCTGAACCGAGAAAATCAGATCGGGGAAAGCCGCCCGCAGCGCGCGAAGAACGTCCTTCAGGCCCTCCAGGCCAGGGCCCTGGCCGGGAAAGGGGACTTCTTCGACGACATCTTCCCACACGAACTGCGCAGCCGAGTCGATGTTTCCCTGAGTAATCACTTCCTCTGTGAAGCGGCGGACGGTGGTGGCGTTATCTTGCGTCATCCGGGCTCTCCTTCTGGCACGTCGTTGCTGAATTATAGGTGGCCTTCATGACGGGCTGCGCCCAGCGCTTCGCCCCTTCATGGAATTCGCAGCCGATGCGGCAGCTGCTCTCCGGCGAGAGAGCTCGACCGGGCGGGGCTGCGCCGCCGCATCAGGCGGAGGCTCTGAGAGGCTCGGCTCCGCGATCCGGATGCGGCCGGAGATCGGGAAAGCAACCCGTCCGACTGAGGCGAGGGCGGAGGGCAGCGCAATCGGCGGTCTGCGGCGGAAGAGGCGGATCGCAGTCCTGCTGGGCGGGGTTCGTTTTCGCCCGCGGATCGGCGCAGGCGCATTCTTCCCAGCCTTACTGGCAGCCCCGCCGAGGGCCCGGCAGAGCTGCACGCTGGCATCGAGGGCGCTGTAGCGATCCCGCGCCAGATCCAGTTGTGCCCGCAGACTATCCCGCTCGGTGCTCAGCACCTCCAGGTAACTGGCGACGCCGCCGCGGTAAAGCTGCTCCGCCAGCCAGGCGGCATCCTGCGCGTTCCGCACCGCCCAGGTGGCCTGTTCCCGGTAGTTGACGTTTCAGGTCACGGCAGTCTCCGACTGCCTCGGACCAGCCCGAAGGATTGCGCTCCGCTTGCGCGAAGCGCGGACTCATTTGGAGTCTTGCGCGAGACGACTAAAATGTTCTATGTTGTCACTGACAACACACCTGGAGCCACAATGCCCATCGTAGAACAAGTGCGCAGTTTCAATCGGTTTTACACGCGCGAAATTGGCCTTTTGGCAAAACATTTACCGGAAAGCAATCTCACCCTGGCTGAAGCGCGAGTGCTGTATGAGCTTGCACAAGCCAGAGAGCAGACGGCGGCAGCCATCATTCGGACTCTGAACATGGATAAAGCGCACGTCAGCCGCATTGTTGCCAGATTTCGCAACGCAGGGCTGCTCAAAAGCCGGGTCAGCCCAGAGCACGGCAAGCAGATGCTTCTTTCCCTCACTGTGGCGGGCAGGAGAGCCTTTAGGAAATTGAACGCCGGAACAGCGGCACAGATTGAGGCACTCGTTGAGCCGCTCACCCTTGAAAACCGCCAGCGCCTCGCCAGGAATATGCAGGAGATACAGGACGTGCTGAAGGTAAAGCCAACATCAGCGCAGGATGTACAATTCCGGCCGCTCAAGGTGGGCGATTTGGGATGGATCACGCACCGTCAGGCGATTCTCTATCATCGAGAATACGGCTGGGATTGGACGTATGAAGGACTTGTGTCGCAAATTCTGGGGAACTTTTGCGCGCAATTCGATGCAACGCGCGAAGATGCATGGGTTGCGGAGATTGGCGATCAGGTCGCGGGCTCAGTGTTTCTCATGAAGACGGACGATCCCGGAGTGGGAAAGCTGAGACTGCTCTATGTCGAGCCAGCAGCCCGAGGTCTGGGCGTAGGTTCACGTCTGGTGCATCTCTGCGTTGAGCGAGCGCGGGAGCTGCGCTATCAAAAGCTCATCCTTTGGACCAACGACGTGCTTGTCTCGGCTCGGAAAATCTATCAAGCAGCGGGATTTACTCTTCTCGAAGAGAACCGCCACCGCTCCTTTGGAAAGGATTTAGTCGGCCAGAATTGGGTGCTCGATCTGCAGAAACCCGGTTCTGTCCAGTAGCCATCCTCCGGTTCTCGGGGAATCTCAATTTGCGCCCCATCGCCAATGCGCATTTCCAGCCGCCATTGTTCTGGAAGCGTGGTTCGGCGCTCCGCCCGTTCCTGGCGAGCCGTAGGGAGGTGCGTTTGTATGTCATTGGCGGGGAGGGAAATGCTGAAAAGTCTACTCGAACTCGGAATAAAATGGGTGACAACTTTTACAACTCATTGAAACAGGAGGGCGTTGCAGATAGAAGTATGGTTTTTCTCCGCATTATTCAGGTTGCAGTTAGCAACTTTTACATACTTTCAGAGGGGGGCAGAGGGCTAATCTGCTCCCCCTTTTTGCTCTTCCGGGAAAGAGACCCTGCCCCCGCAAGACGCAGCCCACAGCGAGCTGCTGTCAGAGCGAAGGGGAAACGAAGATGAGGGGATCCTGGCTTGACACCTGCAGCAGGAACATCGCCTAAATATCCAGGTTCTTCACATCCAGCGCGTTGTCTTCGATGAACTTCCGCCGCGCGTCGACATCCTCGCCCATCAGCGTGGTGAAGATCGTTTCCGTCTCGGCGATATCTTCCAGCTTCACGCTCAGCAGCGTCCGCCGTTCCGGATCCATGGTCGTCTCCCACAGCTGCGCGGCGGTCATTTCGCCCAGACCCTTGTAGCGCTGCACCTGGTAGTCGCGCCGTCCCTGCTCGATGACAAACTCGAACAGTTCCCGGGGCGTCTGCTTCTCCACCGGTTCGAGCGAGGCCTTTCCGGCCCGCTTCGGCGCGGGTTTCCCCGCCTCCGCTTCCCCGGCCGTCTCCGCTTCGCTCTCCTCCGCGTCCGGAGTTCCCGCCGAGGTCCTGCCCGCGTAGTCGACCACAAATGGCGGTTCCAGCATGTCCCGGATCTGCAGATGCTTCGACATCATCTGCCGGTACTCCGGCGTCGAGGCCAGCAGCCAGTCAATCTTCCGGTCTGCTCCCTGCGCGTCCCTGAATCGCAGCGACCAGGTCTCGTGCTCCTCATCCTTCGCGACGGGCACAAGCTCCCCGGCATCATCCGGCTTGAACTGATATTTCTTTGCCAGTTTTTCGATTTCGGTTTTCAGGGCAACCAGTTTTTCGGGGGCCTCTCCGTTAACGCTCTCGAAGTCCGCGCGCCTGGTCAGTTCGGTCTTCGCCAGCAGATTCGTCACTTCCTCGTTGCGCAGCCGCTTGTCGACCTTGTCGAAGAAGCCGAGATACTCATTGAGCTGTCCCATGAACCTGGTCAGCGCCGCGCCTTCCAGCCTTGCCGCGCCCTCGCCATAGCGGATCACCATCCCCTCGGCGGCGCGCTTCACCATGACCTTCACAAACTCACGGTCGTCCTTGATGTACTGCTCGAACCGTCCCTTTTTGATTTTGTACAGAGGCGGCTGCGCGATATACACATGGCTCCGCCGGATCAGCTCGTTCATGTGCCGGAAGAAGAAGGTGAGCAGCAGCGTGCGGATGTGGGACCCGTCCACATCGGCATCGGTCATGAGGATGATCTTGCCGTAGCGCAGCTTCGTCGCGTCGAAGTCGTCCTTTCCGATGCCGGTCCCCAGGGCCGTAATCATGGCGCGGATTTCCTCGTGGCCCAGCATCTTGTCGTAGCGGGCCTTTTCGACGTTCAGGATTTTGCCTTTCAGCGGCAGGATCGCCTGGAAGCGCCGGTCGCGCCCCTGTTTGGCCGTGCCGCCTGCGCTTTCACCCTCGACGAGATAGAGCTCGCACCGTCCGGGATCCCGTTCGGAGCAGTCGGCCAGCTTGCCCGGCAGCCCGCCGCCATCCAGCGCGCCCTTGCGCCGGGTCAGATCGCGGGCCTTCCTTGCCGCCTCGCGAGCCCGCGCCGCCTCAATGGCTTTGTTGATAATCTTCTTCGCGACGGGCGGATTCTGCTCCAGGAATCCGCCCAGCCGCTCGTTCACCAGCGCCTGCACCGTCCCTGCGATATCGGAGTTCAGCTTGCCCTTGGTCTGCCCTTCAAACTGCGGCTGGGGCAGCTTGACGCTGATGACTGCCACCAGGCCCTCGCGGACATCATCGCCCGTCAGGTTTTCCTTCACGTCCTTGAAGAGCCCCAGCTGCTGCCCGATCGCATTGATCGTCCTCGTCAGCGCCGTCCGGAAGCCCGACAGATGCGACCCGCCGTCGACCGTGTTGATGTTGTTCGCAAAGCAGAACACCGTCTCCGAGTAGCCGTCGTTATACTGCAGGGCGATCTCCATATCCACGCCGTCGCGGAGCCCTTCCATGACAATCGGCTTGTCGTGCAGCACGCTTTTTCCGCGGTTCAGGTGCCGGATAAACTCCGCAATTCCGCCCGCGTACCGGAACTCGGCCCGCTTCGCCTCGCCGGTCTTCGGATCGGTCGCGCGCTCGTCGGTCAGCACGATCGTCAGCCCCTTGTTGAGGAAGGCCAGTTCCCGCAGCCGCTGGGCCAGGGTGTCGTAGTTGTATTCGGTAACGGAGAAGATCGTCCTGTCGGGCAGGAAGTGAACCTTGGTGCCCCGCCGCTTTGTGGTTCCGGTCGGCCGCAGCATCGAGGTTGGGATTCCGCGCGCGTAGTCCTGCTCCCAGGTGTGGCCGTCGCGCCAGATCTCCACATTCAGCGCCTCGGCCAGCGCGTTCACGCAGCTCACGCCCACCCCGTGCAGACCGCCCGAGACCTTGTAGGTCGAGGAGTCGAACTTGCCCCCGGCGTGCAGCTTGGTCAGCACCACCTGCACCGCCGGCATCTTTTCGCCGTTGTCCAGGGTCTTTTCGTCGACCGGAATGCCGCGCCCGTCATCGACCACGGTGATCGAGTTATCGTCGTGGATCGTTACCTCGATCCGCGCCGCAAATCCCGCCAGCGCCTCGTCCACCGAATTGTCCACCACCTCGTACACCAGGTGGTGCAGCCCCATCTCGCCCGTCGACCCGATATACATCGCGGGCCGCAGACGCACCGCTTCCAGCCCCTCCAGGACCTTAATGTTGTCGCTGGTGTAGCTGGATGCGCCGTTCAATGCGCCATTATTGACGCGGTTTTTCCCGTCCACGCCGGGCGGAACTGCGGTTTCGGTGGGAGTAAGCTCTTTAGTTGCCATGAGACTCCGGTGAGGGATGAAACTCGTGCCTCCCTGCCGCCGCTTCGCCCGCGCACCGAGACCCTCAGGGTGCCGCGAAACTGACTGAAAAGCGAAGGATTTACGGGTTACCGTTACTTCATTATTTTACCACGCGGGCGCGCTGGTTCCCGGCGCCCAAAACCGTGCGAATGCGGCCTCAAACCGCGGCCAGCATCCCAATTATTCCGTGACTTGCAGCCTGCCCTCCGCGCCCGGGAATCGGCGATCCGGGGAAGGCTGGTGATCCTCTCCCGCGCAAAAAGAGACGCGCCGGGGAACACCCGGCGCGTCAACGTACTGCATTCTCGATACGAAGAACAACCCCTCAGTCACCAGTACCGCAGGTGCAAAGGCCGCGGCCGCTTCCCAGAATGCCGACGAACGCGCACTGTGCCTGCAGGTTGGCCAGCTCGGTGGCGCCCAGCGTCGAGTCAGAGAACTCGGTTTCGGTGATTGGATACGAGCCTGTGCTCACCGTGGTATCCACCACTGCCTTCACCGGGTTCTGGATGTGGGTCGCCCACGCACGCAGGTTCATGGTCGGCTTCACGTTTGAGGTCGGGTCGCACGGCGAGTTGTTCACCGCCGCCGAGACGATCTTGACCATTCCGGCTTTGGAGATGACGCCGGTCAGCGGGTTGCTGGTCAGGTTCTTCCGAACTGAGATGGTGCGCAGACCGTTATGGGTCTCGACGCATCCGCAGCACTCTGTCATCTGCTGATCCTGGTCGAACACATAGACCATCGCGCACAGATTTCCATATGTATAACCAGGATTGTCAATCCGGACAGTCGCATCCGGGGCGGGCGATGCATTGTTAGCGAAATAGTTCAGCTTGTAAACGTCTGTCTGGGCCGAGGCAGCGCCAGCAGCGAGTGCGAAGGCAGCGATTACAAGGAGGGACTTCAAAGTGGTTACTTTCATTGGGTGTATCCTCCTGAGCGTCTGGTCGCTGCGGGGGACAGTTGACAGCGCGCTTAATCGCAATTCTGGATCGTTCCTGTCTGCTCACCAATTGCCCACGTGGATTAGTCGCTCCTGCTATACACCGTTAGCTAATCTCTTTGGATAGGGAACTCGCCCAGAGGAATGACCCATCCGCGCCATCCGGATTAGTTCGCACAGCTTGCGCCTGGCTAACTCCTTCGTATCACCGACGCAGGAACCATGTGCGGAATTCATCCCTGCCTGCCAATGGATCCTGCGCGGGATGGGCGGATCGCACCACCTGTTTCCGCCCGGCAGCGTCGTCCTCCGGCTGGCCCTTCTGTTCACGACAGAGGTAAATACAGAATCCATGGAAGGCCAGCGAAGCCAGGAACTCCGGGAAGAGCACGAGTGCGCCGCCTGCGATCCCAGCGTGCGCCCAGTGAGCTTTACCCTCGGCGGCCTGGCCGCCATCGTTGCCGTCCTGGGCCACCGTTCCCCCCCACGCTGTGCTCGACCAGGCCCAGGCCAGCGCCGGGCCGACCGCTTTGACCCTGGGGGAAGCGCTGCTCGAAATCGGGCTGGTTGCCGCTTCCATGACCCTGCACACCCGCCAGCGCGGATACTGGTATAAGGGCATGGCCTTTGGACCGGCGTCATCGCCGCCGCCCTGGGATTCACAATTCACCAGCACACGGAGCGCAGAGCCATGAGCTTCTCCCGCATTCTCGGCAAGGCCGCGGTCGCGGCTTCCACCCGTCGTCTCCTCTCTCAGGCCGCGTTCTCTCTGGTGGGGTGGTTGTGCCTCGCCGGCATCTGCCAGGCGGCGCAGAATCCGCAGGGGGACCTCCGGATCTACGTCATCGATGTCGAGGGCGGCCAGTCCACCCTTTTCGTCACCCCCAGCCATCACTCTCTCCTCATCGACACCGGCTGGCCCGATCACCAGGACCGGGACGCCAGCCGCATCGTTGCCGCCGCGAAGAGCGCGGGCCTCACGCGCATCGACGACGTCCTCCTCACCCATTACCACGTCGACCACACCGGGGGCGTTCCCCAGCTCGTGGCGCGCATTCCCGTCGGCACCTTCATCGACCATGGTCCCAACCGTCAGACCACGGATCGCTCGACCGAAGCGGCGTATGAGGCCTATCAGAAGGTCCTGGCGTCGGGGCACTACCGCCACATCGTTGCCCACCCCGGTCAGATGCTGCCCGTCCCGGGCCTCTCGATCCATGTCCTGACCGCGGACGGCAACTTCATCAGCCACCCCCTCCCCGGCGCCGGGGAGCCTGATCCTTACTGCAAGGTCTCCGAGACCCGCCCGCCCGACCAGACCGAGAACGCCCGCTCGGTTGGCGTTCTCATCGACTGGGGCAGGCTGCGCATCCTCGACCTCGGCGACCTCACCTGGGACAGGGAAATGGACATGATGTGTCCGGTCAACCGGATCGGTCACGTGGACGTGCTGATCGTCTCTCACCACGGCTGGTACCAGAGTTCCAGCCCCGCTCTCGTTGACGCCATCGACCCGCTGGTCGCGGTCATGGATAACGGCGCGACCAAAGGCGGATCGAAGCCCACCATTGCCACGATCCGTCATATCCCCGGTCTGGCAGCGCTCTGGCAGCTCCACTACTCCGAAGAAGCGGGTCCGGAGAATACGCCCGCCGAGTACATCGCCAACCTGCAGGGCCCCGACGCCGGCAACGGGCTGGAGCTTACGGTTGAGCGCAACGGAACCTTCTCGGTCTTCAACCCACGCACCGGCGAAACCAAGCGCTATTCCATCGCCGCGCAGCCCGCCAAACTCCGATCCGTCTCCGGCCGGTAGGCCCATTCCCGGCGGACTCGGCTCTGTCCGATAAACCGCTGCAGAATTACATCTCTGCAACGAACATCCCGCCCCCCTCATCGAAGCCACTGAGCCTCCGCGGGGGTGGTATCCTCTGCGCAGCGACTCTTGTTTGCTTCTTTACTTCGGCGCTTTGTTTTTCCGGGGCAGGATGCAGTCGGATTTCGGTGCGGCCGCTGAATGGAAGGCCCACATCGGTCATTCCGCGAAGCCCGGGCGAGGATGAACGCGCGATAAGGGGAATGCGTGCCTGGTCAGCAGGAAGTCCGATGGTCACAACTCAAGGTGGGTGTTCTGGTCATTGTTGCGCTTTCAGCGCTCGCCGCCCTGATCTTCCTCATGTCTGGCTCCACAGGCGGTTTCTGGTCGGGCCGCCTCACCCTCGTCTCTTATTTCGAGAATTCCGCCGGTCTGAAAATTGGCGCTCCAGTCAACCTGGAGGGCTACACGGTCGGCAACGTCACGGCCATCAAGATTGCTCCGGAGAAGAAGCTGACTCCGGTCGAAGTCATCATGAAGGTGAACCGGAGCTATAACAACTACATTCATACCGACTCGAAAAGCAGCCTGGAGACCGTTGGGGTTCTCGGCGATACCGTGGTCGACATCAACAGCACCCAGGCTACGGGTCCTCCCGTTCAGAATGGCACCGTCCTGCCCACCACGGAAACGCCCGATCTGCAGGATGTCATCCGCGCCAGCCAAAGCACCGTCCAGCAGCTGAACGTCATCCTTGGCAAGGTGAACAGCATTGCCGACTCCCTGAACAGCAACCGGGGGTCGATCGGCAAGCTGATTAACGATCCTGTCCTTTATAACAAGGCCGTGACGACCCTCAATCAGCTCCAGGCCCTTGTTGACTCCATCAGCAACGGCAAGGGCTCGATCGGCAAACTGGTCAACGACGATACCCTCTACAACCGCGCCAACAACGTGGTCGGCAAACTGGAGCTCATGGCCACCGATATCAATGCGGGCAAGGGCTCGATCGGCAAGCTGCTGAGGGATGACTCCCTCTACAACAATCTGAAGCAGTCCACGCAAAAGCTGAATGACATCCTTGCCACCGTCAACTCCGGTCAAGGCAGTCTCGGCATGCTCACCAAAGATCCGAAGACGGCGGCCAGGCTCAGCGATTCCATCACCCGGCTCGACTCTCTGCTCACCCGCATCGACAATGGCGAGGGCACCATCGGCCAGCTGATGACCAACCGCAATCTCTATGACCACGCCGACGAGATCATGCGGAACAGTAATCAACTGGTCACCGCCATCCGCGAGAATCCGAGGAAATACCTCACCATCCGCCTGAAGATCTTCTGAGGGGGGCGTTCGCCTGCTGTCGTTTCGCTCTTCGTTTTCCTCTTCCTGGCGTGGTATGGTTTTCAACATACAGCGAAGATTTCAGGTCTCAGTTGCCAGTTTGTCGCGACCCGGCTGTCGCTGAGGAGTACCATGCCCGCCGTTCGATCTTTCTGGATGCTCATGCCGCTGCTGGTGGGTGTCCCGGTTCTTTCTGCCCAGGCCATCGCAGCTTCCGATACCACTTCCGCGCAGACGCCCGTGGAGCCCAAAGCCCTGCACAGCTTCGACCTGCAGGCCATCGACAGCTCGGTGGATCCCTGCGTCGACTTCTACCAGTACGCGTGCGGCAACTGGCGCAGGAACAATCCCATTCCGGGCGATCAGTCGATCTGGGGGCGTTTCAACGAGCTGAATGAGCGCAATCGGTACCTGCTCTACGTCGACCTGAAAAAGGCTGCCGGTTCGCCGGCTACGCCGCTCCAGCGCAAGTACGGCGATTACTTCGCCGCCTGCATGAACTCCGACCAGGCCGACCAGCTGGGGGACAAGCCCATCCTTCCCGAGCTGAACCGCGTGGCGGCCATCCAGGACAAGAAAGAGCTGGCGGGCGTCGTGGCATGGCTGATGGCCCGCAACGGAGCCGACTCCTTCCTTCGCTTTGGCTCACAGCAGGACCAGAAGGACTCGACCCAGCAGATTGAGGCTGTCGCGCAGGGCGGACTGACGCTTCCCGATCGCGATTACTACCTCGAGGACAGTCCGCGCATGCGGCAGATCCGCCAGGAGTACCGGGACTATATCGAAACCGTGCTCAAACTCTCCGGTGATTCCGGGGAGCAGGCCGGGACCGAAGCCGGCGAGGTAATTGACATTGAGACCGCCCTCGCCCGGGCCTCACTGCCCCGCGTCGAGCTCCGCGACCCTGCCCGGCGCTACCACATCATGACCCTCGCCGCCCTCGACCAGCTGGAGCCGAACTTCGACTGGGCCGCCTTCTTTGCCGGTGTGCGCGCTCCAAAGGTCAGCACTCTGAACGTCGGCCAGCCTGATTTCTTCCGTGCGGAGAACGACCTGATCGCCAGCCAGAATCTCGACGCCCTGAAGGCCTATCTGAAGTTCCACGTGATCGACAGCGTCGCTCCCTGGCTCTCGCGCCCGTATGAGGACGCCAGCTTCAGCTTCTTCCAGAAGGACCTGCAGGGCCAGGCGGAGGAAACCGCGCGCTGGAAGCGCTGCACCGCCTCCACCGACCGCGCTCTCGGCGAAGCGGTCGGCCAGGACTGGGTGAAGCAGAACTTTCCGCCGCAGGCGAAACAGAACACGGAACAGATGGTAGCTGCTCTGAAGAAGGCGCTCGCCGAGGACATCCAGTCGCTGCCCTGGATGACCGAGGAGACGAAGAAGCAGGCGGAAGCCAAGCTCGACGCCTTCCGCCAGAAGATCGGCTATCCCGAGAAGTGGCGGAACTACTCGAAACTGAGAGTCGCGCGGACCGATTTCGTCGCCGACCTGCACAACGCCGCGGCCTTCGAGTTCGATTATGACCTCAGCAAGGTGGGCAAGCCGGTGGACGAGAAGGAATGGGAGATGACCCCGCCCACGGTGAACGCCTACTACATGCCGCCCATGAACGACATCAATTTTCCGGCTGGCATCCTCCAGCCGCCCTTCTATGACTTCAGCAAGGACCCCGCGGTCAATTTCGGCGCAATCGGTGTGGTGATCGGCCATGAAATGACGCATGGCTTCGACGATGAGGGCAGCAAGTACGACGCGCAGGGCAATGTCCGCAACTGGTGGACCCCGGCCGACCGCGCCGCCTTCGAGGAGAAGACGGACTGCGAAGTGAAGGAGTATGACAGCTTCGAACCCGTCCCCGGGGTTCACCTCAACGGCAAACTGACGCTGGGGGAGAACACCGCCGACAACGGCGGGATCCGCATTGCCTGGCAGGCTCTGCTCGCGACGCTCGCACAGCAGGGCAAAAGCATCGACGAAAAGATCGACGGCTACACCGAAGCGCAGCGCTACTTCATCTCCTTTGCCCAGATCTGGTGCCAGAATGCCACGGACCAGCACGAGCGCGTGGCCGCTAAGGTGGATCCGCATTCCCCCGGACGCTTCCGCGTCGATGGCGTCGTCCGCAACTTCGATGAATTTGGCAAAGCCTTCGGGTGTCGAGAAGGCCAGCCGATGATGCCCGAAAACGCCTGCCGGGTCTGGTGAAGACTCGGCTCCTGCTCGGGTTCCGGGGGGCCGGAGCCCGCAGCGCAACCCGGAGTTTCCATTTACAATTGTCCAGGATTACCCCACAGACTGTCCTTGCCGTCCCCCAAAGGCGGCCAGGCATGAAGGAAGCGCATGAAGTTGAGTAAATTCGGGCGGATCTCTCTGGCCCTGGTGGCGTCCCTCGTCCTCGCGTTTGGAACTCAGTCCTGCGTTTACAGTTACACCGAGGCGTACGTCTTCGTCACCGGTTCGGAGTACAACCAGATCGCCTCGTATAAAGAAGACAGCGATACCGGGAAGCTCTACCTCGTTCCAGGGAATCCCCACAGTTCGGGCGGATACAATCCGATCCGCGCCGTATTGCTCAACAGCGGCCGTTACATCTATGTTCTGAACCAGGGCAAACCAACCACCGACGCGGCGGGCAATATCACCTGGAGCGGCGGTAACATCTCCGTTTTCACCATCGGTGGCGACGGCTCTCTGGCCTTCCAGCTTTCCTATCCCAGCCAGGGCCTGGGATCGGTCCGGCTGGCCCTCAGCGCCAGCAGTACCTATCTTTATGTGCTCGATCAGTACCAGCCGGGCAGCAGCGTGAACGTCGTTACCGCATCGCCCACGGCCACGGCCTCGCATCCCTGTCTCAACCCCCGAAACGGGATGTTTTACCCGGCCGGCGACATTTCGGTCTACTCGATTGACAACGCCACCGGACGCCTCTTCCTGGTCCTGAACCAGCAGCAGCAGAACTCCCAGGGGACCCCGCTCACCTACTTCCCGCTGGGCTGCGGTCCCATTGACTTCCACATGGGCTCGGGCTATCTCTACACCGCCGAAGGCAGCGATCCGACGACCGGTCACCACCAGGTTGTGTATTCCTACCAGGCGAATCCCGACGGACAGCTGATCCTGGTGCCGGGGGGCTCTCAGCCTGTCACCGGAGCCACCAATATCAGCGTCATCGGTGCGAGCCAGAGCGGCAACTACATTTACGTTCTCGACGCCGGGACCAATACCATCTACACCTTTACGGCATCGAGCGCGAACAGCGGCCTGCTTTCGGCGGTTGCCGGAGGCGCTGTTCCCAATTTCGCCGCCACCACCGGCATGAATGCTCTCACCACCGACAGCGCTTCCCAGTTCCTCTACATTGTCAATACCCAGTCGTCGCAGCTGGGCCAGCCGAACGCTCTGATTTCGGCCTTCTACATCACTCCCAATTCCGGGGTGCTGGGGCCTCTGAATGGGCAGCCGTTTCCTACGGGTTCGGATCCGGTATGTATCTTTGAGGATCCCTCCCACCAGTACGTCTACACGGCGGACGCCGCCAGCAACACGGTGGTGGGCAGTCTGATTGACCCGCGATCGGGTATTCTCACCAACCTCCGCAAGGGTTCGACCTTCCCCACGGTTGGTACTCCGACCTGGTGTCTCTACAGCTCCAACACGGATTGATGCGCGCGGATACGATGCAGATGAAGTTCATGCAATTGGGCAAACGGCTGCTGGCCGCAGCAACGGTCGCGGGCACATCGCTCCTGATCGCTTCCTGCGGTCCCAGCAATACCGTCGATTTCCTGTACGCCACCAGCAACAGGGGGGATCCGGGCAATATCGATGTGTATCAGGTCGACTCGCTGTCGGGTGCGTTGTCCAAACTGCCGGACTCGCCGTATCCGTCGGGTGGACGCAACCCCGTCTACGATGTCACCTCGCCCAATGGGCTGAACCTTTATGTTGCCAATCACGACGACAACATCATTGTCCATTTCGCGATCGGGACCGATGGCAAGCTCTACCCGCTCCAGAGCGTCACGACTCCCGGCACGGAGCCCGTGGCGCTCGCGATGAACTCTGCCGGAACGGCTCTTTACGTCCTCGATTACTACGCGCCCGCTGCCCCGGGGCAGCCCTCGTTTACGGATCTCAACCCTGGCCCGGGCGCGGTCATCGTTTATCCCATCGACAGCAATGGCAACATGGGCGCGGCCCTGAGCGTGGGCGCGGCGGATTACTGGTCCGTTCAGTGCTTCCCCAGCAATCTGACCGCTACGCCTGACGGCAGGCATCTCTACGTCACCAATACCAACGCCATCGTGGTCACCAGTTCGCCGCCGGTCACGGGAACGGTTCCGATTCTTCCGGCGCAGTGTCCGGCCTCGGGCACGGTGTCCGCGTTCACCGTGCAATCGACCGGGAGCAGCTCGTCGCAAGACGTCACCGGTCTTTCCGCTGTCGCCGGCAGCCCGTTTCCGACCGGAGGCGGCTCCCAGCCGACCGGCATCGTGTCGGATACCTCCAGCGGCTGGGTCTACGTTACCGACAGCAACCTCAATGAGGTGTATTCGTACGCCGTGCAGCCCGGCGGGGGGATCTCGCTGGCCGACACCGTTCCCACGGGAACGATGCCCATGGACGCCATTGTCTACGGCACGTCTCCGTCGCCCGAGTATCTCTACATCAGCAATTTTGCCGACGGCTCCATCAGCAGCTATTCGCTCAATTCGGGCAGACCCACGGCGATTACGACAACCGACTCCGGCTCGTCCGGACCGCTGTGCATGATCATCGATCCCGATATGGGCCGGTTCTTCTTCACGGCGGACTACACGGGAAACATGGTCGGAGGGATGGTGTTCAACCCAGCCAACGGAAGCCTCATCACCTCCCAGCTCTCTCCCTACCCTGGCAGCGGGCAGCCCACCTGCGTGGCCGCGGCCCCGCAGAAATACGGAAGGCACAATGGCCTCTGAGAACCGGACAGGAGTGCATCCGTCAATGAAGTTCAGAATCAAGCGGGGGCGAGCAGAAAGAGCTCTCGCAAGGGACGAAGGAAAAGCATGAAGTTGACAAAAATCGGTCAGGTTGCCCTGACCGCCGCAGCGAGTCTGGTTCTGGGCCTTGGCATTACCTCATGCAGCCCCAGCAACACCATCGACTATCTCTTTGTCACCTCCAATAGTCCCAGCGGCCAGATTGCCTCCTATCACGTCGACGACATCTCCGGCGCGCTTGACCAGGTGGTTGGTTCGCCGGTTTCCTCCGGTGGTAACGACCCAGTCGCGCTGGTGGCATCTCCGAATCAGCAGTTTCTCTACGTTGCCAACCGCGACAGCAATAACATCGCCCTCTTCACCATCGGCACCGATGGCCAGGTGGCCCTGACGGGCAATCCGACCATCACCCCGGGCAGCAGACCCAGCTCGATTGCCATCAACAGCACCGGCACGCTGCTCTTCGTCGTCGACTCCTATGGTCCCGGGTTCAGCGAAACCAATCCCGGTCCCGGCGCCCTGATCGTTTATCCCATCGCTTCCAGCGGCGCTCTCGGTTCTCCTGTCGTCTCCAGAAGCCTGCCCTACGTGCCGGTTCAGTGTTTCCCCTCCGGTGTCGCCGTCACCCCCAACGACAGCTTTGTCTATGTCACCAACACGAATGCCTATCTGACCACGACCTCGAACCCGGCGACCATCCCGCCCACGGGGCCGACCTGCCCGAGCCAGGGAACGATCTCCGGTTTCTCTGTCGCCTCGAATGGCGTTCTCTCTCCGCTCGCCGGCAGCCCGTATCTGGCCGGATCGACGCCGACGGGGATCGCCATCGATCCCACCAGCCGCTTCCTCTACGCCACCGACAGTTCGCAGAATCAGCTCATCGCGTATAACATCCTGACCAGCGGAGGCCTCTATCCCCTGAACAACGGTCCCTTCGCCACCGGCACCTTCCCGGTCGGAGTGGTGGTGGATCCCCGCGATCAATTCATCTATGTCACCAATTACAACGGCGGCACTGTGAGCGAATACAACGTCAACCAGGCGTTCGGTGCCCCCTCGGCCAATGCGGACGGCTCCACCACGTCTCAGGCCGCCGGCCCCACCTGCATCGCCGTGGACCCGGCCCTCGGCCGCTATGTCTATGCCTCGGATTACCTCGGTGCCGACATCGGAGCGATGGAACTCGACCCCAATTCGGGAACCCTGGGCAGTATTCAGGCTGCTCCGTATCCCTCCGTGGGCAAGCCCACCTGCCTTGTGATGGTGCCGCACGGCAACCACATGCAGGAGACAGTCTCGGCAACGGCAGGGCAATAGGGCTGAGCGAGGCGGGGTTCCGGTCAGTCGCTTCGGAATCCGCCTTCAGCGATGAATCAGCTATCCCTGCGGTAGAGCAGATCGCGAATCGCCCGTCTGCGGGCATCGTTGGCCTCTGCTTCGCCCCTGCGCTCAGCGGCATCCAGGCTTCGCTTCGCCGCCGGCTCGGCATTCTCAGGTTCGCTGCACGCCGGGCACCGGTTGGCATAGCCCGGTTTATCCGGCCTCAGCTCGAATTCTTCAGAACAGACACTGCAGGTTCGGAGTGGGAAGGGCATTTGCTTTCATCATAAAGCGGCTGCCGCCGCCGGAGGCCCGGTCCAGGCCGGCCCCGAAGTCTCCCTGGGAAGCAGCACCGCGCCAGGGGGCGATGGCGGACACCCGTGGCCGCCCGGCCCGGATTGCAGGAGCCTGCCCGCGGAGTCAGTTCGCCGTGAGCCGTTGCCGAGGCAGGCAGCGGGGTGGCCGCCGAGCAGCAGGAAGCTCAGCAGGAGATGGAGCGCGGAAGCTCCAGCAGACCCGGGAAGGACGCGGGGCGGTGGGTTCCCGGCGCGGGCTTGTGCATCGCCGGATCGACCCCGGCGACACAGGTCCCATGCGGGGCAACGATGAGGTCTGCTAGCCAGCGGGCCTGGCGCGCAGCAGGTCAGGTCGTTCCGCTAGCTTTCGGGTTCTTCGTAGCAGGCGCGTCCCTTTACGCAGCGCGCCAGATGCACGTAGTGATCGTCCGGACCGGCGGGGCTCATCGTCCGCAGGCACCAGTACGCCGAAGACTCCTGCACGCCGGGCAGCCAGTCATCCGCATTCTGCGGTGTAGTTCCGTACGGATTCTTGGTACGGAGACACTGGCACGGCGCCGGCTTTGCCATCGTTGTGCTCATAGCTTCCTCCTCCGACGGCTATGCTGCCGCGCTGGGATCGCGACCCATTTTCCCGGCTGCCAGCAGCACCGTGCGGTACACCGCAACCGGAAAGAGATCGAGTTTGTAAGCGTTCATGGACAGCGGCTGCGCACCTTCCACCGAGGCCCGGCCGGCCGCGCGCGCCGTTTCCTCGGTGACGGGCTTCCCGGTCAGCGCCGCTTCCGCCTGCGCCGAGCGGCGCACCACCGGGGATGCCGCGCCCATCGTGATCACCGCCCGCCGGCAGATGTCCCCGTCCATCTCCAGGAGCACGCCCGCATCGGCGATCGCCCAGTCGAAGCTCTCTTTTTCCCCGTACTTCTGGTAGGCCGAGCGCGTCCCCGGAGCCGGTTTGGGAACCACGATCGCCGTCATCAGCTCGTCCGGCTCAATGACCGTGAACCTGGTCGGGTTCGCGTCCGGCACCACGTAGAACTCCTTAATCCCCACCGTGCGCTTGCCCCGCCTGGCCGACTGCAGCTCCACGCTGGCGTTCAGTGCGAGCAGCCCCACGGCCGCCGAAGAGGGCGCCACCGACGGGCAGCTGCCGTAGTCCATGATGGCGTGGTACTGGTTCAGCCCGCCGAAGGCAAAGCAGAACTCCTTGCCTTTGCGAATGCAGGAGAACTCCTCCGAGCGGTAGTACCAGCACTGCACATGCTGCAGCAGGTTTCCGCCTATGGTGGCCATGTTGCGAATGTGAGGAGTGGCCGCATGTCCGCAGGAGTCCGACAGGATCTGGTACCGCGACTGGATCGCGGGATGGCCGCTGATCTCCGCCAGTGTGGTCAGCGGCCCGATCGTCAGCCCCTGGTCGGTCTCGCGGATGCCCCGAAGCTCGCTGATGTTCCGGATATTTACCAGTTTCGGGGGCTCTTCGATGCCGTTCTTCATGCGGTCCAGCAGGTCCACGCCGGATGCCTTGACCACCGCGCCGTTGTTCAACTGCGAAAGTGCCGCGCTGACTGAAGTGCACTCTGCCAAGACGAAGCTGTTCATGCCATCTCCTCCCCCTGCCGGGCGGCGTGCAGTGCCGCCAGCACCACGGACGGTGTCATGGGAATTTGCCGGACGCGGACTCCGGTAGCGTTGTACACCGCATTGCCCACGGCTGCCCCAATGGAAACCACCCCAGCCGCTTCGCCGATGCCCGAAGCATCCGTCGAGCTCTGGCCGATGTAGGCTTCCACCAGCCTTACGTCGATGTCGGGGATCTCCAGCGCCCCGGCGATCTTGTACCGATCCAGATCCGGGTTCACCATCAGGCCGTAGCCGGGATCGAGCAGCCGGTGTTCGAACAGCGTGTAGGAAATCCCCTGGATGACGCCCCCGTTGATCTGGCTGATCGTCTGCGTGGGATTCATGGGCCGGCCGCAGTCGTGCACCGAGAGCACCCGCTTGACGCGAATGCGTCCAATCTCGGTATCGACCTCCACCTCGGCCACATCCACGCCGCCGTAGGTCAGGTAATTCTTCGGATCGTAATCCGGTATGCGTCTGGCCTGCACGCTGATTTGCGCGCTGCTCATTTTGGCCGCCGCGCGCCGGAAGCTCAGCGGCTGGAATTTGTCCGACCGGCTCCGCACCTCGCCACCCACCAGCACCAGATCCCCGGGAGAGGAGCCCAGCGCCGGCGCGATATCGGCCAGGAATTTCTGCGAAGCCTGCCACGCCGCATCCCGCACCGCCGGCGTCAGAGAAAGGGTCGTCACGCTTCCACCCGAGTTCGGTCCTACGGGATAGTTCGTGTCCCCGACCTTCACAGCAATCTGCGCAGGCGGCACTCCGAACTGCTCGGCCAGAATCTGCGCCATCACGGTTTTGATTCCGGAACCGATGTCCTGTACGGCCGAGAGCACTTCCAGCGAGCCGTCCTGATGAATCCGAACCTCGGCTGCGGAATTCATGTTGACAAAGCGGTACCAGACCGACTGTGCCATGCCGATGCCCCGTTTTACAGGACCCTGGCTTGCTCCGGCTACCGGATTGCGTGACTTCCACAGCGCGCTCTCCCGCACAATCTGCCGTTCCACCCGCCGCACCGGATGCGAGTCGGTCTTGTCGCGCAGTTCGAGCGGATCCATGTTGAGCTTCACCGCCAGCTCATCCATCGTCTGCTCCAGCGCAAAAGCGCCCTGCGGATGTCCCGGAGCCCGCATGGCAGATGCGGGTCCGGCATTGATGAAGACGTCGTTCTCTTCCGTATGCAGAGACGCGTACTGGTAGAGGTTCTGTGCCGGACCCGAGCATCCCGCGCCGGTTCCGCACCCCGCCGTTCCGTAGGCCACCAGATGAATCGCGGTGAGCGGTCCATCCTTCTTCGCGCCGATGCGAATCCTCTGATCGGAACTGGGCCGGTTGCCTACCGACAGGTGCTCCTCGCGCCGGTCCAGCATCAGCCGCACCGGTGCGCCCGTCTTCTGCGAGAGCGCTGCCGCCACAACACCCGGATTGCCCGGGCCGAACTTCGCTCCGAAGCCGCCGCCCATGTACTCGGTGATCACCCGCACCTGCGACAGCGGAATCCTGAAGAACGCGGCCAGCTCCTCGCGGACACTTGCCGTTCCCTGGGTCGAGGCCCACACCGTCAGCATGTCCGGCTTCCAGTCCGCCACCACCCCGTGCGTCTCCAGCGCCGAGTGCGTCTGCACCTGGGTCAAGTAGTGGCCTTCCACGACCACATCGGCATCCTTCAGTCCCTGCTCGTAATCTCCCACGCGCTTGATCGATGGGCCATGAATATTCCCCGTCTGCGGGACATTGTGCGGGCCACCGCCACCGCCCGCGGAACCTGCCTGATCGGCGGCTCCGGGGAAGACCTGGGGAGCATCCGGTTCGCGCGCCTTGTCCAGATCCACGACGAACGGCAGCGTCTGGTACTGGACCTTCACCAGCTTCGCTGCTTCCTCCGCGGCATAAGGCGTCATGGCCGCCACCGCCGCCACTGGCTGACCCGCGTAGCGAACCACCGGATACCGCACCTGCTCCAGCGAGGGATCGCGCAGGACCGCGGGCCCCAGGATGTGCTGGATCACATGCACGCCCTTCACGCCGGGATGTTTCTCGGCCGCCGAAGTGTCGATGGAAACCACCCTGGCGTGGGGCACGGTTGCGTTCACGAGCTTTGCATACAGCATGCCTGGCAACTGCACATCGGAGGTATAGCGTGCCCGCCCGCTCGCTTTGGCCGGTCCATCGTAGCGCTCGGCGGTATGCCCGACATACTTCAGGTCCTTATTGATCGGCCAGACCGGCGGTTCGGTTACCGGCACCTCAATGGTCTCGTTCTGGAGCGTGTAGCCCGGCACGCCCACCGGCATCTCCACGGACTTCTTCTCGGGAGCATCGGCCGCCTGCGCAAGCAGGGCGTCTTCCTTCACGTGTGTCGTCATGGTGCTCCTCCGCTACGCGTTGCGCGTGCTGCCCGCCGCGTCCAGCGTGGCGGCAAATACTTTGGGGTAGGTGCCGCACCGGCAGAGATTGCCGGCGACAGCCTGGCGCACATCCTGCTCGGTCGGGTGCGGATTCCTGTCGAGCAGCGCGGCGCAGCTCATCACCATCCCCGGGGTGCAGTAGCCGCACTGCATCGCGTCATGCTTCACAAACGCCGCCTGCACAGGATGCGGTTCGCTGCCCTGCGAAATCCCCTCGATGGTGGTTACGTGATGGCCGACCGCATCCATGGCCAGCACCATGCAGCTGTTCACCGGTACCTTGTCCAGCAATACCGTGCATCCGGAGCAGCTGCCGCGGTCGCAAACGATCTTGGTTCCCGTCATCCCCAGATTGATGCGCAGCGCCTCGGCCAGCGTGGTGCGCGGTTCAATCGTTACCGTGTGCTCGGTGCCGTTCACATGCAGGCGAACCGGAACCGGCCCGGGCCCGAATTCCCTGACACCGGTTTCCTTCGCTTCGGTCTCGCTGCTGAAAGCCTGCACGCCCTCCAGCAGTGCCGTCCCCGCGGCGGTCAGGCCCGCACCTTTCAGGAAACCGCGGCGCGAGATGCCATTCCGCCCGGAAGACGCCTTTGCTTGTTCCTCTGCCGACATGGGCTGATCCTTGCTGCGTTCAGACATGGTTCCTGCTCCCTCTGTCAAGTCCCGATGGGTCAATATAGCCCCGCCGGTGTTACGTAGTAAACAATTCGCCTGTAGAAAAAGTCTTAACCCGCGGTGCCGCTGCCCCTCAGGAACGCGGGCAGCCGGTGTTCCCGCACGTTGTCATAGCAACGCAGGGCCGTGAAACGCTCGATGGCCGGGGGGAGGCCGACCGCCGTAAATCCCGGGTGTCCCGTGGCCGGATACGGCCCGCCATGGTTCATGGCCGCCGTCACCGCCACGCCCGTCGGCATCTTGTCGTTCAGCAGACGCCCGGCTTTCCGCCGCAGGATGGGCGCTACCTGCTCGCAGAGCGCCTCATCGCTGCCCGACTCGGACGAATAGATGCTTCCCGTCAGCGAGCCTTCGAGCAGCTCCAGCGCCTCCACCAGCTCCGCCTCGTTGGCCGCGACCACCGCCATGACCTCATTGCCGAACGCCTCGCGCAGGAACTCCCGCGCACCGGCAATGAACCGCTCCGCGGGAAGGCGCAGCAGCGTGCCGGCATAGCGGTATCCCGAGCCGGGCGCAAATTCGCCGCCGGTCACGCACTCCGCGCCGGCTTTTCGCAGCGCCCGCACGGAGGCATGCAGCCGCTCGCGTCCCGCTCCGGACAGCATCGGCGCCGGCGTCCGGCCCTCGAAAATCCCCTTAAGCTCCTGCAGAAACTTCTCCGCGGCCCCGCTTCCCAGCAGGAAGACCAGATTGGGCCGCGTGCAGAACTGTCCCGCGCCTGCCGTGCAGCTTTCCGCCAGCTGGTTGGCCCACTGGCCCGCATGCTCTTCCATGCCATGCGGAAGAAAGACCACCGGGTTCAGGCTCGACATCTCCAGATAAATCGGGTTGCCGGCCGCGTCGGCAGCGCGCTTCAGCTCCAGCCCCGCGCCCTTGCTGCCCGTAAAGCCGATCGCTCCCAGCCGCGGATCTCCGGCGAGCTTCAGCCCGTTCTCCACGCTGACGTGATAGATCATCTGCACGGTTGCCGGCGGCAGTCCGCTCGCCAGCACCGCCTTATGCGCCTCCTGCGCCAGCAGCATGGTGGTGTAAGGATGGAGCGGGTGCGCCTTGCCGATCACCGGATTTCCCGCCGCCATCGCCGCCGCAAAATCGCCTCCGCTCACCGCGTTGTAAGCGAACGGGAAGTTATTCGGTCCCATCACCAGCACCGGTCCGATGGGCCCGCGGCACGAGCGGATATTCCGCTGCGCATCGATCCGCACCTGCCGCCACGACTGCTCCCGCGCCGCCCGCGCGGCCTGCCGCAGCTGATCGGTGGTTCGCGGGAGCTCCACATCCTTCAGCCGCGGCGAAACCGCCAGCGCCGTCTCCTCATGCGCGGCCTGCGCCAGCTTCTCCGCCGAGG
This sequence comes from Acidobacteriota bacterium, assembly GCA_021792135.1. Classification (GTDB taxonomy): domain Bacteria; phylum Acidobacteriota; class Terriglobia; order Terriglobales; family Acidobacteriaceae; genus Palsa-343. Next base: position 165,891 of record JAJYVF010000002.1, on the reverse strand, counting down.
CATCCAGCGCCGCCGCATACAGCTCCAGGAAGTCCGCAATCTGCTCCGGCGCAGCCTTCTCGAGCTCCACGGCGGCGTCTGCAGCCGCCGTCAGCGCCGCATCGCAGTCGTTCCAGCGGCTCACAGGAAAAGCGCGATCCAGCCTTTCGCCGGTGGCGGGACTCTCGGCATAAAATTCCGATTCGGCATCCGCGGCGCGCCATGCGCCGTCAATCAGTACGTCCATCATGTCTCCATCATCTCCTCGCGGGCCCGCTGCCTTCAACCGACGGGGTTCGCCAGTACGCCGATTCCCTCGATCCCGATCTGGATCTCATCGCCGTGCTCCAGCGTGAACGAATCCGGCGGAACGATGCCAGTTCCCGTCAGCAGAAAGCACCCATGCCGGAAGGTCTGATCGCGGAACAGGTACTCGACCAGTTCCTCCGGCCTCCGCTTCATCTCTTCGAGCGTGGTCGTCCCTGAGAACACGGCCGCGCCGCGCCGGCTGATCTCGAGATTGATTCGGGTAGCTGTGGGCAGAGGCTCGCCGCTGAACAGAATGCCCGGCCCCAGCGCGCAGCTGCGGTCGTAGATTTTCGCCTGCGGCAGATACAGAAGGTTCTCGCCCTCGATATCGCGCGAGCTCATGTCATTTCCGATCGTGTAGCCGACGATCTTTCCCGCGGCATTCACCAGCAGCGTGAGCTCCGGCTCGGGCACCGACCACTTCGCATCGCGCCGGATCGCCACCGCCGCATGCGGCCCCACGACCTTGTGCGGCAGCGCCTTGAAGAAGAGCTCCGGCCGCTTCGCCCCGTACACACGGTCGTAGAAGCTCCCTCCGCCGGAAACCTTCGACTCCTCCATACGCGCGGTGCGGCTCCGGTAGTAGGTTACGCCCGCAGCCCACACCTCCTGCTGCCCGACCGGCGCCAGCAGCGCCGCCGCATCCGGCGCGGTCACCGTTGCAGCCTTCGCGATTGCGGATTCCAGATACCCGTGCACATCCGCTCGTTCCAGCAGTGCGTCCAGTGTCTTCTCCTCGATCCGGTGAAAGCTGCCCTCATGCTCCACCACCAGGCCCTCGCGCAGTCGGTACAGGATCAATTCCACCTCCCACGGCGTCTGTCGCCGCTCTCAGAACTCCCTCAGCGATGCGAATGCGCGGCCCTGCGAGCGCCCGCACTCTCCCGCATTCTGCGATCATCGCACGGACGGTTGCACCCGGTCAGCATGGCCCGCGGATTGTCCGCCGGACTGCCTCCTTCTGCGTGCAAGCCGGCGCGAGACGTCCCCGCTGCTCGCTCCACGGCATTCGCCGCGCGATGCGCGCCAGCCCCCTGCGCAGCTCTCCGTCGCAAGGCGATAGCATGCCTTCATGACACACCCCATCCGCATCGGCCTGGTCGGCGCAGGCTTCGCCGCGAAGTTCCACCTGGAAGGATTGCGCCGCGTCTACGGCGTTGCCCTCGATCTCGTCGGCGTCACTTCGCGCTCTGCGCCGACCCGCGAAAGATTCGCCGCCGAAACCGGCGTCCGCGCCTTCGACAGCTTCGCAGCCCTCTGCGATGTCAGCGATGTCATCGATCTCTGCAGTCCTCCCTCGACCCACGAGCAGCTTGCTGTGGAAGCGCTGCGCCGCGGCCGTCACGTCATCGTGGAAAAGCCTTTCACCGGCTACTTCGGCTCCGGCGAAGCGGATTTCCACGGCAGCTCCGCGCCCAAAGAGCCCATGCTCCGCCATGCGGTGGAGAGCTGCCAGCGCATCCTCGACGCGGCTCGCGCCGCCGGCAAGCGCATCTGCTATGCCGAGAACTGGGTCTACGCGCCCGCCATTCAGAAGGAGCGGGAAATCATCGTCCGCTCCGGCGCGCAGGTTCTCTGGATCATGGGCAACGAGTCGCACAGCGGCTCGCATTCCCCCTACTACGGCCAGTGGCGCTACTCCGGAGGCGGCTCCATCGTCGGCAAGGGCTGCCATCCGCTCAGTGCCGCGCTGTATCTCAAGCGCGCCGAAGGCGAAGCCCGCGATGGCCAGCCCATCCGCCCCGCCACCATCAGCGCCCGCACCCATGCCATGACCCGCATGCCCACCTTCCGGAACGCTGGATTTCTGCGCACCGGCTATACCGACATTGAAGACTACGGACAGATGCACATCACCTTTACCGACGGCACGGTCGCCGATATCTTTGCTTCGGAGCTGAACCTCGGCGGGGTCGCCAACTGGCTCGAAGTTATGGCCAACAACCACCGCACGCGCTGCCACCTCAATCCGGTCAACGCCCTCGATACCTTCAACCCCCGCGAAGAGCAGTTCCACGACATCTACGTCACCGAAAAGATCGAAACCAAGCAGGGCTGGAGCCAGCCTGCTGCCGACGAATCCTGGCAGCACGGATACCCGCAGGAGTTCCAGGACTTCATGGAGAGCATCGCCGCCGGCCGCGAACCGCTCAGCGGCGCAGAACTGGCCCGCGATACTATGGCCGTCCTCTACAGCGCCTATGTCTCCGCCGAACGCGGTGGCCAGGAGGTTGTGGTTCCCGCATAGGCCGCAGTCCGATGGGAGAATGAAGCATGACCGTCCCCGTTGACTCGGTTTTTGAGACCGAAGGCTTTGCGTACTCCGACATCCGCACTCATGCTGCCGGGCCTTCGGGCGCTCTGCCCATCACGCCGGAAATGCTCCTCCGCGAGCCTTCCGGCAATCTCTTTGCCCTGACGCAGAACGCGGCGATGGGCTGGGCTCCGCAGCGCATGCTCGATCCCGAGTTCCTCATCCTCAGCACGCACGGCGGCGTGCGCGCGCAGGATGGCACGCCCATCGCTCTCGGCTTTCACACCGGCCACTGGGAGGTCGGCCTGCTCGTCTCCGAAGCCGCGCGCGAGATGCGCTCCCTGCGCTGCGTGCCCTATGCCGGCGCCTGCACCGATCCCTGCGACGGCCGCTCCCAGGGCACGCCCGCGATGCTCGACTCGCTGCCCTACCGCAACGATGCCGCCATCGTGCTGCGCCGCCTGATGCGCTCGCTGCCCACCCGCAAAGGCGTGATGGGCATCGCCACCTGCGACAAGGGTCTTCCCGCGATGATGATGGCCCTCGCCTCTTCCGGCCCATATCCCGCCATCCTCGTCCCCGGCGGCGTTACGCTGCTGCCCGAAAGCGGTGAAGACGCCGCGAAAATCCAGACCATCGGCGCCCGCTTCGCCAGCGGCCAGATCAGCGCCGATTATGCCGCCGATGTGGGCTGCCGCGCCTGTGCTTCGCCCGGCGGCGGATGCCAGTTCCTCGGCACGGCCGCTACCTCGCAGGTGGTTGCCGAAGCCCTCGGCATCGCGCTGCCACATTCCGCGCTGGCTCCCTCCGGCCACCCGATCTGGCTCGATGCTGCGAGCCGCTCCGCGCGCGCGCTTCTGCGCATGAACCAGACCGGCATCGGCCTCAACTCCATCCTGACGGAGCGCGCGATCGAGAACGCCATGGTCGTGCACGCCGCCTTTGGCGGATCTACCAACCTTCTCCTGCACATTCCCGCCATCGCCCACGCCGCCGGCCTGCGCCGTCCCACGCTCGAGGACTGGACGCGCATCAACCGCCAGGTTCCGCGTCTGGTCGACGCCCTTCCCAATGGCCCGCGGAACTTCGCCACCGTGCAGGTCTTTCTCGCGGGCGCCGTGCCTGAAGTCATGCTTCACCTGCGCCGCGCCAGCCTGCTCGACACCAGCGTCCGCACCGTTACCGGCGAAACTCTCGACGAGAACCTCAACTGGTGGGAACAGAGCGCCCGCCGCCGTCAGCTGCGCGAAGAACTGCGCGCTCGGGACGGCATCGATCCCGAGGACGTCATCCACTCGCCCGAGAGCGCCCGGCGCCGTGGCCTGACGCCGACCGTTTGTTTCCCCGTTGGCAACCTGGCCCCCGAAGGCTCCGTCATCAAGAGCACCGCCATCGATCCGTCACTCGTCGATGAGCACCAGGTCTACCGCCATGCCGGGCCGGCCCGCGTCTTCACCACCGAAACGGCCGCCGTCGCGGCGCTCAAGAGCGGCGCCATCCGCGAAGGCGACGTCATGGTCATCATCTGCGGAGGTCCGGCCGGCGCGGGGATGGAAGAGACCTACCAGGTCACCTCCGCCGTCAAGCAACTTCCGTACTGCCGGCACGTTGCCATTCTCACCGACGCGCGCTTCAGCGGCGTCTCCACGGGAGCCTGCATTGGGCATATTTCGCCCGAAGCGCTCGCCGGCGGCCCCATCGGCCGCGTCCTCGACGGCGACCTCATCGAAATCGTCATCGACCGCAACCAGCTCGCCGGAACCGTGAACCTCATCGGCAGCGGCGAGGAGCGCTTCGGCGCAGAAGAAGGCCGCCGCCGGCTGGCGGCCCGCGCGCCGCGTCCCGACCTTGCCCCGCACCCGGACCTGCCCGAAGATACGCGCCTCTGGGCCGCACTCACGCAGGCCAGCGGAGGGGTCTGGGGCGGCTGCGTGTACGATGCCGACAGCATCATCGCCCGTCTCCAATCCACAGAGACCGCGAGCCGGAAAAGCTGAAGCATCCGGCGGCGGCTGTATGCTTCGTCGCCGGATGCAGGCGACTGACATAGAATTCCCGCAGCCGGACCCTGCTCCGGTGACTCCCTGAGATAAACTGGCTCCGCCCTCCTCGGCCTGACCTCAGACAGGGCCAGGTGGCGAATGGCGCCGCGACCACAGAGGTTGAGCACAATATTGCTTCCGCTCGTCTCCTGACCGGGAGAGTGCCATGTTGCTGCAGAATCTCAGGTTCGCCCTTCGGCAGTTGGCGAAAAATCCGGGCTTTGCTTCCGCGGCGGTGATATCGCTGGCGCTCGGGGTTGGCGCGACGACAGCGGTTTTCAGCGTCGTCTATGCAGCGCTGATTCATCCCTTTTCCTACAGGAACGCCGACCGCATTCTGGGGATGGAACTCAGGACGGAAGCAGACGCGCTGCCTTTCCGTCCGACAGGCTCGGAGATGCGACTCCTGCGACAGTCGCCGGTGGTTGAGGATCTGATTGCGATGGACGGCCGCAATCTTTCCATGACGGGCGGCGATTACCCGGAAGATGTGGGCGCGACCTTCATCACACCCAATGCTTTCGACTTTCTTGGCGTACCGCCGCTGCTGGGCCGGGGTCTCGTCCCATCCGACGCCGCCGATGGAGAGGAACCGCAACCCGTCGTCGTCCTCAGTTATGAATTCTGGCAGGCGCACTTCGGCAGAAACCCTGAGGTTGTCGGGCAAGACCTCGAACTGGATCACAAAGCCTACAGGATCGTTGGCGTCGCTGCGCGGCAGTTCCGCTGGGATCGCGGCGAGGTCTACATACCATTCCAGCCAGCCGGAAATCTTCGACAGCGATACATCTCGTTTCTGCGTCTGAAGCGCGGCATCAGCAGAACTGCGGCGGCTTCGGTACTCCAGCCGATCCTGGAACAATTCGCCCGCGCCGCGCCCCGGAGCTTTCCTCCTGATTTTCACGTAGCCTTCTACGGGCTGAACGACTGGGTTCGTAACAACATAGGGAGAACGCTGTGGCTGCTTCTGGCCAGCGTGGGCCTGCTGCTGGCGATCGGATGTGGAAACGTGTCCATTTTGCTGTTGGCAAGGGGTACGGCGCGCGAGCACGAACTCGCCGTGCGAAGCGCGCTTGGAGCAGGGCGTCGGCATATCTTCCGGCAGCTCCTGACGGAGTCCATGCTGCTGGCCGTCGCCGGTGGCGCTCTGGGCGTGGCGCTCACCTGCGGCGCTCTCTTCGCGATGAAGGGTGTCGTGCCCCAGGACCTGCTGGCCCTGGAGTTCTCACCCCGCATCAACGCGGCTGTACTCGGCTTCTGTACAGCCGCGGCATTCCTCACGACCTTTCTCTTTGGATTGTTACCCGCGTGGCAGCTGTCCCGAACAGAACCGGCAAAGGCGCTGCAGTCCGGCGTTTCCAGGATCGCGGGCACGTTGCGCAGCCGCATGACGCATCGGTTTCTGATCATCGCTCAGATCGCGTTGACCTTGCTGTTACTGGCAGGCGCAAGCGCGGCGCTCCGGACGTTTGCACGCCTTTTTCATGTAAGGCTCGGTTACGATCCGCACCATGTCATTGCGCTCCTGATTCCCGTTCGGGTGAACCCGAACGCAACCTGGAACGCAGAGGTTTCTTACTACGAGCAGCTGCGCGAGCGTGTGACCCGCGTTTCCGGTGTGTCGGAGGCGGCGTATGCGACCCACGCGATACCGCCGTATGGCGGCTGGTATCTGCCCTTTGAGGTGCAGGGTCAGGCGGAACAGCGGAAACGAAGCGCCATCGTCGATCTGGTGGATCCGGAGTTCTTCGCCACGCTCCGCATCCCGCTGCTGCAGGGGCGGGTATGGAGCGAGACCGAAAATCACAGCGCGGCGCCCGTGGCGGTCATCAACCAGGCGATGGCCCGCCTTTGTTTCCCAGGGGGCAACGCCGTGGGGAGCTCGCTCAGATTATCCGGGATCGCGGCGCTTCCATCGGACGTCGTTCCCGCGCCGGGCATCGAAAACTCGCGATTGCAGATCATAGGCGTTGTCGGCAACAGCCTCAATCACGGATTGCGCACCCCCGTCTGGCCGGCCATCTTTGTTCCATGGACCTTCTGGATGCAGCCCGGAGCCGAACTTCTGGTGCGGTCGCCTGTCTCTCCGGGCCTGCTCGTGCCGGCCATTCGCCGTGCCCTGGCGCAGCTCAACCCGGAGCAGCAGGCAGGTCGCAGCGCTCTGGAAATTGAACAGTGGCTCAGGGAGGATCCGCAGTGGCAGAGAGAACAGCTCGTTTCCTGGCTCCTCGCAGCCTTCGCAATTCTGGCACTCAGCCTGGCGGCCGTGGGGCTCTACAGCGTCGTGTCCTATACGGTGGCCCGGCGAACCAGCGAATTCGGCATACGCATGGCCCTGGGAGCCAGCCGGATCCACGTCCTTCGGGTCGTCGTCGCGTCAGCAGGGATCAGCGTTGGCAGCGGGTTGATCGCCGGGGTGGCACTTGCCCTGCTGTTGAACAATCTGGCGGCGAAATGGATGGACACGAGCCTGGGAGGTTCGACCCTTCTTACCGTCGCCGTCCCCGTACTCAGCGCGGTGGCCCTGGCCGCCTGTCTGATTCCCGCCCGAAGAGCGTTGCAGATCGACCCCATGACCGCACTTCGGCGTGAATAGCCGTGGAGCCGGAACCGTCCTGGCGGGAGAGTCTTCAGCATCATTTCCACAGGGCCTGCAGCGAAAAGCCAGCGTCCTGCGCGCCGCCTGGCGCATCTTGTTTACAACGATCAGCAGGGAAGGGAAACGCACTTCATGCACAAAGCGAAAGCCTGGTCCGCAGCCAGCCCCACCTCCGGGCTTGCTCCCACCACCATCGATCGGCGCGAACCGACCGAAACGGATGTCCAGATCGAGATCCTCTTCTGCGGCATCTGCCACTCCGATCTGCATCAGGTCCGCAACGAGTGGAAAGACGTCATGCCCACCGCCTACCCCTGTATCCCCGGCCATGAGATCGTCGGCCGTGTGACGCAGGTCGGCTCCGCGGTGAAGAAATTCAAGCCCGGCGATCTCGCTGCGGTTGGCTGCATGGTCGATTCCGACGGCACCTGCGCATCGTGCAAAGACGGACTCGAGCAGTTCTGCCCCAATCTCACCCTCACCTACAACTTCCCCGACAAGCACACCGGCGGCGTCACTTACGGTGGCTACTCCGACAGCATTGTGGTGGACCAGCGCTTCGTCCTGCGCGTTCCCGAGAACCTCGACCTTGCCGGGACCGCGCCGCTGCTCTGCGCCGGCATCACCACTTATTCACCTATGCGTCACTGGAACGTCACCGGCGGGCAGAAGGTCGGCGTCGTCGGCCTTGGCGGCCTCGGCCACATGGCCGTCAAGATCGCCCATGCTCTCGGAGCTCATGTGGTGGTCTTCACCACCTCGCCGTCGAAGAAGGACGATGCCCTCCGGCTTGGCGCCGATGAAATCATCCTCTCGCGCAACGCCGACGAGATGAAGAAGCACGCCGGCAGCTTCGACTTCATCCTCGACGCGGTCGCCGCCCAGCACGACATCAATGCGTACATCAATATGCTCCGGCGCGATGGCCACATCGTCATGGTGGGCGCGCCCGACCAGCCGCTGCCCGTCTCTGTCTTTGGTTTGCTGATGGGACGCCGCAGCCTTTCCGGCTCGCTGATCGGCGGCATTGCCGAGACTCAGGAGATGCTCGACTTCTGCGGCCAGCACAACATCACGGCTGACGTCGAAGTTATCCCCATCCAGAAGGTCAATGAAGCCTACGAGCGGCTGGTGAAGTCCGACGTCAAGTACCGCTTCTCCATCGACATGGCTTCGCTCCGCTCCGAGTAGGCCTCATCCGCGCGAGCCCTTGTGTTCGCGCGGAGACCGCCTCCGGCTACACTGGGCAGACTGCGTCGAGGAGGAACCCATCATGGAAATCCAGCGAGCCGGATCGCAGCCTTCCGTCCGCGGCCCGGAGGACTGGTTCACCGGCACCGTCCGTATCGACCCGCTCTTCACCGCGCCCCCGCCCGCCCGCGCCGTGGGCGCCAGCGTCACCTTCGAGCCCGGCGCCCGTACCGCCTGGCACACGCACCCGCTGGGCCAGACACTCATCGTCACCGCCGGCTGCGGCCGCGCCCAGCGCTGGGGCGGCCCGGTGGAGGAGATCCGCCCCGGTGACGTGATCTGGTTCGCGCCCGGCGAGAAGCACTGGCATGGAGCGGCGTCCACGACCGCGATGACTCACCTTGCTGTCCAGGAGAAGCTCGACGGCAAGACCGTCGACTGGCTGGAGAAGGTCAGCGACGAGCAATAGGAACTCCCGACTTCTGCCACAGTCGATTGCGCGCACACTGCGGACCCCGCACGACTGACTACGGTGAGGCGGCGGACCACTATTTGCCGGCAAGCTGCTGCACAACCGCCAACGCCTTCTTCACATGAGCATCCGGGGTTAAATGATCTTCCGTGGAAGAGAAGGCGGCGACGACCTTGCCGTCTTTGCCGATCACGAAGGTTATGCGCTCAAAAAAGCCGTGGTCGATGGCGGCACCGCGCACGTCTTTCATGCCGGGGCTTCCGGCGACGGCCGTCACTCCGTAGGAAGCGGCGACCTTGCCGCTGGGATCGGAAGCGACAGGGAAACGGCCCGCGCAGTATTGGGGATCGGCGGAGAACTGATCAAGGCGTGCGATGCTGTCTTCCGAGACGCCAATGATGCTGGCGCCGGCGGCCGTGAACTGGTCCTTGTCCTGGGCAAAGGTGTGGGCTTCGAGATCGCAGCCCCCGGTGAAGGCCGACGGGTAGAAATAGACGACAACGGGGCCCTTTTTCAGGGCGGCCCGCAGCGAGAAATGGAACTGCCTGCCCGCCAGGGAAGCGGGGGCGGAAAACTCGGGCGCGCGGTCCCCTGGTTTGAGGGCAGCGAAAGCGGGTGTGCAGAGTGCGGCAGAGATCGCCAGGCCGAAGACCAAATCCTTCTTCACGAGAATCCTCCCTGCTGGCCAAGATTCAATGGCCCGGACGCGGCGCTCCAGCAGAAACGACGCCAGTACGAGAGGATAGCAGAGCGGCGCAACCCCCCGTTTGCCTGGGGGAGGCGTGGAGCGCGGTTTGCTTCCGTCCGGATTCCCGAAGCGCTGTCCCTGATGCCTCCCGGAGGCCGACTTGAACGATGCCTGACCGCTGTAGGCGGGAATCCTGAAGAACGGGTAGTTACTTCTGCGCTCAACCCTCGGAAGGATGCAGCACCCGGAGGACCTCCCGCCGCCGGGCCACCTGCCGGTGTCCGCCGATGTGCTCATCGACCGAGGCTTTCAGGGCCATGCCGGACGGCGCGGCCTCTGTGTTAGAATGAAGCCACGCTCAGTTGTTTGGTCGTGAGTCGTTCTCGCCCTCATCCCGCAAGACCGTCCGCCGTGTAAGTTCCCAAGCCCCTCAGCGTAATGGCCCAATGATGTCAAGGTGTTCACCGGGCCAGGCTGCCACGCGATGGCGTATCGCAGCCGAAGACGCAGCGTGTGTGGCAAATCCCGATCAGCGTGTTGTCAGCGCCTCCCTGGTTTTCCTGCATACAAACTGAAGCGTTCTCCAGTCCGGCTCCTTCTGTTGTCGAGCGGCTGTCGAAGAACAATGCGACTGCAGCCGCCGTGTTGAAGCCACGATGGATGATTTCCGAGGATGGAAGCTCCACGGTGCGAGGCAGGACAGGAATCACTTGAAACAATTCTCCGAACTGGAACTCTCGCCGGCGCTGCAGCAGCAGCTGGCACACGCGAACTTTATCCATCCCACGCCGGTGCAGGCGGCGGCGATTCCACCGGCGCTGGAGGGACGCGACGTCCTGGCGACGGCGCAGACGGGCACAGGGAAAACCCTGAGCTTTCTGATTCCGCTGATCGAACGCCTGCCTTCGGCGGGCAAGGGAGCGACGGCGCTGGTTCTGCTGCCCACCCGCGAGCTGGCCATGCAGGTGCTCGAAGCCTGGCGGGAACTCACCCGCAGCGAGGGCATGGCGGCGCTGGTGTGCGGCGGTTTGGCCGAGGGCCCGCAGCTGGCCGCGCTGGGGCGCGGTCCGCGCCTGATTGTCGCGACTCCGGGGCGCCTGGAAGACTATCTGTCGCGCAAGCTGGTGAAGCTGAGCAGCGTGAAGCTGCTGGTGCTGGACGAGGTGGACCGTATGCTGGACATGGGCTTCAGGCCCGCGATCCGGCGCATCGCCGCGGTGCTGCCGGCGGACCGGCAGACGCTCTGCTACTCGGCTACTCTGAGCCCCGCGATTCGCGAAGTGGCCCGCGATTACCTCCGGGATCCGGTGCGCATCGAGATCGGATCGGTGCTGAAGCCCTCGCCGAATGTCGAGCTGCGGAGCTTTGAGGTTCCGGTGGACAAGAAACAGGAATTGCTGGAGCACCTGCTGGGTGCGCATCACGGCAGCTTTCTGGTCTTTGTGCGGACGAAGCATGGGGCCGATCGGGTGGCGCGGCGACTGTCGCGGGCCGGGCACTCGGCAACCCAGATTCACGGTGACCGGTCGCAGTCGCAGCGCAGTGCCGCACTGCGCAACTTTGCAGAGGGCCGCCATCGTGTGCTGGTCGCCACCGATGTGGCCGCGAGGGGCATCGATGTGGCGGATGTCGCGCACGTGGTGAACTTCGACCTGCCCCGGGAAGCCGAGGATTTCGTGCACCGCGTCGGCCGAACGGGCCGCGCCTCCAGCCGCGGCATCGCCTCGACCTTTGCCGCTCCCGACGAAGTCCAGACGCTGCGCAGGATGGAGCGCACCCTGGCCGTTACCGCCAGGAGGTATCGGGTTCGTCCCAATGCCGCGGCGCACGCATGATGTGAGGGCATGCGAGAGATTCGCGAGGCCGGATTTCTGACGCAGAGGCGACTTTTCACTGCTTATCGGCGATCGAACAGCGCCGGCGAGGAAATGCCCGTCCTGAACAAGGTCAGCGGCCCTCCCGCGGTGCGATTCAGAGGGAGAGTCGCTGCGATCCGGCTGCGAACGCATGGCCTCTAATCTGTCGCTCGACTCGACGGAAGACGAGCTGCGCGAGTTATTCGAGCGACGATGCGCCGCGATGCGACGAACCTGCCGTTCCGGCACGATGGCCTGCAATCTCCCCGCGTTTGCTGCATAATAGCAAGTTGTTGAGCCTCTCCCCAGAGGCGGCTCGCATGCTTCGTGGATATTTCGTGTTCGACCGGCGGCGATTGGGGAGGCAGGAATGAAGAAGTCCGACATCTTCCGTGCCTGGGGCACGATTCTGGCTGGACGCGCGCCCTCGCTGTCGATCGAGATCACCAAAGAGTGCCCCTTACGCTGTCCCGGCTGTTACGCCTTCGACACGGCTCATCTCGGGGGCGGTCAGCTGCTCCGGGAGCTTTCCGATTATCGAGGGGACCGCCTCGTTCGCGGGGTCCTCTCGCTCATCGACAGACACAAACCGGTGCACGTGTCTCTGGTTGGGGGCGACCCTCTGGTGCGCTGGCGCGAGCTGGACACTCTCCTGCCGGAGATCGAGCGTCGAGGGGTTTATACGCAGATCGTCACCAGCGCATTCCGAGTCATTCCCGCCGACTGGAGGAAGTATCCGGACCTGAATGTGGTGGTTTCGGTTGATGGATTGCCGCCCGAGCACGATGCTCGCCGCAAGCCCGCCACCTACGAACGAATCCTCACGAACATCCGCGATGCGCAGGTGACCATCCACTGCACCATAACCGCCCAGATCGCGGACAGAGCCGGCTATCTGGACGAGTTTCTCGCCTTCTGGAGCCGGCAGCCGCAAACCGCGCAGATCTGGTTCAGCATCTTCACCCCGCAGCGCGGCGCAACCGACGCGGAAATCCTGAGCGCTCGGCAGCGGGCAACCGTCATCGAACAACTGCGGGAGCTTCAGCGGAAGTACCCCATCCTCGAGATGCCGGATTCGCTCATCGACCAGTTTGCAGAACCGCCGCATCGTCCGGAAGAGTGCATCTTTGCAAGGACGACGGAGACCATCTCTGCCGACCTCCAGACGCGGATTACGCCGTGCCAGTTTGGCGGCCAGCCGGACTGCAGCCAGTGTGGGTGTATTGCTTCCATGGCATTGGCGGCCGTCGGTCACCACAAGCTGCTCGGGCCACTGACAGCCGGACGAGTTTTTCTTGCATCGGACGCGCTGGGAAAAGGACTGCGAACGCTCCGCGAAAGGCTGCAATCGGCCGGTTCCAATGATCCAGCCGCTTCGCACCGCACGTTCCCTGAGACTTCTGATTCAGAGGATCCGTCGATGAAGAAGATCGCGCGGATGTGAAGCTGCTTCCGGCCTCCGGTGCAGACCGAGACCAGCATCGCCAGGCTTGGCTGGCCATACGCAACAGGCCATCACCATCAGATCCGCCAAAACGCGAACAGCCGGCGGATCGCGCCGGCTGTTCGCGCCCACGGCTACCGCCGCACTCAACCCTCCGAAGGATGCAGCACCCGGAAGACCTGCCCGCCGTTCGACCACACCAGCACCAGCGCGTCCTGTCCCTGGGGAATGCTGGACAGAGCCTGCGCGGCTTCCGAGGCGCCGGTGGTCGGCTTGCGATTGACGGAGACGATGACGTCGCCCGCGCTCAGGCCCGCGTTATCCGCTGGGCTGCCCGACCGCACCTGTTCGATGACCGCACCGTGCACGCTGCCCGGAGCCTGAATCTGCTGCCGGACTTCCGGCGTCAGATTCGCCAGTCCCATTCCCCAGCGACCCTTGCCGTTGCTGTTCTGCGCGACCTCCGTCCCCGGTCCGCCGTTCATCGAGCCCAGCGTGACCGGCAGGTTCATGATCTGGCCGTTGCGCGCCACTTCCAGGTGGATGGTGTCGCCAGGCTGCTGCTGGCTCACTTTCATCTGCAGGGCTCCGGCATCGTTCACGGGCTTTCCGTTCAGCGCCGTGATCACGTCACCGGTCTTCAGGCCCGCCCTGCTGCCCGGCGAATCCGGCGTCACATCCGTCACCACCGCGCCCACGGCCTTCTTCACGTCGAAGAACTTCGCGTTGTCCGGCGTCACATCCGAGATCGAGATCCCCATATACCCGTGTTCCACCTTGCCGTTCTTGATCAGCTGATCCGCCGTCGGCTTCACGATCTCGGTTGGGATCGCGAATCCCATGCCGGAGAAGGTCCCGCTCGGTGAAACCAGGAAGGTATTGACGCCGATCAGCTGCCCGCGCGCATCCACCAGCGCGCCGCCGGAGTTGCCCGGATTGATGGCCGCGTCCGTCTGGATGAACCCACCCGGTTTACGGCGGTCCGCTCCCGGATTCGGCCGGTTCAGAGCGCTGATGATGCCGCGCGTCACCGTGAACTTAAACCCGTACGGGTTCCCGAATGCCAGCACCATCTGGCCAGGGCGCAGCTGCGAGGAATCGCCCCAGGTCAGATACGGCAGGTTCCGGGCGTTGATCCTGATCACCGCCAGATCTGTTAATGGATCGGTCCCGATCAGCTTCGCCGCATAGACGTCGCGGTTGCTCATGGTCACGCTGATGTTGATTGCGCCGCGCACCACGTGATTGTTGGTCACGATAAAGCCGTCCGGGGAAATGATCACGCCGCTGCCCTCGCCGTGCTCGATCGTCGGCTGCTGCGGCTGCATCGGGACGCCCTGGAAGAACTGCCCGAACGGTCCGAAGAACTGCTGCATCTGCTGTTGCTGCTGTTCCTGGCCGCCCTGGTCATCGGCCGTCTCGCGCGGGCTCACCTTTGAAGTCACGGTCACGTTCACGACCGCCGGCGTCACCCGCGCCGTCAGCGCTTCCATGGCATTGTCCAGCGAGACCAGCGGGGCAATGCTGCTGTTATCCAGCGCCGGCGCCGGAGCCGCGGAAGCCGGCCGCGCGTAGCTCCACACCCCCGCGCCCGCAACCGCCCCCGCCAGCACCATCGGAACGGCGACCTTGCGCGAGAGCAACGATTTCACTTTTCCGTAAGTCATGTTGTTTCTCCTGGAACTAAGAAATTAGTTGTTGAACACAAAACCGAACCCGAAAACACTCACGATCAGCCGAAGCTCAGAACTAAAGAATTAGTTTCTGAACACAAAAAAATTTGCCTAAATCGACCGCCGCGTCGACCCCTCGGCAGCGCTCGGCACCGGCATCACCAGCACCAGCCGAACCATGCGGAACCGCACTCCCGTCGCATCCCCCTCGACAATCTGCAGCGTCTGAACCTGCAGCACGCCACCCTGCGCATCCGCTTTCACCGCACCGGTTTGTGCATCCGCTGTCGCTGGAACCCCTGTATCGGACTCCACCAGCGCCGCTGCGGGAGCCGTGGCCTGCATCCATTCCACCGCAATCACCACCGCGGCCGTCGCCGTCCGGTTCTCATGCCGGGCCGGCGCCGGATAGCTTGCCATCACCACCGGATCAGCCTCCCGCTGCCCGGCCACCAGCGTCTCTGCCGGCCGTCTCGCGGGCGCCTTCGCGGCCCTGCGGCGCGTCTCGCGTGGCAGCACCATCGGCCGCTCCGCCGGATGAAACGCCGCCGGAACCACCTCGTCCGCGCTCAGCCGGGCCGCCGCCAGGTTCTCCGGCCGGAGCTCAGCCTGCAAAGCTGCTCCGTGCTCCGGAGCAAAAACCAGCAGCCGCGGCGTGCTCACGAGCACCCCGAAGCAGGTCACACAGGCGGCTCCGGCCAGCGCCAGAGCCCGCCGGCCCACGCGCGTCCCGGCTGTCGTGCCTCCGCGCAAAATCCGCGCGATCCGCACGGAAGCATCCCGCGCCCGGGCCACCGCGGCCTGGGCCATGGTCCATCCCCGCCGCGCACAGCTCTTCTCCAGCAGCCCAATCAGGCACCCGGCATACCCCCGCGGATTCCCCGTCTCCGTCACCACCGCGTCGTCGCACGCCATCTCCCGCTCCATCGACAGCCGTGCATCGATCCACCAGACCGCGGGATGGAAGAACAGAATCGCCCGCACCGTCTTCTGCAGCAGGTTGGTCCAGTCATCCCTGCGCCGCAGATGCGCCAGCTCATGAATCAGAATTGGCCTGAGTTCCGCAGCCCCGAAATCCTCGAGTATCCACGCCGGCAGCACAACCGCCGGCTTCAGAAACCCGATCGCCGCCGGCACCCGCACCTCATCGGAAACCAGCAGGGCCACGTCCCGCCCGGTCTGCCGGATCGCCGCCTCCAGCGCCGGATCCAGCTCCGCCGCCGCAATCTTCCGGGAACGCCGCCGCAGCCGCCGTACCTGCCACAGGCCCGCGCCCACCCGCGCCAGAGCCACACACGCCGCAACCGCCCAGATCGCAGCAAAACCAACAGCCCAGCCCCCCGGCACTGTCACCGGTGCATGCATCCGGACCGCCAGGTCCGCCGCGCTGCTGCCGCCCAGGAAAGGCAAGCCTGCCACGCCCACCAGCGCCACCATCCAGACCGCAAACCTCGTCCCCGAGTTCTCCCGTCCCAGCACCCGCAGCACCAGCCACGCCAGCGCCGCGATCAGCAGGCCCTCGGGCAGGGAATTGACCACCTGTCCG
This sequence comes from Acidobacteriota bacterium, assembly GCA_021792135.1. Taxonomy (GTDB): domain Bacteria; phylum Acidobacteriota; class Terriglobia; order Terriglobales; family Acidobacteriaceae; genus Palsa-343. Next base: position 149,838 of record JAJYVF010000002.1, on the reverse strand, counting down.
ACCGCCATCCGGGCAACGGATTCGACTCCCGGCACGATCACCGCGCCAGCCCTCCAGACACCGTGCTGGTCTCGCTCTGCTCCAGCATCTTCCGAAGCCGCTCCAGTTCTTCCGGCGCGATGCCCCGGTCCTCCAGAATATTGAGCACCAAATCTTCATGGGAGTTGCGGAAGAATCGGTTCACCAGGTGCCGGATCTCCGACCGACTGGCCTCTTCCTGAGCCACCAGCGGGCTGTACACATGAGCCCGGCCGTCTTTGGAATGCTCCACATACCCCTTGCGCTCCAGAATCCGGATCGTCGTCAGGACGGTGTTGTACGCCAGCGACGGCGATCCCGGCAGAGCGTCGAGAATATGCTGCACCGTGCCCGGCCCCTTCTGCCACAGCACGCGCATGATCCTCAGCTCAGCTTCGGTCAGCGTTTCTGACGTCTTCCGCGGCACCTCGCAACTCCCTTCCAGTCCATTCGACGTGGTTCACGAAAGAAAGTAACTAATTTCTTAGTTGTTGTCCACTGCGGGCTGGGAAAAGACTTTCACCCTAGGCACTTTCGGCTGGCCGCTGAGGAGCAGGCCGCCTCACGCAGCTCCCTACTGGCGCGCCTTCTGTTCCGGCGGCACCACCACCACTGGCCGCCGCAGCGGAACCATCGCCGCTCCCGGCGGCTGGCCCATGTGCTGCATGCGCGAAATCATCTCCGAGCGCACATACTCCACGAAGTCCTGCATCTGCCGGTTCATCTCCTCCATCCGCTCGCGCATCTGCAGAATGATCGCGATCCCGGCGATGTTCACGCCCAGGTCCCGCGCCAAATTCAGGATGAACTCCAGCCGCTCCAGGTCCTCATCCGTATAGAGCCGGGTGTTGCCTTCCGTGCGCGACGGCTTCAGCAGCCCCTCGCGTTCGTACAGCCGCAGCGTCTGCGGGTGGATGTCATACATCTCGGCCACCGCCGAGATCATGTAAGCGCCTTTGGATTTTCGTTTCGTGGGCATTTTTCGACTCACATTATGCACCGGACGGGTGAATATCCCTGGAATTCTCGAGGGCGAGGCCCGGCTCGCCGGGCGTGAAGAAGCGGCACACCGCATCCTCCATCTGCATCTTTCCCAGCGCAATGCGCCGCGGCAGGAGATTCTTCAGCTGCCCCCCATAAATCCTGTAGGGCACCGTCAGCTGGACGGCATAACCCTGATCCGTCTCGATGTTCAGCACCACCGCGTCCCTGAAACCCTCGGCCGAGGGCTCCGGCAGCAACACATTGGCGCCCATCGCCAGCGCCTGAATCCAGCCCCTTCGCACCCGCTCCGCCATGTGCTCGTCCAGCAGCTTCCACAGCCTCTCCGGGTCCCGCGGCAGGCGGGGAATCTCCACTGTCTCGCGCGCAATCTGGCCTTCGCGATCCATGCCAAAGCCAAAGGGTCCCAGCTCGCCGTACTTCTTCAGGATCAGCCGCGCATAAGTCATCGCGGCATTCAGCATATCGGTCGCGATCCGCCGGTTATTGTCCATCTCGATCTGTTTCGGGGCCTTCTTCATCGCCCTCGCTCCATGCGGTACACGCAATGCTCGAGGCCACGCCACAGCACGATCCGGTCGAGTTTCAGGTCGTTCTTCTCGGCCACGCGGCGGGAAGACAGGTTCCCAGGCCGGATCAGCGAAATCACATGAGTGCAGCCCAACGCCGTGAATGCATAGTCGCGCACGGCCCGCGCCGCTTCCGTCGCATAGCCCCGGCCCCAGTGCGCCCGGTGCATGTGATAGCCAATCTCCGGCTGCTGCACGCCTTCGACCTCCTGCCAGATGATGCCGCAATCCCCGATCAGCTGCCCATTCTCCTTCAGGACGATTCCCAGCAAACCGGCGCCCGAAGGGTAGAGCCCCATATAGCGTTCGATCCGCCCCAGCGTTTCTTCCAGCGTAAAGGGCCGCGGATACCAGAGCATCGTCTCCCGGTCACCCAGCACAGCAAAGAGGGCCGGTGCATCCTCCGGCGTCAGCTGGCGCAACTGCAGGCGGCCTGTCTCCAGCGAGGGCATCGTCACACCTTCGCCCAGATCGCTTCCCGGGGATCCTCCGGGTTCAGTTTCGCGAGCTCCCGCAGGATCTCCCGCGACCGCTCGTCCCGCAGATGCGGCACCGCGACCTCGACCGTGACGATTTCATCGCCGCGCGCGCCTTCCCGGGGCGCCGAAGGCACACCGCGCTCCCGCATCCGCAGCCGCTGCCCGCTCTGCGTCCCTGGCGGAATCCGCAGCTGTGCTCGCCCGTCGATTGTCGGCACCTCGATCCGGCCGCCCAGCGCAGCCTCGGAGACCGTCACCGGCACCGTGATGAGAATGTCATCGCCCTGCCGCGTGAACACCGGATGCGAGCCGGTCCGGATGATCAGGTACAGATCCCCCGCCCCGCCGCCATTGACGCCCGCATTGCCTTTCCCCGCCAGCCGGATCCGCTGTCCATCCCGCGTCCCAGGCTTGATGCGGAATTCCAGCGGCTCGGTCCGGAACACCGTGCCCTCCCCATGGCAGGTCGGGCACGCATTCTGCAGCTTTCCGGTGCCGCCGCAGCGCGGGCACTGGATATTGAACTTCATCCGCCCGCCCATCTGCGTCACCTGGCCCGTGCCATGGCACTCCGGACAGGCCTGCGAACCTCCTGTCGAGGTCCGGCCATGACAGGCTGGACAAACCTCCTGCCGCTGGATCTCGAGCCGCGCCGTTCCCCCGCGAATCGCCGTCCAGAAATCCACGTTCACCTGATACTCGAGGTCGGTGCCCGGCTGCGGGCCGCGCGGCTGCCGCTCCCGGCTGAACATCCCGGAAAAGATATCGCGGAAGCTTCCCCATCCGCCGCCCGTTCCGGGGGCGGCCTCTTCGGAAAAATCGAATCCCCCAAAATCGAAGGGCACGCCGCGCCCGCCGCCCTGGGGGTAGCCCCCCTGGCCCGCCCGCGCCGCCGCTTCGGCGGCCGCCGGATCGATCTGGTCCGAGTAGAAGCCAAACTGGTCGTAAATCCTGCGCTTCTTCTCGTCGCTGAGAATATCGTTGGCCTCGGAGATTTCCTTGAACTTCTCCTCGGCCTTCTTATCCCCGGGATTGACGTCCGGATGGTATTTGCGCGCAAGCTTGCGGAAGGCCTTGCGGATCTCCTCCGCCGAGGCCGTCTTCCTGATCCCAAGCGTCGCGTAGTAGTCTTTGTGCTGAGTCGCTGGCATGTACTCTCTGGCCCTTCAGATACTTTCGCTTCCTTCACCGGTCATTCCGGGTCGCCGCTTTGCGGCGGCGAAGAACCACGGCGCGTCCCGGTCCCGCGCGATCGCGTGAGATCCGCAACGCATCTCAGGTTCGCTGGCTCTCCACCTTGCCACCGCCACTGCTTCTTTCAGCTACCCGGAGCGTGCGATCCCTCAATAGCGCGATATCGGGCGAGTTCGGTCTCATGTCCGCCTGTCAGTTCCAAACCATCTGCGCCTCGACCGGCTCGATCCGCCAGAAGATGTCCGGCTCCACCAGCTTCATCTGGTTCACGAAATAGTGGGCCTGCTGCTCGCTGTCGAACACCACCCGGTTCGTCACCTGTCCTGCCCGAAGCTGTTCGCATTTCCAGACTCTGCTCGTCATAACCCACCTCTGCTCTTCCCGCACTGCGTGAACTGATCCGCGCTGCCTTTGGTTCCGGCGCGTTTCATCGCACCAAACCGACGCGCCACGCCGCAGTGGCCGCCCTCGGCCGTCCGGCCGTCAATCCCGAGCCTCCCTGCCGCAGGCACGGGAGAGCTGCAACTGACCTGCTTTCCATCACCTGAGCCCATCGCGGCCGACCCTGCCGCAAGCTCGGCCATGCTTGCCGCATCCTCGGCTGTGCCGCAACTACCCCCTTTCTCAGTCACATCGGGCGCCGCCAAACATGGGCACCGCCGGAGGTGGTTCAGAATCAATCAGGTTCCGGTTAGCGCTTCTCGTCGACGTCCACGTACTCGGCGTCGATGACTTCGCCGTCTTTCTTCTGCTCGGTCGTTCCAGCCGCCGGCCCCGCTCCGTCCGCCGGCGGAACGCCCGGGCTCGCGGAAGCCGCGTTGGCCTTGTACATGGCCTCCGCCAGCTTGTGCGAGGCATGCGTCAGCTTCTCCCGCGCCGCGTTCATTTCGGCGACGCCGGGCTGGCCTTCGAGCGTCTTCTTCGCGTCGGCCAGAGCGGATTCAACCTCCGACTTCTCGCTGCCGGATATCTTGTCGCCGTTCTCCTTCAGCATCTTCTCGATGTTGTAGACGAGCCCGTCGAGCTGGTTCCGCGCCTCGATCTCGTCGCGCTTCTGCTTGTCCTCGGCGGAGTGCGACTCGGCTTCCTTCGCCATCCGCTCCACTTCTTCCTTGCTCAGCCCCGAAGAGGAGGTGATGGTGATCTTCTGGTCCTTGCCGGTGGCGTTGTCCTTGGCCGTCACGTTCAAAATGCCGTTGGCGTCGATGTCGAAGGTGACCTCGATCTGCGGCACGCCCCGCGGAGCCGGAGGAATCCCGCTCAGCTTGAACTTGCCCAGCGTGCGGTTCTGCGCCGCCATCGGCCGCTCGCCCTGCAGCACATGGACCTCGACTTCGGTCTGGCTGTCGGCGGCCGTCGAGAAGGTCTCCGTCTTCTTGGTCGGAATGGTGGTGTTGCGCGGGATCATCGTCGTCGCCACGCCGCCCAGGGTCTCGATGGACAGCGTCAGCGGCGTCACGTCGAGCAGCAGCAGGTCCTTGACCTCACCCGCCAGCACACCCGCCTGCACGGCGGCGCCCACGGCGACCACTTCGTCCGGGTTGACGCCCTTGTGGCCTTCTTTCCCGAACAGGTCCTTCACCAGCTGCTGGATCCGCGGCATGCGCGTCTGGCCGCCGACCAGCACGACCTCGTTGATCTTGCTCGCGTCCACGCCCGCGTCGGCCATCGCCTTTTTGCAGGGCTCAACCGAGCGCTGGACGATGTCTTCGACCAGCTGCTCCAGCTTCGCCCGGGTCAGCTTCCTGACCAGGTGCTTCGGCCCGCTCGCATCCGCCGTGATGAAGGGCAGATTGATCTCCGTCTCGATCGCTGTCGAGAGCTCAATCTTGGCGCGTTCCGCCGAGTCGCGCAGCCGCTGCAGCGCCATCTCGTTGCCCTTGGCGCGCAGGTCCAGCCCTTCGTCCTTTTTGAACTCGTCGATCAGCCAGTCCACGATCCGCTGGTCGATGTTGTCGCCGCCCAGGTGGGTGTCGCCGTTGGTCGATTTGACCTCGATGACGCCTTCGCCAACCTCCAGAATGGAGATATCGAAGGTGCCGCCGCCGAAGTCGTAGACCGCAATGGTCTCGTCCTTCTTCTTGTCCAGTCCGTAGGCCAGGGCCGCCGCTGTCGGCTCGTTCACGATGCGCTTGACGTCCAGACCGGCGATCTTGCCGGCATCCTTGGTGGCCTGGCGCTGCGCGTCATTGAAGTAGGCGGGAACGGTAATGACGGCTTCGGTTACCGGGCCGCCCATGTGGTCTTCCGCCGCCTTCTTCAGCTTCTGCAGGATCAGCGCAGAAATCTCCGGAGGCGTGTACAGCTTGCCCTGAGCCTCGACGGCGACATGGTCGCCCTGCTGGACGACCTTATAGGGGACCATCTTCATCTCATCGGTAACTTCATTGAAGCGCCGCCCCATGAACCGCTTAATGGAATAAACGGTGTTGGCCGGGTTGGTAATCGCCTGCCGTTTCGCGACCTGGCCCACCAGCCGTTCGCCGGACTTGGTGAAGGCGACCACGGAGGGGGTCGTCCGGCCGCCCTCTTCGTTGGCGATGACCTTGGGTTCGCCACCCTCCATGACGGCCACGACCGAGTTCGTCGTACCCAGATCGATACCGATAATCTTTGCCATTGCTATGCCTGCTCCTGAATAAGTGCTGCGTCGGTGCTCTCTCAGCTTCGCACTTGAGTGTGTTATTGTCAACCTATCTGATGCCCTAAATGTTGATGAGGATACAGTCCTGTAAGTTCATGATCTGCAGGAGTTTACAGACATGGCAGCGGCCGTCGCGGCCTGCGCTGTGCTTCCTTGTGTAAAATCGGGTTATCTAACAGCTTTTCCATCCGGGTGCTTTGCATCCAGGCCCGGCGCTCCGTTATCCAAAGGGGCAGTACAAAAGCTCGAATCTCTCGGTTTTTCTTTGATTTCGCTCCAGTCCTGAGATTGGCAAGGGTGCATGGCGGATTCCGGCAGCCAGCAGGCGCAGAATTTTGGGGTCAATCCCTGGCTCATCGCCGTTTCGGTGATGCTGGCCACCTTTATGGAGGTGCTCGACACGGCCATCGCCTCGGTGGCGCTGCCGTACATCGCCGGCTCGTTGTCCGCCTCGACCGACGAAGCCACCTGGGTCCTGACGAGCTATCTGGTTGCAAATGCAGTTATTTTGCCGGCCAGCAACTGGTTTTCGCTGCGCTTCGGGCGCAAGCGCTTCCTCATCACCTGCGTCATCATCTTTACCATTGCTTCTTTCTTCTGCGGAGCGGCTCCGTCGCTGGCTTTTATTCTGATCGCCCGCGTCATCCAGGGAGCCGGCGGCGGCGCGCTCCAGCCGCTCTCGCAAAGCATTCTGCTGGAGAGCTTTCCACCGGAGAAGCGCGGAGCTGCGATGGCCGTCTTCGCCTTCGGCGTGGTGGTTGCGCCGGTGCTCGGCCCGACCTTAGGCGGCTGGCTCACCGATACCTACAGCTGGCGCTACGCCTTCTACATCAATATCCCGGTGGGTGCGCTGGCGGTCTTCATGATCAGCCGCTACATTCATGACCCCGACTACATCTCGAAGGCCAAGGCCAGCAAGTTCGACGGGATCGGCTTCGGCCTGCTGGCGGTCTGGACCGGCTGCCTGCAGGTGATCCTCGACAAGGGTCAGGAAGACGACTGGTTCGGGGCCGTCTGGATCCGCTGGGCTGTTGTCATCCTGATGATTGCCTTCACCTGGTTCGTGATCCACTCCTGGAGGAGCAAGCGCCCGCTGGTGAATCTGCATACCCTGAAGGACCGGAACTTCGGCATCGGCTGCGGGCTGATGGTCCTCCTGGGGCTGTGTATCTACTCGATGATTACGATTCTGCCGCTGTTCTACCAGGAGCTGCTGGGCTACACCGCGTTCGCCGCCGGCCTGGTTGTTGGCCCGCGCGGCCTTGGCTCGATCCTCGGCATGCCGGTCATTGGCTATCTGACCAACCGTGTGGACCCCCGATACCTGCTCACCTTTGGCTTTGTCGGCTTCGGCGTCATGTCCCTGTACTTCGGCAACATCAATCTCGGCATCAGCCCCTGGACGCTGCTCGTCCCCATCGTTTTCACCGGCTTCGCGCTGAGCTTTGTCTTTGTTCCCATCACCACCCAGGCGTACAGCACGCTGCGCAACGATCAGATTGGCAATGCCAGCGGTATCTTCAATCTGGTGAGAAACATCGGCGGCTCGGTAGGGATCTCGATCGCGCAGACCCTGCTGGTGCGGCGCAGCGACCTGCACCAGACCGAGATGACCGGCTACGTGTCCCGGACGCAGTACTGGTTTCAGCAGCAGCTGAGCGCCCTGACCGGCTACTTCAGCCGTCTCACAGCGCCCCCGAACGCCCGCGGCGCCGCAGAGCAGATGCTCTATCGCCAGCTCAATCAGCAGTCGCTGCTCTGGGCCTTCGTCGATGTCTTCCGCTGGACCTCGCTGGTTTGTTTCGCCTGTGTGGTGCTGGTGTGGTTCTTCCGGAAGGCCCAGCCTGGCAAAGCCCCGGCGGGGGTGCACTGAGCGGGTTCAGAAGCCGAGAGTCGGGGATTTGGCGGCGGACACCTCCTCCAGCGGGACAAATCTGCGGACGTGCTCATCCCAGGACTCGATGGCTCCGGTGAGGATGTCGTAATACCAGCCATGCACATGGAGCGTTTGCTCGCTGAGGCCCCGTGACACCTCGGGATGGGTCTTGAGGTTCTCAATCTGGGTGACAACGTTGGCATGGATGAGCGCGGTGTGCAGCGCCCTCGGATCGTCGGTTCGGGTGCCCTGTTCGAGGTTCCTCCAGGCGGGTTCGATAAAGCCCAGCCATTTGGCCGTCAGGGGCAGATGGCTGAGGTCGCGGCGCTCGCCCAGCGGAGCGCCGTCCGGCGGCAAGGTGGCCTTCACGGCCCCGCAGTCGGAATGCCCGCAGACCACGACGTGGCGGACACGGAGCACTTCCACGGCATATTCGATGGTGGCTGAGACCCCGCCGGCCATCTCGCCGTGGGGCGGAACAACGTTGCCGGCGTTGCGGCAGAGGAACAGATCGCCCGGCTCGGTCTGAAAGATCAGGTTGGGAACCACGCGCGAGTCAGCGCAGGTGATGAACAGCGTTTCCGGCGCCTGGCGATCGGCCAGGAGATGAAAATGATGCTGCCAGCGCGGAAAGACATTGGCGCGAAATCGGGCATAACCCTGAAGGAGGCGTTTCATCGCGATCCAGTGTAGTCTCTGTTGGCATTTCTGTGGATGAACGGCTCAGGGGCCGGCAGGTTTTGTTCGCGCTCCACGCCAGTAAAGCAGAAGCCCCAGCAGGATCGACACCAGCGTCCCGATGACGAGCTTCAGCTCAAATCCCAGCTTGCTGGACGAGTCGCCCGGGGGAATCAGGGAGACCGCGATGCCGATGAGGACGACCAGGAATCCCAGTCCGCCGCAGATCCAGACCCCCATTCTGCCGCCGGGGACGAGGATGGCGTGAGGATTCGCAGCGCGGTCGCTGCGTCCCGCGAGGCGGATGACGGCGGCAAACATATAGAGGAAGGGAATGAAGTAGAGGATGATGGCCGCATCGATGAGGAACTGGTACGCGCCCCGCGTGGTGTCGTTGACCTGACTGATGAGCAGAATGGCGCCCGAAAGGCCTCCCTGCACGAGGATGGAGACCCACGGAGTCTTCCAGCGTGGATGAATCCTGCCGAAGGCCGCCGGCAGATAGCGGTCGATGCCCACGACAAACGGAACGCGGGCGATGCCGGCTACCGTCGAGCCGACTCCGCCGGCATTGCCGACCGTGACCAGCAGGGCGGCAAGGATGCCGAGGAATCCAATGCGCAGCGCAACGGAGCCCACGGTGATGGCGTGGAAGACGCCGCTCTGCGGATCGAGCGCGCCTGCCGGGACCAGGGCCAGCACCGCGAAGGTGCCGGCAATGTAGATGAAGGCAATCATCGCGCCGGCGCCATAGACGGCGCGGGGCAGGGTGCGGCGGGGATCGCGAACCTCCTCGCTCATCGCTGAGACCAGTTCCAGGCCGGTAAAGGCGAAGGCGATCTGCGACCAGAAGTTCACCGTGTTCCAGTTCCAGGAGGGCAGCATGTTGCGGACCGTGAAGTGGGTGACGGATCCATGGTGCACAGCCAGGATGGCGGCAACCGCAATCAGAATGAGCAGCGGGATGTAGGTGCCGACGCCGCCCGCGTTTTGCAGCCATTTGCCGATGTTCAGGCCCACGATGTTCAGCGCTACGGCCACGAACAGCAGTCCCAGGGAAACCCAGAGCTGGAAGGCGCGATCCTGCGCGAGGGAGGATCCACCGGGCCCGATGATGTAAGCGGACATGGAGGCGCTGGCCAGCAGCAGTCCGGGGAAGTAAAAGACGGTGTAAATCCAGTAGGTCCACCCGGCAATGAAGCCATGGAAGTCACCGAAGGCTTCGCGGGACCAGACGTACAGGCCGCCTTCAACGGGAAAGCGGGACGACAGCTCATTGATCACCAGCGCGCCGGGGACGAAGAAGAAGACTGCGGCGATGACCCACAGGCTGATCGAAGAAGGGCCGTTATGTCCGGCGGCGGCGATCCAGCGAGGCCCGAGAACGGTGGCGATGTTGAAGAGCAGGACATCCCAGAACCCCATCGCTTTGCGCAGCTGGGATTGGGTCTCGGTCACGGTGGCGGGATTCATGGTCTTACTTCGGGCGCGAACCTCGATCATAGTTCGCGGCGAAATGATCCGGGTCGATGGCGACGAAAACCGCTTTACCGGTGGCGAGAATCTGCCCCGAGGAGTCGGCGATCTGCGCCTGGCAGTGGTGGCGGCGGCCGGAGGCTTCCATGTGGCGGGCGGTCAGCGTGATGGGGTGGCCCAGCGGCACCGGGCGAAGATACTGCACCTCGAGGTGCCGCGTCATGGCTACGACACCCCGAGCCCGGTTGGCTTTGCTCATGGCTTCATCCAGCAGAGTGGCGATGATGCCTCCGTGCGCATGACCCGGCGGTCCCGCAAAGCGGCGCCCCAGCCGCGCGTGGCACACGATATGGCCCTCTGGGTCCGTGAAGAACTTCAGCCCCAGGCCCGAGCGGTTCTCCATCCCGCAGCCGAAGCAATGGTGGAGAGCTCCATGGGCCAGGGGCGTCAGCGTGGGCTCGGGCGTTGGGTGGCTGGGCATGATCTGAAGACAACTTTAGCTGTTCCTGCGCCTGAAGTCCCGAGTCTTCCCCGGGTTACAGCATCCGAAGGTGCAAACCCCGCCCGATGTGCGCCGGGCGGGGGCGGAGCAAAGCACAGCAGCGGTTACGATTTCTGCGTCGCGGGCCGGACGGTGTGTGGAACCGTCCTGCCCAGCACCCACTTGTCATACCAGTTGAACCAGCGCTGATACCGGTCGCGGATAAAGCTGGGCCGGGTGAAGCCGTGGAACTGGCCGGGGTAGACGATCAGCTCGGCAGGCACGTTGAGGCTGCGCAGGGCCTGATACATCTGCTCGCCGCCAACCAGGGGCACGTCCATATCCAGCGTGCCGCCCATAAAGAGGGTGGGCGTGTGAATGCGGTCGGCGTGAAAGAAGGGATAGCCGAGCGCGATGTACTTCTGCGTGTCGCGCCAGGGCGGCCCGATTTCGTTGTCGTATTGCAGGATGTACTCGTCAATGCCGTAAAGGCTGAGTGGATTGCCGGTGCCCGCGCCGCTGCTGGCTGCCTTGAAGCGCGTGGTGGTGGCGATGGTGTAATCGGTGAGGATGCCCCCGTAGCTCCAGCCGCCGATAGCCAGCTTCTCGGGGTCGGCATAACCTTGTTGGATCGCCTCGTCCACCGTGGCCAGCAGGTCTTCGACCTCGAGATGGCCCCAGTCGTCCGCGATGGCTTTCTGCCAGGCGCTGCCCCGGCCGGAGCTGCCGCGGTAGTTCACGTTGAGCACCGCATATCCGTGGGCCGCGAAAAGCTGGCGCAGGATCTCGAATTCATGCGCGTCCTGCCCGTCCGGGCCGCCGTGAATGAAGAGCAGCATGGGGTATTTGGTTCCGGCCTGCGCGCCGGGCGGCAGGGTGATGAGGCCGTGCACCTGGCGACCGTCCCTGCTGACGGCGTTGATGTCGCGGGTCTCGCTCAGCTTCAGCTCGGCAAGCAGAGCGTCGTTGTGGTGGGTCAGCTTGCGCAGCGAGCCGTTTTCGAGGGCGTAAACTTCGTCGGGCTGCGTGTCGCTGTTCCAGACGAGGGCTGTGCAGCCGTGGCGCGTGCTGAGGCTTGCGGCTGTGCCCTGGCCGGAGACTTCGCGGTGTACCTGGCCGGTGGCGATATCCACGCTGGCGGGATATTGATTGCGGTCATCCTCCACCAGGACCTGGATGGATTGGCCGTCGGGCGAGAACGCGGGTGAAGAGACGGGGCGGTCGAGTTTCGCCGTGAGAATGCGCGCCGGCGAGCTGCCATCGGCGGCGACGACGCCGAGCTTGCTTTCGTTGTACTGCCACAGCTTCAGCGGGTCTCCGCGCAGGAAGGCGATGGACTGGCTGTCGGGGCTCCAGACGATGTGACCTTCGTCGGGACCGTCGTAATGGGTGAGGCGGCGCGGCGTCGAGTTTGGCTTCGCATCCACCACCCAGATATCGGTGTTGATGCTGCGGTCGGGGTCGGCATCGTGATTGCTGACGTAGGCGATGCGGCTTCCATCAGGCGACCAGACGGCGTTGTTCTCGTCGAATTTCGTGTCGGTGGTGAGCTTGTCCAGCTTCTGCGTCGCCAGGTCGAAGAGCCAGAGCTGGGTGTGCTCGTTGTCCTTCAGATAGCCTTCCACGTCTTCCTTGAAGTGGTAGCGGTCGATGACGATGGGCTTCGGCTTTTCTTTTTCCTTGTCGCTGGCGTCCTTCTTCGTCTGTTCGGGCTCGTCTTTTGGAGAGATGGCGAGGACCAGCTTTTTGGCGTCGGGCGACCAGGCGTACGCGGAGAGGTCGCCCTTGACGTCCGTGAGCTGATGGGCGTCGCCGCCGCGCCGGTCGAGCACCCATACCTGCGCGCCCTTGTCCTTGCCGGACCGGTCGGCCAGGAAGGAAATGTACTGTCCGTCGGGGCTCCAGCGCGGCGCTGTGGAGGAGCTGGTGTCGTCGGAGTCTTCAGAGACACCGCCCTTCCAGGTGAGGCGGACATCTTCTTTGCCGTCCCAGGAAACCATCCAGAGGTCGGTGACCCGCTTATCGGCGGCTGTGTCGACGGTGGTCACGGTGTAGGCGACCCATTTGCCGTCGGGCGAGACCTCGGGACGGGCGACATCCTGGAAGCGGAAGAGGTCGTTCAGAGTGACGGTGTGCGGCGCGGGCGGAGTCGCCGGAGTTTGGGCCGGCAGGAGAGAAGCGAAGGCAAACAGACCAGGAGCGCAGAGAGCGAGCGGGAAGCGCCGGGGAAGCATGGGCGAAGTATAGCGGGGAACTCGCCCCATTCGATTCACTTCGCTCGCTCTGGGCTGTCCAGGCGGACTTCGGGTTCCCTGTCCCTCCGGGTGCTCGAGTCCGAGCCCCGGACATGCACGGAGCGCCCTCGCCTGGAGGGGCCTGCCCGGAGCGAGCGCACCGAGTCGAATGGGGCCAGTCCCGCCTGGAGGGCCAGTCCGGTAAACTGGAGATTCTGACCTATGTTTGAGAACCTTTCCGAAAAATTGCAGCGCGCCTTCAAGAACCTGCGTGGACAGGGCGCGATTTCCGAAGAAAACATGCAGGAAGCCCTGCGGGAGATCCGCGTGGCGCTGCTCGAGGCCGACGTCAACCTCAATGTGGTCAAAGAACTGATCGAGCACATCCGCGACAAGGCTCTGGGGCAGGAGGTGATGACCTCGCTCTCGCCCACCGAGCAGGTGATCAAGATTGTGCGCGATGAGCTGATCGCCATCCTGGGCAAGGATACGGCGCGGTTCCAGTTCGCTTCGCGGCCGCCCACGGTCATCCTGATGGCGGGCCTGCAGGGCTCGGGCAAGACGACGACCGCGGGGAAGCTGGCCGCCTGGCTGCAGAAGGGCGGCCACCGTCCCATGCTGGTGTCGGTGGACGTCTACCGCCCGGCGGCGCGCGAACAGCTGCGCGTCGTCGCCAAAACCATCAAAGCGAACATCTACGAGGGCGACACGAAGGGCGAAGCGCCGGGCACGCCGCTGGTCGAGCGGCTGGCCAAAGAGGCCCGCCGGGAGGCCGTCATCACCGGCTGCGACACGCTGATCGTGGACACGGCGGGCCGCCTGCACGTGGATGAGCAGCTGATGGACGAGATGGCGCTCCTCAAGTCGCTGCTCTCGCCCCAGGAGATCCTGTTCATTGCCGACGCCATGACCGGCCAGGACGCGGTGCGTTCGGCGGAGGCCTTCCACAAGCGGCTGGCGCTGACCGGCACGGTGCTGACCAAGATGGACGGCGATGCGCGTGGTGGCGCGGCGCTCTCCATCCGCCATGTGACGGGGCAGCCGGTGAAGTTCATCGGCACGGGTGAAAAGCCCGATGCGTTCGAGCCGTTCCACCCCGACCGCATCGTGGGCCGCATCTTGGGCATGGGCGACATCATGTCGCTGATCGAGAAAGCCGAGGAGAAGCTGGACAAGCGCAAGTCCGAGGAGTTTGCGCGCAAGGCGCTCTCGGGCGACGGGTTTTCGCTCGAGGACTTTCGCGATCAGCTGCGCCAGATCAAGAAGCTGGGCTCGCTCGAAAGCATTCTCAAGATGCTGCCCTCCGTCGGACCCTTTGCGGGCATGCAGCAGATGGCCGGACAGGTGGACGAGAAGCAGCTGACGCGCGTCGAGGCCATCATCAACTCCATGACGCAGCAGGAGCGCGATCACCACGAGATCATCTCCGGCAGCCGCCGCAAGCGCATCGCCACGGGTTCCGGCACCACAGTGCAGGAAGTGAATCAGCTGCTGCGGCAGTACGCGCAGATGCGGAAGCTCTTCAAAGGCATGGGCAAGGGCGGCATGCTGCAGCGGCGCGCCATGGGCATGCTGGGCGGCATGCGCGGACGGTAATCTCAGTCGAAAAGATTCGGCCTTTGCGGCTCGACGCTTCGTGCCCTGCGACTGGCACGGGCAGGGGCAGACGACAGGATGCCGAGCAGCTCCCGCAGTTCTGACCGCAGGCGCTGCAGCTTCGCCTGGACGGCGCGCGAGCGCTCGGCACTGCCGCCCTCAATCAGTGGAAGCTGCGGGTCTTTCGCCTTACCGGATTCCTGGGCAAGGACCTGCCGGGCACCGGCGATCGTGTAGCCCTCATCGTGCAGCAGGCGCTTGACGCGCATGGCCAGCTCAACCTCTTTCTTGCGGTAGAGACGCTGCCCGGTGCCGCTTTTGTTGGGCCGCAGCTGCGGAAATTCCGTCTCCCAGAAGCGCAGTACGTAAGTCTCCACTCCACACAGTTTCGCCACTTCGCCGATGCGGAAGTAGAGCTTGTCAGGAATGACGACTTGTTGCGGAGCACGCCGCTGGGTTGCGTGTTTCGGCATCGCGAGGCCTGCGCGGAGCGGCCGGGGGAGGGCCGCTCTCTGACGCAGTATAGGACACTCCGTGTCTGAAAGAGCAGGAAGAATCAGAGCTTATCCTCGACCGGCAGGCGCGGGGCTGTATGAGGCGGCGCGGCACGCAGATACTGCACCGGCCAGCAAATCGGCTCGCCCAGGGCGGCGGCGGCGTGCAGCGGCCAGTAAGGATCGCGCAGAAACTCCCGCGCGATGAAGATCAGGTCTGCCTGGCCGGTGCGCAGGATCTGTTCCGCCTGCGCGGGGCCGGTGATCATCCCCACGGAGCCGGTCAGGATGCCGGCCTCGCGGCGGAGGGCTTCCGAGAAGGGCGTCTGATAACCGGGGCCGACCGGGATCGCCGCGCCGGCAACATTGCCTCCGGAAGAGACGTCGATCAGATCCACGCCATGATCGCGCAGCATGGCTGCCAGCCGGACCGACTGCGGCAGATCCCAGCCGCCTTCCACCCAGTCCGTGGCAGAGATGCGGACAAAGAGCGGCCGCTCCCGATGCCACACCCGACGGACGGAGTCCACCACCTCGAGCAGCAGGCGGGCGCGGTTTTCGAGGCTGCCGCCGTATTGGTCGCGGCGATGATTGCTGAGCGGCGAGAGGAATTCATGGAGCAGATAGCCGTGGGCGGAGTGGATCTCCACCACGTCGAAGCCGGCGCGGGCGGCGCGGCTGGCGGCATCCTGAAATGCCTGCCGAACCGCCGCGATGCCGGCCGCATCGATCTCGCGGGGCTGCGGGTAGTTCGGCGCGAAGGGTTCGGCGCTGGGCGCGACCACGCTCCAGCCGCCCTCGACCGGGGGCACGACGCCTTCGCCGTCCCAGGGGCGGTGGGTGCTGGCTTTGCGTCCGGCGTGCGCCAGCTGGATACCGGCTCGCGCGCCCTGGCTGTGCAGAAAGGCGACGACACGGGCCAGGGCCGGGATGTGCTCATCCTTCCAGATTCCGAGGTCCTGGGGGCTGATGCGGCCCTCCGGAAGGACGGCGGCCGCTTCGGTAAAGATCAGGCCTGCGCCGCCCACGGCGCGGCTTCCGAGGTGGACGAGATGCCAGTCGCTGGCGAAGCCGTCCTCGCAGGAGTACTCGCACATCGGCGAGACGACGATGCGGTTGGAAAGCATTACAGAACCAATTTCGAGGGGCGAGAAGAGATGGGCGGAAATTTGTGAGGTCATCGCCTTGGTTGGATGAGAAGAGCCTGCTTCGGTCGCAGCCTGCACGCCGCCGGGGTCGGGATCGAGACAGACGAAAGAGGCTTCGCGTAAACGAAGCCTCTGAATATGCCAGGACGTTACCCGATGGAACTGCCGTTTGCCTCCGACCCTTCTCCCTGAAGGTCCCAATTCGAACGGCAGCCAGCGGCGACCCTCTACATCCTGGCACCATTCCACAATGCCACCAATATATTGGGCCACAGTTGCAGTTATGTCAAGAGGAATCCTTACCGAGGAACCAACGCGGGAGCGGCGAGGCCGGGGATGGCGGAAAACCCGACGCACCGGGG
This sequence comes from Acidobacteriota bacterium, assembly GCA_021792135.1. GTDB lineage: Bacteria > Acidobacteriota > Terriglobia > Terriglobales > Acidobacteriaceae > Palsa-343. Next base: position 133,587 of record JAJYVF010000002.1, on the reverse strand, counting down.
GAGATCGACAGAGCGCGGGGATTCTTCCCCTTCGCTCCGCTCCGGGGGCAGAGTGACGCCCACAGGAGGGATGTGTCACCAACACAGCGCTGTGCCTGTGAGAGATGCGGGATAAGGGAGGATGGAGCCGGGGGAGTGCGGAAGAAGGGAAGTCCCGCTCCCCGGGGTTGGGGAGCGGGAGCGGGTGGGGATTTACTTTACGGCGGCGATCACGCCCAGGGTGTGGATCTGGCTGCCGGCCGAGCCGGTGATGGTGATGCCGTAATTGCCGGCGGCCACCGAACTGGTCGCGGTGACTTTCAGAGTCACGGAAACCGACGGGTTGGTTGCGGTGCCTGCAGAGGAGCCGCCGCCGCCGCCGCCGCTGCCGCCGCCCAACGGGCCCAGGTTCGCGGCGCCGGAACCGCCTCCGCCGCAGCCGACGCCGAAACCGGCGATGCAGACGAACAGCACCAGGGCCAGCAGGTTACGCCAGGCCCGGCGCCGCGCGGGAATGCTCAGCAGCAGCACGCAGGCGAGTACCGCGCCGCCTCCCGTGGCCAGCAGGTGCAGCCGATCTTTCTCCGGCGCCAGGCGCGCCGTGTTCGAGAAGGTCAGCGATACGGAGGACTGGCTGAGCGAGCAGGCGACGCCGGAGGGCACACCGCCGGCGACCGCGCACTGCAGACTCACGTTCCCTTTGAAGCCGTTGATGGGAGTGATGTAAAGGGTGGCGCTCCCGCTTCCGCTGCTGACAGGAAACGTCGTGCTGGAGGCCGTCATCGAGAAGTCCGACAGAGGATTGCTGATGATCGAGCTGCTGGTCAGGTTAAAGGCGGACGGGCTGTAGACCTTGTCGCCCGTGTATTCCAGAACGACAATGTTGGCGCCCTGGTAGAGCGTCTGAGTGTTGAGCACCAGGGTGAAGGTGGAAGAGTCGCCCGTCCCGGGCTGCAAGCTGGCAGATGTGACCGGATTGCCCGACCCCATGACCTGCACGCTGCCGGTGGGAGCGGGCGACCCGCTCTGGCCGGTGACGGTGCCGGTGACAGTGATTTCCGTCGTGGGCGAGAGACTGCCGGTCATTTTCGCAGTAATGCTCGAAGACTTCAGCGAAGCCGCGGTGACGCTGACAAGCTGCGTCCCTGTGGCCGTGGTGTATCTCGCATCGCCGCTGTAGCTGAAGCTGAGGTTCAGATTGCCGGAAGCGCTGGAGGGGATGGTGACCGCGGCCACGCCGGCGGCAAAGTAGGTGCTCGGATCGACGGCCGAGGAGAGGGTTGCCGTCACGTTCCCGCCCGGCAGACCGTTGACCGTGACGGTGCCGGTGGGCGCCATGATGGGAACCGCGGCGGTTACGCCGCTGGTGCTGGTGCCGAGGCTGCTGCTGCCGCTTTCAACGGAGGAGTTGGATGTGTTCTCCACCTGGATGGTCAGGATCTGGCCGGCGATGGCGCTCACCGAGGAGCCGAGGCCGGTGTTCGTGCTGCCGGCAATCTGGATGGTGGGCGTCGCCTGGGTGACGGTGAAGGTGATGGCCGAAGCCGTCGACTTGTTATAGCTGTTGTCGCCGGAATAGCCGGCCGTTACGGAGTGGGTGCCGATGCTGAAGGGAGCATTGAATTCGGCTTCGCCCTCCGCGTTGACGGTTGCGGTATTGATGGTGGTTCCGTTATCGGCGAAGGCCACGGTACCGGTAGGCGGAGTGAAGTAGGTGGTTTTGCAGCTCGTGGGCGGCGTACTCGGGGTGATGCAGTTGTTGTAATACGTCGTTGGGAAGAGGTCGGCGCTCAGGATGGCCTGGGTGCCGTAGGGAACGCTGCTGCCGGAGCTGACGGCCAGGCTGCCGCTGGAAACGCTCGCGGTGTTGATCAGGTTGAAGTAGATCGAGCTGTTTTCGGGGGTGACGGTGATGGAGGTTTTCTGCGAGGCGCTGGCCGCGTTGGCGGCGTCGCCGCTGTACTGGCCCCAGATGTCGTAGGTGCCGCCGGGCAGCGTAGTGGTGCTGCCGGTGAAGGATCCATTGGTTAGCGGGAAAGTGCTCTGGCCACCCGCGAGGACCTGGCCGAAGCCCGCCCCCTGATTGCCGGGCTCGGAGCTGTCGGTCATCAGGGCCACCGTGCCGGTGGGTGTAGTGGGGCCACTCACGGAGCCGCTGATCGTAACCGATGAGCCATGGGCGAAGGAGGTTTCGGACGGGGTGAGCGTGGTGGTGCTGGCGGCGAAGTGGACATTGCCCCAGTCACTGATGAGCACCGCGGCGTCGACGGAGCCGAGGCCGGTGGCCAGGTTGTAGCCAGCAGTGGCTTTGTACTCCGGCGTGTTGGTGGTGGTGTTACCGATCTGGCCCTCGGTTACGGTGCCATAGGTGGGGTCGGTGACGGTATAGTTGAGTCCCGATGGCGCGTTGATACAGTCGACGGATGGATAAGTGGTACCGTTCGCGAGGACTGCTGTGATATTGCAGGGAACCGAGTTAGAGCCGTTGGTGATGTCGTGGAAGGCCGCCGGGTACTGCGCCTTCAGCGGGTAAAGGACGTAATCCGCCTGGCCCTGGGGGCCGTATTTCTGATCGACGAGGGCCATGATGCCGGCGAAGATGGGCGAGGCAAAGGAGGTGCCGCCGGCGCCTGAAATCTGCACCAGGCTGCTGCCGGAGGCGGGCTGGCAGTCGCCGTCGGCGTAGCAGAAGGGATAGAAGCTGTAGTTGAAGCCGTCAGCGGCAAAGAGAGAAACGTCCGGCAGGTCGCGAGCCTTGTCGGCGGGGACGCCGGTCCCGGTTTGCCAGGAGGGCTTCGGGTAGCCGGTAAGCGCTCCGCCGCAGGCGCCGGTGCTGGCGTTATAACCGGCAGCGCAGACGGCAGCGCTGCTGGCGCCGCCGCTGCCCCCGGCGATGGTCGTGGTCTGGTTGATGGTGTAGAGGTTGATGATGTCATCGCCGAACTGGCTGTCGTTCCAGGGCTGCTCGGGGACGTAGGACTGAATCGACACGGAGGGCGACTGAGATGGGGTGGTATTCCAGTAACTGGCGATGCTGGCGCCCCCGGAGGCCCAGTCGCTGTAGAAGAAATCTGTGCCGCCGACGGCGACATTCCAGGGCGTGGAGGCATAGCCGCTGACCGCAGCGCCGCCCACGGCGTAATACTGGGTGTTGAAGTTGTCGCAGCCCGCGGCGGCGTTATCGCCGGCGGAGACCATCACCGTAATGCCCTGGGCGGCGGCTTCTTCCCAAAGCTGGTTGAGATAGGCGTTGGTAGATCCCAGCGACGACTCGCAGGAGCCGAAGCTGATGCTCATGATGGGCGCGATGTTGGAGTAGATGGCGTGCTCGGCGGCCAGATAGAGACCGTTTTCCAGGGCGGTATCGGCTGCGATCACCAGATCGACATTGGCCATGGGAGCTACGGCTCCGGACCACTCGACGTCGATGTAGGCCTCGCTGGAGGCGTAGTTCGGGCCGTCGGGGTTGTTAATCCCGTCGATGCCGGGGTCATTGCCGTCGATCACCACGGTGGGCGGATTGGCAGGCAGACCGAACAGCGTGCGGAACTGATTGACGAGGTCGATGTTGATGTTCGACTCGTTGATGATGGCGATGGTTTCACCCTGGCCCTTGTCCGTGCTGTAGACGGGATTCAGGTCGTACTGCACGGCCAGGTCGGCCGGTGAAACGACGAAGTTCGCACCTGAGGAACTGCCGTAGGTCCAGTCCGGGGTGACGGCGTGGGTGGTGGGATTGTAGCTGGCCTGGCCGAGGACATGGGCGTAGCTGCGGGGGCGGAAGTCGTTGAGGGAAACGAAGCCGCCGACGACGGGCGCCAGGGCTGCGGGAATCTGCGGATCGCTGGCCGCGGCAAAATGAGTGACGCTTTTCACCGCATATTTGCGGATCTGCGTCTGGAAAGCGTCGCGGAGCTGGGCGACGCTGCCGGTGAAATCGATGACCTGTTTGCCGGGCATGACCCCGTTGACCTGAAACCCATGCGCGGAGAGCCAGGACTCCACCGTGGCGATGTCCTGGTCGGAGGGGCCGAACTGCTGGCCGAACTGCGCGGGAGTGAGCCACCTGTGATAATTCGGGTCGCCGGGCGTGTGCATCTCGCCGATGAGCTGCTGCAGGCTGGCTTCCTGGCTGGCGCTGCGTTTCAGCACCAGGTGCAGGTGCTCGATCGGCATGGAGTCCGGCGCGGGACCGCGATCGTTGGCTGCATTGGCCAGCGGATGCACGTAACCGTGCAGGGTGACGCGGGCATACTCGTTGATGGGCGCAAGGATGCGGTTCGGAACGACGGCCTGGCTGGTCTGCGCCGGCAGCGGCGCGGAAGCCAGGGCAAACAGGGTGGCGGCGAGGGTAAGAGGCAGAACTGCTCGGGTCCTGAGAAACATGGCCAACCTTCGAAGCTCGTAGGAGGAGAACAACGCCGCATTATTCTGCGGCGAACCGCCTGTTGGAATCGCGTGTGACAGTGTGTTTCATCATACCTCTCGCCTGGCGGAGCGCGATGTCCCAAACTGCCGGCGGGATAGGTTCGAGCAACCGTCCTGAACCGGGTTTCGACAGGACTACGCGGGTTACTCGCGGGTGCGGGAGCCGCGTGCAGCTAACACAAGTCCCGTGTATGCATTGGACCGAAGAATCCAGGATTAGTCGCGGTGGCGCAAGGAGAAATATTTCGTTGGCGCTCTGCGCGTTGTTGTCGATGAGGAGCCATTTTCCGGCCTGGAAATAGTGGACGGTGGTGACGTGTTCGAGGTGCGCGTCCTCAATGCCGTCATGATCCGGATGGATCAGATGGCGAATCTCAAGAGAGTCGCGCAGTTCCTCCGCAGGCCGGAGGGCGATGCCCCATGCGGAGCTGTAGACGGTGCTGCCGGGCTCGGCGCCGAGCCATGCGGTGTCCGCCTGGGAGCGCAGGGGGATGGGCGAGTCATACTGGCCGCTGAAAAAGACATAGAGGGTCGTCGCGCCGGCGACGGAGCAGAGCGTGGCCCAGTCATTGCTGCCCGCGGCGCGAAAGGCTCCGTGAACGACATTCTCCGGCTCCTGCGCTTCGAAGGTCTGGGGAACCATGCACTGGCGTCGCTGGAGCTGAGCGGCCACCTCGGTGGGCAGATCGGGAAAGGAAGCCAGCGGCAGGAGGCGAATGCGGTAGTGGAGGACGGCTCCGGCGGGAGACAGGACCTGGCCGCGCTCGATCCTCTCGGTACTGGCGCCGCCGTTGTCCGGCTGCACGGGCGGCGGATTCTGCGGGGGGCCGGCAAGAAGAGCGGCCAGCAGGGCGGCCACTGCCGCATGATTCATTTCGAGCCGAGGATACTCGGATACGAGTTCTGCTCGAGCCAGGCAGAGGCCGCCCGCAGCAGATCATGAAAGAAGGAGATGCCGGCATAAGGCAGCCGCACCAGGATCCGCGGGTCGCGGGAATCGTCGGCATCCGGAATCGCGGGAATGGCGCCAAAGAGGGGGCCGATTTCAGCGGGGGCATCGGCGGGATCGCCCTGAATGCCCACCGAGAGGCCCTCGCGAAAGATGTAGCTGATGCCCACCAGGCGTTTGTTGAGGCGCACGAAGGCCGGCTGAAACCGCGCCAGGCGGACATAAGCGTCGAACATGGTGATGGCGCCGGCAATTTCGTCCGCGTCGGCCGGCACGCTTACCGTGCGGGGGCCGTTGGTGATCCAGATTTCGAGGCCCTTGGCGAAGCTGCCGGAAGCCGAGTCGCCGGATTTGGCCGACGCGCCGGAAGCTTCCGCCTGTCCCTGTTCCGGATGTTGTTCGGGATGCGGCTCCGCATACTGCTCAGGCTCGGGCTCCCGCGGGGGATCCATCAGGTCGACGGCCAGCACCGCAGCCACGCGGATGCTGTTGCGCAGCAGCAGATCGTCATGTCCGGGAACCTCCGGGATGAAATTGCGGCGCAGCACAGCGGCACCCGGCTTTTCCAGCAGGGCACGCAGGCGGGTGGCCGGCTGCGGAAGCGGCTGGGCAGTGACTTTTAATTCCAGACAGGGCATCAAGTCCTCTTGTTAGAGCGCTGACAGCAAAGTATACGCAATCGTCGGGCGGATTCCAGACAATTCGCCCGGGGTGGAAACCCGGCGCGCAGCGGCGCAAAGGCGCTGGTGCGGGTCCAGTTACTTCCGTGTTCCCCGCATCCGCGCTGGTTTGACACCTGGCCGCCGCAAAGTTAGGGTCAGAGTGAATCCAGGGTACCGATCTCATGAAGCTGCCGGCCGCCGCGAAATCTCTCTCTCTGCTGTGCCTGCTCTGTGTGCTGAGTCTGGCCTGCGCGCCTGCCCAGGATCTGGCTGCCTTTGAGAAGCGGGTGACGGTGAGAACGCTGCCCAACGGGCTGACACTGATCCTGTGCCACCGGCCCGAGGCGCCGGTCTTCTCGTACTTCACCATCGTCGATGCCGGAGACGCCAACGATCCCGGGGGAGAATCGGGCCTGGCGCATATGTTCGAGCACCTCGCCTTCAAGGGCACGAAGGATATCGGCACGAAGGACTATGAGGCCGAGAAAGCGGCCCTGGCGAAGGTGGAAGATGCCTGGGCCGCGTATGACGCGGAACTGCGCCGGTACGCAGGCCAGAGCTCTGCATCGATCCCGCCTGCCGATGCGCAGAAGCTGGCTGCGCTGAAGGCGCAGTTCGATGCGGCCGACAAAGCAGCCAACCAATATGTGATACCCAACGAGTTCACGGAGATCGCCGAGGCCAACGGCGCCACGGGTCTGAACGCCGAAACCAGTCTCGATGCGACGCAGTACTTCTGGTCGATGCCGGAGAACCGGCTCGAGCTGTGGGCGTATCTCGAGAGCGACCGCATTGCCAACCCGGTGCCGCGGCAGTTTTACCGCGAGCGCGATGTGGTGGAGGAAGAGCGCCGCATGCGGGTGGACTCGGACCCCGTCGGCCGCCTGGTCGAGCAGTTTCTGGCCACGGCGTATGTGGAGCATCCCTACCGCCGTCCCGGCGTGGGATGGGAGAGCGAAGTCACCCAGCTTTCCGCCACGGAGGCGGAAGCCTTCCATCGCAAATACTATGTTCCGGCGAACATCACCATCGCCGTCGTGGGCGATGTGGACGCGGCGACGGCCATGCCGATGCTCGAGAGGTATTTCGGCGCCATTCCCGCAGGCCCGAAGCCGGAGCCGATGGCGTCCGTCGAGCCGCCGCAGGTCGCCGAGAAGCAGGTGATCCTGCACGAGGCGGCGCAGCCGCTCTATCTTGAGGGCTATCACCGGCCGGACTACCGCGATCCCGACGACGCGGTCTACGACGCGATCCAGGACATTTTCTCCAACGGCCGCACCTCGCGTCTCTACCGCAGCCTGGTGCGCGACCAGCGCATCGCTGTCGAGGCCGAGGGGTTCAGCGGCTTTCCAGGCGACAAATATCCCGGGCTGTTCGCGTTCTTTGCCGTGCCCGCTCCGGGGCACACGGCAGCGGAGATGGGAGCGGCGATTCACAAAGAGATCGATAAGCTGAAAACCGCCGATGTGAGCGACGCCGAACTGGAGATGTTCAGGACGCGCGCCCGCGCCGATGTGCTGCGCAGCCTCGGCGACAATCAGGGACTGGCTCAGGAACTGGCTATCTATCAGCTGCGCTATGGCGACTGGCGCGAGCTCTTCAAACAGCTCGACAGGATCGACGCGGTCACGAAGGCGGATATCCGGAGGGTAGCCAACAAGACCTTCGTGGAGACGAACCGCACCTGGGCGGCGGTGGAGACGCAGACGGCGCCCGGCCCTGCAGCAAAGGGAGCCGGTCAATGAGAAGACGGTGGCTGGCAGCGTTTCTGCTTCTCGGCGTGGCTTTCGCGCAGGCGCAGGTCACCACGCCGGCCATTCCGCCGGATGCGCGCGAGGCGAAGCAGCCGGGCGCATGGGAGAAGATTGCCATCCCGCCGCTGCACCCCTTCCACCCGCAGCAGCCGAAGCGCATTGAACTGAGCAACGGCCTGGTCATCCTGCTCCAGGAGGATCACGAGCTGCCCTTCATCAACGGCTTTATCGAAATGCGTGGTGGCTCGCAGTCGGAACCTGCGGAGAGAGCCGGCCTTGTGGATCTCTATGCGCAGACCTGGCGCACCAGCGGCACCGCCGGGCACAGCGGCGACGCGCTCGACGATTTGCTGGAAGCGAAGGCTGCCAAAGTGGAGACCAGCGGCGACGACGACTCCACAGCCGTGAGCTGGTCCTGCCTGAAGAAGGATGAAGACCAGGTCTTCGCCATCGCTGTCGATCTGCTCCTGCACCCTGCCTTCGATGAGCAGAAGCTGGCGCTCGCGAAGCAACAGGAGATGGCCGGTATCGTGCGCCGCAATGACGATGCCGGGGGCATTGCCGCGCGCGAAGCGGCGAAGCTGGTCTATGGCGCGCACAGTCCTTATGTGCGGCAGCCGGAGATCGCCACCACCATGGCGGTGACGCTCGCGGATCTGACTGCGTGGCACACCAGGACCGTCGTTCCCAACAACATCATTATCGGCGTCGAAGGCGACTTCGATGCCGCGGCGATGGAGAAGACCCTCCGCGGCACCTTTGAAAAGCTGCCCCGCGGCCCGGCATGGAAGTCTCCGCAGGTCCCGGTGCCGGGGCCGAAGCCCGGCGTGTATCTGGTGAAGAAGGCGGACGTGAACCAGAGCAACGTGTGGATCGTGGGCGTCGGCACGGAGCGCAGAAACCCCGACTACTACGCGCTCAGCGTGATGAACGAGATCTTCTCCGGCGGATTCGGCTCCCGGCTCTTCCAGGATGTGCGCACCAGGCTGGGCCTGGCGTACTCCGTCTACGGGGTCTACGGAGCATCCTATGATCACCCCGGCATGTTCTATACGGTTGCGGCTACCAAAAGCGCGAGCACCGAGGAGGCGGCCCGGGAGATGCTGAAGGAAATCGGCGATCTGCGGACGCAGCCCTTCGCCGACGATGAGCTGAAGACCGCGAAGGATCAGCTTCTGAATTCCTTCATCTTCCGCTACGACACCAGGGAGAAGGTGCTGAACGAGGCGGCCGCGCTCGAGTTCTATCACTACCCGCCGGATTTTCTGGAGAAGTATCGTGAAGGAGTGGAACGTGTGACGGTCGCCGACCTGGAGCGGGTTGCGCACCGGTACATCGATCCGGCGAAGCTGGCCGTGCTGGTGGTGGGCAACGATACGCAGTTCGGGAGGCCGCTGAGCCTGCTCGGCCTGGGACAGGAACAGGTGCTGGACGTCACGATTCCAATTCCGCCGCAGATGCGCGAGGAACTGGGCGGCGCACAGGAATAGGCGGCGGGTGAAAGGGATTGCAGGGGATCATGCGACTGGGAATCGTCATCATGGCCGCGGGCAAGGGGACGCGGCTCAAATCGAAGCGTGCCAAGGTGCTGCATGAGATCGGTGGGCGCCTGCTGTTGTCCCATGTGATTGCCGCGGCCGCGCAGGTGGTGCCTCCGCGGGATATCCTGGTGGTCGTGGGCCATCAGGCCGAGGCGGTGCAGTCCGCCGTGCGCGAGACCGGGGTCCGTTTTGTGGAGCAGGAACGGCAGCTCGGGACGGGGCATGCGATCCAGTGCGCGGAGCGCGAGACGCGGGAGTACAGCCATCTGATTGTGCTCTCGGGCGACGTGCCTCTGCTGCGGCCGGAAACCATCCTGGCGCTGCGCGACTTTCATCTGCGCGAAAAGGCTGCGATGACGATTTTGACCGCCGTCCCCGAGGATCCGGCCGGTTACGGGCGCGTGCTCCGGAAGACGCCGGGAGAGCCGGAGGTCCTGGCCATTGTCGAGCACAAGGCGCTGAATGCCGAGCAGGCAGGCACAGGTGAGATCAACTCCGGGATTTACGCATTTGAGCGTGCGGCTCTCTACAGCCATATCGGCAGGCTGCAGACCGACAATGCGCACAGGGAACTCTACCTGACGGACATGGCGGAGATTCTGGCGGAAGCCGGGGAGCGGGTCGTGGCGATCGAGGCGGGACAGGCGAGCGAAGTGCTGGGCGCGAATACCATCGCCGAGATGATGGAACTCGACCGCGAGCTGCGCATGAACCTTGCGCGCCGGCTCATGGCGGAGGGCGTCACCATCTACCGTCCGGAAACGGTGATCCTCGACGCAGGGGTTGAAGTGGGGCCGGACACCATCATTGAGCCCTTTGTGCAGTTGCTGGGCGCGACGCGCGTCGGCAGCGACTGCCGCATCCGCTCGTATTCCGTTCTCGAGAACATGACGGTCGGCGATCATGTGCTCATCCAGCAGTCCTGCGTGCTGGAGCAGTCGCAGGTGGAAAAGGGCGCGCAGATCGGCCCGTTTGCGCACCTCCGTCCCGGCTCGCATCTGTGCGAAAACGTCCATCTGGGCAATTTCGTGGAAACCAAGAAGACCCGCATGGGGCCGGGATCGAAGGCCAACCACCTCACCTACCTGGGCGACGCGCAGATCGGCAGCGGTGTCAACATCGGGGCGGGAACGATTACCTGCAACTACGACGGTGTGAGCAAATTCCCCACCGTCATCGGCGACCGGGTCTTTGTGGGGAGCGATTCGGCCCTGGTGGCGCCGGTTTCGATCGGCGAAGGGGCGTACATCGGCGCGGGATCCGTGATTACCGACGACGTTCCCGCCGATGCTCTGGCGCTGGGGCGCGCGCGGCAGACGAACAAGCCTGACTGGGCCGGAAACCGGCGCGCACAGCAGGAGGAGGCGCGCAAGCGGGGCGGTTCTTCTTAGGAGACAGGAGGCGGAAGCGGGTCAGGCCGCCTGCTGATCGCTCTGACTCAGGGTGGCCAGTTTGGCGCGGAGCCGAATGCGCGCGGCGACGGCAGTGCGCAGCACCTCGGAGGTGCTGATGGCGAGCAGCCCGGCAATGCGCGGCGCCGGATAGCCCTCGACGTCCATCAGCAAGAAGACGAGACGCTCGGTGGAGGGCAGACAGCGGATGGCTTCCTCGAGGTCGGTCCGAAGGATGTTGCGACCGGGCGGCAGGGCTTCGGCGGGCGTCAGGGGCAGGTCGCAGGCGTCATCCTGGAGCACCATCTGCTCGCGGAGTTCCTCCAGCAGCGACTGGTCGATCATTTCCCGGTCGGGCTCCTCGGCGCGGCCGAAGGCGCGCACAAACGTACCCGTCAGCAGGTCTTCAGCCTCGATTTCGCTGCCGGTCATGTAGCAGGAGACGGAGAAGATGCGATGCCGGTGACTGTCGTACACGTCCCGCTGCCGTTGTTCCAGGGTCCTGGGGGCCATCTCCCGCGCTGCCACGTTTGCGAAGTGCTTTTCCGGGTCGAGCAACATGGGCTTGCCTTGTTCCAGCAGGGGATACCAGCAAGAAAAGACTACCACGCGAGGGTATGGAAAAACCGGACGCCGGCACCCTGCTCAGAGTTCCCGCGGGACCGGCGCGGAGCCGACGGGGCGAATGCGTCAATTCGCGCCAAATCAACCCAAATGACCCACAGGGATCCCACATTCCGGGAATTGCGCCGATGGCTTGAAAAGCATCAAGGTAGGATAGATTGGGTATCCTGGCCGAACCGAAAAAACTGATGGCGCGCGGACTGAGCTCCGGACGTGGGGGGGAAGTGGCGTCAGAGCGAATTCTGATCGTCGATGACGAGCCGCATGTTCGCACCCTGATGGCCGCCATGCTGGAGAAGTCCAACTACACGCCGATCCTCGCCGCGAACGGCCTGGAAGCCATCGAGCGCGTGCAGAATGACCCGCCCTACGACCTGATCCTCTCCGATATCGTGATGAACGGACTGGACGGCATCGGGCTGCTCGAGCGGATCCGGGAAGTGCATCCCGACACCCCGATGGTGATGGTCACCGCCATCCACGACGTAGGGGTCGCCATTTCGGCGATGCGCAAGGGCGCCTACGACTATCTGCTGAAGCCCTTTGAAAAAGAGCAGCTGCTGGTAACCGTACGGAGGGCACTCGACTACCGGCGCCTCGTCCAGCAGAACTCCGTCTACCGGCACAATCTGGAGCAACTGGTTTCTGCGCGCACGGAGATGTTGCGGCAGGCCATGACGGATCTGGAGCGCTCCTACGACATCACGCTCGAGGCTCTGGGCGATGCTCTGGACCTGAAGGACGCGGAAACCGAGGGGCATTCGCGGCGGGTGACCGCTTACACCATTGCCCTGGCGCGGCACTGCGGGGTAGAGATGTCGCAGACGCGGGTCATCGCCCGCGGGGCCTTCCTGCACGACATCGGCAAGATGGCAATACCGGATGCGATCCTGCTCAAGCCGGGAAAGCTGGATGCGGAGGAGCAGGCGGTCATGCGCGAGCACTGCGCTCGCGGCTATCAGATCCTGCGCAAGATCCCATTTCTTGAGGAAGCGGCTGAAATCGTTTACAGTCACCAGGAGTACTACGACGGCAACGGCTACCCGCGCGGCCTTCATGGCGATCAGATTCCGCTCGGGGCGCGCATCTTCTCTGTTGCCGATACACTGGATGCCATCACCTCCGACCGTCCCTACCGCAGGGCGAGTACTTATGCCGTCGCGCGGCGGGAGATCGAGAGGTGTGCAGGGACGCAGTTCGATCCCGGCGTCGTCGAGGTTTTCCTTGGCCTGCCGGACAGCCTGTGGGAGGATCTGCGGGCCGAGATGACGCGGCACCCGCGCTTTTCTCCGCTCTCGTTCGCCGGCTCCATCGACGATCTGAAGGTATAATCGCGCTCGCCCCTGACATTCCTGACGTGGAGGGATTCGCATGCCGGTACTGGACGAAAGGATTGTCGCTGCCAGGCTGAGCTCGCTGCCGCTGTGGAAGCTCGAGGGTAAGGAGCTCGTGCGCCATTGCGAGTTTGCCAATTTTGTCGAAGCCATGCAGTTCGTCAACGGCGTGGCAGAGATGGCCGAAGGCGCCGGGCACCATCCGGACATCGATATCCGCTACAACAAGGTGCGCCTGGCTCTGGTGAGCCATGACGCCGGGGGCCTGACGGAGCGGGATTTCGATCTGGCGGCCGGGATCGACAGCCTGGGCTAGCGAGCCGGGAGCCCGATTCTGGTCCTCCGGGCGATTTTCACAGGAAGAATGCCCCGCAGCGTTCAGGTGTCTTCCGCGTCCGGTTCCGCAGGGGGTCTTTCGGGAACCTCGACAGGCTGACGCAGGCGCGCAAGGGATTTGCGGTTCCAGAAGGCGACGGCAAGACCTCCGAAGAGAGCGGAGCCGGCGATCAGCAGTCCGGTGCGCAGGACACGGAGACGGTTGCCGGGAGGGGATTCCGGCTGGATTTCGGGCGTGGGCATACGGAATTTCGTAGGGCCAAAAGAGAATCGGGGCCCGTAAAAATATTAAATTGCACAGAAGGCTTGTGTGGGTGGAGAATCGGGCTTACACTATTTGGAAAGGACAGGAGAGAAAATTTCCCGATTTTGGAACTTTCCTGCAGCGGGAACTGTCCAACAGGCATCTTAGGTAGTGAAGAGTTTTGAGCCACACCGGTGACGGAAGCAATCCCGGGCGGTTCGCAGAGTTTTCAAGTTGCGTCACTGGCCTCCCGGCACGGACAAATCAACGTTCGTGCCGTCTTTTTTTGCTGACGGCAGAATCGGCGCAGCGTAACTCCTCTCGCATCGTCCTCAGGTCCGCTGGGGTTACCATTGGCTCCAGGAGATTCGGATGTTCAAACGAGCCCTCTTCAGCCTTGTTCTGGCGCTCCTGATCGTTGCGGCTTACGCGATTCCGGTCAGCACCCCGGCGGTGCACGCCCAGTGGGCGGATCCGCAGGATGAAGTCCCTGCCTACCATGCCCAGCCTCCCGCAAAGGGCCAGGCTCTGCCCCCGATTCTTTCCGGCGCGCAGCTGACCGGGCCGTATTTCCGGCAGCCGTGGCAGGTTGAGGTCTATAAGGAGGCGGCGCGGATCCCCAACGTGCTGTACCAGCTTCCCTGCTACTGCCGCTGCGATCGCGCCCTGGGGCACAAGAGCCTGCACAGCTGCTTCGAAGGCAATCACGGCGCGATCTGCGCCACCTGCGCGGCGGAAGAGGCTTACGCCTACAAGATGACCAAACTGGGCAAGACCCCGCAGCAGATCCGTCAGGGCATCGAACACCAGGAGTACGAGTCGATCGATCTGGACGCGCTGGGGCGCAGTTAGTCCTGGCAGCGCGCCGGCCGAGTTGCTATGACGCGCCTTCTGCGAATCACACTGCTTTTGCTGCTGCTCTTGTGGGATGCGGGCCTGGTGTCAGCCGGCTCCGCGCATCGGCCCGGACCTGCCGTGTTGCCCTGTGCGGGGATTACGCTGACGGCGAGTTATCTCGCTGAGGCGGCACCGGGCGCCGGACCGGGATTTATCTTCCGCATCGACAACAGCACGCCTCGGCCGATCCGTCTCGAGCAGCCCGTGCCCTCGAGCGCCCACTGGTATGCGCGGGTCGGCCAGCGCTGGCTGTGGAGGGCTTCTGCGGGTCGTGGCGGTGCTCTGGTGGATGCGGAACGCGAGCACGGTCCGATGTTTGCCTGGCAGCCGGCGCAGCCGCCCGTACACGCCGCCTACCTGACGGTTCCGGCACGCGGGTCGAAGGAGTGGGCTGAGCCGATGCGGGACAATCCCGCCATTGCCTACCGGCCGAGCTGTGCGCGCTGCGACTATCCGGGCGAACGCGAATACCAGGCGGTGTTCGCTTACGCCTACCTGCCCAATCCGGCGGAAGCTGTGCCCGGTCTTCTGCGCTGCGGCCTGCGCTCGGCTCCGGTTCCTATGCCGCCGGTGGCGCTCGATCCCCCAATTCCCGCTGCGCACTAATTTTTTAGTTGATCTGCGTCCCGGAGCGAAGAACTCTCGTCTTTCCGCGTGAACGCTGACGATCCGGCCCGGCAACCCCGGATTCGGAGCGGGCAGCAGGAACAAACCGAGGGAACGAAAAAGCATGAGAAACAAACTCTTCATTCTTGCAATTGGCGGGATCCTGGCCCTGGGGGCATCGTCCGTCCCTGCGCAGGACAGCAGCACGCAGCAGCCGCAGGGGCAATGGGCTCGCGGCCACCACCGGATGGATCCCGATCAGCAGCTGGCGCACATGACCAGGGCGCTCGACCTTACCTCCGGCCAGCAGAGCCAGATCAGGCCGATCCTCCTGGACCGTCAGCAGAAGACGCAGGCGCTCTGGCAGAATCAGTCGCTTTCGCGCGAGGACCGCCGCAGCCAGATGCTGGCGATTCAGCAGGACACCCAGAGCCGCATCGAAGGGGTGCTGAACGACCAGCAGAAGCAGAAGTACGAGGCCATGCAGCAGCGGATGCGCGAACACCGCCGGGGCATGATGGGCGGGGGGAACCAGCCTCCGGCCGGTACACCGGAGCCTCAGTAGCCAGTCGGCAGGCGGGCCGCCCAAATGGCCTCCGGCGGCCTTCCGCATCCCGGGTCAGGGTCAGTCCGCGTCAAGCGGCAGTTCCATGAACACGTCGGCGCGTGCATATTGCGACGCGTGCCGCGGCGCAGGCAAATGGCGAAATCCCAGCTCCTCATAAAGGTGGACCGCCGAGGCGACGCGCCTGCTGGACTCGAGACAGAGCCGGGATGCGCCCATGCGGCGGGCTTCGTCGATCGCGAATTCCAGCAGCCTGCGTCCCACGCCGCGCCCGCGAGCGGATTCCGCCACCGTCATTTTGGCCAGTTCGAGCTCGCCGGGGGCGATGGCGAGGAGCGCGCAGCATCCGATAATCGTGCCGCCGAGTTCCGCGATGCAGATCTGGCCGCCGGCATCGAGGATGTGTGCGCGCGGGTCGCCGAGCACTTTGCGATCGGCCGGTTCCAGAGCGAAGTACTTGCGGATCCAGTCTTCATTGAGCTGCCGGAATGCGGGCTCATCGCCTGGCCGGAAGGTGCGGAGCAGAAGTTCCTTCATTGGTGTCTGGATTCCGATGGGGTGCTGCGGATGGCCTAAGGAGTGCCCGGCGGCGCAACCGTTTCGCCTGCCTGCTGCATGGCGACAGCACGGAATTTGCGATAGTCGTCGTCGGTAATCCGGATATTCGCGCGGAACCCGAAGACGGCGATGGCATGGGCGACGAGATGGATCTGTGCTCCGGTCGGCAGCCACAGTTCGTTATTGACCAGCTTCTGCTCGAAGATCAGGCTGCTGCCCTTGCCAAGAGATACCAGCCCGAAGCCGGCGTGGACATTGTCCGTGAGCTGAGCGGTCAGGCGGCGCACCTGGCGGTCCTTCTCGTCGATCCAGACTGTGCCGGTGGTTCTGCGAGCGGCGTCTTCGGCGAGGTTGTGCGCTTTGGCGTGCGGATCGCCCTGGAAATCGAAGGCGATCATGCTGCGGCCATCCAGCATCTCGCGGCGCGGGCTGGAAAACTTCGCCATCGCGAGAATGCGGCCGACGCTGATGACGATGCGTCCGGGAGGGAACTGGCCGGGCGGCGTCGACTGGGCCCGCTGAATCTCCTTCATCACATTCTGCTGTTCTTTCTTCTCCTCGTCGGCGCTCAGGGGCTGGCCGTCTCTCTGAATGACGCGCCGCACTTCATGGGAGTTGACGTAGAAGATGTCCGCTTCCTCGGTCTCCGTCTTCTTCACGCTGCCGTTTTTGTTCAGCTCCTGGGTGACATCCAGCTCGCGAAACGTGTAGTCTTCGCGCACGCTGTCCATCTGGCGCTGGTGTTCCCGGACCTGCGCGATGAGCGTCGGCACGTCGGGCAGGGGCTGGCCGGCAGCGGAGGCTGCCAGGGCGTTGGTCGGTGCTGCGAGCGAAAGCGGCAGAAATACAGCAGAGACGTGCAGAAAGAGACGATACAACACTTTACTCTGTTCGACGATCATAGCGTAAGCTGTTGCCATTCCGGCGGATTTACCTGACGGGGAAAAGGGTTCGGCCTTATGGTGCAACTACTGGTCCGATGGCTGCTGAATGCACTGGCTCTTCTGCTGACCGCGAAGGTGGTCCCGGGTTTCCGCATTGCCAGTATTGGATCGGCTCTCATCGCAGTTCTCGTTATTGGACTGCTGAACGTGACGCTTGGGCTGCTGCTGAAGCTCATTACCCTGCCGCTCGCCATTCTGACTCTGGGAATCTTTTTTCTGATTATCAACGCCTTCATCCTGCGGCTTGCCAGCGGCGTGGTTCGCGGCTTCTATGTGGACACCTGGGGAGCCGCGTTCGTCGGCGCCGTCGTCCTGGCGCTGCTGCACGTTCTCTTCGCCCTGGTGACAGAGTGACGGCGTCCCTGCTTCGCTACAATGAGGATATGCCGCTCGACAATGTCTCGCGCCGCCGGCAAAAGGCGCCCCCGCCAGGGGAAACCGGGCAGGAAGCTCTGTATCTGCGCTCCCTGAGCGAGCGGCAGGTTCCGGTCAATGTGAAGCTGCGCGACGGCGAAACCGTAACGGGGTGGATCGAGTATTTCGACGACCGCATGATCCGGCTGACGCGCGAGGGCAAGCCGAATCTTTTCATTTACAAGGCGCAGATCCGAACCATCACGGAGCAGGGCCGCGATGGCCGCCGGCGCCCGCGCCGCGAGGAGCCCGCCGATCACGGCGCCGAGGGCAGCCGGTGAGCGATTCCCGCGTTCCGGGCCAACTGGAGATCGCATCGCGGGCCGCCGAAGTCGCCCTCGAAGCCGGAGCTTTGCTGCACCGCTACTTCGATCGCGGCGTGGCTACCGAATATAAGGGCGATGTCGATCTGGTGACGGAGGCTGACCGCGCCTCGGAAAAGCTGATCGTCGAGCGGCTCGGAGCCGCATTTCCCGGCCATGGCATTTATGGCGAGGAAGGCGCGCGGCGGCAGATCGAGAGCGAATATCGCTGGTACGTCGATCCGCTGGACGGCACGACGAATTTCGCTCACGGATTTCCTGTTTTCTGCGTTTCGCTGGGTCTCGAACACCGGCCCGCGGGCATTGCCGCGGGGCAGGATGGAGAGCTGATGGCCGCCGTCGTCTACGACCCTTTGCGCGATGAGCTGTTCTCTGCGGAGAAGGGAATGGGCGCCTGGCTGAACGGTCGCAGAATTCACGTGTCGCGGACGGCGGAGCTGGCCGAGGCGCTGCTGGCCACCGGATTTCCCAGCCGCAAGCGGCATGCCAGTCCCAATATCCATTTTTACCAGGAGTTCACCCTGCGCTCGCACGGCGTACGCCGGGCGGGTTCGGCCGCGCTGGATCTGGCTTACACGGCATGCGGTCGCCTCGATGCCTTCTGGGAATTTCATCTGAACCCCTGGGACACCGCGGCCGGTGCGCTGCTGGTGATCGAAGCCGGCGGCACGATCAGCCGCTTCGACAGCACAGTGTTCCGTCTGGACAGCGAGGAGACCCTGGCTACCAACGGACTGCTCCAGGCCGAGCTGGCGGCGCGCTTCGCCGATCTGTTCGCCGGGCGCGATCTCCACCCCATCCCCACGCCGGTCGAGTTTGCAGCGGCGCGGGCGCGTCGGAACGCGTAGCAGCCGAGGAACTCTCCAAAGTTTCCCGCAGGCGCCCGGCTCTTGTTGCGGCGCGTTTCCACCCTGTTAGAATGATGCGTTGTCGGACAATCGGGGCTTAAGGGAGAGGACAGGGGACGCGCTTGTTCGCGGCCGGTTCATTTCATGAGACCGGCGCCGATTCAGTGGTTCCTGTTTTGCCCCGCGGCCGCGGTTGCTGTCACTCACTCTCACTCCCGAAGAGGAATTTCATGGCTTATGTGATCGCGGAACCCTGCATCGGCACCAAGGACACGGCGTGCGTCGATGCGTGTCCGGTGGACTGCATTCATCCCAAGAAAGATGAGCCGAAACACGCCGAAACCGATCAGCTGTTTATTGATCCGGTAGAGTGCATCGACTGCGGCGCCTGTGTGCCGGTTTGCCCGGTCTCGGCTATTTACGCTGCCGACGACCTGCCGGAGAAGTGGCAGAGCTACGCGGCCAAGAACGCTGCGTTCTACGGCCGCTGAGCTGACCCCGTCCGCAAAAGACGCACAGCGCCCCCTGTGCGTCTTCGCGTTTCAGTGCGTACGAACGCACTCTCCGGCGCAGGACCTGCATGATCGGCAGGGGGAGTGGCAGAGGGCCTGATCCGGACACCAGGCAACAAGGCTCCCACTGGATGCAGGGGCCGATCGAGGGAGCCGGGGCGGCCCCGCTCCTGCTGCTGCCGTATTTCTTCCCTCTCATCGCGGGCCCGGTCCGCCGGGCGCGCCCTGAATCTCATTTCTGCCAGCTGCTTCGGCTTAGACAACCCGATCCAACGCGGTTGCGTCGAACCATCATTGCCGTATCCCCGGGAAAAATCTCCGCCGCATGACTCTGACAGCAACCAGGACCCGCAATAGCAGACCCGCCGGAGCAACTCGGCATGGGAAAATGGGTATGGAAAGGTTTGTTCTGATGAATCCAGGCCCGACGCAGCCGCGACCGGCTCATCAGCATCTGCGCCGCAATCCGCCGATCGCGGGCGAGCAGGAAGCCATTGAAAAGGCTCGCAATGGCGATGGGCGCGCATTTGAGACTCTGTACGCGATGCACAAGCGGCGCGTCTACTCGCTCTGCCTTCGCATGCTGGGCAACGTAGCCGAAGCCGAGGATCTTACCCAGGAAGCGTTCCTGCAGCTGTACCGCAAGATCGGAACCTTCCGCGGTGATTCGGCCTTCTCCACCTGGCTGCATCGGCTGGCGGTCAACGTGGTCCTGATGCATCTGCGCCGCAAGGGCCTGCCCCAGGTTTCGCTCGAAGAGACGCTGGAGCCCTCGCAGGATGACGGCCCGCGCAAGGACATCGGCGCCCGCGACCTGACCCTGTCCGGGTCGATTGACCGCGTCACGCTGGAGCGCGCCATTGAGAACCTGCCCCCCGGCTATCGGCTGGTTTTTGTGCTGCATGACGTCGAGGGGTACGAGCATAATGAAATTGCGGAGATGCTCGATTGCTCGATCGGGAACAGCAAATCGCAGCTGCATAAAGCCAGAATGAAACTGCGCGATCTGCTGAGGACCGGGCAGCGGAAGGAGCAGATCGCGTGATCGTGCTGCGCGCGATGGAACGGACCATGACCTGTGCTGAATTTCAGGAGACCCTGCCCGATCTGTTCGAGTCGAACAGCGACCTCAGTGCTCATGAGCATCTGAAGTCCTGCGAGAACTGCGCCGCTCTGGTGCGCGACCTCGAGTACATCGCGGCCCAGGCGCGCCTTTTGCTGCCGATTCACGATCCCAGTCCCGCCGTTTGGGAGAACATCCAGCAGGCGATCCGCCACGAACATCCCGGAGGGGGGTCCAGCCTGCACGCAGGCCGGAAATAGGGGCCCTTCCCTCTTCCACTCCTTATAATCAGAACCCATGAGCGGGCAGACGCCATCGCAGGCCGCCGGAGCTGTCTCCAGGATTGTCCTCACCGGCTTCATGGGGGCGGGCAAGACCACAGTTGGCTCCCAGCTGGCGGCGCGCCTGGGGTGGACCTTCCTCGACTCGGACCATGTGGTGGAGGCCCGCGCCGGGAAGACCGTGGCTGAGATTTTTGAGTGCTCCGGGGAGCCCGCCTTCCGCGAGATGGAGGCTGCGGCGATCCGCGAATGCCTTGCGGGCGAGCGCCTGGTGCTTGCCCTGGGAGGCGGAGCCCTCGAGCACAGCGCAACCCGGGATTTGCTCGCCGGTACGCCGAACTGCCTTGTCGTTTTCCTCGAAGCCTCTCTGGAAACCCTGGTGGCTCGCTGTACTGGCAATGAAGGCGCTGTTCGGCCGGTGCTCGCGGATCGTTCCCGCCTGGCGGCGCGCTGGGCCGCGCGGCTGCCCTGGTATCGCCAGGCTGATTGCACCATCTCGACGGGAGACCTCACCCCCCAGGAGATCGTGGGGCGGATCGCCGATTTTCTCGACCACCCACTGAGCGGCGACAACCCCGACCAGAGCCCGGAACGGCGCACAGAACACGGAGTTTCGGCATGAGGAAGCTCGGGCCCCGGGGCATCATCCTGTTCGCCTTTGGGGTGGCCATCGGGCTCTATCTCGCGTACCTGCTTCGGGATGTGCTGGTCATCATCTACGTCAGCGGGCTCTTTGCCGTCGTGCTGATGCCGGTCGTGCGCGCCATCATGAACCTGCATATCGGCCGGTGGCACCCTGGCCGGGGCGTGGCCGTGCTGCTGCTGGTCGTGGTCTGCGTCGGTGGACTGGGCATCTTCTTTTTCTTCGGCCTGGCTCCGGCTTTTCGTGACCTGCGGGAATTCATTCGCGACCTGCCGGAACGCGCGCCCAAATTCTTCGATCATCTGGAGCACCTGCCGGTCCTGCGCGATCTCGATCTCGACGCGATTCAGGAAAAGGTCCAGGACATGTATGCCAACCTCGCGACCTACGCCGTGAAGTTCGCGAGCGACTGGGTGGGGGCCGTCGTGCGCGCCCTGACGGGGCTGGTGCTGACGGTGTATTTCATTATCGAGGGCGATCAGGCATACGCATGGTTCCTGTCGCTGTTCCCGGTGGAGCGGCGGCTCCGCCTCGATCAGACCCTCACCCGGGCTTCGAAGCGCATGGGCCGCTGGCTGCTCGGGCAGGGCACTCTGATGCTCATCCTCGGAGTTTCCAGCACGATCGTTTTCGCTCTGCTGCGCATCCGCTATGCCTATGCTCTGGGCATCATTATGGGGCTGGCGAACCTGGTCCCGGTGGCCGGCGCCCTGGTCTCCGTCACTCTGGTGGTCATCGTGGCCGCGCTCGACTCCCTCAGCCGGGTACTGGGCGTACTGATCTTCTATTTCATCTACGCGCAGCTCGAGAACACCTGGCTCATCCCGAGGATCATGAAAACCCAGGTGGATCTGGCAGGACTCACCATTCTGATCGCCCTGCTCATCGGAACGTCGCTGGCCGGGGTCATTGGAGCCATGGTTTCCGTGCCCACGGCGGTGCTGGTTGCTGTTGTGCTCAACGAATACGCGGTTCATGAAGAGGCCATCATCGAGGAGCCACACGCGGCGGAGTCGAACCCGCCGGTGATCATTACCTGATCCGGTGGCAGGCTCGAAGACAGGAGCAGGACGGCACCATGTTATTTCACGTCACCCTGGAGCAGGCAGAAGACGGCTGGATTGTGGCCCAGTGTCCTGCTCTCCCCGGATGTGTTTCTCAGGGGCGGGATGAGAAGGAAGCGCTCGATAATATCCGCGAGGCGATCACAGCCTGGATGTGGGCTGAGGATCAGAAGGCCGCCCGGTCCCTGCCTCCCGACCAGACTCCTGTCGTCGTTGCCGTTTGAACCATCTCCAGGCTGCTTCCTGGTCCTTCCGGTTTCCGAATTCGCTGCGGACCTGCCTTTGGCATTCTTCGCGAGAAATATCTCAATTAAAGATTGCCGGCGTTGCTGCGTTTTGATCGACTGGGTCTGTAACGCATGGGCAAGCTCGCGAACATCTCGGGAAAGCAAGCCGCGAAAGCCTTTGGCCCGGGCGGGCTGGCAGGTTGCCGGGCAGGTTGGCAGTCATCTTGTGCTGACGAAATCCGGAAAGCGTGCCAATTTGGCCATTCCCCAGCATAAGGAACTCTCCGTCGGCATGTTGCGGGCGCTGATCCGAGCGGCGGAAATGACCGTCGACGAGTTTGCAGACCTGCTGTAAAACTTCACCCTCCGCCGTCCCGCCTGGTCACAGCCAACCAGCCCTGGGTATCATAAGACACGGGCTTTTCTCCCCGTCCGGATCTGATATTTGATGCTTTTTCGTCTCTGTTTCCGCACCGGACGCTTCCAGCGAACCGTATGGCTTTGAGTTCCGCCTCACCCATCGTCTCTCTCGAGCCGGCAGCGGCGCGCCCGGAGCACGAAGCGCACCCTCATCTGCATGCGCCGCGCGCAGGCGAAACGGCGTCGCTGCTGGTCGATTACCGGGAGCTCTTCAAGCTGCGCGTCACCCTGATGGTCACGCTGACCGGATGGGCCGGCTTTTACCTCGGCTGCATGCGCTCCGGGATCAGCAGCGTCCAGCCTGGCCTGATCGAGGCTCTCATCGGCATCACGGCGGTTTCGGCCGGCTCGGCCGCCCTCAACCAGGCGATCGAGCGCAAGCTCGACGCGAAGATGTTTCGCACCGCCAATCGCCCCATGGCCACCGGGCGCATTGGCCTGGCGCATGGGATCGCCATTGGCCTGCTGGCCATTGTTGCCGGAACCCTGTGGCTCACCCGGGAGACCAATCTCGTCACGGGCGGACTCACCCTGTTGACCGCCTTCCTTTATGTCGCGGTCTATACGCCTCTGAAGCGCGTGACCACTCTGGCCACTTTCATCGGAGCCTTCCCGGGCGCCATGCCGCCTTTGCTGGGATGGACGGCCGCCCGCGGCGTGATCGAATGGCAGGGGGTGGCCCTCTTCGCCATCCTCTTCATCTGGCAGTTCCCGCACTTCATGTCCATCTCCTGGATGTATCGCGAGGACTACGCCCGCGCCGGCATTCGCATGCTCCCCGTGGCCCAGCCCGACGGCTGGTCCACCGCACTGGAGGCGCTGATCTATGCGGTGCTGATGATCCCCGCCAGCCTGCTGCCTTTCTGGCTGCACATGGACGGCAGCATCTATCTGGTGGCCGCCGTGGTGCTCGGCCTGTTTTATCTCGGCTACACCATCCGCTTCTCGCGGATCGTGCGCGCCCGCAACGCGGCGGAATCGCGTATGTATGCTCGCGATCTCCTCAAGGTGAGCGTCATATACCTGCCCCTTCTGCTGACCGTGCTCATGCTCAATGCAATCGGGAAGTAATTGCGGATGGCTACCCTGACCCAATCCGGACGAGTCGAGAGCCGTTATGGCGGCCAGGCTTTTCCCATCGAACTGGACGGGGTGACGCACGACTACGGCACGCGCCTGGCGCTCGATCGCCTCAGCTTCCAGGTGGGCCGCGCGGAAATCTTCGGTCTCCTCGGACCCAACGGCAGCGGCAAGACCACCCTCTTCCGCATCCTCTCCACGCTGATGGTGCCCACCGGCGGCGCCGCGCGCATCCAGGGCTATGATGCCGCCCGCGAGCCCAATAAAGTCCGCCAGCAGACCGGCATTGTCTTCCAGGCCCGCAGCGTCGACATCAAACTCACCGTCGCCGAGAACCTGAAGCACCAGGGCCATCTCTATGGTCTCAGCGGGCGTCACCTGAAGACGCGGATCGACGAGGTCCTCAGCCGCGTCGGTTTGCTGGATCGCGCCAGGGACAAGGTCGAGACGCTCTCCGGCGGCCAGCAGCGCCGCGTCGAGCTGGCCAAGGGACTGATTCATTCTCCCTCGGTTCTGCTGCTCGACGAGCCTTCCACCGGCCTTGATCCCGGCGCCCGCCGCGACCTCTGGCTCTATCTGCGCATGCTGCGCGACCAGGAAGGCGTGACCGTGCTCGTGACCACCCACCTGATGGAAGAGGCCGAGCACTGCGATCGGCTCGCCATCCTGAGCGAAGGCAAACTCGTCGCTCTGGGCTCTCCCGCGGAGCTGAAGTCGCAGATCGGCGGCGACGTGGTCACCTTCGAGACCGCCGGCCCTGAGCAGGCAGCGCGGCTCGCGGAGATGATGGCGAACCGCTTCGTGGCCGGTCCTGCGGTTCTCGGCAACCGCGTGCGCGTGGAGCGTGAACAGGGACACCGCTTCGTCACTGAAGTCGTTGAGGCATTTCCGGGGGCCGTCCAGAGTGTTTCCGTGGCGAAACCCAGCCTCGAGGATGTCTTCATCGACCGCACCGGCCACCGCTTCTGGAACGAGGACCAACCGGAAACGGAGCCAAAGAAAAAGGGGAGACACTGATGGCCACGCTCGCCACAACCGCCCCGCGCACGGCTCCGGTCGCCAGCCCCGGAGTCTGGACCCCGGCATACTCG
Organism: Acidobacteriota bacterium; assembly: GCA_021792135.1. Taxonomy (GTDB): domain Bacteria; phylum Acidobacteriota; class Terriglobia; order Terriglobales; family Acidobacteriaceae; genus Palsa-343. Next base: position 108,809 of record JAJYVF010000002.1, on the reverse strand, counting down.
CTCTGGCTTCGCGAGATTGTCCGCTTCTACCGGCAGAAGGCGCGCGTCATCGGCGTGATCGCCACTCCTCTGCTCTTCTGGATTCTCCTCGGCTCCGGTTTTGCGCACAGTTTTCAGTCGAGCCAAAGCTCGGGGTCCTACCTCGCCTACTTCTTCCCGGGCTCGGTGGTGATGATCGTTCTCTTCACGGCGATCTTCAGCATGATGTCCCTCATCCAGGACCGCAATGAGGGCTTCCTGCTCTCCGTACTGGCCGCGCCGGTGAGCCGCTCGGCTATCGTCCTCGGCAAAGTGCTCGGCGGAGCCACACTGGCCGCGATTCAGGGCATTATCTTCCTGGTTTTCACGCCCCTGGTCGGGATTCATCCCGACGCCGCCGCGATCCTGATCGGCATTTTCGTAATCGTGCTGATCAGCTTTGAGCTCACCGCGCTGGGCTTCGCCATCGCCTGGCCCATGGATTCGCCGCAGGCCTTCCACGCCATCGTGAACATCCTGCTGCTGCCGCTCTGGATGCTCTCCGGCGCGCTTTTTCCCGCCGACCGCGCTTCCGGCTGGCTCGGCTGGCTCATGCATCTGAACCCGCTCAGTTATGGCGTGGACGCGCTCCGCAACGCGCTCTTTCCGGCCGAGCATACGCTGCTGCCGCTCGATCTGAATCTCGCCATCACCGGCGGATTCTGCGCTGTCGTCTTTCTTGCCTCCTGGGCGATTGTGAACCGCCGCACCAACAAGCCGGCCGCCTAGGACGAGCCAGCAGCTTATGCCGACAGCGACAAGGACTACCCGACAATCCGCATCTCTCCCGGTCGCGGCGATCATCGGCGTCAGCGTTCTGGCCACGCTGTTCCTCCTCTGGCTGATTTACGTGCATCCCGCGTCGGACAAGGCGGCGCTGCACTACACCTTCCTGCCCAACCTGAACGCGCTGCTCAACGGCCTGAGCGCCATTGCCCTGGTGACCGGCTACTATTTCATCCGAACCCATCGCATCCAGGTGCACCGCAACAGCATGATCGCGGCCTTCGTTTTCAGCTCGCTGTTCCTGATCTCGTATGTGGCCAATCACGCTCTTCATGGAGATACTCTGTATCCCGTTCACAACGTCGTTTATTACCGCGCCTATCTCCCGATCCTCATCAGCCATATTCTGCTGGCGACGGTGGCGCTGCCGATGGTGCTCATTACTTTCTATCTCGCGCTCTCGGGGCGGATCCCGATGCATCGGCGGATTGCCCGCGTCACGTTTCCGCTCTGGCTCTATGTTTCCGTCACCGGCGTCGTGGTACGCGTGATGCTGGTGGCGGCGCTGCGATAACCCCGGAGCACATCGGCAAAGGAGCCTTCTGGCAGGAATCCTGATGGACGAGGCAAGAGCGAACCGCACCGGGAAAACAGAGGAGGCTGACGACGGAACGCGCGCGCTGCTGCGTTCGGGCGGCGGCATCCTTGGGGCCGGCGTCCTCGCCGCGCTTCTCGCCGCAACCGTCTTTGGCGGAATCAGCCGCGAAGGTCCGCACACCAATGCCGGATGGCTCTCGCTGATGGCCGCCATGATGTGCCTGCCCTTCGGGCTGATGCTCTTCGCCCTGGGAGCGGCCAAGTGGTTCCGCAACCGGAGGCTGCGCCGGCGCGCGGCACGCTGAAGCCCCGGCAAGCCGGCCATGCTGCGCGATGAAAGGCCTCAGCTCTCTCGCGCGAAGACCACCACGAGAATCACTCCACCGAGCATGACCGCTTCCTCCACATTCACCGACGTGTTGTGCAGCCGGTCGAAGGCAACGTGGCGCGAATCGTTCTTCGGCACATCGTCAATAGCGCCTCCGGCGGCAATCCGGTAGGCTTCCATCCTGGGAATGATGGAGAACTGGGAGAACGCGGTCAGGCCCATCATGATCAGCGTGATCACGATGCCGATCGTCATGGTGCTGGTGTGCCAGGCCCGCACACCGCGGCCGAGCAGCAGCAGGATGACGATGACAAGGCCGGCAATCAGGCCCTCATGATGCAGCACGCCCAGGCATCTGGCGACGATCGTTCCCGCGGCATGCGTGTCGGTCAGCGTGCTGAAGGCCGCCCACGCCGTGATGGGAAAGAACAGCAGTCCGCCGAGCCAGACCACCAGGGCCAGCCACAGGAAGGTGCGCAGAAAGGTTTTCATGACAGGGACAGGGTATCGGGTTTGGCGGGGAGGGACCAGCGGCCGCCCGTTGCAGGCCGCTGTTTCACTTTGGGGGAAATGATGGTCCCGCTGCCCCGGAGCAGCTTTACCGGCCCGCATCACGGAGCGGAGGGCGCTGGCGGCGTGCTCCGCGCGGGACTGAGCTGCGGTTCGGGAGTCGGCAGCGCCGGAGCCGCTGCGATCGCCTTGCGATCCATCTCTGCGCTGCCCATGCGGTTGTCGGGTTTGACCTCTACCACCACGCGAATGCTCTGCGTCTTCCGCGGTGTCCGAAGCACCATGGGAATGCGGAGCGGGTAATGGCCGAGCTGTTTTGGATTCTCGACGGGCGAGGTCACCGTGTCATTGAAAAGCCTGGATGCCAGTATCTTTCCATCCGGACCGATGCTCGCTGCTGCCAGGCCCAGCCCCACGGTTTCATGGCCATCGGCGCCCCGCAGCCAGTCGAGGTTCCTGCCCTGGATGTAAACCGTGAACTGAGTGGTTTCGTTGTCGGGGTGGCGGGCGAGATTTGCGATGAGTATATGGATCTCATTCAGCGGGATCGTGGAGTACACGCCTTCGCTCAGCGTATTGATGGTGCGCTGGTGCGGAATGGTGATGGCTTTGCTTTCCCGCGCAAAATAGCCTGTTTTGGTCAGCGCCCGCAGGCCAGGCTCGCGCAGGGTGACGCGGATTCGCCGGAAGCGGCCGTTATTGTCGCCACCCTGCGGTTGATAGGTGAGGGTGTAGTACTCGGATCCCAGCTGCTTTGCCTGGCGAATTTCTCCGTCCACGTCGTTGCGGTTGTAGAAGAGCCGGCCGCCGGTTTCGTTGGTGAAGATGCCGAAGTTGAGGCCCGACAGAAATGGGTCGTCGTCGCCGGTATCCATAAAGGCGTCCTGGCCGCTCAAAGACATCTCATTCCGGAAATTGAGACCGGGATAAATCACGAACAGACTGATGCGCGCGTTGACCAGCATATTGGTGGTGGCGTGCAGATACCTTTTCACGAACTGCAGATCCTCGTCAGGGTATTCCGTGTAGAGGGCATCCAGATTTGGCATGCCATGACCCACCCAGATGATGTTCTTGCGGCCGGGCACGCCCTGATTCTGCAGCGCAATCTGCTGCAGCGCATCTACCGACTGGCCGGCCCGTTCGTACCAGAAAGCTCCGCTCATTTCCTTATATGGAAGCACGGCGGGAATGTGCTGGAGAGCGTCCAGAAGCTCGGAGCGGTCCCGGGTCCAGTTTTGCACCATCTGCAGAGACTGGTTGCCAACCACCATCATCTCTGTCGGAGAGCCGAGTTCCGGCGGGCGTGAGTCGAGGTAACGTTTTACCTCATAGCGGATGTAAGCGAAATCCTGGAAACGGGAATTGAGAAGGTCGAGGACGAGGATCGTCCGGGGCGCCTTGCCGTCCGGGTTCTCCGCGCCGGGGCGCAGATCGAGCGTATGTACCTGCGGAGGCTCGAAAGAGAAGATTCGTTGCGGCTGCTTGTCCTCGGTAATCAGGAAGTCGCTCTTCGTAAGGCCGGAGACCACCGGGCGCCCCTGCTTGTCGAGAACGGTGACATCGAGGAAGACGAGCCGCGAAGTTACCCGGATGGTGGGGACAGACGGCGAAGTCTGCGAACTCTTCGGCTGCGAATGCGCCGGGTGCGTCTGGGCTGTCAGCATTGGAACGGGGAGAACTCCGCAGAGAACCGCGCACAACATCGCTTGCCTGGTCATGACCACCTCGGATGACGTGTCTATCATCATGGACCCTGGGAATCGCTGAGTGACGCGGAATTGTTTCGTGCTAATGAACGCGCTGAGGCGATAACTTGAGCTCCCGAGCCTGCGCGATATGCGCCGCGGTTCACCAGGATATAGTGGGCGCCTATGAAAAAATCCCTCGCCTTTTCTCTTCTGCTGGCTGCGGCCTCGGCTGCCGGGGCGCAGTCCCTGCTGGTCGCCAATCAGCACGACCACGACCTCAGCGTCATCGACCCCGTGGCGGGGCGGCAGGTGGCCACCATCGGGGAGGGTGTCCCCGGACAATGGGTCCATGAGATCACCACCTCGCAGGATGGGCGCATCGCCTATGCTCCGGTTTATGGCAATTCCGGTGTGGGACGGCCCGGGATCGACGGCCAGGTGATGCTGGTGATCGACGTGCCGTCGCGGAAGGTGATCCGGAAAGTGGATTTCGGCCACGGCGTCCGGCCGCATCTCCCGGTGCTGGACCGGACCCATCATCTTCTTTACGTGACCACGGAGCTGGAGGATGCCGTCACCATCATCGATCCGCGCACGCTGAAGATCCTCGGGGAAGTCCCCACCGGCCAGAAAGAGTCGCACATGCTGGCGATCTCCCACGACGGGCGATTCGGCTATACGGCGAACGTCGGCCCGGGCACGGTGTCGGTGCTGGATCTGATTGGGAGGAAGACACTGGCAGTGATTCCGGTTTCGGGCAGGGTGCAGCGGATTTCCATCTCGCCGGACGATCGCCTGGTCTTTACCTCGGACCAGATCCAGCCGCGGCTGGCCGTGATCGATACAGCCACACGGAAGATCAGGAACTGGGTGACGCTGCCGGGCCTCGGCTACGGAACCGCCGTTACTCCGGACGGGAAGTGGCTGATCGCCGCCATCCCCGACAAAAAGGAGGTGGCTGTCGTCGATCTGGCGGCCATGCGTGTGGCGCGCACCGTCGCGGTGGCGAACAGCCCTCAGGAGGTTCTGATCCGGCCCGATGACCGCGTCGCCTACGTCTCCTGCGCGGGCAGCGGCGAGGTCGCGGCCATCGATCTGGCTGACTGGAGGGTGGAGAAGCTGATCCGGGCCGGCGGATTCGACGATGGTCTGGCCTGGGCACGGTAAGCAGGGAAACGGAAGCAGCCCGACCCGGCAGGCTGTTGCGAGAGCGGAAATCCTTCCCGATCTCCGCTCTCTGAAAGCGGCCGCTTACCGCTGCGGAGCGCCGTAGACGCTGGGCCGGCCGATCAGCCGCTCGATTCGCCTGGGAATCGGCGGGTGCGTCGAGAAGAGATTCGCGAAATCGCCCCGGCTCAGCAGCGGCTGCACGATGAACAGGTGCGCCGTCGAGGGCGAAGCGGCCATGGGCAGCCGCTTCGAGTAGGCTTCGAGCTTCTCGAGCGCGCTGGCCAGCGCGTAGGGATTGCCGGTAATGTGGGCCCCGGTTGCGTCGGCCTCGTATTCCCGCGAGCGCGAGACGGCAAGCTGGATCAGCATGGCCGCGATGGGCGCAAGGATCAGCATCAGGATCGCGCTCAGGCCGCCCCCCCGGCGGTCGTCGCGGCCGCCTCCGCCCATGCCGAACATCTCCGCCCACCAGCCCATGCGGGCCAGCAGCGTGATGGCGCCGGCCAGGGTGGCAGCGACCGAGCTGGTCAGAATATCGCGGTTCTTCACATGGCCGAGTTCGTGGGCCAGAACGCCTTCCAGCTCATCGTCGTTCAGAAGCTGCAGGATGCCGTGGGTCACGGCGACCGAGGCATGCCGGGGGTTACGCCCGGTGGCAAAGGCGTTGGGAGAGTCCGTGGGGATAACGTAGATCTTCGGCATTGGCAGGCCCAGGCGGCCGGTCATCCGTTCGACAACCTCATAAGCGCGGGGCAGTTCTTCCCGGGTCACGGGCTGGGCGCGGTACATGGCCAGCGCCAGCTTGTCCGAATAGAAGTAGCTGAAAAAGTTCATTCCGGCGGCGATCACGAACGCCACGATGGCGCCCTGTTCGCCCCAGCGGCTGCCGATCAGCACCAGCAGCAGTGTGAGAGCCGTCAGCAGAAAAGTAGTCTTGAAAGTGTTCATGCACGCCTCCTTATCGAGGCTTGGTTCTATTTTTTCATAAATCCCGGAATGTCCGTGGCGTGTTCCGCCCCCCTGGATGCGCAAAAGCTGGGGAAGGGAAGCATTCTTAAATCGGAAGGGCGGGCACCTGAATATATGAAAGTTCATAGGTATCCCGGCACTGGAAGACCGGACCGTCGCTAAATGACTGAAATTAATCACTCTGAAATGGAAATCTGATTGCTAGTATGCCCTCCAAAAGCTGGCAGTTCTGTTTGTCTTCATTTGCCATGGTCCTGGAGGATGCAATGAGTCAATATTTTTTGAGGGGGGCAGTCTCGACGGGAGCGAAGCTTCCGGTGCGGCAGAGGCGGTCACTCGTGAACTTCGGTGGTGCCTGCGGTCTAGCTGGTCTGCTGATTGTATTTCTGTTCGCGTGTGGCACGCCCAGGGCCAGCGCCCAGAACGTCTACGCCGCGATCCATGGAACGGTGTCGGATCCCAGTGGCGCGGTGGTACCGAATACCAGGGTAACCACTTTGAATTTGAGCACTGGCATCTCTTCGGTGCAGACGACCGACAGCAAGGGCTACTATGTCTTCCCGCAGCTGGCCATTGGCGGCCCCTACAAGGTCACGATCGAAGCTCCGGGGTTCAAAACCCAGGCCGTCACCGGCTTCAGGCTGCAGTCCAACGAGAACCGGGAAGTGAACGCCACTCTGCAGCCAGGCGCCGTTTCCGAGACGGTGCAGGTGAGCGCCACCGCCGTTCAGGTGGATACCTCCGATACGCAGATGAAGGCCACGGTTGGCTCGCAGCAGATTGAGCAGATGCCCCTCCTGGGCCGCGACGCCTCCATGCTGCAGAAGCTGACGCCGGGCTCGGTCGAATCGTCCGACCGGTTTGGCAACTTCTCCGCCAACGGCAACCAGACCCAGGAGAACAGCTACCTGCTGGATGGCGCCGATATCAACGACGGCCCGCTCCAGACGCAGGGAATCATTGTCAATCCGGATGCCCTGGCCGAGGTTGCCGTGCTGACCAGCACCCAGAATCCGGAGTACAGCCGCAACTCCGGCGCATTTGTGAACGAACAGCTGAAAAGCGGCACGAACCAGTTCCACGGCGATGGATTCGAGTTCTACCGCGACACCTTTCTGAATAACGGCAACTATTTTTCGACTACGCGTCCTCCCTTCCACCAGAACCTGTTCGGCGGCACCCTGGGAGGTCCGGTCCTGAAGAATAAGCTCTTTTTCTTCGTGGCCTATCAGGGATTCCGCAATCGAACGGGGACGACACAGCTGACGCCCGTGCCCACCGATGCCACGCTGGGGCGGAATGCCACGGGTATCGCCAACCTCAGCGGAGACACCAACATCGCCAACGAGACCTCCAGCGGCAGCACCAACGCGCAGGTAGGCCTCAGCTCCAATCCGCTGCCGTTTGCCATTACCACGACCACCGGGACCTGCGCCAAAGGCACACCGTGGAACCAGTGCTTTCCCACCGGATCGGTGATGCTGCCGACCAGCACCTTCAATCCCATCGCGGCCCATCTGATCGCGAAGTACCTGCCCTCGCCGAACTACGCCCAGGGAGGCGTGACCGACTACAACTTCAACGCGCTGAACTCGGCGAAGGCGGATCAGGGTGTGATCCGGGTCGATGCCCATGTCACCAGCCGCGATCTGCTGTGGGCTTCGAGCATCTTCCAGTCCAATCCCAACTTCAACACTCTGCCGTTCACCGGAGCGACCGTGCCCGGATTCGCCCAGAACAACGCGCGGCACATCAAGATCTTCAACGCTTCCTGGACGCACACCTTTAATGCCACGACGCTGAACGAGCTGCGCGCCGGGTATTACCGCTTCAACTATGCGGCGGTGGAACCTGCCCAGATCGTGCAGCCCAGTTCTCTGGGATTCTCCATTAACCCGCAGGATGCGGCGGCTGCATCGGTGCCGCTGATTTCTCTTCAGGGCCTCTTCACCCTCGGCTTCAGCAACAACGGACCGCAACCCCGCATCGACACCAACGGCGACTATTCCGACAACTTCACCAAGATCGCCGGCAACCACAACATGATGTTCGGGGCCCACGTCGAGAGGTTCGTGGTCCACAATCCCTTCTACTCGAATCTGAATGGAAACTTCACGTTCGACGGTTCCGGCAGTTTCACCTCCGGCGACCCGCTACTCGACTTCCTGCTGGGCATCCCTTCGGGTTTCAGCCAGGGATCGGGGGCGATGATCAACGCCAGCGCATGGGAGATTTATGGCTATGCGCAGGATAACTGGAGGGTGAGCAGTTCGGTCACCCTGAACTACGGAATTGGCTACGACATCCAGACCCCATTTGCCAACCTGCAGTACGGCGGCAAGGCGGTGATCTGCTTCCAGCCGGGTGTGCAGTCCAAGGTCTTCCCGACAGCTCAGCCAGGCCTGACCTATCCGGGAGACGCCGGCTGCAACGACCAGGGTGGAGCCACTGCCAAGTACGATCACTTCGCGCCCCGCATGGGCCTTGACTGGTCGCCTTCGCAGGGGATGGGCTGGCTGACCGGGCCCGCCGGCCAGCACCTGATGGCCGTCCGCGGCGGATTTGGCGTTTACTTCAACCGCGACTCTGAAGAGGCGCAGCTGCAGAACCTTGAAGACCCGCCGTTTGGAACCAGCAGCACCGGCGCGGCGGACGTGACGATGACGGGTCCGGGCGGCACGACCCTGGCCGGGAGCCCCAGCTTCGCCGACCCATACCAGGATGTTGCCAGTCGTCCGGGACTCTCGGAGGCCAACAAGTTTCCCTATGCTTTTCCGACACCGGGTCAGACCATCAACTTCTCGCAGTTCGTTCCCTATGACCTGAGCGGCATCTCGCCCAGCTACAACGTGCCGTATGCCCTGAGCTTCAACCTGAACGTGCAGCGCCAGCTACCCGGCGAGCAGGTGCTGCAGGTCGCCTATGTGGGAACTCTGGGCCGCAGACTGGTCCGGGCGTATGAGGCGGACCGGATGACGGCCGCCGGACATGCCAACGCGGTGGCTGCCTGCCAGACGATGAGCACGTCCGGCTGCCTCAAACTGGCCAGCCTGCTCTCGCTGTATCAGCCGCAGGACTTCCGCGATACCTCAGGCAACTTCCTCTCCGTGGGGCATGTTTATACCAATGGCAGCTCCAATTACAATGCGCTCCAGGTCAGTCTGCAAAGGCAGACCAACCGCGGGCTCTACTACACCATCGGCTATACCTGGAGCCATGCTCTGGATAACGGCTCCAGCTTCGAAAGCTCCGGCTTCGGCAACAGTTACGATCTCACCGGTACGAACTGGGTCCCGGGCTTCCAGCAGCTGACCTACGGCAACTCCGAGTATGACGCGCGGCAGCGTTTCTACGCCGGATATGGCTATGTGGTTCCGCTGACCGCAGGCATGCGCCAGAACTACCTCGTCAATGAGGCACTGGGCGGATGGCACTTTGTCGGCTATACCGTCCTGCAGTCCGGCAACCCGGCCTCGATCGGCGAAACGGGCACCAACCGGTCGCTCTGGGGCAACTCCATCTTTGCGTTCTACGAGCTGCCGGATACGCCGAATACCAGCAATTTCCATCCGGCCATCAAGAGCCCGCGCCGGACCGGCAATTACTGGTTCGACACCACGCCCTTCTCGCCGGAGCCGCTGGGCACCTTCGGCAATGTCAAGCGGAACTTCCTGCGCGGTCCTGGCTTCAACTACACGGACCTCTCGATGTTCAAGGATTTACCGCTGGGGCATGCCGACAGCCCGCGCTACGTGGAGCTGAGGCTGGAGAGCTTCAACCTCTTCAACCACGCCAACTTCGGGCCCCCGGATGGAAACCTCAGCGATGGCCCGGTCTTCGGGCAGATCAGCTCGGTCATCCAGCCCGCGACGGACGGCGGCGCGGGAGATCCACAGCCCGGCCGCGCGGTTCAGCTGGGTGCCAAGATTTACTTCTGAGCGGCAGGTTCAGCTCTTAACCCGCGGGGCGGAGGTCACAGATTCCGCCCCGTGGCTTTTGGGCCTGGGGTGAGAACCGCATGTCCGGTCAGCGACGGCATGCCGGTCCCACGGTCCGGGCCTTCCGGCTGCGGTGTGGAGGCGTGTTCCGATCCTGGCGACTGGGTTACGCCGTAACACCAAAGTGTGCACCAAATGGCCACTTCGTGGCTTGATTTCAATGGGTCCAGGGGCGTAAAAAGGCTTCTCGAAAGGCGTCCTCAGGACGGCTTCGGTCACCAGGGTCCCAGTCTCCGGAAGCAACCCTTTATCTGCCAAAGGAATCATCCAATTTGATGAGTGCCGACATCCTGCTGGTGGACGACAATGCAATACAGGCGGCCACCCGCAAGGCCATCCTGACCCGTTCCGGACAGTGCGTCGTGGTTGCAGCCGATGGCCGCCACGCCATCGAGATGCTGAACGCGGCGGAAAAGGCGCGGCCCGTGGGGCTTGTCATCACCGATCATCTGATGCCGGGCATGAATGGTCCGCAGTTTGTCGCCGCGCTGCGCAAGGGCTATCCGCGTCTGCCGGTTCTCGTATTGAGCGGCCTCCCGGAGGCGGAAGACGAGTACCAGGGCATGGATGTGATTTTCCGGCTCAAGCCGTTTCCTCCCGACGAGTTGCTGGCCCTGGTGCGCTCCCTTCTGATCGCACCGATCGGCCGCACCGCCTGATCGGCCGGGGAGCCCGCATTTGACGCAGCTCGCCGCCGGGGTGTGAGATTCGTCACAGCGGCAGGCTCTCCCCAGACGCGAAGATCGGGTTGACCCTCATCGCCGCGCCGCCGCCACAGGTCCCCGGATAGTGCGACAATCGGAAGGTACACATCCCTATGCCCGCATTTGGCAGTTTTGCACTCCTGGTCGCGCTCGCGCTGAGCGGCTATAACCTGCTGGCCGGAGCCGTTGCGCTGCGCCAGCTTGCGACCGGCACGCGCGGGGCGATCGCGCCCGAGCGGCTGGCCGAAACGGCGCGCCGCGCCGGGATCGCCAGCTTCCTGGCCGCCACCTGCGCGGCCTTCGCGCTGGTGTGGGCGGCGTTCACCAACGACTTCTCGGTCGCCTATATTGCGGAGCACGCCAACCGTGCGCTGCCGGGGCCCTACAAATTCGCGGCGCTGTGGTCAGGACAGGAAGGTTCACTGCTGCTGTGGGCGTGGCTGCTGTCGGCCTACGGGTTTGTGCTGCGCGTCCGGCACAAGGTTGACGTCAAGCTGACGGCGTACGCCTCCACGATTCTTGCCGCCGTCCAGGTCTTCTTCCTGCTGCTGGTCAACATAGCGGCCACCCCGTTCTCGCTGGTGACGGGCCCGATTCCGCCCGACGGCAACGGCCTGAATCCGCTCCTCCAGTATCCGGAGATGGTGATTCACCCGCCCATGCTGTATCTGGGCTATGTGGGTTTCAGCGTCCCCTTCGCCTTTGCGCTGGGCGCGCTCATGATGCGGTATCCGGGTGAGAAATGGATCCACATCACCCGCCGCTGGACCATGGTGACCTGGCTCTTTCTCACCATCGGCATCTTCCTCGGAGCGCACTGGGCGTATTCCGTGCTGGGCTGGGGCGGCTACTGGGGCTGGGATCCGGTCGAGAACGCCTCGCTGATGCCGTGGCTCACCGGCACGGCCTTCCTGCACTCGGTCATGATGCAGGAGAAGCGCGGCATGATGAAGAGCTGGAACGTCTGGCTCATCTTCTCCACCTTCATGCTCTCGATTCTGGGCACGCTGCTGACGCGTTCCGGGCTGGTCAGTTCGGTGCATGCCTTCGCGCAGTCCTCCATCGGAAACTGGTTCTGGGTTTTCCTGGTCATTACTCTGGCGGTCTGCACTTTCGTGTACATCCTGAACCGCGACCACCTGAAGACAGACCACAAGCTGGAATCGCTGGTCTCGCGCGAGTCGAGCTTCCTCTTTAACAACCTGGTGCTGCTGGCGGCCTGCTTCACGGTGCTGTGGGGCACGCTGTTTCCGGTGCTGTCGGAATACGTGCAGGGGAACCGGGTCACGGTCAGCGCTCCTTTCTATAACCGGGTTGCAGTGCCCATCGGGGTCTTTCTGCTGTTTCTCACCGGCATCGGCCCGCTGCTCGCCTGGCGCTCGACTTCGACGCGGAGCATCCGCAAGAACTTCGTGATCCCCGCCATCGCCGCGCTGATTGTGGCGATCGCCGTGATCCCGCTGGGCGTGCATCCGTGGACGATATTGACCACCGACCATCAGGGGGCCTTTTACTCGTGGGTGACCTTTATGATGGCCGCGTTTGTGGCGACGGCGATCCTCGCGGAATTCCTCCGGGGCGCCCGCGTCATCCAGCGCCATACCGGCCGGAATCTGCTCTCCTCGGTCGTGCAGCTCACGCGCCGCAATACCCGGCGCTACGGCGGTTACATCGTCCACTTCGGCGTGGTGGTGATCTTCATCGGGCTGGCCGGCTCGGCCTTTAACCAGAGCATCGAGAAGACACTGAACTACAAGCAGAGCATGAGCATCGGGCCGTATCGGATCGAGTGCCTCGACTACTCCCAGGATTCGAACCCGAATTACGACACCGAATTCGCTCTGCTCAATGTCTACCGCGACGGGCGCAAGGTCACGCAGCTTGCCCCGGAACTGCGGTTCTACACCGCGAGCCAGCAGCCTTCGACCATTGTGGCCAATCACTCGACGCTGGCCTGGGACCTGTATGTCATCTACGCGGGCAAGGATGCCTCCACCGGGCAGCCGGTCATCAAGGCCTTCCTGAATCCCCTGGTCGCCTGGATCTGGATCGGGCTCATCATCACCGTGCTCGGCACCGGAGTGGCGCTCTTCCCGAACCTGAGTGCGGCGGTGGCGGCGCAGCGCAGCCGGGTTACGGTGCCGGATGAGGCGGTCACCGCCGGAAGGGCAGGGGACTGATGCGGCGGCTGAGCCGGTTTGCCTTCCTGCCGCTGCTGGTGGTGGTGGGCGTCATTACCCTGGGAGCGGCCGACACGCAGGCGCGCTACAACGATCTCGGCCACAAGCTGATGTGTACCTGCGGCTGCAACGAGATCCTGCTCGAGTGCAACCACATGGGCTGTCAGGCCTCTGCCCGGATGACGGCGGAACTGCGAGCGGCGGTCGATCGCGGCGACAGCGATAACGCAATCCTCAGCGCGTTCCAGGCGGAATATGGCCCCACCGCTTTGGCTGCGCCCTGGCTGACGCGGTTCAACATCGTTGCCTGGGTGGTGCCGCCGGCGCTGCTGCTTCTGGGACTCTTCGGGACGTTTCTGCTCGTCCGGAAATGGAAACTGCGTACGGCCCCGATGCCGGTGGTGCCCGATGACCCCGCTTCGAGGGACCTGCGCGCGCGCATCCGCAGGGAGACCGAAATATGAGCGCAACAGATCCGCATCGGATTTTCCTGTGCATGGAGCCTGAGTCATGACCACCATCGCCTGTGGACTGCTGCTGATCGGCACCTTCCTCTACGTCTTCTGGCCCGAGCGCAACATCGAGGCGCAGCGGACCAAGACCCGCCTCGAGTACCTGCGTGAGCGCCGGGAGGTGCTCTTCGAAAATCTGCGCGACCTGAACTTCGAGTATCGCGCCGGCAAATATCCGGAAGAAGATTACGCCGCCCAGCGCGCCACCCTCGAAAACGAGGCCGCCGAGGTCGTCGCCGAGATCGATCTGCTGGAGTCCGATGTTTTGGCCGCGCCCCAGCACACCTAACCTGAAGACTGGAACCTCATGAACCTGCTCGCCCGACTCGCCCCCGCCGCTGTCCTCGCTCTGCCGCTTTCGCTCGTGGCCGCTACCATTTCCGGCAACGTCATCGACAAGACCACCAACAAGCCGGCAGCCGGCGATACCGCGATCCTGCTCGATCTGCAGCAGAGCATGACGGAAGCTGCCCGCACCACCATCGATGCGCAGGGGCACTTCTCCTTTAGCGTGCCGGACAATGCCGGCATGCATCTGGTCCAGGTCGAGCACCAGAAGGCCTCGTATTATGGGCCTGTACCTCCCAATACCTCCACGGTGAACATCGACGTGTACGATGTGTCGCCGAAGGTCGAGGGCCTCCATGTCTACGCCGACGTGGAGCGGATCGAGACCGACTCCCAGGGCCTGAACGTCACGGAGAGCTTCTTCATCCGCAATGAGTCGAAGCCCCCAAAGACCCAGTTTGGTCCCCGCAGTTTTGAGTTCTACCTCCCCCAGGGTGCGAAGCTGGAGGGTGCCACAGCGACCGGTCCCGGCGGCATGGCCGTCTCGAGTTCGCCCGTACCTCTGGCCGAGAAGGGCCATTACACGTTTGTTTTTCCCGTGCGTCCCGGAGAAACCCGCTTCCAGATCGGATATGGCCTGCCCTACAGCGGCAGCCTCACCTTGCACACGCAGGTGTCGCTGCCCACGGAGAACCTGGCCGTCATGCTGCCGAAGAGCATGGTCTTCAGCGGCACCAGCTTCCAGCTCATGCCGGGCGATGCCAGCGGGCCAGGAACGGAGACGTATCTGGCCACCAATGTAAAGCCGGATGTGCCAGTCTCGTTTACCGTGTCGGGCACCGGGTCGATGCCGCGCGAGGCGCAGAACGGCCAGGGCGGCGCCGACCAGGGGATGCAGTCCGGTCAGGAGCAGTCCGCGGCGCCGGCCAATGCTCCGGGCGGTGGCCTGGGAACGCCGATCGACACGCCTGATCCGCTGCAGAAGTACAAGTGGTGGATTCTCAGCGCGGTGGGTCTGGCGCTGGTGGTCGTGGCAGCCTTCACGATGCGCTCGAAGCCCGGATCGCAGCCAGCCACCGCCGGGGGCCCCCCGGCTGCGTCTCCGCTGGTGCCAACCCCGATCCCCGGCGCCAAATCCGCGGTAGCCTACCGCGCTTCGCTACCCGGGGCCTCCACTCCCGGGAACGGCGCATCGCAGAAGAGCGCGACCCTGGCAGCGCTCAAGGATGAACTTTTCTCGCTGGAAACCGAGCGGCTGGAGGGTAGGCTGAGCGAAACCGAATACACGCAGCTGAAATCGGCTCTGGAGGTCGTCCTGCGCCGGGCTCTGGCGCGAGAAACGGTGAGCCGTTAGCGGAATTCCGGCTCCAAGGCGCTCTCTGCGGCCGGTTGCCCGCGCCTGGCTGCGTCCACGGGTTTTCCGCGCCCCTTCTACGCGGAAAACGACGTGATCAGCAGAATCAGTGCGACAGCGATGGCCGCGATCCGATACGCGTAGTCAGGCCTGCGATTCGAGGACGTCTGCGGACTGTTGTTCATAAGAGCCTCGCGGCTGGAGCAGTGTTGCTACCCTGCTTAGACACTCTCCCCGCAGCCCCGATTCTGGACCGGAGCTGAGATTCGCGCGATGGCTCTTTTGGGGTATCTCGTTCGTCATCGTTCTGGCGCGAAGGGATGTCGTTCTCCTGCGCCGTCGGCACCGGCGCTGTGGTTGTACAATCTCGGGCATGAGCGCACCCGGTTCTCCCTCCGGCATGTTTCGTCCTGAACGAGCAGAGGCACGCGAGTCGCGCTCGGTCCTGCCCTGGATCATCGCCGGCATCGTGGTGCTGGCGGTCATCGGCATCCTCATCGCAGTCAGCCACCATGCCGAGCCCGGCAATCCGGGAGGAGCGGGCCTGGCGTCCCCCGATCCCTATGCCGCCAGCCTGCCCATCTCCGGCATCACCATGAGCCAGGCGAACAACGTCCTGGGCGGACAGGCCACTTACATCGACGGGAAGATCGCCAATCAGGGCAAGGAAACTGTCGCGGGGATCACGGTGCAGGTAGCCTTTCGGGATGCGACCGATCAGATCGTGCAGAAGGAAACCATGCCGCTGAGCCTCATCCGTACCCGCGAGCCTTATGTGGATACCCAGCCGGTTAGCGCGGCGCCGATTCTTCCAGGGCAGACCCGCGAGTTTCGCCTCATCCTCGATCATGTCGCCCAGGACTGGAATCAGAGTTATCCCGAAATCCGAATCATCGCAGTCAGCGGGAAATAGTTCACAGCCTGCCCCCAGCGGGACCGTGTAAATTTTTCCTGTAACCTCCCGGAAATGCTCGTTTTTTGCGCCCCTCCGTGCGTCTGCGGACAGCTTCTGAAGATCCAGCCTCTTCGTGCAGCGACACTTAGCGAAATCGTCCCTGGGCGGTGAGGGTTTGGCAGACCAGATGCTCATATCCGGGAAGAAGAGGGCAGCTCGGTCCCTCGAATATAGGCGTCAAAATACTCATGAGAAGCATTCTGAAACCCGGATCGATGACAGTGCTGTTAGTCGCGGCCTGCCTCGGTTTGCCAGCCCTCGCGCAGGACAATTCCGCCCAGCAGAAGCCGCAGGTACAGACAGGCACGACAACAACCCCAACCACTCAAACACAGAGTCAGGGTACGATTCAGCAGACAGGGACCGGCCAGGCTCCCCTTCCCACGAACACGAAAGAGGGGTTCTGGGGCCGCGTGAATCCGTTCGCCCGCAAGAAGTGGGTGAATAAGCAGCTGACTCCTGTCAAGCAGCGCCTGAACGAGCTGGATCAGCTCCAAGCCAAAAACGCTGCGTCCATTAAGGACGTTGACGAGCGGGCGCAGAACGGGATCCACGCCGCCCAGTCCACCGCCAGTCAGGCAAGTCAGACCGCCAGCCAGGCCAGCCAGGCCGCAGGGCAGGCGCAGGAACTCGCCCAGCAGGCCTCCGACAAAACAAATCAGCTGGGCCAGACGGTCGCCAATCTCGATCAGTACCACCCGGTCAACAACATGGACATTAATTTCCGTCCCGGTCAGAGATTGCTGAACCAGAAGGCGAAGGACGCCCTGGATCAGGTCGTCAGCCAGCTGCAGGGCCGGAAGGGATATGTGGTCGAAGTGGCAGGCTACTCGCACGCACGGGGTATGGCGGGCATGGAGAGTTCTCAGCGGATGGCCCAGGCCGTCGTGCGGTATCTCGCTGAGCACAATGTGCCGGTATGGCGGATTCACGAAATCGCCATGGGCAATGCCCCGATCAATGAGAACGGGGAAACAGCACCACGCGGCGGCAGCATCGTTCGCGTGAGCCTGATGGAAAACAGTTTAGCGGCCTTGAACTCGCCGAATGCCGGCGGTTCACCGACTGGCGCGACGCAGCAGTAGTCCGCGCAGCCCTCCCCTCAGGGTGCTGCGTCGCAGCCAAGAGTCCAGCCTCAGCCGAAAGGGAGGCCCAACAAGCTCTCACACAACGAGAGAACCAAGGCAGATTGGCCCCTCACCCGAGGGGCCCTTTTTTTGCCCCGAAAGCGTTCTGAGCGTTGCGTATCCCGGCCGATGAACCTGTGAACCGTTCGGACCGGTGGCCACGCTCCGCATGCGTTCATGAGCAAAATCCAATGCCGCAACTCCGGCTTATACAATGGCATCGCTCCGCTCGGCGGAAGCGAGGGGAACTGGATGACCAGAAAGTTTGCCGGAGAACTCATCTCGGAAGCCGTGGCCGTGCTGATCATTATTACTTTCGGCGACTCGGTCGCCGCGATGTACAGCCTTTATGACCCCAGCCCTTACCAGCACGCCTACTGGGGGGTCTGCATCGCGTGGGGACTGGCCGTCACGATGGCGATCTACACGACGGGGTCGGTCAGCGGCTGCCATGCGAATCCGGCGGTGACGCTGGCGCTGGCGCTCTACCGGAAGTTCTCCTGGGCGAAAGTCCTGCCCTACTGCGCGGCGCAGACCGTCGGCGGGCTGCTGGGGGCGTCGATCGTCTATGCCCTCTTCGTTCCCGTCATCAACGCCTTCAACGCCGCTCACAACCTGACGCGGGCCGCAGGCGGCGCCGCAGGGGTCTTCTTCACCCATCCCGCTGCGTGGATCACGGCGGCCCACGCCTTCAGCGATGAAGTCATCCTGACGGCGCTTCTGATCTTCGGCATCTTCGCCATCACCGAGCGCTACAACGAAATGGCCCCCGGAGCGAACTTCGGAGCCGTGATCATCGGCTTCCTGGTGGCGATCATCGGAGCTTCCATGGGCTATCTGGAAGGCTGGGCCATCAACCCCGCCCGCGATCTGGGCCCGCGCATCTTTTGCTTCCTGGCCGGATGGGGCGGTGCGGCCTTTCCCTCCCCGCAAAACTACTGGTGGATTCCCATCGTGGCTCCGCTGATTGGCGGGGCTGTCGGGGGGGCAGCGTACCAGGTGCTGATCCATCCCTTCCTGCCGGCACGCAATCGTGCCCTGCGCGAGCAGGCCGGCTGAAGTCTACCGGCGGAACCGCGAGAGGATGTAGAACAGCAGCGACAGCACCACACTCAGCAGAATGGAGGTTCCCAGAGGGAAGTACACCGTGGTGTGTTTCCCGCGCCAGGAGAAGTCGCCGGGGAGGCGCCCCAGCGGCAATCCTGTGCGGCCGAGCAGCAGAACGACGGCGCCCACGACGACGAGCAGCAGTCCGAAGCCGATCAGCAGCCGGCCAAACTCGTTCATAGATCCAGTGTAGGGTACGCTTCCCGGGAATCTCGGGCCGCGTCCCAGGGCGCCCTCAGATGCGGGCGGAACGGGCAAACTCACTGCGGTGGCGACTGTAGGTGAAGTAGATTACCAGGCCGATGGCCAGCCAGATAAAAAAGCGCAGCCAGGTCATGATGGGCAAGCCGGCCATCAGCAGCACGCAGAAAATGATGCTTAGAACCGGGAAAACAGGGCCAAAGGGAGCCCGGAAGCCGCGGCGGCGGTGAGGGTCCTTGTAGCGCAGGATGAGGACGCCTCCGGAAACCAGCGTAAACGCGAACAGTGTTCCGATGTTCGACAGATCGGAAAAGGTGCCGATGTCCAGCAGTCCGGCCGGCAGCCCGACGACAATGCCCGCGACCCAGGTGGCTACCGCCGGCGTGCGGAAGTGCGGATGCACATGGGAAAAGATCCGTGGCAGCAGCCGGTCCCGCGACATGGCGAACCACACCCGCGCCTGGCCGATCTGAAAAACGAGGATGGACGAGATCATCCCCAGGATGGCCCCGATGAGGACGGCAAGGCGTATCCAGTGCAGCGCGGTGCTGGGGTGGTGCAGGTAGAGCCGCTTCAGAGAGTTGACCACGGGGGCGGCGTCGCCCACCATCATGTTCCATTTGGTGATGCCGGTGAGGATCACGGCCACACCTATGTACAGGATGGTGCAGACGATCAGCGTGGCAATGATGCCAATGGGAACGTCACGCTGGGGATGGCGGCATTCTTCCGCTGCGGTGGAGACCGAGTCGAAGCCGATGTAGGTGAAGAAGATGATGGAGCCGCCCGTAAGCACTCCCGACCAGCCATTGGGATAAAAGGGGTGCCAGTCGGACGGGTGGACGTAATGCGCCCCGGCCGCGACGAAGATGAGGATCGCCGCTATCTTGAGCAGCACCATGACATTGTTGGTTTTGGCCGATTCCCGGATACCCCTCACCAGGATGACGGTAAGCACCATGACGATGAGGAATGCCGGGAAATTGAAGCCGAAATGCCAGCCGGGCTGGTAGAGGGTGTGGCCCTCCAGATCCGTCATGCCGCTGGGCAAGTATGCCGGGGAGATCCATTTCAGGGCCGGATGGATGCCGAGCCAGTCCAGCAGATCCACCATGTGCTCGGCAAAGCCCACCGAGACAGCCATGTTGGAAAAGGCATATTCGAGGATCAGGTCCCAGCCGATGATCCAGGCGATCAACTCGCCCATGGTGGCGTAGGTGTAGGTGTACGCCGAGCCGGCGATGGGGATCATCGATGCCAGTTCGGCATAGCAGAGCCCTGTGAAGGCACAGACGATCGCCACCAGCACCAGAGATACAGCGAGAGCCGGCCCGGCGCCCGGGCGTCCGGCCATGGCCGTGTGCCGGACCAGATAATCGAGCAGGGGAGTATCGAAAAACGATGTAGAACTGAACCTCTCACCGGAGATGGCCGTGCCGATGACGGTGAAGATGCCGGAGCCGATCACGGCTCCGATGCCGAGGGCGGTCAGCGAAACGGGGCCGAGCGTTTTCCTCAGGCTGTGCTCGGGGCGCTCAGAGTCGCTAATGAGCTTATCGATGGATTTGCAGGCAAAAATCTGACGCCGCGGGGCCATCTGAGATGGCGTTCCGGTTTCTTCGGGTCGAGATGGAAGGACGGGGTGATCCGGCAACGACAGCTCCTGCCAGGAGGAATGCAGTGAGTGTAGCTGGAGCGACAGGGCTGACGGAAGGAGATTCGCCAGCCCCGGGAACTCAACGCATTTCTGCCTGACGTCTTATCGCTTGCTCTGACCGCGAGCCAGTTTGCGGACCTTCTTCTTCTGCGAGCCGCGCGGGGTGGTGCGCTTCGCTTTGGGGGCGGCCTTTTTGCGGGCCGCGCGTTTGACCTTCTTGCGTTCTGCCTTGACTTCGACGGTTTTCGTATTTGCCATGAGAATCCTTTGGGAGAGATGCAGGCCTCAGAGCCGCTCAAGCTGGGCGAATTTCTCCACCAGCTTTTTCACTCCGAATCCTGAAAATTGTACCGTAATCTTCGCGTCGTCTCCGTCTCCCTCACGGCGGAAGACGATGCCTTCGCCGTATTTGGGATGGCGAACGCGCTGTCCGCTCCTGAAGCCCCTGGCCCCACTCGGTTCGGGGACGTCCGGTTTCGGGCGCGCGGCTTTCGCAGCGATGCCGCCGCGGCCGGAGAAGAACTTCGCAATGTTGTCCACCGATTCGGACCTGCCGCCCGACGGCGGGTTCACGAGCCGGTTGCCCCGCGGATTTTCTCCGGGACGGCTGAAGTGCGATCCGGCAGCGGAGCGGGACGACCGGCTTTGATCTTCATCTTCGTAGCTGTAATGGCGGGAGCTGTATTCGTCACCATGGCGGTTCCCAAAGCGCGAAGGCGTCTCCGTGGATTGGGCCGCGTACCCGCCCCAGGCGGTTGCCCGGGAGCGGCCGCCGCTAAGGTCCTCGAGAAGGTGCGGCGGGATCTCTTCGAGGAAGCGCGAGGGCGTCGTCGGCTCCGGCATGTCGTTGCCATAGCGGCGGCGATAGCGGGCGCGGGTGAGGATGAGCGAGTCCATGGCGCGGGTGAGGCCGACATAGCAGAGGCGGCGCTCTTCTTCCATCTGCGGTGGATCGACCAGGGTGCGCGAATGCGGAAACAGGCCCTCCTCCAGGCCGGCAAGGATGACGAGGGGGAACTCGAGTCCTTTCGCCGCATGCAGGGTCATGAGCGTGACCCGGGCTTCAGGGTCGTACTGGTCGGCGTCGCTGACCAGGGCGGCGTGATCGAGGAATTCGGCCACCGTTTCCCCGCGCTCCTGCGCGTCCTGCGCCGCGTTGGCCAGTTCCTTCAGGTTCTCGATGCGGGAGAAGGCCTCGGGTGTGCCTTCCTCCTCCAGCGAGCGGATGTAGCCGGTGCGGTCGATGATGAACTTGATCAGTTCCGGCAGGGTGGCCGCATCGCCCGGGGCGCGGAAGCCCTCGACGCGTTCCGGTTCGGGCGCGGCAGCCGCCTGAGCCGCGGCATGCGGCACCTGCGGCTCCTCGGCAAAGATACTGAATGTGGCGGGATGGAACTCGGCATCTTCGTCGCGGCTGTCATCTTCTTCGCCGTGCGTGAGCGCCAGCATTCCCTGGGCTTCAGCGCCGAAATCGAAACTGGTGTCGGGCTCGTCGGAGGCCGCCGCCAGCTCCGCGATTGGTTCGTTAGCTTCCGGAGTCGGTTCAGTCACCACCTCGGACGCCAGTTTCTCCGCAAACCCGGCAGAGAGCATCGCGTTGCCATCGGAGATGATGCGCTGGAAGCCGTCGAGAGCGGAGAGTGCGCGCGAGGGCAGCAGCTTCTGCCCGAGGGCCCGCTCGATGGCGGTCCACAGGCTGGAGCCGGTTTCGAGCGCAATACGTTCCAGGGTTTCCAGCGTTGTCTTGCCGATACCACGGGTCGGCGTATTCACCACACGCTGCAGGGCAATGGAGTCGTGCGGGTTCTGGACGAGCTTCAGATAGCTGAGCAGGTCCTTGATCTCAGCGCGCTCGTAGAACGAAAAGCCTCCGACCATGGTGTAGGCAATGCCGTAGCGGCGCATCGCCTCTTCCACCAGCCGCGACTGCGAGTTGGTGCGGTAGAGGACGGCGCATTTCGGCTCCGCCTGTTCTTCGCCGGCCTTGCGCAGGTATTTCTGGATGGTATCGGCGATGAACAGAGCTTCGTTCTCGCCGTCTGGCGCTTCGTAGTAGCCGATCAGCGAGCCGCCCTGGCGCGAGGTCCACAGCTGCTTGCCTTTGCGCTGCGCGTTGCGGGAGACAACCGACGAGGCGGCTTCCAGGATGATCTGCGTGGAGCGGTAGTTCTGCTCAAGCCGGACGGTCTTTGCGCCCGGGAAGTCCTTCTCGAATTCCAGGATGTTCCGGATGTCGGCGCCGCGCCAGGAGTAGATACTCTGGTCCTCGTCGCCAACCACGCAGACATTCTGGTGCTCTCCGCCGAGCAGCTTCATCAGTTCGTACTGCGGACGGTTGGTGTCCTGGTACTCGTCGATCAGGATGTAGCGATAACGCCGGTTGTAGCGCTCCCGGACCTCCGGCGAGACCTTCAGCAACCGCACCGCTTCGAGAAGCAGGTCGTCGAAGTCGAGCGCGTTGGCCTTGCGCAGCTCCTTGCGGTAACCCTCGAAAATGTGTGCCACCTTTTCGCTGATCGGGTCCGAGGACTGGAGGTAGTACTCCTGGGGATCGATCATGTGGTTCTTGGCCCAGGAGATCTTCGAGAGGACGACCCGCGGCGTGAGTTGCTTGTCGTCGAGGCCCATGCGGCGCATGACGGCTTTCACCACCGCCTGCTGATCGGTTTCGTCATAGATCGCAAAGCTGCGGCTCAGGCCTTCGTTGTTGATCCGCAGAGCTTCGATATCGCGGCGCAGCAGGCGCACGCAGAAGGAGTGGAACGTCGAGATGAGCGGCTTCGAGAGGGAACTTTGGCCGATCAGCTTCTCCACACGCCCGGCCATCTCGGCGGCGGCCTTGTTGGTGAAGGTGACGGCGAGGATGGAATCGGGCGCAACCCCCCGCTGGTCGATCAGATAAGCGATCCGGTGGGTAATGACGCGCGTTTTGCCGGAGCCGGCGCCGGCGAGGATCAGCACCGGGCCGTCCACGGCCTCGACGGCTTCGCGCTGCTGGGGATTGAGTTTGTTCAGCAGATGCTGCAAGGGTCGCCCTGTCTCCATTCTAACTGCGTGGTAGGTTTCTGATATGCCCCTGCTGCTGGCGAGGGAACTGTCAAAGAGCTACGGACGGACGCACGATGCGGCGCGGGTGGTGGATGGAGTTTCGTTCGCGATCGAGCGCGGGGAAACGATGGGGCTGGTGGGCGAATCGGGCTCCGGCAAGAGCACGATTGCCCGCATAGTTCTGGGCCTGATCGAGCCCACCGCGGGCACGGTGGAGTTCGACGGGCAGCCGATTACCGGGGTGCCCCAGCGGAAACTGCGGCCGCTGCGCCGGAGGATGCAGCCCGTCTTTCAGGATCCCTACGCGGCCCTCAATCCGCGGATGCGCGTGGAGGAGATCATCGCCGAGCCGCTGGTAATTCACGAGGGCGGGAGCAGGGAAGCCCGGCGCCGCCGCTGTCTGGAACTGCTGGACCAGGTTGACCTTGATTCGACGGCGATGACGCGCTACCCACACGAATTCTCCGGCGGGCAGCGCCAGCGCATCAACATCGCACGGGCGCTGGCGCTCCGGCCGGAACTGCTGGTGCTCGACGAGCCCGTTTCCGCGCTGGACGTCAGCGTGGGCGCGCAGATTGTGAATCTGCTGCGCGACCTGCAGCGCGAGTTTCGGCTGACCTACCTCTTCATCTCGCATTCCATGCCGCTGGTTCGCTACCTGTCGACGAATATCGCGGTGCTGCGCGGGGGAAGGCTGGTGGAATTCGGCACGCGCGACCAGGTGTGCGACTCGCCGCGGGAGGAGTACACCCGCGGCCTGGTGGCCGCTACTCCGGAGATGCGGATGAACTCTTAGTAATTCTGCGTTGAAATTCCGCGTTGCGCTGACCCCATACAATCCGTACTGTGCACAATTCTTTTCATTACATTTTTTTGGCTGCCGCGGCTTTCCTTGGCGGAGTGGTCAATTCCGTCGCCGGCGGCGGAGGATTTCTTGTCTTCCCCTCGCTGCTGAAAGCCGGGCTGCTGCCCATTGAGGCGAATGCCACCGGCACCCTCGCTCTGTGGCCCGGACAGTTTACGTCCATAGCCGGCTATCGCGAGGACCTGAAGAAACATCACCGCCTCGTGATTCCCGTGGCTCTGGTCGCGCTGGTGGGTGGGCTGGGCGGCGCCCTCACCCTGCTGAAAGGCAGCCAGGGAGGGTTTCTGCGGCTGGTGCCGTATCTCTTCCTGCTGGGATCGACCAGCTTCGCCCTGAGCGGGCCGATGCGGCGGATGGTGAGGCGGCGCATCGAAGACCAGGCCGTCCATCCCGAGCACCGGCGGCGGGTGGCCCTGATTCCGCTGCTGGTGTCGTTGCTGGCCATCACCTACTACATTGGCTATTTTGGCGCGGGCGCAGGCATGCTGACCCTGTCGGCGCTGGCGCTGTGCGGGGTCGAGAAGATCGCGGAGATGAATGCGCTGAAAGTGGTCATCACCACCGTCGCCAATGGTGTGGCCGTGATCACATTCATTGTGGGCGGCGCGATTGAGTGGCGCTACTGCTGGCTGATGATGATCGCCTGCGCGGTGGGGGGCTACACGGGGGCGCGCAAATCGCGCAAGATCAGCGACCGGGTGCTGCGCCCGTGCATCATTGCGCTGGGCTTCGGTCTGGCGATCTACTTCTTTCTGCATAAGCAGGCGTTGTGAAGGTGACAGAATGCGCGGGTTGCGGCCGCTGCTGCTGACCGGAGTTCTGGTGCTGGTGAGCGCGGCGTTCTGCTGCGCCCAGCGCAGTTACGCGGGATTCGACAAGAACGGCTATCCCGGCGACAGTCTGCTGCCCGCGCTGCGCCGCACCTTTGCCTTCACAGGATACTGGCTGAACAACCCGCCAGGGATGACCAGCAATCCCTGGGAGGGGAAGCGCGCTCCAGTGCGCGGCGCCGGCTTCGGGTTTCTGATTCTCTTCAACGGCAAGACGGACGCGCAGCTCAGGAATCAGGATGCAAAGCAACTCGGCCGCGACGATGCCGCCGCCGCCGTCGCCGCGGCCCGGCGCGAGGGGTTCCCCGCCGGCTCTGTCATCTTTATCGATCAGGAAGAAGGCGGCGCGCTCTTGCCGGAGCAGGCGGATTACATGGGGGCCTGGATCGCGGCGCTGCAGGCAGCCGGGTTCGGCGCAGGCGTCTACTGCTCCGGGATTCCTGTGCTCGCGGGACCCAGGATGATTTCGACGGCGCAGGATGCGCAGACGCGATTCCCGAAGGCAAAGCTGTGGGTCTGGGATGACCGGTGCCCGCCGGCTCCCGGCTGCGTGGTTCCGGCCGGGGTTATCGATCCGGCGAAGAGCGGTTTTCCGCGCGCGCTGGTCTGGCAATACGCACAAACGCCACGCCGCCCTGAGGATACCGCGGCCTGCCGGCAGACATATTCCGAGGATGGGCGATGTTATGCGCCGGGGTTGCCCCATTCCGAGCAGACTTATCTTGATCTGAATGTGAGCTCGTCCGCCGATCCATCCCGAGGCCGGTGACTTATTAAGCGGTTCTGGCCCTGGTTATCCACGACTTACCGGAGCCAGCGCGCAGCCCACTGGACAAAGTAAGGCCAGTTCGGCGCAGGCGTATGGCCGTCGCTGTGCTGCCGGAAGGCCAGAGCTCCGGTGGCGAGCGCCGTGCCCATCGGCGGGAATTTCGAGGTCCCGAGCCCTGGAACGCCAAGCAGCTCGTAAACAGAGCCTGCCTCCGCTTCAGCAAGGAAACTGCCCTTTGCGTCGGCCCATCCGTCCCCCGCGGTCGAACCGGCTCCGATGAAGAGCGGACGGGGAGCGGAAAGGGCGATCAGTTCATTGGCATCGACAGGCAGATCCTTCACCTGCAGAGGACCCGCATACTTAAGAAAATTACCGGCCATCCAGTGATATTCGCTGGTCCCGGCAACATTCTCGATCGGCTCTCCGAACATATGCCGGTATAACTTTGCCCCGGCTTCGCCAGAGGAGCTGATATAGGCGATAGCAAAGCGCGGATCATAGGCCATCGCCACCAGCGCGGCCTTGCCGTAGCGCGAATGACCCGCGAGACCCACTTCTTTCGCGTTCACAGCCTTGTCGGTTTCGAAGTAGTCGAGAGCGCGGCTGGCGCCCCACGCCCACGCCTTGAGCGCTCCCCAGTCATCGGGAGAGCGTGGCTGGCCCCTGTTCACCAAACCGATGATCCCTTCCGTCAGCCCCGCGCCATTGTCCGGCTGAACGCTGGTGGGAAGGTAACTTGCATATCCCCAACCCTTCGCCAGCACCTGCTGCTGCCATGTCGGACCATTCTGTCTGGCCAGATTGGGGAAGCGCTTCGCGATCATGGCCATCAGTTCCGGCGGGAAGTCGAGTTCCATGATGGCCGGCACCGGGCCTTTGGCATCGGCCGGGGTCGAAAGCGTCACCTGAATGTCGACCTTGATTGCCGGACAGGCCGAGTTGTCCACGTGGCCATCGAGCTTCTTCGTGATGACCGGGATGTTCCCGTTCCTCTCCAGCGTGGTGCTGACCACTTCCCAGCGGACGGGCGGGCTATTGGCGGGGAATCGGCCCAGGATGTCGTTATCGAAGGCTCCCACGATCTGTGGACGGCGCTTCCGCCACCAGTCCTTCGCCGATGTGACCAGCCTGCCGTTGTTCATGACCAGCGGCAGAGGGGGCGGATAGAACGGGCCGGCCTTGGCCTCATCGTAGTTGGCGGCATTGGGCGCACTGGGATTGCCGGAAGCCCCGGGGCGAAGCGACTCGATATGCAGCAGGCCCATCATGCGCTGATGGTCCTGCTCTGCGGTCAGGTGAACCGGCGAACATTGAGCAAGAGCGGCGGGCGTGAGGAAGGCAAACAGGACCAGGGGCGCGGCAAGCTGCGACAGGGACATGATCCATTCTCCGCAGGTCTAGGATATGACGCTCCAGGGGGTGACGAGGCCTCGTGAACGCTCGCGCCAAAGATTGTGGCCGGATGTGGCGCCCGTTGGGGGATGCGAAATGCGGATCGCCGCCGGCTTCCCCAGATAAAATGAGGGGTAATGGCGTCCTCCCGCTCTCTTACCTCCGATCTCCAGGCAATAGATGCCCTCTTTGCGGCCGGCGATCTGTTACCCCGTCGCCGCAGGACGCCGGGCCAGGCAAGGGCCCGCCGCCTCAGGCCGTCAGAACAGGAAGAGATCCGCCCGCAGCGTCCGAAGCGGATCCTGAAATCGCGTCTTGAGCTGGTGCGGGTGCCCGCCTGGACCACCTGGAGCTGGCTCGTCCATGGATTCTCCACGCGGACCGGCGGGGTGAGCACCGCCTATCGCCCCTCGCAGCGGGCCGGGGAGCTGAATCTGGGATTTGCGGTACCGGATACTCGGGACAATGTTCATGAGAACCGCCGCCGCTTCCTCGAGGCGCTCGGCTGTGGCTCCGCCGGGGAGCCGATCACCCTCCGGCAGATACACTCCTCGCTCATCCGCCGGGTCGGGCGCGAAGATGCCCTCCGGACCGATCCCTGGAAAGCCGACGGCATTATGACCAGCGAGCCCGGCCTGCTGCTGGCCATCCAAACCGCCGACTGTATCCCCGTGCTCGTGGCGGATACGAAGAAGCGAGCCGTGGCGGCCTTTCACGCCGGATGGCGCGGAACCCTGCGGCGCATCGTCGAGAACGGCATCGGCCGCATGCGTCTGGAGTTTGGCAGCCATCCCGAAGACCTGGTGGCGGCTATTGGTCCGGGCATCGGAACCTGCTGCTACGCGGTGGGCGAAGAGGTGCGCAGCGAATTCCTCTCGCAGTTCGTCTACGCGCCCGAGCTGTTCCACGAAGTCTCGAATTCCGATCCGATCCGGGAGAAATACCCGCTGCTCTTCCTGACGCAGCGCGCCCCCGGTCACAGCAGTCTGGGGCCCTCGCTGCACCTGGACCTGATGGAAGCCAACCGGCGGCAGCTACTCGATGCCGGACTGCCCGCCAGGGCCATCACGGTCATCGGCGACTGCACCCAGTGCCAGAACAACCGCTATTTTTCCTTCCGGGGGGAGCAGGGCTTCACCGGCCGGATGTTCTCCGTGGTCGGGATTCACCCGTAGGAGGTGAGTGCAGCGCCGTTCCGTGAGCGGCTTCGGTTGCGGACAGGAATGGCTGCGTAATCCGCTACGCGCACGACTCCGTGGTGCGCCGGATGCTCAGCACCGGCGATTTGGCCCGGGCAATGATGCTGTAGACCGTATCGTCGCCGCGAATCGGCCAGAACGAAACATCGGCGTTCACGCCCAGCACGATCAGGTCCGCCGACATCTCCGCCGCCGCATTCAGCACTTCTTCCACAACATTGCCCGTTTCCACCTGCACGGTGGCATGCGTCCACAGCGGCGCCTCTTCGGGCACAATCCGTTTCAGTTCGGACTGGGTCCATTCGACGATGCGCCCCGCGTCGTGCTGGTGCTGAGCATCGGGAGACAGGACGTGCAGCAGCGTGATATCGGCGCGGTAGAACTGTGCCAGCTCCATGGCGATGGCGGCGCTGTCCTCGTACCCGGCGCAGAGAGAAACAGGGTGCAGAATCCGCCGCGGAGCTCCGAAGGACGAAGCTTCATGCGCATGCGGTCCGATCGTGCAGACCGGAACCTCCGCGGTCCGCAGGATTTCGTGGGCCACGGAGCCGAGCAGGATCCGCTTCAGGTGACGTCTTCCGTGCGTGCCGGCGACGATGCGCCCCGCATGGGTCTCGCGGACGAGCGCGGCCAGGCGGTCGCGGGGGGAGCCGGAGGCGACGATGACCTCGCAGGGGGTGCCGCCGTCGCGCACGCGGGCCGCAACTCCCTCCAGCATCTGCTCGGCATCCCGCTGCATGCCCGCCTCGTCCACATAGGGAATGGCGCTGGCATCCAGAGGGATGGTCTCGGCGGGAGGAATGACATGCACCAGAACGAGTGCGGCTCCGCAGGCGCGGGCCTGGGCTATGGCGTGGGGAATCAGGTAATCGGTATCGGCCAGATCGGTGGCGACGAGAATTTTGTCCGGCACGACAAAGGCTCGATTGCGCACAGCGCGTTCCTCGAGGGTTTTCATGACGAAAACCTCCTGCCCGAGAGTCTGCTGCCGGGCCCGAAGAGTGGCTGTGACTGCGGGCACAACCCGGTGTGACTCCAGTCACAAATTCCACCGGAGGAAAGGCGGGTCCGCCGCGTCCGGCGATTTCGGAAAAAAAGCGAGTGATGTGATGGCAGTCACATACAGGTGCTTCTCCGGAACGCTAAGTTCGGTCTGCAATCCCCGGAATGTTGCAAAAGAGCAGGGGGGCCGAATGGCCACGGAAGAGTCGGTCCTGGAGACAGGGAAACGGCACGGGATTTCGCGCCAGCGCGCAATGGAGTTCTGCGGCGTCATGGCCACCACGCTGGCGCTGCCGACCTCCTGTGCGCAGACGAGGGCCGACGCGCTGGGGCAGAGCCGCAAGCCGGTGCTCGAATGGCTGGCATTCCGGGGCTCCCTGGGGAATACCGAATCGATGCTCCGCTCCCCGCATCCGGCCATCGAAGATATTGTTCCCGAAACGCCGTCGTTCAACTGTGGCCAGTTCATCCACGAAGTTCAGGACCACGTCGTACACTTCAACTATTTACACGCGCTCGACTGGGCCGATGTGACCCCCGCCCTGAAGGCCGATCCGGCGAAGATTTCGCAGCTCGCGCAGCCGATCCCGGAGTGTCCGCAATCGAGCACAACGCATTTTAAGGGAGTCCAGGACCGCGTCCGGGCGCTCGTCGCCTCGCGGCAGTTGAGTCTCTTTAGCAGCGGTGACTGGGGACATCCTGCTTACCAACTGCCGCCGGAAGCGAACCTGCTTGCTGTCGCGCACTTACATCGAGGCGCTTGATATGCAGCGGGATTTTATTCGCATCCGCGCGGTCCTGGGCGGTAAAAATCCACACCTGCGGACGTATCGGGTAGGTGGGATATCTACCGCAATCGATGGCAATGAGCCGGAAGCCGTGCATGCTGCGGGTAGGGCTCCGATCTGGCGGCCGCGCCGGAGCCGGAGGGGTCCATGTTGACGCCTCCGGCTTCCGCGGTATGTGAGCTGCGAGCCTCGTAATTACCCACTGCAGGTGCGATCCCCCTGCCTGAAATACGCATTGCCGGCGGCGGAGAGCATCTGGCTCCGGTCTATGCAGGGGAACTGCCCGTACCTCTGAGCTACCGGGGCATCGTTGCCGCCATTATGCCCTGATCTGGACTGGCGGCCGGTGCGCAGAAGGAATTGGAGTCCTCTTCTGGCCTCTTCCGCGGGTGCACTGAGATTTCCGGTCCCGCGACAGAGTGCGGCGACCTACTCCGCTCCAGCTGCCTGACTCTATTCCGTAGTTAGTCCAGATAGTAGTTTGCCCGCAGGAACCACAGCACTGGTTGGTGCATGGCCGCCCGCCCCCCTGACGCGGAGCCGGAGGTTATTTCGGTACCGGCGCGGCACGCCTAAGGCAGGGGAGAAGCGATCTCTGCGGACAAAGTAAGTCTCTAACTCCGGATTGGTAACCGCCATAAGTGTGATATGGATCACCGCCAAAAGTAATGTCTTCCTGTGATTGGCATCACTGAGAGGTGCTGCATCGCATCGCTATTCTCCAGCAGTACCTAAGCACCAATTTCAGCGAGGCCGGGGTATCCAGCGCGAATGGCTGCCTCTGCTGCTGTGCGAGGTGAATGCACATGCGTCGATTCATTACCAGCATGGCTTGTCTTCTGCTGCTGAGCGGGTTCGCGGGAACCAGGCTGGCGCTGGCTGCCGGAGAGGGCCAGCAGGCGGCAACCTTCCAGAAGGGGGCGACGGCCAACCCGGCCGACTATGTCGGACAGGAGACCTGCGCCACCTGCCACGAGGAAGTCGCGAATAAATTCGGCACGAATCCTCATTCCCGCCTTGCCCTGGAACACGGCGGCAAGGGAGTGACCTGCGAAAGCTGCCACGGCCCCGGCAAGGCTCACGTCGAAGGGGGCGGAGACGTTACAAAGATTCGCCGTTTCGACAAGCTGACGCCGGCGCAGGTCAGCCAAACCTGCCTGGGCTGCCATGCCGGCACCCACCCGAACTTCGAGCGTTCGCCGCATGCCAGAGCGGGCCTCAGCTGCGTGAGCTGCCACAGCGTTCACGAGGCGAAGACGGACCGCTTCCTGCTGACCGCGGCTCAGCCCCAGCTCTGTTACAAGTGCCACAACGACGAGAAGCCCATGTTCGATATGCCTTTTCACCACCCGGTGAATGAAGGCGTGGTCCGGTGCAGCGACTGCCACGACGTGCATGGCAGTTTCCTGCCCAACAACCTGAGGGCCACGGCCGATCAGAACATGATCTGCACGAAGTGCCATATGGAGACCCGCGGGCCCTACGTATACGAGCACGCGCCGGTGAAGGCAGAGGGATGCCTCGGCTGCCACAGTCCGCATGGTTCTCAGAACGCCCGGATGCTGAATATGCCGTCGATCAATACGCTGTGCAACCAGTGTCACAGCCCGGTCTCCTCGCACACGGTCATCGGGATGGGGCAGGGATCGTCGGTGCTGCAGCCCTGCACGAGCTGCCATACCTACATCCATGGATCGAACATCAACCAGGCGTTCCTCCGTTAGGAGTGATGGAGGCGGGCGGCGTGGTTCTGTCCCATGCGACGACGCGGCCCGCATCCGAGCAAATTCGCAGACAGGCCCAGGTTGTGGATCTGGGTGACGTTCACTCAAGTGAGGCTCTATATGAAGAAGACAAGCTGGCTTAATCGGCTCTCCGGTCAACTCCCCGCCCCCACCATGGCGCAGCGCATCGGCGGGAGTATGGGGGTTGCCGCTTTCCTGATGACGGCTGCGATCGCGGCCGCCCAGGCTCCGGCGCCAGAGCCGCAGCTGGTTGCTCCCAGCGGATATTCGATCCACGAGGCCATCGATCTCGGTGGCCGCATGGCCAACATGACGGGCAGCGGGGCCATGTACGATACGATGATCAACCTGCAGTCCGGGCCGCGCGTCCTTGGCGAGACCTTCCAGCTGCGAGCCCTGCCGGGCACAAAGAGCACCCTGGTTGATTCCCTGACGGCCGTCAGCAACGGGTTCGGCGGCGATCCGAATAACTTCTCCTCTCTGGACTTTTACAAAGGAAATCTCTACGAATTCTCAGGTCTTTTCCGGCGGGACCGTCAGTACTTTGACTACGATCTGCTGGGTAACCCGAATATCATTTCCGGGCTGTCGACGCCCATCGGATCGGCCATCGCGCCCGCGGGCTCGCTGCCGTGGTCGCAGGTGAATCAGTCGCCGTTCCTGTTCAATACGGTGCGTCGCATGACGGACACCAGCGTCACCATCTTCCCGCTGTCAAAGGTCACTTTTCGAGCCGGCTACTCGCAGAATGTCTTCCAGGGACCAAGCCTGACGCCGAGCGGTTATCAGTTCGCCGGATCCTACAGCGTTCTGGTTGAGGAATTTCAGCGCAAAAGCGCCGACGACTTTCTGGGAGGGATCGACTGGAAGGTCCTGCCGCAAACCAGGCTGACGTTTGAAGAAGAGGTGGACCACTACAAGGAGAATTCTTACTTCACCATGCCTCCCGGGGCCTTCAACGTCCAGGAAGCGGACGGAACGAAGGCCGCCCTCCTTGCCAATTACTACAACGAGACGCCCTACACCAACAGCTCCTGCAACGCAAACAGCGCCGGTTCCGCTCCCGTCCTCTCCGCGCCGCCGACTCCGGGCGGCCTGCCCATCGTCAATCCGGCGTGCGCGGTCGTGACCAGCTACCAGCGCTCGCAGCCAACGCGGATGCTTTTTCCGACAGAGATCTTCCGTTTCCAGAGCTCCAGCATCACCAATGTTTCGATGAACGGAGACGTCCGCTACACCAATGCGAACATGAGCCTGCCGAACTACTACGAGAATTTCCAGGGTCTGACCAAAACGACTCGCTCTCTTGCTTATACTGCCTTCGCCTCCGCCCAACGCAAGGTCATTGATGTCGACTACGGCATCGTCTGGCAGGCCAGCCAGAAGTTCAGCCTTTCCGATCAGGTGAGCTTCTGGAATGTACAGCAACCGGGAGTCGCCACCATGACGAGCGTGACGACGGTGTCCACGCCGGCGACTGCGGGAAACGAGACGATCAATGCGAGTAACCTGACGGCGAGCATCGGAGCCCTGGGTTCTTCCACTTTCGAGGGCAGCGGCTCGGTCGGCGATCCTCTGCCGTACTTCTTCGGTCAGAAGTATGTGAACAACGATGTGACCGGAACGTGGGAAGGCTGGTCCCTTGCCACCCTCTCGCTCACGTATCGTCACCGCACGCACATCATTGCGGAGGGCCTGCCGCACAGCGCTCCCCTGACTTACGGGGAGACCGACGGAGGAACCGTCACCATTCACCAGAATGGGGGAATCCTGAACCTCGCTCTGCGGCCCACGGCGCGCTGGGATGTGAACGGCACCGCCGAGATCCTCTACGCCGATAACGCATTCACCCCGGTGGCTCCGCGGCAGTTGCAGCGCTACAGGGTGCATACCATGTATCGGCCAAGAACCTGGGCGACGATCACCGGGGCCTTCAACGATATGGAACTGCACAACAACACGAATAACTCCGGCGCGGTTTCCATCGACGGGCCGCTCGATCACGTCGCGCACAGCCGGATTGGGAGTGTGGGTGCGACGCTGGCGCCCAATGCGCATTACGCTCTCAGCATGAATTACGCCTACTCCGACATCTACACTGCCACGAACATCTGCTACAACGCCGCGTCCACCCCGACTCTGCCCGGAGCCGCAACGCCAAGCGGCACCGCCTGTCCCGGCGCTACCGTAAGAGGGGCAAAGTACTACGAGTTCGGGCCGGCGAGAGACTTCATGGATGCTCCGACGCAGTACGGGTCGGCCGCAATCACCGTGACGCCAGTCAGCCGGCTCCAGTCGAGCATCGGGTATCTGATCAGCTCCGTGAGCGGCAGCCGCTTCTACAATGATGCGCGCGACGTGGCGGGCTCGCTGGTCTCCACCTATCAGTCGCCGTATGTCAATCTGGCGTGGACCGTTCATCCGAGCTGGATCTGGAAGGCGGAATATAACTTCTATGGCTACGGCGAGGGCGGCCCTTCCGGTGCGCCTTATTGCAGTACGTCCAATCCCACTCCCGGTTCTCCGGTCCCCGTTGTCCCCTGTAACTCTCCGGTACTGGCTGGCCTGCAAACCGGTCTGACCATATCGCCCGCGGGGGAAACTGCGCCGCGGAATTTTCATGCCAACAACGTCACGCTCGGATTCCACTATGAGTTCTGAGCAGCAGTGGTGAGCGGCGGCCAGGGGAACTGCCTGGCCGTCGCAGTCAGGAAGAGAAGATGAAACAAAGTGTCCGTCTTGCCGTACTGATTCTCCTTGGGGCCGCCCTCGCCGTTCCCGCCCTGGCCCAGGAGCCGGGCGCCGTCAACTATAAAGCGAAATGTGTCATGTGCCACGGCGCCGATGGCACGGGGAACACACCGGTCGGCAGGAGCATGAAGCTGCGTTCGCTGAAATCGGCCGAAGATATTAAGGAGAGCGACGAGCAGCTGTCTAAGGAGATCAAAAGCGGCGTGGGCAGGATGCAGGGCTACGCCGGCAAGCTGACGGACGCGCAGATTCACGACGTCGTCAGCTACATCCGTACCCTGCAGAGGTAAGGGCAGGGCACGGAAAGAAGGACAGGCGAACCAGCCTTCACCTGCAGGTCGACAGGAGGGCCTCACCCTTCGCGGCCGGGAGCGCCGGGCCTGGCGCAGAACCCGATGCATGGGAGCCCCGCGGGAGACGCGCGGCAGGTCCCCGGCGGAGTGGCTGGAAGAAGGTAAGACATGGGCACCCGCGCGCAAGCTTTGCCTGCGCAACGCCGGACTGCAGCGAACGCATCGGAAAGATACCGCATCGGCACTCTGTTCCTCCTCATCTTTCTGAACGCCATGCTGCTTGTTCCGCAGGCTGGCGCACAGCAGGCTTCCGACTGTCTCGCCTGCCACAGATCCTCCACCGGCCTGAAGAACTCCGCAGGCGCGGACATCACCATCAGAGCCTCATCCCATATGAGGGGTCCCCATGCCGGCTTCGGTTGTCTCGCCTGCCACGCCGGCGCGGCAGCGCAGACACACAACGCGAAGACCGCTTCGGCCTCCTGTGTCACCTGTCACGCCGATGCCACGAAGGCCCTTGCCGCCGGCGCTCACGCTGCTCTGGGAAACCCTTCCGGTTCCGAATCCTGCATCGGCTGTCACGGGACCGGCAATGTCAGCAAAAGCGTAGCCGGGCCGCAATTCTGCGTCACCTGCCATGCCGAGGAGGTAAAGCAGTACCGGGCCAGCATTCACGGCCGCGCCCACGACCACGGTAACGGCGATGTGCCAGGCTGTCAGAGCTGTCACGGAGCGACCCACGCCGTGCTGGCTGCCGGCAATCCGCAGTCGCCGGTCAGCAAGCAGCATCTGGCGGACACCTGCGGAGCGTGTCACTCCAGCCCGCAGCTGGCCGCGAAGTATATGTTTCCCGAGGCCCGCCCGGTCGAAGCCTGGCGTCAGAGCGTCCATGGACGGGCCATCAGAAACGGGAACCTGAATGCGGCTTCCTGCGGCGACTGCCATGGCGTCCACGACATTCTGCCTGTTTCCGACCCGCGTTCGAAGATCTGGAAGCAAAACGTCGCCTCCACCTGCGGAACCTGTCACAGCGGCGTTTACAAAACGTACGCGCAGAGCATCCATGGTCAGGCCGTCGCCAGAGGCGTGCTGCAGGCGGCCACCTGCACCGACTGCCACAGTGAGCACAGGATCCTCGCGCCCGGTGACCCCGGATCGCCCGTCTATATGGCCAACGTCTCGCAGGAGGCCTGTTCCCGCTGTCACGCTGACGCCCAGCTGATGGCCGGCTTCAACATGCCGCAGGATCGTGTGCCCACCTACGAGGACAGCTACCACGGCCTCGCGGCCCACGAGGGTCGGCAGACGGTCGCCAACTGCGCAAGCTGCCACGGCGTACACAACATCTTCGCCTCCACGGACCCGCGCTCCACGGTCAACCGCGCCAATCTGAGCAGGACCTGCGGCCAGTGCCATGCGGACGCGGGGCGGCGATTCGCGATTGGGCAGGTCCATTCTTTTTCTTCGCGTGCGCCTGGCGGCCGTGTGCTCATCCTGGTCCGGATCTTCTACTTCACCATCATCCCGGTCACGCTGGGGCTGATGGTGTTCCACAACCTGATCGACTGGCGCCGCAAGACAAAGGCGCTGCTCGCGCATTACCGCACGGCTCCCGGACAGCTTCGCCTGACCCTGAATGAACGCGTGCAGCACGGCCTGCTGGTGGTCAGCTTCATCGTCCTGGTGATCAGCGGCTTCGCGCTCAAATATCCCCATGCCTTCTGGGCTGCTCCCATCGTCCGCTGGGAGCACTTCTTCCCCATCCGCGGCTGGCTGCACCGCATTGCCGGCGTCGTGCTCATCGGCGCGTCGGTCTACCACATCGTCTATTTGTCCGCGAAGAAGAGCGGCCGCCTCTGGCTGAAGGAGATGGTTCCCGATCTGCGCGATGCCCGGGAGGCCGCGAAGACCGTCGAATTCAATCTCGGCCGCCGCGATCAGCTGCCGCGATATCGCCGCTTCAACTACGTCGAGAAAGCCGAGTACTGGGCGCTGGTCTGGGGCACCGCGGTCATGGCCGTCACCGGTATCCTGCTCTGGCTCAACGACTGGATCCTGGCCCACCTGCCGCACCCCTCGTCCGTGCTCGCCATCAGTACCGCCATTCATTTCTATGAGGCCGTTCTGGCCACGCTGGCCATCCTGATCTGGCATTTCTACGCGGTCATTTTCGATCCCGATATCTACCCCGTGAAGTGGACCTTCCTGACCGGGCACGCGCCCAAACACGAAGTGCGGGAGCTAACGAAGGAGGATCTCGCGGAGGAGGCGGATGAGCCTGCTCCCGACCCGGGGTCCAGGGACAGCACTCCCGAGGAAGGCGATTGAGGATGAGCCATCCTGCGGTGTACCTCACGAACCGCGTCGCGGGCCAGCCCCAATCCGCCTTCGAGTTGTGGCCGATATCACAGACGGTTCGCCATCCGAACCTGTATCAGAGGGAAGGGGTGGGGACCCAACTACCACCAAGGAGCATCACTTATGAACCATCGCATCAGAACCGCGGCTATGATCGTGCTGGCCGCAGCTATTGCGGCGCCTGCCTTCGCGCAGAGCGCCGGCGCCGACACTTACAAAGCCAAATGCCAGATGTGCCACGGTCCTGACGGAACTGCGTCTACGCCGGCCGGCAAAGCCATGAAGGTCCCGTCGTTCAAGGACCCGGCGGTGGCAAAGAAATCCGAAGCCGACCTGATCGCTGTTACGAAAATGGGTATGGGCAGGATGCCATCGTACGGCGGCAAACTCAGCGATGCCCAGATCAAGGATGTCGTTTCCTATATCCGCACCCTCGCGAAATAGCGGAACGGAAACGCCGGCCGTAAGCACGCGACGGGAGCCCGGGAGAGCGCAGGCGAGCCTGCTCTCCCGCCCTGCGCGGCCAGCGGCCGATGTACGGGAGCCTTCATGAGAGCCCTTTTCTTCCCTGGCTGCACGTTGCTGATCGCAGGACTCCTGCTGGCCGGGACAGCGCGTGTCGCGCATGCGGATACCGACTGCCTCTCCTGCCATGGAGACGCCGGCATGCAGGACGCTTCCGGGCGCAGCATCGCCGTCAATTCCGGCCGGTTTCACTCAAGCATCCACGGCAGCCTCAAATGCACCGACTGTCACACCTCCATTCACGGATATCCGCATCCGGATCATCCCGCGCCCGTGCAGTGCAGTTCCTGTCACGCTGATGAGGCCGCCGGAGTTGGCGGCAGTGTGCATGCGAAGGCCAGCTCGAATCCCTGCATTGGTTGCCATGGCGACCCGCACACAATCGTTGCAAGGACCGATCCCAATTCCACCGTTTATCCGCTGAACATCCCGAAAGCCTGCGGATCGTGCCACGGCAACGAGGCGATGGCGAAGAAATACGGTCTGCCCAACGTTTATGCGCTCTATCTGGACTCGATCCACGGCTTCGCCCTCGGCAAGGAAGGGCTGCTGGTGGCCGCCAACTGCACCAGCTGTCACGGCTCGCATAAGATCCTGAGCCACAAAGACCCGCAAAGCCCAACCTACAGGGCCAATATCCCCGGCACGTGCGGCAGCTGCCATGTCGGGATCAACGAGCAGTACCAGAAAGGCATTCACGGAAAGGCTGTCGCGGCGGGAAATCCGCATGCACCGGTGTGCACCGACTGCCACACCGCGCATGCTATTGCCGAGCCCACCTCAGCGGATTTCCGGATGCAGTCGACGCCGATCTGCGGATCGTGCCATCGCGATAAGTTCACCACGTACCGCGACACCTTCCACTCCCAGCTCGGGCTGCTCGGCGGCTATACCGAAACGGCGCGCTGCTGGGATTGTCATGAGGCGCACGACGTGCTGCCTGCCTCCGATCCGCGCTCATCCGTGGCCAAGGCAAATCTGGTCAGGACCTGCGGCCGCTGCCACGCCGGCGCAAATGCCAGCTTCGTCCAGTATCAGCCGCATGCCAATGCGCGGAACCGGAAGCTGAATCCGGCCCTCTATTACATCCGGCTGTTCATGAACCTGCTCCTCACCAGCGTGCTGACATTCTTTCTGCTGCACACCGTGTTGTGGCTTGTGCGCTCGCGTTTC
This sequence comes from Acidobacteriota bacterium, assembly GCA_021792135.1. GTDB lineage: Bacteria > Acidobacteriota > Terriglobia > Terriglobales > Acidobacteriaceae > Palsa-343. The sequence continues at coordinate 69,979 of JAJYVF010000002.1, read as the reverse complement.
CAGCAGGTCAAAGGCAAATCGGCAGGAGGGAAACATGCCTGAGCCAAGCCCAGCCGTTCCCGCACAGGAAAGCACAGAACCCCTGATGGGCCCCGCTCCGCCGCCGGAGACAAAGGAACGTTACTTCCTGCGCTTTACCCTCGCGCAAAGGTATCTGCACGGTGTGCTGTTCGCCACATTTCTGGGTCTGGCCGCCACCGGCCTGCCCCTGCGCTTCAGCGGCACGGTCTGGGCGATCCGATTCGCCAAAGCCGTGGGGGGCTTCGGCGCCATACTTTTCTTCCACAAGTTCTGTGCCCTGATCCTTACCCTTGCCTTTCTGATCCACCTCCGCGAAATCATTGCCCGAGGCTTGTTTAAGGGCGAAAAGGGAATCTTCTGGGGGCCGACCTCGATGGTCGCCAACTGGAAAGACGTCCGGGACCTCTTCGCCCACTTCCGCTGGTTTCTCGGTCTCGGGCCCAAACCTGAATTCGAGCGCTACGCCTATTGGGAGAAGTTCGACTACTGGGCCGTCTTCTGGGGAATGGTGGTCATCGGCTTCTCCGGTTATGCCATGTGGTTCGCGCCGTTCTTCGCGCGCTTCCTCCCCGGCTGGGCCCTGAATGCTGCCCTGGTGATCCACAGCGAAGAAGGTCTGCTGGCCATCCTCTTCATCTTTTCCATCCATTTCGTTAACACCCATCTGCGCCCCGACAGCTTCCCCATGGATATGGTCATTTTCACCGGTCGGGAGAGCGAGGAAGAGTTCAGGCAGCGCCGTCCGAAGGAGTATTTCCGCATGCTCAGCGAGGGCAGGTCTGCGATGAGGATCACAGACGCCCCTCCCCTGTGGCTGATAAATTTCAGTCGAGTGGTGGGGTTCACGGCGATTCTCATCGGCCTGGCCCTGCTGGTACTGACACTGAGCGCGTATGTCGCCGGATAAGAGGCCTGCATGTCCCTGCTGAGCAGACTGAAGGAAAACTGGCTTCAGCCCTTCTTCTTCTTCGGAAATAACCCCGTCACCCTCATCGGTTCGGGCCTGACCACAGCCTCGGCCATCACCCTGCTCAGCTACTGGATGATGCAGATGGTTGGCCACCGATTTGCCAATCCCTATCTCGGCATCATCTTCGTCCTCTTCCTGCCCGCGCTTTTCGTCGGCGGACTTCTTCTGGTTCCCATCGGCATGCTTCTGCGCCGCCAGGCTCTCCGCCAGGCGGGACAGATCCCGGCGTCCTATCCGGCGCTGCATCTCGACGATCCGCTTTTCCGTCACGGCGTTATCGTTGTGCTCGCGGCCACCTTTGTGAACTTCATCATCGTGGGTCTTTCTTCCTACCGGGGTGTCGCCTACATGGATTCACCCCGCTTCTGCGGCCAGTCCTGCCACGTGATGGCCCCGCAGTGGACCGCCTATCGGGAGTCGCCTCATTCCCACGTCGACTGTGTACAGTGCCACGTCGGCTCGGGGATGGAGTCCTATATTCAGGCCAAGGTCAACGGCACCCGGCAGCTGGTCGAGGTGGCCTTTCACACGTGGCCCACGCCGATTCGCGCAACCCTCAACAATCTGCGGCCTGCCCGCGAGACCTGCGAACAGTGCCACTCGCCAACGCGATTCGTCGGCGAAAAGCTGCTGGTCAAGACGACCTTCGGTGACGACGAGAAGAACTCCGTCACCCGCACCGTGCTGGTGCTGCACCTCGGCGGTGTCGACTCGGTTTCCCACTTCAGCGGCATTCACGGCCATCACCTCAATCATTTCGAATACGTTGCCACCGGCGCCGATGAGCAGACGATCATTGCGGTCACGGCAACCAACCCGGACGGCACCACCACCCAATATGTCAGCACCGACTGGAAAGGGCCGATCCGGGGAGTGACGCGCACCATGGACTGCATGGACTGCCATAACCAGGCCACCCACGTCTTCCAGACCCCGCAGGAAGCCATCGACGAAGCCATGCTCGACGGCAGCCCCAGTCCCGATCTGCCCTTTGTTCACAAGGAAGGGTTGCAGCTGATCCAGGCGAAGTACTCCTCGCAGGCGGAAGCAGGACGGAAGATTGTGGCGGGCCTCGACGACTTTTATCGCACGAAGTATCCGGACGTGTGGACCTCGCAGCGGCCGAAGATCGACGCGGCGGCCAGGAGGCTGGTCGCCATCTACGACCGCAACGTCTATCCGCAGATGAAAATCACCTGGGGCACCTATCCCAACAACATCGGTCACATGGCCTATCCCGGCTGCTTCCGCTGCCACGACGGCAACCACGTCTCCAGGGACGGAAAGACGCTCAGCAACGACTGCAGCCTCTGCCACAACCTGCTGGCCACCGACGAGACGCATCCGGGGGTACTCAACGATCTGGGGCTGCAGAACGAGCTGCACCTCCAATAGAATGGGCCTGTCCAATTCGAGCCGGCGGCTGCGCTCCCTGCGGCGCCGGCCCGTTCAGTGCAGCAGCCGGAGCGGGTGGCGGGTCCCGGAATGTGACAAGGGTCACTGAGCCTTCTCGCGGGCCCCGGTTAGTGTGAGGTTGGTATGAACGCCCTCCTGCTGGACCGCATTCATTTTGCCTTTACCGTCACATACCACTATCTCTTCCCGCAGCTGACCATGGGACTGGCGTTGCTGATGGTGGTCATGAAGCTCATCGCCCTGCGCACCAGCGATGGCCGATGGAACCAGGCTGCCCGCTTCTGGGCAAGGATTTTCGCCATCAATTTCCTGCTCGGCGTGGTCACCGGCATCCCCATGGAATTCCAGTTCGGCACCAACTGGTCGGAGTTCTCCCGCCTCACCGGCGGCGTCATCGGCCAGCCTCTCGCCATGGAGGGGATCTTCGCCTTCTTCCTCGAGTCGACCTTTCTGGGCCTGTTCCTCTTCGGAGAAAAGCGCCTCACCCGCCTGCAGCACCTCGGCGCGGCCGCCATGGTCTGGGTGGGCTCCTGGATCTCCGGCTTCTTCATCATCGTCACCGACGCCTGGATGCAGCATCCCCTTGCTTACCACGTGCTCGAGAACGGCACCTATGAGGTTGCCAGCTTCTGGAAGTTCATGCTGAATCCCTGGGCCTGGATCCAGTACGCCCACAATATGTGCGGCGCTGTGGTCACGGCGTCCTTCGTTGTCGCGGCGACCGGTGCCTTTTACCTGCTGGAGAAGCGGCACGAAGAGTTCGGCCGCCTCTTCCTCAGGCTGGGGGTCATCGCCGGCCTCATCTCCTGCGTCATCCAGATTTTTCCCACCGGCGACCTCCACGGCCGCTACGTCGCAAGGTACCAGCCCGCGGCCATCGCCGGCATGGAAGGCCTCTTCCAGACGCGGAAAGGCGCGCCCATCGTGCTCATCGGGCAGCCGGATGAGCGGACGCAGCAGATCGACAATCCTCTGGCGGTCAACGACGTCCTCAGCTTCCTCATCTACGGCACCACCCATGCCGAAGTGAAGGGGCTGGACGCGTTTCCCCCGGACCAGTGGCCTTCAGCCCTTCCCCTGCTCTACTACAGCTACCACATCATGGCCGGGCTCGGGACGTGGTTTCTGCTGCTGATGGCTGTCGCCGCTGTCCTGCTGTGGCGCGGCAAGCTCTACAGCACACGCTGGATTCTCTGGCCCATCCTGCTCAGTTTCCCGCTGCCCTATATCGCCAACACCGCAGGCTGGATGACGACGGAAATCGGCCGCCAGCCCTGGCTGGTGTACGGGCTGATCCGCACCAGCCAGGGCTATTCGGCTCACGTGTCGGCGGGCAACGCGCTGTTTACGCTGCTCGGCTTCCTTGGCCTGTATTCGGTGCTCTCGATCCTCTGGATCGTCATCGTGTATCGCTTCATCCTCACCGGACCGGCAACCTCCGCAGACGCCCTGCCCGGGCCTGGAACGCCAACGCTGACGACGGCTTAGGAGAGAGGAGAACGCCATGGGATTCGTCTGGTTCTGGATTGTGGCAGTCATGATCGCCGCCTATGTCGTGCTCGACGGCTTCGACCTCGGTGTCGGCATCCTCTCCGCCTTTCTTGCGCGCGCGGAGGACGATCGCCGCACCCTGATTCGTTCGATCGGACCGGTCTGGGACGGAAATGAGGTCTGGCTCCTGGCGGGCGGCGGCACGCTTTATTTCGCCTTTCCCCTGCTCTACGCGTCCTCCTTCAGCGGGTTTTACCTGCCGCTGATGATCGTGCTCTGGCTGCTGATCTGCCGCGGCGCCAGCATTGAGCTGCGCATGCACACCGATCATGAGGTCTGGCGCACCTTCTTCGACGGGCTGTTCTTTCTTTCCAGCGCTCTGCTGGCCATCTTCTTCGGTGCTGCCCTGGCCAACGTGATTCGCGGCGTGCCTCTGGGTGCGGACGAATACTTCTTCCTGCCTCTCTGGACCAACTGGCGTGTCGGCGCACAGCCCGGCATTCTGGACTGGTACACGGTGATCGGCGGGGTCGTCGCCCTCGTCGCCCTCGCCACGCATGGCGCGCTCTGGCTGGTGCTTAAGGCTCCCGGCGAACTGGAGGACCGCGCTCGCCGCGCCGCGTCCGTTCTGTGGATCGTCCTGCTGCTGGTCACCCTGATCAGCCTGCCGGCAACCATAGCGGTGCGGCCGTCGGCGCTCGACAATTACAGGGCGCACCCCATCCTGTTCCTCATTCCAGCGCTCGTTGTTGCCATGCTGATCGGTATTCTCAGCTTTACGCGGCAGCGGAAGCCCCTGGCCGCGTTCCTTTCATCCAGCCTTTATCTGGTTTTCATGCTGGTCGGAGCTGCCGTGGGCCTTTACCCCACGCTGCTGCCCTCTTCCACCGATCCGGGCCGCGACATTACCATTGCCAAAGCCCTGGCCGGACCGCATTCCCTGCACGTCGGCATCGTCTGGTGGTCCTTCGGCCTGGCTCTGGCCCTGATTTACTTCATCACGTCCTACCGTCTGTTCCGCGGCAAAGTGACCGCAGAATCGGGCTACGGGCACTGAAACGGGATCCAAAGGAGAACCTCCCCATGGCTTCATCCTCAGTTACGCTGGAGAACGACAAGGCTGTCATCATCGATCCGGCCCACGATCTGGTTGGCTTTAAGCGCAACTCGCTCGCCTCCATCTTCACACCCAGATCCGTGGCCGTTATCGGTGCCTCGGAGCGTGCCGGCAGCGTCGGCTGCACGGTGCTCACGAACCTCACCACCAGTCCCTTCGGCGGCCCCGTGTGGCCGGTCAATCCGAAGCGGCCCACCGTGCTCGGGCTGCCGGCGTACAAATCCATTGCCGAGCTGCCCGGCATCCCCGACCTGATCGTTATCACCACTCCGGCTGCGACCGTCCCCGGCATCATTCAGGAAGCGGTCGATGCCGGTGTCCCCTCGGCCATTGTTATTTCCGCGGGCTTCAAGGAAATCGGCGAGCCCGGCAAAGCCCTGGAGCGTTCGATCGCCGAGAAGATTCATGGCCGCATGCGGCTCATCGGCCCCAACTGCCTCGGTGTCATGAATCCCGTCGGTGGCCTCAATGCCAACTTCGCCAAGGCCATGGTGCCGCCCGGCCGTCTCGCCTTTCTGAGCCAGAGCGGCGCTCTGGGAACGGCAATTCTCGACTGGTGTATCCGCGAACGTGTCGGCCTCAGCGGCTTCGTCTCCGCGGGATCCATGCTCGACGTCACCTTCGGCGAGATGATCGACCATTACGGGCAGGATCCGCATACCGACTCCATCGTTATCTACATGGAATCCATCGGCGACGCCCGCAGCTTCCTCTCCGCCGCGCGCGAAGTGGCCATGACCAAGCCCATCCTGGTCATCAAGGCCGGCCGCACCGCCGCCGCCGCCAAAGCCGCGGCCTCCCATACCGGATCGCTCACCGGCAGCGACGAAGTCCTCGACGCCGCCTTCCAGCGCGCGGGCGTCCTCCGCGTCAACTCCATCAGCGAGCTGTTCTATGTGGCCGAGGCTCTTGCCAAGCAGCCTCGTCCGCGCGGCCCGCGCCTCACCATCCTCACCAACGCCGGGGGGCCCGGCGTGCTGGCCACCGATGCGCTCATCTCCGCCGGCGGTGAACTGACGGAGATGTCCCCCGAAACCCTTGCCACCTACAACGGCTTCCTGCCCGAGGCATGGAGCCACAACAACCCTGTCGACATCCTCGGCGACGCCGAGGCCGACCGCTACTCGAAGGCCCTCGAAATCGCCTCGAAGGACCCGAACACCAACGGCATGCTGGTTATCCTCACTCCGCAGGGCATGACCGATGCCACCGAAGTGGCCCAGCATCTTGCTCCCTACGCCCACTCCACCGGCAAGCCCGTCATCGCCAGCTGGATGGGCGGGGATGTGGTGGCCGAGGGGGAGTCCATCCTCAAGCGGGCCGGTATTCCTGTCTTCCCGTATCCCGACGCGGCCGCCGAGACCTTCGTCCTCACCTGGAAATACGCCAGCAAGCTGCGCGACCTGTATGAGACGCCCGCGGCGCGTCCCGCCGATTACGTCAGCACCAATCGCGAAACCGCCGGCAGCATCATCAGTCAGGTCCGCGCGAGCGGCCGCACCATTCTTACCGAGTACGAATCGAAGCAGCTCCTCGCGGCTTACGGTATTCCCACCGTTCGCACCGAGCTGGCCCGCACGGCCCAGGAAGCCGTTCACAGAGCCGCGGAGATCGGCTATCCGGTCGTGCTCAAGCTGCACTCTGAAACCATCACCCACAAGACAGACGTGGGCGGGGTGAAGCTCAACCTGCGCACCGTGACCCAGGTGGCCGAGGCTTTCGATCAGATCCGCGCCTCGGTCACCGAAAAAGTCGGCGCGGAGCACTTCCTCGGCGTAACCGTTCAGCCCTTCTCCAAACTGGATGGGTACGAGCTGATCATCGGCAGCAGCATCGATCCCCAGCTCGGTCCGGTGCTTCTCTTCGGGACCGGCGGCCAGCTGGTCGAGGTGTGGAAAGACCGCGCGCTCGCCCTGCCTCCGCTGACCGCCAATCTCGCCCGCCATATGATGGAGCAGACAAAGATCTTCACGGCTCTGAAAGGCGTGCGGGGCCGCAAATCCATCGACCTGGCCGCGCTCGATGAGCTCGTCGTGCGCTTCAGCGAGCTGGTGGTTGAGCAGCGCTGGATCAGCGAGATCGACATCAACCCGCTGCTGGCCTCGCCGGACGGGCTGATTGCTCTCGACGCCCGCATCGTCCTCTTCGGTCCGGAGATGAAGGAAGAAGAGCTTCCGCGGCCCGCCATCCGGCCCTATCCGGTGCAGTATGTGGCTCCCTGGACCTCGAGATCGGGCGAGAACCTGATGGTTCGCCCCATCCGCCCGGAAGACGAATCGCTCATTGTCGAGTTTCACGACCGCCTCTCGGAGCGCACCGTGGTCCAGCGCTACTTCACGTCGCTCGATCTCAGCGCGCGCACCGCTCACGAACGGCTGACCCGCATCTGTTTCATCGACTACGACCGGGAGCTCGCTCTTGTCGCGGAGAAGAAGGATCCGGAAGGCGCGTCAATCATCGCCGGTGTCAGCCGCACGATCCATCACGAGGACCGTGTCACGGGCAGCATGGCCGTCGTCATTGCCGACGATTTCCAGGGCCAGGGCCTGGGCGAGGAACTGATGCGCCGCGGCCTGGCAGCGGCCCGCGCCGAAGGCATCCAGCGCGTGCTCATCCATTTCCTGCCGGAGAACACGCGCATGCGGAAGCTCTCGCAGAAGCTGGGTTTTGCTCTCACCGAGGGAAAGGATCTGATCCGCGGCGAGCTGTCGCTGTAGGATTGCGGGGCTGGATGCTCGTGCGTCCGGTCCCCCTCTGTGCTTCAGCGTTGTTCGGTGCCGGGATGGCCGCCTGTCCCCTCTGCCGCGGGTCAGTGCATCGCCGGTTCCTTCGCTGTGGAGCGTTCGGCGACCGCCGCGTCTCCTGCGACCGGCGGCAGGCTGACGCGCATGCACGTTCCTTCGCCCAGCTGGCTGCTGACCTCGATCCGGCCGCCGCAGGAATCCACGATCGCCTTGCAGATGGAGAGTCCGAGGCCCGTACCGCCGGTGCTTCTGGACCGCGAGCTGTCGCCGCGCCAGAACCGGTCGAAGAGATGGGGAATGTCCTCGGGCGGAATTCCGCTGCCCGTATCCCGCACCTCGAGCGCGACCTCGGAACCGGCGGCAATGCTCGCCTTCACCGATCCTCCCGCCGGTGTGTGCTGCACGGCATTCAGCAGCAGATTTGCAAGCAGCGAGCCGCAGGCCTCCTCGGCCAGAGGCACGAGCGCAGATCCCGGCGCATCAATGGCGATGTTCACACGCCGAATCTCCGCCAGCGTTTCCATGTGCGCGGCCACATCGCGGGCCACTTCGACCAGATCGCAGCGGGTGTTGTGATTGGCCGGTTCGCGTTCGAAGCGCGCCAGCTGCAGCATGCGCTGCACCAAATCTTCCATCCGCGCGCAGTCGGCAAGGCAGGTTTCGAGCCCGCTCGAGTACTCGCGCGCGCTCCGCGGCCGCAAAGCCAGCAACTGCAGCGACGACTTCACGATCGTCACCGCGGTCTTCAGCTCGTGAGCGGCATCGTGCACAAAGACCCGCTGCTGGCGGAAAGCTTCTTCCAGCCTCTGCGTCGCCGACTCCAGGGCGCCCCCCAGCACGGCCAGTTCCGTGGTTGCCTGTGCGCTCTCCGGAGCGTAAAAACGCGGTTGCCTGGGCGTCATGGCCGCGGCGGCCTCGCTCAGCTGCTCGAGAGGCGCGAGCCCACGCCGCAGCAGGAAGGTCAGCGCTACACCCGTAATCAGCAACAGCAGTCCGCCGGAGATCAGCAGAAATCGCGCAGCCCGTCGCAGGGCGGCGCAGACCGGATGGAGCGACGCCGCATAGAAAATGGTCACCGGCCGCGCAATGCCCGGGCCGGTGTCATCGGCATCGATCTGCCGGATGCCGTGCAGCACGAGCCCGCGAAAGCCGCGGCCCTCAAAGCGGAAATTGTGAGCGTCCTGCCTGTTCCCGAGCGCGGCTGCAACAGGGGCTTCCCAGCCAGCCGAGGTTGCGAGCGCGCGGCCGTTCTGATCCCGCGCCATCCACAGGTCACCGCGATGCAGATCGAGAGCGGCCAGGTTGATGGTCACGTCATCGTTCACATCCTCGGCGTCATGCACCTGCCCCAGCAGCGAGTCGGCCCGTCCGCGCAGCATCAGGTCGAAGGCATGGACCTGCTCTCGCCAGGTATAGACGAGGGTCGCGCCGCTCATGCCCGCCACCAGCGCGCACTCCAGCAGCAGGACGGCGGCAATCAGGCGGCGGCGCAGGGAATACCGCTTCACAGCGCAGCCCTCCGTTCCGCGGGCACCGCAGCAAGCAGGCGGTACCCGCGGCCGCGCAGCGTCTCAATCCACTGCGAGCCACCGCGGTTCAGCTTGCGGCGCAGATTCGAGATATGCGCCTCGATGACGTTGGAGTGATGCTCCCAGTTGTAGTCGTAGAGATGCTCGAGCAGCACCTGTTTCGAGACAATCGAGCGCGGCCGGTGGCTCAGGTATTCGAGAGCCCGGTATTCCGTGGGAGATAGCTCCACAAGCTTCCCAGCCACCGTCACCGTCTTCTCGATCGTGTCGATCACCAAGTCCGCGACCTCGATCCTTGGATGGCTGACCCCTTTCCCGCGCCGGATCAGCGCCTTGGCCCGGGCCAGCAGCTCGCCCAGGTCGAAGGGCTTTGCAAGGTAGTCGTCGGCGCCCGCATTCAGCAGGCTGACGATGGAGGCTTTTTCCGCAACGGCGGTCAGCACCAGGACGGGCGCCGTCTGGCCCCTCGACCGGATGGCCCGGAGCACCTCGGCGCCGCTGATCTCCGGCAGCATCAGGTCCAGCACGATCAGGTCGTAATTGGGCTGGCGTCCGAGTTCCACCCCGTCGGCGCCGCTGCGGGCAATGTCCACCGCCTGGCCGGCGTTCTCGCGCAGTGCAGCGGCGATATTTTCCGCCACGCGCTCCTCGTCCTCCACGACCAGCACCCGCATGGAGTCTCCTGAGCCTTCCTTCCTCATTTTGCCTGAAACCAGCCCCGGCTGGCGGGCCGTTCCACCCTCGCGCGCAAACGCCCCACCCGGCCACGCCGCTACAATCGAGAGTATGCGCCGCATCTACATGGACGCCAATGCGACCACCCCGGTTCTGCCCGAGGTATTTGAGGCGATGCGGCCGTTTTTCACCGACGCTTTTGGTAACGCGTCCTCGATCCACCAGCACGGCCAGCATGCCCGCACAGCGGTCGAGCGCGCCCGCGAGCAGGTTGCGGCACTGCTGCACTGCCGTCCCACCGAGATCGTCTTCACCTCCGGCGGCACCGAGAGCGACAACACCGCCATCTTCGGAATCCTGCGCCCCGGAGACCACCTCATCACCTCGTCCATCGAGCACCATGCCGTGCTGCATGCGGCGCAGAAGGCTCAGGAGCGCGGCATCGAGGTCACCTTTCTGCCGGTCTCGTCCGGCGGCCTTGTCGATCCCTTCGATGTCTACCGGGCGCTGAAGCCCAGGACAAAGCTCATCAGCGTCATGATGGCCAACAACGAGACAGGCGTCATCCAGCCCGTCGAGCAGATTGGCAGGATTGCCGCCGAGGCCGAGGTCTCCTTCCACACCGACGCAGTCCAGGCCGCGGGCAAGATTTCCATTGACGTGTCAGCAATCGGCTGCCACCTGCTCAGCCTCTCCGGCCATAAGCTCCACGCGCCACAGGGTATTGGCGTCCTTTATGTGCGCCGCGGCACGCGTTTCGAGCCTCTGGTCTTCGGCGGAGCCCATGAGCGCCAGCGCCGCGCCGGCACCGAGAACGTCCCCGGAATCGTGGGGCTGGGCAAGGCTGCGGAGATCGCGCTCGCCGGCCTGAGCGACGGTGCTGTCGAAGCCATCGGCCTCCGGCGCGATCGCCTTGAAGACGGCCTGCTGGGCGCGATCGATGAATGCGTGGTTAATGGGGCGGGCCAGCCGCGCGTCCCCAATACGACGAACATCTGCTTCCGTCATCTCGAAGGCGAAGCGTTGGTCATCGCTCTCGACCTCAAGGGCCTGGCGGTTTCCGGCGGATCGGCCTGCTCGTCGGGTTCCACCGAGCCGTCGCATGTGCTGAAGGCGATGGGGCTGTCCCTGGCGGACGCCCGCGCCAGCCTGCGCTTCAGCCTCAGCAAGCTCAACACGGATGCCGACGTCGACTATTCGCTGGAGATCGTCCCCGCCGCGGTGGCGCGTCTGCGCGAACTGTCGCCGATCTACAAAAAGGTCATGGCCGAAGCCGCAAAATGAGCGCTGGCCGCTCTGCTTCCCTCGGCCCTATCAGGCAGGAAGGCAGAGCTTCAGGTTCTGGCACAGGCGCAGGGTAGGTTCGGCCTGATTGACGGTGTAGAAGTGCAGCCCGGGTACCCCGTTTCGCAGCAGCGTCTCGCACATCCGCGTCACTACACCGATGCCGAAGTCCATCAGCGCCGCCTTATCGTCCTGCAGCTCCTCCAGACGCAGGCGCACCCAGCGCGGCAGGTCGGCCCCGCAGCCGGTGCAGAAGCGCACCGTGTTCGCAAAGCCGGTAATTGGCATGATGCCGGGCACCACCGGGATACGGATTCCGGCTCGGGCGCAGCGATCCATGAAATCGAAGTAGGCCTCGACGTTGTAGAAGAGCTGCGTCAGCGCTCCGTCCGCGCCAGCGTCCACCTTGCGGCGAAAGTTCTCGAAGTCCACACCGGGGTTTGGCGCCTGCGGATGCATCTCCGGATACGCGGCCACTTCGATCCTGAAGGCGTCGCCATGGGTCGCGCGGATGAAGCTGACCAGCTCATTGGCGTAATGAAAATCACCCGGCGCGGCAGGGCTCATCGCCGTAGCAGGCAGATCGCCGCGCAGCGCGACAATCCGCTTCACGCCCGCCTCGCGATAGCGGTCGAGCAGGGCAGCGATGTGGGAGCGCGTCGAGCCCACGCAGGTCAGGTGCGGCGCGGCTTCCACGCCGGTTTGCCTGACCACCGTCATCATGGTCTCGTAAGTGCCCTCCTGATTGGAACCGCCGGCGCCGTACGTGATGGAGAAATAGTCGGGGCGCGCAGCAGCCAGCTGTCCGATGACGGCAGGCAGCTTTGCCACGCCCTCGGGTGTGCGGGGCGGAAACAATTCAAAGGAGACACCGAACGAGGAATCCATGCTGGCAGCACCTGTCCTGCCCATCCGGAAAGCGGGCCTGCTTGCGCAAACCCGGTTCGGATGGCAACTCGCATCAGTAGCGGTAATGCTCCGACTTGTAGGGACCCTCGGGGGACACGCCGATGTACTCGGCCTGGGCCGGTGTGAGTTTCGTCAGCTTCACGCCGATCTTCTCGAGGTGCAGCCGTGCCACTTCCTCATCCAGCCGCTTGGGCAGTGTATAGACGTCGATCGTGTAGGTGTCGCGGTTCTTCCACAGATCGATCTGCGCCAGCGTCTGGTTGGAGAAGCTGTTGCTCATGACGAAGCTTGGGTGCCCCGTCGCGCAGCCCAGGTTCACCAGGCGGCCTTCCGCCAGGATGAAGATGCTGTGCTCCGGCTTGCCCTTTTCCGCCGGGAATGTGTACTGGTCCACCTGCGGCTTGATGTTCGTCTTCTTCACGCCGGGGGCCTGATTCAGCTTGTCCATCTGAATCTCGTTATCGAAGTGCCCGATGTTGCACACGATGGCCTGATCCTTCATCTTCTTCATGTGATCGAGCGTGATGATGTCGACATTGCCCGTGCAGGTGACGTAGATATCGCCTCGTCCCAGCGTGTCTTCGATGGTCGTGACTTCGAAGCCTTCCATCGCCGCCTGCAGCGCATTGATGGGATCGATCTCCGTCACGATGACGCGCGCGCCCATGCCGCGCAGGGAATGCGCCGAGCCCTTGCCCACATCGCCATATCCGCAGATGACCGCGACCTTGCCCGCCATCATCACGTCGGTGGCGCGCTTAATGCCGTCGGCCAGCGATTCGCGGCAGCCATACAGGTTGTCGAACTTCGATTTTGTGACGGAGTCGTTGACGTTGATCGCCGGCACCAGCAGCTTGCCCTGCTCCTTCATCTTGTAGAGCCGGTGTACGCCCGTGGTGGTTTCCTCGGAGACGCCGCGCCACTCCCGTACCACTTTGTGCCAGTGCTGCGGATCCTCGGCGTAAACATCCCTGAGGAGCTTCTTAATGACCTGCTCTTCTTCGCTCGAAGAAGGCGTGTTGACCCAGTTGTCGCCCTCTTCCAGCTCATAGCCTTTGTGGATCAGCAGCGTCGCATCCCCGCCATCGTCCACGATCAGCTGCGGCCCTTTGCCATCGGAGTGGCTGAGCGCCTGCAGCGTGCACCACCAGTACTCTTCGAGCGTCTCGCCCTTCCACGCAAAGACCGGGATCCCCGCGGCGGCAATCGCGGCGGCGGCATGATCCTGCGTCGAGAAGATGTTGCAGCTGGCCCAGCGAACGGTTGCGCCCAGATCCTTGAGCGTCTCGATCAGCACAGCTGTCTGGATCGTCATGTGCAGCGATCCGGAAACCCGAACTCCGGCCAGCGGCTTCTCTGCGGCATATTTGCGGCGAATGGCCATCAGCCCGGGCATCTCGTGTTCGGCGATGGAAATCTCTTTGCGCCCCCAGTCAGCGAGCGACAGGTCGGCTACTTTGTAGGTGGCGGCGTTACGTTCCAGGGTGGCAGTTGCCATCGTGGGCAGTCTCCTGAGTGCAGTTATCAGCCTGTGGTGCAGGCCTTGTTTTGACGGGGAACGGCTTCACAGCCTGCCCGGAGCGCAGGCGAAGGGGCCATACGTGTCGCAAAATCACCGGACTTTAGCCCCTGAGGGTCCGTCTTCCTGAAGCTCCGATCTTTACCACAGGCAATTATCCTTCGATTGTAACTGGGCAGGGCTGAGGCCCGCGTGAATTTCATCCGGCGGCTGCAGGCACGGGTTGGATGGTTGCTGTGCCGGGCCTGACCGCTATCGAGAGGCCGGCCGGGTATAGACCGTCTTTCCGCCGACGACCGTCCTCAGCACGATTGTGCCGAGGATCTCATGCGGAGGGATAGCCGTCAGATCGCGGTCCAGCACCACGAAATCCGCAACGAAGCCAGGCGCCAGCTTTCCCTTCCACGTCTCCGCGAACTCCGCAAACGCCGATCCCTGCGTGTAGGCATAGAGTGTCTGCCAGATGGTCAGCTTCTGTTCGGGATGAAAGCTCATCGTGCCCGCCTCATTCTCCCGTGTCACGGCCGCATAGACTCCGCGAAAAGGCGTGATGGGTTCGACCGGATAATCGGTCCCGAATGCCAGCGGCACATGTGCGTCGAGAAACGATTTCCACGCATAGGCATACTTCGACCGCTCCGGCCCCAGCCGCTTTTCAGCCCACGCCATATCCGTCAGCAGATGGTTCGGCTGCATCGATGCGATCACGCCCAGCTCTTTGTATCGCGCGAAATCCCCGGGAGTCACTACCTGGCTGTGTTCGATCCGATAGCGCAGGTTGATGAACGGGAAAATGGTGGCCGGCCGGTACTCCGGCTGCGCCCCTTTTCGCACCGGCGGCACGCGCGGGGGCACGATGCGCATCGGCGGTCCCAGCGCTGCTTCGGCTGCGGCAAAGGCGTTCAGCGCCATGTCCACGGCCCGATCGCCGATCGCGTGAAAGCCCATCTGAAACCCGGCCTTCGCCCGCTCGATGGCCATGGCATTCAGCTGGCTCTGCTCGAAGCGCGGAATGCCCGAGTTCCCCGGATCGTCCGAGTACGGCAAATGCAGCGCCGCCGTGCGCGAGCCCAGCGAGCCATCCATGAAGCCCTTCAGCATCGTCGTGCGCAGCATCCGGTCCGTCTTCGGATGCTGCGCGCGCTGCTCTTTCTCGATGCTCAGCGGCTCGGCGAAGGGAATCCACTCCGAGATTCGCACCGGCAGCCGGCCCTCGCGCTCCATCCGCTCCATTGCCAGGAAATCGTCCCAGTCGGAGAAATCCTGCACCGTGGTCACGCCATGCGAAATCGCATCCTGGATCGCCAGCTCCAGCCCGCGTCTGCGCTGTTCCGGCGTCGGCGGAGGCACCCGGACCAGCGACTGTGCCGTCTCCCGCAGGATTCCCGTCGGCTCGCCGTTCGCCGCATGATCGATCTCGCCGCCCTCTGGCGCCGGTGTCGCGCGCGTGATACCCGCGGCGGCCAGCGCCGCCGAATCCGCAACAGCGATGTGGCCGTCCACACGCGTGAAGATCGCCGGATGTCCCAGCGTCGCAGCATCGATATCCCGCCGGTCCGGCAGTTTCCCTCCAGGCCAGAGCGTATGATCCCAGCCGCCGCCCGTGAGCCACTGCCCGGGCGCGGCTTTCTGCGCCGCGGCGCGAATCCGCGCCTGCATCTCAGCCAGCGATTTCACGCCCAGCAGATCGACCGACAGCAGAATCCGGCCGCCCATCCCCAGGTGGGCGTGCGCGTCGTTGAAACCCGGCATCACGAAGGCGCCCCGCAGGTTGATTCTCTTTGTGCGCGGTCCCCTGTACTTCGCCAGCACATCGGCATCGGACCCGGTCCCGACAATCTCTCCATGCGCCACCGCCAGCGCAGAAACACGCTGTGGATGTGCGTCTTCGAGATCCACGCCGGTCAGAATGTTGCCGTGGTAAAAGACGGCGTCCGCGGAGTTGTGTGCCTGCGCGGGAACAAGAGGAGCAGTCATGAGGAATGCGATCAGGACGACGAGGGCTTTCACGGTTTAGCTCCCGGCCATTGCCAGCAGCAGAAGCAGGATACGCCGCAGCCCCAGCTCGCGTCCCCGGCCGTCGTACCACTCGGCGAAGGTATGAATGCCGCCGCCTTCGCCGCCCCCGCCGATGCTGACCGCAGGCACGCCCAGCGAGAGAGGAATGTTCGCGTCCGTCGAGGCCACGCGTGCCTCGCTCCGGATGGTGAGGTGCCGATCGACAGCACGCAGCACCTCCAGCAGACGCGAGTTCTGCGCCAGCTGTCCCGCAGGCCGGTGGCCGATCTTCTCAAGCTTCCACCGGGTCCCATTCGATTCCTGCCGCCCGCCGCGTCCGGCATTCAGCACCGCATCCTCTACCGCCCGGCGCAGCAGCACCTCCAGCCGGATCAGCTGCTGCGGGTCGGTGGAGCGCAGATCGAAGCGTGCCGTCGCCTGCTCCGGAATCGCATTGACCGCAGTGCCACCCTCGATCGTGCCCACGTTCACCGTCGTCCGTGGCGAATCCGGCAGAGCCACTTCGGCCAGGCGGTGGATTGCCGAGCTTAGAATCACAATGGGGTTGGGTCTGCCTGCGTCGGTCCACGCGTGTCCGCCCGGCCCACTGATCGTCACCAGAAACCGCAGGCTGCCGAGCGCATGCGTGACGGTCGCTTCCTGGCCCGCGCCGTCCAGCACCAAGTGCGCCCGGATTCCATCGCGTACAGCCGCATTGCGATAAATGTGCCGCATGCCGCTGAGGTTGCCTTCGCCTTCTTCTCCCACATTTCCGATGAACACCACGCCGCACTCCGTGGCGATTCGTGCCTGTTGGAGGGCAGCGGCTGTGGCCAGCATCGCCGCAACCCCCGCCCCGTTATCGCAGGCGCCCGGCGCTTCCAGGCGCGACCCGCGCTGTACCGGCTCAATCGGTGTGCCTGCCGGGAAGACCGTATCGATGTGCGCGGACAACAGGATCCGCCCTGCCTCCGGTCCCATACCCGCCCGGGTCGCGACAACGTTCCCGGCCTCGTCGATGTGCGGATCGGCCAGTTCCAATTCGCGAAAGCGCGCCAGCAGCCACTCGCCGCGCGCCCGCTCCCCGAAGGGCGGAGCCGGGATGCTCACCAGCTCCCTCTGCCATTGCATGATCCGCTGCTCCTGCAGGTGCAGCCACTGAAACGCGTGGTGGACCTGGCGGTCGGCGGCCAGCCGGGCGATGGATGCGAATGCAGGTGTCGGCGATCCCATGAAAGCTTCAGCCTAACGCGTTTTCTGAATCCGTGGTTCCGGAGGCCGTTCGTCTCAACGCCCGCGCGACCAACAGCAAGGGACGGCATGGAGCGCATCTTAAGAGCGGCACAGTCATTCAGAAAGCCCCATGGCACCACGCTCAGTACTCCACACTGTCGAGAAACAATCCCCGCGCCGGAGCGGTCGCGCCGGCTGCCGAACGCGATCTTGCTTCCAGAATGCGTCTTATCTCCGCGGGCGCGATTCGCCCGCGCCCCGCAGCGACGAAGGTTCCCACCAGATTCCTCACCATGTGGTGCAGAAAGCCATCGCCTCGCACCCGGTAAATCAGCAGATCGTCCTCATGCCTCCACTGCGATGCAAAGATGGCGCGGATATTTCCTTCCTCCGGCGAACTTCCCCCGCAGCGCGCCGACTGGTCCGGATTGTTTGCCGCAAATGAAGTGAAATCGTGAGTGCCCACGACGATCTGTGCCGACGACTGCATCTTTTCCACATCCAGAGGCCAGTTCAGCGCCCACGCGAAGCGGGCCGTCCACGGAGGACAAATCTCGCCACGAAAGATCCGGTACTCATAGGTTTTCGCACGCGCCGAATGCCGCGCATGAAACTCCGCCGCGGCTCGCTCAGCATGAAGCACCCGCACCGATTCCGGCAATGCACGATTCAGCGCCCGCAGTAAGCTTGCCTCCGGAATCGGCGCCAGGAGGAAGAACGACGCCACCTGCCCGCGTGCATGGACACCCGCGTCGGTGCGTCCGCTGCCCTGCGGCAATACACGCTCGCCGGTGACGCGCTCGATGGCATCGGCAAGCGCGCCCTGGATCGTCACGCAATGCGGCTGCACCTGCCATCCGCGGAAGTCGGTGCCGTCATAGGCGACGGTGATTTTCCAGTTGGACCCCTCTGCCGATCTCGCGCTCATAGATTAACTTTTTGGGTCACTTTGTTGCACCAGAGTTATCTCCGGAATCATCGAATCTCTGAGATATACTCAGCTTTCCTGAACGTGGTTAACAGTCTGTGGAACCGGGCCGAGGCTCACCGCGTATTGCTGAGGAGCCGAATCGGTTTCCTGGGCCTGGGCGTGCATAGTCGCAGTGCGGGGGTATGCGTCTGTTCCGAGGTCCGCAGCGTATTGCTCACAGGAGTGGAGACAGTCCATGTCAGTTTCCCGTAACTGTCGCGAAAAAAGTCAGGGTACCCTCTTCCAAAAACTCAAAGCTGCAGCGGCCATCGGTTGCATACTCGTCGGAACCGCTCCGTCGTGGGCCCAGGCCCCGCAGCAGAACACTCCCGCTGCCCCGGGCCTTCCGCCCGAGCCTGCGCCGAATTTAACGCAGCCGCTCTTCATGCGGCCCTCAGGCCGCGATTTTACGAAGATGCGCGGATACTGGCCTAACCCCATAGCACCTTATCTGCCCACCAGCGTGCCGCGGCCCAATTTTCTCAATTCGCTGCAGCTCGACGACCTGGTGAAAAGCGGCAAGATTTATCTCAGTCTGGGCGATGCTGTCCTGCTGGCGCTCCAGAATAACTACGATATCGCCATCCAGCGGATCAATCTCGATATTGCCGATACGGACCTGCTGCGCGCCCGCTCCGGCAACACGCTGCTCGGTGTTAACGCCGGGACCGTGACCAACACCCTCGGCGGGGGCACGACCGCCACTCCCGTGGGCGGCGGCCCCGGCGGAACCAGTACTGCGGCCGGCGGCGCCGGTGCCGGATTTGGGGGCGTTCAGCGTACCACGAGCGGCGGCGGCACAGTGCCGGTACTCCTCGATCCGTCCCTCACCGGCACCATCGAGCTGAATCACATGATTCAGCCGGAACAGAGCCCGATCTTTTCCGGCGGCCTGCCGGCCATCAACCAGAACACCAATACCTACAATTTCACCTACAACCAGGGCTTCATGACCGGCACCACCATGCAGGTGAGCTTCCAGAACACGCGGCTGACAACGGATAATCCGTTCGACTTCTTCAGCCCCACCCTGCAGTCCACCTTCAACTTTGCGCTGACGCAGCACCTTCTGCAGGGGCTTGGCTGGGGTGTCAACGGCCGTTTCATCGTCCAGGCAAAAAATGACCGGCGCATTGCCGATTCGGCTTTCCGCGCGCAGCTCCTCTATACGATCAATCAGGTCGAGAACATCTACTGGGGGCTGGTGGGCGCCTATGAGGACGTGCAGTCCAAGGAGCGCGCCCTCGCCCAATCCACCCGCCTGGTGCAGGATAACGAGAAGCAGCTGCAGATCGGCAGCCTGGCCCCGCTTGATGTCGTCAATGCCCGCAGCGGGATGGCCAGCGATCAGCAGGCCCTGATCGCCTCGGAAAACAAACTGGAGTACCAGCAGCTGGTGATGAAGCAGGCCATCTCCCGCAACCTGGACGATCCCGTGCTGGCCAATGCCCCGGTCATTCCCACCGATCGCGTCAGCCTCGAGGAGACGCCGGAAGAGCATATGGGTGCCGACGAACTCGTCCGCGAAGCGGACGCGAACAGCCCCGCCATCGAGCAGGGCATCCTGAATCTCAGAAATGACGAGATCACGCTGAAGGGCGAAAGGAACGCGCTGCTTCCCGTGCTGGACGTCGAGGCCTTTTACGGAGCCTCCGCACTCGGTGGCTCTGTCAGTCCTTACTGCAATAACGGCCTTCTGGTGGCCTTCGGTGTCCCCGGCGGCTGCCATTCGCTGACGGGGGCCGGTTACAGCACCGTCTTCGGCAATCTCTTCAACAGCAGCGCGCCGAATAAGGGTGTGATGTTCAACCTCAACGTTCCCCTCCGCAACCGCCGCGCGCAGTCTGAACAGGCGCGATCCCAGCTGGAGTACCGCCAGGCGCAGTTGCAGCTTCAACAGGTCTACGTACAGATTCGGATGAACGTGGTCAATGACCAGTACGCGCTGACCAACGACCGTGCGGCGGTCAGGTCCGCCGAGGCCAATCGCGATTACAACCGCCAGAGCCTGGATGCGGAGGAGAAAAAGCTCCACCTCGGCGCCTCCACCACCGCCAACGTGCTGCAGCAGGAGAAGAACCTTGCGGCGGCGGAAGACAGCCTCATCTCGGCCACCACGCAGTACGCCATGGACCGCGCCGCTCTGCGCGAGGTGCTGGCCAGCACCCTCGACCGTTACGGGATCTCGATCATCGATGCGGCCAGCGGCAATGTACAGACCCCACCTTCTATCCCGGGTATCCAGCCGGCCAAACCCGAACCGGAAGTGACACCGCCCACCCAGAAGCAGCAGCTGCAGCGGCAGGAGCAGGGCCAGCCTCCTGCGCAGGTCCAACCGCAGCCGCCCTCCTCAACGCCTCCGCAGAACTGAGAGAACACCCGGAAAGCCCGCCTCGGCGGGCCTTTCCGTCCAGCCTCGATTACGGTCCTCGTTTCCCACCGCGATGGCAGGAAATCGTCCGCCTCTCCCTGATAGAATCAGAAGAATCCAGTCCTCGGAGTATCCATGCAGGCAATCCTTGCGCTCGAAGACGGGCGCATCTTCAGGGGCGAAGGCTACGGCGCCCAGGGCGAATGCCGCGGAGAAGTTGTTTTCAACACATCGCTGACCGGTTATCAGGAGATCTTCACCGATCCCTCCTACGCCGGGCAGATTGTCGTTCTGACCAATCCCCAGATCGGCAACTACGGCACCAACGCCGCCGATAACGAAGCCGCGAAGCCGTACATCGAAGGCCTGGTCACGCGGGAATTCTCGCCGATCAGCTCCAACTGGCGTTCCCAGCAGGTCGCCGATGAATATCTGGAGCGCTGGCGCGTTCCCGTCATCTCGGAAATCGACACACGCGCCCTCGTCCGCCATCTCCGCAGCAACGGCGTCATGCGCGGCGTCATCTCTACCATCGAATCCGATCCCGACGTCCTGATTGCGACGGCGCGCTCCATCCGCAAGATGGATGGCACCGACCTCGCCGGAGTGGTCACCACCAGGGACCGCTACGAGTGGCAGAATGACGGCCCCGACCCGCTGCGTGCCGATGAAGAGCCGGCCATCGCGAGCCCCGATCTGCACGTTGTCGCCTACGACTACGGCATCAAGAAGAACATCCTGCGCATGCTCCATGCCGAAGGCTGCCGCGTGACCGTGGTCCCGGCGCAGACCTCCGCCGAAGACGTGCTGGCCCTCAAACCCGACGGCGTATTCCTCTCCAACGGCCCCGGCGATCCGGAGCCGGTCACTTACGCTCAGGAAAACATCCGCCGCCTCGCCGGCCGCGCGCCGATCTTCGGCATCTGTCTCGGCCACCAGCTCATCGGCCTCGCCCTCGGCGGCAAAACCTACAAGCTCAAATTCGGCCATCACGGTGGCAATCACCCGGTTAAGTGCATGGAAAACGGCAAGGTCGAGATCACCTGCCATAACCACAACTTCGCCGTCGACCCGGGCTCGCTCAATCCCAGCGAAGTGGATCTGACGCACATCGACCTGAACGACAACACGCTCGAGGGCCTGCGCCATCGCAACCTGCCGCTCTTCAGCGTGCAGTACCACCCCGAAGCCAGCCCCGGCCCCCACGATTCGCACTACCTCTTCCGCGACTTCCGCAAAATGATGGAGGAGTGGAAGGGGTGAAGTCCTTCTGAAGAGGCTTTGCAAGGGGCGGGGTTCATCTCCCGCCATTTTTATGAACCTGAGACACTGAGAGCAGCAGACGGAACATGCCACGCCGCAACGACATCACTAAAATCCTCGTGATCGGCTCCGGCCCGATCGTCATCGGCCAGTCGGCTGAGTTCGACTACTCCGGCACCCAGGCCTGCAAAGCCCTCAAGGCTGAAGGCTACGAAGTCGTGCTGGTGAACTCGAACCCCGCCACCATCATGACCGATCCCGAACTGGCCGATCGCACCTACATCGAGCCCCTCACCCGCGATTACCTCGAGGAAGTCATCCGCATCGAGTCGGAGATGCTCCGCGGCGATGCGCGCCAGGGGAAGTTCGCCGTTCTGCCCACCGTCGGCGGGCAGACCGCCCTCAATCTCGCCGTCGAGCTTTCTGATTCCGGCATCCTCGACCGCTACGGCGTCGAGTTGATCGGCGCAAAACTCGAAGCCATCAAGAAGGCCGAAGACCGCCTCCTCTTCAAGGACGCGATGACCCGCATCGGCCTCGACGTCCCGCGCTCGGCGCTGGTGAACAACCTGCGCGACGGCCTCGATTTCGCCACCAAGATTGGCTTTCCCGTCATCATCCGGCCCTCCTTTACCCTCGGCGGATCGGGCGGTGGCATCGCCTACAACCGCGAGGAACTGATGGAGATCCTCGCCCGCGGCCTCGACCTCTCGCCCGTGCACGAGTGCCTCATCGAAGAGTCTGTTCTCGGCTGGAAGGAATTCGAGCTCGAGGTCATGCGCGACCTCGCCGACAACGTCATCATCATCTGCTCCATCGAGAACATGGATCCGATGGGCGTGCACACCGGCGACTCCATTACCGTCGCCCCTGCCCAGACCCTCACCGACCGCGAATACCAGGCCATGCGCGATGCGGCGATCCGGGTCATGCGCGAAATCGGCGTCGAAACCGGCGGCTCCAACGTGCAGTTCGCCGTCAACCCCACCACCGGCCGCATGGTTGTCATCGAAATGAATCCGCGCGTCTCGCGCTCCTCGGCGCTGGCCTCCAAGGCCACCGGCTTTCCCATCGCCAAGATCGCGGCGCGCCTGGCCGTCGGCTACTCGCTCGACGAAATTCCCAACGACATCACGAAGATGACTCCGGCCTGCTTCGAACCGACCATCGACTATGTCGTGGTGAAGATCCCCAAGTGGCAGTTTGAAAAATTCTCCGGAGCCGACGAGAACCTCGGTCCGCAGATGAAGTCCGTCGGCGAAGTCATGGCCATCGGCCGCACCTTCAAGGAAGCCCTGATGAAGGCCATGCGCTCCCTTGATACCGGGAAGAAAGCCGGTGCCGAAGTCCTCGAGCGCCGCCGCCTCACCCAGCGCCTCGTCACGCCGCAGCCGGAGCGCCTCAACTACATCCGCTTCGCCTTCCGGGAAGGCCACACCGTGCGCGAAGTCGCGCGCCTCACCTCCATGGATCCCTGGTTCCTGTACCAGATCCGGGAAATCTCCGAGGCAACCGCCAGGCTCGCCGGAACCACTCCGGAAAATGCGTCGCCGGAACAGTTACGGAAACTGAAGCGCCTCGGGCTTTCCGACGAGCGCCTGGCCGAAGTCTGGTCATTGCCCGGCAATGAAGGAGTCGAGCAGGTCCGCAATCTGCGCCGCCGACACGGCATCCGCCCCGTCTACAAGCTCGTCGACACCTGCGCCGCCGAATTCGAAAGCTTCACGCCCTATCTCTACTCCAGCTACGACGAAGAGGACGAAGCGCCCCCGACACCCACGCGCAAAGTCATCATCCTTGGCAGCGGTCCCAACCGCATCGGGCAGGGCATTGAGTTCGATTACTGCTGCTGCCACGCTGCCTACGCGCTCCGCGAAGACGGCTGCGAGACCATCATGGTCAACTGCAACCCGGAGACCGTCTCCACTGACTACGACACCAGCGACCGCCTCTACTTCGAACCGCTGACTCTGGAAGACGTCCTCGCCGTCTACGAGCACGAAGCCTCCGGTGGCGCCGAAGTCGGCATGATCGTCCAGTTCGGCGGTCAGACGCCGCTGAATCTCGCGCTGCGCCTCAAGGCCGCGGGCGTGCCGATCCTTGGCACGTCGCCCGAGTCCATCGACCTCGCCGAAGACCGCAAGCGTTTCGGTAAGCTCCTCGAAGAGTTACAAATTCCTCAGCCGCCGGGCGTCATCGCCACCAGTGTGGAAGAAGCTCTCGCGGGCGCGGAGCGCATCGGCTATCCCGTGCTCGTCCGCCCCTCCTATGTCCTGGGCGGCCGCGCCATGGTCATCGCCTTCGATGCGGAAAGCGTCTCGCGCTACATGAAGGAAGCCGTCGAGTATTCGCAGGAGCGGCCTGTCCTCGTCGATCACTTCCTCGAAGATGCAGTCGAAGTCGATGTCGATGCTCTCTGCGACGGCCGCGACGTCGTCATTGCCGGCATCATGCAGCACATCGAAGAGGCCGGAATCCACTCCGGCGACTCGTCCTGCGTGCTGCCCGCCGTCGATCTGGCTCCCGCAACCCTGGATACCATCCGCGGCTACACCCGCCAGCTCGCGCTCGCGCTCCACGTCGTCGGCCTGGTCAACCTCCAGTTCGCTATCCAGCGCAGACCGGGCCAGCCGGACAAAGTCTTTGTCATCGAAGTCAACCCGCGCGCCTCGCGCACCGTGCCTTATGTCTCCAAAGCCACCGGCGTGCCGCTGGCCAGGATTGCCTCGCGCCTCATGAACGGCCGCCGCCTGCGCGACTTCCTCGACATCGGCGACAAGGACCTCGGCACCGGCACGCATTTCTACGTCAAGTCCCCCGTCTTCCCGTGGAACAAGTTTCCTGGCGTCGACGTTGTTCTTGGTCCGGAGATGAAGTCCACCGGCGAAGTCATGGGCGTGGCCGACAACTTCGGTGAAGCCTTCGCCAAGGCGCAGCTCTCTGCAGGCCAGCAGCTTCCGCTCAAGGGCACCGTCTTCTTCAGCGTGAGCGACCGCGACAAAACGAACCTCGTCAACCTGGCCCGCCAGTATGTCGAACTCGGATTCCATCTCGTGGCCACGGAAGGCACAGCCAACGCCATCGAGCGAGCAGGCATGACGGTCGAGCGCGTCTACAAGGTCAAGGAAGGCCGCCCGAACGTGGTTGACCTCATCAAGGGCGACCGCATCCAGCTCATCGTCAACACGCCCCGCGGGCAGGACCCGTTCTTCGACGAGAAAGCCATTCGCCGCGCCGCCGTACTGGCGCGCATTCCCACCATCACCACTATGGCCGCGGCCCGCGCAGCCGCGGAAGGCATCGCCGCTCTGCAGCGCCGCAAGATTACGGTGAATCCGCTGCAGCGCCTGCACGCCGAGCACGTCGTGACGCGCTGAGCAGCACTCTTCATGGCGCCATGGCACCCCGGGGTGCGGGTGCCCCGCTTTTGCCTGCCGTCGGCAGAAGAGGGATGCAGGCGGTGGTGCGCTGATCTCCTCATGACCGGCAACCACAGGCCACCCGCTACCGGCTACCAGCTAACCGCTGAACCTGCGCGCTGTCTTCATCCCTCCACAGCGCCACACCACCCAGCAGCCCGTCCAGATTCGACACGATCGAGACTTCCGGACGGGTTTCCATCTTCACCAGCTTGGTGTTGCCGCCGCCCAGGTACAGGTGATCCCAGCTGAAGGTCGCTTCCGTCTGGGCAATGGCCTTCTGCAGCAGCTTGTTCCACTTCTTCTCGCCGTATTTTTTCAGGCCGCGCCGCCCCAGGTAGTCCTCGTAGGTCTTTTCCAGCCACGGATGATGCCCCAGCTCAAGCCCCGGGCAGAGCCTCCCATCCGTGAACAGCGCCGAGCCCATCCCCGTTCCCAGCGTGATGATCATCTCCACGCCATGCCCCTGAATCGCACCAAATCCCTGCACTGCGGCATCATTGGCTACCCGCACCGGCTTCTTCCAGCGCTTCTCCAGCTCGGCCCGCAGCGGGTAGCCGATCCACTTCGGGTGCAGATTCACCGCCGTCAGCACTACGCCCCGCTTAATCACGCCTGGGTACCCGACGCTCACCCGGTCGAACGCGGGCATCTGCGCCTTCAGCTTGTCCAGCGCCGCCAGCAGCCGCGCCGGCGTGGCCGGACTGGGAGTCGGCGTTCGCAGCCGCTCCGTCAGCGATTTGCCCTTATGATCCAGGCACAGCACCTTCAGTCCTGTGCCGCCGATATCCACTGCAAGTGTGACGGGCGGTTTTGTCGTCATAGCGAAGTCAGGTTTCCCAAGCGCGCGCCATGCGCGGCTGCCGTAAGGGGCAGTGTATCGCGGTTCGCGGGAGCGGAGAGCAACTCACGGCGCCTGCCCCTGCATGACGATCGGCAGCGATGGCGTCTCCGATCCCTGCGCCGGCTCGACCGTCACCATGAAGCTCTTCGCCTGCGTATTCGCCGGGACCGGCGGCAGAACCACGGTGGCGCCCCCCTCCGCATTGGGACGAAACAGTCCCGCCGGAATCGGCGCCTTTTCGCGCTCCGGGACCAGCCACAGCTCATAGGTCCTGTCCGCAGAGATCGGACGCAGTCCACCCGCGACGAACGCCAGCGCCCCCTTATCCGCCAGCCAGCTCACCTGCCCCACCGGATGCGGCGGCTGCCGGTTCTCCGTCAGCAGAATGTGGGTTGCCTCCGGCGAGGTCAGCACTGCGACAATTTGACTGGCGTGATTCAGCTGCGCCTGCAGCTGCGAAGCGTTCCCCTCCGACGCGTTCAGCTGCCGCTGCAGCCGGGCTGCGTGGTGCGCCAGTCCCGCCGCGGCCGCCAGAAGCAGCGCGGCCAGGATCCATCCAATCCAGTTCAGCGGGTGCAGGCGCCGCTGCTCGTCGTCGTCGGTGAGGTGGGTATCCATCGGAGGATAATCGAGACAGTCTCACATCCAGCTTAATCGCCAGGGGCGCGGCATGGCATCAGCATCCCGGGAAGGTTGCTTTGCCGCCCGAAATTTCTGGTGCCGAAGCGCAAATCATCAAATCATTTTGGATGCGGTCCACTTCGCCCATGAAAATCCGTCTCGACAAATTGCTGGTGGAACGAGGCCTGGCCGCCACGCGGGAACGAGCCCAGGCGCTGATCCTCGCCGGGCGGGTGCTCGTCGACGAACAGAAGGCCGACAAGCCCGGTCATTCTGTCCCCGATACCGCCCCCATCCGCCTCCTCGGCGGCGAACTGCGCTACGTCAGCCGGGGCGGCCTCAAGCTGGAAGCGGCCCTGGCCTGCTGGAACATCGACCTTCGCGGCCGCTCTTGCCTCGACGTCGGAGCCTCCACCGGCGGTTTCACCGACTGCATGCTGCAGCACGGCGCCGCCCGCGTCCTGGCCATCGACACCGGCTACGGCCAGATTGCCCAGAGTCTGCGCGACGATCCCCGCGTCGCGCTCATGGAGCGCACCAACGCCCGCCTGCTCAATCCCGGCGATCTGCCCCCCGGCATCTCCTTCGTCGCTGTCGATGTGTCGTTCATCTCCGCCACCCTGGTCCTGCCCCCGGTGCTTGCAGCCGTCCGCCGCTGCTCCCCTCCAGAGGCGCTTCCCGGACCAGCCGCCGGGATTGAAGCACCCATCGGGCAGAGTGCTGTCTCGAAGGGGCACGGCTTTAGCCATGCCGAAACTTCACCCCAGGGCGAAGGGACTTCAGCCCCTGAGGGAAGTGCTCCTCGCCTTCAGGCCGTCATCCTCATCAAACCTCAGTTCGAGGCCGGCCGCGAACACGTCGGCAAAGGCGGCATCGTACGCGATCCCGAAGCTCACCAGCGAGCCCAGGACCGCATCCGCGTCTGCGTGGAACAACTCGGCGGCACCTCCATCGAGGTCATCGACTCCCCCATCACGGGCGCCGAAGGCAATCGCGAGTTTCTGCTGCATGCTCTCTGGCGGTAAAGCGTTTTTGGAGATGGTGTATCGCAAAGCGGTTCCTCTCAACGCCGTCGCGACCAACAGGAGGCGACGACACCGAAAGGTTCTCCACACAAGACCGCTTCTCCGTAGACGCCGTAGCCCCACCCCCCTGTCGAAACGTCTGCACGGAGGTGTATGCTGGTTCGCGTTTCGGAAGTCGGAGTTCCCGGCACGTCTGCGTGACGGGGTGAACGAGCCAGGTTCCCCGACACCCGCCAGGTGGGTGTCGTGGGGTGGAGCATCCCACGCCTGGGTCCTTACTATTCAGCGGAGTGGACATGAGTCATACGTTCTCCATCGGTATCGGAGGTGCCGCCGGGCAGGGTGTTGCCACCCCCGGCGACATCCTCGCGAAAATCTTCAGCCGTCGCGGTCTTCACCTCAACGCCTACAACGCCTACCAGTCCATCATCCGCGGCGGGCACACCTTCCTGACCATTCGCACCGGGCCCGACCCGGTGACCAACATGGGCGACTCCCTCGACCTGCTGATCCCCCTCAATCAGGACACGGTGGACCGCCATCTCCGCCTCCTCGGCCCCGGCGGCGCCTGCATTTACAACGCCGACACCATCAAGCCCGGCGAGCACGCCGAGGGCGTCCAGCTCTGCCCGCTGCCCGTCTCCACCCTGGCCGACATCACCCGCAACAAGGTCGCCCAGAACACCCTGGCCATGGGTGCAGCACTCAGCATGACGGGCATCGGCTTCCAGTCCCTCGAAGCCGTCATCCGCGAGCAGTTCGGCAGAAAGGCCCCCGCCGTCGCCGACGAGAACATCGCCGTGGCCCGCGCGGGCTACGACTACGCCACGCAGCACTTCCAGCCCTTTGCCACGCTGCTGCCCATGACCGATAGCCGCTACGCCGTTCTCAGCGGCAACACCGCGCTGGCCATGGGCGGAGCCGCAGCCGGCGTTAAGTTCTACTGCGCCTATCCCATGAGCCCTTCCACGGGCGTCCTGCACTGGATGGCCGCCAACGGCCGCAAGGCCGGCATCATGGTGCGCCAAGTCGAAGACGAGATCGGGGTGATCAACATGGCCATCGGCGCGGCTCAGGCCGGCGTCCGCGCCATGTGCGCCACCTCCGGCGGCGGATTCGCCCTCATGACCGAAGCGCTCGGCCTCTCCGCTATGGCTGAGATCCCCGTCGTCGTCATCGACTGCCAGCGCGCGGGTCCGTCGACCGGCGTCCCCACCAAGACTGAGCAGGGCGACCTCTGGCAGATGCTGGGCGCGGCCTTCGGCGACTACCCCCGCGTCATCGCCGCCCCCGTCGACATCGCCGACTGCTTCACCCTCATCCCGGAGATCTTCAACGTCGCCGACAAGTTCCAGGTCCCCGGCATCGTGCTCTGCGACCTGCTGCTCTCCGAAGGCCGCCTCAGCGTCGATCCGAAGGTGCTGGACTTCGCCCCGCACGTTGATCGCGGCGAAATGATCACCGCGCCCAACGGCCACGGTGACGGCAGCTACAAGCGCTACCTCATCACCGACAGCGGCGTCTCGCCCCGCGCCATCCCCGGCGTTCCCGGCTATACGCACGTGGTGGCCAGCGACGAACACGACGAGGACGGCGTCCTCATCAGCGACATGTACACCAACGCCGGCAAGCGCCGGGCCATGATGGAGAAGCGCATGCGCAAGGTCCGGGGCATCGAGCACGCCGTGCCGCCGCCGCGCCTCCAGGGGCCGCGCGATGCCGATGTCACGCTCATCGGCTGGGGATCGACGCAGGGGGTGATTGAGGAGGCCCGCGCCCAGCTTGCCGAGCAGGGCATCACGGCCAACCAGCTCCAGATCCGCTGGCTCGTTCCGCTGCACGGCGAAGCCATCCTCGATGAGCTGCGCGGCGCAAAGCGCACCATTATCGTCGAGAACAACTACACCGGGCAGTTCGCGCGCTACCTGCGCAGCGAGACCAGCTTTGTGGCGGACGGCCACATCCGCAAGTACGACGGCGAGCCCTTCATGCCGCACCACATCGTGGAAGCGGTCCGCGAACAACTGGCCGGGGAAACGACGCTGTCGGTCCCGGCGCACGAGATCATGGTTTAGGAGACGAGCAATGGCGACAACTGTTGAAACCCCGAAGCCGCTCACCGTGGCCGATTTCAAGGGCCGCGTCGATCCCGACTGGTGCCCCGGCTGCGGCGACTATGGCGTGCTGGCCGCGGTGCAGAAGGCCCTCGTCGACCTCCAGATTCCCAACCACCAGGTGGTGACCATCAGCGGCATCGGATGCTCGTCCAACTTCCCCGGCTTCATCGAGACCTATGGGATGCACACGCTGCATGGCCGGGCGCTGCCCATCGCCTCGGGCGTAAAGATGGCCAACCCGGAGCTCACCGTGCTGGTGACCGGGGGCGACGGCGACGGCCTCGGCATCGGCGGCAACCACCTCACCCACACCATGCGCCGCAACGTGGATTTGACCTACATCATCATGGACAACCAGATCTACGGCCTGACCACCGGGCAGACCTCGCCCACCAGCCGTCTCGGCATGAAGACCAAAAGCTCGCCGCACGGCAACGTCGAAGGACCGATCAATCCGATCACCATGGCCCTGGCCGCCGGAGCCACCTTTGTCGCCCGCGGCTTCTCCGGCGACCAGAAGCATCTGACCGACCTGATCAAGCAGGGCCTGCAGCACAAGGGCTTCTCCTTTCTGGACGTCTTCAGTCCCTGCGTGACCTATAACCACGACAACACCTTCCAGTGGTTCCGGCCGCGGGTGAAGAGGCTCGAAGACGATGCAAGCTACGACGCGACCGACTGGGTCGCGGCCATGGAAAAGTCCACGATCTGGGGAGACGAGATCCCCATCGGCAAGTTCTACGAGCGGACCGACCTGCCCTCGCTCGATCAGGCCGAGCCGGTACTCAAAGACGGACCGATGGTCGGCCGCCCCGAACACATCGACCCGGCTGTGGCCCGGACCTTCATCGAGGAGCTAATGTAGCGGGGTTATCGCCGGAGTTACGTCCTGGAGGGGGGTGGGGCCAAAATACTGACTTTTTTGGGGCATCGTCCCCCCCGGGAAGCTGATGATTCCAAAGGGTCGGCTATTTCGGCCCCCGTGCTTGTTTCGTTACTACTACACCATCCTGCTCCGAACGGATCCCAGTTCTCAGGGAGCGGCGACGAGCCGACCTGAGCCGGGGTGCACAGGGTTCGGTGCTGCGCGCTCCCGTGGTTCCCGCCAAAAGGGAAAAGCTCTGTCGCCAGGACAGAGCTTTCATGCCTTTCAGCGTAGGCGGATGCGGCGGGGGGAAGCAAGAAGAATCGCGGGCAGTGCAGTACGCAGGTAATCGGAGGGGGCGGCAGGGGCGCAGCGGCGGTTCCGGCTGGCCGACCACGCGCCCAATGCGCGCCGCAGGGCTGTAGTAATCTGCGGTCTGCCGGTGATCCGTTGGGAGGGAGCGGAGACTACGAGCATGAAACCCATTTCCCGGAGAGCGTTGATAACGTCGTCCGGCCGCGCCGCCATTGCCGCAATGGGACTCCCGCTGCTCGCCGAGGAGGTCCCCCGGATGGCTGCTTCCCGCAGGCTGAAGGTCATTGTTGCCGGAGCCCATCCGGACGATCCGGAGTCTTCTGCCGGAGGGACCATGGCTCGCTATGCTGATCTTGGTCACGAAGTGGTGGCGCTTTATCTCACCCGGGGCGAAGCCGGAATCCCTGGCAAATCCCATGCGGAAGCGGCGCGCATTCGTACGGCTGAGGCGGAAAGGGCGTGTGCCATCCTCAGGGCACGGGCTTTATTCGCCGGGCAGATTGACGGGGCCAGTGAAGTGACCAACGCGACTTACCAGCAGGTTGGCGAGTTGCTTGCCGCCGAGAAGCCGGACCTGGTCTTTGCGCCGTGGCCTGTCGATTCCCATCGCGACCATCGAGCCACATCGCTGCTGGTCTATGACGCGTGGCTGAAGATGAACCGGGGATTTGAGCTTTACTACACCGAAGTCATGTCGGGCATCCAGACTCAAACCTTCCGGCCCACCAGACTGGTGGACATCACCGCAACGGAGGCACGCAAACGCGAAGCCTGTTACGCCCACGCCAGTCAGAACCCGGAAGAGTTTTACAGCGTGCATCAATTGATGAACAGGTTCCGCGGCTCCGAGCTGGGCGTGACATATGCCGAAGCCTTCGTGCGCCACGACCAGGATCGCTGGGAATCCCTGCCGATGGTCTCCTGACGAGTGTCCTTCAAGGATGCAGTTTGGTAACCCGCCGCGAGGGAAGTCCATTGCCATGTTGCCGGACGGCCGGACCGGAAACGCCGCCCGGCACAGCCTCTTATACCATGGTTCTTTGTCCGCCAGGCTGCAGGATTCCAGCGATGGAGTATTTGCCGACCTTATAGCCGAGATCGCTGCGTGAAAGTCCCAGCTGCCGGGCTGCCTCGGCCTGAACGCCATCAGCGCCTTCGAGGGCGCGCAGGATGAGTAATCGTTCGAGGCGGCTGAGGGTCTCACGGAGATCCAGATGCGGGGGCAGATGCGCTGCGAGCTGTTCGATGGTCATTTCGCTGTTCAGGGGCTGTGAGGGGGGAGGCTGGAGCGGGAAGTCCTCGGGCTGCAGCTCCGCGCTCTGACCCAGGATCAGCGCTCGCTCGAGAAGATTGCGGAGCTCCCGGACGTTGCCGGGGAAGGAATATTCCGCCAGCTTTGCTTCGGCGGCGGCGCTGAGAGGCCTGGGCCGAACCTTGATTTCCGCAGCGACCCTGGCGGTTAGCATCCGGCAGAGTTCGCTGAGGTCCTCTTTCCGCTCGCGCAGGGGCGGAAGCTGAATGGGCAGCACGGCCAGGCGATAGTAGAGATCCTCGCGGAACCGCCCCTGCTGGACCTGTTCCTGCAGGTTGCGGTGGGTGGCGGCCAGAACCCTGACGTTGACGCGCCGCGTGACGGTGGAACCCACCCGCTGGATCTCTCCGTCGGCGAGGACGCGCAACAGTTTGGCCTGAGCGGCGGGGGACATTTCCGCGACTTCGTCGAGGAAGAGGGTTCCTTCGTGAGCTGCTTCAAAGAGGCCAGCCCTCGCCCTGTCCGCGCCGGTGAACGCGCCCTTTTCATGGCCGAAGAGCTCGCTTTCCAGAAGGGTCTCGGTTACCGAGGCACAGTTGATGGCAATGAAGGGGTTACGCGCGCGGGCGCTGTTGCGGTGGATGGCCCGGGCTACCAGTTCCTTGCCGGTTCCCGTCTCGCCGGTGATCAGGACGGTCGAATTGGTGGGAGCCACACGCGCAATCATGTTGCGCACCAGCTGCATGGCGAGGTTGTTGCCGAGAATCTCATCGGCGCCCTCGAATTTCTGGACAGCGGTACGCAGCACGGCGTTTTCGCGCAGCAGAGCCGTACGCTCGCACGCGCGTTTCACCGCGGACCGGACGACATCGGGAACAAAGGGCTTGGTGAGGAAGTCGAAGGCGCCCTGGCGCATGCTCTCAACCGCCAGTTCGAGGGTGCCGACAGCGGTGAGAAAGACGACGGAGGTGGTGGAATCGTCCTCCTGAACGGCGTGCAGAATGTCGAGACCGCTGCCGTCGGGCATCTTCTGGTCGGTCAGTACCGCATCGTACTCATCGCGTGCGAGCAGCGCCCTGGCTTCGATGACACCCGAAGCCTCAGCCAGCACATGGCCATCGCGCTGGAGGTTCGCAGCCAGGATTCTCCTCATCCCCGGCTCGTCGTCCACGATCAGAATCCTACCCATCGGCCGCCTCCTGTTCGCCGCCACCCGCCGCATCGATGCCCAGCGTCATGGTGAAGACGACGCATCCGTTTTCATTTCTGCTCACCCACAGATCGCCGCCGTGGGCTCTGGCGACACCTCTAGCAATTGCCAGCCCAAGTCCGGTTCCGGCGGGCTTGGTGGTGAAGAAAGGCTCAAAAATTCTCTCCATCTGCGGTTCGGAGATGGCGGGGCCGGAGTTCTCCACGTCAATGCGGAGCAGGCCGGCGGCGATGGCGGAACTGATACTGATTGCGCCGGACTCTGCGACTGCATCGATGGCGTTGAGGGTAAGGTTAAGCAGGGCGCCTTCCGCCTGCGAGGCGTCGATGGCAACGGTGACCTCCTGAGCCGTGCGGCAGGAGATCCGGATCGGTCGTCCCGCCGCCCGGACGCGGGCGAATCCCTCAACTCCGGAGAGCAGATCGCCGACCAGGACAGGGGAGCGCCGTGGCACGGTGGGTCGCGCGTAGGTCAGAAAATCGGTGGTCAGAGAGGAAAGGCGGTCGGCCTGGTGGCTGGCGATGGCAAACATCTCCTCGCGCTCGCTGGCCTGCATGGATGGATCAGCCGCGATGCTGAGAGCGCTCATGATCATGGCAACGGGATTACGGATCTCATGCGCAATGCCGCTTGCCAGGCGTCCGATGGCGGCGAGCTTTTCCTCATCGACAAGCCGTTCACGCGCCGCGTGGAGATCGGTGAGAGTTGCGGCGAGCTGCTTCTGGTTCATGCGCCACTGCGAGACGAGGAACCAGACGAGCAGCCCCATCAGAGCAAAGACAACGGCCAGCATCCCACCCTCGAGATATTCGGCATATTCAGCTGTGTGGGGCTGAGGATGCTGCGCGAAGTAGCGCCAGAGCCAGAGAAAGATGGTCGCGTTGGCGCCCAGGATGGTGACGACGGTGGTCGGAAGACCAAACAGGAAGGCGGACTGGAGAACAGGGATAGCGAGAAGGACCTGGTAGGGGCTGTGATCGCGGTTGGTGAGCCATGCGAGAAGGCCGGCGAGAAGGAACAACGAGAGGATGGAGACTGCGCCATCGAGCCTGGCGACGCGTGGCGTCATGGGGTCGCGGCGGTTCTGCAGCCAGACAAGTTCGAGCATCCGCAGGACAAAACTGAGCCCCAGAACCCCCAGCACCGGCAGCGAAGGCTCCCCGAGCACAACAGCAAACAGCGTGTGCAGCAGGAGGAGCATGGCGAGGACAAAGAGGGTGAGGATACAGAAGGCAGTCTGCTGGCGGCGGAGGCCGTCGGTATCGAGGTTCGAGAAGAGGAGCTGCGCGGATGGTTTCTCAGTATCCATGGCGATCCGGGGGTTGGAACGGCAGAGGCCTGCGTGGGGCAGTGACGCGGGGCTGCCTCTTCTGCGGACAGGGTATGCCAGCTCGGCGGAGAGGCGATGTGACACAGCCCCCGGACGTGGTTACTTTAGTTTCCAGGAGCCTCGGTCGTCCCCGGCTGGATCTGGGATGCAGAGCTGTTGGGGTGGACCTCGGATCCGTGGACCAGCATATCGCCGGCATGGGCTGTATTTATCAGAAACACGGCCCCCGCGGAATAGAGAAGAAGAAATGAAAGTGGCAAGACGGTAGAAAACAGGCGGCTTTCCGGCCGATGCAGATAGGCGGGGATCAGGACAACGCCCAGATCAATCACGAAGAGCACGGCGAAGATGAGTCTGGTTTCAGAAGCAAGCGCCTGATGCGTTTGCAGCAGGAAGCCGGCGGCCTGGCTCCGCGGCGCCGTTGCCGCGGCTGTCTGACCGGTAGGAAATGCCACGAAGAGACCGGCGGTGCCCAGGGCCAGGAGCATGAGGGCCACGATCATGTAGGGGCGTCCGCGCGCCGGAGGCAGTGCCGCACCGATGAGGATGAACAGCGGTGTCACCAGGAGCAGGGCAATCGGAAAATGGACCACCATGGGGTGCATGGAGTACCAGACGGGGGATAGGAGAAGCGGTGTCATGACCAACCCCCGTGCGCATCCGATCTCTTCTGCGTCTTCATGAAACTGCCTCGAATCGTTGCTTTGGCGAGAAGCAGGAGGGGCACTTCGCGAATGCGATCTGCTCGGTCATATATCCGCAGACCGGGCAAACATAGAACGTTCTCTTCACGGAACCCTTCAGCTTGTTGAGGCTGGCCAGAGCCTGCCGGAAAAGGAAGGCCTGCTCCGCCTCGGCGGTTCCTGCCAGAGAGAAGGTCCTGGCAGCAGCGGCGTTGTCGTCTCTCTCAGCCTGATGCAGGAACTCGGGATAGATCACGTCATGCTCCCGCGTCTCTTCCGCGATGGCAGACTGAAGGTTTTCGTGTGTGGATTTGACTTCCGGGAAATCGAGACGGGGCTGGACCCAGTCACCGAGGCTGCGCAGGACGGCGGCATGGTTTTGCGCGTGGATGGCTTCGGCGCGTGCGGCTGCACGAAACAGGCTGGCTACCTCGCCGTATCCTTCGGCCCTGGCGCGCTGGGAGAAGGCCAGGTACCGGGAATGATCTCGGAGCTCGGAGCGCCAGGCGGCACGCAGATTTTCAGGCGTGGTGGCAGCCCAGGAACCCGGAGCCGATGAGAGCACCGCGAAGGCAACGGCCAGCGCGTATCCCAGGATGTACAAGGCTCGGTTGTTACAGCGCACGGCGCACCTCCCGATCACATTCTGCGCACCGGCTGAACGATCAGTGAAGAGATAGCATCTGAACCGCCATTTCAGGGGGAAGCGGAAGGCCCGCATCGCGAAGGACAGCGCGGTTGAGTCACGCGAATTGTCCAGGACTCAGGACGTTCTGTCGCAATTTTCTGACAATCATCCAAGGCGCCAGGGGCTGGGATCCATCGTGACGCGGGGTTGGACCGGGGGCGAGGGGATGGGTTCATGGCACGCTGCATGCAAGTGTTGCTCGCATCTCCATCTGTGAGGCAGGAGCAAAGAAAGGCCTGCCAGTCTGCGAGGTGCGCATGGCGCCAGAGATGCCGGCAAAGGAGACTAAGGGTGTGACAACCCCGGGGTTTCTCCTGAAGGGTGCGGAGAACCCGGAGGACAATCTAACCCGTCTCCGTCGCGGAAGGCTGCTGTGCATCGATGACGATGCCCGGGTTCTGGAAAGCCGACGCGCGCTTCTGGAGCGGGCCGGATATTCAGTATCGACGGCAGCGGATC
The DNA here is from genome assembly GCA_021792135.1 of Acidobacteriota bacterium. Classification (GTDB taxonomy): domain Bacteria; phylum Acidobacteriota; class Terriglobia; order Terriglobales; family Acidobacteriaceae; genus Palsa-343. The sequence goes on along the minus strand of JAJYVF010000002.1, from coordinate 33,641 downwards.
CTGTCGACGGGTTCCGGCTGTACCTGAGCGGAACATTCGACGCTGTGATCCTGGACTACCGTATGCCGCTGATGAACGGCGGCGTGCTGGCTGCATGCATGCGGCACCTGGGACGCGGCAGCCGCCTGATCCTGATCTCGGCATCCGCAGATATCCCCGAGGGGGAAGCCGCCTGCTTCGACCACATCCTGCCGAAGGGAGCATCCGGAACGATGCTGGATGTGCTGTCGGAGCTTCTGAAAACGCCATGAGTTTGGCGCGATCCATCGGTAGTCGGTACCGCCAAAAGAGTTGAATGCTGGTCCGGAAGAAACGTTGAGCTGAGGTGAGAGATGAGTTCAGATGGCATACCGTATCGCCGAAGTTCTAAGGTGACCCTCGTAGTCACACAACTGGCAGACGATGGGGTGCTGATGCGCGTTGCCGCGGCCCAGGCAAAGCGGACGGGAGCAAGACTCCTGCTGGCGCATGTCGTTCAGCCACCTCTGCTGGTCGAAAAAGAGAAACCGCGACTGGCGCAGATCCTGCGCATCGCCTTTATGGATACTGCGCGCGAGAAGCTCGAATACGCTGCCCTGCAGCTGCAGTGGCAGGGGGTCGAGTGCGAGCCGCAGGTCATGTTTGGCCAGGCGGCAGAAGAGATTCTTGCCCTCTCGAGGTCGCGGAGCGTGGACACGGTCATGGTGGCGGTGCGGCCTGGGCGCAGTACGCGGCGCTCGCTCGATCGCGCGTTTGCCAGAGAGCTGATGGCAGGTCTGGATGTCCCGGTCTGCGTCGTGGGCCGCCGGGTAGCGCTGGCCAGCGATGGAGACAAAATGCCCGGCAGGGTGGTTCTTCCCGTATCTCTGCACACGGACCGGGCCGCTCACCTTGATTTTGCCCGAGATCTTGCGGAGGAGAACGGCTCACGGCTGACGCTGCTGCATGTGCTGGAAACAGCGGGTCTGCCCTATGAGCAGCGGATCAAGGCGCGAGCCACCGCCCGCGCCCGCCTTGTCGCACTTGCCAATGACGGAGAGAAGCTCACCTGGCCGGCGGAGATTTATATCCGCGAGGGAGACACAGCCAGAGCCATCGTGGAGGAAGCGGTATGCCCTCATCGGGATTTCATCGTGCTGGGCTCTTCGCTGTCCCTGAACCTGCCCCCGAAAGCCCGCGCGCTGCATGACATTGTTCATCAGGTCATTGCTGAAGCCAGGTGTCCGGTCGTGACGCTGAGAAGCCCCGTGAAGGCTGAGGCACGGCATGCAGTCGAAATGCAGGAAATGCAAGCGGGATCCATAGCGTAACGCCGCGCAGCGCCCGCCCGGGCGGCTGTGTCCGAGGAGCGAACTCATGAAATGTGCGAATCCGGAATGCAGTAACAATCTGCTGTATCTGCGCGGCGGAACGCTGCGTCTGCTGGAACTGGACGGGCCGCTGGAGAAGAGGCTTCTGGGTGAGCCGGCGGGATTCCCTGTATTTGTTCCGCGCTCGAGGTACTTCTGGCTCTGCGGCGACTGCTCGAAGAAACTGGTCATTAAGCGGTGGACAAACGAGGGCCTGGTCCTCGAGTCCCGCCAGACCTCAGCCAGGGGGAAGGTGGAAAGCTGGGTGGTCGTCCCCCGGCCCGCGGTAGGCGAAGCCTCTGTATTGCACTTCCAGAGGCCCATGGGCAAGCCGGCGTAAGCGAAAAATCATGAAGCGGCCGCCACCCCCTGCCGGTTCCCCCGTTTCGCTGTCTCACTGGGTGATCGCCGCCTTCATGCTCAGCGGCATGCTTGCCGCCTGGTCGGGGCGGCATCTGCTGATCGGGATTCCCTCCAACCTGGTGCTGCTGTGCGCTATTGTGACAGCCGCCGTGCCGCTCTCCATCGAACTGTTACGGGAGATCCTGAAGGGCAACTTCAGCGTCGATATCCTGGCGTTCATCTCGATCGTAAGCGCGCTCTTCCTGGATGAGTACTGGGTGGCGGCGATCGTGATCCTGATGCTCTCGGGCGGGAAAGCGCTGGAGGAGTATGCGACGGGACGGGCGTCGTCGGTTCTGAGTGCTCTTTCGAGGCGGATGCCGCAGGTTGCCCATCGCATGACCGCAGACGGATCGACCAGCGACGTTGCGGCCTCTTCCGTGGCGGTCGGCGACCGGCTGATGCTGTACCCGCATGAACTCTGTCCGGTTGACGGGGTCGTGACCGGGGGTTCGGGGACGATGGATGAGTCGTATCTTACGGGCGAGCCGTTTCTGATTGGCAAAGCGCCGGGGACCGCCGTGCTCTCCGGTGCGATCAACGGGGACAGGGCTCTGACCATCGAGGCGACGCGGCCTGCCAGCGAATCGCGCTACGCGAAGATCGTTGAAGTTCTGCACGCATCGGAGCAGAACCGGCCGCGCATTCGCAGACTGGGCGACCGGCTGGGGAGCTGGTACACACCGCTTGCTGTCGGACTAGCGCTGCTGAGCTGGGCGGTGAGCGGCGTGCCGGAGCGATTTCTTGCCGTGCTGGTGATTGCCACCCCGTGTCCGCTGCTGCTGGCCATTCCCGTGGCCGTGATCGGCGCAATTTCGGTCGCGGCGAAGCATGGAATCGTCGTCAAGGATCCGTCGATCCTGGAAAAGGCGGACCAGTGCAGAACGCTGATCGTCGACAAAACCGGCACACTGACCTACGGCAGACCGCACCTTACGGAGATCATCCAGACAGGCGCATGGCCGCGGCGCGCGCTGTTGCAGTTTGCCGCCAGCCTCGAGCGGTACTCGAAGCATCCGCTGGGGGGGGCAATTCTGCGCGCGGCGAAAGAGGAAGAAATCCCTCTCCTGCCCGCGCAGGACGTTTCGGAATCCCCGGGGCACGGGCTGGCCGGACATCTGGATGCGCACCACGTGCTGCTGACCGGACGGCAGAAGCTGGCCCCGGAACTGGCCGCTCGCCTTTCGGCCGTGTCAACGGGCCTTGAATGCGTCATCGTGGTGGACGGCAAGCTGGCCGGGCTGATCCGCTTCCATGACGAGCCGCGGTTTGAGAGCAAGCCGTTTCTGAGCCATGTGGAGTCGCGCCATGGCATCGATAAGATTGTCCTGCTGTCGGGCGACAGGCCATCGGAGGTGAACCTGTTTGCCGAGAATATGGGGATCTCCCATGTCTACGGAGGAAAGAGCCCGGAAGAGAAGCTGGCGATTGTGCGCGAGCTGACGGCGAAGGGCGCAACCCTCTATCTCGGGGACGGCATCAACGACGCTCCTGCGATGATGAACGCAACGGCCGGCATAGCGCTCGGGGTCAGCAGCGACATCACGTCGGAGGCGGCGGGCGCGGTGATTCTGCAGTCATCCCTGGCCAGTGTCGATGTGCTGATCCATATCGGCAGGCGGATGCGGCAGATCGGTCTCACCAGCGCGCTCGGAGGGATGCTGCTGAGCGGCGCCGGCATGGTCGCGGGCGCGTTCGGCTATCTCACGCCGATCGAGGGAGCGATTCTGCAGGAGCTGATCGACCTGGCTTCCATCCTGAATTCACTGCGGATGATTCTCCCTGGCACGGATCTGAGCGATTTCGCCGTACCGGAACCGGAGGCCGTGGCGGAGGAGACGGAACCTGCTCCTGCTGCTGTTACAAATTCATGCCGGAGCTGAGCAGGCCCGGGGGATGCCGGCAGCGCTTCCGGGCGACGGCTATCCCTCCGGCTGGGATCAGTGCGGCCCGGGATAGATGCCCGGAATCATGAGACGGATGCGATAGACGCTCGTGCTTGCGGTGATGTAGAGCGTCTGATGATCGGCGTCTCCCCATGTCAGGTTGCCGACCCTCTCCGGCATCTCGATGGTGCCCAGATGTTTCCCGGCGGGCGAAATGATCCACACGCCTCCCGGACCTGCGCTGTAGATGTTTCCCTGCTGATCGACCTTCATGCCGTCAGGTGCACCGACCCGGGGGTCGGAGGTGGCGTCCAGAAGAAGCTTCGGGTCGGTCAGGGTTCCGTCGGACTTGACGGTATAGCGCATCCAGATCTTCTTCGGCTCAGAGTTGTCGACATAGAGATATTTTTCGTCGGGAGAAAAGGCAATTCCATTCGGCCGGGGAAGGTCGCTGATGAGCAGCTCCAGGCCGGCGCGGTCCGGGGGCGCGCCGGGCTTGTGGTCGAGAGCGTGGGGAATGCGGTAGACGCCATTCACCCTGAGCTGCTTGTCCGGGTCATTGTCCTTCTGGGTGCGCAGCCCATAGGGCGGGTCGGTGAAATAGAGCGATCCGTCAGACTTGTAAACCAGATCGTTGGGACTGTTCAGCTGTTTGCCACGGTATTTATCGGCCAGAATTGTAATCTGGCCGCCGGGATTCAGATCCTCGAGTCGCCACACATCGCGCTGCGCGTGGCCCGCCACGGTGAGGCGGCCACGGCTGTCGAGCGTCATGCCATTCGATCCCGGCTCAGGGCCGCCGTAGGGAGCTGAACCCTTGTATCCGCTGGGCTGCATAAGGATGCTGACGCCGGAGCCCGGCACCCACTTACGAATGCTGTTGCTGGGTATGTCGGCAAACACGAGATAACCCGCGGGCATCCAGACGGGCCCCTCCGTCCATTTCATCCCGGTTACCACTCTCTCAAGCACAGGGTTTGTGGGCACGATGTGATTCATTTCCGGATCGAGTCGCTCGATGGTGGGAGCGAGTTGGGTTTCCGAAGATGCGGGTCTTGCCTGGGGAGTGGCCGCCGGGTGCGCAGGAGCAGTGGCCTGCCTGCATCCCAATCCTGCAGAGGCCGATACGGCAGTGATCGTGATCGCACTCAGAACAAGACGCTGAACGGGCCTGTCAAAGAACATGGAGCATCATCCCCGAGATGAAAGTCATTCTGCGCGGCTCCAAAGTCACTCCGCGGTCCGCAGCGCAAAGTCCGCCTCTACGGCCGAAACTGCGCCGCGGAAACGTTGCCTGGTTGCAGGATCGCGGATGATGCGTGCAGGCACAGGGAGTATTTCGCAGCCGGACGCAATTATCGATGACCAGTCGATGCTTGTCCACTCGACAGGACTCGCGGGGCAGTGAGGGCGGCAGCATCGGCGGCGGCTCCGCCGCGAAGCACGGCAGCGATCCGGCGGCGGAATTCGCCAGAGGATGAGCTCAGGAATGCGGCCCGGATGCGGACGTTTCCTTCGCGAGGAACTCTCCGAGGCGCGCAGAAAAGCGCAGGAGCCGGCGGTCGTCATTACGCGCGGCCATCAGCTGGACACCACAGCCGGGCGACGGCAATACCACTGCCGGCAGTCCGCCGAGGCTTGCGGGTGTAGTGTGGGGCAGAATCAAGGTCCGGGCGTTGCTGTGATCGGCTCCAGCAGGAAGCCGGCTCACGCCGGTCACCGGCGCGAGGACAAAATCGAAGCGCCCGAAAACCGACTCGAGGCTTTGCCGGTATTGCCGATGGCGGCTCCGCGCTCGCTGCACTTCCTCCTCGGTGAGCGCGGCACCCCATTCGAGGCGTGCGGCAATCGCCGGCTCGAACTGCCGGAAGTGCCCGGCGTGAATCTGTGACGCCTCCGAGGCCTGCAGGGGGGCATAGATATCCCATGCGTCGAACCAGAAATCAGGAACGACGAAGGTTTCGACGGCAGCGGATGCGCGCGCGATCCGCTGCTGCCATTCGAGCAGGGAATGCCGGACCGGGGGATCGCATTCGTCCATGAAATCTCCGCTGAGGACTCCGACTCGAATACCTTCACGGCTGACTGCATACGGAGGCAGGTCGAAGAGGGCATGTGCCAGCAGCGGGGCATCCCGCAGATCGCGGAATAACCAGCCGATGGTGTCGAACGCTGGCGCCAGGTGATAGCCGCCACGCCAGTCGCCAGCGCCCAGCGAACTGCGATACCCCGCCAGGCCGCAAATGGCCGCCGGGAGGCGCACCGATCCGCCGGTATCGGTTCCGATTGCGGCGAGAGTCGAGCCTTCCTGGATCGAAGCGACGGCGCCGCTGGACGAGCCTCCTGTCAATTGGGTGGGGTCCGCCGGCTGGAGGCAGTCACCGTAATCGCGGTTCTCGCCGGTAATGCCGTAAGCGAGCTGGTGCAGGTGCCCTTTGCCGATGATGACCGCTCCGCTCCCCCGCAGCCGCTCGGCAACCCATGAATCGGCCGACGCAGGCCCTCGCGCAGCGTAAAACTTCGAGCCGATGCTGGTGGGAAACCCCTCGAGGTCGAAGCAATCCTTGAGTGACACGGGGACACCGAAGAGCGGTTGCCGGGCATCGTCAGCAGGCTGCGTGAGACGCTCAGCTTCGGACAGCACCCACTCCGGATCGAGAGAGATATAGGTGTTCCGGCCGGCATTGCTGTTGGCTTGCTGCAGCGACTGGCGTGCCTGGTCCAGGGGCCGGGATTCACCATGGTGATAACTGACCAGCAGCGTGGCTATGGGAGATGGACTGATATGCATGTCAACTCTGAGAAAGAATAGTCTGCAACGATTCGGGCGTGTTGTGCATACCGGCTAAAGAGAAGACCCCGCAGTCAGAAGAGGCGTCTTTCAGGGAGAATGTGTTTCGCAATTGCAGCGCTTACGGTCACCATGGGGTCGTTGACCACCTGGCTCAGCCGCAGATGCATGGCCACGCTGCACAAGATGTATGCATGAATCGCAGTGAATCCCCACAGCCGGACCAGCAGATCCACCATACGCGAAGTTGCATCGCGCGCAGCACGCAGAGCATCCTCGTCCGACTCGACCACGACCCAGGCCGGGCCGCCGGATTGCGTGTCAGGAGGGGATGCGACGAGAGGACCGCGCAAAGGGTCACCGCGGTGGAGAACAAAACGCAGCGTCACATTTAACGGGCATTCAATCCCGTTAATGCATACCTCGCCGTCTCCCTGGGCGGCATGCCCGTCGCCACAGGAGAAGAGCGCGCCATCCACGAAGACGGGCAGCCACAGCCGCGCGCCCGCGCATAAATCACGGACATCCATATTGCCGCCGAAGTCTCCCGGCGCCCGCGTGCGGATTTCTCCGTCCACCGCACGAGCTACGCCCATCACTCCGCAAAACGGACGCAGCGGAACCACCGCGGGAGCCAGCGAGCGGGTTTCGGCGGCCTCGAGTTCCCACGTAAAGAGATACGGCTGATGGAAGCGCTCCCTGAGAAAGCCCATACCCGGCGTAACGCTCGACCAGCCCCAGCGCTGATGGGCGATGTCGAGGATCTCAATTTCCAGCACGTCGCCGGGGCGGGCGCCGCGCACCAGAACCGGGCCGGTGAGCGCATGGATACGGTTCCGGTCGATGCGCAGAAACTCCTCGGCGCTCATGCCGGCCCGCACCTGCGCTCCGCTGGAGTCGACGCACTGAAAATGGACGACGTCTCCGGAGTCGATTTCCAGGCGCGGCGCGAGCGCCCGATTCCATCGGGAATGCGTGGGTTCGGCGCTCAGATCGTGCTCGCGCATGAGGGACTCCTCATCGGTGATCTGCCATCGCGAAAACCGACAGGCCCTGCTCCGGGCTTGTGTTGCGCGATGCAACCCTGTGGCCGCCTGCCCTTGATGCATGCAATCGTAACGCGCATGGGCCGGAACGTTCCGCCTCATGCATATAAGAACTGCGCGGAGAGCACCCGATCGCCTGCGCCGGGTGCTCCGGCCGGCAGAGCAGATCGACGCCGATGCACAGCCTGCACCCGAATTCGGGTGCGCTCACTTCGCGCAGACCTCTGCTGACAATCTTTACCGCCGGATGGATCAGGCTCCGGGGGTTTGGGCACTCGCAGCTGCCGCGACCGGCGCGGGTACCGCTACCCTCGCTGCTTTCCTCGCGGATTTTCGGGGAGCCTTATTCGCTGCAGACCTGGCCGGAGATTTTGCCGCCACCTTTTTCGCCGCCTTTTTCCGGGCGCTCTTTGCTGCCTTCGTTGCAGGCGCCGGCTTCGTATTCTTCGCCGCGCTTTTGGCTGCGGCCCTCTTCGCGGCCTTCTTCGCGGCCCGCTTCGCCTTTGCCCAGCGCGCTCTCTGGGCAGCCGCGATTCTCTCCCGCGCTTCCGGGCTCAGCGGGCGCCTTCCTCCCGTGGTGCCCGCCGGGCTGCTACCCGCCGCGCGCCCGCCGCCGGTGGTTCCCGCCAGCAATTGCCTCACCTGCTGTAACAGCGATATCTCTGCCTCTAACTCGGTGACCATCTGTCTGGTATCCATGAACCCTCCGCCGTAGAGGATAACTCAGGATTGGGGTGAGTGCAGCCTTCCGTCGTGAGAGGAAAGCACCATTGAGCGAATTCACTTTGCCTATATGCAACAAAAAAAACGTGCCTGCAGCAGCAGGCACGTTTTTTAGGCTTCAGCGCTAAGTTAGTGAGGTTTTCGATATTCGATCTCGTCGCCCTTCAGGTAATACTCAGCAGAGCAGGCGTCGCCGCCGCAGATCATCGACTCCCGCCCGACAAACTGGGCCCGGGTTATGAGCCCGAGCGCCCCACAGCGGGGACAGGCCAGCACCGCCACAAAAGGATTCCGTTCGTCCCCCATCGGGGCTGCATTCTCCAGCACAAAGAGCGTTCCTGGTTCCATCTGTTCCGGTATCCACTCATCAAGCATCTGAAGCTCTTCCTGCATACGTACCTCCTGTGTATCGTTCTGTGTGCTGTGAGGGTGCGGTCCGGCAGCAAACATCGCCGAACCATTACGGCGTCCCCTGTTCTTATTGGCTGAGCCTCGCGGCCCTCCTTTCTACCCCTGGCGGAAAAGTTTCGCCATCATGCCGCAGGTCTGCCGGGGTGAAGGGGGAATCTTCTGTCGTTATGAACCCGGATTGTCGGGGAAACTCGCGGGCTGCTGCCGATCTCCGTGCCGGCAACCGCGCGAAACCGCTCCTTGTGCTGCTCTGGCTCGTGCTCGATCGCGGATCAGGCATCACACGCGGCATCCGGGCGGGCTGCCTGCGCGGGGAGATAGGTGCTGCCATTTCGCGGCGGTCCGTCGGTTGTGGTCATTCTCAGGGGAGCATTGCGGGGTGTCAATCCCCTCCTTGTGCAGGTCTGTTACCTGCGGAGGTTCATGGCTTCGTCTCCGAGGGGGCCGTGCAGCGCTTCCCGGAGAGACTCCGCGACGTGCTCGATCTCGCCGGGCCGCAGATAAGGATGCAGGGGCAGGCTCAATACCCGCTCCGATGCAGCTTCGGCCACCGGGAAACTACCCGGGAACCAGCCCATTTCCAGCGAAAGGCCGGCGTAGACGGCCTGCAGATGGAGCGGCAGGGGATAATGCACGGCAGTCGGTATGCCTCCAGCCTGCAAGGCTTGTTCGACGATGGGGCGATCCGGCACCTCGATGGTGTACTGCGCCCAGGCGCTGCTTCGGTCCGGCAGCACGCGCGGAGTGCGCACCACGTGCTGCAGCAAGGCGGTGTACCGGTCGGCGATCTCAGAGCGCGCAGCCAGCTCCTCGTCGAAGAACTCAAGTTTCGCAAGGAGGACGGCGGCCTGGAGTGTGTCCAGGCGGCCATTGATCCCCACCCGGGAATGACGGTAGCGGGCCAGCTGGCCATGGTTCCGCAGCTCGCGCAGGGTCCCGGCCAGATGGTCGTCGTTGGTGAAGCACGCTCCGCCGTCGCCATAGCAGCCAAGGGGCTTCGAGGGGAAGAAGCTCGTGCAGCCGATGGCGCCCAGGTTTCCCGAATGCTTCCCCCGGTACAGTGCGCCAAAACTCTGGGCCGCGTCTTCGATGACCGTCAGACCGTGCCGGGCGGCAATGCGGTTGACGGCCTCCAATTCCGCGGGCTGGCCATAGAGGTTTACCGGCAGAATGGCCCTGGTCAGTGGCGTTATGGCTGGTTCAATGAGGTTCGGGTCGATGTTGTAGCTGCCTCTCTCGATATCCACAAAGACCGGCCTGGCACCGAGGAGGGTGATCATTTCCGCTGTGGCAATGAAGGTGAACGGGGTGGTGATGACCTCATGATTGGGTCCGATTCCCAGCGCCATCAGCGCCATCAGCAGCGCATCGGTCCCGCTGGCGGAGGAAACACAGTGGCGGGCGCCCACACGCTTCGCCAGACGCACCTCCAACTCCTGCACCTCGGGGCCCAGGATGAAGCGGCCGTGGTCCAGCACGGCCTGGATGCGGGCGTCGATGTACGCCTTCCGGCGCCGGTACTGCTGCCTCAGATCAACAAATTCCATATGCCTCTATTGTCTCGCACCGGATGGAGGGGGTTGCTGCCCGGGACGTGCCGGCCTCAGGGACAAGATCCACAGGCGACGAGGGTTACGACGGGCGCGGGCGCTCCGGAGGACTGCCGGGACAGGGATCTCTATCCTTTCCGAGCCGCCGCCCGTCCAACCGGTGAGCCGTACCGGATACTATTCTGTGCATGCGCGTCAACGTCCTCGCCTTCGGTATTCTCCGCGACCTCCCTGGGGTAGCCGCGGGTCCCATCGACCTGCCCGCGGGTGCGACGGTTCGGGATCTCATCGAGTCTTTTCGCGCGCAGGCGCACCAGGGGGATGCAACCGCGCCTCTCTGGTCCTCGATTGCGGTCGCCGTCAACCGGGAATATGCATCCGGCGCGCACGAACTTGCCGAGGGTGACGAGGTCGCCCTGCTGCCGCCGGTCAGCGGAGGGTCTGCCTCGCTTCCTTCGGCGACAGCCCCACCTGCCACCCATCCCTGGGTCGCCCTCACGAATACCGGCATCGATTCAGCGACGCTCGCCGGATCACTGAAGCGTGGCGAGGACGGCGCTGTGGTCGTATTCGACGGCATCGTCCGGAACCACACGCGGGACCGGCGCACACTTCATCTGTTCTATGAGGCCTATCCGGAGATGGCGCTGAAGCAGATGCGGCAGATTGCGGAGCAGGCACTGACTGACTTTCCCATCCGCGACGTCTGCATCGTTCACCGCCTCGGGCGGCTTGAAATCGGAGAGACCAGCGTGCTGATTGCAGTGGCTTCGGCGCATCGTGCCGCGGCATTCGATGCCTGCCGCTGGATCATCGATACGCTCAAGCGGACGGTGCCGATCTGGAAGAAGGAGTTTTTCGAAGACGGCGTGGTCTGGGCGCAGGGCGATCCCTTTCCTGCCCGCCTGAAGCCCGAAGCCGGGGTGACTTCGGAGCGTATCCGATGAAGCGAACCCGGCCCATGCCGGCATTGCTGGCACTCTGGCTTTGCGCCGGAATGGCGCTTGCGCAACAGTCGCCGCCGCGGTCGATTCCGCAGTATCACGTCAACGTTCGCCTTGTGAACGTATTTCTCAGTGTTACGGATGTAACCGGAGCGCCGGTTGGCGGGCTAACCCAGAATGACTTCGCCGTTTTTGAAGACGGCGTTCCGCAGAAGATCGCGTTTTTCGAGCGGCAGACGGACATGCCGCTCTCGCTGGTGCTCGCCATCGACACGAGCGGCTCGGTGCGCAAGGACCTGGAGATCGAGAAACGCGCGGCCCGGGAGTTCATCCGTGCGATGATCCGTCCCATCGATCGGCTGGACCTCATCGATTTCAACTCCGACGTGCGGGAGGTGGTCCCCTTCACCTCGAACATACGTCAGCTGGACTCCGGGCTGGATAACCTCTCCACGGGTCCGGCCACCGCGCTCTATAACGCCGTTTACCTCTCTGCCGAGACCCTTGCCGCCCGCCGCGGACGCAAGGTGCTGGTTCTGATTTCAGACGGCGGCAACACGGTGCAGGGCGTCGATTATCCGCAGGCGCTGGACGAGGCGATTCGCGGCGAGGTGATGGTCTACAGCCTCATTGACCTGCCGATTCTGAATGACGCCGGACGGGATACGGGCGGCGAGCATGCGCTGATCACTCTCTCCGAGCAGACCGGAGGCAAATACTACTATGCCGAATATGGCCACCTTCGCGAGGCATTCGAGAAGGTTTCCGAGGACCTGCGCACGCAGTATCTGATTGGCTATTACCCCGTCCCTCGCCGCAGCGAGAGCGATTTCCGCCGCATCCGGGTTACACTGAAACCCTCCGCCGGCCTGAACGCCGCAAGCTATATCCTCCGCTATCGCCCGGGCTATTACGCCAAACCATCGCCGCCGCTGGATCAGTAACTTCGCCACCGCACTGAAGGCGACCGGGATACGATTGCAGTCAGGCCGCCAGCAATCATGAGGTGCTAAGTTGAAGCCGCGATCACTTCCTGTGGCCGGCGGTCTTCTTCTGCGCATCGAGGAAGCGGCGCAGGCGATCCAGGGTGCGTGCCTTGCCAAAGATGACCATGCTTTCGAGCAGGGGCGGGCTCATGGTGCTCCCGGTCAGGATGGCGCGCAGGAGCATGAAATTCTCCTTCACAGACCAGCCTTTGGCGTCGCCCATCTGCTTCAGAGCCGGCTCCAGCGCCTCGGCCGTCCATTCCGTCGCCTCCAGGGTTGCGAGCTGTTCGGCTGCGAAGGCTAAGGTCTCCTCGATGCTTCGCTTCTTCGGCAGGAAGACCTCCGGCGGGGGAAGGACGTTTTCGGCGAAGAAGAAGTTTGTGAGGTCGCCAAACTGGCCGAGCGTCTCCATGCGGGTTTGGACAAGGCCCGCGATGCGGCTGAGGTAGTGGTCCGAAAGAATGGTCGAGCGCAGCGCGCCATAAAAAGCCTGCGGCGAGAGGGCGCGCAGGTATTCGCCATTGAGCCAGCGGAGCTTGGTGAGGTCGAAGACCGGCCCCGCCGGACGGATATTCCTGATGTCGAAGTGCTGCATCATGTCTTCGAGCGTGAACTTCTCGGTGGCATTATTGATGTCCGCGGGCATTCCACCGCCCATCAGCCCCAGAAAATTGAGCATGGCTTCCGGCAGGTATCCGGCCTGGCGGTAATAGACCAGAGATACGGGGTTTTTCCGCTTGGAGATCTTGCTCTTGTCCACATTGCGCAGCAGGGGCATATGCCAGAAGCGCGGCACCGGCCAGCCGAAGGCCTGGTAGAGCAGCACGTGCTTGGGCGTGGAGGAAATCCACTCTTCTGCACGAATCACGTCGGTGATCCGCATGAGATAGTCGTCGACCACGTTGGCGAGGTGATAGGTGGGAAAGCCGTCCGACTTGATCAGCACCTGATCGTCGACATTAGTATGTTCGAAAGTGATGGCGCCGCGCAGTTCGTCGCGAAAGGTCGTCGACCCCGAGCCGGGCACCTTCATGCGAATGACGAAGGGCCTGGCGGCGGACAGGTTCGCTTCGACTTCAGAGACCGAAAGCCTGCGGCAAGTGCCCGGATAGCGGGCGGGGAGTCTCGCCGCCATCTGCTGGCGACGCACCGCCTCCAGTTCTTCCGGTGTGCAGAAGCACCGGTAGGCGCTGCCGCTGGCGAGCAGAAGATCGGCGTGCTCGCGATAGATCTCAGTCCGCTCCGACTGGCGATAGGGCCCGTAAGGGCCGCCGACGTCGGGGCCTTCATCCCAGGAAAGCCCCAGCCACCGCAGGGCCTCGAAGATCATCTGTTCGGAGGTGGAGACGAAACGGGTGCGGTCCGTGTCCTCGATGCGCAGCACGAATTTGCCGTTGCGCTGCCGTGCACAGAGGAAATTGATGAGCCCGATGTAGGCCGTGCCGACATGAGGGTCGCCGGTCGGCGAGGGTGCGATCCGCACGCGGATGTTCTGTTCTGTATCAGCAGTCATAAGGATCTGAGGTGGTCCGGATGACGGTATCAGAGTGATGCGCAGCCATTTCCCGTTTCAGTCCGCCCGGCTTTGGGATTGCCACGTCCTGTCGCGATCCTCAGGGCGCCGGAAACATGCCGGCGAGCGCGCCGCCGTTATCTCGTAATGATCACCTCATACAGATTATCTTTGGCGAGGAAGAAACGGTAGCCGCCCCAGCCCTCGAAGAGCTGCTCGATCCTGCGGTTGGTGTAGACGCGCTGCACCGGGAACGGCTCGGATTCCTGCATCTCGATCTCGGCGTCGGCGGTCAGGTGGTAGCGGCAGTAGGTGGTGTAGGGTCCGGTCGGTTTGCTGTGGAAGATCGCCAGCACCTTGCCTGCGGGCCGGGTCGCTTCCTTCAGCCGCGCTACGAGAGGAACGATCAGGCCGCTGGGGATGTAGTCCAGCGTCGCCCACAGCAGCACAACGTCGAATTCGCGTCCCTGGAAGTTGAGGTTCGACTGAAAGAATTTCTCCGCATTGAAGCCCGGCTCTCCGCCCTCCTCCGCCGGAGGCAGTTCCCAGTCGCCATGCAGAGCCTCATGGACCAGATCGGCCATATAGACGCTCTGCCCCATGTTGGTCAGGAAATTGATGTTCTGGGGGGAAGTCGGCCCGATATCCAGAACCCGGAGCCCCTGCTCCTCGCGCAGGTGCTTCAGCAAGGCGGCCCAGCCGCTGGAGTGCCGTGGGATCCGGGGGCCCGTCAGCGTCGTCGGCCGGTCCTGTAGCTCGCCATCGCGCCCTCTCCGAAAAAAGCGCCCAATCACGCCGTTGCGCCACCTTTATCGCTGATCTTACCTGGATTGTACCCGTCCACGGCTGAGAACAGAATCAGGTTCTGCTTCCTGGCGAAAAACGAAAACCGCCGCGTTCCTCGGAGAAGAACGCGGCGGAAACAGCAGCAAGTACGACAGATGAAACACGTGCGGCAGAAGCCTGGGCCGCCCCCCGGACGATGGGGGCGCCGGAGCTATTTCGAGCTACTGGTCCGCAGGTCCGGGTTAAAGGCTTTCTGCTCCTCAATCGCCGCCTGGGCCGCTGCCAGCCGAGCCGTCAGCAGACGGAAGGGCGAGCAGGAGACATAGTCGAGGCCGGCGCGGTGGCAGAACTTCACCGACTCCGGATCACCGCCGTGCTCGCCGCAAATGCCCACCTCCAGATCGCGGCGCGCGGAGCGGCCTTTGTTGGTAGCCATGCGAACCAGCGTGCCAACGCCTTCCTGGTCGAGCACAGCAAATGGATCCTGTTTGAAGATGCCCTGCTTCAGATAGGCCGGCAGGAACTTATTGACGTCGTCGCGGGAGATGCCGAAGGTGGTCTGGGTCAGATCGTTGGTTCCGAAGCTGAAGAACTCGGCCTCGGCAGCGATTTTGTCCGCAGCCACGCAGGCGCGGGGCAGCTCGATCATGGTGCCAACCTTGTAGTTGACGGCCACGCCCTTCCTGATGAACACATCATGGGCCACGCTGCGGACGATGGCCGCCTGATGCTTCATCTCCTCAGGGCCGGTGGTGAGCGGGATCATGACTTCGACGTGCGGGTCGATGCCGTTCTTCTTCACCGTGGCTGCGGCTTCGAAGATGGCGTGCGCCTGCATTTCGGTGATCTCGGGGTAGGTGATGCCGAGCCGGCAGCCGCGCAGCGCGAGCATGGGATTCAGCTCGTGGAGCTCTTCCACCCGCTCGAGCATGGCGTGCAGATCCTTCAGCTTCGGCGATTTCGGTTTGGTGAGTTCGAGTTTGGTGATCTGCAGGAGCAGGTCCTCGCGCTTGGGCAGGAATTCGTGCAG
Organism: Acidobacteriota bacterium; assembly: GCA_021792135.1. Lineage (GTDB taxonomy): Bacteria > Acidobacteriota > Terriglobia > Terriglobales > Acidobacteriaceae > Palsa-343. The sequence continues at coordinate 18,245 of JAJYVF010000002.1, read as the reverse complement.
CGGCGGGTCGAGCAGACGAATGACCACCGGCAGCGAGCCCATCGCCTTGAAGAGGCCGATGAAATCGGTGCGCTGCATGGGCAGCAGTTTCTGCAGGGCCGCGCGGCGGTCCTCCTCGGTCTTGGCGAGGATCATGGCCTGCATGTGGGGCAGGCGGTCCTCGGCAAAGAACATGTGCTCGGTGCGGCAGAGGCCGATGCCCTGAGCGCCGAAGATCTGGGCCTGTTTCGCATCGCGGGGGATATCCGCGTTCGCGAGGACGCGCAGTCTGCGCCGCTGGTCGACCCAGCCCATGAACTGGACGAGGTCCGGGTTATCGGGATTGACGGGGATGGTGGCCAGCCTGCCCTTGATCACGCGGCCGGTGGTGCCATCGAGGGAGATCCAGTCGCCCTCATGGAAGACATGGCCTTTGACCCGCATCTCCTTCTTTTTCTCGTCGATGGCGACATCGCCGGCGCCAGCCACGCAGCACTTGCCCATGCCGCGGGTAACCAGCGCCGCATGCGAGGTCATGCCCCCGCGCGAGGTCAGGATGCCAACCGCCACGCTCATACCGGCGATATCCTCGGGCGAGGTCTCGCTGCGCACGAGGATCATGTGCTTGTGGACGGCCTTCTCGTGGTACTTCACGGCGTCGGCGGCCGTGAAGACGATCTGGCCGACGGCGGCTCCGGGCGAGGCGGGCAGACCGGTGGCGAGGACTTCGATGTTGCCCTTCTCATCGAGACGCGGAACCAGGAAGTCGAAGAGCTGGTTGGGCTCCACGCGCAGCACGGCTTCATCGATGGTGATGAGGCTCTCACGCACCATATCGATGGCGATGCGGACCGCCGCCATGCCGGTACGCTTCGCGTTGCGGGTCTGCAACATGTAGAGGCGTCCGTCCTGGATTGTGAACTCGAAATCCTGCATGTCGCGATAGTGTCTTTCGAGGCGCGAGGTCAGATCGCGCAGCTGGTCGTAGACGTGCGGCATGAGGTTTTTCAGTTCGCTGATGTGGACGGGCGTGCGGATGCCGGCGACCACGTCCTCGCCCTGGGCGTTCATGAGGAATTCACCATAGAATTCCTTTTCGCCGGTGGCGGGGTTGCGCGTGAATCCGACGCCGGTGCCGCTGGACTCGTTGAGATTGCCGAATACCATAGCCTGAACCGTGACCGCGGTGCCCAGCCAGTCGTCGATGTTGTTCAGGCGGCGATAAGTCTTGGCGCGCTCGTTATTCCAGGAGCGGAAGACGGCATCACGAGCCATGGTGAGCTGGCGGTCGGGATCCTGCGGGAACTCGGCTCCCGTGTGGCGGAGAACCAGCTTCTTGTAACCAACGATGACTTCCTTCAGGGCGGTGGGGGTGAGGTCCGTATCCTGCCTGACGCCGTACTTCTTCTTGGTCTCTTCAAAGACGTGTTCGAAGTCGGCCTTGGGGATATCGAGGACGACATCGCCAAACATCTGGATCAGGCGACGATAGGAATCGTAAGCAAAACGGGGATTGCCGGTTTTCTTGGCGAGGGCCTCGACGGAGATGTCGTTCAGGCCGAGGTTGAGGATGGTGTCCATCATACCCGGCATGGAGAATTTGGCACCGGAACGGACGCTGACCAGGAGGGGATTTTCGCCGGCGCCGAGGCGCTGGCCCTGCAGCTTCTCCAGCCGGGCCAGGGCGACCTCCATCTGCTCGGTGACCAGGGAGGAGAGTGCGCCGCGCATGTACTCGCGGCAGGCCTCGGTCTGGATCGTGAATCCGGGAGGCACGGGAAGGCCGGCATTGGTCATCTCGGCAAGGCCCGCGCCTTTGCCGCCCAGCACATCGCGCATTTTGCCGTTCCCTTCGGCGACTCCGGCGCCGAAGAAAAACACGTATTGAGAGGGAGCTTCGACTTTCGACGTCTCGACCGCCTGCTGGGATTCTGTGGTACTCGCATTCATAGAAGGTTCTCCGTTCTGCCGCCGACGGGGGCATTGCTGTTGGGTGGAATAAGCGTCGTTGCGGTGCTGGCGGCCGGGGCGAGCGGGTTTCGTACGGTGCGGTGGCCATCCGCAATCTGAAAAACGAAAGATTGTGACGCTGCGCGAGGGGACCTGTATGTGCCGGCCGTCACAGGGGGAGCCTGGCGATGTGCCGGCTATCACAAATGCGAGCTCCAACGTCCCGCAAAGCGGAACCGGACCAGGAGGGTGGTCGCACCGGCAGGTGGAGGTATCGCATGGCGCAGGAGGGAGGGCGTCTCCGGCTGTGGATCGCGGGAAGAGCGGCGGGGGAAAGCGGGGGAGTTGCAGAATATAAGATCACTTTTATCAGCAATTTACCGAATTTTATAAGATATGATACGCAACGACTCATATTTTCTGTACCTTCTATGCTATAGTTTTCATCAGACGTGATGCAGGCCGCCCGAGGGGCGGCCCAACTTCAAATTTCCGGGTACGGAGGTTTTCCATGGCTATTACTCGCTGGGATCCATTTCGCGATATGCTCGCGCTGCAGAACCGCATGAACTCGCTCTTTCAGGAGTTCGGTCGCAGCCAGGGCGAGGGCGGTGATGTGATGATGACCACGTCCGCATTTGTGCCTCCCGTCGATATCTATGAGGACGAGCACAAGGTCGTGCTGAAGCTCGAGGTGCCGGGCATGAAGGAGAACGAGCTGGACATTCAGCTCGAGAACAATCTGCTGACCATCAGGGGCGAGCGGAAGTTCGAAAAGGAAGAGAAGGAGGAGAACTTCCACAGGATTGAGCGCCGTTACGGCAGCTTCTACCGTTCGTTCACGGTTCCCAATACCGTGAACCCGGACAGCGTGAAGGCCAGCTATGACGCAGGTGTGCTGCGGCTGGAGCTGGAGAAGCGGGCTGAGGCGAAGCCCAAGCAGATCAAGGTCGAGATCGGCAGCGGAGCAAAGCCGATCGAGACCGGAAAGAAGGAAGCGAAGACGGCAGCGTGACCCCGGGCAGGCCGAGAACCGGCCAGGGATCAAGCGGTCAGGGATGTGCAGCGGCCGGCGGTCACTGACTGCTGGCCGCCCATTCTCGACCGCTTTTTCGTATCCGAGTCCTGTCCGAGCCAGGGATCGGCTGAGTCTCTCTGAGGTGTTATGGCGATTCGTTGGGATAAATGCACGGTGAAATCGCAGGAGGCGGTGCAGAGCGCCAGCCAGCTTGCGGCGGAGAACGGCAATCCGCAGATCCTGCCGCTGCATCTGCTGGCGGTGCTGCTGGAGGACAAAGAGGGTGTCATCCCCGCAGTTCTGGAGAAGATCGGGGTGCCGACGGCGCAGCTTTCGGCAAAGGCGAAGGATGCGGTGCGTCAGCTGCCCAAAGTAAGCGGAGCTGCGGCGCAGCCCGATGCGGCGCAGGCGCTCGGCCAGGTTTTCGATCAGGCCTTCAGGGAGGCCGAGAATTTCAAGGACGACTACGTCTCGACGGAACATCTGCTGCTGGCGCTGGCGCAGCAGAAGAACGATGGGGCGCAGCTGCTGCTGGCCTCCTTTGGCGCGACGCACGACGCGGTGCTGAAAGCGCTGGCAAGTGTGCGCGGCAATCAGCGGGTTACGGATCAGAATCCCGAGGCCAGGTACCAGGCGCTGGAGAAGTATGCGAAAGACCTGACGGAGCTGGCCCGGCGGGGCAAGCTGGACCCGGTGATCGGGCGCGACGAGGAGATCCGTCGCGTCATCCAGGTTCTTTCGCGGCGCACCAAGAACAATCCGGTGCTCATTGGCGAGCCTGGTGTCGGCAAGACGGCGATCGTGGAAGGCCTCGCCCGCCGCATCGTCCAGGGCGATGTGCCGGATGTTCTCCGCGACAAGCGGGTGATTGCTCTTGATCTGGGTGCGATGCTGGCCGGCGCCAAATACCGCGGTGAGTTCGAGGACCGCCTGAAAGCGGTGCTGAAGGAGATTGAGGAGTCGAACGGGCAGATCGTTCTGTTTATCGACGAGCTGCATACGCTGGTCGGCGCGGGTGCGGCGGAAGGAGCCATTGATGCCTCCAACATGCTCAAGCCGGCTCTGGCGCGCGGCGAGCTGCGGGCGATCGGGGCGACCACGCTGAATGAGTACCGCAAATACATCGAGAAGGACGCGGCGCTCGAGCGGCGATTCCAGATTGTCTACGTGGGCGAGCCCAGCGTGGAAGACACCATTGCGATCCTGCGCGGGCTGAAGGAGCGGTACGAGGCGCACCACAAGGTTCGGATCCGCGACTCGGCCATTGTGGCCGCGGCGACGCTGTCCCATCGTTACATTTCGGACCGCTTTCTGCCGGACAAGGCGATCGACCTGGTGGATGAAGCCGCAGCCTCACTGGCCATACAGATCGGCTCCGTCCCGACGGAAATCGATGAGCTGGAGCGTGAGGCGACCTCGCTCGAGATCGAGCGCGCGGCGCTGAAGCGCGAAAGCGACCCGCACTCGAAGGAGCGTCTGGAGCAGGTGGAGCGGGAAGTGGCGCAGCTGCGGGAGCGTGCCACGGCGCTGCGGGCCCGCTGGGAGAAGGAGCGGGGCGCCATTACACGCCTCAGCGATCTGAAGAAGCAGATCGAAGCTCTGCGCTTCGAAGCTGAGGAGCAGACCCGCCGCGGCAATCTGGATCGCGCGGCGCAGATCCAGTACGGCGAGCTGCCAAAGCGCGAAGCTGAACTGAAGCAGCTGAATGCGGCGCAGGACGGCGCCGGTGGCACGCCGCGCATGCTCAAAGAAGAGGTGGACGAGGAGGACATCGCCCGTATCGTCAGCAAGTGGACGGGTATCCCGGTTTCACGCATGCTGGAGGGCGAGGTGCGCAAGCTTGTGCAGATGGAAGAGCGCCTGAGGGAGCGTGTCGTCGGCCAGGACTACGCGCTCTCCATCGTGGCGAACGCCATTCGCCGCTCGCGTGCCGGACTCAGCGATCCGAAGCGCCCCGTTGGATCGTTTATCTTCCTCGGGCCGACCGGCGTAGGCAAAACGGAAACCGCGCGTGCGCTCGCCGAATTTCTCTTCGACGACGAGCAGGCGATGGTTCGTCTCGACATGTCGGAGTACATGGAGAGGCATGCGGTCGCGCGCATGATCGGCGCGCCTCCGGGGTACGTGGGCTACGACGAGGGCGGGCAGCTGACGGAGGCAGTGCGCCGCCGGCCTTACTCGGTCATCCTGCTCGACGAGGTCGAGAAGGCGCATCCGGACGTGTTCAACATTCTGCTGCAGGTGCTCGATGACGGCCGCCTGACCGACTCCAGGGGCCGCACGGTGGACTTTCGGAATACGGTGCTGATCATGACGTCGAATCTGGGCGCGGCATTCCTGCAGGGGGAATCGTTGGCTACGGAGGTCGCGTTCAGCCATGCCCAGGAAAGCGTGCTGCGGGCTGTGCGCGAGCACTTCCGCCCGGAATTCCTGAACCGCGTGGACGATATCGTGATCTTCCGGCCGCTCAGCGAGGAGCAGCTGATGCACATTGTGGATCTGCGGCTGAAAGACCTCGAAAAGCTGCTGGCCGACCGGAGCATCACGATCGAACTGACCGACTCGGCGCGGCGGCAGCTGTTCACGGCGGGGTACGACCGCGCCTACGGCGCGAGGCCGCTCAAACGGGCGATCCAGCGGCTCATCCAGGATCCGCTGGCGATGAAGATCCTCGACGGCGAAGTGCTGCACGGCGATCATGTGCGGATCGACGCCGGCAAGGGCGCGCTTCGCTTCGAAGTGGTCAGCCGTGCGGGAATTCCGCTGGAGAGCGGGGTGGCCATCGGAAAGGCATGAGAATGGCAAGCGGCAGTTCAGGGCCTGCTGGATCGCCCCGCAGGCTTTGTTGCTGCAATAGCCCGGCGGCACGCTGCGCCCGGTACTCGGCGATGAAGCATCTCAGCGGATCGCAGTGGGAGCAAGGCGTGCGGTTTCTAGCCTGGAGGTATACACTTCTCGCGTATAAATTCTGGTTGGGAGGAATTTCGATGAAACGTTTCATCCTGGCTGTTGGCTGCATCGCTCTCTGCTCGATGCCCGGGCTGGCGCAAAAGAAGGCGGCTGCGGGCCACGCGGCCATGAGCGACCAGCAGTTTGTCGATTTCGCCGCACAAACCGACATGGTGGAGGCCAACCTGGGCCAGCTGGCACAGGATGTGGCCGCCAAACCGGACGTTAAGGACTACGGCAAGATGCTGGTTACCGATCACACGAATGATTTCAACCAGCTGTACACGCTGGCGCAGCAGGCAAACCTGACGAGGCCCAACGCGATAGACGCCGAAAACAACAAGACGATGATCGACCCCTTCCAGAAACTCAAGGGCGCCGCATTCGATCGTCGCTACCTGCGCGAGATGGTTGCCGGGCACACCAAGGCGATTGCGATCTACAAGAAAGAAGCAGCCGACGCGCAGAATCCGGCTTTGAAATCCTACGCGGAGCAGGCGCTGCCGGTTCTGCAAAAGCACCTCGATGACGCCAAGGCTCTGGAGCAGGGAAAGACTCCGCCGCAGCCAATGAGTTAGAAACCGCATTCAGCGCCGGAGAACAGTCCATCGGAACGAAGACCTGCGGCAGATATTCCGCAGGTCTTTCGTTCGCCGGGGGCGGACGGGCTGCGCCTGCTGTGTATTGTTGCGGCCGTGAGCCGGTTCCCGCGCCGGCCTTCTATCCTCGAACTGCGGCCTGGATGACGGGAGTTGAGGCCACCGCGGTTTTGACTGCGGGGTTGGCCGCCATCAGATTGAGCAGGGCGCGGGTGACTTTTTCGTCCGTTGCCGCGGCGTTGTGCAGTTCGACAGGAAAGCGTGCCCAGAGCTGGAATGCCCCGCCGCTGAACTGAAGCCTCGACTCGATCTCCGGTACCTCCATGGAGGCATGCATCCAGTTCTGTATGGCCTGGTGCTGCCGAACGATGTTCTCACGATAGGTGCGGTAGACGGATTCAATCTCTTTCGCAATGGCTTCGCAGACTGTCCTGTAGTCGGCGGCGTCGGTAAGTTTCACAATCAGTTCATGCCATGCATAACCGGTGCCGGGCATCTGCTTGTAAAGGGGAGTCAGGGCCTGAAAGAGGACCGCGTTGGAGAAGACCGCCACTCGCCCCGTCGGCTTGAGCTCGGTGCCGGATCCTGCCATTTCCATCAGGTAGAAGCGGACCAGGCCGACATCGATCACATCGCCGGTGACTGAGGCGATGGTGATGCGGTCGCCTACTTTAATTCCAAAGCGCCCGATGATGAAGAAGTAAGCGGCAACGGAGAGCAGGATGGTCTGCAGGCCGACTGCAATGCCGGCGGTGATGAATCCGGCAAAGGTGGCCAGCGACTGGAACTGGGTGACAAACCCAAAGACAATGACCAGGACAGAGAGGAATCCGACGACCACTCTGCGGACAACGAGGATCTGACGGCGGCGGCGGATATCGCGGATGTACTTATTGGCCGCGCGGGTCCAGATTTCCCCTCCCCCTATGATGATCACCAGCGCAATTGCGATGACCAGCACGCGCAGCAACAGAGCTGCGGCAATCCGGTTATATTCGCGGGCAATCGCTGTCTGCCACGCGATCAGATTGGCGTGGCTCTGGTCGAGCAGAATGATTTCCTGACTCAGGGGAACGGTCGCGGCGGAGAGCGACTTAAACCTGGCGGTGATGGTTTCCAGCTGCGGCTGCCCGGAGGAGGCGGGAGACGGCCCCTTCGCTTCCGGTGCGGGCGGCTGGTGGCGCAGCCTGGCTTCTGCTCTGGCTGATGGCGGCGGGGCCTGTGCAGCCTGTGCCGAGAGTTGCTCGCCCTGCTGGACGAGGGCGCGGAGAATATTCAGCATCGGACCGCGAAGATTGACAGCCCGCTGGCGGAGATGCTCATTCTGATCGATAAGGTCCTGCAGCGAATGCCGCGTCTCCAGGAGATCGAAAAGGACGCTGCCCTGAGTTGTGATGCCTGCGGAAAGAGCCGACATGACCGTGATGAGCTGAGGGCTGCTGGTCTTGTTGCCGCTCTGGAGTTCGGGGACTGATTGCTGCAGTCGGTCGATGTCGCCCGTCAGCCCTGAAGCGCCAACGCCTCCGGCGATGCTGCTGATTCTTCCAAGAGCGTCGTTCATCGCGCTGGAGAGGTCGAGGGCAGCCTGAAGCTGCTGCCGCTGCTTCCGCAGGGAGGCGGCGGTCCTGGCGGTTGCAATTTCTCTGTCCACGATTGCGAGCCGGGTACGGAGAGCTGCAATTCTCTGCTGAACCTGTGCCCTGGCCGTCTGAATCCGCTGCTGCTCACCGGATTGCAATGGCGGGCCTGCTCCCTGCCCATAATCTTCAGCGAGCAGTTGAGCCTCGGCTCTTGCGGACTGGAAGGCGTAGCGGGCGATCTGGGAGGCCTCAGCGACCGCCTGATCGCGGTATATGACGTCGTTGGGCTCGCCGGCCCTCTGGATGGGCTGGTTGACGCTCCGGTAGAACTGGATGACGGCGTTGAGGTGGGCAATGATGGCACGGGCCTCGATCCGCCGATCGAGGCCCGGCGGGGATTGCTGCTGTGAGAATGCGGCGTGCCAGCAGGAGAACGGGCCTGTCAGAAGCGAGGCGACAAGGAGCAACTCCAGAATCCGAAGGGCCTGGGCTGCAGGGCCGATGGGGCGCACGGGTAAGTCGAGCTGAGTCATGCCACCTCGCGAGCTTCGTGAAAAAGTTTCGTAACGGCGGAAACAAAAGGATACGTGACCCTGACTGGAAATACTTATCAGGCCTTCGCGACGATCCGGCACGAGTGCCGAGGACAGGAAGAGAGCTGGAGCAGGTCGAGGGAACGCGAAGCTTCAGCCGAGCGAGCGAAAAAGTACTGCCCGGCGAAGGAGCACCGGGCAGTGTCAGAATGAAGGGCCGAATTTGCGGTTGAGGGGCACCACGATCCTGGTGGCCTGCTCAGTTTAGGGCCGCCGCGATTCTGAGACTCCCGATCGCGGCGAGCGAGGTTCAGGGAATACTTAGATCGATGCTGTTGGAGGGAAGGCTCTCAACACCCGAAGCGTCCACGCTCGTGACGATGTAGGTATAGATCTGAACGCTCTGGACGTTCGAATCACTGAAAGTGGTGGAAGCATTTGGCGATGAATTCAGCAGCTGGTAGCTCGAGCTTCCAGCTGCGGAGCGGTAGATGTTGTAGCCGGCGATCGTATCGCTGGTATCTGTGGGTGCATTCCAAGTGAGATTCACGTCGTAGGTTGTGGAGTTTCCGGTACCGTTGAGGGCGATTGTCTGCGAGGCACCGGAAGAAGCATTGCTGGAAATGGTGAGTGCTCCCGTAAACGAGCTCGCCGTGGTGGGATCGAACTGCACGTTCAGGCTCGCGGACTGACCCGGAGCCAGAGTCAGGGGTGCAGCGATTCCCGAAATGGTGAAACCGGTCCCGGTGAGCGACAGCGCGCTGATGGTGAGGTTTGCCGTTCCGGATGAGGTTAGGGTGACAGACTGTGTGGAGGGAGTATTGAGCGGCACCGTGCCGAAAGAGACGCTGGCGGTGCTGAGGGTCAGCGCCGCGGTTGCGGGATTCAGCTGCAGCGCGACTGCTTTGGAGATGCCGGAAGCGCTGGCGCTTATGGTGGCCGCCTGCGCCGTGGTAACGGCAGATGCGGTTGCCGTGAATGTGGCTGTTGTGGCCCCGGCTGCGACGGCGAGACTTGCCGGCACAGTCACAGCGCTGGAGCTGCTGGCAAGGCTCACCGAAAACCCGCCGGTGGGAGCCGGAGCGGTAAGGCTGACGCTGCAGACGTCGCTGGCTGCCCCTGTGATCGAGGTAGTGGCGCAGGCGAGAGCGTTCAGCGCGGCGGCTGCTGATGAAGCGGTATAGGTGTAATCGCTGGCGAGCCAGTTACCGTTGATGTCCGTGAAGAGACGGGCATAGACGGTGCCGCCAGTGGTCGGCAAACCGGTGGCCGTGATGGAGATGGTGCTGGCGCTGCTCGGCGCAGCGGAGTAAACCGCGATATTGCCGGAGCCGACTGCATTGGTTCCGAGCCAGAGCTGGTAGGTTGCGACTCCGCTGACCGTGGTCCAGGTAAATGTGGCCGACGAACCGGGCAGGGCGGAGCCTGGGGCAGGGCTGATGATGGTTGGTGTCGATGAGGTTCCGGTACCGCTGAGCGCGATGGTCTGGGCAGCGCCAGAAGAGGCGTTGGTGGTGATGCTGACCTGGCCGGCAGCCGCCCCCGCACTGGTGGGATCGAACTGCACCGTAAGGGTTGCGGTCTGGTTGGGCGCCAGGGTGAGCGGCGTGGCGATACCCGAAGCACTGAAGCCGGTGCCGCTGAGAGCCAGACCGCTGATCGTGAGCGAGGCGGTTCCGGACGACTCCAGGGAGACGGTCTTCGTGGTCGGGGTATTCAGCGAAACATTGCCAAAGGACAAGGTGGCTGCGCTGAGGGTGAGAGCCGGAGTGGCGGCGTTGAGGGTGAGCGACAGGGCCTTCGAGACGCCGCCGGAGGCAGCCGTCAGGGTTCCGGTCTGGGTCGAGCTGACGGCTGAGATTGCCGCGCTGAAGCTGGCGCTGGTGTTGCCGGCGGGGACGGCAACGCTGGCCGGCACGGTGACGGCGGTGTTGCTGCTGGCGAGGGTGACCTGAGCACCGCTGCTGGGAGCGGCGGAGCTGAGGGCGACGATGCAGGTGTCAGTGGCAGAGCCGGTGAAGGAAGAGCCCGTGCAGGAGAGCGCGCTCAGGGCCGGCGCCCCGGAGGCAGCCTTATACGTCTTGTCGCTGACCGTCCAGTTTCCATTCACATCGGCAAAGAGGCGGGCATAAACAGTGCTTCCATTCGTGGGAAGCCCGGTAGCGGTGACCGAAATGGAGGCTGCTGTGGACTGTGACTGAGAATAGACGCCGAGATTACCCGATCCGACACCGTTGGTCCGTTGGTCCCAAGCCAAAGCTGGTAGGTTACGGCGCCGCTGACGGTGGACCAGGTAAATGTGGCCGAGGAGCCGGGCAGGACGCTGCCCGCCGTGGGGCTGGTGATGGCCGCGGTGGTTGAGGCTCGTGCCAGGACCGCGGAAAAGAGCGCCAGCGTCAACAGCGCGGTCTGCCGTGAAGGCCGCGTGCGAAACCGGCGAACTTGCTGCCGGGCAGGAGGCACAACGGAAGACGAAGGATGGTTTGCGCAGCATGCATGCAATACCCCAAAAGCGCGGTCAGAGAGAGGAGAAAGGGCTTGCGGACATCAGGCACTCCTGTAGAAACGCCATCGACACACGACACCTGTACCGTGCGTGCTGCGCACGCTACGGCAGGGACATCTGGCCGGTGCTTAGCGCTATCGGTAGGAGCAGAATCGATGTTGGCGGAAAGAAATGCTAGTACCTTAGGTCACCAGACGGTCGTGTGGATGGGGGATAAGTATTCTATTTTATGGGAATTGTTTCAATTGCGAGTGGCCTTATCGCCGATCTGGCGCGGGATTAGCGCCCCCGACTTCGAGTCAAATATGCTTACCACAGTAACTCTTAATAGAGGGGGGGGCTGGCAAACTTCGTTGCATCCGGCAAGTGCTGATACGTACCAAAGCGAAAACGCCCGGCAGGAAGCCGGGCGTTTTCGGAGCTATGAAACTGAGATCAGGCGGTGACACTCTGTTCGGCGGTGACGTGTACCGGGGTAAGCCATCCGAAGCGATCAGGCTTCAGTCCCGTGGCGATACCCAGGAACTCATCGGAGAGCTGCCGAGTGAAAGGCCCGGGCTTCCCGTCCGCGATCTGGATGCGATCCACGGACCGGATGGGCGTGAGCTCCGCGGCAGTCCCTGTGAAGAACACCTCGTCGGCAATGTAGATCAGTTCGCGGGGCAGCAGCTGCTCGATGACCGGAATTCCGAAGTGCCGAGCCAGGGTGAGCACGGAGTCGCGGGTGATGCCGGACAGGACCGAGCTGCCCAGCGGAGAGGTATAGAGAACGCCGTTACGAACGAGGAAGAGGTTCTCTCCTGAGCCCTCCGAGAGGTAGCCGTTCACGTCGAGAGCGATTCCCTCAGCGTAGCCGTTGACGTCGGCTTCCATGCGGATCAGCTGGGAGTTCATGTAATTGGCACCCGTTTTGGCGAGCGAAGGCATCGTATTGGGCGCCAGGCGGTTCCAGGATGAAACGCAGACGTCGGCCGCTTCGCCGGCGACATATTTACCCCACGGGAAGTTGGCGATGTAAACTTCGATGGGGCAGCCCCTGGGGTTCACACCAATTTCGCCGTAGCCGCGCAGAGCGATGGGGCGAATGTAACAGGGGGCAACTCCGTTTGCTTCCGTCAGTTCTACAACCGCCGAGCAGAGCTGGTCGAGCGACCAGGGCAGATTCATGCGGTAGATGCGAGCGGAATCCAGCAGCCGCTGCATATGCTCCGGGAGGCGAAAGACCGCGGCGCCCTCCGGCTGGGCGTAGCAACGGATGCCTTCGAAAACCGAAGAGCCATAGTGAACCACGTGACTCATGACGTGGATCTGGGCTTTGTCCCAGGGAATGAGGTTGCCGTTGTGCCAGATTTTGGCGGTGGTCTGGATGGGCATGGAACTGCCGGCTCCTTTCGGACTCGCAAGAGTGATTATATCTGTTGGGATGCGCGTTCCATCCGCCTGATGAAGTATGGGGAGCACCAGGGTACCGGGAACCGCCGGGACAGGACGGCATTGAAGACAGGCTCGGCCAAAGTGTTCAGGACTCGCCCGGCTGAACCGCGCCCAACAGGATGAAGCGGCAACCCGGGAGACGCTTTCAGGTTTGTGCGGCCGACAGTTGGCCGTCACTGAGCGGATTGAGGCGGCGGGCTGGGGCGTGCGTCGGTCCCGTCTCCGGCAGCGCGGCTTTGTAGCGGGTCTTTGACTTTGCCGGTGGTGCCTGGTACAGTCGGAGATGGCTTGGTGCGGCATATGCAGCATTGCAAAGTCCGCTGACACACGTCCCCGTCGTCTAGCCCGGCCCAGGACACCGCCCTTTCACGGCGATAACACGGGTTCAAATCCCGTCGGGGACGCCAAATCAAATCAGAGACTTAGCGAAAATCGCCCCGGACTGATCTGGGCACAAATGGGCACAAAAATGCTCCGCAACCTGCTCCGCACACATATCAAGGCAGCATCTTCACCTTTCTTTTCAGTCATTTCCCCATGGGCACAAATGGGCACAAACCCGCACACCAAACTGATCAACTTGCATCCTGAGCTGGGCTCACAAGCAGTTTCACCACCTCACTCTGCGCTCTGCGCTTTGCCTCGGTCACCACGTGAGTGTAAGTATCGAGTGTCATTCTGCTGGACGCATGGCGAAGCAGTTCCTGCATGACCTTGATGTCCGCTCCGGTGATCCGCAGCAAGGTTGAATAGCTGTGCCGGAAGGTGTGCCATCCGATCCGGCTGTCGATACCGAGCTTGATCGCTGCTGGGCGAATGATGCTGCGCATGAGCGGCTGTCCCCAATACGGCTTCCTGCCCCGAGTCTGCCCGCTCGCAAAGACCCAGTCGCTGGGTGCGCGAAAGCGTGTCTGGGCCTGCCAGCTTCTGAGAGCGTCTGCCAAAAGAGGATCCATCGGAATCGGCCTCTGGGACACCTCTGTCTTGCAGGGGCCGACAACCTGCATGACAATCGACCGCACCACATCGATCTCACCCGAGTCAAAGTGAACATCTGCCCATTTGAGCGCGAAGAGCTCACTCATTCGCAGGCCGGTTCCGGCAGCCAGCAGCACAAGGGTTTTCTCCCTGAAGGGCAGAGCCGCCACCAGCCGCTGTATCTGATCGGCGGGCAACGCGAAGGGGACCTTCTTCCGCTTTGCGCTCTGGCGAACCAGGCGTATCGGATTCGTTCTGGAAATTCCGTGCCGTATTCCGTGGTTGAACAGAACGCTCATGAGGTTTCGAATCTTAGCGCAACTCGCGCGCGCCAGAGGCAGCGATCGGAGCCATAATTCAATCTCGCCGGCTCTGAGACTATCGACAACCCTTGAGCCCCAACGCGGCACGATCCACTTTCGGAGGTAGCCCTCGTAGGTGTGGCGCGTCGAAAAGGTACGCCAGCCAGACTCCATTCTCAATTCCTGTTGCAGGAAATGCTCGAAGAGCTCGGAAACGGTTGCGGTGTTTTGCCTGAATCGAACGTCATCGATGTTGATTTCGAGTTGAAGGGCGGCGACGGCCATACGAGCGGCCGATTCGTCTCCGACCTCGACTGCAGACCCTACGACAAGTCGGCGGTGGCGCCGAACCCCGTCTGGTCCCGGTTCCCGCCATCTGAACTCCCAGACGTCCGCGGTGTTTTGACGTGTCCTCCGTACCAGGCTGCCTTTTTGCATGTCTCTCTCCTTCTTGGGCTAGGCTGTGGATACCGGCCCTGATCGAGCATCGTCGACCTGAACTGAGAAAGCCACGCGAGGTTATCGCTTTCCCGCGGAAGTACGGCTGGTTCGCAAGGGAAAACTCTGACGGCTTAAATCGAGTCTCGAGGAGTATTTTGGCCTCGCATTTCGAATGAATTCCAATGTCCGAGATGGCGACTCTACGTCAGGGTGAATCGCGGAACCGCCTGGAGGAGTGGTTGGCCCGTTGGCGTTAACCAGGGCTCGTACCGGGAAAGGCGTCAGGTGAGCAGCAGCTCTCTTCGGCGGACCAGCACGCAGGCTCCAACCAGGGCGGCGGTGAAGCACGCTCCGGCACCCACTGCGAGCGACCAGCGCGGGCCGAAGCGGTTGGCGATCCAGCCAAGGAGCGGCGCGCCCAGCGTCATGCCGCCGAGAGCGACGCCGACGCGGAGCGCCATGACCCGGCCGCGCATGGCTGGGTCGGTGGAAAGTTGCATGATGCTGTTGGTCCCGTTGGTGAGGGTGAGAGAGGCCGCGCCGGCCAGCGCGAGAGCCCCCGCGAACCACCAGTAGCCGGGCGCGAGAGCCCCGAAGGTCCAGCCGAGGCCGAAGACAGCGGAGCCGAACGCCAGAGAGAGCAGACCTGGTTTCCTTCGGCTGGCGGCGAACAATCCCCCTGAAACCGAGCCAACCGCCGCGATGGAGGACAGCAGGCCGAAAGCCTGCGCGCCGGAGTGAAAGACCTTCACGGCCATGGTGGCGATGAAGATGGGAAAATTGAGCGCAAAGGTGCCAATGAGGAACAGCATGACCAGGATGGCCATCAGGTCCGGCCGGCCCCGGACGTAGCGGAGGCCTTCGCGGAATCCGGATCGGGCGCGATGGGCGCGGGCGCTGTTCCGCAGCTCGGAAAGGTGGAAGAAAGACAACGACAGCAGCACTGCGGCGAACGACAGGCCGTTACACACAAAGGCCCAGCCCATGCCGGCTCCGGCGATGAGCAGGCCGGCCATGGCGGGTCCGATCATCTGCGCGGCATTGAACGAAGTGGAGTTCAGCGCGACGGCATTGGGCAGGTCGCCCTCGCCGACCATCTCTGTCACGAACGTCTGCCGTACCGGAGCGTCGAGAGCGGCGGCCGAACCGAAGAGGAAAGCAAAGACATAGACGTGCCACAGCCGGACAACGCCGGTGAACGTGAGAACGCCCAACAGCAGAGCCAGCACCCCCATGGCCGCCTGGGTGAACAGCAGGAGAGCACGCTGATTCAGCCGGTCCGCCGCCGAGCCGGTCCACGGAAGCAGCAGGAGCTGCGGCGCGAACTGCAGCCCCGTGACGATACCCAGTGCCGAAGCGTCATGGTGGGTTAGCTGCGTGAGCACCAGCCAGTCCTGGGCGACGCGCTGCATCCAGGTGCCAATGTTGGAAACCAGCGATCCCGCCATCCACAGGCGGAAGTTGTAGCTGCGGAGAGAGCGGAAGGTGGCGAAGAGCTGATTCTTCATGTGCGCGACGGCGCGCTGCCTCCGTGGAACCGGCCGAAGTGATGGGCGGAAAGCAGGCCGATGCCCAGCACGCCCAGCCCGAAAGCGATCGCATGGCTGGCCCGGCGCGGATCGAATGCGCCGACCTGTGCGACCAGCAGATACGCCGCCACGGCATTGACATAGCCCCAGACAACATTCACGGTAGCGGAGGAAAGCCCCTTGCCCGGCGGGCTGGCGAAGGGGCTCTGAAAGGCGCGCCCCATAACGCCGGAGACGAAATGCGGAAGGGCGTTGGCCGCGAAGAGCCCCCCGAAGAAATACGACACAAGCCAGAGCCAGTTCACGATGCGGATCTCCTTTTCTCAAGCAGCGCAATGATTTCCTGCGTGGAACCGGTCTCGCCGACACGAGGGAAGACGTTCCCGATGCTGTATTCGTGCGCCGCCTCCCGTATATCGGTCATCCCATCCACCGCCAGAGTCACGTTGAAGCCCTGCTCGTAGGCCTGGCGCGCCGTCGCCTCCACGCCACCGGATGTCACCACTCCGGTGACAACCACCTGGGTGACACCCCGCGCCCGGAGCTCCCGTTCAAGATCCGTCGTTGCGAACGCGCCCCAGCTTCGCTTCGTTACGACAATATCGTTCGGCTGCTGATCCAGTTCGGGTAGCAGGTCGCTCCAGCCTTCGGAGAACGATATGCCGCTGCGCGGTCCCTGCTCTGTCCGGCCCTGCGGCCGCCCCGTCACATTCACAAGCGCCACTGGAAGGCGATTTGCGCGGAAAACCCGGATCAGGGTCCGTGTCCGGTCAATGATGTCCTCGATCGGATGAACGAAGCTTCCGCTGACAATGCCCTTCTGCAGGTCGATGACGATCAACGCCGTATTGGGATCGAGAGTAGTCAGGGGCATCGGCTCCTCCTGGGATGCAAACTTGCGTGAGCAATTCGCCGGACATACCGGGTTCAATCCTCGACGAGTCGGTTGAGCAGTTCGAGTGCCGCCCGGAGTTTTTCCCGCTCCTGAACCGAAAGCTTCCTGGAGATGCTCGTGGTGAGCCAGTCCTGCCTTGCGGCTCGGCCTTCCTGCAGCCACTTCAGGCATTTGGGCGTCAGAGACATCAGTGTCTGCCGTCCGTCACTCGGATCAGGCGCGCTCTTTACCAGGCCCAATTCCTGCAGCGGAGCCACGACGGCGCTCATGGATTGCGGACGCATCCCTTCCAGTCGCGCCAGGCCTGATACGGTGGCCGATCCATCCTTTTCCAGACGAAGCAGAACCGAGGACTGCGATGGCGTCAGGTCGTTGCCGCCCCCGTGCTCGCGGTAGCGCATCTTGAGCCTGCGAAATACCGTACGCATCTCGGCGGCAAGCACTGAGGCGGCCTCGGTCTGAACGGGAGACCTTCGATGACTCACACCATCAATATCTCATATATACAGTCTATCTGTACAGCTTACCTGTTGACAGTCCTGCCGCAGCCGTTCCCGGGAATTCGCCGCATGGCGGCACTGAGACGTTCGCCCTGGTAAGGTTCGCAGGAGCCATCGGTTCTCGGATCTGCGCGGTAGTTCCCGGCGAGTGCGTCATCGCCAATGCGCCGACGATATTTGGCCGGACGCCCTGGGTCCCGAACGGCCAGGTTACCGTAAAATGTGCGACGGGTTCTCTTGGTCCCGGAATGGCAGGCGGCTTTGCCACAAGGACGCGTCGGCGACTTTTCGTCCAAGTGAAGAATCCTCCATTAGAGTCCAGTAAACACTACCCCGTCTGTGGACTTATCTTGCCTCGTTTGCGAAAAGGGGAAAGCCCAAGGGGCAAAGACAAATCTTTCCCACAAATTGACAGCAGCGGCAGCCAGACCGAGAAAGTTGCCTCACGTCTTCGCCAACGCTATTTCGGAGGTTGCCAACTACCTCCGAAGGAACGGAAGACGCCTACGGCATCGCGCGCTGCATCGGCTCGACTGGTGGCCAACTGATCCTGCGCCGTGAGGAGTTGACGATCCGCATCCAACGCATCAGTAACTTCAAAGCCTCAAAGCGCGACGACCTCAGCAGGATGGGATCGATCTTATATTAGGCCGATGGCGCGGTCGGATCCCGAAGCCAGTCCCGAAGAAATATCATCTGGTGATCTCGAAAGCGGCAGGGCTCACGAGGCGCGGGTTGCGGGGATTGCCCGGCGCCTGGCAGTGGCGGCAAGGATCTAGAAGGAAAACCTTGCGACGCCCGGGGATAAGCATGTCTTCTATCGAAGCATAAGCGCCAACATGAGCGTCCAATGCGCCTCTGTCGACGGCTGCGCGGCAGTCTACTTGGACTGTCCTAACGCTTGAGCCACTCCAGCGGACGAGGATCTGACCTGACCCCCAGAATCGGTCCAGAACGGAATACGATCTGGACGAAGGAAAGGGGAAGGGCTGATGAGCAGGAGCAGACACACGGAGGCGCAGATCATCGCTGCGCTGAAGCAGGTTGAGGCC
>JAJYVF010000074.1 GCA_021792135.1 Acidobacteriota bacterium | reverse complement strand
CTTTGCCTGGATGCACAACTTCCGCCGCCTCGTCACCCGATGGGAATACCACATCGAGAACTTCCTCGGCTTCGTCCACCTTGCCTGCCTTCATATGCTGCTCAGACATTTATGAGACCACTTCTAGCCCGCGGGGGCCTGAAAACAGGCCATAGCCAACTGGGATTACGCCATCCGAGCGATGTACGGGAACGTCTTCCGGCGCAATGATAGGTCTGCGTGACTCCCGAACGCAAAGTCGATCGACGCAGCCAGGCGCGGTTCCCGCAGCACCTGAAAGTGTCACTCACCCAGCTGCCCGATCTCGAGCCCGGGAAACGCAGAGCCGATACTTTGTCTGGCTACATTCACGATATGAGCCAGGGCGGACTTTGCGTGATTACTCCCCGCGCCCTGCCGCCTTCCACGGTTCTGCGCTGCGAGATCGCGATCGCCGAGGCTCCCATCCGCATCGGGACCCTCGTGCAGGTCCGCTGGACCGAGAGGCAGAAGCTCCGTCGCAGCCGATTTATCTCCGGTCTGTCCTTCCTTCTCTAAAAGTCCGGCCTGATGATGCCCGCTGCATCCTCGCGCCCGCGAAAGGATATGTTTTCCGGGGCCCTTCACCGGCGGTATGCCGAACTGTCCACGGTGATTTTCGCATCGGGGAGTTGCACGACTGCAAAGTTCTAATTCTTTTGGGTTAGTCATCTCGCCCTACTCGATCGGAACTAGAACATGGAAGTTAGCCACGATGAGGAATTGAATTCGCGGTCGCGCGGTTTAGAGTTTCCTTCGCGGGCGCAAGTGGCGGCTAACCCACTCTGACTAGACAGGCAGAGGCGAATGGATGGGCTGGTTTGCCGGTAAGGAGACCCGCAGGCATGGGCTCAATTAACCGTTTCGCAGCGTTTTCCTCTCGCGTTTTCATTGCTGGTCTTGGCCTGGTGATCGCATGGTTAGCGGCTGGATGCGGATCTGGCGCTCCTTATGTTGCCTCGGTTCTGGTGAGCCCCTCGCAGAAATCCCTTGCAGTGGGCCAGACCGCGCAGTTCACCGTTCTGGCCAGCTGGAGCAATGGAGAACACCAGATCATAACTAATTCCGCCGCGTGGAATTCGTCCGATTCCTCCGTCGCCACGGTGAGCTCTGCCGGCGTGGTTACTTCTGTTGCCGTAGGCAATGTCACAATATCTGCCGTCGTTTCCGGCGTGAAAGGGACAGCCTCGCTCGCCGTGAGCAAAGCTGTCTTAACGGCCATCTCCATGACCGCTCCCACATCGCCTGTTCCTCTGGGCAGCAGCTCGCAGCTGCACGCCACCGGCACCTACAGCGACAAAAGCGTTGCCGATGTTACCGACCAGGTAAGCTGGAGCGTTGCCCAGCCCGGCGTCGTCACGGTCAGTACTGCGGGCCTGGCCGTTGCAACAGCCCTGGGAACCACACAGGTTACGGCCACTCTCAATGATTTGAATGCCTCCGCCCAGATTAATGTCTCCGGTGCCGCACTCGCCTCCATTGCCGTTCGGAGCAAGAGCGCTTCGATTCCGCTCGGAGACAGCGAGCAGTTCAGCGCCATGGGCGCCTACACCGACGGCAGCACCATCGATCTCACCGGCACCGTCGCCTGGTCCAGTTCGGCTCCGGGCACCGTCAGCATTTCTTCCGCCGGGCTCGCCGCGGCGAAAGCCGTCGGCGCCACCGCCATCAGCGCCACTCTTCGCGGCGTCACCGGCACCGGGACTCTGACCGTTTCATCCGCGGCTCTGGTCTCTATCGCCGTGAATGCCGCTTCCGCTTCGCTGCCGCTGGGCAGCAGCGAACAGCTCACCGCCACCGGAACCTATTCGGACGGCACCACGAAGGACCTCACCTCTTCGGCTAGCTGGACGAGTTCCTCTCCCTCCATCGTCAGCGTCAGCGGTCCCGGCCTGGTCGCGGGCGTCTCCGTCGGCCCGGCTACCATATCGGCTTCCTCGGAGACCATTGTCGGCACCGAAGTCTTCACCGTCGCCGCGGCTGCGCTCTCCTCGCTGCGGATTGCGCCGGTTGCTCCCGTTGTCCCGCTGGGCAGTACAGTCCAGCTTGCCGTCATTGGCACCCTCAGCGACGGAAGCACGCAGGACGTCACCCAGCAGGTCACCTGGAATGTCGATACGCCTTCCATCGCCGGTATCTCTGTCAACGGTGTTGCCAGCGGTCAGCAAATCGGCTCCACAGCTATCGAGGCATCGCTGAACTCCCTGCAGGTCTCCGACACCCTGACCGTGCAGCCTCTGCTGGCCGTGTCCTGGTTCGACACCAGGTCGTCTCTCGATTCCACCGTCCGCATCGGCAATCCCGGCCTCACCGGCCAGGACCTGTGTGCCATGATCTACGTCTTCGATCAGGACCAGCAGATGAGCGAGTGCTGCGGCTGCCTGATTTCCCCGGATGGAATGATCACGCTGTCGCTCGGCGACAACCTGCTGAGCAATCCGCTCACCGGCACTCCCTCCACCTCCGGCACCGTCATGCTGGTCTCCGCGAATCAGGCCGCCAGCGGCGGGTGCAGTGCTTCGTCCATCACGCCCGCGGGAACTATCGTCGCCTGGTCCACCCACCTCGCCCAGCCGCAATCCGGTCAGGTCTCCAGTGCGGAGGTCCCGTTCTCCGCCTCTCCGCTGAGCCCCTCGCTCTCCTCATCTCTCCAGGCGCAATGCGGATTCGTTCAGCAACTGGGCAGTGGACAGGGCATTTGCGGTTGCGGCGGAGCCCAGTACTGAGCGCCGTTGGACGCAGCTCCGTCAGCGTGGCAGATCCGCGGCGGCAGGTTCTTTGAAGAAAGATCCAGCCGCCGCGGAAGCGGATCCATTGTGAGGCCCGAACCACAACCGAGAACATCACCACGCAGGTAATGGCAATCAGCTGGTCGAGCGCCATGCCCGGCGGCTCCGTTCGGAGCATGACTTCGAGAGTCACAACATCCGGACTTCAGGATTCAGAGCTGCTGCTGTCGCCCGTCTCCGCTGTATCCAGCAACTCGATCTCCGCCAGGCTGCTCTCATCCACATCCCATTGCTTCAGGATGCGCAGGATCACTCCGCTCGAGAACCCGGCGCGCAGCAACATGCGGACCACGCGCGCCGCTTCCTTCTCGTTCTCCGGCTGGCGAACGCGCTTGCGTTCCAGATGCCGCCGCGCCAGCTCCTCTTCGCTGACATTCTCATAGGCAGCATCGAGGGTGCTGGCGATCACCGCGGACTGGACGCCCTTCCGCATCAGATCCTGCTGCACCCGCCGCCGTCCGAAGCTCGCATTCTCCTGCCGCAGCTTCGCGTAATCGGCGGCGTACCCGCTGTCGTCCAGATAGCGCCGCTCCTTCAGCCGCGCGACGACCGCCTCGACCTTCGCTTCTCCACCCTCGCTTGTCTCGACGCGCCGCCGCAGGAGGCGCTCCAGCTCGGCCACCGTCCGCATCTGCTGTCCCAGCAGCTTGACGGCGTAGTTGTAGAGCGAATCTTCATCGAGCGGAGGGGCCGGCTTGCGCATACGCATAAATCAGCCCTTAATCCCGGCCAAATCCTTCAAGGCGCTTCTTGTTTGAGCCGAGACCGGGGAGGCCGCAATCAAATCTCCCAGGGCCGATCATCCTTCTTCTGGATGCGGCCGCCAGCTTCTCGCCAGCACTAGCCGCGGGCTGGGCACACTCTCGATCAGGCCTCCGGGTCTTGCCAGATCGCGATGGCTTCCTCATGGCCGGATTCTAATATGGCTCGAGTGTATAGTGATGCTATTTGCCCTGATATGGAGTGACCGTGTCAACCCTGCCGAATCGATGGGGTTGTTTTTGTACTTGTCGTTGTTTTTGCTTTCCCCGAGGACAGAGCGAGCAGCAGCCTGGGCAGATTTGAACGAC
>JAJYVF010000027.1 GCA_021792135.1 Acidobacteriota bacterium | reverse complement strand
CGACAAATCCTCCTCCCACGACCTCAACACACTATCCGGCCCTCGGCACTGCTCACCAAGCACCGCCAAACACAAACACATCCCGGATCACGCGCCGGAATCAGTACCTGTGAGAAATGCGGGTTAGCCGTGCCGTGAACGCCGGTACAGACCGGGCAGACAGGTAACAGAACAGACCGGGGACATGGGTAACACTTCGCGCCGGAAGCTCGGGCATGTAGAAGTCGAAGATGCCCTGGAGAGTGAGCGGAATGGTGGAGGAGCGAGTTCGGTAGTTTCGACACGCGTCCGCGCGCTGCGGAGGGAATCAGGTGCGTGGGAACCGATTGCAGCCTGCGCCGCCGCGGCCAGTTGCCATCACACGTCTTTCACGGCCCTGATCACCGCCTCCACCAGCCCTCCCAGATCGTGTGGGTCAGCCTCTGCCGCGGCCTCCCACCCCTGCTCCCGCAAAGTCCGGCTCGTCACCGGCCCAATCGACACCGCCCGCATCCCCGCCGGAGCCACAACCCCCGCTTCCCGCAGCAGTGACCCGAAATTTGTAACCGTCGATGAGCTGGTAAACGTCACCGCATCCGGCGCCCGTCCGCCCGCAGCGAAAATTGTGCGTATCGCGGTAACAGAATCCTCCGGAATTACCGTCCGGTAAGCGTCCGCCACATCCACCGCGGCGCCGCCCGCCCGCAGCGCATCCGGAATCGCATCCCGGGCCACCGCCGCCCGCGCCAGCAGCACCCGCTGTCCCCGCGTGCGTTCTCCCAGAGCCTCCACCAGCGATTCCGCCACGTACTCCTCCGGGGTTACCGCAACCCTGAGCCCCAGTTCCTCCAGGGCCCGCGCCGTCGCGGAACCCACCGCGGCGATTTCCACGCCGGCAAAGGCTGCCGCGTCGATACCCGCGGCCGCCGTCCGTCCCCGCAGAGCCTCCACGGCGTTGGCGCTCGTGAGAATCAGCCACCGATACTGCGACAAATTCCTGAGCGCCGCATCCAGCGGCTCATACGATTTCGGCGGTACGATCTCGATGGCCGGGATTTCAATGACCTCGGCTCCCCTCTCCCGCAATTCCTCCGAAAGCCTCCCCGCCTGATGCCGCGCCCGCGTCACCAGCACCGTCCGGCCCTGCAATGTTCGCCTCTGATCTGTCACAGTCTCTGTATCAAAGCAGCGTCCCGTCATTCTGAACGAGCGCAGCTCGCGAAGAACCCCTTCAATCTCTCGTTCACCGCCCCGGTTTCCGGTTCTCCGAACCGGAAACCGCATCGTCCTGAGCCAGGCTCGTGCAGCGGCTGCTCTCCTGAGCTTGGCGAAGGAACCTGCATTGAGCGCGAAGCGCATTCGCCCGGACGGCCAGTCCCCTGACAGCCTTTGGCAAAAGCCGTGTTTTGAAAGGGCACGCCTTTCAGCCGTGCCATAAACGCCGCAAAATCAATGGGGCTTTAGC
Source organism: Acidobacteriota bacterium (assembly GCA_021792135.1). Taxonomy (GTDB): domain Bacteria; phylum Acidobacteriota; class Terriglobia; order Terriglobales; family Acidobacteriaceae; genus Palsa-343. The sequence goes on along the minus strand of JAJYVF010000027.1, from coordinate 78,070 downwards.
CCCCGAGGGACGTATCCTGCGAACTTCCGGCTTCTGCCACAGGCTCCTGATCCGCCGCTCCAATCCTCTCCGTCTGCCCATCCTGCAGCAACCTTGCCGCCCCCTGCGACAGCAGCTCCGCCGCCACGCTGCGACCCACCGTTTCCGGATCTTCCGTTTGCCGGTCCAATACCACCCGCAGCACCTCCGAGCCATCCGGAGCCGAGACCGCCGCCACCATGCTGTACCCCTCATTGCCCGCAAAGCAGTGAATCCCGATCGGCACCTGGCAGCCGCCGCCCAGAGCCGCCAGAGCCGCGCGCTCCGCCGTCACCGCATACCGTGTCGGCTCATGATCCAGGAACGCAAGCGCCGCCCGTGTCCGCTCATCGCCCGTCCGCGCCTCGATCGCCAGAGCACCCTGCCCCGCCGCCGGACACAGGATCAGCGGCGAAAAGCACTCCCGCCGGTGCTGCGTCAGCCCCAGCCGCTCCAGCCCCGCCGATGCCAGGATGATCGCATCCACCTGCCCCTCGGCCAGCTTGCGCAGCCGCGTGTCCACATTCCCCCGAAACTCCACGCATTCCACATCCGGCCGCTGCGCCCTCAGCTGCGCCTGCCGCCGCAGGCTGCTCGTCCCGATCCGCGCCCCCTGCGGCAGCGCCTCGAAGCTCGCATGCCGCACCGACACGAAGGCATCCCGCGGATCCACCCGCTCCGGAATCGCCGCAATCGCAAACGGCGCGGCCAGCTCCGTCGGCAGATCCTTCAGGCTGTGCACAGCCAGATCGATGCGCTCCGCAAACAGCGCCTCCTCGATCTCCTTCGTGAACATCCCCTTGCCGTCGCCCTGCGCCCCGCCCACCTCGGCAAAGGGAAGATGCTGCGTCGCGTCGCCGAGCGTGCGAATGATCTCGATCCCGACCTCGTGCCCCACCGCCCGCAGACGGTCGGCAATGTGATTCGCCTGCCACAGCGCCAGCTGCGACCCGCGCGAGCCAATGCGCAGCATGCCGCGCTCCGCCTTCTCTTCGATCTTCGGGGAATGAACCATCGGGAATCCGAGTACCTGTCAGGACAGTCTGAGCGTTGGTGCCGGGACGAAAAGAACAAGGTAACAGGAGTATCGCGCGCGATTACTCCTTGTCTTCTTCCGCACCGCAACTCGCCGTCGGCTTCGCGGCGCCATGCGATCCGCACTGCCGCTGGAACATCCCATGGATGATTTCCAGTGCCGTGGCATCGCCCTCCCGCGCCGCCGCCTTCAGCGCCTGCAACGGCAGGTGCAGGAATTTGCTCATCAGCCCGCGCGTCAGCGATTCCACCGCCGCCGCCTGCTCCGGCGTCAGCGACTGCAGCAGCTGCCGCTGCCGGTGCAGCTCCGCCTGCCGCAGTCCCTCCGCCGCGCTCTGCACCTCCACGATCACCGGGCCCAGATCCAGCGTCCGGATCCTCCGCCGGAATCGCTCCGTCTCCTCGACGATGATGGCCTCAGCCCGCTCCGCCTCGCGACCCCGATCCACCAGGTTCGAGGCCGCCACCGACTGCAGATCGTCGATGTCGTACAGGAAGATCCCTTCCAGCCGGTTCACCCGTGGATCGATGTCCCTGGGCACCGCAATATCGATCATGAAGACCGGCCGGTTCTTCCTCCGGTGCAGGATTTGCTGCCCTTGCTCCACCCCGAAAATATGCTCCGCCGCTCCCGTCGACGTAATGATGATGTCAGCCTCGTGCGCCCGCGCCCCCAGTTTCTCAAACCGGATCGCCTGCCCCAGAAACTGCCCCGCCAGCCGCACCGCCCGCTCCCAGGTCCGGTTGGCGACCATGATCGATGCCGCCCCATGCTCCATCAGGTGCCGCGCCGCCAGCTCGCTCATCTTGCCCGCGCCCACCACCAGAATCTTCTTGCCATCCAGCGACCCGAAGATGCGCCGCGCCAGATCCACCGCCACCGACGCAATCGAAACCGAAGAAGACCCAATCTCTGTCTCCGACCGTACCCTCTTCGCCGCCGAAAACGCCCCCTGCAGCAGCTTGTCCAGCGGCCCTTTCACCGCGCCCAGCTCCCGCGCCAGCGTCCACGACTGCTTCACCTGCCCCAGGATCTGCGCCTCGCCTACCACCATCGAGTCGAGGCTCGCCGCCACGCGGAACATATGCCGCACCGCCTCCTCGTCCTGGTAGCGGTACAAATGTGGCTCCAGCTCCCCGCGATCCAGGGCAAAATGCGAAGCCAGGAATGCCGGCAGCTGCGGCTCGGTCCCGTTGTGCGCCACCAGCAGCTCCACCCGGTTGCACGTCGACAGGATCATCGCCTCCTGCACCCCCGGTTCGGCCAGCAGCGCCCGCGTCGTCTCCGGCAGCGCGTCGGCCGGGATCGCCAGCCGCTCCCGCAGCTCAATCGGCGCCGTCTTGTGGTTCAGCCCCGTGACCAGAAATCTCATTTCAGACCGAACCTGTGAGCGGAACTATGGACCGACCCCAGCAGATTCGCCGCCCACACGCACAGCATCACCACAAATACCCCCGACGACAACCACGCCGCGCGCCGTCCCCGCAGCCCCGCATTCCGCCGGATGAAGAGGATGGCGACGTAGAGGCCCCACATCACGAACGACAGCAGGATCTTCGGATCCGCAAAATAATGGATCCCCACGTCTTCCTTGGCAATCACTGAGCCCGCGAACAGCCCCGCCGTCATGCAGAAGAAGCCCAGCATCAGCGTGCTCCGCGCAATCTGGTCCATCGTCGCCAGCGGCGGCAGCCAGGTCAGAAACCCCCGCGGCCGCGTCTTCGGCCGCGGCGTCATCCCGGCCTTCGTCCAGTCCTTGTTCTTCAGCCGCTTTTCCTGCACCAGATACAGGAAGCTCGACAGCATGCTGAAGAGCAGCGCCGCGTAGGCCGCCAGCAGCATCACCACATGAAACGCAATCCAGCCGTTCCGCACCAGCGGCGAACCGAACGCATAGTGGTTCGGCCCAATCGCCGGAACCACCGTCAGCAAAAATGCGAGGGGGAGGGCAAACAGCCCGAAGGAAATCGTGCGCCAGACAAAGAAGATCAGCAGGAAGATCGCGACAATGGCCAGCCCCAGCGTCGAAGCAATCTCATCGGCCATCACCGGAATCAGATGATGCGCCGCCGCCATCATCTCGACCGTCGCCACCAGGTGAAAGAACCACGCCCCCAGCGCCACCGGCAGGCAGAAGCGGTGCCCCTTCGGACGGTTCCCGAGCACGGCCGGAATCGCCAGCAGACCGGCGACCCCATACAAAACTGCCGCGACTCGAAGCCAGAGGAGAAACATAGAAAGCCGGGAATGGCCTCCGAACGGGGTAGTAAAAGTATAAATAAATCCCCGGACCTCAGCCCCTTAACCCCATTATTCAAACCAGCTGCCGCCTGCGATGTGAGAAATGTCACAGCTCACCGCCGGGCCTTCGGTCCTGAAGCAGGTGAGCGGCTTCGCTCCTCGTTCCCCCTGGGGGCCCCCCGCCCGGCCGGCATCAGTGGATCGGGGCGGGAAACAGCGGCTCCGGCTTTCCCGTCCCCAGATCCAGGCGGCTCGCCAGCAACCGGTTGAAATATGTCAGCTCGTCGGACTCGACTGTCCAGGTCAGGATCCGGCCGCTCACCGCAATCCCCAGGGATCCTATCAGCTCCTGCCCGCCCGGCTGCAGCGCGGTCGTCTCCACCGGCTGCCCCTGAGCTGCCGCAAACCAGGCATGCCGCCCCTCCAGGCGGTAGCCCACCGCCTGGCCCAGCGGCATCATGCCCAGAGCCGTCGTTCCCTCTGAAACCAGTGCCGACAGAACACCATCCATCGCCCTGCTCTTCCTGAGCGCCACCGGGGGAATGCAGCTCCCTTCAATCTCCAGCAGGGAAATCCTGCCCGAGAAAGGCCCGTTGCCTGCACCGGCCCCAGGCGCTGGAGCTCTCCCGGATCCGCTTCCCGCCGTGCCCGTGCCCACCGCCAGCAGTACCTTCGAGCAGGCCTGTGCATTCAGCTTCCCGGTATCCACCAGCGGATCGTTCCCAAACATCGCCTGCCGCCGCAGCTCGGCTACGGCCTGCGCATCGAGAGGCTTCAGCTCCCCCGGATACTGGAAAGTCAGATGCAGCTCCGTATCCGAATAAACCTGCATCGCCGGAGCCGCTGTCTTCCCCGCTGGCTGCGCCGTGTTCTGCGCGCCCAGCCCCGCCGCAACCAGAAGCACCGCAACCAAGCCACTCTTCACCCCGTCAGCGTACCACTCGGCAGACCCGGCAGAACCTCCTTCACCTCCCAGGGAGATCCAAAAGCCGCGGTTCTGTCTCTTTCCGAGGAGCGAAGCTTCCGCGCGGGCAGCCAATCCCGGTATCCTGAGCCTTCCCGTGTCCGAAACCGCCGCCGAATCGCAGACGCCCCTCATGCGTCAATACCTGGCCGCCAAACGCCAGCATCCCGACGCGCTGCTCTTTTTCCGCCTCGGCGACTTTTACGAACTTTTCTTTGACGACGCCAAAACCGCCTCCCGTGAACTCCAGCTCACCCTCACGGCCCGCGATAAGGAACGCAACACGCCGATGTGCGGCGTTCCGTACCACGCCGCCGAGAACTACATCGCCCGCCTGCTTCGCCGGGGCTACCGGGTGGCCATTTGCGAGCAGATGGAGGATCCAAAGCTCGCCAAAAAGATCGTCCGCCGCGAAGTCACCCGCGTCCTGACTCCCGGCACCGCCCTCGACGCCTCCCTCGCCGCCGAGCAGAACAACTACCTCGCCGCCGTCTGTCTCCTCAACAACGCCCCGCAAGCCCGCCGGACGGACGGCGAATCCGCCGGGATCGCTTTCCTCGACCTCTCCACTGCCGACTTCCGCGCCACCGAATTCTCCGGCCCCAATGCGGCCGCCCAGTGCCTCGAAGAGCTGTCCCGCCTGGCGCCCATCGAGCTCATCTTTCCCGCCAACCGCGGGCCGCTGCCCCCGGCCCGCGACGGCGAAGCTGAAACCGCTGCCCAGCTCCTCGCTCAGATCAAAACCCGCACCCCCCTCGACGACTGGGCTTTCACCCCCGACTACGCGATCCCGCTCCTCGAACGTCAGCTCGGCAGCCAGTCCCTCGAAGGTTTCGGCCTCAGCGGTCATCCGGCCGCCGCCACGGCTGCCGGAGCCATCATCCACTACGTCCGCTCCACCCAGCAGTCCGAGGCCCAGCACGTCGATTCCCTCCGCTTCTACCGCCGCGCCGAGCACCTCCACCTCGACCAGGTCACTGCCCGCAACCTCGAACTGGTCGAACCCCTCTTCAGCGAATCCGGCCCCGACGTCACCCTCTTCCGTACCCTCGATGCCTGCTGCACGCCCATGGGCAAGCGCCTCCTCCGCGCCTCCCTCCTGCGGCCCATGATCGACCCCGCCGCCATCGAGTCGCGTTACGCCGCGGTCGATGCCGCCCGTCTCGACCTCATCCGCCGCGATGAGCTTCGCCGCGCTCTCTCCGGCATCCTCGACCTCGATCGCCTCCTCGCCCGCATCTCCCTCGACAGCGCTGGTCCCCGCGATCTCCTCGCTCTGGCTTCGTCCCTCCGCCACCTTCCCGAGGTCCGTCAGTCGGCTGCCGCCCTGGCCCGGACAACCGGCCCGCAGCAGGAGCTGCCGACCGCGCAGGCCTTCTGGCTCTCCGCCGCCACCCTCGATCCCCTTGAGGATCTCTGCGCGGCCATCGGCACGACGCTGGTTCCCGAACCGCCCGTCACCCTCGCCGAAGGCGGCGTGATCGCCACCGGCATCGATGCCGAACTGGACGATCTCCGCGGCCTCAGTTCCACCGGCCGCGCCTCCATCGCCGCCATCGAAGACCGCGAGCGCCGCCGCACCGGCATCTCGTCGCTCAAAGTCCGCTTCAACTCCGTCTTTGGCTATTACATCGAGATCACGAAAACGAACCTCCCCAGCGTCCCCGCCGACTACGAACGCAAGCAGACCCTGGTCAACGCCGAACGCTTCACCACCCCCGAGCTCAAGGAGTACGAGACCAGAATCCTGACCGCCCAGGAGCGCTCCGTCGAGATCGAGAAGCGTATCTTCGCCGAGCTCCGCCGCCGCATCGTCGAAAACGCCGCCCGCATCCGCCGCACCAGCGCCGCCATCGCCGAAATCGACCTCGTCGCCGACTTCGCCCACCTCGCCGCTCTGCGCAACTACACCCGGCCCGTCATCGATCCCGCTCCTGTCCTCGAAATCGCCGCTGGCCGCCATCCGGTCATCGAGCGCCTCATGGACGACTCCGGCGACACCCGTTTCGTCCCCAACGACCTCTTTCTCGACGCCGGCGAGAATTCCTCCCAGCCCAACCTGCTGCTCATCACCGGCCCCAACATGGGCGGCAAATCCACATATCTCCGCCAGGCCGCGCTGCTGGTCATCATGGCCCAGATGGGCTGCTTCGTCCCCGCCGACCGCATGACCTGCGGCATCGTCGATCGTGTCTATACCCGCATCGGCGCCAGCGACAATCTCGCCCGCGGCCGCTCCACCTTTATGGTGGAAATGACCGAAACCGCCACCATCCTCAACACCGCCACGCCCCAGTCCCTCATCCTGCTGGACGAGATGGGCCGCGGCACCTCCACCTTCGATGGCCTGGCCCTCGCCTGGGCCACCCTCGAATACCTCCAGCGCCGCATCGGCGCCCGCACCCTGTTCGCCACCCACTATCACGAGCTCACCATGCTGGCCGAGGAGTTTCCCCGCCTCAACAATCTGCACGTCGAAATCAAAGAAACCACCCAGGGCATCGTCTTCCTGCATCGCATAGAACAGGGGCCTGCGAACCGGAGTTATGGTGTAGACGTGGCGCGACTGGCTGGCCTGCCCCCCTCCGTCATCCAGCGCGCGCGTCAGGTGCTCAAGCAGCACGAGCGCTCCGAACGGCGCAATGTTGCCGCCGAATCCGAGCCCTCGCTGCAGCTCACCATCTTTACTCCGCTTTCGCAGCGCATCCTCGATCGTCTGGCGCAGACCGACATCGACAGCACTACGCCGCTCCAGGCGCTTAATCTGCTGGAAGAGCTGAAAACCGAAATCAGGGGATAGGAAGTTCAGCCAGGGAAAACCCAACATGAGCCCGGCACGCAGAAAACCTCCCGCGCCCAGCCCCGCAAATCGCCGGCAGCGCGTCTTCATGCCTCGCCGCCGCAATGTGCAGCTCGCCGAGCAGGTCGGCCAGATCCTCATCGTCGGCGTCGAATCCACCCAGCTCTCCGCCGCTGAGAGAGACTGGATCCGCCGCATCCTCCCCGGCGGCATCATCCTCTTCCGCCGCAATATCGAGCAGCCTGCTCAGGCCGCCGCTCTCCTGCGCGAGGCCTCCGGCCTCGGCGCTACGCCGCTCTTCCGCTGTGTCGACCTCGAAGGCGGCCTCGTCGACCGTCTCCGCGAGGTCTTCGCCCCTGTCCCCTCCGCGGCCGCCGTCTTCGCCACCGGCAAACGTCAGCTCTACCGCCGCCATGGCCGGCTCATCGCCCGCGAAGCCCGCGCTCTCGGCTTCAATACTGTCTTCGCACCCGTCCTCGACCTCGCCCTCCCCGAGTCCGCCCCTGTCCTGCGTACCCGCGCCGTCTCCGCATCCCCAGGGCACATCATCGACTACGCCCGCGGCTTCCTCTCCGGCATGGCGATGGAAGACATGCTGGCCTGCGGCAAGCATTTCCCCGGACTCGGCGGGGGGGGCGTCGACTCCCACCAGTCCATGCCCGTCATTCATCGTCAGACGCGCCTCATGTGGCGCTCGGACCTGGCTCCCTGGCGCGCCCTCGCCGGCCGTCTTCCCTTCGCCATGGTCGCCCACGCGTCGTATCCCTGGCATGGCCGCGACCCCCGTCCCGCCACCGTCTCCCCTTATTGGGTCACCAATGTCCTGCGCCGCCAGATCCGCTTCCGGGGCATCATCCTCTCCGACGACATGGAAATGGGCGGCATCCTCTCGCAGATGCCCATCGAAGATGCCGCCGTCCAGGCGCTCCTCGCCGGCATCCAGATGATCGAGATCTGCCGCGACCCCGCCCTGATCCTGCGCGCCTATGAAGCTGTCCTTCACGAGGCCGAACGCTCCCCTGCCCTGGCCGCCATTGTCGCCAGCGCCTGGCGCAGGATCTACCGCTCCAAAAAGCGCTGGCTCCACCCCGCCCGCCGCCAGAATCTATCCGGGATCCGCATGAACCGCCTCTGCGAGGAGGTCAGCGCCTTCGCTGAAGTAGTCGGCGAAGCGCCCGTTCACTCCGCCGATCCCGAACGCTGGAATGCCCTTTCCTGAACTGCATATCCAGGTCCTCCTGGAGACCTCGGGATCTCAGCCCCGCACCAACCGTGCCAGAATGGGACCGAGCAGGGCCGTCAGAAGAACGTAGGTGGCCGACAGGGCGGCGAGCTCAGGCTCCAGCGCCGCTCCCAGCCCCGCTATCACAATCGAGAACTCCCCGTGCGCCACCAGCGTCAGCCCCGCCCGGCAGCGAGCGCGTCCGCTGCCCCCCGACCGCCGAGCCGCCCAGTAGCCTGTGAGCACCTTGGTCAACACCGTGACGGCGGCCAGGACCAGAGCAATCAGCAGCGTCGACCCCAGGCTGCGCGGATTGATCTCCAGCCCAAAGAAAAAGAAAAACGTAGCGGCGAACAGATCGCGCAGCGGCGCGATCAGCCGGTGCGACTTCTCCGCGATCGGCCCCGAAACGGCGATTCCCACAAGAAATGCTCCGATGGCCGAAGAAACCTGCAGCCGCTGCGCGAGACCCGCGACCAGCAGCACCGTCCCGAAGATGGTCAGCAGGATGACCTCGTCCGACTGATGCTCGGCGAAAGTGCTCAGCGTTCTCCCGTACCGGGTGGCCAGGAACAGCGCCACCAGCACCGCCGCCACCGCGGCCCCCACCGAAAACGCAATCCTGCTCGTTCCCGCTCCCGCGATCAGCACCGCTGTCAGCGGCAGATACACGGCCATCACCAGGTCTTCAAGCACCAGAATCGACAGCACCGTCGGTGTCTCGGGAGCGTTTGTGCGCCCCAGTTCGTGCAGAATCCGCGCAATGATCCCCGAGGATGAAACGAAGGTGATGCCGCCCAGCAGGATTGAAGCCAGCCAGTTCCAGTCCAGCAGCCGGCCCGTAATCAGGCCTGGCGGGAAATTGAGCGCAAAGTCGATGGCGATCCCCGAAAGCCCCCCCCGCAGGTTGCGCTGCAAATCTTCGCCCGAATACTCCAGCCCCAGCATGAACAGTAGCAGGAGAACCCCGATCTCTGCCCCCACCTGAATGAAGCCCCTGGACAGATTCAGGGGCACCAGACCGCCTCGCCCGCACGCCAGCCCTGCCAGCAGAAAAAGCGAGATTGACGAGAACTCCCAGCGGCTCGCCAGCCGCGCCAGAATCGCCAGCCCGATGGCCACTCCGCCGAGTTCGATAAACAGACGCGAAAATTCGTGTCCCGATCCCATGCCTGCGTCGTTCTCCTGCCTCTGAAAACCCCGCTGCTCTCTCCAGACTAGCTGCAACTGCGCCCCAGCTCCAGACGGCCTGTAAACTGGCTTCCAGCATGCCCCAACCCCTCACCGTCGCCGGCATCATGAGCGGCACCTCCGCCGACGGCATCGACGTCGCCCTCGTCCGTATCGCGCCCCAAAGGGCCGTCATCCCGGGCACTCCAGGTCGAGGCACCGGCATTTCGAAACTTACCCTCCTCGCTCATCGAGCCTTTCCCTTCTCCAGACCCCTCCGTCAGGCCATTCTCGCTGCCATGAACGCAGCTTCCACCTCGGCCGCCGAGCTCGCCCGCCTCAACTGGCGCCTCGGCCTCGCTTATGCCGAAGCTCTCCAGGCTGCCATCGACACCACCGGCATCCGCCCGGATCTCACCGGCTGCCACGGCCAGACCGTCTACCACCAGGGAACGCCTGCCCTGTACGCTGGCCGCCGCATCGCCTGCTCCTGGCAGTTCGGCGAGCCGGCCCTCATCGCCGCCCGCACCGGCATCCCGGTTGTCTCCAACTTCCGCCCTGCCGACATGGCCGCCGGAGGCCAGGGCGCGCCGCTTGTTCCCCTCCTCGATTACGTCCTTTACTCCCATCCCACCCGCGCCCGCATCCTCCAGAACATCGGCGGCATCGGTAACCTCACCGCCATTCCCGCTGCCGCGGGCCAGGATCAGGTCCTTGCCTTCGATACCGGCCCCGGCAACATGATCATCGACGCCCTCATGCAGCGGCTCTGCTCCCGGCCCTACGACCGCGGTGGCCGAACTGCCGCCCGGGGCAAAGCTCTCGAACCCGTCCTCCGCGCCGCCCTCAAAGAAAGGTTCTTCCGCCTGCCGCCGCCCAAATCCGCCGGCCGCGAGCAGTTTGGCGCCGGCTACGCACATGAATTTCTAGCCGCCTGCCGCAAAATCAGCCGCCGCCCCAACGACGCCGTCGCCACCGCCACCGCCCTCACCGCTGAAAGCATCGCTGAATCCGTCCGCCGCTGGGTTCTGCCCCGCATCGCCCCAGCCCCCGCCGATTTCATCGTCTCTGGCGGAGGTGCCCGCAATGCAACCCTCCTCGCCCATCTCCGCCAGAGCCTCGAACCGCACAACTGCACGATCTCCACCACCGACTCCACCGGCATTCCCGTCGAAGCCAAGGAAGCCGTCGCCTTCGCCCTCCTCGCATACCAGACCTGGCACCACCTCCCCGGCAACGTCCCCTCCGCCACCGGTGCCGCCCGCCCCGCTCTTCTCGGATCGATCACCTATGTCTGACGGACCGGGTCCCCGGTGCCCCATATTTACCGGGTACCCTGCATCCGCCGGGTTCTGGCAGATGGGGGCGTCGCGTAAGGCGCGACCGCTTCTCGCCTGCCCGCCTGCAAGACCTGCTTCAGCGCGTCTGGAAGGGGCACGGCTTCAGCCGTGCCGAAAAGCAGCCGGAAACGAAGGGGTTTCAGCCCCTGAGGGACACCCTCTCCCGTCCGCCCGCCCTTACCGGGGCCGCCTGATTGCTGTCCTCGGCGTGTCAGCGCTCTCTTTCCTCACCGGCTGCACGTATTCAAAACCCAACCCCGGCACCGTGACCATGCTGATCGAGTCCAGCCCCGCCAACCTCGATCCTCGCATCGGCACCGACGCCCAGGCCGAGCGCATTGACGCCCTGATCTTCGATCCCCTCGTGCGCCGCGACGCGCACTTCGGCCTCCAGCCCGCCCTGGCCAAAAGCTGGCAGACCCCCAGCCCGCTCACCTGGGTCTTCCACCTTCGTACCGGTGTCCATTTTCACGATGGCCGCCCCCTCACCTCGCGCGACGTGAAGTGGACCATCGATTCCATCCTCAGCGGCACTGTGATTTCTGTGAAAGCCGGCTCCTTCACCGCCGTGGACCATATCGACACACCCGATCCGGCCACCGTCATCTTTCATCTGAAAAGACCCGACCCCGCCCTGCCCTTCAACCTCTGCGACGGTGCCATCGGCATCGTCCCCTGGGGCTCCGGACGTGACTTCGGCCAGCATCCCATCGGCAGCGGCCCCTTCATCTTCGTCAGCCAGCAGCTCGACCGCGATGTCATCGTCGCCCGCGACTCGTCCTACTGGGGAACTCCACCCAACATCCCCCGCGTCCTCTTCGCCGTCGTTCCCGACGCCACCACCCGCGCCCTCGAGCTCGAAAAAGGCTCTGCCGACATCGAAAGCAACGCCCTGCCCGCCGACGAGGTCTACGCCCTGCGCCGCAACCGCCATCTCGTCGTAGAGGACGGCCCCGGTACCATCCTCAACTACATCGTCTTCAACCTGCGCGATCCCATCCTCCGCGACGTCCGCGTCCGCACCGCCATCGCCCTGGCCATCAACCGCCCGCTCATTATCCAGACCCTCTACCGTGGCGAAGCCCGCCTCGCCGAAAGCCTGCTTCCGCCCCAGCAATGGGCCTGGACCGGGAACACCGTCCAGCATCCCTATGACCCGGCCGCCGCCAACGCCCTCCTCGACCAGGCGGGATACCGCCGCGGCTCCGGCGGCATCCGCTTCCACATCGGCATGAAGACGTCCAACGACGAGACCGTCCGCCTCACCTCGGTCGCAATCCAGCAGGAACTGGCCAGGGTCGGCATCGCCCTCGACCTCCGCAGCTATGAGTTCGCCACGTTTTATGCCGACCTCACCCGCGGAGCCTTCCAGCTCGCCCCCTCCCGCTGGATCGGCGGCAACGAGAACCCCGACATCTTCCGCTACGTCTACGCCAGCAACGCCTTCCCGCCCCACGGCGCCAACCGCGGTTTCTACTCCAACCCCGAGATGGACCGCCTCATCGCCGACGCCTCCGCCACCCTCGACCACCAGCGCCAGCTCGAGGACTACCGCCAGATCCAGCAGATCGCCGCCCGCGACCTGCCCTCGCTCAACCTGTGGTATCTGGACTCGGTGATCGTCCACAACCGGAGGTTAGGCAGCATCAGGCCCAACCCGTCAGGAACCTTCGATTTCCTGCGCATCGCCACCCTCCAGCAGCGCTGATCGGTAGCGCTCCTGCGCTGGAAGTCGCTCGGAACAGGCTGGTTGCGCTTTGATGGGAAACATCAGCCTTCTTTGAAGGAGCATGGCTCGCAAGAAGCCCGCCGCTGGCTGGCCCAAGTGACCAAAGCGTGCCATCGGTAATACCTCTTTCGCCTTGCTTCCTCCTTGACTTTTCAATCTTTTCTTGACACCGTACGCGCCGCTGCGTAATCTTCAACTCCACAAGCGCGATTCGTATTTTGAATACGCTTTCGGTGCGCAATCTGCTGTCACATTCGATAGCGAATTATCAGGCATCTTTTGATGCATTTTTGTGTCTAAACAGTGTTAGACTCGGGCCCCCGATGGGGCCCTTAACTCCACAACAGGAGGATTCCATGATGGCAGCAGCGACACGTTCCCGTGAAACACGTGCAACCACCGTGCGCCTCCCCCGTCCCATTTACGACCAGGCGAAGCGTTTTGTCGATTCTGAAAGGGCTGAAACACGTGTCACGCTGAACGAGTTTTTCGTGGCAGCGATACAGGCGTATTTGAAGCTGCACAGACGCCGACAGATCGATGCCGCGTTCGCATCGATGGCGGAGGATGCAAACTATCAGAAAGAGGCTCGTCTCCTGGCTGAAGAATTTGAAGAGAGCGACTGGGAAGCCCTGGGCTTAGGGGAGAGCCATCTGAGCGAAGAATAAGAGGACGAAGGCCTTGTCATTGCCGGTGCAGCGCGGTGATGTTCTTCTAGCCAAACTTCAACCCACTGAGGGTTCCGAGCAGAGCGGAATTCGCCCTGTGGTTGTCGTGAGCAGAGATGCCATCAACAGGAATAGTCCTGTGGTGGTAGTAGTTCCGTTTACCGACGCTGCGAATAAAACCAAAATCTACCCCAGCCATGTCCGCTTAGAAGCTGGCGTGGCTGGACTCTCTATGGAGTCCATTGCTGTCTGCGAACAGATTCGGGCAATCAGTAAAACACGGTTCACCAGGACGCTCGGCAAGCTCGGCAGGGCTGAGATGGCAAGCATTGATGCCGCCATCAAAATCACCCTCGACCTTCCCTGAAGCTTGTTTTCCTTGCGTAAAGTCCACACTTCCGTTTCGGAAACAGAGATTTCTCCGCTAACCCGCCTACCGCGCCCCCGTCTCCGCCTGCGCCTGCTCGATCAGCGCAAACAGCCGTCCCCGGCCCAGCACCTCGACAAACGGCGCGCTGTTGGCCCGATCCGCCCGGTCCGTCACCACCCAGATCGTCGGCGTATGCCGGATTCCCACGCTCTGCCCCAGCGCGTAATCGGCCTTCACCAGCCCGGCCAGCCGCCCCTCCGGATCCACCGCCGCCGGAAACTCCAGCCAATGCTCCTTCGCGAACTTCGCCGCGAAGGCCCGCAGGTCGTCGTCGCTTTTGATCGTTGGCTGTGCCGCGAAGACCGCGTCCCGGAACGCGTCCCCGAGCTTCTTCGACTGGGTGTCGAACCAGCGGGCATCCACCGCAGCCGCAAAGCTCCAGTGATGGAAGGGCAGGGGGAAGTCATGCCGCACGCAGGGAATCTCATACTTCTGTGCCGCCTCTTCGAGGATCGGATTGGCCCGCGCGCAGTCCGGACACTCCAGGTCCTCCCACTCGACGATAGCTACCCGTGCCCCCGCCGGAGGACGAAGCGCCGCCACATTATGCACCTCCGTCGTCTCCGGCTCCGGATTCGAGAACTGCGCCAACACCGGAATCCCCAGCCCCAGCGAGAGGATGGCCGGCAGTGCAAAAGTCCGTGTCAGAAAATACAGCATGGCAGGACCAGATTCGAGCCCTTCCCGCCGCCGCCGCAGTGATGGTCCTCACCACGCCTATTCCTGTCGAAAATCGCCCAATACGAAAGGCCACCTGTTTCCAGGTGGCCTCGGTTGTTGTACGCAAGGCAGATTGCCGTGGATTCATCTTTTTCGCGCCCAGGGCGCCGTTGCCTGGACGACCAGTCCCTAGTCCCCCATGACCGGTTCTTCGCTGCGCGACTTCGGAGCCGGCGCGATGGCGCCGATCGGCACGATTCCCTCCACCGGCTTCTCGCCCAGAATGTGCTCCCGGTAGAGCTTCGCCATCCGCGTATTCTCGGCATCCTGCTTCAGCTTCGCTTCACGCGCCCGCAGCTTTTCTTCGCGGGCGTTCCTGGCGATGCCGAGCTTGTCGAAGGTGTCGTTGGCGGCCGCATTCACATGCTCTTCGTTCAGCACCAGCGCATGCTTTGTGGATTCCATCCCTACCTTCTTGCCGCCGGCGAAAATCTCATGCCGCCCATGCTCGTCGTACCACTTCGTGAGCGTGGCCGTCATGTGCATCTTCTCGATGATGTTCCGCCAGCCGATGCCCGTGTTGTACGCGCAGAAGCTGATCTCGCCTTCCTGTGTCGCGTACGGGATGATGCACTGCTCGGTGCGCCGGAAGTCGTAGTTGAACAGGTCCTGGAACCACATGCCCGCGATGAACAGGAAGTTCCAGCGATCCGCGCGCCGCTTCTCGATATCGGCCATGGTGCGGTCGCCCGTCACCTTGCCGTAGTTGCGGCCCGTCGCGCCGAAGCACTTATCGAACTTCTGCAGCAGGTCGAGAATGCGGAAGTGCGTCGGCGACTTCGTCGGATCGTAATTCCGCAGCAGCGCCAGGGCCACGCCCACGATCGACAGGAACCTGCCGCGTGCCGCGTCGTTGACCCGGGCCACGTCCTTCGCCAGCCGTTCTGCATTCAGGAATGCCGTGACGGGAACGGCTTCTTTGGTCTCCTTGTCGATCATCAGGGCCATGCCGATGCCGCAGTTCGGATGGCATCCGCAGCTCAGCTGTCCCCACTCGTGATTCGGCCCGTGCACCAGATCCGCCCAGTCCGAGAAGGTGCTCATGAAGCTGATGGGGAACCAGTCCCGCGTCGGCACGCCCAGCCCCGTCTGATTTTTCACGTCGTGCGCCATGTGGCTCAGCGTGTAGCGCTGCGCCAGGCGCCGCTCGTCGCTGATGCCCTCGTCGCGCCCCGTGAACGAGACTGGCTGGAAGCTGAGGAAGTTGATCTTCTTCGGATTATCGAGCGCGAACTGGATGATATGCCCGACCTGCTCGTTGTTGATGCCGTTGATGATGGTGGTGACGGGAACAATATCCACGCCCGCTTCGTGCAGGTTGTGGATCGCCTGCAGCTTCACATCGAACAGATTGCCGACTTTGCGGTGCGAGTTGGCGGCGTTGCCGATCCCGTCGAACTGCAGATACGCATAGCGCAGCCCCGCCTCGGCTGCCGCCCGGCAAAGCTCCTTGGATTTCGCGAACTCGATGCCGTTGGTCGCCGCCTGCACCGAGTTGTAGCCCACCTTGCGGGCATACGCGATGGCATCCAGGAAGTACGGCGAAAGCGTCGGCTCGCCGCCGGAGAACTGGACGCTCATCTGCCGCTTCGGCTTGATGGTGATGGCGTTGTCCAGCATGGTTTTGATCTCGTCCCACGTCAGCTCGTGCACGAACCCGACCTGGTTGGCATCCATGAAGCACGGATCGCACATCATGTTGCAGCGGTTCGTCAGATCGATCGTCAGCACCGAGCCGCGCCCGTGTGTCACTGTCGAGGTGCCATGGTTGTGCAGTTTGTCGTCGTTGTGCGCGCGGATGTCACGGCCCGGGAAGACCTCCTCAAGGTGCTTCATGAAGGCCGGATCGATCGACATCACGTCTTCGAAGTGGCCGTGCTTCGGGCAGTCCTTGACCATCAGGATCTGGCCATCGCGTTCGATGATCTGCGCCTTGATCTCACCCACCTTCTCGTTCAGCAGGATCTCGTGCGGCAGCTTGCCATCGAGGATCTGCTTGCGGATCTCCGGCACGCACTTCGGACAGAGCGAATCCGTGGTGCGCGGCCAGCCCAGCGGCGGCTTCTCCTTCTGCCAGGATTTCAGCAGCGGCTTATCGGACCATTTCGGCGTGAACGAGGGATTGGGACGAATGCTGTTCAGCTTCTCAAAGACGGTCCAGGCGCCCTGGGCCGCGATGGTCACCGCTCTCTCTCCATATTTGACGGCTTTTGACATTGCTGAAATCTCCTGGTGTTGCAGGATCTCCTGCGGGGTTGCTGGAGGGCCGATAAGTTGTTGCACCCCCGGGACTTTACCTTCCCTGACATTAGATGAGAACCCGCCGGGAACGGAACGGAAGCCAGCTGAATGGGGAAAATCGGCCTTCGGAGGGTGCCAGGAGACGGTGAATGGAGAACCCGCTCCGCCGCCGGCTCCCCTGCCGCCGCCCGCTGCACCGTATCGCCGGCGTTAACTCCGGCCCGCATCCGCGCGCAGATCTTTGCCTCGCCCTCACCCGGCAGACCAGAAGTTTCCCCAGGGTGCGACAATCGTCCCGTGGGAAATCGCCGGTCCGCAAAGCGGTTTCACCTGAGGGGGAATGATTGCTTATGAAGCGTTTCCTGATCTACGCCGGAGTCCTTGCCGCCGCCGTCACCCTGAGCGCCCAGCAAAAGGCGCCAGCGAGCCCGCCCGAGCAGGCCTCCGCCACCATCGCCGGCCAGACCATCACCATTAAGTATTCCTCGCCCCGCGTCCGCGGCCGTGAGGGCCATATCTTTAACAAGGGCGGCCTGATTCAAAGCACGCACAAGGAGTACCCCATCTGGCGCGGCGGTGCCAATGCCGCCACCACCCTCCACACCGACGCCGACCTCACCATCGGCGATCTCTCCGTGCCGAAGGGCACCTACACCCTGTTCGTCGACATCGCCGATCCCGACCACTGGACCCTGGTCGTTAACAAGCAGACCGGCCAGTGGGGTCTGTCCTACAACAGCTCCGACGACCTGGGCAAGGTGAAGATGCGGATGAGCAAACCACCGCAGATGGTCGAGGACCTGAAATGGACCATCACCCACAGAGGCGGTGACCGGGGCGAGATTACCCTGGCCTGGGAAAATCACAGCGCCTCGGTGCCCATCACCGTGCACTGATTGCCGGACCGGCAGGGTGAGCCTGGCGCGCTCACCCTGCTCCGGCCCGCGTTCTCCGGGGGAGAAAAAAGCCGTGCTCCGCCTGGCTTCGTTAGTATGGAGCATGGAGGTTTCCCGTTCGAATGCATTTCCGGAAGTTTGCCCTGCCCTGCCTGTTTCTTTTGGCCGCACCGGCTTTCCTGGTTTCTTCGGCTCAAACTCAAAAGACCCCCGGCAGTTCCGATGTCGCCATTGAGGGGCTCTTTGAGTTCACTCCGACCGTCAGCGGCAACGGCATCACCGTGAGGGCAAGCAAAGCGGGCGGCGGCGGCGCTTACTTCCGGCACAGCTATCACTGGTGGCTCGGTTATGAAGCCGGCTACACCTATACCCGCTTCTCCGAGTTCTATACGGGCCAGATCTTCGGCTATCAGCAAAACCTCCACGACTTCAGCGGATCGTATTATGTCCATCGCACCACCGCTTTCGGGCTGGAGTCCTTCGCCACCGCCGGCATCAGCGCCCTGATCTTTTCGCCCTCGCTCAACGGCGGCCAGAACGTCGGCTGGCAGGCGCAGCCCGGCATCAACTTCTCGGGCGGCGTGAACGTGCCGCTCCGCGAACATTTCGGAGCTCGCGTCCAGTACCGCGGCGTCTTCTATCAGACGCCCAACTTCAGCCGTCCCCAGCTGACCACCAACACCTGGCGCATCACCTCCGAGCCCGAGGCCGGCATTTATTTCCGATTCTGATCCGGAGAGAGCTCGTGGACTGCATCTTCTGCAAAATCGCCGCCGGCCAGATCCCGTCGAAGAAGGTCCATGAAGACGACCGGGTCTTCGCATTTCACGACATCGATCCGAAGGCCCCGAAGCACATCCTCATCATCCCCAAGAAGCACCTCGCCTCGCTGGCCCACGCCGAGCCGGGCGACGAGGCGCTGCTCGGCCGCCTCCTCCACACCGCCGCCGAGATCGCCCGCGACCACGGGATGGACAAGGGCTATCGCGTCGTCATCAGCACCGGTCCCGAAGGCGGTCAGACCGTCCACCATCTCCACCTGCACCTGCTCGGCGGCCGCCAGATGCACTGGCCTCCCGGCTAAAGAGCGACCCGATGTAAGCTCTTTTGAGCGAATCAGCTCGGGATCGACACGGAACGTCGGAGCCGGCCGGGCGAATGCCGGAAAGCTCCGAAGAGCCGGTATTGGCTGCCTACGGCTGGTAGCGCCAAAGGTCGTTGAGGTTGCCTGGCAAATCGCCGAAATCCAGGCCTTCGCCGCCCAGGAGCCACAAATTTCCGTTTGCGTCGACCCATCCAACGGCACGGGAGCGCCCTCCCGGAACGTTGCTGGCAGAGGCCGTGCCTTTCTTCCCGTAGACACCTTGAGGACTTGGGGTATCCGCCGCAAACATCGGACCCCTCACCCAGGTCCACTCACTGCTGGCGGCACTGAACTCCCAGAGATCGTTGGTATCACCGGAGTCCAGTGGTGGATTGCTCGCATCGAAACACACGCCGCCGAAGAGCCAGAAGTTTCCGCTCGAGTCCGTCCAGCCCACCGCGCCTTCTCGCGCCCCGGGAGTGTTGCCGGCCGCAGTCACGCCCTGCGTGCCATAGACTCCGGATGCGTTCGCCAGGTGACTCCCGCCTGCCCAGGTCCATTCGTGGGTCGCGGTATTGAACTCCCAGAGGTCATTGAGAATGCCTTGAGAGTCTGTCGAATCGTAGCCTCCGCCGCCGAACAGCCACAGGTTGCCGGTGCTGCCGGTCCAGGTGACGGCGTAGCTGCGGCCTCCCGGAACATTGTTCGCCGAGGCGGTGCCTTCCATCCCGTAGACACCCTGGGGATTCACCGCATCGAGCCCGCTCACCCAGGTCCACTCTCTCTTCGCGGGGCTGAACTCCCACAGGTCGTTGAGAGCGCCCTGAGAGCCTGTCGAATCGTAGCCCCCGCCGCCGAACAGCCAGAAGTCTCCGCTGGAGTCCGTCCAGCCCACCGCCCCCGCTCGCGCTCCCGGGGTGTTGCCGGCCGCAGCCACGCCCTGCGTACCATAAACCCCGGATGCCCCCGCAAGGTCACTGCCGCCTTCCCAGGTCCATTCGTTGTTCGCGGGGCTGAACTTCCAGAGGTCGTTGAATGCGCCGGATGTCCCGTTCGCACCGATACCTGCGCCGCCAAAGAGCCAGAGATTGCCGCTGCTGTCAGTCCAGCTTACCGCACCGTATCGTGCTCCGGGGGTGTTGGCGGCGGAAGCAGCGCCCGTCGCGCCGTAGACGCCCGCCTGGTTCACAGAGTTACTGCTGCCGCCGACCCAGGTCCATTCCTCAGTTGTGGCGTTTAACTTCCAGAGATCGTCCAGCCAGCCGGACGCGCCTGTTGCATCGTAGCCCACGCCGCCGAAGAGCCAGAAGTTTCCGCTCGAGTCCGTCCAGCCCGCCGCGCCTTCTCGCGCTCCGGGGACGTTGCCGGCGGAAGCCACCCCCTGAGTCCCATAGACGCCCGATGCGTTGTACCCGTCGGCTCCGCTCATCCAGGTCCATTGGCCCGCCGGGGCGCCCCGGTGGGCACCGCAACCGCAGGCGAGCAGCGCCGCCCCAATCAGAAGCGCGAAAGCAGATCTTCCGGGTATTCGCATACCGCCACCCTTCTCACGCAGGAGAATGCGCTGGCCACAGAGATAGCGAAAACGCTGACCGGATCATGATCGCATGGCGGCACGGGGTTCGGAAGCAGGTTCCCTCCCGTGTTAGCCTTGGGACCGAGATTCACCTCAGGAAGGCCGATCCCATGAAAAATCTTCCTGCCGTCCTGGCCTCTGCACTGCTTCTGGTTGCGGCTCCCGTGCTCCCGGCACAAACCAGCCCTGCCCATCGCTACCCCTTCAACGATCCCTCGCTCCCCGCCGCCCAGCGCATCGGCAATCTGCTCTCCCTCATGACCACCGACGAGAAGATCGACTGCCTCGGCACCCAGACCGGCGTCCCGCGCCTCGGCGTCCCCAACATCGGCGCCTCGGAAGGCATCCACGGAGTCGTGCAGCGCGAGCCCCGCTTCGGCCGGCAGCCTGTCCCCACCACCCAGTTCCCGCAGCCTCCCGGCGTGGGCGCTTCCTGGGATCCCGATCTCGTCCGCCGGGCCGCCGGCGTCGAAGGCTACGAAGCCCGCTACATCACCCAGACCCCCCGCTACAACCGCCAGATCCTCATGCTCTGGGGACCGCAGTCCGACCTCGACCGCGACCCCCGCTGGGGCCGCAGCGAAGAGGTTTATGGCGAAGACCCCTTCCTCAACGGCACCATGGCCGTCGCCTTCATCCACGGCCTCCAGGGCGACAACCCGAAATACTGGCAGGCCGCCGCCCTCCTCAAGCACTTCCTCGCCAACGAGAACGAAAACAACCGCAACAGCTCCTCCTCCAACTTCGACCAGCGCCTCTTCTGGGAGTACTACTCGGTCCCCTTCCGCATGGGCTTCCTCGAGGGCGGTGCCAGAGCTGTCATGGCCTCCTACAACGCCTGGAACGGCACCGCCATGGCCGTCAACCCCATCCTGCGCAGCATCGTCATCGACAAGTGGGGCGTTGACGTCATCTCCAGCGACGGCGGCGCGGTCCGCCTCCTCGTCAATCCCCGCCACCTCTTCCCCAACCAGGAAGCCGCTGTCGTCGCCTGCCTCAGGGCCGGCATCAATCAGTACCTCGACCAGTACAGGGACCAGCTCCACCAGGCCCTGAAAGACGGCTCCATCACCGAGGCCGATCTCGACAACGCCCTCCGCCGCAAATTCCGCATCGAGATCAAACTCGGCCTTCTCGACCCGCCGGCCAGCGTTCCCTGGACGAAGATCCACGAGACTGGCGACCTGCCCGCGCCCTGGAACACCGATCGCGACCGCTCCATCTCAGAAAAGCTGGCCCTCGAATCCATCGTCCTGCTCAAAAACCAGAACAACTTCCTCCCCCTCGATAAATCCAAAATCAAATCCATCGCCGTCATCGGTCCCCTCGCCAACATCGTCCACTGGGACTGGTACGGAGGTACCCCGCCCTACGCCATCACCCCGCTCGAGGGCATTCAGACGGAGGCCGGCCCCGGGGTGAAGGTCAATTTCGCCGCCTATGACACCCCCGACGGCGAAGACGCCGCCCTCAAGGCCGCCAGCGAATCGGATGTCGCCGTCGTCGTCATCGGCAACAATCCCACCTGCGGCGACGAGGCCCACGCCTGGTACAGCACGCCCAGCGAAGGCGGCGGCATCACCCTGCCCTGCACCGTTCCCAGCGACGGGCGCGAGGGCCGCGACCGCGAATCCATCGACCTCGCCCAGGAGCAGATCGTCAAGCAGGTCATGGTGAAGAACCCGCACACCGTCCTGATGCTCATCGCCAGCTTCCCCTTCGCCATCAACTGGTCCGAGGCCCATGTCCCCGCCATCCTCACCATGGCCCAGTCCTCGCAGGACGAAGGCACGGCGCTGGCGAAGGTCCTCTTCGGCGACGACAACCCCGGCGGCCACCTGGTGCGCACCTGGCCGAAATCCGCCGCTCAGCTTCCGCCCAGCATGGACTACAACATCCGCGACGGCTACACCTACATGTACTTCAAAGGCGAGCCGCTTTATCCCTTCGGCTACGGCCTCAGCTACACGACCTTCAAACTGGCAAATCTCCGCACCAGCTCGCCGGCGCTCGCCGCCAACGGCTCCCTCAATGTAGCCGTCGATGTGACCAATATCGGCAGCCGCGCGGGGGACGAGGTCGTCCAGCTTTACGTCAGACATCCGCACTCCGAGGTCGAGCGCCCCCGCGAAGAGCTGGAGGGCTTTGAGCGCGTCCGCCTCGGACCCGGGCAGACCAGGACCGTCGAAATCCCGCTCCCCGCCTCCCGCCTCGCCTACTGGGACGAAAAATCCCAGGCCTTCCGCGTCGAGGCCGAACCGGTCACCGTGATGATCGGAGACTCCTCCGCAAACCTCCCGCTCGCCACCACGATCCGCGTGCGGTAAAGCCCCGGGGTGCGCCGGGTGCCCCATATGCGGCCGGTATTGCCGGATGCGGGAATCATTCTGCTTCACGCCATCGCAGGGACGGCCTGACCGCTCTGCCAGCCCCCGCTCCGCACCAGCACATCGATCGTCGCGGGCTCCATGGGGCGGGCAAAATAGTACCCCTGCCCGCACGGACATCCCATCCGCTTCAGCTCCTCCAGCTGTTCCAGGTCCTCAATCCCCTCCGCCACCACATCCATGCCCAGCGAGCGCGCCAGATCCAGAATCGTCTTCACGATCTGCCACGATTCGCGGTCCCGGACCATTCCCTGCACAAACGAGCGGTCGATCTTCAGCGTGTCGAAGGGATACTGCTGCAGATAGTTCAGCGAGCTGTAGCCCACGCCGAAATCGTCCATGTGCAGCCCCACGCCCAGCTCGCTCAGCGCCCGCATGGTTCTCAGGGCCGAGGCCGCATCGGCGATCAGGCTGCTCTCGGTCACCTCCAGACGCAGCCGCCCCGGACCGACGCCGGTTTCCTCCAGCACCTGCCGCACCCGCTCCACCAGATCGGCGCGCTCAAACTGCCGGGCCGAAAGGTTCACGCTCATGCGTGCGCCTTCCAGCTCCGCGTGTCCTGACTTCTGCCACGCCACCATCTGCCGGCAGGCCTCGGCCATGCCCCAGTCACCCAGCGGCAGGATCAGCCCCGTCTCTTCCGCCAGGGGAATGAACTCCGCCGGCGCCAGCAATCCCCGCCGCGGATGCCGCCACCGCACCAGTGCCTCGAAGCCGATGATGCGGTTCGTGTGCAGATCCACCTCCGGCTGATAGAAGAGCGTCAGTTCGCCCGACCGGATCGCCCGCTCCAGATCCGCCTCCATCTCCAGCCTTTCCAGCGCCTTCTCCCGCATCCCGCGGGAATAGAAGACCACTCCCGGGGGCTCGTCCTGCTTCGCGTGCGTCAGCGCGTTCTCCGCGTCGCTCATCAGCTCCTCGGGGTGACAGCAGGTCGCATCGGCCTTCGCTGCCCCGATCGCCAGCCGCGCCGTGATGCGGTGCCCGCGCCACGCCAGCGGCTCACGAAAAGCCGCCATCAGCTCGCCGGCCAGCCGCACCGGCTCGGCCTCGGTCCGGACCGCGTCGAGGCACACCAGGAACTCCGCCCCGTTCAGCCGCGCCGCCACCGAGCCCTCCGGAAGCATGGCCTGCAGCCGTTCCGCTGCTTCCATCAGCAGGCGGTCACCGGCAGACGAGCCGAGCGTTTCGTTCACCCGCTCGAAGCGGTCCAGAGCCAGCGCGAGCACCGCGAAATCCCAGTCGCCGCGCTGCCGTCCCCGCTCCAGCCGCCGCTCCAGGTAATCCACCAGGAACAGCCGGTTCGGCAGCCCGGTCAGCGGGTCGGCCAGGCGGCTCGCGGTGTGATCGGTCAGCGACCCCGCCAGATGGGTCACCTGCCCCTTCGCGTCCTCGCCCACCACCCCCCGCGCCAGCACCCAGCGCCATGCGCCATCCTCATGGCGGATCCGGTGCTCATTGCGGATCGCCTTCGTCTTGCCCACCCGCGCCGCCCGCAGCTCCGCTTCAAACCTCGGTTTGTCGTGCGGATGCACCCTCTCCATCCATGCGCTCAGCCCCGCACCGTCGTGCTCGAGCCCGGTGATCGAACGCCACCGCTTCGAGCACCAAAGCCGGTCCGCCACCAGGTCCCAGTCCCAGAACCCTTCCTGGGAGGCCTCCAGGGCCAGCGCATACCGGTACCAGTCATCCCCGCTCTTCCGCCTCTGCTCTCGCGGCATTCCTCACCTGTTCCCGATTCCTGTTTCGACGAACCCGGCCGGCGCAACGGCGGCGCGGGCCTCCGCCCGCCTTCGGGCGAGCGGGAGCCGCCGCGCCTGGTCGGGCCGGGCGGCCCTTACGGGGGCCTTATCGGCGGGCTGCGGAGAGGGCTTTAAAAAGTGCCCCGCGTCCTCCTGCGACGTTCAGAATCGCAGCAGGTACGAGACCTTCACGTACAGATTCTTCTCGTCATTCATCAGCGAGGAGTTGGTGGGCGGCAGAATCGGGTCGGCCGTATTGCACATTCCGTCCTGGAGACGCGTGCACAGCGCGCGGTTGATATTCGCAAAGTTCCCGATATACCCCAGATAGAGCGCCGTCCCTGGGTGCGGCATATAGGTGAACAGCGCATCCGCAAAAAGTGCCTTCGAGTTCGGCGCGTCCGTATATTGCTCGTGCGGCAGCGTCGAGATGTACTGCCCGATCAGGTTGAAGGAGGCGGCCTTCGTCATCTGGTAGTTCCAGCGCGAAATCAGCTCATGGTTGTCGTACACCAGGTTGCCGTTCGTCAGATTGGTGAAGTGCGTGAACACATAGCTGTTCTGCAGATCGATCGAGCTGATCGGCTTCACCTCGAGATTCAGATTCGGCGAAGCGATATTGACCGGCCCGGGTCCGGCACCCAGAGGCGGCGAGTAGTTGATCACCGTCCCCTGGTAGTACCCGCCCCCGATGGCCAGATACGCCACCGGCGACGTGTAGAAATTCACCCCTTCCGTGTGGCTGTGGTATTCCACGTCCTGCGTCAGCGCCGAGTAATCGATGGGCCGCAGACGGTCCTGCCCCAGATCGATATTCGCCGAGAGCGAGGTCCGCGCCTTGAAGTTGAAGCTGTACGACGGGTTCACGTAGAAATCCAGCGGAACCCCGTCGTGATCCCAGATACGCTCCATGTAAATGCCCGGCCCGTGGGACAGGATCGCCCCATGCTTCGGGCGGAAGGTATAGTGAATCGCCCCGTTCGGCTCGCGCACGTCCGGCCGCGAGAAGAATCCGGTGTCCGTCACGTATCCCCCCGAGGTGTCGTTGTACGCCGTCCACCAGCTCCAGTTCAGGTCGGAGTAGCTGACCCCCTGGTAGTACGCCTGGCCGCTGCACGTCAGCTGCGTGTTTTCGCACTCCTGTTCGCCCGCCGTGCTGTTGCTCAGGTTCCGGGTCTGCGTAGTCACCGCCTGACCCGTAAAAGTCCACCGGTTCCGGAAGCGCACCCGGTAATCGAAGCCCCCTGCCCGGTTGAATGAGCTCAGGTACTCCCGGTCCGCATAGATCAGCCCCATG
Organism: Acidobacteriota bacterium; assembly: GCA_021792135.1. Classification (GTDB taxonomy): domain Bacteria; phylum Acidobacteriota; class Terriglobia; order Terriglobales; family Acidobacteriaceae; genus Palsa-343. The sequence continues at coordinate 52,509 of JAJYVF010000027.1, read as the reverse complement.
TCCGAGAGCTTCCCCATATCGCGGTTCACGCGCCCGACATAAAAATGCGCGCGCGTGCCGTAATCCGGTGTCCCCTGGGGCACCGCCTGTCCCGGGCTCCGGTCATCCACATCCAGCACGCCCAGCGCCCACGGGCCCAGCTTCCCCGTCAGCCGGGCGCCAAACTGCGGCGTCACGATGTTGTCCGTGTAATACAGGCTGATCGGCGTCATGAAATAGCTGCTGTTCTCGATGAAGAACGGCCGCACCTCGGGAAAGTAAGGAGGAAAGCGCTGGTTCGGCGTGGCAGGGTTGTCGATCCCCACCTGGCTGAAGTCCGGGTTCACCGTCGTATCCAGAACCAGGCTGTTGTCCAGGATGAACTTCGCGTCCAGCCCCGAGTAACCCTGCAGATGCTTGTCCTGGAAATACGGGTCGATGGGATTGACCGTATTCAGCTGCCGCAGGCTGCGCGCCAGAGAATACGGCTCGAACTGCAGGTTCTGCCCCTTCTCGATGTCCCGGAAACCCTCCACGGCGATATCCTGCGTCAGATATCCCGCAATGTTGTGCCGGCTGCGCGGCCAGAAGTCGGCCTCATTCAGGTGCGAAATACTCCGCTCCAGGACGATCCCCCAGGTGCGCATCTCGTGCGGCGCTGCCTTGGCGAAGTAAAGGCTGGCAAAAGGGATCCGGAAGAGCACCACAAAGCCGTTCCGGGTCCGTTTCGCCCACGTATCCCAGACCGTGTCGAAGGAAAAATCGTAGCCCGTCTGCTCGCTGTAGAGAGCATCCGCCTGGATGCCCAGCGCATTGCTCTGAAACGAGAACGCCCGCCGCTGGTCGTGAAAGGTATCGAGCATGATCTGCACGCTGTCGTCATCGCCCAGACTGTCGCGCTCCAGCATATGCGCCCGGATCAGCTTCGGATCCTGGTCCCTGCATACAAAGGCCGCAAAAAAGTACTCGTGCGTGTATCCGAGATACGCGACCGTCGGATCCGAAGGCCGGCTCCCGTCCTCCGGATAGCGCTCCACGAACTTGCTGACCCGCAGCATCTTCGCTGCCGCCGGGCGCACCGGTGAGGCAAGAAAATCGCTCAGCTTCGGTGCCACCTCCAGCCGGGGAACGATGATGGCTTGCCGCTGCACCAGCATCACCCCCGCCGCATGGGAATTGCCGTCCGCCGATCCCGTGTCGCCGTACGCCAAGGCGCGCGACCACGATAATGCCAACAGGCACAGAACGGGCAAAATCAGTCGCATCAGGACCCTAAAATGCATAATTCAGGCCAGTCTTTGGTGGCAGGGCCGTAGACAGAGATCCCCGGGGGGCGTGGACGCCCCACAAAACAGACCCCCCCTATCTCTTTTATAACCCAATTGCCCACAGAGCGATGCGCCTCATCCGAGACCGCCCCCTTTCTTGTGTCCATTCTGCTGGCAGTTGCAGAGTGCTGGCCGCCGCCACACCGCCGCTTGCGCATTTTCTGCATCCAGTCCAGAATCAGCAAACACCGTTACACCGATGACCCTCCTCCTCATCCAGATGACCACGGTGCTCCTGACCGCACTCTTCTGCGGCTGGCTCGCCCGCAAGCTCCGTCAGTCCCGGGTCATCGGTGAAATCATCGGCGGCATCTTCCTTGGCCCTTCCGTCTTCGGCCGCTTCGCCCCCCACGCCTCCGGCCGGCTGTTCCCCCCAGCCTCGCTGGGAGCCTTCGAAACCATCAGCACCATCGGCCTCGTCCTGTTTCTCTTCCTCATCGGCAGCGAACTGGACTACGAGCACCTCCGCCGCCAGAAGGGTACGGCGACCCTCGCCAGCGGCATGAGCATACTTTTCCCCTTCATCATGGCCGCAGCCGCCGCCCACTCCCTGCGCATCCGCTTCGCTCCCGACGGCATCGGCAGCGTCCCCTTCGTTCTTTTCCTCGGCATCTCCATGAGCATCACGGCGTTTCCCGTCCTCGCCCGGATTCTGGAGGAGCGCCGGGTCCAGTCCACTCCGCTGGGCGCCGCGGCCCTCATGTGTGCCGCGGTCGACGACGTCTGCGCCTGGTGTTTGCTGGCCGTCGCGCTCACCCTCCTTCCCCACGAAGGCGATTCCGCCTCTCTCGCCTGGCGCTTCCTCGGCCTCGGCGTGTATCTGCTGCTGATGATCGGCTTCGTTCGCCCGCTGGCGCGATGGTTCGTCAGGCGCAATCCCGGCCGTCCTCTCTCCTACGAGCTCCTCGGCATCACCGTGGCCATCGTCCTCGCCTCCGCGGCGGCCACCCAGGCCCTGGGCGTTCACCCCCTTTTCGGAGCGTTCCTCGCCGGGGTCTGCTTCCCCCGCATCCCCCACTGGCAGGCCGCTCTGCGCGCCCGCCTCGATATGATCGTCTCCATCCTGCTGCTGCCGCTCTTCTTTGCCCTCACCGGCATGCGCACCCGGCTTGACCTCCTCAGCGGCACCCGCATCTGGCTCTGGACCGGCATCGTCCTGCTGGTCGCGGTCGCCGGAAAGATGGGAGGAGCCGCTCTGGCTGCACGCTGGACCGGGCAATCATGGCGCGATGCCCTCGCGCTCGGCGCTCTGCTCAACACCCGCGGCCTCGTCGAACTGGTGGTCCTCAATATCGCTTACAACCACCACGTTTTCTCGCCCACGCTCTTCACCATGCTGGTGGTCATGGCCCTGATTACCACCATGCTCACCACTCCGGCGCTAAATCTGCTCGACATCGAACATGCCGGAAAGGCAGCCGAGGATATGGCCGCCGTGCGCGCCGCCTAGCCCGAGCAAATGCGCCGCCGCGCAAGCGGGTGCTACTCCGCGCTCCGGCCGGAGCCATTCCGGCCAGCCGCACCTGTTGCCCCCATGGGGATGCCAGGGCCAGATTCCTTCGGGTACAGCAGCCGCACTTTTTTGTCCGCAACACCGATCTCGGTATAGGAGGTTCCCAGCACCTCGCCATCCGCTTCCACCAGCAGCGGCGGCTTGTACTCGCTTCCGCGCACCGGCCTGCACACCAGCCGCTTTACCTGCAGATACTGCGGGAAGGGCAAACCGCCCCATCCGAACCGCCCATTGCTCCGGTGCGTCGCCAACGCGTGGAAACTCGCATGCGCCAGCCCCAGCCGTCCCGTCGGAGGAACCCATGCCACCCGCAGCCAGCTGGCGAACGGATCGCCGCCCGGCCGCCAGCGATTGATCTCCGGCACATGCGTCGCGATCGCCTCGCACGCCGGTTCCTGCACCAGGCTCCCGTCGGCCCGCAGCATCTCGATCTCAAAGGTCTGCACCGGATGCTCCACCAGCAGCCGCGCACCCCCGGCAAAATAGGCCAGCCGCCCTCCGTGCCGCTTGCCCTGGCCCGTCGGCGCCAGATTCATCAGCGCGGCATGCACCCCCATCCCTGCGGCAATCAGAAAATACCAGCTTCGCCGGCGCGCATATCCGACCGAACTGACCGTGATCTGTCCCAGCGTGACCGGCCGTGGCTCCGCATCCAGAAGCAGCTTCGCCGCCGCCAGCGGATTCCGCGGCAGCCGCAGATTCTGCGCGATTACATTGCCGGTCCCGAAGGGCAGCACCCCCAGGACGGCATCCGACCCGGCCACCCCCTGCAGCACCTGGAAGACCGTCCCGTCTCCGCCGCACACCAGAAAGGTGTCGAACCCCTCCGCCACGGCCTCGCTCGCCTGCTGCCCCGCCGAATGCGCCGAAAGCGTCTCCTTCAGGTGCACGTCCGACCCGCGCCCGCTCAGCAACTCCGCGATCTGCTCCACCGCGGCCCGGCGCCGGGCATTATGGATCAGCAGTGGATTCAGGAACAAAAGCACACGGCGCATTATTTCAGCTTAGGAACAAATCTCCCCTTCGCATGTAAATAGACAGTAAGATCCGGCCCGGAGCACCCGATCCGTCAACCCTGCGGTCCGTCGCGAGCACCCCGCTCCCACCCGGGTTTGCTTCCGATACCTCGCCCTCACCCCACCGCGCCGCCGGAAGCCTCCGAACGAAACCGGTTCTAGAATGATCTTCAATGCGCATCCTCGCCTGGCTGGCGACAGCATCCCTCTGCTGCGGTGCCGCCCACGCCCAGTGGCAGATTCAGAATTCGCACGCGACGGCCGACCTCCACGCCATTGCCGCCTCCTCGGACGGCCAGACCGCCTGGGCTGCCGGCAGCCAGGGAACGGTGGTCCACACCACCGACGGCGGCGATACCTGGGACCGATGCGCCGTCCCTCCCGGTGCCGCCCAGCTTGATTTCCGCGCCATCCAGGCGCCCGACGATAAAACCGCCATCGTCATGTCCTCCGGCAGGGGAGACCTCTCCCGCCTTTACAAAACCGCCGACGGCTGCCGAACCTGGAAACTCGTCTTCTCCAATCCCGACCCGGAAGGCTCATGGCAGAACCTGCAGATACGCTTCGGCAGAAGAGGCTGGTTCGAGGGCATCAACGGCCTGCTCATGGGCGATCCCGTTGACGGCAAATTTCCCATCTTCGCCACCACCGACAGCGGCAGCACCTGGCGCCGCTGGGGTAACACCGCCTCCGCCGCCAACACCGCCTGCGGCGAAGACGATGCCGACGCCGAAAAAGATGAGGAGCTTTCCGCCGAAAGCAACGAGTCCTTCCTCTTCAGCGAATACCCCATCGCCATCATCGTCTTCACCAGCGGCAGGCGGGGTGCCCGAGCCATCTCCAATGAGTTCTTCGAGTGGGGAAAATCGCCCTGCGCCATGAAGTTCTCCCGCACCCAGATCAGCCTCCATGGCGCCCTCAGCCATCCCGGCGTCTACGCGGCGGCGGTCAGCGGATGGGCCGACTGGTTCCCGGAAAAGATCATGATTGTCGGCGGCGACCCCGATAAACCCGACCATTCTGCCTCCGCTCTCCTGCTGGCGGCCAGGCCGAACGCCCGCCATCTTCCCCTGTCCAGCTATTTCGCCAGCCCCCAGCGCGCCCACACTCCCCCCCACGGCTTCCGTTCCGCGGTCGATTACGACGCGGATACCAGCACCTGGATTACCGTCGGCCCCAACGGCACCGATATCTCCCGCGACGACGGCCGTACCTGGATCCCTCTCCAGCCAGGCCCCGGGGATCCTCCCGGAGCCGACAGGAACTGGACCGCCCTGTCTCTGCCCTATGCCGTCGGCCCAGGCGGCCGCATCGGACTGCTCTGCCCGGACGCCCTCCGGCCGTGACCCCGGGGAGCTCCCAGGGCAGCACGTTACTGTAGTTTCCCTCTCGCCGGCCGCGCGTGCTCCCTTCGGTTTCCTGCCACGAAAAATCTGCTCGCTCCCCCACCCCGCAGGCGTATATAGAAGCCAGCGAGGTGGCGACCTGGACGCTCGCAATGACACCTTCCGCAGCCTGCTGCTCGATCACCAGTCCATGGTGTTCAGCATCGCCCTCGCAATCCTGGGAGACCGATCCCTCGCGGAGGAGACCGCGCAGGACGTCTTTCTGGAGTTGTATGCTGGACTGGACCACCTGCCGTCCGGCGAAGCTCTCCTCCGCTGGCTCCGTCAGGTGACCGTCCACCGCGCCATCGGCCTGGCACGCCGTCGCGAACAGCGGCCCGACACTTCGATGGATCAGGACGCCCTCCCCGAACTGGGCGTTGAGGCCGCGCCCGCCGATCCCTTACTGAGCCCCCGGCTTCGGCTGCTGGTCGGCTCGCTTCCGGTGATCCCGCGCACAGTCATGGTGCTCCATTACCAGGAAGATATGTCAGCAGAGGAGATCGCCGAGGCTCTCAGCATGCCCGTCGCCACGGTCAGGAGCCATCTCCACCGCACACTGCGGCTGCTCCGCGAAAGAGCCGCCCAGGTCTTGCATTGAAGGCGCCGCGCTGAAGCTGCCGCGCTGAAGGTTTCCTGCGCGGAGCGTCTTCGGCCCAGGCGACGAAGAGGCTGCTATGTACGAATCCGATGCGGAACTTGAACAGGCTCTCTGCGGGGCCCTGGCCCGCGAACCCGCCCCCGCGACGCTGATGGACAGGGTCGACCGGCACCTGAACCTGCGCGCCCGCCGGCAGCCCATCTCCTGGAACGGCCATCCCCGGCCCGCGGCCTTCACTCCGACCTTCGCCGGCCTCCAGATCGCCACGCAGTCCCGCTGGACCAGCCTGCTCTCCCTCGGCACCCACACCCTCCTCACTGCCCTGATCCTCCTTCTTGCCCTCAACCAGTGGCACCAGCGCTCCACCCAGAGGAGGCTGCTCGCTACCCCGATCGACGTCACGCCCTTCGTGCCCCTGGCCCCCATGAAGGACACCATGGGCGGAGGCGGGGGCGGAGGCAATCACGAGATCCTCGAAGCCTCGAAGGGCCGCCTGCCCCAGATGGCCAAAACCCAGATCACCCCTCCCCAGATCCTTCGCCTCGATAACCCCAGGCTCCCCGTCGAGCCCACGGTCGTCATGCCTCAGCCCATCAAGCTGCCGGACGCCGATATGCCCGACCTCGGCATCCCGCAGTCGCCCCAGGTCGCTTTCGGCTCCCAGGGTTCCGGCTCCGGCTCAGGGTTCGGCTCAGGTTCCGGTGGCGGCATCGGCTCCGGCCACGGCAACGGCATCGGCCCCGGTCAGGGGGGTGGATACGGCGGCGGCATCTACCGTGTCGGCGGAGGCGTCTCCAACCCGGTCCTCGTCTATGCCCCCGATCCCGAATTTTCCGATCAGGCCCGCCGCGCCAAATACCAGGGCGTCTGTGTGCTGGAGCTCATCGTGGACACTCAGGGCAATCCCCAGCGCGTCCATGTCGTCCGTCCCCTCGGGATGGGCCTCGACGAAAAAGCTATGGAAGCCGTTCGCCAGTACAAATTCAAGCCCGCTATGTACCAGGGCCGGGCCGTCCCCGTCGTCATCCAGATCGAAGTGAATTTCCGGATCTACTAACCGGCAATACAGAACCCTCAGTCGTCCGCACGAGCCGGGTGCGGCTGCCCAAAAACCAAAGTAATGACGGCCTCCCTCGCTCGGCGGCCGGAGGCGCAACTCACTGCCCGCATTGCAGTCGCTGGGCGCCTGATTTCCCTGTTGTATACTTCGGCAAATATTCATCGCGGAGGTTTACAGATGGCTGCTCCCCCCTCCTATCGCATTCATGCGAACACTGCCGCGGAACTGATCCACTATCGCTCCTACGACAAGCCCGTCGCGGGCGGAGGGACGGAGCAGTGCTGGACCCGCGTCTCCACCGCCGACGAGGAATGGAACATCGCCTCAGCGGGCGGCCAGAAGTTCCTGATCAGGTTCGATAAGAACTTCTCCAAGAAGCACCTCGCCACTTTCTCCAAGAAGGATTGGGTGACGGAGAAGGAGAAGTGGCTTCAGTCGCAACAGCCGGGACAAAGGACCGATGAAGAGAACTGGAACCGCGCCCAGAAGCAATTACTCGAAAACAAGATCCTCAGGATCCTGGGCGCCCGCAATCCTCTTTGTGTGTGTGGACATTTTCAGAAGGCGAGCGATCCCGCACAGGTGGCCACAACGGGGCATTCCAACAGCGGCAATTGCAAGCATGCGGGATGTGTGTGCGGCGGCTTTGCGGCAGCGCCCTCTGCCTACGTTGCTGCGCGAACCGCCGCCGCCAAACCGGACGTCAATCCACTGTTGGGGATGCCGACCAACCAGAGCAGTTGCATCGTCCTGAACTGGATACCGAGAAACGAGTTTGAAGCAGCTGTGGCGGCCTCGATTCTGGCTGTCGATCCCGCCAATGCGCTTCCTGACTCGGCCCCTTTCCCCTACACCCATGCCACTCCTTTCATCCATCTCAGGTGGAGTTTTCCGGGCCGTCCCGGAGCCGTTCGCCACGCCCAGAATGGCAATGTCGACGTCGACAACGGCACCTACGTGGATCTGGGTACTTACAAGAGCACTGCTGCTCTGCCGGGCGGGGTCACCGCAATATGGACTGTTGCCCACTGGAGCGGTCAGGGATGACGCCATAGCGATGGAGAGCGAAACGAGCGAAGGTGTGTCCCGAAGCCGCCATCCCTGACGCGGCATTCCGCCATAACCGCGGTCCCCGGCGCGCCTGTTGTTGGGGGCGCAGGACGCAAAGAAAGCTGCGCGGAACAGACCCGAATCCGCACACAGTTTCCCTGGTTTCGCTCGGGCCGCCGGAACGCTCAGGGATGCTCCGGCGGAAAGCGCACACGGTTTTCCCTCGCCCGTGCTCCTCTTTCCAGCCATTGCTCGCGGCTGAGCACCTCCAGTGTCTCTCCCGGGCCCAACCCCGCGGTCTTGTGGGCATCGAATCCCTCCGCGTCCACCTGCCCGTGATAGCCATACACCACCAGTTGTGGATACTCCCGATGGGCGGCCCCATACACGAGTTCCGCATAAGACGCTGCCTGGAAATCATCTCCGCTCCACGACGCAAAGATCTTCAGGCACTGATGTCCGCGGTCCAGCCCTTCTGCGCGCAGGTGTGCGGCCAGTTCGTCCGGCCCGATTCCCCATTCACCCAGCCGGCCCTCGCGCACCGCATCCGCGAACACGTACAGCACATCGGCGTTGCGCAGCGCAGCCAGCCTCTGCTGGTGCGCTCCAGGCGGAGCACCCGCGACGACCCGGTACGCTTTGCCTTGCCGGATTTTTCGCTCCGCCCACTTTTCTGCCTTTTCACCCAGTGCCCGTCCCCCGAGAACGTAAATCCAGTGGTTCCGAACTTCTTTTCCTTCAGCGGACATAGCCGTTGATCTCCTCTTCCGCCGTACCGCATTCTGCTTCCGCGGTATTCCCCGCCCGCAGCCAAGATGGCAGCCGGGCGGGAGCCCCCGGGACGCAGCACACGTTCCGCGCCCTGTTAACCACAACGCCAACATCCGGAGGGGTAACGAAAGAAACCCCACCGTGCAGTCAACAACTTCCCGAGGGGGCAACCCCCTCAAAATCGTTTTGAGCCCTGAGCCCTCTGCCCTGTGCTCAGAACACCCGCAGTAACAGCAGCACCACAATAATCAGCAGGATCAGGCCAATGCCTCCGCTGGGGTAGTACCCCCATCCGCGGCTGTGGGGCCACGCGGGGAAAGCTCCGATCAGCATCAGGAGCAGGAGGATCACCAGAATCGTGATCATGCGTTGGTTCCTTCGGCTTGCGCCTCATTCCCTGCCAGGCTCTGCGCACGGCGGAGGACCTGCAGCATCATCGCCGCGGTCAGCTTCCCCGTATTCGTGTTCTGCAGCGAAGGGTGATAGCTGGCCAGCAGCCACCGCTTTGCAGGCCTGCTCCTGCTGGCCTCCACCGCGGAGCGCCCAGGGATCGCGTACTCGACGCCATGCCCGAAGAGCAGCTGTCCCCGCCGCTCGACCTGGCCGGTGCGCATCAGATGCGCAACCACCCCGTCGAACCCGATTTTTCCCAGGCACACGATCACGCGCACCCGCGTCAGCGCCTCAATCTCCTCATCGAGAAACGGCGAGCAGCGCGCGATCTCCTCCGGCAGCGGCTTGTTCCGCGGCGGAGCGCAGCGCACCACCGACGTGATCCACGCGTCCCTCAGGACCATCCCATCCTGCCGGTGCATCGCCGACGGCTGAGAGGCGAAGCCCGCGCGGTGCAGCAGAGGGTAAAGAAAGTCTCCGGAACCATCCCCGGTAAAGGGCCTTCCGGTGCGGTTCGAGCCATGCGCTCCCGGCGCCAGCCCCACCAGCAGCACCCTGGCCTCCGGATCGCCAAACGAAGGCACCGGCTTGCCCCAGTAGTCGAAATCCCGCCAGGCGCGGCGCTTCTTTTCCGCCACCGCCGTGCAGTAATCGCGCAGACGCGGGCAACGCTCGCAGGCAACGATGCGCTCGTTCAGCATCTCAAGCGTGGAGGCAGCGGAAATCGTCGCAGTCACAACGCTCCTGATTCTAAAGGCACCGGCAGCCCCGGCCCGGGGCGTAGAATGGGTGCGCTTCAGCAAGCGTTTACCAGCTTTCATCCTGTACGGGAGAAAAGATCCATGCTCATCACGAAACCCGTTGCCACCGCGGTCCTGCTCGCGGCTGCCCTGATCCTGCCCGCCGGCTGCCGCAGGCAGCCCCAGCCTGCACCGGAGCAGCAGGCCAGCCAGCCTGCCCAGCCCGCCGTTCCCCAGATCGGCGGAGAACCGGTCGTGAAGCTCACCCGCCAGGCCACCACCAACGGCCGGCAGCCGGAGTTCCTTTCGCTCACCGTGCTTCCGGGCCGCGGCATGAACGTCTTCCAGATCACCGCCAGTCTCCCCGGCAAAGGAGAAATCCCCCTCCTCGCCTCTCCCAATCTTCAGGAAGCTGCGGCCCACCTGAACGGCGGCCCTGACGATCAGAATGGCAACGGCAGCTTCAGCTTCGGCGGCGCCTTTCTGGTTCCCTATCCCAACCGTATCATCGGCAAGCTCTCCCCGGACGGCACCACCGTCACCACTGAATGGCACGGCCACAAGATCGTGCTGCCCGCCAACTGGCACAACAGCGCGCATCCCGACGAAGACAAGCATGCCATGCATGGCCTCATCCTCGCCTCGCAAATCCAGCAGGTGCAGACTCAGGACATCGCTGACGGCCAGCAGGTCACGGGCGTGATCCACGCCGGCGACTTTGGCGGTCACTGGCTCTCGCAGACCGACCTGAACTTCACCATCTCTCTCACCGGAAAAGCGGTCGATGCCGTCATCGTCGCCAAAAACCTCGGCAAGGAAGATGAGCCTATGGCCATCGGGTGGCATCCCTACTTCGCCATCCCCAGCGGCGACCGCGAGCAGGCCCTGCTGCACGTCCCCGGCGATCAGGTTGCCGTCGTCAACAACTACGACGACGTCTTCCCCACCGGCAAACTCATCCCCGCCAGGGGCACCAGGTGGGACTTTCTCGCTCCCCAGGGGAAGGCCCTCGGCAACATCTACCTCGATGACAACTGGTCCAGGCTCCAGCGCACCCACGGCGCTGTGGAGGTGACCCTTGCCGATCCGGCCAGCAACTATGGCATCCGCATCCTCGGCCTTTCCCCGGACATCCGCACCGTCCAGGTCTATGCTCCCCCCACGAAGGAATTTGCTGCGATCGAAGAGCAGTTCAATTTTGCCGATCCCTTCGGAAAAGAGTGGCACGGAATGAATACCGGCATGGTGACCCTGCGGCCCGGCAACTCGGTCGAATGGCACGTGCGGCTGGAGCTCTTCCAGCCCGGCAGCAAATAGGCAGGTCTCCGGCTTTGCCGGAGACCTGATGCCTCAGGGCCCCGGAGCGACCCAAAAGGCCGGTCACTCGTCCGTGCGCTGCACGGGACCGGCCTCGTGCTACCTTCGCTGCACCTGCGTCCCTGGTGCCACCTTCAGCGTGAACAGGCTCGCCGGCAATGCGAGGTTGTACCGGACATTGCTGTAGGTCACCGTGCGCGTATCGCCGGAGGGCTGGTACATCACCTGCTTCAGCGAAAGATCCCGGGCCAGATCGACCCAGATCGTCAAGTGACTGACATTGTTACGAATATTGGCCTGCCTGGGCACAAGGTCCAGTCTCGCGGCCTGTACGCCGCCCACCGTCTCCATGCCCTCGAACTTCACATCCCACCCTGCCGCCAGGCTCTGGCCGCTCGCTCCGAACCCCGTCGCCAGCATCGAGTCCCACTCGCCCCGGTTGGCGCCCGCCGACATGATTGTCTCCTGCTTCAGCGCCGGCTGGTAGAAATACAGCTGGCCGTCCCTGTAGAGCAGATAACGCTCGGACGGCTGCCCGTCATCGGTCTGGATTTGCGTGGCCATCTCCATGGCTCCGTTCACGCGCCGAAAGGCCGTTGTTCCCTTCTGAATCTCGTGCTCCTGCACCACCTGCGTAAACAGATCCGCCGTGAAATCCGCCTGGCAGGTGCGGAACTTCGCCGAAGAGGCATCCATCTGGCTCAGTACGCTCTCGAGATTGGGAGCCTGCGCCCGGCCCGCCAGCGGGACCGCCACCAGGATCGCCAGCAGGAACTGCACTTTCTTCTCTCTCATTCCCCTTATGACCCAATTCTCTGCAGCAAAGATGCGTCCGCCCTTATTCCCTGTTTTCCCTGTCTTTGCCTGTTCCCGGTTCCCTACTGCCTGTTTCCTGCCTTTAACGCCCAGACCCGCCAGGCGACCACGAACCCGCCGACCTCCCGGATCGGTTCAAACCGCTCCACGGTCACTGGCCCGGCAACAGGCGTAATGGCCCCCGCCAGCTCTCCATCCGTGGGAATCCGGTTCTGCGCGTGCACCAGTCCCACCGGAACCTCGCACAGCAGCTCCCCCGCCGGCCGCGCCGCCACCCGGATCTCGTTCACGGGCCAGTCCGGCTTGGGCTGATCGCCGTAATGGATGAATCGCGGCGTCAGAAAGACGAACAGCAAAATCAGCGTCACCATCACGTCGTAGTGCACGCTGCCCCGCTCATGCGTCCACCACAGATAGCTCTTCAGAACCCGCCCTGCGCTCAACGGCTTATGCTCCCTGGCGCGGCGCAATCGTCCGCTGCCCGCCCATATAGGATACCAGGGCCTCCGGAACCCGCACCGTGCCGTCCGCCTGCTGATAGTTCTCCAGAATCGCCAGCCAGGTCCGCCCCACCGCCAGCCCACTCCCGTTCAGCGTATGCACGAGGGTCGTCTTCCCCTGGCCCTTCGGTTTATAGCGAATATTCGCCCTCCGCGCCTGGAACGCCTCAAAATTCGAGCACGAAGAAATCTCCCGGTACAGCCCCTGTCCAGGTAACCAGACTTCCAGGTCAAAAGTTTTTGCCGAACTGAAGCCCGTATCGCCGGTGCACAGCAGCATCCGCCGGTACGGAAGCCCCAGCCGTTCCAGAATGGCCTCAGCGTTCCGGGTCAGCTTCTCGTGCTCCGCCTCGCTCTCCTCCGGCCGCGTGAACTTCACCAGCTCGACCTTCTGGAACTGATGCTGCCGGATGATCCCCCGCACGTCCTTCCCGTAGGAGCCCGCCTCCGACCGGAAACAGGGCGTATACGCCGCCAGCGAGATCGGCAGCTTCGCCTCGTCCAGGATTTCCTCGCGATAGAGATTCGTCACCGGCACTTCCGCCGTGGGAATCAGCCAGTGATCGCTGTCCCGATACTTCCCCGGCTCGAACCCCTCCGCATCCACGCACCGGAACAGGTCGTCGGCAAACTTCGGCAGCTGCCCCGTGCCGAACAGCGACTTGCTGTTCACCATGAAGGGCGGCAGCACCTCGGTGTACCCGTGCTCGCGCGTATGAACGTCGAGCATGAAGCTGATCAGCGCCCGCTCCAGCTTCGCGCCGTCGCCCCAGTACACCGCAAAGCGCGCGCCCGCGATCTTCGCTGCCCGCTCCAGATCCAGAATGCCCAGATGCTCGCCCAGTTCCCAGTGCGGCTTCGGCTGAAAATCGAACTCCGGCGCCGTGCTCCAGCGCTTCACCTCCACGTTGGCGCGCTCATCGATCCCCACCGGAACCTCATCCCGCGTGAGATTCGGGATGCGCGTCAGGATGGCTCGCATCTGCTCCTCGGACTCGGCGGCCGCGGCTTCCAGTTCCTCCGTGCGCGCCCTGAGCGTCCGCGTCCTGTCCATCACGGCGCCGGCGTACTGGCCCGACTTCTTCAGCCGCGCCACTTCCTCGCTCAGCTTGTTGCGCTGCGCTTTGAGCTGTTCGCCTTCGGTGATCCGGTCGCGCCGCCGCTGATCGAGGGCTTCGAAGTCCCCCAGCAGCACCGCGGGATCCTGCCCGCGGCCCCGCAGCTTGTTCCTCACCAGCTCCAGGTTGGCACGCACAAAGTTCAGGTCGAGCATACGCATCCAGAGTACCAGCCGGGGGATGGGGTGCCTCGAGGAGCATCTGGAAGAGTGCTAGCGGGGGCAAAATCGTTCGGCGGGGGGGTGATCCCTTGATTCCACGAGACTGGTTCTCGCCGACCCGCTCGTATGCCGTTGATTCTCCGTTGAGACAGGGGCCTTCAAGGCGTCTCTCAGGGGGGAAAGGCCGGATTCGGTCCGCTCAACCTACCGTTTCAAGACAGCTTAGGTCAGCGCCCGGTCCAGATGCACATACCCGCCGTCCACGATCAGATGCTGCCCGGTGGTATGGCCGGACTGGGTCGGAGACAGCAGAAACACCGTCATCGCCGCAATCTCCGAAGCCAGCGTCATCCGCTTTCCCAGCGGAATCTTGTCCGTGATCTGTTTCAGCCGCGCCTCCGGATCGCCCAGCGAATCCAGCCACCGTCGGTACAGCGGCGTCATCACCTCAGCGGGAAGCACCGCATTCACGCGGATGTTGTACGGCAGCAGCTCGGCCGCCCACTCCCGTGTCAGCGCCAGCTGCGCGCCCTTCGAGGCCGCATACCCGGACGTATTGCCCTGCCCGGTGAGCGCGACCTTGGAACTGATATTCACGATCGCGCCCTGCGTCCGCTTCAGCGAAGGCAGCGCGTAATGGGCCAGGGCGTAGCAGTGGATCAGGTTCTTGCGGATGCTCTCGACAAAGCGGTCGACATCGCCCTTTTCGAGTCCCACACCGTCGTTCACGCCGGCGTTGTTGACCAGTCCGTAGATATCGCCGAAGCGTTGTTCCGTCTCGGCAATCGCTTCCCGGCACCGAGGCAGGTCGTCGAGATGCGTTTCGATCGCGTCGCACCGCGCCCCGGCCGAACCCATCTCCGCCATGAACTCCTTGACGTTCTGCGAAAGCCGGCTCAGGATCACCACGCGCGCGCCCTCCCCCAGACAGGCCCGCGTGATGCCCGCGCCGATCCCGGCACCGCCCCCGGTGACCACAATCAGCTTGTCTTTAAGCCCCAGATCCATGCAGTAACCTCTTCCTGCGCAGTATATAGGTCACTGCCCGGAAATCGGGTCCGCGAACCAGGGGGAGTCTGATTGTCCTGGCCGCGAGCCGCCCGCGCGTGCTCGGCGCATGCTGATCCGTGCGCTTAGTGAACCACGTTCTGGAAAAGCGGCGACTGCAGCAGGCTCGAAAACTGGCTGTCCGAACTCGCAAACCGGACCTCCAGGGTACCGCCCGACGAGTCAATGCTGGTCGCATTGATCGCCTGCTGCTCCACGGCAGTCCCGCTCACCTTCTCGTACATGGCCGCCGCGTTCAGCAGCGAAGACATCGTTGCCGCGGTGAACGGATCCGAGGTTGCCACATACAGGTTGAACTTCACGCCGTTATTAAAGTTCATGGTGTAGCTCGAGCTCAACAGCCGCTTCCGCACCTGATCGTAGTCCGCCAGCTGCGATGCCTGACCCAGCAGCGAATGCATCATGAACTGGGTGCCCTGCTGATCGAGAATGCTCCAGATCGGCTCCGAATCCACCTGCTGCATGGCAGACATCATGTTGCTGTTGGTCAGGAAATTGGGCGCCAGTCCATCCCGGCAGTCCAGTGCCGGCTTCAGAGAGTCGCTCGACCCGAACATCATCGTCGTCGGGTTCAGGAATGTCACCAGCATCCCGCTCGCGCCCATCGGGTAGAGCGCGTTGTTGCGGATCATGGTGGGCTTGACTTTCTTCTTCCTGAAATTGGCCAGGATGTCATTCACCTGGAACTCCCCCTGCGCCAGGCCCACGATCTTCACGTTGTCGCTGCCGGAGCCAACGCGGTAGGCGGCGAAGGCCAGCTGCTCCACGTCCTGATTCTCATCCATGCCGGAAGCCTTCAGCGCCAGCTCCAGCTGCTTCAGCTCCGGCGGCAGCACGCGCGCCTTCAGATCCATCGCCGCAGGCGAATTCTGCATGACGCGGTAATCGACCACGATCAGCTGCTGCACGTCGTGCGGTATCGCCGCCCGCGCGTCCGTGTCGATCTGCGCCGCTCGCGCCGGGACCACGCCCGCCACGCACAGTACTGCTGTACCCACTACAATCCAAAACCGGCTTTCCCGTCTGACTGCCAATTCATTCCCCCTGCCGGACGCTCCGGCTGAGCCTGCCTCTTATGGACCCGGAACCCCGGCGAAAGTAACTGATTTCCGCCGGTATCGATCTCAATATTACGTCCGAATCCGCCTCCATCCTTCAGCCTTCCGGCCATGCCAGCGGCTGTTCCAGCCGCCGCTCCAGCACCTTCTGTTCCGGGTCAAACCCATCCAGCAGACGCACCCACTCGCTGTTTCGCTCAAGCGCCGCCTCCGGGATAAGCCCAATCAGCTCCGCCCGCACCAGCGCGGCGCCAAGCCGCGCAGCCTTTTCCCTCACGGCCGCATACACCTCGCCCACCGGCGTCCGGGTGAAATCCGTAAGGTTCATCGAGACCTGCGCCTGGCCCTGCGCCGACACTCCCATCGCCTTCACCCCCGCCAGGCCACCGCTGGAATAGCGAATCTCCCTTGCGATCGATCGCGCCACGGCCACATCCGCGGTATCGAGGTACAGATTGAAGGCGATCAGGAATTTTCGCGCGCCCACCGCCGATGCTCCCGCCGTTGGATGCAGCCCCGGCCCGCCGACATCCGGGCGCCGCGCCGGCTCGCGCAGTACCGCCTCCCGCAGGCCCTCGAACTGCCCCCGCCGCACCTCTTCGAGCATCGCCCGGTCCGGCCGCGCCGCTGCCGCTTCGTAGAAGTACACCGGAATCTCGTAGCGCTTCCAGATCTCCATCCCCGCCTGCCGCGCCAGCAGCGCGCACTGCTCCAGAGAGATGCCCCGCAACGGAACGAAGGGAATCACATCGGCCGCCCCGATGCGAGGATGCACACCCTCCTGCTGCGTCAGGTCGATCAGCTCCGCCGCTCGTCCGGCTGCCCGAACGGCCGCCTCCACCACGGCTGCCGGCGGCCCCGCGATCGTTACCACCGAGCGGTTATGATCCGCATCCATCGACCAGTCCAGCAGACGCACGCCCTCCAGCCGCATGGCTGAAAGGATGGCCTCGACCACCTCCCGCCTCCGTCCCTCGGAGAAATTCGGCACGCATTCGATCAGAGCGTCGGACATTCGTTCGTTGATGCAACCCGGTGAAGCGCAGCGGCCTTTGGCCGCCAGAGCCGGTTTCTGCTGCCCCTATTTCCCTCTGGTCCAGAACGTGTAACCGATCTGGAACTGTACGCTGGCATTCACGCCGGGGTTCTTGTCCCCCAGCGACGCGCTGGAGATATGCACGGCGCTTGCCAAAAAATCGATCGACCTCCGCGGCTTTACGAAATAGTGAAAGCCCGCTCCAAACTGCGGCGTGAAATTCCACACGCTGGTGCCGCCTGGCGTGCCATGTGGCACCAGGACATCGGGAGGGAACTTGTGCGTCGTATAAATCAGACCACCGCCCCCCTGCACCCATGGTGCAAACCGCTGCCCCGGGTGTAAATCCCACCGAAGAAGAATCGGCGTGATGCTCACGCCAGTGTAGGTCCCGCCGCCCTCAGGAAGGCCAGTCCCCTTCTGCAGGTGAGGCGGAGGCGTGAAGGCCTGCCAGTAGGGCATCAGCTGGCCGGCATATTCGAACTGGCCGCGGAAGATACCTCTCAGGTGCTCGTTCGTAATCACCTTGCCCAATTGCACACCCCCGCTGGTGAATGTGTACCCCCAGCGGTTCGAAACCCCGGTGCCGCCCTGAAAGAACGGGCCCCATTCCCAGGAGCGCGCCGCAAGCGACGCAGCGGCAGGACCTTCGCTGGTGGCTGTTGACGTCTGAGCCGCCGCAGTAAGGGCAACCGCAAGCAACAGGCCTGCGGCAAAGCAAACGGAACTCCGCATTCGCACCTCTGGCTGATCTTTTACCCTTCAAAGGAAAGGCCGCCTGCGGGCGGCCTGGTTCCCGCCTGATACCGCGTTCAGCTCGTGACTTCCTCCAGCTGCTTCGCGTCCATGTCGAAATTGGAATAGACGTTGTTCACGTCGTCGTGGTCTTCCAGCGCCTCCAGCAGCCGCACCATCTGCGCCGCTGTGGGCCCCTCCAGCTTCGTGTAGGTGGAGGCGATCATCGTCACCTCCGACATCACCGTTTCGATGCCCGCATCGCGCACGGCCCTGGCGACAGCCTCGAACGACTGCGGATCGGTGATGATCTCCCAGGTATCGCCCTCGTCATTCAGGTCCTCGCCGCCGGCTTCGATGACGATGTTCATCAGTTTCTCTTCGTCTGCCGCTCCTTTGGGAATGGCGATGACGCCCTTCTTGGAGAACATGAACCGCACCGAGTTCGGCTCCCCCAGGTTGCCGCCGTGCTTGGCAAAGGTATGCCGGATTTCGCTCACCGCACGGTTACGATTGTCGGTTGTCGCCTCGACAATGAGCGCCACGCCGCCCGGTCCATATCCCTCGAAGGAAATCTCCTCGTAGGTCGCTCCTGGCAGCTCACCCGTTCCACGCTGAATCGCCCGCTTGATGTTGTCGGCCGGCATGTTCTCGGCCTTGGCCGCCGCCACCGCCCCGCGCAGTCGCGGATTCGCATCCGGATCGCCGCCCCCCTGCCGCGCCGCGATGGTGATTTCCTTAATCAGGCGCGTAAAAATCTTGCCGCGCTTCGCGTCAAGGGCGCCTTTCTTGTGCTTGATCGTCGCCCATTTCGAATGGCCGGACATGAGAGAACCTCAGATTCGATTTTGCTCGTGGAGTTTTCGGGAAGAAATGCCGGAAATAGAGCAACTTCCGGGACACTTCCGCAACCTCCGAGTATACCACGCGGACCCGCTGCGGCAGATGCCCCGGACGCCGGCGGACCCTCCTCGAACCACACCTCCGGTATCCCGCCGCGCGGGCGCCTGCGGGCCTCGGCTCTGAAGGCCCGTGGAGTGAATCCCCGGGACGGAACCATCATGCCGTCCCTCTGGTTCTCCCTGCTCTCTTATCCCCTGCCTTTCGGCGGAAACTGATCGAACATCCGGTGAATGTCCGCATACAGCCGCTTCCGGTTGGCCGAAGGGTTGCCGCTGAGCTCGCCTCTGGAGACGCCGCGCCACAACAGGTGCCTGGAATGGTTGTCGAACAGATCGATCACAAGGTGACCGACCCGCACATTGGTGGTCGTCGTGGTGGTGCCCTCATCGAATCCTCCGCCCGGACCCCACCCCCAGCCGCCCCAGCCCCAGCCCATACCCCAGCCGTCTCCCATCCCGTTGTAGTAGGTTTCGGCTTCCTGCTCGTTGTGGATGTTGTCTTTCGCCATGATGGTCACCTGCCCCCCGGACGGAACCTCCTGCCAGCCTCTTGCCTTCAGCAGGATATTGATGGCCCGCTTGATCCGCTCGGCATTCAGCTGATTGGAAACCTGCACCGTACCCCATGAGTAGGTGTGGTACTGGCTGAAATCAATCTGATGGTTGTAATCGGTTTTGACATTGTCCGCAAAGCCGGTAGTGGCGAAAAGTAACAAAGCGGCCAACCCGGCAGCCGCCAGAGCAGGACGTAACTTCATCGGGAAACAAGCCTCCTTCAATCAGACTCCAACATTTGAGACTCCTGCCCGATGCAAATGTTCCCCTGTTTCGAGAACCGCACGGGAAATCGCGGCCTCGGCTGTACAACTCCCCATCCTCACTCCTCTTCCCGCCTGTCGGCCGGCACTGGCGGAGGATTTCGCTCCGCAAACTGCCTCTGGTGCCAGTAGGGATAGATGGGCGTGACCTCGCTCGCCCGATCCAGCTTCGCCACCTGCTCGGGGGTCAGGTTCCAGCCCACCGAATCGAGATTTTGCTTCAGCTGCTCCTCGTTCCGCGCGCCCATGATGACGCTGGCCACGGTGGGCCTTTGCAGCAGCCAGTTCAGGGCAATCTGCGGAACCGATTTGCCCGTCTCCTTCGCAACCTCATCGATGGCATCGACTACCCGATAGAGGTATTCATCGTCGACGGGCGGCCCGCTGTCCGCTGTCTTGTGCAGGCGGCTTACCTCAGGTTTCGCTTGTCCGCGCCGAATCTTCCCCGTCAGCCGTCCCCATCCCAGCGGGCTCCAGATCAGCGCTCCGACACCGTGCTCAATTCCGAGGGGCATTAGTTCCCACTCGTACTCGCGTCCCACCAGCGAGTAGTACACCTGGTGCGCCACATAGCGCGCCCAGCCATAGCGCGCGGATACGGCCAGGGACTGCATCAGGTGCCAGCCGGAGAAATTTGAGCACGCGATGTATCGGACCTTGCCCGCGTGCACCAAAGTATTGAGAGTGTCGAGGGTCTCTTCAACGGGAGTGACGGCATCGAAACCGTGCATGTGGTAGATGTCGATGTGATCGGTACCCAGCCGCTGAAGGCTCGCGTTGCACTGCTCCAGCAGGTGATAGCGCGACGAGCCCTTCTCGTTCGGGCCTTCGCCCATGGGGAAGGTCGCCTTGGTGGAAATCAACACCTGGTGGCGTTTGCCTTCGAGCGCCTTGCCCAGCACCTGCTCAGCGATGCCTGTCGAATACGTGTTCGCCACGTCGAACAGGTTCACTCCTGAAGCGATGCACGCATCTACCATGCGCCGTGCGTCTTCCACGCCGGTATTGCCCCAGGCGCGAAAGAATTCGTTGCCGCCGCCAAACGTCGCCGCTCCAAAGCTCAGCGCCGACACCTTCAGTCCTGACCGCCCCAGCCGTCTGTATTCCATATGACAGAAGAGATGCGCGGGAAGGGCTGCCGGTTCAGAAGCTGGGACGGGTGCGCGCGATTTCCTAAAATGGCGTCTTGGTGGGGCTCTCCCGCCAGAGCTGGAATGATTCCCACGCCTCGTCGTGCAGCATCATGGCGGCGGGAATTGCGCGCTCGGACAGCGGCAGCGCAATCTCGCGGTAGAGAAATGCGTCGTCGAAGTCGATACGGGCGGCGTCGGCCTGCGTGTTCGCAAACCAGATGCGGTCCATGCGCGCCCAGTAGATGGCGGCGAGGCACATGGGGCAGGGTTCGCAGCTCGAGTAGATCTCACAACCGTGCAGTGCAAACCTGCCCAGCGCAAGGCAGGCAGCGCGGATAGCGGTAACTTCCGCGTGGGCTGTGGCATCGTTGGTGCGGGTGACGCAGTTCACGCCCTCGGCGATCACGCTGCCGTCGCGAACGATCACCGCGCCAAAGGGACCGCCGGCGCCGGTGCGCACATTTTCCGAGGCCAGGGCAATGGCTCGCCGCATGAACTCCGCATTGCCGGAAAGACTCATTGGGAAAGCCATCTCAGTATGGCACAGCCGTTTGAAGATCCCGGCAGTCCACAATCACCTGCTGTGAGCCTCGCCACCATCGGACAGCGATTCGCTGAAATCTTCCTCAACTGCGGAATACACTGATTCGTCTCACGGATGTTTCTGTCAGCAGCAGCCCGGGAGAGAACTCTCTCCTCGGCCGGAGAAGCGATTGAAGGGAATGCGGACATGCTGGTTTGGCTGCGCCTGCGGCATTCTGCTGACTGTTGCCGGGTGTCTGCTGCCGCCCGCGCTGATCGCGCAATCGCAGGCGTCGCGGCAGGCAGGTTCATTGGGACCGCCGCAGCAGGCGGCTTCTGCGTCCAGCGCGCAGCCCACCTCCCCGATCAGCAAAGAGCAGCAGCACCGCCAGGCGGAGCGGGAGGTTAAGCAGGAGGAGCATCAGCGCCTTCTGCGCGTCGCCCCTAACTTCGAGACCAGCTATGACCAGAACGCTGCTCCGCTGAGCCCGGCACAGAAGCTCGAACTCAATTTCCGCACCGCGTTCGATCCTTTCACCTTCGTTGCCGCGGGTCTCGACGCCGCCATCAGCCAGGGTGAAGACGAGTTCCCCGAATACGGCCAGGGAGCCGCTGGCTATGGCAAGCGCTTTGGCGCGTCCTACGCTGACACGTTCGATGGCGATCTCTGGGGCAGCGCCATCCTGCCCATCCTCTTCCGCGAAGATCCGCGCTATTTCCGCAGGGGAACCGGCAGCGTCATGCAGCGCGTCCTCTACTCGGCCGCGATGACCGTCTGGTGCAGGAACGACAACGGTACATGGGGACCGAATTATGCGAATGTCGCCGGTAACTTTGTCGCCGGAGGCATCTCGAACCTGTATTACCCGCGCAGCGATCGCGGCCTTCCGCTCACCGTCGAGCGAGCCCTGACCGTACTCGCCGAAGGGACCATCGGTTCGGAATTCGTGGAGTTCTGGCCGGATCTTTCCGCGCGCCTCTTCCACAGGCGTCCGCGGATTCCCCCGTCGGCCACACAGACGCCGCCCCATGCGCCGAGACCGGTCCGGCAGCCTCCTGACCCCGCGCCTCCCGAATCTGCCTCAGCCGGGCGCAGGTGAGGTTCCCGCCCCGGCCGCGCCAGCCTTGCACTAAGCCGTCTTCGTGTACACCGGCGGCATCTCGGCCACATGCTCGCTCAGGAACCATACCTGCATCTCGCTGGTGCGCGGCACATCGCTCACCAGCAGATCGTTGGTGCCGCCGTCGCCCGGTTCCCGGGCCTTGCGGGCCAGCTCACGCGTGTGCATCGAGCAGCCGCGAAATACGGGCACGCAGGATGCCGCAGGCTCCTGAGACGCGCAGCGTAGTCTTCCACCGTGACCAGCGATACATGCATCGTCGGTGCCCAGGCTGTACCCTGTTGCCATGCCCAGGGTGGAGGCCCCTCAGTCCGATCAGGCGGCCAGTGTTCGGTTTGCTGGCCCGCGCGCCGTGCTCCGGCAGGCGGTTGCCGAAGACGCGTTTCCGGGAGCCGCCTGGGGCGTCCTGCACCATGGCGAAATCCTGGCCATGGCCGGGGAGGGACGCTTCACATACGAGGCGAACTCGCCCGCTGTTCAACCCGACACCGTCTTCGATCTGGCCAGTGTCAGCAAGGTGGTCGCCACCACAGCCGCCGCCATGCTGCTCCTCGACCGCGGCAGTCTGCACCTCGATATGCGCCTCGGCGATATCCTGCCCGGCTTCGTCGTGGGCTCGGATCCGAGCAGCGGCAAGGTACAGGTCACCCTGCGCATGCTTCTCGCTCACTCTGCCGGATTGCCCGGGTATGTGGAACTGTTCCGCACCTGTTCGACGCCGGAAGCCCTGATCCGCGCCGCCCTGCAGCTTCCGCTCGAAAACCCGCCCGGTCAGCGCACCGTGTACTCCGACGTCGGCTACATCCTGCTGGGGAAGGTCATGGAGGTGCTGAGCGGTGAACCGCTCGATTCGTTCTGCGTCCGCGAGATCTTTCGCCCCCTGGGCCTCGCGGCCACAACCTTTAATCCTCCTCCGGAACAGCGGCCCCGTATCGCGCCCACCGAGGAGGACACAAGGTTCCGGAATCGGGTCATCCAGGGCGAAGTCCAGGATGAAAACGCCTGGGTACTGGGAGGAGCCGCAGGCCACGCCGGGGTGTTCTCGAGCGTGCACGACCTGCTCTGCTTTGCGCAGTGCATTCTCTCAGAAGGCCGCGCAGCCGACGGCCATCAGCTCTTTCAGCCTCAGACCGTCCGGGCTTTCGCCGCCCCGCAAAGCACGGGTCGCGCGCTCGGATGGGATGTCCCGACCCCACCGTCCTCGTCCGGCCGCTATTTTGGACCGCGCTCCATCGGTCATCTCGGCTATGCCGGCACGTCGCTCTGGATCGATCCCGACCAGGAGCTTGCCGTGGCCCTGCTCACCAACCGCACCTGGCCCGACCGCTCCCGGGATACCATCCGCCAGGTCCGGCCCGCCTTCCACGACGCCGTGGCGGAAGCTCTTCGCTGAATCCCGGAGATTCCCGCGCACGCAGAGAGCTAGACGGAGTCGCTCCCGTCGTCGCCGCCGCCGAAATCTCCACCACCCGAATCGTCTGCGAAGTCCTGACCGTCGCCCTGATCGCCTGAATCGTCGTAGCCCTGGCCGCTCTGATCTCCCCCGCCGGAGTCGTCCACCCATTGCTGGGCATCGCCCTGGTCGCTGCCGGAGGTGTCATAGGGTCCCTGCGGCTGCTCATCGGGGCCGCTCTGCGGCGTGTCGTAGTAGTTGTTGACGACGGTTTCCTCGACCGGCATGCCCCCGCCGTAGCCACCCAGGCCTCCGCCGCCGAAGCCCCCATGCAGCAGCGACTCGATGCCCTGGAAGGCCAGCATGCCGCCGGCAACGCCCGCCGCCGTCGTCGCGGCGGAGCGCAGGAATCCACCCCCACCCCCGGCTGGCGGACCATACGCGGGAGCCGGTGAATAGTACTGCTGCCGGGGCGGTGCTGCCTGATACTGCGGCGGAGGCGGCGGTGCTGCCGGGAGCTCGTTGCGGTGCAGCAGGCCGCCCAGAAAACTCGTGGCCCGCGCTGGCTGCTGCTGGGGCGGCGCAGTCAGTTGCTGCTGCATGCGCTGCATCTGCGCCCGCGCCTGCTCGAGCGCCATGTTCTGAATCAGCACCGTCTGGGCCAGCTTGTAAATCGCGTCGGGATCGCGCGCCAGCCCGTCCTTCAGCAGCGCCTCGGCGTCCGGATCCTTCTCGTTCAGCTGCGTCCCCTCGACCTTGCGGACGAGGTCCTCGAGCATCTGTGCTTCCTGCGGAGTCATTCGTATTCTCCTTCTGCGGTAGGTACGTACGATGGGGTCGGCCGGTTTCAACCTGGGAATGGGCTGCCCAGGCACGCAAAAGACCCTCCAGCCGGTTCGCTGCGAGGGTCCTGTTTGCGAAAAGAGCGATCAGTAAATGCGGAAGTTGACTTCGATATCGATCTCCACCGGTACCGGGTGGCCCTGATAGATCGCCGGCTTGAATTTGTACTGCCGCACAGCCTCCAGCGCCTTCTCGTCGAGTCCCATGCCAAGGGGGCGCACGATGTGCACGCGCTGCGGATTCCCCTGCGCGTCGACGATCAGACCCACCACGCAGACGCCCTGATATTTCGCGCGCCGTGCTTCGTCGGAGAACTCCGGATCCGGCGCGTAAACCAGCACCGGGTTCGAGACGCCGCCTCCAGGGTGATAGAGCCCGCCGCCATAGCCGCCGCCCGAGCCCGGCCCAATACCGCCACCGTTCCCCGACCCGATGCCGCCGCCCGAGCCTGAACCGAAGCCGGAGCCCGCGCCGGAACCCTGCGAGGCCAGCGCCACCTGGGGCGACTGCGGCACGCCGATGTTGGGCATATTCGGGTTATCCGGCAGCTTGATCGGCTGCGGCATCTGCACCTGCTCTTCGACCGGCAGCTTCGGATGATCCAGCCTCAGCAACTGCGGAGGCGCAATCTGCTGCTTCACCATTTTCGGCAGCTTGCCCTTGGAGGCTTCCACAATCTCGTGATTACCGCCGCCTCCGCCGCCTCCCATCGACTGCTGCATCTGCATCGGCGGAATATACGGCGTGACGTCGACCGGCACAACCGCCATCTTCCTCTGCACCGAACGCTGGTGCCACTGATCAATCGCAAAGAGCAAAATCAGGGACAGAACAACAGCATGGATCACAAAGGACACAGCGCTCGAGGTCGGGTCCCGCTTCACGGCGAGCGGATCCCGCACCGCGATCGCCTTCGAGGTCAGCAGCAGCGGAGGCAGTCTCTTGGGGAAGAGCACATCCTGCATGCTCGCCCAGAGAGTCTTCCAGATCGGCTCCTCGATGACCGAGTCCAAAGAGCCGAATCGCGGAACCTCTGGCAGAGTCCCTGTCGCCCGAATCGAATTCGGTTCCACTTCCTGAGGCGTCAAAACCGATATCCCCATTTTCACCGCCCGGGCTCGTCACCCGGGTTCTCCTGATTATCAATGACAGCAGCCCGGATTGTCGTCGCCTGGGAGGCCGCGTAGTTGCTATGATGCTATTTTCCCACCCAGGACGCTTCCCGGGGGTTCCCTTTTCATAGACGTGAACCCCCCGGCGGAAGTCACGGCAACCCTCCGGCTACAATGAAGTTTTATTCACAGCACCTCTCTAAATAACGGAGAAACGATGTCTTCTGCTCTGCCGCCCGGCGCAAATGGAACGGCCGCGTCCGGAAACCCTTCCCTCAAGGACACGCTGACCCTGCCCCGCACCGAGTTTCCCATGAAGGCCAACCTGCCGCACAACGAACCGGTGCGCCTTCAGGCCTGGCAGCAGTCCCGTCTCTACGACCGCATCCGGCAGGCTCGCGCCGGCGCGCCACGCTACGTTCTCCACGACGGCCCCCCTTACGCCAATGGCCCGCTCCATCTCGGTCACGCCCTCAACAAGTGCCTCAAGGATTTCGTCGTAAAGTCCAAAACCATGGCCGGTTTCGATGCCCCCTATGTCCCGGGCTTCGACTGCCACGGCCTTCCCATCGAAATCAAAGTCGACGAGCATCTCGGCCGCAAAAAGCTCAGCATGCCGGCGGGGGAATTTCTCCGCCACTGCCGCGATTACGCGCAAAAGTACGTCGACCTCCAGACCGCCCAGTTTGTCCGACTCGGCGTCTTCGGCCGCTGGGACGCCCCCTATACCACCATGTCGCGCGACTACGAGGCGCGCATTCTTCAAACCTTTTACCGCTTCCTGGAAGGCGGTTTTGTCTATCGCGGACTGAAGCCCGTCTACTGGTGCATCCACGACCGCACCGCGCTGGCCGACGCCGAAATCGAGTACGAGCAGCACTCCAGCCCCAGCATTTACGTCCGGTACGATCTGCTCAGCGACCCGGCCACGATCGCCCCCGCGCTTGCCGGCAAAAGTGTAGCCACCATCATCTGGACCACGACGCCATGGACCCTCCCTGCCTCGCTGGCGGTTGCCTTTCATCCGGAGTTCGACTATGTAGCGCTTGAGGAGGATGGGCAAGTGTACATCGTTGCCCAGTCCCTTGCCCAGTCCGTCCGGGAAACCTGCAATCTGGCCTCCGCCCTTCCCATTGCCTCTTTCAAGGGCACCCGTCTCGAGCGCGCCCTCTTCCGTCATCCCTTCCTCGATCGCGGCGTTCTGGGCGTCCTCGCCGACTACGTCACGGCCGACCAGGGAACGGGAGCCGTCCACACCGCCCCCGCCCACGGCGCCGACGATTTCCAGACCGGTGCCCGCTATGGCCTTGATCCGGTCTGCCACGTCGACAACGCCGGACACCTCCGCGACGGCCTGCCCGAATACGACGGCAAGACCGTCTTCCAGGCCAACCCCTTCATCATCGACCTGGTCGCCGCCCGCGGAGCCCTCATGGGCCGCTCGGACCTCTACCATAGCTACCCGCACTGCTGGCGTTGCCACAACCCTGTCATTTTTCGCGCGACCGAGCAGTGGTTCATCGACATCGACCATTCGATGGAGAGCCCCGACGGAAGCCCCACCACCTTCCGCCAGCGATGCCTCGATGAGATCCGGAACAGCGTCAAATGGGATCCGGTCTGGGGTGAAGAGCGCATCGCCAACATGATTGCCACGCGGCCCGACTGGTGCATCTCGCGCCAGCGCGTCTGGGGCGTACCCATCGCGGTCTTCCTGTGCCGGAAGTGCAATCAGCCCCTGCTCGACCCGACTCTGAACCGGCGCATTGTGGAGCTGTTCGAAAAAGAGGGCGCGGAAGCCTGGCATACCGAGGGCACTGATCATCTGCTGCCCCGGGAGGCAAAATGCGCGCAGTGCGGCGGCTCCGATTTCCGCCGCGAAACCGACATCCTCGACGTCTGGTTCGATTCCGGCGTCAGCTGGTACGCCGTTCTGGAAGCGGAGCCCGGTCTCGCCCCGCCCGCCGACCTCTACTTCGAAGGCGGCGATCAGTATCGCGGCTGGTTCCACACCGCGCTGCTGACTTCGGTCGGCGTCGGCCCGCAACACGCCGCGCCCTACCGCATGGTCGGCACCGCCGGCTGGACGCTCGACGAGCGGGGCCGCGCCATGTCCAAATCCCTCGGCAATGGCGTCGATCCGGTCGACATCGCCGACCGCATGGGCGCGGAGATCGTCCGCCTGTGGGTCGCCAGCGTCGATTTCCGCGAGGACGTCGTCAACAGCGAAAACATCATGCAGCGCCTTGCGGATAACTACCGCAAGCTGCGCAATACTTTCCGCTTCCTGCTCGGCAATCTCGCCGGCTTCGACCCCGCCCGCAATGCCGTCGCCGCCGATCGGCTTCTCCCTCTCGATCGCTACATGCTGGCCCGCACACGGGATCTTGTCGAGAAAGTGTCGGGTGCCGACGGCCAGTCCGGCTGGTATGGAGACTTTCAGTTCCACCGCGTCTACCAGGCCATCAACGAGTTCTGCATCGTCGACCTCAGCGCGCTGTATCTGGACCTCCTCAAAGACCGCATGTACACCTTTGCCCCGCGGAGCGCAGAAAGGCGCTCCGCGCAAACCGTCCTCTGGAAGATCACGGAAGCTCTGGTGCGGCTCGTCGCACCCATCCTGACCTTCACCGCCGACGAGGTCTGGGAATACCTGCCCAAAGTTGAAGGCCGCCCTGCCAGCGTCCACCTCGCCCGCTTCCTCCAACCCGACGAGCTGGCCCCCGCCGACACCGCCCTCCTTGAAGACTGGGAGAAGCTGCTCTTCGCCCGCGATCAGGCACTCATCAGCCTGGAACATGATCGCAAGCAGCAGAAGATCGGCAAAGCTCTTGAAGCGAGACTCGATATTTTGGCACGGGAGGATTATTACAGCGTGCTAAAGCGATACGGCTTTGCGCTGAAGGAGCTCTTCAACGTCTCGCAGGTATCCGTTTGTGGCGCAGGTACGGAAGAAGGCCCCGGGGCACTTCCTGTCAAGGCGATCGTGTTTCCCGCCTCCGGCCACAAATGTAACCGCTGCTGGAACTATTATCCCGACGACAGCCCGCAGCATGTTCGCGAATTCGGTCCATGGCAGGACGTCTGCGGCCGCTGTGCCGACGCCCTTCTTCAGATGGGCTACCACGAGGAGGCGCAGTGATCAGCGCTCTGCGCGACCGCCGTCCCTGGCTGCTGCTTTTCTCCGCCCTCATCGTCCTGCTCGACCGCCTCTCGAAGGCCTGGGTCGGCAGTCACATCCCGGAAGGCGGAGCCATCGTCGTGATCCCGCGCGTCTTCCGCATCACCCATGTGCTCAACCCCGGCGCGGCTTTCTCGCTCTTCACCAATTCCGCCCGCCCCACGCTGACGCACTGGCTGCTGACCGGCTTTTCGCTGGTCGCCGGCCTGGTGGTGCTGCTGGTGCTTCTGCGCATCGGCCGCCGGTTCACGGCCACGACCATCGCCCTGGCGCTGATCCTCGGCGGCACCATCGGGAATGTCTGGGACCGCCTCCGCTACGGCGTGGTCACGGATTTCGTCGAGGTCCGGATCATCCACTACCACTGGCCCGACTTCAACATGGCGGATTCCGCCATCGTCATCGGCGGCATTCTTCTGGTTCTCGATGCCCTGCTCTCATCGCAGCACGAGGAGCAATCCGCCTGAGTCTCGCGGCACCGGACCGGAGGGACGCGCCTCGCTCACACGCCCCCGGCCACGAATTTTCCCCGCCGCACTTCTCCCGGCACCATCTGATCGACATAGCACCACACCCACGACTCGCCGGGTTCGACCGATCGCATGACCGGATGCTGTGTTTCGTGGAAGTGACGCGTTGCATGGCGGTTCTTCGAGGAATCGCAGCAGCCCACATGCCCGCAGCTGAGGCACATTCTCAGGTGCACCCACCGGTCTCCGGTCTTCACGCAATCCTCGCAAACGTGCGCATCGGTGGTGGTGATCCGGATCTGATCGAGATGAGAACAAGCCGCACCCATCGCTTCTGCCTCCGTTTCTAACGGCCCGGCCCCCGCTCGAGAGCCTGACGGTCCCAGTTGCCCAGCGTCGCCCCCGCCTGATAGGTGCTCCGGCAGAATGCGAGCAGCATCTCGACCGGATTCCGGCCGATCCGCACATCGTCGTACATGAGGATGAATTCGCCGAACTGTGCGTCGTAGTGCGCGCCGGCCGGCTGCACCGCCGCCTCGCGAAAGCCCTGAGGCTCCGGAGCGGTGTAGGAGTAGAACGCCGGCCCCGCCATGCTCCCGCTGCCCGGCCAGAAGCCCACGCTGCTCACCTCGTGCGAGTACGCTTCCCGAGTCACCGGGTCGGCCTGCGGCCGCTCAGGCGCGCGCCGACCGGAAAACCGCGTCACCGCCAGATCGAAGCTTCCCCAGAAGAAATGCACCGGGCTCACCTTGCCCAGGAACTCCGAACGAAACTGGTGGAAGACCGCATCCACGGAGAGCAGAATCCGCCAGAAGGTTTCCACGCGTTCCGCGTCATAGGACGCGTGCACCGTGTCCTCATCGAAGGGGATCGCATCCGGCACCTCCACGGGCATCCTCCACGGACTCACCTCGATACCCTCGCCGCGCAGCATGGCCAGGCATTCGCCATAGAAATCGGCCACGGAACGAGGCTGGAGCGGAAGCGTTTTCATCGTCCCATCGGATATTTCCAGCACCAGCTGGTGCGCCACGAAATCGAAGCGCAGCTCGAGCGCCCGGTTCTCATAAGGAATGCGCGACGTGGTCAGCCCCCGCGCCGTCACGTATAGCGGAACATTCCACCAGTGGTTCACGAGCGGCGTGAGCCGCATCCGAACCTTGCCAACGATCTGCGTCCACATGTGGAGCGTGGCGCAGGTGTCGCGCCACGAATCGAGCGGCAGAGCGGGCCAGCACTCCGGCTGGTTGGCAGGCGAATCCTTCTCCATCGCGACCTCCGCCCGTCACGCGGACGGCGGCTTTGCACCCAGTTGGCTGCCCGGCCGCCCGAGCGACTTTCGGCAGAACGGCGGCACGAGCCGGCTTCGAACCTGCACGATCAGTGCTCCGTCTCGTCGTAAAAACCCACCAGATCGTGCTTCAGTTCCTTCAGCGCATCCACATTCAGATAGACCATGTGACCCGCGGGGTAATAGCCGAACTCGACATTCTTCTGCAATCCCGGGGCGAGCATCATGTGGCTCAGATCCATTTCCGTCAGGAAAAACGGAGTCGCCAGGTCGAAATACCCATTCGCCGAAAAGACCTTCATTTTGGGATCCTTGCGCATGGCATCCGCCAGATCCCCTGCGACGTAGGGCATCTGCTGCAAACCCCCGAACCCGCGCATCCCGCCCGGCGGACGATGATGCCAGTCCCACTCCCGGATCACCTCGGTCATGGGGCGATAGGTATCCGTAGTCTCGTATTTCAGCTCGCGCTCCAGATAGTTGTGAAACGCTGCCGTGAATGCCCCCGAAATGCCGGTGTCCGACGGGTCATACCCGGGGTATTCCCCCGCATTGTCGACATCCGTGCCCTCGAAGCGTGCGTCGTAGCGGCCCAGAATGTCTCCCTCGTCGCGCAGCAGTTCCTTCCGGAACCGCGATGCATTCACCCGCAGGTTCGCCTCCCTGACATACTGCGCGCTCAGGCCGGTGTACTGCGCCACCTTCTCGGCCACCGCGTTGAAGCGGTCCGGCGGCAGCTGGTCCCCCTGCTCCAGGGCGTCGGCATATTCGCCGCGGGCAAAGGCGCGCACCTCCTTCAGGAACGCCCTGAGGTCCGCGGGCTTGTTCTGCAGCTTGTTGTGGTACCAGGCAATGGCCGCGTACGAAGGGAGATTCCCGATGTAATCGATATCCAGCCCCGGAGCCATCACGTAGTAATTCAGAATCGACGAGAGCAGAATCACGCCATTCAGCGGCAGGCCATCGTTCTGCAGCAAATCCGACAACCCCGCGGAGCGCGTCGTCCCATAGGACTCGCCAAACAGATACTTCGGCGAATTCCAGCGCTGGTTCACCGTCACCCAGCGCGTGATGAACTTGTCGAATGCCTTCAGATCCTGGTCGACGCCCGTGAAATCCTTGGGCGTGCCCTTGCCCACGACGCGCGAAAACCCGGTCAGCGGCGCATCGATGAAGACCAGATCCGATTTGTCCAGCAGGCAGTTCTGATTGGGGACCACCTGGTAGGGGGCCGGCCCGGTGGCGTTCGGACTGTTCGTCACCACCCGTACGGGTCCCACAGAACCCATGTGCAGCCAGATCGTGGAAGATCCCGGGCCGCCGTTGTACAGGAAGGTCACCGGCCGGGTGTTGGGATCGGCCCCATCCAGCGTGTAGGCGACATAAAACATGCTGCCGTACGGATGCTCATCTTCGCCGTCGCGGATCAGCAGCGTCCCGGCTGTCGCCGTGTAGTGCAGCGTCCTGCCGTCCAGCACCAGATCGTGCTTCGTCACCGAAGTTCTCTCCGGCGGAACGGGCTGCTGGCCCTCGGGCTTGTTCGCCTCGGGAGCGTGCTGCTCTTCGGGGCGATGCTGCTCCTGCCCAGTCACCGCATGCGAGTTGAACAGGACGAAAAGAACGGCCAGAACGAGGGCAGAGGACGTGCGCGGGAGCTTTCTCAACATGACCTCCGGAGACATGTGCGAAACCGGCAGCGGCCCTGGCGGACCGCCGGTCTCAAGTCTCACGCAGAGGAAGGGATAATGCAAGCGAGTGGCGGTTAAGCCCCGGTGCCCCGCAGCACGACCGATGCGGTCCGCACCAGGATCTTCAGATCCAGCCAGAAGCTCCAGTTCTCCACGTAGGCTGTATCGAGAGCGATGTATTTTGCAAACGAGGGATCGTGCCGCGCCTGCACCTGCCATAGTCCGGTGAGGCCCGGAAGCACCTCAAGCCGCCGGAAATGCTCCAGATCGTACTGCTCCACTTCCGAAGCAATCGGCGGGCGCGGACCGACGATGCTCATTTCTCCGCGCAGGACATTCAGAAACTGCGGCAGCTCATCCAGGCTGTACTTGCGAAGAAAACGCCCCAGCCGCGTAATACGAGGGTCATTGCTCAGCTTGAAGAGAACCCCATCCCGCTCGTTGAATGCGGCCAGCTGGCTCTTCATGTCCTCGGCGTTCCGCACCATGGTACGGAATTTGAAGCAGGGAAAAACGCGGCCGCGTTTGCCGATGCGCTCCGAGACGTAGAGCACGGGACCCTCGCTGTCCAGCTTCACCGCCACGGCGATGGCCAGCAGCACCGGCGCCGCCACGAAGAGGGCCAGCGTCGACAGCGCAATGTCCACCAGCCGCTTGCAGAACAGGCCAATCACCCGCGGTTCGCTGTGGTGCAGGGTCGACACGGGAAAGATCCCGAGATACTCGACCGGCGAATTGGCCGTCAGCTCGCCGTAATATCCGGCAATGGCCCGCACATCGATGTCCAGATCCCGCGCGTCTTCCACAAGGCTGATGGTGCGATCCGTCGGATAGAATTCCGCGATCACCAGTTCATCGACAAAGTTCTGCCGCGTCAGCTGGCGGACCTTCTCCACCCCGCCAAGAATCTGGTTCGGTTCAATCTCAGAGCTGACCGGAGATCCCGGAGCCGCTACAAAGCCCACAAAGCGATATCCGAGGCGGCGCTGGCTCCGGATCTGCCGGCTCAGCGCATAGCCGAGCTGATTGGTCCCGAGGATGACCACATTGCGCAGCTCGATCCCCTGCTCGTACTGCCGGTAGCGCGCATACCGCCAGACCGCCCTGCGCATGCAGAGGGTCGCCATGGCGGTGAATACCAGCAGCATCACCAGTATCCGCGAGATGGCGAAATCGCGAAACATGAACAGGGCCCCGCACAGCAGCAGGCCGGCGTTCAGGCAGCCCTGAATGACCAGCCGCAGTTCGTGCGCGCCGCTCCCGCTCGGTGACGAAGAATAGAACCCGTAGCGGCGCGCCGCCGCCACGTACGCCAGTGCGAACCATCCCAGATAAAGCACGTCCATCGGACGCGCCCAGTAATCCGGTCCCGATCCAAGCTGGGGGGCGATTCGCGCAATCACGATCGTGCGCAGCACCAGGGCCAGTCCAAAGGCCAGCAGAATCATCAGCAGGTCATTGACCACCATGACAGCCGCCGCGGCAGCAGCCGGTCCAATCAGGGGGCGGCGCGGCGCAGACGGAAGTTCCGCGACGGCGTCCTGGGACCGCGGCGCGGCGCTCCTGTTCCTCAGGTATTCAGATGTGGCCATATCCTTCGCCCTGTCTGATTCACTTCGGCAGGTTGGACAGCAACACTCAATCGACTCTTCTGGTGTTCACCCAAGGGAAGATGGCAGATCCGGGAAGCCTGCGGATTTTCTGGAATTCTCGCCAGTACCGAGTTGCCTCTTCTGCGAGAGGTTCGGCAATGCGATTGCCTGCTTACACACGGACTGCGGGAAGGAGAGGTCCCTATTTTCTTTTCTTAAGGAAACGATACAACAAGTCGCCCGCCTTTGCATGTTTAAATTCTGTGCGCGATGCAGCCGCGCCTGTCAGGATTCGGCGAGCATCTGCGCACTTCTGTACCATTTTTCAGGCCGGAAAGGGCGATGCCCCCCACCGGGGCCGATGCTGGATCGTCACAATGCCGGTGTCAATTGTTCGTATCGCTCTCAGGAATTCTCATCTCCGCGGCCTGCGACGATTGTTCCGCAATTGCGGGGTTCACGGTACAACTATCGTATGGCCGCTGATTACCTTCAGATACTGACCGGCTTGATTCGGGAAAACGCGCGGCCCGTGGATAAATTCGGCCACCAGCCGCGGCTCAGCCACCTCACCCGCATCATCGGCGAGGAACTCGACTATGACGCCGATGTGGTTCAGG
The DNA here is from genome assembly GCA_021792135.1 of Acidobacteriota bacterium. Taxonomy (GTDB): domain Bacteria; phylum Acidobacteriota; class Terriglobia; order Terriglobales; family Acidobacteriaceae; genus Palsa-343. The sequence goes on along the minus strand of JAJYVF010000027.1, from coordinate 18,178 downwards.
GCGCACTCTGGCTGCACGATCTGGGCGTATTCATCGGCCATCGCCCGGATACCCCGGAGGAGCTCAGCCGGTGGGATCATGTCGCCTATGCCTGTTCCCGCGCGCCCGTCATCCTGCGCGATGCCGGATTTCCCGAAGAGAAGATCCCTGCTGTGCTGGAGGTCATGCGCCAGCACCAGCCGCAGGACAATCCCACCACCGTCGAAGCCACCATCCTGCGCGACGCTGACATCCTGGAGCAACTGGGCGCCATCGGCATTCTCAGAACCGTGAGCAAAGTCGGCCGCGACACCCGCTATCCCACCTTCACCGAATCTGTAGCCGTTCTGCGGCGCAACATGGCGTATCTCCCGGGGCAGATCCGTCTCGACTCCGCCCGCCGGCTTGCGCAGCCCCGCATCGCCATCCTGCGCGCCTTCCTGGCCGCCGTGGATGATGAAGCTGGTTCCAGCCTCTTCTGACCATCGCCATCCGCGCACCGCGTCTTTAATATAGAGACATCAATCCTTGCCCGCGAGAAGCCTGTGCACGAATTCCCCCGCATCAAACGCCTTCCTGCTTACGTCTTCAACATCACCGGCGAGCTGAAGGCCGCCGCGCGCCGCCGCGGCGAAGACATCGTCGACTTCGGCATGGGCAATCCCGACGGCGCGACTCCGCAGCACATCGTCGACAAGATGATCGAGGCTGCGCGGCGTCCTGAAACCCATCGCTACTCGATTTCCAAAGGCGTCCCGCGCCTGCGCCGGGCCATCTGCAACTGGTACTCGCAGCGCTACGGCATCACGCTGGATCCCGATACGGAGGCCATCGTCACCATCGGCTCCAAGGAAGGAATCGCGCACCTGTGCCTCGCCACGCTCGATCAGGGCGATGTCGTCATGGTGCCCAATCCCAGCTATCCGATTCACATTTACGGCCCCGTGATCGCCGGCGCAACGATCCACAGCGTGGCCATTCACAGCTCGGGGGCCTTTCTCGCGGAACTGGAGCAGGCCATCCCGCTGATGTATCCGCGCCCGAAGATGCTGATCCTGAATTTTCCGGCGAATCCCACGACCCAATGTGTCGATCTGAGCTTCTTCGCGCGCATCGTTGCCCTTTGCCGGCAGCATGAGATCTGGCTCGTGCACGACCTCGCCTACGCCGACATCGTCTTCGACGGGTACCGCGCGCCCTCCATCCTCGAAGTTCCCGGAGCAAAGGATATCGCCGTCGAATTCTTCACTCTCTCCAAGAGCTACAACATGCCCGGCTGGCGCGTGGGCTTCATGGTTGGCAATCGCGAACTGGTTTCGGCTCTCGCCCGCCTCAAGAGCTACTTCGATTACGGCACCTTCACGCCGATTCAGGTCGCCGCCATCGTCGCTCTCGAGGGCCCGCAGGAATGTGTAACGGAAATCTGCGACAATTACCGCCGCCGCCGCGACTGCCTGGTCACCGGTCTGAACAAGGCCGGATGGGAAGTCCCCCTGCCCAAAGCCACCATGTTCGTCTGGGCTCCCATCCCGGAACCCTGGCGCCATCCTGGCTCGCTCGAATTCTCCAAAACGCTGCTGCGCGAAGCCAAAGTTGCCGTCAGCCCCGGCATCGGCTTTGGCGAATACGGTGACGGCTACGTCCGCTTCGCTCTCATCGAGAACGAGGAACGCACTCGCCAGGCGCTGCGCGGCATCCGCCACATGTTTCAGAAGAACAGCGCGGGGACGAAGGTCGCCGCTCAGTGAGCCGTCGGAGCAGGCTTCCCCGCCTGCTGCGCGGCATCCTCAAATCCCCTGGTGGCCGCCTTTGCAATCAGGCTCGTCGTGCTGAACCCTTCCGCCGTGGGCACAATCTTCACCCGTCCGCCCCAGGAGCGCACTTCCTTCGCGCCCACCACCGTCTCTTCCCTGTAATCGCCGCCTTTCACGATCACCTCCGGGCGCAGCCCTTCAATCAGTCGCAGCGGCGTGGGTTCATCGAAGATGATCACCGCATCCACCGCGGCCAGAGCCGCCAGAATCCCCGCTCGCTCCCGCTGCCCCACGATCGGACGCCCCGGCCCCTTCAAATCCCGCGCCGAAGCATCGCTGTTGATGGCCACCACCAGCCGATCTCCCTCGCGCCGCGCCTGTTCGAGCAGCGTGATATGTCCCATATGCAGCAGATCGAAGCAGCCGTTGGTGAAGACGATGCTCTGTCCCGCCGAACGCCAGGCCGATGCCCGCACTTTCAGATGATCCAGCGAGAGCACCTTTTCCTGCGCCTCCAGCTCGATTTCCGGCATCAGGCTGGTCAGCAGTTCGTCGCGCGTCACCGGCACCGTTCCCACTTTGCCGACGACAATTCCTGCGGCCACATTGGCAAGCTGAACCGCGGTTTCCATCTCCAGTCCGTTCGCAACTGCCAGAGCCAGCGCGGCGATCACTGTGTCGCCGGCACCCGACACATCGAAGACCTGTCGCGCTGCTGCCGGCGCAATGAGTTTTGAATGCTCCCGAAGCACGGCGATGCCCTTCTCGCTCAGCGTCGCCGTCAGGCATTCAAGCCCCAGCTCCACAGCCAGCCTCTGTCCCGCTGTCAGCAGAGCATCCAGCTCCCTGACCGGGACACCCACGGCCGCCGAGAGCTCCCCAAGATTGGGGCAGATCGTCGTCGCCCCGCGGTAACGCTCGAAACTCCGCTGCTTGGGATCGACCAGCACAGGAACACCGCGCCGCCGCGCCGCCTCAATCACCCCCCGGCAGACCTCTTCCGTCAGAACCCCCTTGGCATAATCCGACAAAACCACGACATCCGCGGATGACAGAGCTGCCTCAAGGCCGGCAACCAGAGCTATATAGGCTTCCGCCGGGTATCCGTCGGTTTGCTCCATGTCGAGCCGCAGCATCTGCTGTTTGCCGCCGAGCACCCGCAGTTTTGCGATCGTCGGATGGCCCGCCACCGCCGTCATCCTCGGCTCCACGCCCGCCTCGCGCAAACATTTCTCCAGTGCGGCGCGATCCGCGTCCTCTCCGCAGAACCCGAACACCGCGGCCTGCGCACCCAGCCCGGCAATATTCATGGCCACGTTGGCTGCACCGCCCGGCCGCTCATTCTGATGAATCGCGCGCACGATCGGCACCGGCGCTTCGGGCGAGATACGCTCCACATCCCCCCAGATGTAGCGGTCGAGCATGACATCCCCGACGACCAGCACCCGCGTGCTGCGCCACTCGCCCTCAATCAGCTCAATAACCCGATGCAGTTCCTGAATCATCGTGCGCTCGCCTCCTCCGGTGCAGACAGCTGCTCCACCGATGCCGGCTGCCGGCAACAGGCGTCTCCCAGGATCTGCCCCTGCTCGCCTTCATCCTCTCCGCTCCGCCCCTCTGCGATGTGAACCCGTCCGGTGTTTTCGCTATCATGTAAATGATTCCACACGCGGATGATTTCCACCGAGTGACCCACCCCCTGCACGGCATTCAGTACGTTTTCCTCGACCGCGACGGCGTCATCAACCGCAAGGCTCCTGAAGGCCAGTACATCGGCCGCTGGCGTGACTTTCATCTGCTTCCCGGTGTCGAGGAGGCCATTGCCGCACTCAACCGCTCCGGCCTCCGCGTGATCGTCATCACCAACCAGCGTGGAGTCGCGCTCGGACGTTATACCCGGGCCGACGTCGAAGCCCTCCACGACCGTCTGCGGGAGCACCTCGCCTCCCATGGTGCGCGGATCGACGCCTTCTACTACTGCCCGCACGACAGGAATCAGTGCGACTGCCGCAAGCCCGGCACCGGCCTCTTCGAGCAGGCTTTTCGGGATTTCCCCGAAGCCTCCCGCGCCAACAGTGTGGTCATCGGCGATTCCATTTCCGATATCGAAGCCGCCCGCCGCCTCGGCCTTCCCGCCATCTTCATCGAAGGCGACCCGGAGACGCGCAAACCCGGCGCAGCACAGGCCACGACCCTGGCCGATGCCGTTTGCGCCTCGCTTCCCGAAGCCGTCCGCGCCTTTCTCCCTTAAAACGCGGTCGGCCGCTGCGAACCGCAGGCAGGTTGCCTTTGGTCCCCCTCCGGGGACATCCGCTCTCCGCGGCCGTTCTTCCACGCTTCCATGGCCGCCGCAAACATCTCATCGACCGCAATCGACTCAATGCACCTCTTCTTTTGCTCCATGCACGTGGTCAGACCGCAGTTGGCGCACTCCACCGTGTGATAGACAGGCCGATTCTGATTCCCCACCGGAAACCACCGGCCACGCCGGGCCACCGCCGCAAAAGCAATTGCACACGGCACGCCGTAAGCCGCCGCCAGGTGCATCGGCCCGCTGTCCGGGCCCAGAAACAGCTCTGCGTGCGCAAGCACGGCCGCCGATTCGCGCGGCGTAAGCTGCCCGCACAGATTCACCACTGGCCCCTTCCACTCCGCAGCGGCGTACTTGCCTGCCTCCGCGTCTTCCCTTGCTCCGATCAGCACCAGCCCGTACCGCGGAAACTCTGCGCTCAGCCGCGCCAGCAGCGCACGCCAGTTCTCCTGCCCCCAGTCCTTGGCCTGCATCTTGGTCCCCGGTCCACATGCAATGACCGGCTGCCCAGCCACCGGACTCAGCACAGCCTCGGCTTTTTGCTTTTCTCTTTCGGTCAGGCAAAGGTCCCACCAGCGCAGGTCATCGATATCCACCTCGCCCAGGGGTCGCATGCAGCGCAGCAGCCGCGAGGCCTCCCGCTCCCAGAGCCGGTCTTCCGCGTCGTAGCGGCTCTCTGCCGCATCGCCCACCGGCAGCCCCACAATGTGCCGAATCCCGGCGAACCGGAAAAACTTCGTATCGCGCGCCACCACTTCCTCGCCGCGAAAGGGCGTCAGATAAACCAGAACCTCCGGACGAAACCGCCGGATGGCCCACCACACCCGCCCCAGTTCGAACACGCTGCGCGTTCCCACCGGGTAGCGCAGATAGCCATGCACCAGCCCCGATCCATCCAGAATCGCCGAAGCCGCCGGAGCCTTTGCATGCACAGGAACATTGGTCAGCATCAGCCGCCGCGCATGAGGAAACACCTGCCTCACCAGGTGCAGCGACGGCAGGGCCACCACCGTGTCGCCCAGGCTGCCCAGCCGGTAGATCAGCACCCGCTTCACCTGCGCCGGATCGATGTCATGAGTCGCCTGGCTCAAGCTCCCGTTTCCAATCGCTCGATTTCGCCTTGCTGCTCCGGTTGTCCCCGGGCGCGCCGGCCTAAGGCAACCGCTGCCCCACCGCGGCATCCCTCGTATGCGACAGCCCGGGACGCCCGACGCTCAGATAGGTGAATCCCTGCTCCAGCATGGTCGCCGGGCCGTAAAGATTGCGCCCGTCAATAATGATGGGATAGCGCAGCGTGTAGTGCAGCCGATTCAGATCCAGCTCTGCGAATTCCTGCCAGTCGTTGAGGATGACCAGCGCATCGGCGTCCTGCGCGGCGGTATAGGGGTCGTCCGCGTATCGCATCTGCGACCCCGGCGGAATCACTTCCTTCGCTCGCCCCTCCGCCGCCGGATCGTGTGCCGTGACAATCGCGCCCTCATGCAGCAACTGCTTCACAATATCCAGCGCCGGGGACTCGCGAATATCGTCGGTCCCGCCCTTGAAGGCCAGCCCCAGCACGGCGATCTTCTTCCCCCGGAAGGTCCACAGCGCCGACCGTACCTTATGGAAGAAGCGCCGCTTCTGCTCCTCGTTGATCCTCTCGACTTCCTTCAGCAGGCAGAAGTCCACGCCCATCTGCTCCGCGACATACCGGAACGCCGCCACGTCCTTGGGAAAGCACGACCCGCCGTACCCGACGCCGGCACGCAAAAACTTCGGTCCGATGCGGCTGTCCATCCCGATTCCCCGCGCGACCTCTTCCACATCGGCGCCAACGGCCTCGCAAATGTTCGCCACCACATTTATGAAGGAAATCTTCGTCGCCAAGAACGCATTTGAGGCGTGCTTGATGATCTCCGCTGCCTTGGTCGAGGTCAGCAGAACCGGCGGCGGATCGTTCTCCCCCCGCGCCCCGGGCACCGCGTCGGCGGAACGGTAATAATCGCCCGAGCTAAGGGGAAGATAAATCTGTTTCAGCAATTCCGCTGCCCGCTCCGTTTCCGCGCCCAGCACAATGCGGTCCGCGTGCAGGAAATCCGCCACCGCCGTGCCCTCGCGCAGGAATTCCGGGTTCGAGGCTACGTCGAAATGCTCCCGGGAAACGCCGTTCCGCTCGATCACCCGCCGAATCCATTCATTGGTATAGACCGGGACCGTGCTCTTCTCGACGATGACCTTGTAACTGTCGATGTTCCGCGCGATCTCGCTCGCCACCGCATCCACATAGGAAAGATCCGCGCTGCCGGTCTGGCTCTGCGGCGTTCCCACGGCGATGAAGATCGCCTGCGCGCGCTGCGTCGCCGAGCGGAGGTCGCTCGTGAACTCCACCCGATTCGACCGGTGCCGGCTCAGCAGTTCCGGCAGGTACTCCTCGTGGATCGGCACGCCCCCCTCGCGCAGGGTGCGAACCTTTGCCTCGTCGTTGTCGACGCACACCACGCTGTGGCCAATCTCCGCGAAGCACGCGGCAGCAACCAGCCCCACGTACCCCGAGCCGACGACAGCGATTGAGACACCTTTACTCATTGATCCTCCAGATCAGCGGGTCCGACCTGCTTCTCTCCGATTCGGAACATCCCGCCCGCAGGTCAGCTTTTCGCTCATCAGCCCCAACAGAGCCCGCGACTGCAGATGTCGCGCGATGCCGGAACATAGGGGATCACCGCCGGCACCGCTCTGCTGGCTGTCCATTCCGATGCCCTATCCTAGCACGGCATCCTGGCAATCCCGTTAAAGCCCGCCGCATGGTATGCGTTCAGATCGGCACGAGCCCTCCAGGAGCCGCGCGAAGCCCGCTCCGGCGAGAACGATAACGCCTTAACCCACACATCAACAGCACCTTACGGGCTGGGATAGTGTTGCGCTCGGGTCCTAAGGACGATCGTCATCCCGGTCCTCGCCTGCTCCTGCCAGTCAGCCTTTCGGATTCGAGCCGCCGTCGAGGGCACTCTTCGGCAAATGGTCCGCCCGAAGCAGTTCCGCCGCTGGCTGCCGGCCGTCCGAGCCCGCGGCTTCGCGAGATGGCGCCCGCCCGTCTGCGTCGAGTCGCTGATTTACAATGGCTCCTGTGACCTCGTTGCTTCACACCGGCATAGACGTGCTCACGTGGCTGTTTTTCGTCGGCAGCATCGGCTCGCTCATCGTCATCCTCATCAGCTTCTTTGAAGACCTGCACGAACTCTTCGGGAAAGAGTAGCCCCGGAACCCCTGCCGTGGCCTCAGCTCTCAGCACGCCGCCCGCCCGCCTGCCGCTTGCCGAGCGCAGCTCGCTGGCGTTTTCGGTCCTGCTGGGCCTCATCTCCGCGGTCCTGCTCGATTTCTGTTTTCCCGTCGCTGGCCCCCTGCCGCCGTGGCGCGCCTCTCTCGCCTGGATCGCTCTGGTGCCGCTGCTCTGGGCTCTCGTTGCTCCCGGCAACGCCGCTCATCCGCGCTATCTGCGCCGCGCCACTCTGACTGCCTGGCTCTGCGGCGTGCTCTGGTACATCCTCAACTGCTACTGGATTTACCAGACCATGCTGCTCTACGGGCATCTCCCACCCCTCGCGTCGGCCACCGCCGTTGTCCTTTTCAGCGCGATTCTTGGCCTTTACTTCGGCTTATTCGGGCTCCTTGTGGCCTTTTTTCGCCGCCGTTCCGGACTCATTCCGGCCCTCGCGCTCGCGCCCTTCCTCTGGAGCGCCATCGAACTCGCCGCCGCTCGTATCACCAGCGTTCCCTGGGACCAGTTCGGCTATTCGCAGGTGGACAATCTCTGGCTCACGCGCATCGCCCCGTTCACGGGAGTCTACGGAATCTCCTTCGTCCTGGTCGCAGTCGGTGCGCTGTTCACTCTGGCCGTTCTCACGCCGCCCATCCGGGGAATCGCCGGCGGTGCCGCCCTGCTGGTCACCCTGGTGCTCCAGTGCGGCTCTTTCGTGAAGGAAGCTCCGGCCCCAACCTCAGCCTATTCCGTGCTGCTTCAGCCCAACATCAACGTGGAAGCCGGTGACGTCTGGCCCGGCACGCAATGGAAAGGCAACCCCAACTGGATTCTCGAGGAGAGCCTGCGTACCTGCACACGCGCCTACCTCGGCATCCCCGGCTCAGACACTCCGTTCCGCACGCCGGACTGCAGCCACAATCTCGCCCCGCCGGGCGTTGTGGTCTGGCCCGAAGTGGACTCCTGGTTCACCAGCAACGACGCCCGCACGCAAGGCGTGCTGCGCTCCATCGCCACGACCACGCACGCTCCGGTGATCGCCGGGATGCTGGGGATGGATGTAACCGGAACCTACAACTCCGCGGTCTTCACCGAGCCCGATGGCACCATCGCCGGCCGCTACGACAAAATCCATCTTGTGCCCTTCGGCGAATACATCCCTTACCAGCAGCTCTTCTCGATGATCCCCCAGATCACGCATCAGCTTTCCCCGCTGCAGCGCGGAAGCCGGCGCAAAGTCTTTCACGCCGACGGTCATGCCTTCGGTATCTTCGTCTGTTACGAATCCGTTTTCGCCGACGAGGTGCGCCTGTTTGCAAAAAACGGCGCGCAGGTTCTGGTCAACATCTCCGATGATGGCTGGTACGGCGACACCAGCGCTCCCTGGCAGCACCTGAACATGACCCGCATGCGGGCCATCGAAAATGACCGCTGGCTGCTGCTCGATACCAACTCCGGCGTCACAACCGCCATCGATCCGCAGGGCCGCGTCGCGCTCTCTGCCCCGCGCCACACGCTTACCTCCCTGGTCGCCCGCTACGGCTATCGCAGCGATCTCACCTTCTATACCCGCTTCGGCGATGTCTTTGCGTATCTCTGCGCCGCCATCGGTCTCGCCGCTCTGCTCCTCAGCGCCTTTACTTCTGCCCCTCGAACTGATCCCCGCTGAACCGCGGTATCCCGAAATGTCCCCGCAGGTGGAGCAGATCCAGAGGGCTGATCATCCCGTCCACTACTACCAGATTCACATTGCGCTCGCTGGCCACCAGCAGCACCACACCCTGTACATCCGCATGCGCCAGCCGCACCCACAGATCCGTCCGCACCGGGTCCGGCGAGTCCGGATTGCCCTGCTTCGTCACCAGATGCTGCCACCCGTTGCCCACGAACTGCGATCGCACCGCGTCCAGAGCCGTCTCGTCGTAAAGCTCCTGCGCCGAATACCGGAAGCTGTGTACGGAGATACTCCGCAGCTGGGCAATGATCCGCCGCTCGTCCTCCGGCGCGTTCTGGGCCATTGCGTTCAGCATCGACTTATCGAAGGTGAAGTCGGTAGAGAAAGTGGCATGCGCCGCCAGCGCATTCATACCCGACGGAATCCAGTCGGTACTCTGGGCCCGCGACAAGGGAACCCAAAGGAAGGCGAGGGCGATCAGCACGGCGAATCGACGGATCGACATACCCCTTCAAACGCGATCTGCCCTGAAAAGTGGCGCCGTAACAGACGCCCCAATCCTTTTTCTATCCGCTAAAAGCTGCCCCCTTAGACCCACTCTCCCTGCCGCATCACCGGTTCCGCGGCCCCCGCCGCCGCAATCCCGTCCACATCGATCCGGTTGGACCCGATCATCCAGTCCACGTGGATGAGGCTGTCGTTCGCACCCCGCGCCGCCAGCTCCTCCGGCGACAGCTTGTCGCCATGGATGAGGCAGCTCGAGTAGGCCTGCCCCAGCGCGATGTGACACGCGGCATTCTCATCAAAAAGCGTGTTCAGGAACAGCATCCCGCTGGCCGCGATCGGCGACGAATGCGGCACCAGCGACACCTCGCCCAGCCGTCGCGCTCCCTCGTCCGTCTCGATCATCTTCCGCAGCACCTGCTCGCCCTTCGCCGCATGCGCCTCGACGATCTTCCCGCCCTCAAACCGCACTGCAATGTCTTCAATCATCGTGCCCTGGTAAGAAAGTGGCTTTGTACTTCTCACCGTACCCTCCACCCGGTCCTTGTGCGGCGTCGTGAAGACCTCCTCTGTCGGCATGTTGGGAATGCAGTAGCGGCCGTTCCCGGCTTTGGTCCCCCCGCCCAGCCACAGATGATCGTCGGCCAGCCCAACTTTCAGATCCGTTCCCGGTCCCTTGAAATGCAGCGCCGCATAGCGCTTTGCATTCATGCGGTCGGCCCACGTGTGCAGCTTGTCGTCATGCTTTTTCCAGGCCGCTACCGGATCGCTCTGGTCGGCGCGGCTCGCCGCAAAGATCGCATCCCACAGCTTCCCCAGGGCCTGCTCGGCGGGCTCATTTGGAAAAACCGCCGCGGCCCACGAAGGCGTCGCTGCCGCCACAATCGTCCAGTTGATGTCGTGCCGCGTAATCAGCTCCAGCGCCGGCCGGTACGCCTTCGACATCGCCCGGTTCGCCCGGCCGACCTTCTCCGGATCTTCGCTGGACAACAGTCCCGGGTTGCCGCCGGTAATCGCGAGCCGCGCTGCCCCGCTCTTGTACGCTGCGGCCATGCCCTCATACAGCCAGCCTGCCGCCGCGTCGAATCCTGCGTCCGCGCTGTACCGGTACCGCGCCAGCGTCGACTCCTCGTCGGTAAAGAGCGTGGTCACCAGGGAAGCCCCGGCTTGATAGGCGTGTTCGGTAATCTTCCGCGCCAGCGGCAGCCCGTCAATTCCGGCGGTCATCACCAGTTCCTGCCCGGGGGCAAGGCCCAGCCCGGAGCGCACAGCAACCGCGGCCAGCCGGTCCAGTTTTTTCTCAAAGTTCAGAACTTCCACGGGGGTTTCGGCAAAAGGCGCAGGAGCACTCATGCACCTATTCTCAGCTGCGACGCCTCGCCGTGGCAACGCGGGGGATTCCCTGAAGGTCCGGCAGAAAATCTACCGCATCCCAGTCCGCCAGCAAACCGGCGAGTCCTTCCCGCTGGCCGTGGCCGATTTCCATGATCAGCCAGCCCCCTGTGTCGAGGGCTTCCCGCGCCTCGGGAATCAGCCGCCGATACACCTCAAGGCCGGTCGCCCCGGCGAACAAGGCACCATGCGGTTCGTAGTCCCGCACCTGCGGCTCCAGGGTTTCGCTGTCGGCAACATACGGCGGGTTCGAGACTACGACATCGAATCTCTCGCCGCGTACGGCGGCCAGAAGATCCGACTCGACAAAGCGAATCCGGCCTGTCACCCCATGCCGCTCCGCATTTTCTTCGGCAACTGCGAGCGCTGCACAGGAATGATCGAGCGCCGTCAATTCCGCCTGGGGCAGCGCATGCGCCAAAACGACGGCAATGGCCCCCGATCCTGTCCCCACATCGCAAATCCGCAACCTGCGCTCGGCGGGAACCCGCTGCAGAACAGCCTCGACCAGATGCTCGGTCTCGGGCCGAGGAATCAGCACATCGGGCGTTACCCGGAAGCTGAGCCCGTAGAATTCCTGTTCGCCCAGGATGTACTGCACCGGCTCGTGCCGTGCGCGGCGCTCGATCCAGCTCTCGAATTGCTGGGATTGTGCCAGGTTCAGCGATGCGTCGGGATGGGTCAGCAGCCACGCCCGATCGTGGCCAAGCACCCGCATCAGCAGCAGCTCCGCATCGCGGCGCGCGTGCGGTGAGGGCGCCAATCGCCGTGCCCCCACCTCCAGCGCTTCGCGACCGGCCAGGGCGGTCATCCGCCGTTCTCGGCGCCGCGCGCAGCGGCCAGCATGCCGATATCCGGCCAGCCAAAGGCCACCTCCGGCAGGGCCTGGCCGCCGATCTCAATGGTCTGCTCCAGAAGCTGGATTCCGCCCATCCGGCGGTAAAAGCGGCACGCGGGATTCTCGGCCAGCACCCAGACGGCCAGCCTCCGAAATCCCTGCGCGCACAAATGCTGCGCTATCTGTTGGACCATTTGCGAACCGGCTCTTTGGCGCTGATGCGACTGCAGCAGATACAGCGCAAGAATTCCGCCCTCGTAATTCGCCACCGGAGGCCGCATGGCGCCACCGGAAACGAAGCCGACGACCTTACCCTCATCCTCCGCTACAAATGTCGTGCTGTGCGGGCTCTGCAGAATCTCCCGCCAGCGCTCCGTGCATGCTCCCACGTCCAGCGAATCCAGATGATCCCGGGGAACGATCCCCGCGTAGGTCTCTCGCCAGCTCGTCACGTGCACCCGCGCGATGGCCTCTGCGTCGCTCGGATCGGCCTTTCTCAAGGTGACCATGCACTTTCCATTCGCAACCGCCGCTGCTGTGCTGCCTGAGCGATGGCCGCTGTCTTACGCCACCGCCTCCGCCTCGGCTTTGAGCCGTTCCGCATTGAAGTGCGCGATCAGGGCATCAATCACCGGCTGCAGCTTGCCTTCCATAATTTCGGCCAGCTGGTGAATCGTCAGGCCGATGCGGTGGTCCGTCAGCCGGTTCTGCGGGAAGTTGTAGGTGCGAATCTTCTCGCTCCGGTCCCCCGTCCCCACCTGCTGCTTTCGTTCCTTCGCCAATGCCTGCTGCTGCTTCTCCATTTCCACCTCATAGAGCCGCGCCCGCAGCACACGCATGGCCTTCTCGCGGTTCTTGATCTGCGACTTTTCATCCTGGCAGCTGACCACGGTATTCGTGGGCAGATGCGTGATGCGCACCGCCGAATACGTCGTGTTCACGCTCTGGCCGCCCGGCCCCGACGAACAAAACGTATCAATGCGAATATCTTTTGCTTCGATCTTCACGTCGACGTCCTCGGCCTCGGGCAGCACGGCTACCGTCACCGCGGAGGTATGCACGCGCCCCTGCGTTTCCGTCGCGGGTACCCGCTGCACCCGGTGCACGCCGCTCTCGTACTTCAGCTGCGAATACACCTTGTCGCCTTCGATGATGGCGATCACTTCCTTAAGTCCCCCCACCGGGGATTCCGACGACGACAGCACTTCCACCTTCCACCGGTGCTGCTCGGCAAAGCGCGTGTACATCCTGAAGATCTCCGCCGCAAACAGCGAAGCCTCATCGCCGCCGGTGCCGGCGCGGATCTCCAGCACCACGTTCTTTTCGTCATTGGGGTCTTTGGGCAGCAGCAGCAGCTTCAGATCTTCTTCGATCTTCGGCTCCTGCGCCTCGAGCTGCACCAGCTCGTCCTGCGCCATCGCGCGGATCTCCGCATCGCTCTCACTCAGCATCGAGCGCGCATCGGCAATTCCCGTCTTCACCCGCCGGTACTCGCGGAACTTCTCGACGACGGCTTCCAGCTCGCGATGCTGCCTCGCAATCTTCTGATACTTTTCGTGGTCGCCCAGCACTTCCGGATCGGCAAGCTGCCGTCCCATCTCTTCGTAACGGGTTTCAATCTGTTCCAGGCGCTCGAACATAGAATCCTCCCGGCGCAAGGCCGGCAAACAGCAATTGGGAATAGGAAAACAAAGACGCACAGCGGAAAGAAGCGGCAGGAGCCGCTAAAGAAGAGTGCCGATGGGGAAAAGCCGCTGCATCACGCTTATTTTACTTCGATTTCGATGTGCATCCGGACGAAAAGGCTCTGCACGGCTCAGTCCGGCAACTGCAGCCTCCCATCCTCCATCAGGCTGAAGCCCAGATTCCACGCCACTTCCCAGGCAAACCCATCCGGATTGGCAGCGAAGCGGCTCTCCAAAGCCCTCGCCCAGCTCTCCGGAGCGACGTAACAGGCCATGAGCACATCGTCACCGCCACGGCTACGTGGGAGCCGCCGCATCCGACCTGCTCTGCGGGCATTCTGACAACCTCGCCACCACCCTCGCTCAGGCCGGGTCCGCCTCGACGAACCAACGGACATGCAGCCATGAGCCGGGGCAGGCTTGTCGTCTCGATGCTTGTGCCCCGCCCCTCAGGCCGCCTTGCGTTCGGGCTGATGCACCCCCGCATGGGCGGCCTTGCACTTCCGCATCGTTATCCGGAACGGCAGATCCGCCCGCTCATCGGGGTGCCCTTCCAGCCGCGCGAAATGCTCCGTACAGTATCCCTTCAGCGAAACGATCAGCGGCTTCTCCCGCGCCATCAGTTCCTCTTCCAGCCGCGAAACAAAGGGCACGATACGAATCCGTGCATACACCCGCGAACCTTCCTGCTCATAGGAGCCGGCCCACGCATGTTCCAGATCGCCTCCCAGCAATTCTCCACCCTGCAGCATCGCGATCCCGTCGCCGTGCACAGCGCCGGCCTCATAGTGCGTAAGCCAGTAGCCTTCCATGACGTGACCTCCCCGCCGGGCCAGCAACCCAGGCGATTTAAGATACGAATTTCGGGGGTGGGTTGGCAGCACCTTTTTGATTGGGCGAAAGCCTTCTATCCTGAAGCTTGCGCCGCCTTCATCGCCCCCGGGGGGCAGGAGGCCGCCCAGCCCCATCGAATCACCATCGGGAGAATCCATGAACCAGCCCGTCACCAGCGCCCCGCTCGCCTCCGCCATCACGTCCAGCGCCGCCGCGGCGGGAACCGTCAACCTCGGCGACCTCACCGTTCACCGCCTCGGCTACGGAGCCATGCGCATCACCGGCAAGGGGATCTGGGGACCACCTGCCAATCACGACGCCGCCATCCGCACCCTGCGCCGCGCCGTCGAACTGGGCGTCAACTTTATGGACACGGCCGACTCTTACGGCCCCAACGTTTCGGAAGAGCTCATCGCCGAAGCCCTCCACCCCTACCCCAAAGACCTCGTGATCGCCACCAAGGGCGGATGGGAGCGCGTCGGCCCGGCCCAGTGGATCCACAACGCCAGCCCCAGACACCTCGAGGAGGCCGTCCACGGCAGTCTCCGCCGTCTGCGCCTGGATCGCATCGACGTCTACCAGCTTCACGTCCCCGATCCGGCCGTCTCCTTCGACGCCTCCATGCAGACCCTGGCCCGCCTTCAGCAGCAGGGCAAGATCCGCCACGTCGCTCTCTCCAACGTCACCCTCGAACACCTGGAGCGCGCCCGCAAAATCACCCCCATCGTCTCCGTCCAGAACCGCTACAGCTTCGCCGACCGCGAGTGGGATTACCTCCTCAACCACTGCGAGAACAACGGCATCGCCTTCATCCCCTGGGCCCCGCTGGGCCAGGTGCGCGCGGCTCACGACCTGCTGGAGAAGATCGCCGGAGAAGTCCACGCCACGCCCCTCCAGGTGGCCCTCGCCTGGCTGCTGCGCCGCTCCCCGGTCATGCTGCCCATCCCCGGCACGTCTTCGCCGCAGCATGTCGAGGAAAACGTCGCTGCCGCCTCGCTTCGCCTCCCCGACGAAGCCTTCCGGCAGCTTCTGGCCTTCGAGGCCCCGCCCGCCAGTCTGCGCTAGCTCTCCGCGGCGGGGAGGAATCTTTCTCCCCGCCGCCGTGCCGAGCCCCCAGGACCGTTTCGCCGCGCCCCGCCCGCAGATGGAAGCTGAGGCAGAACAGGGACGTTCGGTCTGCCCCCGGAGCGCGCCCCGATTCCTGCGGATTAGCACCATCCTGGTAGTACTTTCCGCGTACATCCTCCTGTGACTTGATAACCGTTGCGGAGGTGCTATTGTTCGCTCTGGACGGAACGCGAGTTTACGCCATCTGGCCTAGCCCGCTGCCCGGAAGGGTTAAGTTTCTTCTGTCGTTTCGAGGGCCCGTGCACTCCGTTCCCAGGAGGAGCCATGCCGGTTCCCGCGGATCAGGCGATTGTCCCCCACCGCCTCCAACTCTCAACCCGTTCGATTATTTTCTGCTGTGCATGCTTCCTCGCGACCGCCTTCGGAGCATCTGTACGCACCATTTCCTTTTCCCTGGTTCTCACGTCCCATGCAGGCTCACCCGAGTACTGGGCGGCCGCCGCCGGGCTGTTCGTCCTCTGGTCGGCGACACTCCTCCACATGTACCGGCTCACCGTCGCAGCCATCCTGCTGGATCGATGAGGCTCTTTCACCGCTCCCCCGCCTACCTCTCCTGGCGCGATCCGTGACTATACCGTCGCCGGCTTGCGGGTCAGTTCCTCGCGCCGCGCTTCCACCCCGCCGTTTCCGGCCCTTTGCGCAGCGATCCGGCCGAGGACCAGCGAACTCCGGAACGAAGGTTGCGGCTGGTATTTCGGTTGTGCCTGCTCCCGTGTAACACTCGAAGGAAGGATGAAGAGTTCAAGCCGCCAGAGATGCCCTGACGGTTCCCCCGTCGCATGAAGACCGCTGTCATTATCGGAGCCGGACCCGCCGGTCTGACCGCCGCACTGGAACTCCTCCGCCGCTCCGACGTCCGGCCTGTCGTTCTGGAAGCCACCGAGCGGATCGGCGGCATCTCCTGCACCATCCGCCACAACGGCAACCGGATGGATATCGGCGGCCACCGCTTCTTTTCCAAGTCGGATCGCGTGATGGACTGGTGGGCGGGACTGATGCCCATCGCCTCCACGGAGAATGGCTCCGGCCGGCACGCCATCCGTTACCGGAACCAGGAACGCCTGATATCTGCGGGAACCGACGCGGCCTCCGATCCGGACCTGGTGATGCTGGTGCGCCCCCGCAAGAGCCGTATCTACTTCCTGCGCAGCTTCTTCGATTACCCGCTGGCATTGAACGGCCAGACCATCCGCCAGCTTGGCTTCCGGCGCATGGTCAGGATCGGATTCAGCTACATCCGATCCAGGATCTTTCCGCGGCGCGACGAGAAGACACTGGAAGACTTTCTCATCAACCGCTTCGGCCGCGAACTGTACCTGACGTTTTTCAAGTCCTATACCGAGAAGGTCTGGGGCGTTCCCTGCAATCAGATCAGCGCTGAGTGGGGTGCACAGCGCATCAAGGGGCTCTCGCTGCGGACGGCGATCGCCCATTTTCTGAAAAAGACCTTTTCCCGGAAACAGTCCTCGGGAATCACCCAAAAGGATACGGAAACCTCGCTGATCGAGCGCTTTCTGTATCCGAAATATGGTCCTGGCCAGCTCTGGGAATATGTCGCCGATCTGGTTGCGACGAAAGGCGGGGAGGTCCGGATGGGCTGGCGCGCCTGCCGTCTTCATGTGGAGGGCGAACGCGTCGTCGCGGTCGAAGCTACCGATCCCCAGGGCACCACGCACACGCTCGAGGCCGATTGCGTCTTCTCGACCATGCCCGTTCGCGAGCTGGTGCGCAGCCTGAATGTGGAGGTGCCCGAAGAAGTCCGCGCGATTGCCGACGGCCTGATCTACCGCGACTTCATCACCGTCGGGCTGCTGGTCGACCGGCTGGCGGTGACTGAACCCGATGGCAGTCCGCTAAAGGATACCTGGATCTACATTCAGGAACCGGATGTGCTGGTCGGGCGGCTCCAGATCTTCAATAACTGGAGCCCATACATGGTCGCCGATGCCGGCAAGGTGTGGATCGGTCTCGAGTATTTCTGCTACGAAACCGACGAACTCTGGCGCAAGGCGGACGCGGAGATCGCCCGCTTCGCCGTCTCCGAGGTCGAAAAGATCGGGATCCTGCGGGCCTCCGATGTCCACGATACGCACGTCGTCCGGGTGCCGAAGACTTACCCGGCCTACTTCGGGACCTACGACCGCTTCGACGAGATCGTTCGCTACACGGACCGCTTCCGGAACCTGTTCCTGGTCGGGCGCAACGGCATGCACAAATACAACAACCAGGACCACTCCATGCTGACGGCCATGACCGCGGTGGATCAGATCGTGGCCGGGCAAATCGACAAGCAGGCGCTCTGGCAGATCAATACCGAGCAGGAGTACCACGAGGAGAAGAAGTAGGATTTTTTGTCTTCGCCGAGGCCGACAATCTGAGTCTTCAGCGCGCTTCGCAGCAGCAAGACCAGATTTTCAGGACACTCCTTCGCCCGCAGTCGCAGGGATCATTTCAGGCACAGGGATTGTAATCTGTTCTGTACTTTCTGGTTCATGCTCCTCATACCTGCCGATAACGTAGGCTAAATTTCGCACATTTGGGTTTGAGCCCGGCTCTGGAAGGCTGTACAAGCAGGAGGAGCAAGACCTTCAGGGGACGGAAGATGGAGCCAACCGGAGCGGCAGGAAACGACAGCAAGGGCCGGGGATCGGTGGTACAGATCGACGAAGGCAGGATTCAGGCTCACCTGGATCAGGTGGTGCGAGCCACAGTGGAAGAGACGCTGAACGCGCTGCTGGATGCGGAAGCGGACCAGCTGTGCGGAGCGAAGCGGTACGAAGGGACAGAAGCTCGGCAGGATACGCGGGCCGGCAGCTATGAGCGGCAACTGCACACCC
>JAJYVF010000051.1 GCA_021792135.1 Acidobacteriota bacterium | reverse complement strand
AGGCGTTGTGGCAGCGCTGCGTCGTTCACTTCTACCGGAACGTATGGACGGCGGTTCCGACCGGGAAGGTGAAGGAAGTGGCGACGATGCTGAAGGCCATCCATGCCCAGGAAGATGCCCAGGCAGCGCGGGAGAAGGCTGGGCAGGTGGTTGAAAAGCTGCGAGCGATGAAGCTGGCGCGGGCGGCGGAGATCGTTGCCGCGGGTGTCGACGAGACGCTGAGCTATTACGCGATGCCGCCGGAACACTGGCGCTCGATCAGGACCAACAACCCGCTGGAACGGCTGATGCGGGAAGTGCGGCGACGAACGCGCGTGGTGGGCGCCTTTCCGGATGGCAGATCGGCGCTGATGCCAGTGGCAGCGCGGCTGCGCCATGTGGCAGCGACTCGCTGGGGAACGAAACGCTATCTGCAGATAAACCGGCTGGCCGAGGTGGTGGCCATCGCCTGACCGCTTTGGCTGAGGTTCCCCATGGGGAACCTCAGCCAATCAACCCTAACCAACAACCTTCCTGAGTCATGGCTGGTTCAGAAAGTGCGAAAAAAGCTGGACACTACCTGCCGATGCGGAGTGTCGCGTCCGGCGCCGCGGCCACATTGTTGGAGAAGTAGCTGACCTTGTATACATCAGTCGAGTTCCCGGCTGTCTGGGCGATGTAAGCGGGGAGAGGAATCGTGCCAGCGAATGCCAGGACCACGGCGAGCGTCTTGCATCTGGGGCCATAGGGCACCTCGCAGTGCAGTCGCTGCTTCCGATGGACACAGCCAGCGCCAATATAGTCAGAGGGAGACGATTCGCAAGTACCTGGTTGAACTAGAGGCTGTTATTAACTCTATTCCTGTGTTTTGAATGGAATGAAGGACTTGGCGCTGTCTCGTGCGATCCTGGGTTTGAGGCGAAGGCTGAGCGGCGGGGTTATCCGAGTGACGTGAAGGATGAGGAGTGGGCGCTGGTGGCGCCCTGTCTGGCCCTGTGCAGAGAGGACGCGGCTCAGCGGGATTATCCGCTGCGGGATGTGTTCAACGGGTTGCGCTGCGTGGTGCGTACCGGCTGCCAGTGGCGCTGTCTGCCCAACGATCTGCCTCCGTGGGAGGCCGTCTATCAGCAGGTGCAGCGCTGGTTCGTGCTCGCTGCTTCGAGATGCTGGTCGCGGATCTGCGCATGCTGCTGCGCGAGTTTGCCGGTCGCAGGGCTCAGCCGACGGCGATGGTTATCGACAGTCGCACTCTGCAGTCCACGCCGGAGTCGGGTGCGCGGGCCGGTTACGACGGAGCCAAACGGCGCAAAGGATCGAAAGTGCATGCAGCCGTCGACACGCTGGGGCACCTGTTGGCTCTGCATGTGACGGCGGCCAGTGAACAGGACCGCGCCCGGGTCGGCGAACTGGCGCGGCAGGTCCAGGAGATCACCGGGGATCAGGTTCAGCTCGCCTGGGTCGACCAGGGTTATACCGGCGAAGCGGCGGCCGCAAGCGCGGAACAGCATGGCATCGAACTGGAAGTGGTGAAACACACCGAGGCCAAACGGGGATTTGTTCTGCTGCCGCGTCGCTGGGTCGTGGAGAGAAGCTTCGCCTGGGCCGCTCGCTTCCGGCGCCTGGCACGCGACTACGAGCGGCTGGCAGCCACACTGGGCTCCTTTCACTTCCTCGCCTGCGCCTGCCTCATGCTCGCCTCTCTCTTCAAAGTCCTCGGCGCAGGTTAATAACAGCCTCTGATATGGAGTGACCTGTCAATGCCTGCACGGCTGTGGGGTGTTTTTTGTTGTTTCGAGAACAGGGCGAGCCGCAGCCGAGGCAGAATAAGCGACGATTGATCAGTCTGATATTCGCGGGTCGGAACCGCATGGTCATGATCCGTGGGGAGCTGCCTCGGACTAGTGACGCGAGTGCGGCTGAGCCTGTCGCATAGAGCCTGCGAGGACTCTCCTTCGTGCATGCTCCGGCTGCGGCTGGCCCTGTTCTCGAATTGGTGGACGATGTTCATCGGGTTGCGAGGTTTGTTGTATTCCTTATCAGGAAAGCTTTTGCTTTTTGTCCGTCATGCCGGCACCGCCCGGGCAGCAGCCCTCTCCGTTCTGACACCAATGGCCCATATAAAACCGAGCAGTTCGCGTCCAACGGCGATGGTGACCTTGCGCTGGTCCTTGCCGGCGGCGGCCAGTCTGGCATAGCGCTTGTGCAGCCGAAGCTGTGCCTTCCAGGCCATCTCTTTGATGTCTTCCGGCATACCCTGCTGTCGCCGGCGCAGTCCCGGCCCTACCGCCGGCCTGAGCCGGTAACTCCAGGCGGCTTCGACAACAACCCGGCGCTGGTGTGCGTTCCCCGTCTTCGTGATGCCGCTCCCTCACCCAGTAGCGCAATGCATCGAGAATCATGTCACGCATTACCGGGTGAGTCGCATCGATCGTCTCTCCCACCGGTATAAATGCAGCCGCGACCGTACTCCTGCACCGCTCGCCCATCAAGGGCTCTGCTCGTCATGAGGCCGCCAGACTGATCGCTGCCGCTCGGTTGCCGCTCCCGCCGCGCGGCAGCGAGTTCCGGCACAATGGATCAACTTCTGCACATGCGAGACAATGCCGGGCAAGACCGGCATGAACGAGGCCATCTGCACCTGCTGATCGCATGGCCGGGCTGACCGATCCGGATGCTCCGGGAGCGTTGAATCGTGCAGACAGGCAGCCACTTCCCGGAATGCGCCCCGACGATCTCTACTGTTCCCCTGAAGCCGAGCCTGCCCCAAGCTGCAGCTTCTGCTCCAGAGCCTCAGTCTTCGACTTCGCCTGCTCGTAGTCGACATAGTCGTCGATCATCCTAAGCAGTCTCTGGGAGTACTCATAATTTGCCTTCGCATAATCCTGGAATGCCGGCATGTGCACTCGGTTCTGGTTGTCGTTCAGGTGCTGGATCATCGCGCTCAGATGATCTGCCAGGCTGCGCAGCAATGGATCAACATCATCGATGACCTGCTGCTGCCAGGGCGAACCTTCCGAACGAGCCGCCGCCAGATCGGCAGCATCTTTACCAAGCGCGTTGATGTGTTCCTTCATTGAGGTGAGCTGTTCGGCATGAGATTGCCATGAGACCTTGGAGCGGGTGTAGGCCTGAATGGTTTCGGCAGCATGGAAGCGCCTTCGGCGCGACTCTTTCGGCACGGCTGAAGCCGTGCCCTGATACAAGGTACAGACCGGGCAGAGGGGTAACAGAACAGACCGGGGACATGGGTAACACTTCGCGCCGGGAGCCGGGCATGTAGAAGTCAGAGATGCCCTGGAAGGTCAGCGGAGTGGTGGAAGAGCGAGCGCGGTTCGCCGTGGAGTACGAGAGCGGAGAGTGGACGATGGCGGATTTGTGTCGCCATTACGGCATCAGTCGCAGGACCGGCTATAAAATCGTGGCGCGCTGGCAACAGCAAGGAGCTGATGGCCTCGAGGATCGGAGCCGTGCACCGCACGCCCATCCCAACCAGACGCCAGCTGAGATCGAAGCCGCGGTGCTGAGGCTGCGCCGGGCGCGCATGAGCTGGGGTCCGCGCAAGCTGCGGCGCTGGCTTGAAGATCGTCATCCCGACCAGGCGTGGCCGGCTCCCAGCACCATCGGCGCGCTGCTCAGCCGCGCCGGCCTGGCACACGCGCGACGCCTGCGCAGAAGAACGCCGCCCTTCACCGAGCCCTTCGCCGCCGCCACAGAGCCCAACGCGGTCTGGTGCGCCGACTTCAAGGGATGGTTCCGCACCCGCGACGGAGAGCGCATCGATCCCCTCACCATGACCGATGCGGCCAGCCGCTATCTGCTGCGCTGCCAGGCGGTGGAGAAGACCGACAGCGAAGCGGTGCGCTCGATTTCCGAAGCGGCGTTCCGCGAATACGGTTTGCCCCTTGCTGTTCGCACCGACAACGGTCCGCCCTTCGCCTCGCGCGGCGTCGCCGGGCTGTCGCGGCTGAGCCTGTACGGGATGAAGCTGGGCATCGTGCCGGAACGTATTCAACCCGGTCATCCGGAGCAGAACGGGCGTCACGAGCGCATGCACCGCACCCTGGCAGAGGAGACCGCCCGGCCGGCCGAGGCCAACCGGCGCCGCCAGCAGGAAGCCTTCGACCGCTTCCGCAGCACCTAGAACGAGGAGCGTCCGCACGAAGCGCTGGGCCAGAGGCCTCCCGCAGCGGTCTATACAGCATCGCCGCGCCCGTATCCATCCAGAGTGCCGGAGCCGGAGTACGACTGCGGTGTCGAGGTGCGCAGCGTCTGGCCGCACGGCCAGTTCTTCTGGAAGGGCCATTCTGTGTTCCTCGGCAAGGTGCTGGCCGGAGAGCGCATCGGTCTGGAACCGATCGACGACCGCTACTTCTGCGTCTGCTTCGGGGATTTTCCCCTTGCCTGGTTCGACAGCAAAGAGCTGACGATCGGCAACCTGCCTGCACAAAAAACAGTCGGCGATGGAAATCCGGAAATCTCCAACAACAGAGATTCCCGCATTCCCACCGCCGCGGCTACGGCGGCTGAGCGATGAACTCGACCCGCTACAACCTCAACCCAACCGGCTGCAAAAGTGTTACCCCTCTGCCCGGTCTAAACTGTTACCCATCTCCCGGTTCATACAAGAGCGGTAATTCCGGGAGAATCCGCCGTGTCTGCCGCAAAGACCAATCCTGGCATCAGCGTGGTGCACGCCATCAGCAACGGATATACAACAAATCGCAGTTTCATATCCCTCCATAGCCGAATCTGCTTTCCGGACCGGCGATGCTGCCAGGCCCGGGAGAGAGGATCGGCACAATTACGGAAGGCAAGCCAATAACCACGCTGAAGGAGGCGCGTTTGCATCTGGAAATCTGTGCCGCGAAGCGAAGCGAGTTCCATCCGCTTCATCGCTCTCTCTCAGCAGACCGCAACACCCTTGCACAGACTTCCTCAGTCGGCTCACTCGGCTTGTACTCAAAATCTTCCGAAGCAGGGCATCCCGACTCATTCCCCGGCAGGGCGACCCCACTGCCAGCTTGCTCTCTCTCCGTCTCCCCAGCAACCGAGTCAAGGGTTTCTTTCATCTTCAGGAACGCCGAAGTCTGGACCGTGGGGTCACTCTGATTCCCCAGGAACATGATCTCCCGCTCCGCCTGCGCCATCCTCTGATAAAAGGGCGGATGTGTCCGGAACCAGCTAACGCCATTTAGATCGCCGTTCTGCGTGGCCATTTTGTCGAAGAAACGGATAAATCCAGAGGGGTTGTAATTAGCTTTCCAGGCGTATTGCACGCCCAGCCTGTCAGCTTCCAGTTCGTGCTTGCGATTAACCCCGAGCATCTGGAGATCGAGCGCCATTCCCAATCCGTAGTAGCCGGTCTCCAGCCCATAATACGTTCCGATACTGGCAATTCCATCTGTGACGAACATCGCAGCTGCCTGCGCTGCCTCATAGGATATGCCTGCGACAGCGGCCCGCCTCTTCATTCTGGCGCCATGCCGCGCCGCGTCATGTGCGATCTCGTGAGCGAGGACGCCCGCCAGTTCCGATTCATCATCGACAGCCTGCAGCAATCCCCGATCGACAAAGATATAGCCGCCGGGGAGAGCGAAGGCGTCAATGTCAGGTGAATCCAGCACTCTAATATGGAGAGGAACGCTCAAGTCGGAATTGTTGGCTACTCTCAAGGCCACAGCGTGGACATATTCCTGGATTTGCGTGTCGCTCACATCAGCTGGCATCAGTCTGGCTCGCTTCATATATTCGGCCGCATACTTGATGTCCTCCTTCTGGCCATCAGGAGCAATCCGGCGGAAGCCAATATCCTGCACGTCGGACCATCGACGTTTCATGTAATCTCCGTTGGCGATTTGGTTCTTTGTCTCCCGGTACTGCCTGGGCCATCGCTGAAGAAGATTCAGCTTGGCATTCAGATTGTCGTAGGCTACAGGAATCGCATGGTCGGATAGCATATCGGCGTGGCTTCTAAGCGAATCGAGGTGTTGAATCCTACAATGTAGATCGTGACGTTCCGATTGTGAGATGGTAGCTCTTTTGCTCCTCAGAACTTTACGCGCAGCATCAATCTTTTTCGCGACTTGTTCGGAGAGGCTCCGGAAATGGTTTCGACAGGAATACTTCTCAGCGTGCAATACCTCTCTCTCCCTCTGTATCTCCGCTGAGCTGAATCGAAGCTGTGAGGCCGTCGAGAACAGTTCCAGATAGCTCTTTTGAAGCTCGCAGCGCAAAGGCGTTGCCCGAGCCTTCGAACTCTGCGCGTCTGAGTCAGCAAAGAGCTTTGACTCCGAGAAGACACTTACTACCGCAATCACTCCAATGACTAACCTGAAGAAGCTGCTCATACCCAGACCCTCTCTGCACAGCACCATTCCGGAGGTATGTGCTCGAGTACTGCGGAAAGCGGAGCACCTTTTAGTTTGCGCCGGTATCGAAATCCCGCTTAGGTCAAGAGGCTTTCTGCAGAGATCACTCCGTTCGCAATCGGAATTAGTCTGCCCAGAATCGATTGCATTTGATCGGCCATCCAGATGCAGGCATAGGTACAACGGCACTGGTCCAACGTCGATTGATAGGCCTTCTGGCTGTCCCAGAATTCGAACAGGCCGTTCGAAATTTGCGACTGTGCCGAAGATGAGGTGCCTCGCTACGCGCGGTCTTCTGTGTGAGCCAATGGTCCATGCCGTGCAAGTGACGATTCGCGGACTCCACGGGCGGCCGTGAGGCGAGATTCCTGGAGGGTGGCATGGAAGGACGCCGATTACTCGATACATTGCGAAATCAGCATATTGAGACGCCTGCGTTTATTTACGATGAAGGGCAGCTCATTGAAGACACGCAACTGGCGCTGGACGCGATCCGTGGCGAGCGCACGCGCCTGCTGTTCGCGATGAAGGCGTTCACCATCCCAAGCGGACTGGAGGCGATCGCTAGCGTCGCGGATGGCTTCCATGCCAGTTCCCTTTTCGAGGCGAAGCTTGGGCGCGAAATCCTCGGTCCCGGCCGCGTGATCCATCTCACTACTCCCGGCATAAGACCCGCGGACGCCGGCGAACTGTTCGAGCTGTGCGACCTGGTAAGCTTCAATTCTTTGACACAGTGGGTCGGGTTCCGCGAGGAA
Organism: Acidobacteriota bacterium; assembly: GCA_021792135.1. Classification (GTDB taxonomy): domain Bacteria; phylum Acidobacteriota; class Terriglobia; order Terriglobales; family Acidobacteriaceae; genus Palsa-343. The sequence goes on along the minus strand of JAJYVF010000051.1, from coordinate 12,002 downwards.
GCCACCGGCAGGACCGGGTGCGGACTCCGGGTGAATCCCCGGCTCTCCAATGTTGCTGATGAGCGATACGATCCCTGCCGGCGCCACTCCAAGCTCGGCGTCAGCATCGAGGAAATGCGAGAGACACTGCATAGTGATCCAGACCTGCTCGATGGGATCACGGGACTCATGTTTCATACAAACTGTGACGCTCTGGATACGACGCCTCTGCTCGAGACGGTGCGATACCTGGATCATCATCTGGGCAATCTGCTCAGGCGGCTGCGCTGGATCGACCTTGGCGGGGGCTATCTTTTCTTCGGCAATCAAGCGCCCCTGGCCAGTGAAGACGGGCGGCCGCGACGGCTCTTTCGCTGCGGCAGAATTTCAGGCCGCCGGGCAGCGGACCTGGACGGGCTGCACCAGGCACTCGATCTGCTCCGGTCCCGGTATGAACTCACAATCTACCTTGAACCCGGTGCATCCATCTCCCGACGCGCCGGCAGCTTCGTTGCCTCGGTGATAGACACTTTCCAGAGTGCCGGAAGGACGGTTGCCGTACTCGATACCACCGTGAACCACATGCCTGAGGTGCTGGAGTTCGATTGCCATCCTGACGCCGTCGGGGATCTCGAGCGGGGCGGATATCGCTGTGTTCTTGCAGGAGCCACTTGTCTCGCCGGAGACATTTTCGGCGAATACGCCTTTGCGAATCCCCCGGAAGTCGGTTCGCGCGTGGTGTTTCCGAACATGGGTGCTTACAGCATGGTGAAGGCAAACTTCTTCAACGGCGTGAACCTGCCGTCGATCTACGCGCTGGGAAAGGACGGCACCCTCAGGTTGGAACACATGTTCTCATATAACGATTTTCTGCAGCATTGCGGAGGACTTCACCATGTACGTGCATGAACGCGCCATTGACATTCCTGTTACTCGCGATCATCGGAATCTGCTTGCGCACTTCAACAGCTGCATCAGCAGGGCAAGTCACGGTGAATTCCCCATTCGTCTGGCTGTGAGCTCAACCGATGATGCGGTTTATCACTGCGAGGCGGGCTTTATCGCGGATCTGGATACCGGCCGACGCCAGTCGCTGCCATCCATTTTCCGCTTCCGTCGCCGTGCGGTGGAACGGACCAGCGCCTTCACCACTGTCTTCCTCGTGCCAACCGGCGTCGGCAGCACGATCGGCGGCCATGCGGGAGATGCCACACCGGCTGCGGCTCTGCTAGCCAGCGTGTCGGACAAACTGATTACCCATCCGAACGTCGTGAACGCATCTGACATCATCGACCTGCCGTCCAATTCACTGTACGTCGAAGGTAGTGTCATTTCGCGCTTCCTGCTGGGCACGATCGGCCTGCAGCCCGTGCGGGAAAACCGGGTGCTCGTTGTCATGGACTCACAATCCGAATCGCAGGCCGAACACGCAGCCATCAATTCGGTCAATGCAGCACGATCCATTTATGGCCTCACGGTCCCCCGGATCGTGCTCCTGGATCCGCCGGTGCTGGTATACGCGGAGTGGGCCGGATCCGGCCGTTCGAGCGGGCGGGTGGAGCGCATGGAGGGGCTTTTGCAGGCGCTGGACGAATCGCGCGCGGAGTACGATGCTGTCGCGCTCGCGACTGTGGTCGGCGTGCCGAAGGAATATCACATGGCATATTTCCAGAGCCACGGTGAGATGGTGAACCCGTGGGGCGGCGCCGAAGCAATTTTCACGCACGCGCTGTCGACGCTATATAACGTGCCGACTGCCCATTCGCCGATGCTCGAGTCAAAGGAGATTGCCGGAATGGATCCGGGTATTGTCGATCCGCGAATGGCCGCCGAGGCAATTTCTGAGGCGTTTTTCATGTGCGTGCTGAAAGGGCTCCAGCGAAGCCCGCGCGTTGTCGATATCGAAGAGACTCTTTTACCGCCCCAGCCCGGCGTGATTACCGCCGAGGATGTATCGCTGCTCGTTATACCGGATAAAGTATTGGGACTGCCGACCCTGGCTGCTCTCGAGCAGGGGATACCGGTAATCGCCGTCCGCGAGAACACGAACATCCTGGGCAACGATTTGCGCGCTCTGCCATGGGCCGACGGTCAACTCCACATCGTGGACAACTATTGGGAGGCTGCCGGAATTGCGGCAGCTCTGCGCGCAGGCATCGATCCGGCCTCGGTGCGCCGACCGATCGAACTTGCGCAGACGGAAATCCACGCAAACCTGATGGCAGCTGGCAAAATGGCAGACCACGCGGTCTGAGCTGAGGCGGCTCGGAGCGAACTCAAGCGCAGTTCTCAGTCGGTGGAAGAGCGTACCGCATTCGGTGCAAGAGATGCGTAATTGGGTGCAACTCGTCCACAGTATGCAGGGCTCAGCAGCACCGCGTTCACAAACAGCAACATCGTGTCTTCGGCAAACGCACGAAAGTTTGGATCCTCAGCAAACGCGATCACGTGTCCATCGCCGAAGGGCTGATCCATCAGGAAGGCTCTCTGGGCGAGGATCTCCTGAGTCTCCGGCCAGACCAGCCCCGAGGCGATCAGGCGTTCCCGCGTCGCCCAAATGCCCACATTTCGGCCTTCGTCGAGCTTCAGGGGGGCGAATACACGGTCGCCCAGAATCATTGCATGCGTTTCGCAGTCGTGTCCCGCAGTCAGCCAGTGGTCGGTATCGAGGAGCACACGAAGAATAGCTCCGAACTGCGGAGCAGGCCGCTCCCGCTCCGGCTGAATTGCCCGTTTATAGTCGAATCCCGAGGGATCGGGTTGATCCCTGAGATCGACCGAACGGCCCGCTCGCGGCGGGATATCCGGCCGGCCATCCTTCAGCAAGCCCGTCGTACTGAGCAGGCCTACGTGCTCGCCTGTTGCCCAGCGGGTCGCCTCAGCGAGGGTGATGAGCGTGCCCCCGGCTCGGAGCCACTCTTTCATGCGATTGACGATGGCTTCGTTGATGGCAGTATCGTAATTGCCCGAGGGGAGCACGATCACGTCGTAATGCGCGAACTGGGCGCGAGGGAGGGATGAGGTGCGGACGATCGTTACCGGCTGCCCATAGCGACGTTCGAGTGTGTAGCGAGCCCAGCCGGCCGACTTGGAAGATGTGGGTGTGTCCCAGACCATCAGCACGCGAGGCGCCCGTAGGAACGCGGTCCGGTTACTGCCGAGTGATGTCCCCGAGTCGATGTAGGTCGTGTCAGCGGGGACAATCTCTGCGCCGTGTTTTGTCGCCAGCATCGTCAGCCTCTCATGCAGATCGCTCGGATTTTCCGCAACGCGCACAACAACCGTGCCGATCGCGAATGGACGACCGTTCAGAATGAAGGGGCCACCGATGCTGAAGAAGCGAAGTCTCTGCTGCAATGCTTCGATCGTTAAAGCTGCGGCAGCGCTGCCCCATGGAATTAGGTACGCAGCCTTCGCTTTTGCGAATACAACCGGCGGGCGTGCGCCTTCCGAATCCGCCGGCACCATCGTGCCGACGACGGGAGTCGGATCAGGGCTCGTGACCAATTCCACACCGTAAAGCATCGGGAGGTTCCAGGCGGTGATGTCGTAGACCTGATCGGGTAGCCTCCTGGCGCGCCGCTCCTGCATTTGCCTGATGAACTCGGCGGGCAGCTCAACCCTGGGATCGAGCAAGCTCTGGACGAGTCGCCCCAGCGGCTGCGCCTGTGACACCATGCATGTGCCGGCAGGAATCTGCCGTGAACCGAGCTGGAAAGGCTCAGTTGCGCGACGTACCTCGATGCCTTGGGCAGCAAGAGTACGGGCCAGCCGATCGGCGCGGGACGGGTCATGGCCGGGCAGAAGGAGATACTCCCGATTCGTGCTCTTCTCGCCTTCGGCGACAGAACTCCGGCGGTACTCGAGATACTCGCTCAGGATGCGCTCGCGGTTCTTCGCAGCCATGATGATCGTTACCAGGGCCGCGTTCGCGTGGCGCATTACGCCTTCCCGGTAGGTCATCACCCGGTCATCGGCACGGGCATAGGAAAGCGATCGTGCCGACGCCTGTTCGTAGGTCATGCCGATTGCGCCGTTCAGAGTGGGCCAGCAATCTCCGTAGCCCGGATAGAAGGCGTCATACACCTCGCGAACAAAGTAGGCCCAGCCCCGCCGGTCGAAGTGTGCGGAATTCGCTCGGGCGAAGAGGTCCCATGCCCGCCGCTGGCTTTCCGTTATGTGTGAGCTGATGGGATCGGCCGGTGGTCCGAAGAAATATGCCCTTCCACCCCCATGCTCGTGCAGATCCACGCGCACGTGGCCGCAGAATCCCAGGCCGATGTTCTTGCAGCCGCGCGATTCGGGCTGGGTCTGCGCGAACCAGTCGCGGTTCAGGTCAAAGAGGTAGTGATTGGTCCTGCCTCCCGGCCATGGCTCGTCATGCTCGGCGCTCCAGGGTGCGGGATCGGCGGTGGCGGCACGTGCCTGAAGATTCTGGGACACGAAACGGGCGCGCCCGTCCGGGTTATGCATCGGATCAATGAGCACCAGCGATTCGCGCAGTACAGTATCGATATCGTCGTCGCCCTGTGACGCGAGCAAGTGATAGGCCTCAAAGAGAGCCGCATCCGTGGGGGAAATCTCATTGCCGTGAACGCCGTGTCCGAGCCATATAACAACGGGTACCCGCTTCAGGAGACGATTGGCCTCAATCTCGGATAGTCCACGGGGGTCGGCAAGACGCTGCAGACGGCGCTTCACCTCATCGAGCCGGGCGATTCGCTGGGGACTGCCGATGATCATGAGCCATAGAGGCCGGTCTTCCCACGTCTGCGCATATTTCATGAGGCGGCTGCGGCTGGGCGCAGCCGCGGCCAGTGCCTGCAGGTATCTGCCCACACTTTCCGGAGGAGTGATTTCCATGCCCGTGTCGTAACCGAGTACCTGCCGTATCGTGGGAATCGCAGGATCATATTTCGCACCAGGCCAGATCGGCTCTGTTTTCTCGGGTCCGCCAGGAAAGACCGTAATGGTTTGCGATTTCATCTGCGGATGCTCTGCATCGACTAAGTAGAGACAGTATTTTTCCGGCTTCCGGTCCTCGCGTGATGAAGTGTGCCACGACGACTCGGGAAACTCGCTTCGACTTCGCGATCGTGCACGAGAAGCATCGGAATGGCCAGGATCGCCAGGCCGATGAACAGGACGATGGCGACGTCAGCTACAGAAAGTCCCAGCCATACCGGGGGGAGTCTCGGAGCCGGTGCCGCGCTCCCGGAAAAAGCTTGCAGCAGATCCGGTGTAGCCTGCTCAATGGCATCCCGGTACCTGCCCAGCAAAAGCCCGAACGAGCCGACAGCCAGCAACTCGGCGACCGACCCCAGCTGGTAAACCGTAGCCACTATGGTCGCACGATGGCTGGATGGCGTGAGAGCCTGCATGTGAGCCAGAGCTACCGGATCCCATGCATCATCGAGCAGATCGAGGATGACATAGAGCGCCACGACCGTAGCGATATCCGCCCTCACGAACAGGATTGCGAGCGAAGCCGCCTCGAGCGCAAGGGTGAACACCAGCATTCGACTGGGGCCCATGCGCCTGGCGAGATAAAGCCCGAGAACCGGTCCCGCGACGCCGATCAGGCGGTCCAGGATGCTGAGAGGTGCAAACAATCGAGCGTCGAACTGCTTCGTGATCAGTGAAACGGTGAAAGCTTCCTGGGCGGCCCTGCCCGACGCCATCCCGAGGATGATGGCGCCAGCGATCATGACCAGTGCTCGGCGGCCGCCAAATGCACTGAGCGCCTCGCGCACTCGCGTCCATGTGCCTGATGATTCGTCGTCCGGGTGCCCGTGCGGCCGCCGCTCCGGAATGCCGGCAGCAATGACCACGGCGGTGATAAAGCCGAGGCCGCCGACGAACCACAACAAGTCCAGAACACGCCGGTCCACCGCCCGGAGCAGCACCACGAGGGCAATGGTTCCGGCAACAGCTCCTCCGAAGGCCGAGACCGAACTCATGCGTGCGAAAAAGGTTTGTGTCAGATCCGGGCGGCCGGCCGACATCAGGTTATCTACAATCCACGCTTCTGCGGCCGCAGCGATCAGAGCCTCGCCCGCACCGGCCACCATGAATGCGGCCGAGGCCGCCAGAAGCTGCCCTGTCCCAGATGCAGTGACAGCGAAGGGAACCGCCGCCAGCCCGGCACCGGCCAGGAATCCGCCGATCAGCACCATCCTCTTGCGGCTGTGACGATCGGCAAGAATGCCACCGGGGATGGCAGCAATCATGGATCCGAGAATGCCGGCCACTGTCACCCCGACCGCCCACTGCGGCTGCCCCATGACCAGGAACAGATAGGCGAATTCGAATGGCGCGACGATGTACAAGGCCTGGGCTAGAGCTAAAACGCCGTAGAACCGGCCGAGGAGAGAGCGTTCGTCGGAGCGCGGCCACAGATTCCCAGGCTGCGGCAGTCCATGCCCGTTGGGCGGCAGCTGGAGTTCCATCAGAAAGCGCGCGATGAGCTTGTCATCGAGCGAACATGACATCTTGTTATGGCGCTCGGTGAGGACGCGGACGAATCCGAACTGCCGGTAGAAGCGCAAGAGTTCGGGAGTATGGAGACCTCCGTCCCATGAGAGGATCCCGACACGTGCGCAGTCGAGCAGCTTCAACAGCAGCAGCACGCCCGATATCGCCAGCCGTGCAACGCCTTTTCCCCGGAATGGCGCGGCGATCATGCCGGTGTCCATGAAGAAATCGGTCCCCGGTACGGTGATCTGATCGGGCCACTCCCAATATCCGAAAAAGAAGCCCTCCATTCTGTTGTTGACATCGAGCCGGATGAAGAGCGCATCGGGATCGTTATTCACTTCATCGAGGTCATGCGCCGTAAAGACAGCGTCTGAAGCGCCAAATGCTTCGGACTGCAGTTCGAGTACTCGCCCCTTCATGGTCGCATCCAGCGAAGGCGTCAGCGAAAAGGTGCATCTGCACCCAGTTCGCTCTGAGGCAAGCCGCTCCATCGCGGCGAGAATACGGCGCGCCTGGTCGGCGTTTTCCTTGAAGTAGCCAATGTCGATCATGTCCTGAGACCTGCGGCAACGGGTAATGCCGGCAAGAGCGCCTCCGGCCTTCGCCCGAACTCAGGTCGCGGGCGAAACTCCACAACCTGTTTCCAGGTGCGGGGCAGGTCGTCAGCAAACAGCAGCAGCAGATCACCCGGTCTGCCGAGACTGAGCGCCCGGGCCATGGCCTCCGACTCCTCGGGAATAACAAGAATCCGATCGATCGGCACGCCCTGTGCGAGCAACCCCTCGCGCAGCAAGTTGGGAATCTCGTCCGGTCCGCGGCCTCGGAGATCGTCGTCTCGTCGGCAAATGTACAGGTGGCAATAGCCCGCAGCCGATTTAGCGATAGCCAGAATATCCTCATTGCGCCTGTCACCGGGACCCGCCAGCACACAAATCGTCCTCGCGTCAGAGCTCAGATGCCGGACGGATTCACAGATAGCTCCCACTGCGGCCGGGTTATGCCCGTAGTCCATGATGACCCGGAACGGGTGTCCGTCATAGACGTTGAATCGCCCAGGTGTGCGATCCATGGTCGTGTCGAAACCGCCGAGCCCGGCGCGGACGGCCTGCGCGTCCAGGCCCATGCCCAGGGCGATCGCCGCGGCAAACATCGCGTTCTGGACGTTGACGCGAACTCTTCCATTGTGCGTCGCCGGAATCTCACTGGTGGCGAGCAGCGGCACACGTGTATGACCGCGGCGAAATACCAGCACTTCCCGGCCATTGGTTTCAAGGATCAGGGCGGAGCCGCCGCCCGCAACGTGGGGAGCAATCACGGGGTTCTGCGGCCGCATGCTGACGAGGCATATTGATGCTGCCGTGGTATGCTCGACCATTTCCAGAGACAGAGGATCGTCCGCATTCAGGACCGCTGCGTCAGTGGCCACTTCAGCGACGGTTCTCTTCACCGCTGCCATCGCCTCCACCGTGTGAATGCCGGAAAGACCCAGGTGGTCGTCAGTCACATTGAGCACCGCGCCGACATTGCAGTGGCGGAATGCCAGCCCCTCGCGCAGAATTCCTCCACGAGCCGTCTCCAGAACGGCGATGTCCACGGTCGGGTCGCGCAGGATGCGCCGCGCCGATGCCGGGCCGGAGGCGTCGCTGTTGAGAATCCTCCGTCCGCCAATGTGAACTCCCAACGTCGATGTGAGACCGACGCGAAGCCCAGCCGCCGTGGCAATGGCCGCAACCATGTGGGCCGTCGTGGTCTTGCCATTTGTCCCCGTGATTGCGGCTATTGGGATGCGCCCGGAACTCCATCCAGGAAAGAGCTGTTCGATGATGGCGTCAGCCACGTCGCGCGGCTGCCCCGCGGAGGGCGACAGATGCATGCGGAGGCCCGGCGCGGCGTTCACCTCGCATATTGCGCCGTAACCGTCCAGGTGTGACTTTGCGATGTCGGGTGTAATGAAATCCACGCCTGCTACGTCAAGCCCGACGGCGTTCGCAGCCCGCTCGGCCAGCAAGCGGTTATCGGGATGCACCTCATCGGTGACATCGCTCGCCGTTCCGCCCCTGGACAAATTTGCGGTGGTCCGCAGATAGACCACTTCACCGGCTGGAGCAATGCTGTCGGGCGTATAGCCGCACTGGGTCAGAAGCCGGTCGGCTTCTTCATCGAGTTCCAGCCGGGTCAGCAGTCCGTCGTGGCCGCCTCCACGTCGCGGATCGGCATTGATCTGCGCGACCAGCGAACGGATGCTGCTGTTGCCATCGCCAACAATGTGGCCAGGAGTTCGCCGCGCGGCGGCGACCAGTTTTCCGCCTACAACGAGCAACCGGTGATCCGATCCGGCGATCTGTTCTTCGATAATGACGCCGTCGCCCTGTTGCAGCGCTATCCCAAAGGCTTCGCGCACCTCCTCTGCGCTCGAGACATTGGTGCGCACTCCGCGCCCCTGATTAGCGTCGATCGGCTTCACGACAACCGGGAATCCGAGTCGCTCCGCGGCCGCGACAGCCTCGTCCTCGTTCTCTGCTCTCCGCTGCAGCGGCACCGGAATTCCGTGCTCAGCCAGAAGATGGTTCGTCAGCCACTTGTCCTGCGCGATCTCGATGGCGATGTGTGAGCCCCCATCGGTGAGAGACGCTTTGATCCGCCGTTGCCGGGCGCCGTACCCCAGCTGGATCAGGTGATCGCCATCCAGCCGCTCCCATGGGATATTTCTCCGCTCCGCAGCACGCACCAGGGCTGCTGTACTCGGCCCGAGCGCTCTGTGGGCTGCCACCTCTTTGAACTCCTGCAATCTCTTCGAAAAATCGAAAGAGGCATCGACGTTCGAGGAACACTGACTCGGCAGCAGGGAATGCAGCAGATCCAGCGCGAGCTCGCCGGCGGCAAGTCCCACTTCGCGATCGCTGTAGTCATAAACGATGTAATAAACGCCGGGGCTCCCGCGCACGCCCCGCGCTCTCCCGAAGCTAATGGGATATCCGGCAACGCACTGAAGCTCGATAGCAGTGTGTTCAAGCACATGTCCGAGCCACGTGCCTTCACCCTCGGTGAGCCTTCTTACAAAGCCGCCCGGTACTCCATAGGAGCAGCGATGCTCGTGGAGGCCGGGCAGAGCGGAGAGCAGACCTTGCTGGAAATCGATTCCGAGTCGCCCTGTCGGCCATTCCTCGAGAAGACCCAGGTCTAGTGTGAGCTGAATTACCCCGAAATTTGCCCAGATGTTCGGGCCTCCATAAACACGTGTGTCCAGAATTTTCATCAATGTTCTCCCGGAATCCAAGGCGCAAAATGCAGGGATGTTATTTTCCCCACCCGTTTCGTCCGTTATCCGATTTCCCGGTGCACGATTTTCCCAACGGACAATCCACAGCTAATAGGCAGACGAGCGAAGGGTGGTGCTTCGGGACCACGCCCTAGGCCCGCCACTTCGTTCGAAAGTGCTGCTTACCTGCATTCCTCGGACCGAAGTCGGGTAGCTGGTTTGGGTGATTTGGCGGGCTCTCCGTGAATTAGCGGGAGCTGGCATCGAGATATCGCGACAGCCCCTCCAAACTCCTCGCCGGAGCCCGTGCCATTAGGGTATTACTATGTCACGCTGCCGCCGCAGCGAAGACGATTTTAAATAAGCAAACGAGCGAAAGCTGGTGCTTCGGAACCAGACCTTGCCCGCCACTCAATCGGGGACCGGGCTTTGGTAATTGGCGCGATATTCGCGGAGTAGCGGGAGCTGGCGTCAAGATATTGCGACAGCCCGTCCAAACTCCAGGACGGTACCCGAAAACGCTTCAGGATCTCCGCTACCGGCTTGGAACAGGTGACCCAGTTTGCGCGTTGTCCAAAGTCCAGAACTGATTTGCCAACATCTTTGACAAATGAATCCTAAGGCGCGAGGTGTTTCCGCTGCCAGTCTGGACCCAGACTTCCCAAAATCTGAGCAATCATGACTCAGGGACAGAGGCAGCAAATCTCTCCCTCGGACGGGTCTCTTTCCGGAAGAGAACTTCCGCGAGCAGCCAGCACAAAGCTTTTTATCCGGCCCGACAGCGCGGTGCCTGATCAGGACAGGCCAGTGGGGATGCATAAGGAGGGCCGCGCTGCCGGGCAAGCTGACATAATATCGCCGATGGGAATCGATAGACGCCGCCCTTCTACTCTCGGTGCACAGCCACGACACGATCGCGATGGTGGGCCGCATCTGCCCTGCCAGGCAGGCCTGTTCGTGATCAAAAGAGGCAATTTGATGACCACAGCCGGATTCTGAAAGAGCTCGGTTTTTGGGATCCTGTCCTGCGGCGCGGCTTAAGGACTCGGCTTCGTCCGAGATCTCAAGCTGTTCGTCGTGAAATGCGATTATGAACGGGAGGCAGACCCAACCCGGGATCCGGGTATAAACGGAACGTGAGCTATGGCGTGGCCTGGTTCAACCGGTTCTTAAGAAGCTGGTCCCGAAGGACGCTAACCGTGAACAGCGTCAGCTGATTTCAGACTCATCCGCCTTTCTACCAGCGGATGGTACAGACGCACCGGCAAATGGTATACCTGCCGAAGCAAACGGGACAGCTTCGCCGTCCCGATTCGGTCACACTGCTGCAGGGCCGGCGCTTTCGTTACTCCACTCCGGCAGACGGTGGCGCCCGGAATAGCCCTCAGCGAACAGTCAGAGTGAACGTGGTCGATGCTCTTGCCTTAGCTGTGTCGCTGCCCACTGCACTTACCGTTAAGACGTAGGCGCCTGGCGTCGTTCCGGAACTCGCAGCAAGCTGATTCGAGCTCGAATCGCGGGAACTGCCCGCTGCACAGCCCAGGATGCTTCCCAGAACACCTGCCAAAAGAAATGTGCTCAAGCTGGTCAGCCACTTCCGCCTGATTCTGGGCGCGCACATCATAATAACGCACCCCAGAGCGGCACCGCTGCCTCCCAGAACCCATCTTCTTTCGCTGTTCGCTCCTGGCAAGGCGGCGGCAGTCACAGTTGTTGACGGTGTGGTGCCCACCTGGACCGTCGCCGTTCCCTCCGTCACGCTCGAACTCAATGTCACTGTCTGACCGGTCGTGCAGGTAGGGAGATGAATTGCTCCTGCGGGACCCGACGTCACGGAACACGACAAGGATATAGTTCCCGCATAACCAGTAATCGAACTGGCTGTGATCGTCGATAAGCCGGATTGTCCGGCAGCGAGGGTGAGAGATGTAGCGGATATGGCATACGCCCCGGTGTCGGTGTCGGTGTCGGTGGCGGTGAGCGGGATGGTTGCCGATACGCTCGGCGCGATAACGGCATCTCCGTCATAGCTGGCACTGACGTCATGCGTGCCGGAACCTGCGACCGCAATCCCGGTCACCGTCGCGAGGGCCGCTTTCCTTATACCCGTTGAGCTGATGGTGACACCCGCAGGGCAGGTATTCATATCACAAACGGTATGCGCTTGATCTGACCCCGTTCTTCGTCCAATTGACTATACGAGATTCATAGTCGCCGTCGGGGCGGCGGGAAAGTGGGAAACGCCAACGGCGTTTTCCAAGCGGGCGCAGCCCGCGTCTTTTCCACC
>JAJYVF010000026.1 GCA_021792135.1 Acidobacteriota bacterium | reverse complement strand
CTCGAGCATGAGCTGACGTAGTTGGTTCACAGAGAATCCTCCTTCTCTGCGAACCAAACTACCCCGGCAGCCGCAAAAGCCGGCTCAGCCGCACGCGGAAGCGTCCGCCGCCGCAGCGGCTTCGTTCTAAGTCGGCCAGTCTTCAGTTTTTTCGGCGACCTGTCTCGGCTGCTCACAATGGCGGGAAGAGAGTTCAGTCAGAGCCGCAGATTTCGGGGGCAACTTTGGGGGCAACTATTTTCTGCTGATTCACGGGACGTGCAGTAATCATGCTGCTCCGGACATGTTTGCGATCCCCGATGGCGCTACCAAGCCCCCTTCCGAGCCCATCCGACGTTGTCCGGCAATTCCACTAAGTTGATGATTCTGCTCGTTATTTGGGCTGGATCGTCCGCGGGAATCCGTTGACAGCCTGTGGTTGAGCGCGAGTATCGGCAGTGTCCCGCTGCGGAGCTGGAATCGGCCCGCCCGGCTAACCCACCAGGAGCGAAATGCCATTTCTGACAGCGTCCGTACCTCAGCGGATCGGGTTATTGCGGACAAGGGGGCGACGAATCATGCGGTCGGCCTGGCGGTCAGTACCATTCTGCAGGCCATCCTGTGGGACGAGGGGCGCGTGCTTCCGGTCAGCTCGCTGCTCAGCGATTATCGCGGCATGACTAATGCATAGTAGGAGTTCCCCCGGCTTTGCCGGGGAGGCAGTCAAACTTTGAGGGTTCCGGGGGTGTTCAACGGCTGTTGCATTTCTTTTGCAACTGCCGATTGTCCACCGAAGCTCTGCAGCAGTTGCTTTTGCTTTTCAACGGTTGCGATCAGGCCCCTTTGAGGGGCCCATGCGGTTTAGGCCAGGGCTAGCTGCGCGCCAGCATCTCTTCCAGTTCGGCTTCGTTCAGGACCGCGACGCCCAGTTCGCGGGCTCTGTCGAGTTTCGATCCGGCCTCCTCGCCGGCCACGACGTAGTTCGTCTCTTTACTGACCGAGCCGGAGACGCGGCCACCCGCGGCCTCGATTTTTGCTTTGGCCTGTTCGCGGGAAAGGCTCGGCAGAGTGCCGGTGAGGACAAACTTCAGGCCCTCCAGTTGTGAGGACTTTCTCCGCTTCTCGGCGGTCATGGTGAGCCCGGCGCGCTCGAGGCGGTGCACCAGCTCGCGGTTGCGGGATTCGTCGAAGAACTCCCGGATCGCTTCTGAGACCCGCGGGCCCACTTCATTGACGCGTTCCAGTTCTTCGCGGGAGGCCGACATCAGCGCTTCCATCGAGCCGAACTCGTCGGCCAGGAGCTGGGCCGTCCGTTCTCCCACAAAGCGAATGCCGAGGCCGTAGAGCACGCGGTTGAGGGGAGCTTTCTTCGAAGCTTCGATTTCCGCGAGCAGGTCTTTGCGCTCCCTGGGGCCGACCAGCGCCTGGGTGCGGGTCTTCTGCTGCCCGGTCTTCCTATCGGTCGTGGTGACCTCGTGCTGGAGCTGCGCCAGTTGCGCATCGGTGAGCGAACAGAGGTCCGCGATGCTCTTCACCAGGCCGTGATCGAGCAGTTCCGCAACCACGGCTTCGCCCAGGCCTTCGATGTTCATCACGCCGCGGGAAGCATAGTGCAGCAGGCTTTCGCGCAGACGCGCCGGGCAGTCGATGTTGACGCAGCGGTAGTCGGCTTCGCTCTCGGTGCGGTGGATTTCGCTGCCGCACTCGGGGCAATGCGCAGGGAAGCGGAACTCTCGATGGCCGCGAGGATGGTCCTTGTCCTCGACCACTTCCACAACTTTGGGGATGACATCGCCGCCGCGCTCGACCTTGACGTAGTCGCCGATCAGCAGCCCCAGGCGCTCGATCTCGTCGGCGTTATGCAGCGTGGCGCGGCTGACGGTGGTGCCGCCGATGGAAACCGGCGTCAGCACCGCGACCGGGGTCAGCTTGCCGGTGCGGCCGACCTGCACGCGAATGTCTTGCACCTGGGTGATGCCGCCGCGCGCGGTGAACTTATAGGCCACGGCCCAGCGGGGCGCGCGGCCGGTGTAGCCCAGGTGGCGCTGAACTGCGGTGGAGTTGACCTTGATGACGACGCCGTCGATTTCGTAGCCGAGCTGGTCGCGCTGCTGGGCGGCGCGCTCGATGAAGGCGAGGACCCTTTCGATGCTGGGCAGAGCTTCGCGGTGGGGATTCACCCGAAATCCGGCGGTGGTCAGGGCGTCCAGCGCTTCGGCCTGTTCGGGCAGGAGGTCTTCGCCGCGCTCGTTGAGCAGGAAGTAGGCGTAGAAGTCGAGGCGGCGCTGGGCGACGATATTGGGTTCGAGGGTGCGGATGGTGCCCGCCGCGTAATTGCGGGGATTCGCAGCCAGCGCCAGGCCCCGGGCTTCGCGGTCGGCGTTGAGCTTGCGGAAGGCGGAGAGCGGCATGACCACTTCGCCGCGGACCTCGAAGCTCTGGGGCATTCCGGCCTTCGCGAGCTTCGCTTTCGAGATGGACAGCGGCACGGAGCGGATGGTCCGAACATTGGTGGTGACGTCTTCACCAGTGGTTCCGTCGCCGCGGGTGAGGCCGCGCTCCAGACGCGCCGCGCCGTCGGCTCCCGCCCGGTACTGGAGGGCCATTGAGACGCCGTCCATTTTGTACTCGCACACGTAGCCGATATCCGCGCCTTCGCCGGCCAGCGAGCGGACGCGCCGGTCCCAGTCGCGCAGCTCCGCTTCGCTCATGACGTTGTCGAGGGAGAGCATGGGCCGCGAGTGGGCGATCTTCGCAAATCCCTCTTTCGGTTTGCCGCCGACGCGCTGCGTGGGCGAGTCGGGCGTGATCAGCTCCGGATGCTCGTGCTCGAGGCGCTGCAGCTCGCGCGTCAGGTCGTCGAACTCGGCGTCGGAGATCGACGGGTTGTCGAGCACGTAATAAAGGTGCTCGTGATGGCGAATCTTCTCGCGGAGCGCTTCGATCCTGGCAGCCGCGTCGGCGGAATGGGTCGCGTGGGTCATGCTGCGACCATGGTAATCAATGGCAGGGTGCGCGGGCAGCCGTCGAATGGGAGAGGCGCCCGGGTAAGATGGTCCCAGACAAGTTGATCCTGCGCATGCGGCTGAGCATTCCCCTCCTTTTAATAATTTGTGGTTCTGGATTATCAGCGTTCGGGCAGCACCCGGCGAAGCCAGTGCACTCCGTACAGCAGACCGTGCTGGTGGTGGGCACGCCGGAGCCGATCACCCTCGGCGAGTCGCCGCGTTCCGTCGTGGTGATGAACACGCAGCAGCACCCGCTGGCGTTCGCGACACCGGAGAGTTATCTGCGGACCGATCCGTCAACCTTCATCGAACAGCGAGGCGCGGGCGGGGCGCAGGCGGACATCTCGATCCGCGGGTCCACGTTCGAGCAGACGCTGGTGCTGCTGAACGGACTGCGCATCAACGACTCGCAGACGGCGCACCACGACCTCGATCTCCCGATCCCGCTGGAGGCGATGGGCGACATCGAGGTGCTGCACGGGGCCGGATCGACTCTGTACGGGTCGGACGCGATTGGCGGAGTCGTCGATTTTGTCACCGCCGTCCCCGTCGACGATTCCTTTACGGTGAGCAGCGGGGCGGGGAGCTTCGGAGAGAACGAGCAGTCGGTGCTGGCCAGCTTCGTCAGACCGCGGCTGTCGGAGATGGTCACAGGCGCGCGGAACTTCTCGACGGGCTTTATGGCGGATCGCGACTACCGCAACGAAAATGCAAGCACAGAAACCCGGTGGAAGACCGCCGCCGGCATCACCGACATCCTGCTGGCGGGCAGCGACCGGGCCTTCGGTGCGAATCAGTTCTACGGGCCCTTCAACTCGTGGGAGCGAACCAAAGGGTGGTTTGCCTCCGCACGCCAGCAGATCAGCGACAAAACGGAAGCCGCTTTCGGATACCGCCGGCACACGGACAACTTCATCCTGCTCCGGAATGATCCTGCTTTCTACGCCAACAACCACATCGACCAGAGCTGGGAGGCGGTGGTGCGGCGCAGAGACGACCTCGGGAGAGGCGCGACTCTGTTCTCCGGCCTCGAAGAAGACGCAGACGGCATCAACAGCAACAATCTTGGCCGCCACGCCCGCAACCAGGGCGCCGGATACCTGGACTTCGACCTGCACTCCGCCAGCCCGTGGGGCCTTTCGGCAGGGCTGCGCGAGGAGATCCTGAGCGGCGGCGCAAAGTCGGTCTGGAGCCCCGATCTTGCCGGCAGCGTGCGGGTCTCGCAGAGCGTCAAGCTGCGGGCTTCCGGCGGATACGGTTTCCGCCTGCCGACCTATACGGATCTCTACTACAGCGATCCCACGACGATCGGAAATCCGAATCTGCAGCCGGAGTCCGCCTGGTCGAGCGACGGCGGTGTGGACTGGTTCTCGCACGGCAGCATCACGGCTTCCACGACTTTCTTCTATTCTCGGCAGCACCACGCCATCGACTACGTGCGAGCCAATTCCAGGCAGCGATGGCAGGCTGCGAATCTGGTCGGGTTGCGCTTTATGGGAGTGGAGGGCATGCTCGCCTGGCACCCGCTGCGCAACCAGCAAGTCAGGCTGGGCTGGACGGGCATCTCCGGGGCGCAGGCCGCCCTGCACGGACTCCAGTCCGAGTACGTCTTCAATTACCCCGTCAACAACGCCACCTTCGAATGGATGCAGACACTGCGAGGCGTACTCTTCCTCGATACCCGCGTCCAGGTGGCGCAGCGCTACAACCAGGAGCCGTATCCGGTGTGGGACCTGAATGCCGCTCGGGAGCGCGGCCGCTTTCGGCCCTGGGTCCGCATTGCGAACCTGAGCAACACCGGCTACGAGGAGATCGCCGGCGTGCTGATGCCGGGGCGCAGCTATACGGGCGGGATCGAGATCCGGCTGCTGGCGCATCCGCGCTGAAGAGCCCGGCGAGTCTCCACGGTCTGCTCGCCGGGAGGGCAAACAATTCTTCAGTCGCCGGCTGTGAGAGATCCAGGTTTCGGTGATTGATTGTCCGAAGCCCCCGGCCACGAGATTGGTTAGCGATTTCCCTCGTCCTGTGGTAGAGAAGAGGAATGATTTCTATAAGGAAATGGACATATGCCTTAACGGCTGCGCTGGTGATCGTGTTGTTGGCGGGCATGGTCGGCATGCAGAACGCCAGGGCAGAGGACAATGGTCTCGGGCGGACGCCCGTTCTCGGCTGGAGTAGCTGGAGCTTCATCCGCGAGAATCCCACGGCAGCGAAAATGGAAGCTCAGGCGCTCGCCCTGCAGACCTCCGGCTTGCAGAAACTCGGTTACCAGTACGTAAATCTTGACGACTTTTGGTACCAGTGTCCCGGCCCTCAGGGTCCGAACGTCGACCTTTATGGCCGCTGGGTGACAGACTCATCGAGATTTCCGGCCCAGGGAGATACCAATGGCATCAAGGTGCTCGCTGACTACATCCACAGTCTTGGGATGAAGTTCGGAATTTATGTTACGCCGGGTATCTCCAGACAGGCAGTTAGCCGGAACACGCCGATCAAGGGCACGTCGTACACGGCTGCTCAGATTGCGGAACCGTCTGTAGCGGAGGCGAACTACAACTGCAAGGGCATGGTCCGGATTAACTACAACAAGCCCGGGGCGCAGGCGTTTATCAATTCATGGGTAGATATGCTCGCGACATGGGGCGTCGATTACATCAAAATCGACGGCATGGCCAACAGCAACGCCCCGGACGTGAAGGCATGGTCGACAGCAATACGGCAAAGCGGGCGCCCGATGCTCCTCGATGTCACCCAGGGGAGCTACACACAGGCCCTCGCCCCGACATTGATGAAGTACGCGAATCAGTGGGAATTCGCACCCGACGTCGAATGCTATCGCTGCGAAAAGGGCGGTAGCAGTTATCCGCTGACCAGCTGGGCAGATGTAGCGAAGCGCTTCAACTACGTGGCCGAGTGGCAGCCGTACGCCGGTCCCGGCGGTTTCAACGACTATGACTCCATCGAGGTAGGGAATGGCAGTAACAACGGGATCACTCCGGTTGAGCGCCAGACTCAGTTAAGCCTGTGGGCCCTTGCAGCGGCGCCCTTCATCCTCGGCGTCGATCTTACGCACCTCGACCCAACGGATCTGGAGAAATACCTGAAGAACACCGCGGTCCTCGCTGTTGACCAGGACTCGATCGCCGCCAGGAGGGTTGTCAATACCGGCAACCGGCAGGTGTTTGCCAAGAGGGAACCCAACGGAGACGCAATTGTCGGTTTGTTCAACACCGGCAGGGAGGCAGCAAGAGTCTCCGTATCAGCATCCGCCGTGGGGCTCAGCGGGAATGCAGGGGGCTATTCCTTACACGACCTGTGGACGGGTGAGACGAAGAAGGCAGGCGGCACCATCAGTGCTGTTGTCCCATCGCATGGGGTCGTCCTGTACCGCGTCAGGGCAGATTGATCCCTGGCGACCTGGAGCGGCACGGATCCTTCATCTGGCTCTATGCCCGGGAAGACTGTGCCGCGGCGTTGAGAGATGCGATCCGGCGAAGCTGATGCGGGGCAGGTGGCCGCCATGCCGGAGGGCAGTGCTCATATACGCGGACTGCCAGGGAAGGACGTTGATGAGCGATGTCTGAGAGCCTTGTTGCCGGAAAAGGCCCAGGGTGTCGGATCAATCTGACATTTTCCTGGAGTTCCCGGAGTTCCGCGCGGCGGGCCGGCAAGGTCCCGGATACCTCGGGCAGTCGTGCTCACGGAACAGGTTCCTGGCTTCGAGCGAGCAGGGCTTTTCGCGCCATACAGGACCTGGGAATGCCCACCTCCACCGCAGGCAAGCCTATCCTCTGAAGCCCGGACGGTCAATCCATACGAGCTCCCGATTGTGCCGGGGAGACCGGCCCCCGAGGAGGGTTCTCGCTGGTCACCGTTCGCTTCCGAAGCAGCGGCATCGCACTGCGGAGATGGCCATCGTTTTCTCGGTCGTTACTTTAGTTTCAGCTTGCGCTGTGGAACCCACTCCGGCGCGGGAACCCTGGGCGCAGAGTTCGCGTAGAGGGAATCCGAAGCCATGATCAACGGGTTGAAGTTCGCGGTCCGGAACCTGAGAAAGTCGCCCGGGTTTGTTGTGACAGCGCTTCTGACGCTGGCGCTGGGAATCGGAGCGAATGCCGTCGTCTTCAGCGTGCTGAATGCGCTGATTCTGCGGCCGGTGAACGTTCCGCATGCACAAAACCTCTACCTGCTGCAGCGATTTCGATATGCCTCCCAGTCGTACCCGGACTATCTGGACGTGCGCGATCGGAACCGGACCTTCGAGAGCCTGATGCTGTTCCAAATCATCGGCCCCGTCGGGGTGGATTCGGGGAACAATCCGTCGGTGGCGTGGCCCTATCTGGTCAGCGGAAACTATTTCGACGGGTTGAGTGTTCAGCCGCATCTCGGTCGATTCTTCCATGCCGCGGACGAGAAGGGGAAGAACAGCGCGCCGTACGTTGTGCTGAGTTATGCGTACTGGCACAGCTACTTCCATGCGGACAAAGGCGTGGTGGGGCGGATGGTGCTGATCAACAAGCACCCCTTCACGATTATCGGAGTGGGGCCGCAGGGATTTCGCGGGACGGAACTGTTCTTTGCACCGGCGTTCTGGATTCCGGTCGTGGAGCAACCCACGGTGGAAGGCTTCGACCAGCTGCAATATCGGGGCGACCACTCGGAAATGGTGATCGGCCGGCTGAAGCCAGGGGTCAGCCCGGCCAGGGCAACGGCGGATCTGAACGCGATTGCGGCAGGGCTGGCGAAGGCCTGGCCCAGCGACGACGAAGGGCTGAAATTCACCCTCGCGCGACCCGGGCTGATGGGCGACATGCTGGGCGAACCGGCACGGGCATTCATGGCGGGGCTGATGCTGCTGGCGGGGCTGATTCTGCTGGCGGCCTGCGCGAACCTGGGCAGTCTTTTCGCGGCGCGGGCCGCGGATCGGGCGAAGGAGATCGCGCTGCGGCTGGCGCTGGGATCGCGGCGCGGACTGATCGTGCGGCAACTGCTGACGGAGGCGGTGCTGGTTTCGCTGGCCGGAGGCGTGATCGGCCTGGCCGGAGGCGTGGTGATCCTGCGCTGGCTGAGCGCATGGAACCCGATTCCCAATATTCCGATCAATGTGCCGGTCAATCCAGACGTGGGGACGTATCTCTTTGCCCTGTCCCTGGCGGTGGTGAGCGGATTGCTGTTCGGGGTCGTCCCGGTGCGCCAGGTCGTGAAGTCGGATCCGTGGCAGGTGATGCGAACGGGAGCGAGCGGCGTGGGGGGCATGCGGAAGCTGACGGTGCGCGATCTGCTGCTGGTGACCCAGATCGCCCTTTGCGCGGTGCTGGTCACTTCATCGCTGGTGGCGGTACGAGGACTGGCGCGGTCGCTGCACAGCAATTTCGGATTCCAGCCGGATCACGTCACTTTTGTGGCCACCGATCTGAAGTGGGCCGGTTATACGGCCGACAAAATTCCCCTCATGCAGCGGCGCATGCTGGAGGCGGCAAGCGGGATTCCTGGAGTGAGGGCGGCCGGATACATCAACAATACGCCGCTGGACTTCGGCAACGGCGATTCCTTCGTATACACGGACAGCACCACCGATTATCGTCCGACGAACTATGCGGCAGATGCAATGAACTACCAGGTTTCGCCCGGATATTTTGCGGCGGCAGGCACAGCGCTGCTGGCCGGCAGAGACGTCAGCTGGCACGACGACAGCAAGGCCCCGGTGGTAGCGGTGGTGAATCGGGAATTCGCGCAGAGGGTCTTCGGTTCGGTCGGCAAGGCGATCGGCGGACATTTCAAATTCTGGGGTGGGAACCGCGCGGAAGTGGTGGGCGTGGTGGAGAACGGGAAATACCGGTCCCTGACCGAAGAGCTGCAGCCGGCGATGTTCTTCCCGATCCTGCAGCACGCCTCGGCCGGGGCTTACTTTGTGGTGCGGTCGAACCGCGCGCAGAACGAGATTGCCGGGGCTTTACAGCGCACCCTGCACGGACTGGATCCCGGATTGCCACTCATCCTGACTACGTGGAACCGTGAGCTGGCGGGTGCGTTGTTTCCGGCGCACGTGGCCGCGGTGGCGCTGGGCATCCTGGGCGTGCTGGGTGCGATGCTGGCGATGACGGGGATCTTCGGCATGGCTTCGTATGTGGTCAGCAGGAGGCTGCGCGAACTGGGGATTCGCATGGCGCTGGGCGCGGGGCAAAAGGAAGTGCTGCGTGCGGCGGTGGGACGGGCGTTCACTCTGCTGGCGCTGGGCTCCGGCGCGGGCATGGCCCTGGGATTGCTGGCGACGCGGGTGCTTTCGTTCATCGTGTATCAGGCGACGCCGAAAGATCCTGTGGTGCTGGGCGGCGTGGTCCTGGCCATGATGCTGCTGGGGTTGGTGGCGGCGTGGATACCGGCACAGCGGGCGCTGGCGGTCGACCCGATGATCCTGCTGCGCGAGGAGTAGCGGGCTTTTGCGGACTGTGCGCGAGCGAGCGTGCAGCCGCCCGCTATAATCCCCTCGAATGGAAAAAGACCCGGTATTGCAGGAGTTGGAGCGCCGCAACCGGCTCGCGGAGGAAGGCGGCGGGGCGGAGCGGACGGAGCGCCAGCGGCGTGATGGGAAGATGACCGCGCGGGAGCGCATCAGTCTGCTGCTCGACGACAGCAGCTTCGAGGAGACGGACCGCTTTGTCACGCACCGCTGCACGGATTTCGGCATGGCGGACCGGCGCATCCCCGGCGATGGATTTATCACCGGCTACGGGCGGATCGACGGGCGGACGGTCTTTGTGTTCGCGCAGGACTTTACGGTCTTCGGCGGATCGCTCTCCGAGGCCAACGCAGGCAAGATCGTCAAGGTCATGGACACGGCGATGCGGGTGGGCGCGCCGATCATCGGGCTGAACGACTCCGGAGGGGCGCGCATCCAGGAGGGCGTGGTTTCGCTGGCCGGGTATGCGGATATTTTCCTGCGCAACACGCTGGCCAGCGGTGTGGTGCCGCAGATCTCGGCGATCCTGGGGCCGTGTGCGGGCGGGGCGGTATACTCGCCGGCGATCACCGATTTTACGCTGATGGTGGACAAGACCTCCTACATGTTCGTCACCGGGCCGGACGTGATCAAGACCGTCACGCACGAGCAAGTGACCAAGGAGCAGCTGGGCGGAGCGACGACGCACAACGAGACTTCCGGCGTGGCGCACTTCATGGCGCACGACGACCACGAGTGCCTGGCGATGATCCGGGAGCTGCTGAGCTTTCTGCCGTCGAACAACCTCGAGGATCCGCCGCGGCGGGCGTGCACGGATCCGGCGGAGCGCGCCGAGCGGGAGCTGGATGCGCTGATTCCCGCGGAGTCGAACCAGCCCTACGACATCAAGCGGGTGATCGAGCTGATTGTCGATGACGGCTACTTTTTCGAGGTGCACGAGCACTTTGCGCGGAACCTTGTGGTCGGGTTTGCGCGGCTGAATGGGCGGCCGGTGGGGATTGTGGCTAATCAGCCGGCGGTGCTGGCCGGAGTGCTGGACATCAATGCCAGCGTGAAGGGGGCGCGTTTTGTGCGCTTCTGCGACGCCTTCAACATTCCGCTGATCACGCTCGAGGATGTGCCGGGCTTTCTGCCGGGGACGCAGCAGGAGTACGGCGGAATTATCCGGCACGGGGCGAAGCTGCTGTTCGCCTTTGCGGAAGCGACGGTGCCCAAGCTGCTGGTGATCACGCGCAAAGCCTATGGCGGGGCGTACTGCGTGATGAGCTCGAAGCACATCCGCACGGATATGAATTTTGCCTGGCCCACGGCGGAGATCGCGGTGATGGGGCCGGAGGGCGCGGTGAACATCGTGTACGGAAGGGAGCTGGCGGCTGCGGTCCGGCATGCGGCGGGCCGCGAAGGTCCGCTGAGCGAGGGGCGGCGGGCGGAGGTGCTGGCGGAGGCTCGCGCGGCGCGGGTGCATCAGTTCCGGGCGCAGTTCGCAAACCCGTATATCGCGGCCGAGCGCGGGTATGTGGATGCGGTGATCCTGCCGCATGAGACCCGGAAGAAGCTGATCTCGGCACTGGAGATGCTGGACACCAAGCGGGATAAGAATCCGCCGAAGAAGCATGGGAATATCCCGCTTTAAGACAGGGAACAGGGAATAGGGAAACGTGGGCAGCGGGGCTGCGCTGAGGCTGAATGCGCGGCGGGTTGCCTCGAGCGATGCGCAGGGACCCCGGGCGGGTACGGGTGCCGGGAGACCAGAGGTTTTGCACTGCCTCAGCCCACAATTTGCGGTAGTATGGCCGAGCATCTCAGGAGGTAACGCATGAGTACCCCCGCTCCGAAGCGAGTTCCGCTGTCCCACACCTGGCGGGGAGCGCCGCCCAATGCCACCCACATCGGCCCCGCAGATTCGCAGCAGGTCATCAGCGTATCGGTGATCGTGAAACGCAGGAAGCCCCTGGACCTGCGCGAACTGGGCGGCCGAAGAGTCCCCCGCGAGGAGTTTGACCGGCAGTATGCGGCCGATCCGGCCAGCTTTGCAGCCCTGCGCGAGTTTGCGCACCAGCATGGCCTGGCCGTGGACGAGTCCGCTTCTAACCTGTCGCGGCGCACCCTGGTTCTGCGCGGGACGGTGCAGGCGATGGAAAAGGCCTTTGGTGTGACGCTCCACGAATACGAGCACACGCCGCCTCCGGCCGAGCCTGGCGCTCCGGATCATCCGCGGCGGCGCTTTCATGCGTTCACGGGGGAGATCTCGATACCGGAAACCTATGCCGGGCTGGTGGAGGCGGTACTGGGACTGGATGCGCGGCCGATTGCGAGGCCCCACTTTCGAACCCTGACGAGTGCGCAACAGGCGCAGGCGCAGTCCTTCAATCCGCCGCAGGTGGCGCAACTGTATAACTTCCCCACCGGCGTCACGCCCAGCAAGGAGACGATCGGCATTCTGGAACTGGGCGGCGGGTACAACACCAGCGATCTGGACACCTATTTTCAGGGGCTGAGGCTGACTCCGCCGACGGTCGTGGCGGTGTCGGTGGATGGTGCGACGAATGCGCCAGGGAATCCCAACGGCGCGGATGGGGAAGTCGCGCTGGATATCGAGGTTGCGGCGTCGATTGCGGTGGGAGCGAAGATTGCCGTGTACTTTGCGCCCAATACCGACCAGGGGTTCGTCGATGCGATTACAACGGCGGTGCACGATACGACGAATTCGCCGTCGGTACTCTCGATCAGCTGGGGCGGGCCGGAGTCGAACTGGACGCAGTCGTCCATGACGGCCCTCGATAACGCCTGCCAGTCGGCCGCCGCGCTGGGGGTGACCATCACGGTGGCCGCCGGCGATAACGGGTCCTCAGACGGAGTGAACGACGGGCAGAACCACGTGGACTTTCCGGCATCCAGCCCCCATGTGCTGGCCTGCGGCGGAACGGAGCTGGTCGGCTCAGGATCGACGATTGAGGAAGAAGTGGTCTGGAACGACCAGGCGCTGGGCGGCGGGGCTACGGGCGGCGGCTACAGCGCGGTGTTCCCGGTGCCCGCGTGGCAGAGCAGCGCGGGGATTACGGGCAGCGGCCGCGGCGTGCCTGACGTTGCCGGGGATGCCTCCCCGGAGTCGGGATACAACATCCTGGTGGATGGGCAGCAGGAGGTGGCAGGCGGAACCAGCGCCGTGGCGCCGCTGTGGGCCGCCCTCATTGCCCTCATCAATCAGCAGAAGGGGTCGCCGGTAGGATTTGTGAATCCGCTGCTGTATCCGATCGAAAGCGATTTTCACGACATTACTTCGGGGAATAACGGCGCATACTCGGCGGGAAACGGATGGGACCCCTGTACCGGCTTGGGCTCACCCGACGGCCAGGCGATTGCGCAGGCGCTGACAACAGGAAACCAGGGAGCAGCAACTCCCGGAGCGCCCGCGAGTCTGATCGGGATCGTCACTTAAATCGCGGGGTGGTGCAACGGAAGCTGGAGAGGCGGCGCTGTTCAGTACACTTCGCGGTGGAACAGGTCGTCCTTTTCCTCACGGGGAGAGCAGTTGCAGCCAACCGCGCAGGCAATCAGCAGGGCCACGCCCACGGTGATGAGCACGGCCGGCAGATAGCTGCTCAGACTGGAGAGGTACGCCAGAAGATCACGCATATTCAGGATCCCCATTCCAGCTTCCCACGATGTTAGAAACATGAATCCTTTTTCAGGTTTCCTTCATCGCGGGACGTGTTTCATCATCGCAAATCCGGCCCGCAAGCGCAAAGGATTTTTACGTGATCGGTTTTCCGGGGTCATTTTTTGATTTTCAGCAGGTGAAACCACAGTCCTTCGCCTGAACATCCTGTGCAGTGCAACGATCTGGTTTTCAATCAGTTCATGATGCTCATCAGGCCCCTGGCGGGCAACTCGGGGGGGACAAAGTTGCGGGGCTTTCCCATCCAGCCGGCAAGCGCTCCGGCAGCCAGATAGCCACTGCGTACCGCTCCTTCCATGGTGGCGGGCCAGCCGGTCGCGGTCCAGTCGCCGGCGAGGAAAATACCGGACCAGGGGCTGGAGGAATGAGGGCGGAGCTGGTCGATGCGGGGCCGGATGGAATATGTGGCGCGGACCTCCTTGACGATCGCCGCTTTCAGCAGATGGGCCGAGGCGACTTTGGGGAAGAACTGCGCCAGCTCGCGAACGGCCAGATCGACAATCTCCTGCCGGCGCATGGGAACCAGGGAGCGCGAGGCGCTGACGACGAGTTCAAGGTAGCTGGCTTCCGCGCCGCGATGGGTGGGCTGGAGCTTTGACTTGTTGAACATCCACTGGATCGTGGTTTCGAGCAAAACGGCGTGCTCCAGGTCCGTGACCTCGCGGTCCAGCCAGAGATGAATGCCTGTGATCGGAGAGTGCTCGAACCGGGCAAGCTTCGCCGCCAGCTCTTCACTGGCGGGATTCCGGGGCAGGGCCGGGAGCAGCGTCGTCATGGCCTCGAAGGAGAGAGCCAGAACCACCGCATCGGAGGGAATGCTGCCCTCGCTGGTGACGGTCATCCAGCCCTGGCCGGAGGGAAGGATGCGGTCCACGCCGGTTTTGAGCGAAACGTCGCTGCCGCGCTCACGGAGATAGCCGATGGCGCGGCCATACAGCTCGCTGAGGGGAATGGAGGGGATGCCCATCCGCCCGGACTCCGGCGAGAGCAGGAAGGATTCGCGGAACACTTTGGCTGCGTAGTGGACGGAGAGGTTTTCGATGTCCTCGTTGAGAGCGCTGACCAGCACCGGCTTCCAGAAGCGCTCGATGGCGCGGCGAGTCTGATGGTGACGTGCGAGCCACTGCGCGAAGCTCTCTTCGGAATCGGGCGGCAACCCGGTGAGAAACTGCGAGAGGCCCCAGGCGATAGCCAGCTTGTCGGCCGCGGTAAAGGCCGGAGCGCGAAGGAAGGCCATGGAGGAATGCAGCGGCGCGGGCAGGCTGCCCGGCTCAATGACGGTGACGCCGCCATCGGGCGTCAGGAAATGAAAGCGGTCGAACCAGCGGATGGCGTCCAGCACGCCGAGCCGGCGGTAGAGATCGACGAGGCTGGTGCAGCGCCCGATGAGAACGTGCTGGCAGTTGTCGATGACCTCGCCGGTGCCGGGATGCTCGTAGGAGGAGGCGCGTCCGCCGAGATAAGGGCGGCGTTCGAGGAGGTGAACGCGGAAGCCGGAGTCGGCGAGCGCGCAGGCGGCGGCTATTCCGGCCAGGCCGCCGCCCACTACGGTGATCGAGCGAGGGGACGCCATCAGCCCCGCCTTGCAATGCGATTGACCGCTGCCTGGGCCAGGCCGCGCAGCAGAATGGCAATCCGCATCCTCAGCGGCACGGTGATCCGCCGCGAGAAGACATCGTAGCCGCTGCGCCGGATGCGCCGCAGCAGGGAATAGTAGATGGTGATGAGGACCCACAGCGCCGGACGGGCGTCGGCGGCGATGAGGGGCAGCAGCCTGCGGCCCGACTGGTAGTACGTCTCGGCACGTGTGGCAATGCCCTCCAGCAGCTCGCGCTGGTTCAGGCTCATCTGGCTGCCGTCGCGAATTGCCGCGAGGTCGTCAATCCGCACGTTGTACCGATCCAGGTCTTCCAGGGGAAGATAGACCCGTCCGCGGTCAATATCCTCGCGCACATCGCGCAGGATGTTGGTCAGCTGGAAGGCCACGCCCGTTTCTTCCGCGAGCTTTTCCGCGCGGGGATCGCTGTAGCCGAAGATGCGGATACAGACCAGGCCGACGACGGAGGCGACGTAGTAGCAGTAGCGGCGCAGTTCCTCGAAGGTGGCGTAGGTGTCGTAAGGCCGGGCTTCGGCCGCTTCGCCAAAGGCGGCCTGGTCGTTGCTGACGCTGTCGAGGTCCATGGCGGTTCCGTGCACCAGGTCATCGAGCAGCTGCAGAGGAATGTTGAAGCGCCGGCGCGCGTCGGCGAGGGCGATGAAAACAGGATCGCTGGCAGGCTGGCCGGAGGCCGCCCGATGCCACCGCTCGAGCCAGGTGCTCAGTTCGGCGCGGCGCTGCTCGCGGGTCAGGCTTTCGTCGTCGGAAAGGTCGTCGGCGTGGCGCATGAAGGCGTAGACGGCGCAGATGGCGTCGCGCCTGGCCCTCGGCAGCGCCAGAAACGCGTAGTAGAAGTTCCTGGCCTCGCGGCGGGCAATTTCGGCGCAGGCCCGGTAGGCTGCCGCAAGCACTGGATTCTCAGCCTGCGCCGGTTCGGCGCGGTTGTCGGCAACGCTCAAGCGGGGTTCCCCGCAAAGAGCCTGCGCGCCAGCGCGCGCACCAGCAGCGCCGCCTTGCGCGGCTTCGAGATGGCCGGCCGCGCACGCAGCACGTTGTAGTCTTGCCGCTCGATGGCACGCAGAATCTCGAGGCCACCGCGGGAGAAGAGGTCGAGATCGACGGCCAGCTCGCGGTCCACCATGCCGACCAGAGGCAGGCCGGCATGGAACATGCGTCGCGCGTGATCGACCTCGAGGCCCATCAGTTCGCGGAACTGCGGCGTAAAGCGCCGGGCGGCTATGGTCTGCTCGTCCACGCCGAAGCGCTGCATGTCCTCGATCGGCAGGTAAATGCGCCCTTTGCCGTAATCGACGGCGACATCCTGCCAGAAGTTGGCGAGTTGCAGGGCGGAGCAGGTCTGGTCGGAAAGCGCGAAGCGCTCCGCGTCGCGATAGCCGCAGGCATAGAGCACGATGCGGCCCACCGGATTCGCCGAATAGCGGCAGTAGCCGAGCAGGTCAGCCATCGTGGGGAAACGGTTTACGGTCTGGTCCTGACGAAAGGCGACGAGCAGATCGGCGAAGGGCTCTTGGGGAATGTTGCAGGCGCGGATGGTTTCCGCCAGCGCCACAAAGACGGGATGGCGAGCCTCGCCGCGATAGCAGGCGTCCAGCTCGGCGCCCCAGAGATCGAGCAGGGCCAGGGAGAGATCCGGATCGCCAACTTCATCGCCCAGATCGTCCGAGACGCGGCAGTAGGCGTAGATGCTGTGGAAGTGGGGCCGCAGGCGCCTGGGGAGAAACCAGGAAGCCACGTGGAAATTCTCATAGTGCGACTCGGCCAGGCGGCGGCACCAGTCGCGCGCTTCCTCGAGAGCCGGCGCTCTCTCCGGGATGCGGTACTCGGGCGGCAGGGCGGCCCATCCGCGCTCGATGCGATCCTGTTGTGGGGTCGTTACCATCGTGGGGCCGCTCTTTCAGGGAATGATAGCTGTCTTGATGTCGCCGGTGCCCTGCACGAGCCGGTGAAATACCTGCACCAGATCTGTGAGCGGCGCGCGGCCGGTGATAGTCTCGCTGCAGCGGAAGCGGCCGCTGACGATCAGATCGAAGGCCCGGCGCGCGGCCGCGGGCGTGTGATGGAAACTGGCGCGCAGGGTGATGCTGCTGTAGTGCAGGCGATTCGTATCGAGCTCCACTTTGGTGCCGGCGGCGCATCCGCCGAAGAAGTTGACCGTGCCGCCCTTGCGCACCATCTCCACGGCCCACTGCCAGGTCTGGGGAATGGCGACGGCTTCGATGGCAAGGTCCACGCCACGGCTGCCCGGGGTGAGGGCGCGAACCGCGGCAACGGGATCGGGGACGGCGGTGATCTTCACCACGCTGGATGCGCCGAAGGTACGGGCGGCGGCCACCTGCTCGTCATGCTTGACGACGGCGATGACATGGAGGCCGGCCAGATGGGCAACGTGCATGAACATCAGTCCGATGGGCCCTGCTCCAATGACGGCAACGGTATCGCCGCCCCGAGCCTGGCACTCGTCGAGGCCGCGCACGACGCAGGCCAGCGGTTCGGTCATGGCGGCGTGTTCCAGGGGAATGCCGTCGGGAATCAGCAGGGTGTTCCTGGCGACGATGCGCGCCGGAACCCGCAGATATTCGGCATAGGCGCCGTTATTGAAGAGGAGATCGTCGCAGAGGTTCTCCTGATCGCGCCGGCAAAAATAACACTGGCCGCAGGGCGCGGAGTTGAGCGCCACGACACGGTCGCCAGCACGGAACGGGCTGACGCCCCTGCCCACTTCGTAGACCGTGCCGGCCAGCTCATGACCGAAAGCAATCGGGGGTTTGAGCATGCGCGCGTGATAGCCGCGGCGGTAGATCTTCAGATCCGTTCCGCAGGTGAGAGCGGCGGCGACGCGGATAATCATTTCACCCGGCCCGGCCCTGGGCATGGGCACCTGCTCGATACGCAGGTCTTCGCGGCCGTGCAGCACGGCGGCTGTCATTTGCGCTGCCATCACTTCTATTTTCTCAGACGTGCGGCAGTTACGGATGGATGAAGATTTTCATCGATGTGGCGCAGGGCGCGGACGCAACCCGAATGGCCTCCACGGCTTGCTCCAGCGGAAATCGATGGGAAATGAGGCGCGTGAGGTCGAAGCCGTTGCGATAACCGCCGAAAACGAGGCCGGCGACTTCGTCCTGAATGTCGATGGAGGAGCTGTAGGAGCCCACAAGGAACTTTTCGTCCATGCAGACCGCCGCCGGGTCGAAGACGGCCTCCCCGCGCTGGGTTGCCGCAAAGAGCAGCACGCGGCCTCCGGGCCGGACGGCGTCCATGGCGGTGCGGATGAGGCCGTTGCTGCCGACCGCCACGACGACCGCATCGGCGCCGCGGCCCTCGGTGGCGGCGTGGGCTGCCGCGACCACATCTTCTTTCCCGGCGTCGATGGGGCGATGCAGGCCGTACGTAGCGGCCATCGCGTGGCGCTCGGGATAGAGGTCGGAGGTGAGCACGCTGGCTCCTGTGCGCGAAGCGAGAGCTGCGAGCAGGATGCCGATGGGCCCCTGGCCGATAACCAGCACGGTTTCGTCGGGAGCGACATTGAGGCTGCGAATGCCCTTGAGGCAGGTGTTCACCGGCTCGACGAAAGCGGCCTGTTCGAAGGGAACATCGTCGGGTATATGGATCAGGCCGCCGCGCCTGACGATCCACGGCATCACGCGGACGTACTCGGCAAAGCCGCCGCCGGAGGGTTCGAAGCCCGCGGTGCAGCCGACGCGCTTATAGTCATTGCACTGGGCAAAGGTCTTTTTGCGACAGTAGTAGCAGTCCCCGCAGGGGATGTGGTGAAAGACCATGACGCGGTCGCCCACAGCGAAGGAGCGCACGCCTTCGCCGGCGGCCGCGATCACGCCTGCGGTCTCATGACCGAAGATGCGGGGTGCGGAGTGCGAGCCGGTGTGGATCTTCTTGAGGTCGGTGCCGCAGACTCCGCAGCACTCGACGCGAATCAGCACCTCGCCGGGGCCGATCGACGGGACAGGGACGGTTTCCACCCGCACATCGTTGATGCCGCGATAGACGGCAGCGCGCATGGTGGCGGGGATGGTGCTCTGCTGCTGAAGCTGACTGCGGAGGGCTGTGGCCATGACTACTCCGAGCATAATCTATGGTTGATCCGCCAGGCAGCGCGGCACCATCTCTGCCAGCCGCGCGGCGGCTTCGCGGCTGTTTTTTCCCAGCCGGCCCAGCACCGACCAGGATTGCGGATGGAGCAGCGACCAGAGGAGAAAGCTGCCCATGCGCAGCTGGCTGTCGGCGCCGGTGAAGCGGGCGAAGTCGGGCAGCTTGTCATTCGGTCCGTCGGTGATGCCCTTGAAGCAGTAGAAGCTAAACCCCCTGGTACGGGCGAATTGCGCCACGGCTCCGGCTTCCATGTCGACCAGCGCGGCCTGGTATTTCTCCGCGAGACGCCGCTTTTCGGGGGCGGCTGCGACGTGATTGAGCGTGACGAGGCGTTGCCCCTGGGCAGAGCCAGTCGCGAATCGCTCGCCGCTCGCTGCGTCGACCACCTCGCGCACCGCGACGGCATCGGGAGGCCTGAGGCCGCAGGAGAGCGATCCGGCCCAGCCCATGGAAATCAGCGTATCGACGCCGCCCTGGGCGCGCACGGCCTCGCAGGCGCGCACGGCAGCGTCGGCTCCCATGCCGGCGGCGGCGGCAATGGCTTCATGCGGGCCGATGTGCCCGACGAAAAGCCCGCCGCGGCGCTCCCAGCCCTGCACCAGAGGCTTCAGCTCCCCGGGAAAGGCGGCGATGAGGGCGATGCGGTTCATCTGGAATTACTTTAGGGCATCAAGCCATGAGGGAGCCGGGGAAAATGAATGTGGAATACACTGCCGTCACCGTGGCGCCCATCACGTCGACCGTTCGCGGCGTGCCTTCGGAGGTGGTCCTGAGCGAAGAAGATGGCTTGAAGGAGCCGTTCGCGGTGAACCTTCACAATGTGTTGTCACCCTTCGGCAGAGCGAACCGGGAAGGCGGGGTGGCGCAGCTCAGCTCAGCGCGGATGCGGGAAATTTGCGAGGCCCTGAGGTTTGCGGTGGGGTGCGATTGAAGGTTGGGTGGGTAGTGGGTTGCTGTTGAGGCCGGGCTGCGGTCTCTGTTTTGCTGTCGCGTTGCCAGGCCGCTGTGTGCGGCGAGTTCACGACATGTTAGTGACCGTAACGCCAAGCCACATGTAGCCGGCAGAGTGCAAGCGAGTCACGTCTGAGGCGCATAGCCGCGCCCGCGAAACCAGTCAATGGCGGTGCGCAGAGCCTTGTAAACCGGGACGACGCGAAAACCCAGCTCATGTTCTGCTTTGGCTGAAGACGCAAACATCTTCTTCTTTCCCATGCGCACGGCCTCGACGGTGGCGCGGGGCTCTTTGCCGCGGATCTTGCCGGCGAGGGTCTCGTCGAAAAAGGCGAAGATCATGGCCACGGAATGGGGAACCTGCATGGAGGGCGACGGCAGGCCGGTGATGGAGGACATCTTGTCGAGAATCTGTTTCAGCGTGAGATTCTCGCCGCCGAGGATGTATCGCTCGCCCGGGCGGCCGACGTCTTCATTGAGAGCATCGGCGTGCGTGCGTGCGACTTCAGTGACGTCCACGAGGTTCAGGCCGGTATCGACGTAGGCAGGGAATTTGCGGTTGAGAAAGTCGACGATGATGCGGCCTGTGGGGGTGGGTTTCAGATCGCCGGGACCGATGGGGGTTGTCGGGTTGAGGACGATGACGGACTGCCCGGCGCGGGCGGCTTCCAGCGCGACCTGCTCGGCCATGAATTTGGAACGTTTGTAGTGGCCGACCATGTCGGCGAGCGTGACCGGCGTGTCCTCATCGACGATGGTGCCGTCGGAACGGAAGCCCATGGTTGCGACGCTGGAAGTGTAGACGAATCGCCGCACGCCTTCCTCGCGCGCGATGCGCAGCAGTGCCCGCGTGCCCTCGACGTTGGAGCGGTACATCGTATCCGGATCGCGCACCCACAGGCGGTAATCGGCGGCAACGTGCATCAGGGCATCGCAGCCGCGAATCGCCGAACGCAGGCCTTCCGGTTCGAGCAGATCGCCGGTGACGGTTTCGCCGCGCAGTCCCTCCAGGTTGGCGGGATTGCTGGTGCGGCGCGTCAGCAGACGCAGGTCCGCGCCGCGCGAGGCCAGCTCGCGGGCAACATGGCCGCCGACGAATCCGGTAGCGCCGGTGACAAAGACTCTCACCTGGTCCCGTCGACGCCGAGCCACTCGCCCAGCCTGCTGACCGGCAGCCGCACGCCGACGTAGAACGCGCCGAAGAGGCCGTACAACGCGCTGGCCTCGTCGAAACGCATTTCGTAGATGAGCTTTTTGAAGACGCCGGGATCGTCGGCGTGGAGGTCGACGCCCCACTCCCAGTCATCGAGGCCGATGGAGCCGGAGATGATCTGCTTCACAGTGCCCGCAAAGCGGCGGCCGATCAGGCCGTGGTCCTGCATCATGCGCGCGCGATCCGGCATCGGCGCCGAGTACCAGTTGACGTGTTCGCCGCGGCGCTTATCCATGGGATAGAAGCAGAGGTACTTCGCCGCAGGGATGGCGGGGTAGAGGCGCGCGGACATGGCGGCGGACTGGCGGGCGACGGTCTCTTCGACACGCTTCTCCCAGGCATCGGAGTAAGGCTCGACCCCTTCGGACGCGAGCTGCGCGTACAGCTTCGAAGAGGATTCGTAGAGGCCCAGTTCGACAATCGAGAGATAAGAGTGGGTCGGCAGCAGGAAGGTGCCGAACTCTGTGCGGGCGAGGCCGCGCTCGACCTCAGCGAGCTGATCGATGGTGTCGCGGTAGTGGACGAGCATCAGGTCGCCCTTATGGCCGAGCTGCGCGTAGACGGCGGACTGGCTGGGATGACCTTCGCTGCTGCCGCGCTCCATGGGAGCGAGCAGCGACGAGACTTCCGCCACGGCGCGGTCCCGGCCGGCAGGATCGAGACGCCGCCACGCGCTCCACTCGAAGCGGAACATCTGGTGCAGCAGGCTGGAGCCGTCAAGCGTGAGCGGAAACGGGGGTAGCTCAGGCAAAGAATCCTCCTCGGAACACACCTGGTATTTTACGAGAGGCTCCGGGATCGGCTAACGGTGCGCAACCGACTCGTCGGCGTAAAGCTCGGCAATCTCGCGGGCATACTTGTGCGTGATGACGCGCCGCCGCAGCTTCATACTCGGCGTCAGCTCGCCGGACTCGAGCGTCCAGTCGTCGGGAACCAGACGGAACCGCTTGATGGTTTCAAAATTCGCGAGCGTGGCATTCACGCGGTCGACGATGGTCTGGTACTCCGCGCGAACCCGAAGATTCTCGATCAGTTCGGTGCGGTTTGCCGCTTCAGTTCCATGCTCGCGTGCCCAGGATTCCAGGGCCGGGAAGTTGGGGGCGACCAGCGCCGAGGCGAACTTGTGCCGGTCGCCGACCAGAGCCGCGTTGGCGATAAGCAGGTTCGCCTTCAGCTTGTTCTCAATCGGCTGCGGTGCGATCAGCTTTCCACCGGAAGTCTTCAGCAGCTCTTTCTTGCGGTCGGTGATATGCAGGAAGCCGTCCGCGTCGATTTCGCCGATGTCGCCGGTGTGAAACCAGCCTTCGGCGTCGAAGTCCTGCCCGTCGCTGCGGTTCTTCCAGTAGCCGGGAAAGACATTGGGGCCGCGCACCAGCAACTCGCCATCCTCGGCGATGCGACATTCGATGTTGGGCAGCGGGCGGCCGACGGAGCCCATGCGGTTCGCGCCGGGCGTGTTGATGGCCAGTACCGGCGAGGTTTCCGTCAGGCCATAGCCCTCGAGGATGCGAATACCCGCGGTCGCAAACCACTCCGCCGTGTCCAGGCCCAGCGGGGCGCCTCCGGCGATGAAGTAGCGTACGCGGCCGCCAAAGCCCTCGCGCAGTCTCTTGTAGACCAGAGCGTCGGCCAGCTTCCACTGGATCGACCTCGGGCGCCTTCCAGCCGCGACATGATGCCGGTGGGGTCTGCCCGCCCTGAGCGCCCAGGAAAAGAGGCGCTGCTTGATAGCCGATTCGGCGGCGCGCTGTTCGGCTACCTGGCGGACCTTCTCGAAGACGCGCGGCACCGCGACGAGGATGGTCGGCCGGATGGCGGTGAGCGACTGGGGCAACCGGTCGAAGGCCGGGCAGAAGGCGACGGTGACGTTCTGCGCGTAGAGCGCGTAATCGAGATGGCGCGCCGTAATGTGTGACAGCGGCAGGAACGAAATACAGGAGTCGGTCGGCTGAAATCCGAACTCCGCTGTTGAGTAGTTGACGTTGCTGGCGATGTTGCCGTGGGTGAGCATCACGCCCTTGGGGTCGCCAGTTGTGCCGGAGGTGTAGATGAGCGTGGCCAGATCCTCCGGCCGCACTGCGCGGGCGGCATCATCGAGATCGGGATCGCGCGCCGCGCCCCGCGCATCGGCATCGCGGATGAGCGACGAAAACAGAACAACCGCGGGGGACTCTGCGTGATGAGGATCCTGGGGCAAATCATCCATCACCACCAGCCGCTCGATGGGAGTGTTTGGGGCAATCCCACGGATCTTCTCGAACTGGGCAGGCGTGGAAATGAAGATGGCCCGCGCCCCGGAGTCCTCGAGCAGGGGAGCGATCTGCTCGGCGAGCAGCGTGGGGTAGATGGGAACATCGACGGCGCCGATGGCGAGGCAGGCAAAGTCGGCGACCGCCCATTCCCAGCGGTTCTCGGCAAGAATGGCGACGCGGTCGCCTTTGCCGATGCCCCAGGAGCGCAGAGCCTGCGCTACCGCACGCACCCGCTGATATACCTGCTCGGAGGAGATGGCTCGCCACTGGCCGGAACCGTCCTCGGCGAGCATCGCCCGTTCGCGTCCGCTGTCGGCCAGTGCGAAGAAAATGTCGTTGAGGGTTCGTAGCTGGAGCACGCGCGATCACTCTATCCGAGCGGGGAGCAGCACGCAAGTAGCCGGAGGCTCTCTCACCTGTGCGCAGGAGCCGATGGTAGCTCTCAGGCCTGTGCGCAGGTGCCCTGCAGTCCGAGGGCCTCGGCATCGCGGCGCATGGCCTCGATGCAGACGGCAATGTGTTCGTCGAGGGGAACGCCCAGTTCCTCGGCGCCCTTCACGATGTCGCCGCGATTGACGGCGCGCGCAAAGGCTTTGTCTTTCATCTTCTTCTTCACGCTGGTTACATCCACTTCGTGAATCGACTTCGTCGGCTTCACCAGCGCGCAGGCGGTGAGGAATCCGGCCAGCTCGTCGCAGGCAAAGAGCGCCTTCGCCAGAGCCGACTCGCGCGGGATACCGGAATATTCCGCATGGCCCAGAATGGCGGTGCGGATTTCGTGCGGCCAGCCCTGTTCTTCCAGAATGCCGACGCCAACGAAGGGATGCTCGTCGAGCGAGGGATGCTGCTCATAATCGAAGTCGTGCAGGAGGGCGGTGGCCGACCAGATTTCGAGGAGGCCGGTGCGCTCCTCGGAGGAGAGTTGCAGCGCCCCGGCTTCGCGCTCGGCATAGGCGCGCACACAACTCTCCACGGCCAGAGCATGCTTCAGCAGACTGGCCGACTGCGTGTGTTCGTTCAGCAGGGTCCAGGCGCGCTCGCGGGTCCAGCGGGAATTCGCAGCCATCGAATCAGGATTCCTTTTCGGTTTTTCCTGGCATTTCCAGGTTTTTTCGCGAGAGACTCACCGTTTTCACTTGACAAGGAGGATACCTTCCCCTGAAAGTATTTTCCAGGCGGATGGCTTCTCCGGAGTTGTCCGCCCCGGATCGCTTGCTCTGGCTATCCGCACAATCTATGGCAACTACCTTAGCAACCGTTGAGGCACGCGAGGTATTACGTTGCGACTTCTGTAGTCTGGTGCAGTTCCGCACGTCGAATTCCCTGTGCAGGCGTTGCCACAAGCCCCTCGAAAACGATGAACCGGAGTCCCTGGCGCCGCAGGTGGTTGCGTCCCATCCGCAGACGGCGGAGGACAACGAAGGTATTGACGTGGCGCGCGCCGTCCGGGATGCCCGCCGGGACCGGTGCCTGAGCCAGAGGCAGCTGGCAGGACGCATGCAGGTGCCGCGCACCTACATCTCGAAGATTGAAAACGGCAAGGCTGTGCCCACGCTGTCGTCGCTGGAGCGTCTGGCCCATGCTCTGGGAATCGACGTTTGCGATCTGCTGCGCGATGGGCGGAGCCGCCGCGCGCGCGAGGCGGCCGTGCTGATGGCTGATCCGTTTCTGGCCGAAATTGCGCCCCTGCTGACCCAGCTGGATGCCTTCCAGCGCTCGATGTTCCTGAATCAGGTTCGGGAAATGGCCTCCGGTCGGCGCCGGCCAGTCTAGCTTCCGGCCACCAGCATCTGTGGTTGTGAAGCTTCGCGGGTGTGTCTCGTACGGTGCCGGTACGCCTCTGTATAATTCGGCAAAGGGGAACTGCTTCCAGGCTTCCGCGGCACGGCGCACGCTGGTGCCCCGCAGTTACGTTGCGGTGATCACGATGCCCTTTCAGTGTTCTCCGACCGTCCCTACCAGGGTCCGCGGGAAAGGAACCGTTGTCGCTGAATTCCAGCCGAGTGCATGAACTGCCCGCCGACGAGGCAGCCGTCTATCGTCGTCTCGACCCCGAGCGCCTGCCCCACCACGTGGCCATCATCATGGACGGAAACGGCCGCTGGGCCGGCAAGCGCAGCCTGAAGCGCTTCTTCGGACACCAGCAGGGCGCCGAAGCCGTGCAGTATGTGGTCGAGACCGCGTCGCGGATCGGGCTGCCATGGCTCACCCTCTATGCGTTCTCGCTGGAGAACAATCTGCGGCGCCCCAAAACGGAAGTCAACTTCCTGATGCGGCTGCTGCGGACCTATCTGTCCAATAACGTCCAGCGCATGAACGACAACAACGTCCGCATCCGCTACATCGGGCGCACGGAAGATCTGCCGGTCGAGGTGCGGGAGCGGATGCAGTGGGCGGCGGAAGCGACCCGCCTCAATACCGGCACCACGCTGACGCTGGCGCTGAACTACGGCGCGCGCTCCGAGCTGGTGGACGCCTTCCGGTCGCTGTGCGCGGAAACCCAGCGGACGGGGCTGCGCCCGGACGACATCGACGAATCGGATATCCACCGGCACCTGTACACCGCGCATATGCCCGACCCGGATCTGCTGATCCGCACCTCCGGGGAAATGCGCGTCTCGAACTTCCTGCTCTGGCAGATTGCGTACACGGAGATCTACGTGACGGGCCGCCTGTGGCCGGACTTCCGGGGCATCCACCTGCTCGAGGCCATCGAGGATTATCAGCGGCGCGAACGCCGCTACGGCGGCCTCAGCGACGGCACGGAGTCGGACGACGTCGCCAGTCTGCCCGCCAATCAGCTGGTCGCCGGCCGCTGAGCCAACGAAAGGGCGCATCCGCTTCGGCATGCGCCCTTCTTCCTTACCAGCCCTTTCTGTAACCGCTACGCGGGCGCATTGCCTCCCGGCAGAACGACCGAGACCCGCTGTGGGGCGGTCGCTTTTACCTTCGAATCGCTGCACTTCACCTTCAGGGTCTCGACCTCCGACTTGCCATGCAGAGGTCCGGCGATGTCCAGCTCATATTGGTTTTTGAGCCGGCGGTCAAAGTCGTCGAAGTAGGGAGCGAGGGTGACGGGATTGCCCATGCCGATCCAGTATGAATAGCCGCCGGTATCCTGGGTGATCTCCATCAGCAGGTTCTGTCCGGCATCGGTTTCATACCAGGTGCGGTCGAGGGGCCCGTTGCTCTTCCAGTAGATGGAATAAACGAGGAGCCCGGCGCGGACTGAGTCCAGCATGGCCGCGTGCACGTAGGGGTCTTCCGGGTCGTAGTGCAGCTCGTAATAATCCACACCGTCGGTGATCATGATGACTTCGCGGCGGACGTTGGGAGCATTGGAAGGCCAGTGCCTCGCCAGCGAGGACAGGCAGAAATACGGGCTCGCACTGTAGCCCGGAACGGCCATGGGCAGGTGCAGTTCCTGGGCGGCT
This sequence comes from Acidobacteriota bacterium, assembly GCA_021792135.1. Lineage (GTDB taxonomy): Bacteria > Acidobacteriota > Terriglobia > Terriglobales > Acidobacteriaceae > Palsa-343. The sequence goes on along the minus strand of JAJYVF010000026.1, from coordinate 52,930 downwards.
TTGGCATGATCGGCGGTCAGCGGCCCGGTGAGCTCGGCGCCGCCGTTCTCCATATAAGCCAGCGTGACTTTCACGTTGGGCGGAAGGTTCTGGACGAAGTGGGTGATGTCATCCCACTCCCGGCCCAGAGTGGCCCGCGCGCCTCCATCGATCAGCAACACCAGTTCCACGCCGGTCTGCTGGCTGCCCAGAGGCACCCAGTTACTGATCTTCGCGTTCTTTCCGTCCACCTGGACTTTCAGGGTCTGCTCCGAAACCTGAGCGGTCTGCTGCTTGTTGTTTTTGGGCAGCACGGTGACGATGGCCTGGCCCGTGCCTTCGATTTCGTGCTGGGCCAGAGCCAGGGGAGCGGCGGCCAGCAGGCCTGCCACGACACCCGTCACGACGGACAATGTCTTTCTCATACGATCCTTTCGCATGGCAACCGAGCGAGCCCGGGGAAGTCCTGCGAAGAGCAGGAACAAAATCCCGCCCCGGCTTCGATGCCGCCTGCAGGGAACCGTCGATCGGGACCCTGCTGTCCGTTAGATGAGTCTGGGGCCGAAATTGTTACTGCAGCCTTCGATACTCAGCGTCCTCTCCGCAAACTGACACAGTTGCGCCCGAAACAGAGGCGGTACTCAGAGGCTGCCGCCCCGGGCAGGATTTGCAGGGGAACCGGGCGCCGCATCTGCTCGTCGTGCCTGGCCGCGGCAAGGAACAGGTCATGCGACCCGATATCCATGACGTGGAAGCTGCTTCCAACAAATCCCACGCCGTAGGCGCCGGCCGGAAGAGCGTGGCCCTCGATCTCCAGCGGCACTTCGCTGAGCAGATACCCCTGATATTTTTCCTGAACACCGGTGGAGTAACCGGAGGTGTCCACCAGGACGGCGAGCGTGTACTGGCCATCGGCGAAGCGGAGTCCCGCGGAGTTGCGCAACTGCGTGCTGGCGGACTTGCCGGCAAAGAAAACCGAGTCGGGAAGCAGCTTCGTGGCCTGGGGTGCGTGAAGGATCGAGGTTGACGCCTGCTGCGCGAGCACGGCGCAGGGCAGCGCGAGCAGCAGGCTCAGAACAAGGCAATACCGCCGCAAACCATATCGAATCATATCCATTTTGGGCCTCAGCGCATCGGAGACCCGAGTATACGCCGCAAGACCGCGGCAGGGGTTGATTCAGATCGCAACACGGGGATGAGCTGAGGATCCCGGTTCTGCGCGCTCTTTCGGTCAGCGGGCGGTCAGTGGGCCGTCTGTTGCTCGAGCCGGGATGTCAGGTATTGCTGGAAGACAGGGAAGTTCTTCAGACGCGGAACGGGCTCGGGTCCGATCCGGCGGCCCAGCCGCTGGCAGACGCGATCCTGTGGCGAGTAAGTGGGCCATGCGGGCAGATCGGCGCCATTGGGATTGCCGGTCTTCACGAACTGCACCCAGTACCCGATGATGATGCGGGACAGCGGCTGATCCGCGGGGCGCGCGGTCCAGGTCGTCCAGTACCTCCGGCTCAGGAACATGCTCTCTTCCGCGTGGAAGGCTCCGAGGGCGGCAAACTCGCCCGGGCCGACATAGGTAAAGTGATAGAGGAAGGCCTTTCGGCCGATCCTCGCCGTGTCGTGGGCCAGCAGCCATGCTCCGAAGCCGAAGTCGAAGTCGGTGTCCATGGTCTCGAAGGCGCGGCGAGCATCGCCGTCGGAGCGGGCGGGATATTCGGCGAAAACCTGATCCGCCAGGGAATGAAAGCGGTTGCGGAGCCAGTCGCGGTACTGGGCGACCGTGGCCGGGCGCCACGATCTGCCGCCGACCAGGGAACTGGCGAAGATCGAAACCTCATCTTCGTTGCTGCCCTCCAGCACCGGAACGGCCAGCTGCCTCCCGTGCGCAAAGGTCTCTGTGGCCTGCTGCGGCAGAACCCAGCCGTCGATGTCCGGTTCCAGATCGAGGGTCGCATCGGCGGCGGCAGCCTGCATCACACGGTCCGCGGGCAGAGCGCGGAGCCTGCTGAGCGCTTCCGCCCCGGGGGCGATGCCGAGATCCTTCGCCAGTTGCTCGACACCGGTACTGACCTCCTGCAGGGTGGGATACACCGAGTCGACGCAGACGCCGCTTTGCAGAACGGCTCCCTCGAACAGCCCTCGCGCCAGAGGCGACGCCATGAGGTTACAGACGTCAAGAGCGCCCGAGGACTGGCCTCCGATGGTGACTCTGCCGGGATTCCCCCCAAACTGCCGGATGTTGCGCCGGACCCACTCAAGGGCCGCAAGCTGATCGAGGTGGCCGTAGTTGCCGGAGACATGGTGCGCGGATTCGGCATCGAGCGCCGTGCCCGCCAGAAAACCAAAGACGCCAAGGCGGTAGTTGAGGCTGACGACGACGATCCCCTTCCGCGCCAGCGTGACGCCCAGAGGCGGCCATTCTCCGGACCCCTCGACGTTGCCGCCGCCGTGCACCCAGACGAAGACCGGGAGATTCGCTCCCTGGCGCAGATCGGGCGTCCAGACATTGAGGTACAGGCACGCCTCATTGGTAGGCATGCTGCGGATGCCCAGCATTTCCGGCAACCACGGGCTCGGAAACTGCGGGCAGGCTGGCCCGTACTGCTGCGCATCGCGAACTCCCGGCCACCGGGGCGGCAGCTCGGGCGCGCGCCAGCGGAGATTCCCGACAGGCTGCGCCGCAAAAGGAATGCCGAGGAAGGCGCCTCCGCGGGGAAGGGCCTCAGGATGCAGCCCCCGCAGCGTGCCGCTGCCGATCGTCACTTCCGGTGCCTGCGCCCAGGATGCAGCGCAGCCTGAGAATCCCAGGCACGCAAGCGCGGCGAGCAGAAGGGTCCGCATGCAAAGGAGCCTCACTCGAAAGTGACCGCGACCTCGCCGAAGGTCGAGAAGCGGACGCGGACGCTCGCTCCCGGCGGGGTCCATGCCTTGCCGGACCAGCTGCCGGTGGTGATCCAGTCGCCGGCGCGCAGGCCGCCTGTGCGTCCCGCGCCTTCATTGGCCAGCCAGACGACGAGACGGACCAGGTCGGTGCCCGCGGTGTTTGAGGCTGTGCCCTGAAAACGGACCTCGTTGTTGATCTGGACGGTGACGGATTCGTTCGCCAGGTTCACCGACTGCCAGTTGGCCAGCGCCGGACCGTACGCGAAGCCGCCGTTCATCTGGAGATCGCCGATCATCGAGAGCCGGTCGGCATTGTCCGGATCGACGAAGGCCGATTCAAGCAGCTCAATGGCAGGATGCGCGCCGGCAATGGCCGCTGCCACTTCTTCACGCGTATAGGGCTGGGGGCGCGGGGGCAGGTCGCGGCCGAGATGGAAGGCAATTTCCGCCTCCACACCCCGGAGGCGGCGCAGGTCGCGGCTCACGCTCTGGCCGGACGGGATGTATCCGCCCCAGAGGGGCATGGGACCGAAGAGCGGAGTGGCATCCGGCGAGGGCGCGCCGATTTTCCAGCCGCCGATGGGCGAAAGGGCCATGCCGATCATGTCCTGGAGGGCGTACGCTTCTTCCAGGTTGTGGGGACGCAGGTCTTCCGGGAGGTTCTGAATCGGCGAGGTTGCGCGCCGGGCGCGGAGCAGGACTTCGGAGGCGCGGTACACGCGGTCGCGCTCCATTCCGGAGAGGGAGGATTGCGGGTTCCCTGTAACCATGAGGGCTCCTCGGGTTCTAACCTAACACGCAGAAATTTCAGCGTGCGACCGATCGGAGTGGAGCGTCGAACCAACAGGCGAGTAGAGTAGGAGTACCCCCATGCTGATCCGGACAAAATCCGATATTCCGTCTTCGGAGATCACGCCGAAGCAGGTGTACGTGAATCGGCGGACCTTCATGGCAGCGGCTGTGGCGGGACTGGCAGTCGCGGCAGGGAAACGCGCCTTCGGCGATACGGGCAAGGGAAGCACGCCGCCGCTCGAAAAGCTGGCGACGATCGCAAGCCCGCTCTCCACGCCCGGACTGACGCTCACGCCCTACGAGGACATCACCCACTACAACAACTTCTACGAATTCGGCGTCAACAAGGACGATCCGGCTAGAAACGCGCACACGCTGAAGACGCGTCCGTGGACGGTGAAGGTGGAAGGGCTGGTGAGCAAGCCGAAGACCTTCGACATCGACACGCTGCTCAAGCTGCGTCCCATGGAGGAGCGAGTCTACCGCTTCCGCTGCGTCGAGGCGTGGAGCATGGTGATCCCGTGGGCGGGGTATTCTCTGTCGGAGTTCATCAGGCAGTGCGATCCGCTGAGCACCGCCAAATACGTGCAGTTTCTCTCCGACGATAATCCGAAACAGGAGCTGCTGCCGTGGAACGCCGGGATTTCCTGGCCTTATTCCGAAGGCCTGCGGATGGATGAAGCGATGCATCCGCTGACGCTGCTCACCTTCGGCCTGTACGGCGAGACGCTGCCCAACCAGGATGGCGCCCCGGTGCGCATTGTCGTTCCCTGGAAGTACGGGTTCAAGTCGCCGAAGTCCATCGTGACGGTGAAGTTCGTCAGGAAGCAGCCGATGACCACCTGGAACGAGATGGCGCCGAATGAGTACGGCTTCTACTCCAACGTGAACCCGAACCGGGATCATCCACGCTGGAGCCAGAAGCGCGAGCGGGTGATCGGCGCGCCCATCTGGCGGCAGCTGCAGCCGACGCTGATGTTCAACGGCTACGGCGATCAGGTGGCCAGCCTCTATGCCGGCATGAACCTGCTGAAGTATTACTGAGACGGGATGAACCGCCGCTGGATTCTCGCGCTGAAGGTCTGTGCGCACATTGCCTGTCTCGCACCGGTGGGCTGGCTGCTGTGGCGGCTGTGGCTTTCGGTCAGCAGCGACCCCAGCGCGCTCGGGCCTGACCCGACCCATACCGTCACCTTCTTCACCGGCCGCGGAACGCTGCGGCTGCTCGTGATCAGCCTCGCCATTACCCCCGTGCGGCGGCTGATCCCGAAGCTGAACTGGCTGATCCGTTTTCGCCGCATGCTCGGCCTTTACGCCTTCTTCTGCGGCTGCCTGCACCTGATGACCTACCTCTGGCTGTATGCCGGCTTTAGCTGGTCGGCCATCGTGGACGATATCAGCCAGCGGCGGTTCATCGTGGCCGGCGTCGCTGCCTGGCTGACGCTGCTGCCCCTGGCGCTGACCTCGACCACGTGGTCCATCCGCAAGCTGGGCGGAAAAACCTGGAACCGGCTGCATCGCCTGGCCTATCTGGCCGCGATCTCCGGGGTCGTCCACTACTGGTGGGGCGTAAAGACCGGAGTTAAGACGCCGCTGGCCATCACGGTCGTGCTGGGGATGCTTCTGGCGGCGCGTCCGCTGTTGAACTGGCGCGCGGCGCAGCGCAAGGCTGCCGAGGCAAGGGGAATTCCGGTGGGGTGAGCCGGTACCTTCTGTATCCCCTGCATCGTCGGTAGAGGGCCAAACTCGATGCATGCCCGATAATGGGGAAGTGTCTTCCGGCCCCCAAACCGCTCAGGCGCTGCCTTCGCTGCACGAGTTCTTCGCGCCGGGAGGCGTGCTGTCGCGATCGAGCCTGCCCTATGAATTTCGCCGTGGGCAGCTCGAAATGGCGCAGGCCGTGGAGCGGGCCTTCCAGGACAATCGCCACCTGATCGTGGAGGCGGGCACAGGGACGGGCAAAACCCTGGCCTATCTGCTGCCGGCGCTGCGGCTGTGTGCGGCGACAGGGCGGCGGGTGATCATCTCGACCGGAACCAAGAACCTGCAGGAGCAGCTCTTCTTCAAGGACGTGCCATTCCTCCAATCGCTGCTGGGACCGCTGCGCGTCTGTTACATGAAAGGGCGTGCGAATTATCTGTGCCGGCACAAGCTCTTTGCGCTGCGCAGCCAGCCGATCCTGTCGGGGCTCGAAGAGATTTCCCAATACCAGGCCATTGCGGAGTGGGAAAAGACCACCGACACGGGCGACCGGGCGGAGATCGACGACCTTCCCGAGTCGAGCGCGCTGTGGGCAAAGCTGGATGCGCGCAGCGAGGCCTGCCTGGGGCAGACCTGCCCGGATTACGGGCGCTGCTTCATTACGGAGATGCGGCGGCGCGCGGCCGAGAGCGACATCGTCATCGTCAACCACCATCTTTTCTTTGCCGACATGGCGGTGCGGCAGCAGGCAGCCGGCGCTCCCGATGCGGGCGTGCTGCCGGAGGCCGGAGTTGTCATCTTCGACGAGGCGCATGAGCTGGAGGATGTCGCATCGAGCTACTTCGGCGTTGGCCTGAGTAACCTGAAATTCGAAGAGCTGGCGCGGGACATCGAAACGCTGCTGCGCGCGCAGGGCGAGCTGAAGGCGGAAGTCGTCAGCGCGGCGCAGATGATCCGGGAGCGGGCGCGGATGTTCTTCGGCGCGCTGCCCATGCGGGCCAGCGGCGAAGGGCGGATGCCCTTCGCCAACCGCGAGGAGTTCCTGGAGACGCAGGGCGACGTCTACCTGGGTGTGCTGAATGCGCTGCACCGGATGGAAACCGAGCTGGAGCGTCAGCGCGGCGCGGAGGAAGCGCAGCCACTGCGCCGCCGCGCGGGCATGGTGCGGGAGCAGCTCAAATTCCTGATGGAATCCGAGGACCGCAACACCGTCTTCTGGCTGGAACGGCGCAGCGGCCGGCAAATGAGCACGCATCTGCAGGCGACGCCCATCGATGTTTCGGACCTCCTGCGGGACATGCTCTTCGGGAATTACCCCAGCGTGGTGCTGACCTCGGCCACGCTTACGGTGCAGGGTGGCTTTGCGCATTTCCGCAAGCGGCTGGGCCTCGATGAGGCCCGGGAGCTGGTCGTGCCCTCGCACTTCCAGTATGGGCGACAGGCGCTGCTCTATCTGCCGCCGGAGATGCCGGACCCGCGCGAGCCGAATTTCCAGGAGGAAGCGGCGAAGCGCATCCGGCGCATGCTGGACATTACCCGCGGGCGGGCTTTCTGCCTCTTCACCAGCTACCAGCAGATGCGCGACCTTTACGAGCGGCTGCTGTGCGAGGTGGGCTATCCGCTGCTGCTGCAGGGAACCGCGCCGCGCAAGGCGCTGCTCGAGGAGTTTCGCATGACCCGCAATGCGGTGCTCTTCGGCACATCGAGCTTCTGGCAGGGCGTGGACGTGCAGGGCGATGCCCTGAGCTGCGTGATCATCGACCGGCTCCCCTTTGCGGTGCCGACTGACCCGGTAGTGCAGGCGCGCATGCGGGCGATCGAGCAGGCGGGAGGCAAGCCGTTCTTCGAGTACCAGGTGCCCTCGGCGGTGATCACGCTGAAGCAGGGCTTTGGGCGGCTGATCCGCTCCCTCGACGACCGGGGTGTGCTGATGCTGCTCGATCCTCGCCTGGAGCGGCAGCGCTATGGACGGATCTTTCTCGAAAGCCTGCCGCCCTACTTCATCACGCAGAACATCGGCGATGTGGAGGCCTTCTTCGCCGGGTGCCCCATCTGACACGGCAGGGGAGCCGCTCTGACCCGGTTTGGGGATTTCGGCGTGTCTCGGCGGCGCTTTACGCTGGTCGCCATGGCACAAACCCTGGAAGCAGTGCAGGCCGAATGGAAGGCCCGTGAATCAAACAGCCTGGCAGGCCAGATCGCCACGATTGTGAACCGCAATGGCAGCAGGAAACAGGTCCGTTTCGGCCCGGATGTGAAGCTGCGGCGCGAAAGCCGCGGACAGGTGGCGGGTGCGTCGCTGCTTCATCCCGTCGTGGAAGGGCACATCGAGAGCGCCGAGAGGAAGCTCGATCCCGAGGATCAGGACCTGGTTCTCAGTGACGGAAGCGTCTTCAGAATCTCCTACACACACGACAGCTTCTTCTTCGCGGTTGCGGCTTACGCCTGCTGACGGCGAGCGCGGCCGCTCCACAGCGGCAGAGTCTCAGGGGCAACTGGGCGCAGCTTCGGCGAGTCGTTGCGCAGGTTGCCGGCGGCAGCGCCGACTTTCCACATGCAAAGCCTGCCGGTTCAGATCCTCAGCTCATCTTCGACTCTCATCGCGCCTGCCCCGCCAGCTGAATGGAGGCTCATTCTGTCCGCAGCACTTCCATCGGATCGACTCTGGACGCTCTGTACGACGGCAGGGAGGCTGCGAATATCGCGACTGCCATCATGGCTGCTCCGCTGATGGGAAGAATCCAGCCGCCGCCGGTATGGAGTGCGAACAAACGCGTTAGGAGACTCTGTGCGGGAACACTGAGGGCGAATCCCGCCAGGATTCCGGCGAAAACAATGCTGATCTCGGAAAGCAGTGTGGCTCTGAAGATGTCCTCCCGCCGCGCACCGAGAGCCATCCGTATGCCAATCTCCCGCTTTCGTTGCGTGACTGCATAAGACACGACGCTGTAGAGTCCTGCAACCGCCAGAGCCAGTGCGAGTCCCGCGAATGCGCCAAAAAGCGCAGCCAGCCAGCGATCGCGGCTCCGCAGATCCTCGCTGAGAATACCGTCGATGGTTCTGGCCTGAGAGATGGGCTGACCCGGGTTAAGCCCCCTGATCGCCTTTCGCGCAGTTTCCAGAAGCGACATCGGATCTCCGCTGGTACGAAGCTGGGCGCGAACATTCCACGCCCCCAGAAAGAGCGATGCCGGCAGATAAAGGGTTTCTCGCGGCGGGGTGCCCGGGCTCCATGCAGCCAGAACGTCGCCCGTGACTCCGATGATCCGGACATATTCGTCCGGATGCGCAGGACGCAGGATTCCGGGGTAACCCGCAGCCAGCGGCGGCAAGCGAAGCAAGCGGCCAACCGGGTTCGTGGAACCAAAAAGGCGGCGCGCGAAGCTGCGATTGATCAGAGCCACGTCGTTGCCCCGCGAGTATTCGTCCTGAGTAAAAGGGCGTCCCGCGAGAACGGGAATGCGCATCGTCCCCAGGTAGCTCGTATCTACGAATTCAAAATCGGCGCGCGGCATCCTGGAGTCCATGTCGGGACCCCATGCCACGCTCGGCATTCCGTACTCCATCTGCGTGCCGCCGCTGGTCGCCATCGCCTCGTCGACGCTGGCGGAGGTCACACCGGGGATGGCCGCCAGTTGTTGCTGCAGAGCACTGTAATACCGCAGACGCTGACTCCAGGTGGCATATTCCCCTTCAGGAATCGGCAGGCGGAAGGTGAGAACATGATGCGGGTCGTAGCCCAGGTCGAGCCGGTAGAGCTGAAGGAAGGCGCGGATGGTGGTAACGGCCGTCGCCAGCAGCACAAGCGTAAGAGCAACCTGCGCCAGCACCATGCCACGATGCGACCGACTGCGGCGTGTGGCTCCTGTCGCGCGCAGTCCGAGCCGCCGCCGCCCGAAGAGGATTCCGGAAACCTCCAGTCCGGGAACGATTCCGAAAAGAAGGCCCGTGCCGGCAGCCAGCAGCGTACTGAAGCCGAGAACCTGAGCGTTGACGCTGAGTACCGCCTCGGCAGGGAGAAAGCTTTGTATCAGCGGCACGCGCAACAGCGCAATACCGCCATAGGCAAGCCCGGCGCCAAGGATGCCTCCGCAGAGCGCCAGCAGCATCGCCTCCGTCAGCAGTTGTCGCACAAGCCGGCTCCGCCCGGCGCCCAGTGCCTGGCGAATGCCAAATTCATGCTCGCGCGCGATGGCCCGGCCCGACATCAGGATGGACGCATTCGCGCAGGCGATCAGCAACAGCAGGAGCACGGACGCCAGCAAGACCTCCAGCCGCTCCCGCATCGTGCCGCCTCGCCGTTCACCGAGCGGTTCCGCGGTGAGCCGCACCTCAGCGGGCAGCGCAACTCCATCCGAGGCCAGCACAAAGCGCCGAACCAGAGCGAGCATAGCGTCAGCCAGAGCGCCAGGAGAGACTCCCTTGCGGGGGCGCAGATAGAGCGGATAGCTCTCGCTGCCCGCAGTAAGCGGCAGAAAGATGGAGGCGTCTTCCCAGGTGAACCTTTGCGGCATGACGCCGACAATCGTGTAACCGCGGCGATTCAGATCGATGATTCGTCCGAGAATATTTCTATTGCAGGCATAGTGATTCCGGCAGAATTCGTAGCCCAGCACCGTCACCAGCTTATTTTGATCCTGGGTCGTAAAGGTCCGGCCCAGCAGCGGTTTAACACCCAGGAAGCGGAAGCTGTCTGCGGAGAGGAGCGCCGCCCGCACATCCTGCGGGTAGCCGTCCACAGCTGTGATCGGATCGGCAAACCCCGTCAGCATCGCGTCTTCGACCAGGGGGCTGTGCCGCACCGCGGGCAGATCATGGGCAGTCACCGCCATGAAGCCGCGGATCCCGCGCTTGTCGTGGAATCCCATCTGCACGATACGGTTGGCATCCCGGTAGGGATAGGGGTTGATCAGCGCGCCGTACACAATGGCAAAAACCAGCGTGCAGGCGCCGATGCCCAGGCCCAGCGCGCCAACCACCATGACGGCGAATGCGGGCGATCTCCGAACCTGCCGCAACGTGAAACGTCCGTCCTGAACGAGCCGCTCCACTCCGAGCCAGCCCCACACCGTGCGCGTTACATCCTGAATCAGCGATATGTTGCCAAACTCGCGCAGGGCGGCCTGGCGGGCGGCCTCCTGCGATTCACCTCTGGCGATGCGGTCGCCCATGGCTATCTGCAGGTGCGATTCGATCTCCTCCTGAAGTTCCTTCTTCCGCCGCTGTCCTCGGAAAATCCGGATTCGCCTCATGCTCTGCCTCAGCCGGTGAAAAGATCACCGCAACCAGATCGCGGGCGCCGCTTCATTCAGCCCGCAGAGACTGCATCGGGTCGACGCGTGCCGCCCGCCGCGCGGGCAGATACGCCGCGAGCATTCCCGCTGTAAAGAGCAGCGTCGCCGAGCCGGCCAGCGTCCATCCATCGTGCGCGCTCACGCCGTAAAGAAAGCCCTGTACCAGCCGCGACGAGGCAAAGGCCATTCCGCCGCCGGCCACGACGCCCACCAGCAGCATCCCGCCCGCCTGGCGCAGAACCAGCCACAGCAGAGTTTTCCGCGTGGCGCCGAGCGCGATGCGCAGCCCGATTTCCCGCGTGCGCTGGACCACGATGTAACTCAACAACCCAAAGAGCCCCGCAATGCAGAGCAGCAGAGCCGTCGCTCCAAAGATCTCCAGCAGATGCGCCGCCAGCCGCTGGCTGCCGTAGGAATCCTCCACGATCTGATCCATGGTGGTGATGGTTGCCGTCGCCAGTTCGGGGCTGGCGTGGCGCAGGATATCGCGAATCTCCGGGATCAGGATCTGCGTTGGCTGATCGGTGCGAATGGCAGCGTCCATCACGACGGTGGAAACCCGGTAAACCCCGCTCTTTGGCGTGATCTGGCAGAGACACACGTCCACCTCCGGCTGTGAGGGCAATCCGATACTCCACTGGTGCTGATCGTCAAGGACACCGACGATGTGCATCGGAGCATTCTGGCGGATACGCCAGAACGTCATGCCAAGGGCGGAGGCCGGATTGTGTTTATCGGGTGCGTACTGCCGCATGAAGGCCGGATTGACCACGACCACCGGTTGCGAGGAAGGCGTATCGGTGGAATTGAAGAACCGCCCCGCCAGCATTCTGAAGCCGAAGACCCGCTGAATCTCCGGACTCAGCGGCTTCAGCCAGGCGTGAATATCCTGATTGTTGTTCTGGCGCAGGGCCAGCATGATGCCGAAAGTCTGCTGCAGCGGCACCTCGTTCATCAGACCTGCGCTTTGCACGCCATGCAGATGCTGAATCCGCTCCAGCAGCGGCGCGTACAGCGACTGCATCATATCCTTCCCTGCGAAACGGAAGGACGGGATATTGAGATCGGCCACGATAATGTGATCGGTGCGGAAGCCGAGCGGAACCCGCCGCAACCTGTAGATGGTTTGCAGCAGAAGTCCGCAGATGACCAGCAGGGTCAGCGACAGGGCAACCTGCGCCGCCACCAGGGCGCCCCGAACCCGGTTGTGCCGCCGTGCCGTACCGGTTTGCTGGCCGCCCTGTTTCAGCGCCGGCTCAATCGGCGCCCGTGCCGTCAGCAGCGCAGGCCACGCTGTAGCCATTAGCGCCGAAGTGACTGTCATCGCGAGGAGTGCGCCCAGAATCTGCCAGTCCGGCGTGGCCGGAGCGGGCAGGGGCAGATGCTGGGCCAGTTCGTGGGCCATCAGCCGCACGGAGCCGAGCGCCAGCGCAAAGCCCAGAGCACCGGCGATTGCGCTAAGCACCAGGCCTTCCACCATCATCTTCTGCACCACGCGCCAGCGGCTGGCGCCGAGGGCGCGGCGCATGGCCATCTCTCGCTGCCGCGCCGTGCTGCGCGCCAGCAGCAGATTCGCGACGTTCAGGCTGGCGATCAGCCACAAAACGCCCGAGGCGGCCAGCAGCGCGAGCAGTGCCTTCCACACGCCGGCGTCGACCAGCGTGTCTTCATAGCGATGGATACGGATTCCGCTGTGATCCTGGCGGGCCTGGGCATCGGCGTATCCGGCCGAGACCCGCTTCTGGATCACAGTCATTTCAGCGCTCGCTTCGGCGATCGTGACCCCCGGCCGCAGGCGCGCCAGCACGGAATAATCGTTAGCGTTGTTGGTTCTTATCTGGTCGTCCTTGCCGGGCTGAAGCGGGACCCACACCTGGGGCGATGCAGAAGTGCCAACTGGATACCGGAAGCCTGGCGGCATGATGCCGGCCACGGTGTAGGGGGTGTTATCAATCCGGACCACTTTGCCAGGGATGCCGGGGTCGCCGCTGAAGACGTCCCGCCACGCTGCATCGCTCAGCACAATCGTCCCCGCGTTCTTTCCCGGTGTGACGCCCGGAGGTTCCGGCAGGAAGGCGTGGCCAAGCTCTGGCGGCACGCCCAGCATATGCAGCAGATTGGCGCTTACGTCCACATCCTCTACCAGCAGCGCAGTGGTATTGCCTTCGAGGTAATGCCGGCCGCCCCTTTCCGCGAAGAAAGCAATCTGGCGAAAAGACCGGCTCTGCCGGATCCATTGCTCGATATCGAGCCAGGGTTGCGGCCAGCTTGCCTTGCCGGCACGGTTGACCTCCTGGATCTCCACCAGCCGCCTCGGATCCCGATACGGTACCGGCCGGAGCAGAACGTGATCCACCACAGTAAACATGGCTGCTGCCGCAGCGATGCCCAGCGCCAGCGTTCCGATGACGCTGACGGCGAAACCCGGGGAGCGTCGTATCTGCCGTAAGGTGTAACCAAGATCCCGGGCCAGCCACTCCAGCCAGAGCCAGCCCCAGGTCTGGCGCGTTACGTCCTGGATCAGCGGGACGTTGCCAAACTCGCGCAGCGTTGCCTGGCGTGCGGCCTCTTCCGATTCACCCTGGGCGATGCGATGGGCAATCGCCGTCCGGAGATGAGTATCGATCTCCGCCTGCAGATCCTCTCTGCGCCGACGAAAAGGAAGCCGCCAGCGCCGGCTCATGCCTCACCTTCCTCAGGTCTGCCGTGCATGATCGAGCCGATGGCCTCCACGATCCGCTCCCACCGGCTCAGATCCGAGACAAGCTGCCTCTTGCCACTGGCCGTGATGCGGTAATAGCGGGCGCGCTGGTTGCTCTCCGTCTGCTTCCACTCCGAGCGCACCCACCCCTGCCGCTCCAGCCGGTGCAGCGCCGGATAGAGCGAACCTGTTTCCACCTGCAGCACCTCGCCGGACTGGACGCGCAGCGCCTGAACAATGCCATATCCGTGCTGAGGGCCCCACTGCAGCGTCTGCAGGATGAGCATGTCGAGAGTGCCCTGCAACAGCTCAATCCGATTTCTGTACCGATCTTTCGTGCTCATAGACGTAGACAATCTACTCCTGGATGTGGAGATTGTCTACATCCCAAAGCGCTCTTTTGAGTGCGGCCACAGTATCCCGCATCAGCGGCCGGTGACGGCATGCGCTCAGAGCGCTTCCCTGCACAGCTCCGGTGAATCGTTGCGGACATTGCCGACGGCGGCGCTGACTTTCCACGCGGACATCCGGGTGGCGTCGAAGGGCCGGAGCAGGTCCGTGGGCAGGCGGGCCGGATCGGCAGGAGCCATCCAGCGCTCGTAATCCGCGGGGGCCAGAATGGCCGGCATGCGGTCGTGGAGGATGGGTCCGCGGAGGGGATGGATCAGCTCATTGGGCTCGGTAGTGATGATGGTGAAGGTCTCGAGCCGCTCGCGCGTCGTCGTATCGTTCCAGTTCTCCCAGAGTCCCGCGAAGGCGAACATGGAGCCGTCGCGCAGCGCCACGGCGTAAGGCTGCGTCGTTTTCGGGCCGAGATGCTGCCACTCATAGAAGCCGTCGGCGGGAATGAGGCAGCGGCGGTATTTCACCGCCTCGCGAAACGCGGCGCTGGTGGTCAGGGTTTCCACCCTGGCGTTGATGGTGCTGTAGCTGATCTTCGCCTCTTTGGCCCAGAAGGGGATGAGTCCCCAGCGCATCAGCACCAGCTCGCGGTGGCCGGTCTCGTGGTCGAGGCGCACAACGGGCTGCATGGTCTGTGGCGCGATGTTGTAAGAGGGCAGGATGTCGAAGGTGGGAGGGATCTCGACCCGAAAGGCCTCGGCAATGCGCTGCTTGTCGGATCGGAGATAGTAGCGGCCGCACATGGAGTCATTCTCCGCCGGATTGGAACCGAGCGGGAGCCCGGCTCGCGGATTTGCGCGGGCAGTACGATGGCTGCATGACGAAGTCGATCAGCGCAGCCGAACTGAAGCCCCTCCTGAAACTCGAGCCGCATCCCCGCGAAGGCGGGTGGTTTGCCGAGACATGGCGAGCGGAGGAGCGAATTCCCAAAGGCGTGCTGCCGGAGCGGTACACGGGCGAGCGGCGCGCCGGAACGGCCATCTACTACCTGCTGGAGCCCGACAATTTTTCCGAGATGCACCGGCTGGCTTCCGATGAAGTATTTCATTTCTACCTCGGCGACCCGGTGGAGATGCTGCAGCTCGGTCCGGATGGAACGGGGCGGCGTGTGGTGCTGGGGAGCGACGTGGCGGCAGGCATGCTGCTGCAGACGGTGGTGCCGCAGGGCGTCTGGCAAGGTTCGCGGCTGATGCGGGGCGGGCGGTTCGCGCTGCTGGGATGCACCGTCAGCCCGGGATTCGACTACGCGGATTACGACTCGGGCCAGCGCGCGGCGCTGGCGCTCCGGTGGCCGGAGTGGCGGGAGATGATTGAGGGGCTGACGCACGCGCCAACCCCGGAATAAGTTGTCGATCCGCAAAGCAGGTTCGACTAACTTGACTTCATCCAGGCATCCACGATGGCTTTGGCCAGCTTCGCCATCAGCACCTCGGCCTGGTTATCCGGCGTCCAGCTGGTGTCGGCGTTGTCGTGGGTGAACTCGGAGATGATGATGGTTCCCCGCTTCGTGAAGACCGCGCCGACGTCGTTGCGGACGTGGTCGAGCGCGCCGGTCTTGTTGGCGACCGCCGATTCACCCTCCGTCGTATCGAGGCTCTCCAGATACCGCGGAATGCTGTTGCGGAAAAACTGATCCTTCAGCATGTGGATCGCCGCCGAGCAGAGCGCCTGATCCGAAGGGATGGCGGCACCTGGATCGGATCCGGACCGCGCGACACGCTCTGCCGGCGCGGGGCCAAGGCTGCAGGTGACGAAGCGTTCCATGAGACCGGCCATTTCGCGGGCCGTGGTCTTCCCCAGGCCGAACTGCGCCTGATCCGGGGGCATCGGGCCCTGGGCCGGCTGGAATACCTTCTTATAGAGCCAGGTGTTCTTCATGCCCAGCGCCTGAATCTGGTCGTCGATGTTTTTGAGGCCGAGGTGATCGATGACCAGATTGGCCGCGGTGTTGTCGCTCTCGGCGATCATCAGCGTCAGCGCGTCTTTGAGGGTGAGTGTCATGGGCGTATCGAAGAAAAGCAGCACTCCGGAGCCGGGAACCTGGTCCGCTTTTTGAAGGGTCAGCCGGTCGTCGAAGCGCACCTTGCCCGCGCGGATCTGCTCCAGCGCGGTGTAGAGGATGCAAAGCTTGATGACGGAAGCGGTGGGAACGGGCTGACCGGCGTCGATGGCGACGGTGCGGCCGGTGGCCATGTCGTGCGCATAGAGCGAGACTTTGCCCTGGAAACCGGCGATCATCGCCCGCAGCGTGCTTTCGAGGGCGGGATCGTTCTGAGCCGATGCGGCCTGGATGGACAAGCTGCTCAGGGTCAGGAGCAGAACAGCGGGGACGAAACGGCGCGCCTGGAACATGGGGGCAATGTATCACCCTCGAGTTCCGTATCTCATCCCGGGGCAGGGAACTAAGGGGACCCAGAGGTCAGTGCCGATCGGAGTCGGCGGAATTCTTCCTGTACCAGCGTTCCAGAAGATTGTGCACCTGGCCTGCGGTCATGCCGTCGAGCTGCACGGGCCATCGCTTGCCGGCGGAATCGAGAACGGCGCTGCCGTCGATGGCGCGGATATCGGCGCGGGAGAGGGTAACGGACTGCACGCCGCACGCGTAAACCATCTGATCCGGGGCGAGCTGAACGGAGCCATTGCACTCATGGCCGTTGATCTGCATGTGATGGGCGGGGTAGGTGCCGGCAAGGCTGGCTGCGGTTGCAGGCGGTGCCGAACTGGTCGCGTCGCTGGACGGGTGGGCGGCAGACTGGCCTGGCTCCGGCTCATGATTGGCGCGGCTCCAGATGCCGGCACCCACGACGATGACAACCGCGATCAGCACCACGAAGAGGCCGGTGAAGAGATCGCTGCGCGATTTCGCGGATTCTTCCTGATGGTGGCGCCGGGGGGCGGCAGGCAGCATCAGCGGCGTCATATCGCCGGGGGCCGGAGTGACGCGATGGCCGGAGCCCGGTGAAGCGGACGGAGCCGTCGGAATGCGACTGGAAGATGGCGCGCGGTGACCGGCAGCGGGAGGGATGCCGGCCGGCGATGCGGGAGGCGATTTGACCGGCACCGCCGGCGAGGAATTGTTCGCTGGGCTGACCGCCGGGCGAGGCGGCGGACTGGCTGGCGGGATCAGAGTGGAGGGCTGCGGCGGCGGCGCGGCGGGCACAACGGAAGAGCCGGAAGGCACGCGCATCATGCCGGGATACGCGCCTGTGCCGGATACGGCCGGAGCCATTGCCGGAGTACGCGCCGGAGCCATGCTCCGCTGAAGGCGCCGGAGGTCGGCCCGCAGATCGGCCGCGGACTGGCAGCGCAGCTCGCGATCCTTTTCGAGGGTCTTGCCGAGGACGTTCTCGAATTCGGGAGGAAGATCCTGGTTGAGAGAGATGGGTGCGGGCGGCAGATAGTTGAGCAGCTTGTCGAAAACCACTGCCGTGGTGGTTCCGGCGAAGGGATGGCGGCCAGTCGACATCTCGTAGAGGACCACGCCCAGGGAAAAGACGTCGCTGCGGGCGTCGAGGGGTTCGCCGCGGGCCTGCTCGGGAGACATATAGGCAATGGTGCCGAGGGTGGTGCCGGGCGTGGTGAGGACGTTGCTGGCGGGGATGCCCGCAGCCGTCAGTTCTCCCTGTGCTTCGTAGCGGGCGAGGCCGAAATCGAGGATCTTTGCCTGGCCGGAAGTCGTCACGAAGATGTTTCCCGGCTTGATATCGCGGTGCAGGATGCCTTTGCGGTGAGCGGCGTCGAGCGCATCCGCGACCTGAATGCCGACATCGAGGAGTCGCGGGTAGGGCATCGCGTGGCCGCCGTAAAGCTGATCGAGGCTCTGGCCCTCCAGCATCTCCATGACGAGGAAGGGCTGGTTTTCCGTCTCATTGATCTCGTAGATGGTGCAGATGCCAGGGTGATTCAGCGCCGAGGCGGTGCGGGCCTCGCGCCAGAAGCGCTCGAGGGAGACGGGATCGGATCCGCCGGCCAGCATCTTCAGGGCGACGTGGCGGCCCAGCTTGAGGTCTTCAGCTTCGTAGACCACACCCATGCCGCCCGCCCCCAGGCGGCGCAGGACTCTGTAATGGCCAACGACCGAGTCTGGCTGCGGCTGATCCACTTTCAACACTATGCCTTTGGGCCGGGATGGGTGCAAGGAGATTCGGGCGCCGGCGGACATGGTCGGCCAGGATGCCGCGGGGCGCTGGCCACCAGCGCCCGCGATGAGCAGTTCGCGTCGTCTTCCCGCTCACTGCACGGGACATACGCTGCGCTGTACAATGACCTAAGCGCCAGCGACCGAGACGATGTGCCTTGATCCAGGGCCGGAAGCGATCCGGGCTGCGCCAGAGACTTGAATCATCATGATGCTTCGCGTTCCGCCCATTTCTGCCGTGCTGGCTGCCGGCCTGGCTCTTGCCATTCTGCCGGCCTCCGCCCAGAGCCGCACCTCGGACTTCATCGACACGACCTCGCAGTCCTCCCCTGACCACGGCACTGTGGTGGAGGAGATCATTGCGCGCGTCAACGATCAGGTCATCAGCAAGTCCGATTTCGAGCGCGCCGAGCAGGAACTGGAACAGGAAGCGCGCCAGCAGGGATGGACCGAGCAGCAGCTCTATGAGCAGCGGCGCGACCTGCTGCGCTCCCTCATCGACCGCCAGCTGTTGCTCTCCAAGGGCAAGGAACTGGGGATTACCGGAGAGACCGGTACCATACGGCGGCTGGATGAGATCCGCAAGCAGAACCACCTGGCCACCATGGAGGATCTGCAGAAGGCAGCCGAGGCGCAGGGCGTTTCCTTCGAGGATTTCAAGGAACAGATCCGCGAAAACGTGATTACCTCGCAGGTGATCAGCCAGGAAGTCGGGCAGCACATTGAGGTCGCCCCTTCTGAGATTCAGCAGTACTACGATACGCACCAGCAGGAGTTCGAAAGGCCGGAGCAGGTACGGCTGAGCGAGATCCTGGTGGCGACGCCCAACCCGGACGACGCAGCCCAGGTCTCCGCGGCGCAGAAGAAAGCGGAGGCCATCGAGCAGCGTCTGAAGGCGGGAGCGGATTTCGCCACCGTGGCCCAGGCGGACTCCGCCGGCCCCACCGCGGAACAGGGTGGCGATCTGGGCGACTTCAAGCGCGGGCAACTGGCCAGGGTGCTGGAAGATGCGACCTTCGACCTGCAGCCCGGACAGATGACCCCGCCGATCCGCACCAAACAGGGCTGGGTCATTCTGAAGGTCACGCAGCATCAGAAGGCGGGTGTGGTGCCCCTGGAGCAGGTCCAGAACCAGGTCCAGGAGGAAGTCGGCATGCAGAAGATGGAGCCGGCCCTGCGCGCCTATCTGGCGAGGCTGCGCAATGAGGCCTACATCGACATCCGCAACGGTTATGTCGATACCGGAGCGACGCCGAACGAGCAGAAGATTGTCCAGGCCGCCTATGCTCCGCCGGTGCCGAAGAAGAAGAAACACGTGGAGCGGACGCGCTTCCGCCAGAAGCCTGTCCGGAAGAAAAAGCATCTCGAGACCGCCGGCAGGGGAATGCCGGCTGGTGTGCCGACACTGGATCAGGTGAACGCGCGGAACGGGAAGCCGGAGGAGGTAGCCAGCAACACGCAGAAGCCCGGCAAGAAAGAGAAGATCCGCTTCGGGCAGGCTCCGCGCGAGACGCTGCCGTCGGCCGAAACCCGCACGGTGGACGTGGGCCCCGCTCAGTCCCACGGCTCGCAGCTGGCGACAAATACGCCCGACGGCGGCATGTCGCTGACCAATGCCCAGGGCGAGGTGATCGAGACAACAGGGCCGGTTCAGAAGAAGGTCAAGACGCGCTTTGCCGACCGGGCCAAAATCAAGAAGGATACGCAGGAGAACGCGGATGGCAGCGGAAAATTCGAGCCTCCGGTTCTGACGCCGGAGCAGATCGCGGCGGAGAAGCAGCAGTCCGCGGCGCTGGGCCTGAACGGCGATACGACGAAGAAGAGGAAGGCTCCGAATCCGGCCAAATCGGGACAGAAACGGCGCTTCTCGAAGCAGAATAAGAACCAGCAGCAACAGAATCAGAATGCGGCTCCGGCCGCGCAGGGGACGACGCCTCCCCAGGCCTGACGATGAAAGAACCGATGGTCGCCGATCTGGCCGGCCGCGAAAACCAGGTGGTCGTCGGGTTCTTCGCCGCGGGATGGAAGCAGGTGCGCAGCAAGAAGGACGGCGCCCGCTACTTTGCCCTGGGATTATGCGACCGGACGGGTCAGATCGAAGCGCGGATGTGGGAGACGGCGGGGGCTGGGGAGTTCGAGGCCGGCGACGTCGTCAAAGTCCGCGGCCAGGTCTGCCGCTATAACGAGAAGCTGCAGATCAATATCGAGAAAATTCGACGCGCCGAGGCCGGCGAATTTGTCCTCGGCGACTTTGTGCCGCAGACCGAGCGTGACATCGACCAGATGTGGTCGGAGCTGGAAGGCGTCGTTGCCGGTTTTAACGATCCTCATCTGAAGGCGCTGCTGCAGGCCTTTCTCTGCGATCCGGAAATCGCGCCGGCCCTGCGCCAGGCCCCCGCGGCGAAGGGGCTGCATCACGCCTGGATCGGCGGACTGCTGGAGCATGTGCTCTCGCTGATGGGCCTGTGCGATCTGGCGGCGCGGCACTACCCCGGCGTCAACCGCGACCTGCTGCTGACGGGTGTCGTGCTCCACGACATCGGCAAGCTGCGCGAGCTGTGCTGGGGGACGAGCTTCGAATACACCCTCGAAGGCCAGCTGCTGGGACACATCACCATCGGCATCGGCATGATCGAGGAGAAGATTGCGCGCATCCCGGACTTTCCGGCCGGTCTGCGGCTGATGGTCGAGCATCTGGTGCTCAGCCACCATGGGAAATACGAATTTGGCTCGCCCAAGCTCCCCATGACGCCGGAGGCCATCCTGCTGCACTACCTCGACGATGTGGACGCCAAGATGCAGACGGTGCGCGCGGAGTTCGCGCGCAGCGAGACCAACGGACGCTCCGGGGCGGAGCTGACAGAGTGGGTGCGGTCTCTGGAGCGGCCGCTCCTGAACACGCAGGCGTTTCTCAAAAGCGAAGAGGGGGAAGCCCTCCGGGGAGATCGACCATGCCCTACCTTTTGAAGACTGAGCCGGGGGCCTATTCGGTGGACGATCTCGAGCGCGAAGGCGAGACCGTGTGGGATGGCGTGACCAATCCGCAGGCGCTCCGACTTCTGGCCGGCATGCAGCGCGGCGAGATGCTGGTGGTGTACCACACCGGCGAGGAGCGCCGCTCCGTCGGGCTGGCGAAGGTGATTTCGGTGGACGCCAGCGATGCGAAAAATCCGCAGGTGCGCATTAGGTTTGTCAGGAAGGCGAAAACGCCACATACGCTCCAGGAGATGAAGGAGCAGAGCATCTTCTCCAATTCGCTGCTGGTGCGGCAGGGGCGGCTTTCGGTGGTTCCGCTCAGCGAGGCGCAATACGCCTGGCTTGCGACCGATTAAATGATCCAATCATCTACAATCGAAGCGGGTTACTGACCAGAGATGCTGCGTTTTTCCACTGCCGGAGAGTCGCACGGCGAAAGCCTTGTGGCTCTGGTTTCGGGAATGCCCGCGGGCGTTTCCATCGACGAAGCCTTTGTGAACCGCGAGTTGTGGCGCCGCCAGCAGGGCTACGGCCGGGGCGGCCGCATGCGCATGGAGACGGACACAGCGCATTTCCTGAGCGGGGTGCGTCATGGCAAAACCATCGGCTCGCCCATCGCCCTCACCATCGAGAACCGCGACTGGAAGAACTGGACCGATGTGCTGCCGGTGGGTGCCGGGGATCCGGCGAAACACAAGGCCGTGGCCTCACCGCGTCCCGGGCATGCCGATCTGGCCGGAGCCCTCAAGTACGATTTCCCCGATGCTCGTTACGTGCTGGAGCGGGCCTCGGCGCGCGAATCGACGGCGCGCGTGGCCGCCGGCGCTGTGGCGAAGCAACTGCTCCTGGAACTGGGCATGGATGTGGCCAGCCACGTCATCCGCGTGGGCCGCGCGGAGCTGGAACGAGACGCGAGCTGGGAAGAGATCGCCGCGCTGCGCGCCAAGGACGAGGTGCTGCTGAACTGCGTCGATGCAGACGCCGAGGATCTGATGAAGGCCGAAGTCGATGCCGTGCTGCGTACCGGCGACACGGTGGGCGGCGTCTTTGAGGTGGTGGTGCACGGCGCGCCTCCGGGCATGGGAACCTGCGCCAACTGGGATGAGCGGCTGGACGGCATCCTGGCACAGGCGGTCATGTCGCTGCAGGCCGTGAAGGCTGTGGAAATCGGTCGCGGCGTAACGGCGGCGGAGTCTCTGGGCTCCGAGGTGCATGACGCCATCGGCTACTCCACCGAAGTCAAGGATGGCCACCATACCCGCTTTACCCGCGAGCATAACAACGCCGGCGGGGTCGAAGGGGGCATCTCCAACGGTGAAGACATCGTGGTGCGTGGCTACCTGAAGCCGATCTCCACGTTGCGGCGTCCGCTCAAGTCGGTGCGCTTCGATACCCGCGAGGAAACGAAAGCGGCTTACGAGCGCAGCGACGTGTGTGTAGTCCCGGCGGCGGGTGTTGCTGCCGAAGCCATGGTGGCGCTGGCGGTCGCCCGCGTGGCGCTCGAAAAATTTGGAGGCGATTCGCTCCGCGAGCTGAAGCGTAACTACGGCAGTTACGTGGAGCAGATTCGCAGGTACTAGGGCAACATGATTCGGGAAATCGTCAAATATCCGGACCCCGTTTTGCAGCGGCCCACAGAAAGGATCGCCGAGTTCAACGACGAGTTGCGCGCGCTGGCTGCGGATATGTTTGACTCCATGTACAAGGCGCAGGGCATTGGCCTGGCCGCCCCGCAGATCGGCGTCTCGAAACGCATCACGGTCATCGACCTCAGCAATAAACAAAATCCCGCCGAGCAGATCGTGCTGGTCAATCCCGAGATTGTCTTTCGGGAAGGGAAGCAGCACGAGGAAGAAGGCTGCCTGAGCCTGCCGGACATCCGCGATAGGGTGACACGGGCCGCGAAGGTGAAGGTGAAGGCTCAGGATCTGGACGGTAAGCCCATCGAACTGGAAGGCACCGAGTTGCTGGCGCGGGCCTTTCAGCACGAGATCGACCATCTGGACGGCATCCTCTTTCCCTGGCGGCTGAGCGCGCTCAAGCGCGACCTGATCCTGCGGCGTATCCGCAAACTCCAGAAAACCGGCGAGTGGAAATGAAGCTGGTCTTCTGCGGAACCCCGGCCTTCGCGGTGCCTACTCTGAAGCTGGCTCTGCGGGCCGGTTACGATGTGCCCCTGGTGGTGACGCAGCCGGACCGGCCTGCCGGGCGCAGCCGGCAGCCTGCCCCGCCTCCGGTGAAGACGACGGCCATGGAGGCCGGGATTCGCGTCATCCAGCCGGAGAAGATCCGCAACAATGCCGAGCTGCGCGCAGAGCTGGAAGCCATCCACCCTGACGCCATCGTGGTGGCGGCCTACGGGCGCATCATCCCCAAATGGATGCTGGATCTGCCCCGCCTCGGCAATCTGAACCTGCATGCCTCGCTGCTGCCGAAGTATCGCGGCGCCGCGCCCATCCAGTGGGCCATCGCCAGGGGCGAACCGGCGACCGGCGTGACCATCATGCGCCTCGATGAAGGACTGGATACCGGCGATATCCTGCTGCAGAGGGAAATGGCCATCGCCCCGGATATGACCGCCGTGGATCTGTTCCCACTGCTGGCCGAAATGGGTGCGGACCTGATGATGGAAGCGCTGCGCGAACTGGATGCAGGGCGCATCACGCCGCGGCCGCAGGACCCCACGAAAGCAACGCTGGCCCCGATTCTCACCCGCGACGACGGGCGCATCGACTTTTCGCAGCCGGCGATGACCATTTACAACCGCTGGCGTGGATTTCAGCCCTGGCCCGGTGCATGGACGCTGCTCCACGGAAAGAAGCTGGCCGTGCATCGCATCCTTCCCACCGAGCTTCGCGGCGCGCCTGTCAGCGAGCCCGGTGCGCTGCATGTCCAGCACGGTACGCTGTTCGCCGGCTGCGGCGGGGCCACCTGGATTGAACTGGTCGAGGTGCAGCTCGAAGGGAAACGGCGCATGACCGCGGGCGAATTTCTGCGCGGCCACGCAGTGGAGAACGGAACCCGGCTGGGGTGAGCATGATTGCTCCGGCGCGCCGCGTTTCGTATCGCATTCTGTTACAGATCAGCACCTCGGACGCGCACAGCGATGAGCTGCTGCGCTCGCCGGAGGTGGATGCGCTTTCCGCGCAGGACCGGAACCTTGCCACCACGCTGGTGATGGGAACGCTGCGCTGGCAGCTCGCGCTCGATGTCCGCATTCGCGCCTGGCTCGCGCGTCCCGATGCAAATCTCAGCCCTGAGGCCGCCACCGCGCTGCGCATGGGGACCTACCAGCTCCTGGCTCTGGAGCGGGTTCCGGCGCATGCCGTCATCCACGACAGCGTGGAGCTGGTCAAGCATTCGCGGGAGCGCGGCGCGGCCGGGATGGTCAATGCGGTGCTGCGGAAGATCACTGCCGAGCCCCGGTGGGGCGGGGAGGGAGCTCCGGTTGCGGAGACGGAGGAATCTCGCCGTTCTCCAGGCGCGGCGTTAGCCGCCCGCTTCGCGCATCCGGCCTGGATGGTCGAGCGCTGGGTGCGCCGCTATGGCATCGAGGCCGCGGAGGCGATCTGCCGATGGGATCAGCAACCGGCGGGCGTCACAATTCGCCTGGCGCATGAGGCTGCGCAGCCGGAAGGGATCGAGACAGAACCGGGAATTTTTCTTCGCCCTGCGCAACGGGTGATCGGGGGCGATGCGGCGCGGACGAGGGCCTTTCGCTCGGGAGAGATCCGCATGCAGGATGAAGCCTCGCAACTGGTCGCCGAGATCGCCGCGGCGGCAGGACCCGAGGCGGAACGGGCGCTCGATGCCTGCGCGGCTCCGGGAGGCAAGACGGCGATCCTCGCCGAGCGGTTGCCGGAGGCGGAGATTACCGCGGTCGACGTGAGCCGGAAGCGCCTCGCCGCCATGCAGCGGATGCTGCGGCGCGGGCCCGGGCACCAGGCTGGTGTTGAGAAGGCATCCCGGATGCGCTTCGAAGCTGCGGACGCGGTGGTCCTGCGCCTCACCCCGCGGTACGGGCTGATTCTCTGCGACGTGCCCTGCAGCGGGACGGGAACCATCGCCCGCAATCCCGAGATTCGCTTCCGCCTCGACGAAGTCGAGCTGCGACGGCAGCATAAAAGACAGACCGCGATTCTGCGCGCGGCGCTGCCGGGCCTTGTTCCCGGTGGCCGGCTCGTCTATTCGACCTGTTCTCTGGAGCCCGAGGAGAATGAGCAGGTGGTCGAAGAGGTTCTGTCTTCCATCGCCGGTTTCAGGCTCCTCCCGGTCGCGACGATTCTCGATAAGCTTGCTGGCAGCGGGATCGTCACCGCCCCGGGCCGCGAGCGGCTGAGAACCGCGACAGACGCACCCTTTCTGCGCACGCTGCCCGGTATGCACCCCTGCGATGGCTTTTTTGCAGCGGTTCTGGAACGGGCCTGAAACTGGCAGGGCCTTCGAGACCCGGGATGCGAGAACGCCTCAGCAGGCCAGCTGCTTGCGCGTGAGGTGCAGTCCGTCCAGTCGCCCCAGCAGCGTCACCGCGACGCGTTCCGGCTGGAAGAGCCGCTCAGCCATGCGCATCACCTGATCTTCGGTGACGCCTTCCACGCGATCGAGAATCTCTTCGAGCCCGAAGAAGCGCTCGAAGTACATCTGCTGGCGCGCGAGGTTCGACATGCGCGACATGGAGCTTTCCAGCGAGAGCAGCAGGTTGCCCTTGAGCTGGTCCTTGGCGCGGCGCAGTTCGCCTGGCTGGAGCGGCTCGCTCTTCAGGCGGCGGAACTCCTCCATGACCAGATCGATGACCTGCAGCGCGCGGTCGGCCGAGGTCCCGGCATAGACGCAGAGGCTGCCCGTATCGCGATACGGATTCAGGTCGCTGTAGATCGAGTAGACCAGGCCGCGCTCCTCGCGGACCGTCTGGAAGAGCCGCGAGCTCATGCCCCCGCCCAGCAGCGTGTTCAGCAGCAGCGTGGTATACCGGGAGGCGTCGGCCACCGGCGGGGCCGGAACGCCCAGGCACAGCTGCACCTGTTCGAGAGACTTCTTGTTACGCAGGTGGATACGCGGTGTGACCACCGGGGCGACATCGTCCCGGGATACGGCCCCGGCACCGACTGAACTGAAGTGTTTCGCCACCAGCTCAACGAACTGGTCATGCTGCAGATTGCCGGCCGCGGAAAAAACCATGTTCCCGGCAAGGAAGCGCTGCTCGAAGAAGCGGAGCAGCGTATTCTGCTCAAAGCTTTTCACCGTCTCGCGCGTGCCCAGGATCGGCTTGCCCAGCGGATGGTCCTTCCAGAAATTCTGCGTGAAGATCTCGTGAACCAGAGTATCCGGGTTGTCCTCGTCCATCTTGATCTCTTCGAGGATGACGCCGCGCTCCCGGGCAATCTCCTCGATGGCGAAGATGGGATTGAGCACCAGGTCCGAGAGCACGTCCAGCGCCGTGGGCACATGCTCATCCAGCACCTTGACGTTGAAACAGACCGTCTCCTTGCCGGTGAAGGCGTCAAGGTTGCCGCCGATGGCGTCCACTTCGCGCGCGATGCGCTGGGCCGAGCGGGATTTGGTTCCCTTGAAAACCATGTGCTCGACGAAATGGGAAATCCCGTTCAGCTCCGGCACTTCATGGCGCGAGCCCGCGCGCATCCAGACGCCCATGGCCACGGAGCGAACGTGCTCCATGCGCTCGGTTAGTACAACCAGCCCGCTGGGTAGAACCGTGCGGCGGATATTGCGTTCGTTGGTCATGCTTCTTTGGGAGTGCCAGGCGCCGGCCCGCGCCGGGTAAGAGACTGCGCTATGCTCGACTTGAAGATGAGTTCCGGCGGGACACTACCTACATCCATCTTAGACGCAGAACGGCAACTGCGCGGCAGAAGTCTTTTCGGCCTGTCGAATCATGAACTTACAGAGGAATTGGCGGAGTTCCAGCCGGCTCCGTACCGCATCCGGCAGCTGGAAACGGCCCTTTACCGGCAGCGCGTGAGCAGCCTCGATGAGGTCACCACCTGGCCCCAGGAGCTCCGCGAACGGGTAAAGGCGGCGGGCTTGCGCGTCGGTTTGCCGCAGATCGTCGCGACCTTTCGCTCCGTCGACGGCACGGAGCGCTATCTGATCGCCTGCGAAGACGGGCAGACCGTCGAGACGGTCTGGATGCCTGAAGGCGACGGCGTTTCCGTCGATGAGCCTGATCTCCCTGAACCGAGCAGCGGCTCCGCGCCGGCCGCGTGGTCGCGGGCCACCATCTGCGTTTCCAGTCAGATTGGGTGCGCGGTGAATTGTCAGTTTTGTCTTACAGCGAAGCTGGGCATCGTCCGCAATCTCACCGCGGGCGAGATCGCCGGCCAGGTCGCAGCGGTGCTCAATCGGCATGGGGTCGATCCGGAGCGCAGCCGCGTCAACCTGGTCTTCATGGGAATGGGCGAGCCCTTCCTGAACTTCGACGCCTTCATCGCCGCGGTGCGGCTGCTGGTGGGGAAGATGGGCATCCCCGAGTCGCGGATGACGGTGTCCACCTCGGGCGTTGTCCCCGGCATCCTGCGCTTCGCCGAAGAGCCGGTGCGGCCCAGGCTGGCCATCTCGCTCAACGCGCCCAACGACTCCATCCGCGAAGGCATCATGCCCATCACGCGCAAATGGGACATCGCCCTCGTCCTCGATGCCATTCGGCGCGTTCCCCTGCGGCCGCGCGAACGCGTGACCTTCGAGTACGTGCTGCTGGGTGGCCTGAACGATCGTCCCGAGCACGCCGACGAAGTCGTGAAGCTGGTGCGGCGCGCAAATTTCCCCGGCAAGGTGAACCTCATTGCCTGGAATCCAGGCCCCGGCGTGCCCTTCGCAATGCCTGCCGAGGAAGACGTGGTGCGCTTCCAGACGCGTCTGCGCGAACAGGGCATCCCGGCCTTCATCCGCAAGCCGCGTGGCCGCGATATCTACGCGGCCTGCGGCCAGCTGAAGAAGACCGCCAATTCCTGATTGCCCCCGGGTACTCCGGCCTTAATGCGGCTCTAACGCACTGCGGCGGCGAGATTTCGCATCGGCAGCGACAGCAGAGCATCGGTCACGCGGTCGGCGGCGTGGCGCAGCACATCGCCTTCCTCGGCGAAGTTGCCGGTGATGCACTGTACGCCCAGGGCTTCGATGCGGTCGATGTCGGCAACCGTGACCTCCGCTCCTTCCGCGGCGTAGCGCTCGCGCAGGTGCTCGGAAACGGGTGCTGTGTTGACCAGCGCGTAGTCGAAGATGGATCGCCCGGCATGCTCGTAAATGCGCTCGATATGCTGCGACGCGGTGAGGTGCAGGCTCTCGTTGGCCTGGGTCATCAGATTGCAGACGAACACCCGCGTGCCCTGCGCCGTCCCAATGGCCTCGGGTATGCCGCGGATCAGCAGATTCGTGATGATGCTGGTGTAGAGCGAGCCGGGGCCGACGGTAATGAGGTCGGCGGCGGCGATGGCCTCCAGCGTCTCCGGCGGAGGCGGTGGGTCGGGAGGCTCGATCATCAGTTCCACGATTCGCTGCCGGCTGGCGGTGATGTTGGTTTCGCCGCGCACGATGGAGCCGTCCTCCAGTTGAGCGGCGAGGGTGACATTGGCCGAAGTCGCCGGAAAGATGTGGCCGCGCATGGCCAGGATCTCGGCGGCCATCCTGATCGCCTGGCCGAAATCGCCCGACATGTCGGTGAGCGCGGCGATGAAAAGGTTGCCGAAATTGTGGCCGGCCAGTTCCCCTCCGTTGCGGAAGCGGTGCCGGAAGAGGCGCGAGATCAGGCGCTCGTCTTCTGAGAGCGCCAGCATGCAGTTGCGCAGGTCGCCGGGCGGCAGCATGTTGAAGTCACGGCGCAGCCGCCCGCTGGACCCCCCGTCATCGGTGACGGTGACCACCGCGGTCAGGTCGGCAATCAGCGGAGCACGGGTGGGGACCGAGAGCAGGCCGGCCGCATGCGGCACACGGCACTTCAGCCCGCGCAGGAGAGTCGACAAGCCGGTGCCTCCGCCGATGGCGACGACTCGCAGGCCAGGAGGAACGACGGATTTTGCGGTTGAGCGGCTCAAGCCGTCCTCCGCTATGAGTTTACGGCAACGTCCCGACGATGGTAGCTGCGAAGACATCATCTGAGTTACTGTGGTGATCCGGCGCAGCCGTTTCCAGTAATTTACAACCGGAGCGAGCCTCATGGATGCCTGCCACCAGGCGCTGTGTAGAGTTACGGTCCCGGCCGGCGAGAGTTTCCACTCCTTCGTGTTGACATCCGATCCGAAGGAGTGTCATTCTTTGGGTCGGATGCCAACCCAGCCAAACTCCGAGGATCGCATCGCTCTGCTGCAGGGAACCCTGGACCTCCTGATTCTGAAAATTCTGGTTCTGGGCCCCCGCCACGGTCAGGGAATCGCCCGCTCCATCCAGCGGCAATCCGAAGAAGTCTTCTTCGTCGACCACGGATCGCTCTACCTGGCCCTGCAGCGGCTCGAGGACAAAAAGTGGATCAGTGCGCAATGGGGCGTGAGCGAGAACAACCGCCGCGCGCGCTTCTACTCGCTGACCGAGAAGGGCCGCGAGCAGCTCCTCGAGAAGGCCAGCGAGTGGCAGCGGCTGGCGCGGGCCATGAACCTGATTCTGAGCGGCGGGGGGACGGCCGGCGAGGAGGTATGAGGCCATGTTCAGGCGCAGGCGCAGTACCGAGGATTTCGCCGAGGAGATCCGGGCGCATCTCGAACTCGAAGCCGATGAGCTGCAAGCCGAGGGCCTGAGCGGCGAAGAAGCGCATCGCCGAGCAAGGGTCGAATTCGGCAGCGTGCGCGGCGCCGAGGAGCGCTTTTCCCTGAGAGGCCGCGCCGTGTGGATCGAGAACTTCGGGCGCGATATCCGTTTTGCGCTGCGCCAGCTTCTCCGCAATCCCGGCTTCGCCCTGGTGGCGATCGTCACCCTGGCGCTCGGCATCGGCGCATCCACCGCGATCTTCTCCGTCGCCGACGCGGTACTCCTCCGGCCGCTTCCGTACCCCAGGCCGCAGCAGATCGTGCGCATCTGGGAACAGGCTCCCGACGGCCACCGGATGAATCTGGCGGATGCCAACTTCCAGGACTTCCGCGCGCAGAACAACACCCTTTCGGCCCTGGCGGAGTACGAGTATGGATTAGCTTCCGTCTCCGGCGGCAGCGAGCCGGCGCGCGCGAACATCGCCAGCGTTTCGCGGGACTTTTTCAGGACGCTCGGCGTCGAGCCTGTTCGCGGCCGGCTCTTCACAGCCGAGGAACAGCGCCCCCACGGCGCTCCGGCGGTCGTCGTCAGCTACGGCTACTGGCAGCAATACCTCGGCGGAGAAGCGGATCTTTCCCGTTTTCATCTGCAGATGGAGGGCGGGATTTTTCCCGTCGTCGGCGTTATGCCGCCGGGCTTCGATTATCCCTCCGGCGTGGCGGCATGGATTCCGAGTGAACTCAACCCCGGCACGCCGAGCCGCACCGCGCATAACTGGCGAGGGATCGGGAGGGTCCGGGATGGGGTCACCGCAGGACAGGCACTCGCCAATCTCAGCGGCATTGCCCGGCGCATCCGGCAGCAGTACGGCAAAGACGTTGACCTGAGCGATGTGGCGGTTGTGCCCCTGGCTGATGCCATGGTCGGCAATGTCCAGACCGCGTTGCTGACTCTCGCAGGCGCGGTCGGTCTTCTGCTGCTGGTCGCCTGCGCCAATGTTGCCGGACTGCTGCTGGCGCGCACCTCCGCCCGCCGCCGCGAGCTGGCCATGCGCGCGGCCCTCGGGGCCAGCCGCGAACGTCTGGTCCGGCAGTTTCTTGCGGAATCCCTCGTGCTGTCCTTGGACGGAGGCGCCGTCGGCATCCTGCTGGCGGCCTGGGGCGTGCGTGTGCTTCCGGCAATTCTCCCCGCTAATCTGCCCCGGCAGGAAGGCATTGCCATGAACCCCGCGGTGCTCCTCTTTGCTGTGGCGGCAACGCTGGCCGTGGCCTTCGGTCTGGGGCTGTTCACCGCGGTCCGGGCGTCCAGCGGAGACATGCAGCCCGCGCTCAGCGCCGGATCCCGCGCTTCCGGCGCCTCCCTTGTGGGACAGCGGCTGCGCAGCATTCTGGTCACAGGAGAAATCGCCGCTACCCTCGTCATCCTTGCCGGCGCCGGTCTGCTGGGCCGCAGCTTTCTGCGCCTCATCTTCACCAGCCCGGGATTCCGGCAACAGAACCTGATCACGATGGAATTTTCTCCGCCAGTCCCGATGAACGAGGGCCTGGACCAGGCGGCCATTGCCCGGCAGGTTCATCTCATCGACCAGATTGTTGCTCGCCTGCGTGTCATTCCCGGCGCTGAGAGCGTTGGTCTGGCAGGGAATCTCCCGGTTGCCGCCGGGGACAATCTCCCCGACGGAGACTTCCTGATTCTCGGCGGACAAAGACCGCCGGCGAATTTCGATGAGTTCGGCCGCATGGCGCAGAATCCGGCCATGACAGGGCACGCCCTCTACGACGTCGCCAGCCAGGGATATTTCCATACCCTGGGCATTCCGCTCCTGCGCGGCCGCATGTTCGGCGAGCAGGACAGCCCCGATGCACCCAACGTTGCTCTCGTCAGCGAGGCGCTGGCTCGCTTGCGCTGGCCCAATCAGGACCCCATCGGCCAGCTCATCGAATTCGGCAATATGGATGGCAATCTCAGGCCGCTGCGCATTGTGGGCATTGTGGGCGATGTGCGCGCACAGGGGCTGGACGCCCCGGCAAGCCCCATCATCTACGTCGACTACTCGCAGCGCGGCATGAATGCCAATTCCAGCCCTGTCATTCTGGTTCGCAGCAGCGCGCCCGCAGGCGAGATCGTCTCGCCTGCGCGGCGCATCTTCCATCGGCTTGCGCCGCAGATCCCGGTGAGATTCTCCACCTTTGCGCAGGACATGGGCGGCTGGCTCGCCGAACGGCGATTCCTGCTGTTGCTTGTGGGCGTTTTCGCCGCCGCAGCGCTGGTTCTGGCCGCGGTCGGTATCTACGGCGTTGTCGCTTTTTTCGTAGCCCGCCGCACCCAGGAGATCGGCATCCGCATGGCGATTGGCGCCACCCGCCGAGACCTTCTTCTGATGGTCCTGCGCGAAGGCGCCCGCATGGCGGCGACCGGCGTCGGGACCGGCCTCGTCGCTTCGCTGGCCGTAACGCGCCTCATCTCAGCCCTGCTCTACGGCGTTCGCGCCAACGATCCGCTGACCTTCGCCGCCGTGGCCGCGCTGCTCGCACTGGTGGCTCTGGCCGCCTCTTATATTCCCGCCGTGCGCGCCCTACGCGTCGATCCCATGACGGCGCTCCGCTGCGAATAGCGGGTTCAGGCCAGCTTCCACGGCGCGCGATACGGACGCGACAGCAGTTCGCTCGCGCCCGGATCGTTGAGGATCTTCTCCTCGGCAACGTCCCAGTGGATCGTGCGGCCCACCAGCATGGAGATCAGTCCCAGGTGGCCGGGGATGGTGGAGTGGTTCGCCGTCTGGACAGGCGTGATGGTGGGCTTGCGCGACTTCACGCAGTCGAGGAAGTTGCGCCGGTGGTCGGTGGATTCGTAGAGGCGAATTTTGCGCTCGCTGTCGGGCAGCGCGTCCTCTTTCACCCAGTCCGGATTGGACGCGGCGAAGCCGCCGCGATTGACCCACACCCAGCCGGTCTTGCCGATCCATTTCGTGCCCATCACGATGGGCGGAATGCCGCCGGCGATTGTCATCGTTACGTCGACGGGATAGTGCGTAACCTCCCTGCGGTAGAGGCATTCGATCTGATAGGTGGTTGCGGTATTCCAGATAGCGTTAGTGGGCGGGAAGTCGCCGCGCCCTGTCACCACCGATGGGCCGGTGTGGTCGAAGCCGAGTCCCCAGTGCGCGATGTCGCCGTGATGGCCGATCCAGTCCATCAGCTGACCGCCGCCGGTGTTGTAGTTCCAGCGCCAGTTCTCGTGGACGCGCGCCTGGATATACGGTTCCATCTTCGAGGGGCCGATCCACGTGTTGTAATCCAGGTTGGCCGGAGGGTCGGTAACGGCGAGACCCCAGGCGGGTGTTCCCGGGACCACCTGGGCCGGGCTGGTGGGCGGGTCGGGCAGCACGGCGAATTTTTCCAGCAGGGCCGGTTCGGTGCCGCCGAAGTCGAAATGGCCTTCAGGCAGGCCCACCTCGACATGCGTGACATCCCCGATCAGGCCGTTGCGGACAATCTCCGCCGCCTTGTGGAACACGGGGACGGAACGTTGCCACGACCCCGTTTGCCAGATCACATTGTTCTTCTCGACAGCGCGCACGATGGCCTGCTGCTCGGCGATGGTCCGCGCGAGCGGCTTCTCGCCATAGATGTCCTTCTTGTTGTTGGCCGCTGCGGTCGCGACCAGCGCATGCCAGTGATCCGGCACCGCGATCATCACCGTATCGATGTCCGTCCGGGCCAGCAATTCGCGGTAATCGTGGTACCCCTTGCAGTCGCCGTTGGCGTAATGCGTGTTGACGGTGTCGAGCGCCTCCTGCAGGCGATCGCTGTCGATGTCGCAGGCCGCCACCACCTGGCAGTCAGGCTGCTGCAGAAAGACCTTCGTGTTGGCTGGCCCCATCATGCCCCAGCCGATGACGCCCATGGTGATGCGATCCGAGGCCGCAGCGCGGCCGGCGCGTGCCCACGGGCTGCGCGCCGCGATCGCGGCAGCTCCGGCGGTCTGGAGAAAGCGGCGGCGGGACAGGGAACGGAAGGAACCGGAAGGCAGGGTCGTCACGGTGATCTCCGAGGTGCTGGATCGGCATGTCCGCTCCGGCTGTGCATCCTCTCCGGCGGACATGCGGAACATCGCCCGTACGCGATGCACGGGAAGTCTACCACGCGAAAGTCGCTGCTTTGGGCCTCCGCCGGCATGCTGTTCACGAAGTTTCCTCGCGCGGCGGAGGAGCACACTGCGCGCTTGTCCGCCGCGTTCGAAAATCGCTGCGACCCGCCCTGCTATGGCAGCTCGCGAACCCAGATGTTGCGGTAGCTGATCGGCTCGCTCTTGTCGCCGTGCGCCTGCAGCTTGATGGGGGCGCGGTCATAGGCTTTGTAGAAGGGCTTGCCGATGTAGAGCGTCTGCCCTTTCAGCTGGAAATGGTTCTGCACCAGCACGCCGTTGAAAAAGACCGTGACATACGCGGGCGTGTTGAGCGAGCCGTCGGATCTGAAGGTCGGCGCGGTCCACACGATATCGTAGGTCTGCCACTCGCCCGGCTTGCGGTTGGCGTTCACCAGCGGCGGCGACTGCTTGTAAATGCTGCCGGCCTGGCCGTTCACATAGGTCGGGTTGTTGTAGTTGTCGAGCACCTGCAGCTCGTAGCCGTCATCGCCGGGACCCGTCGAGGCCAGAAAGACGCCGCTGTTGCCGCGGGCCTGGCTGCTGCCGGTAATATCGGAGGGGATCTTCCACTCCACGTGGAGCTGGTAGTTCTTGAATCTGCGTTTCGTCTCGATGTTCCCCGCGGCTTTATTCACCGTGAAGATGCCATTGGAGACGATCCATTTGGCCGGCGTGTGGTCCTGCGCCGACACCCACGCATCCTCGTTCTTCCCGTCGAAGAGGATGATGGCGTCGGAAGGAGGCGCGCCGCAGGTGGCGCCTGGTGTGACCACTCTGGGGACCGGTTTCCAGATTTCCGTGTCCTCGGGTTTCATCTTCGTGGGTTGCTGTGCGAAAACGGGTGCGGCCATGGCAAGGAGGCTGACCACGGCAAGGGACGTGAGAAGTGGTTTACGCATAACGTCACGCAGGATAAACCAAATTGCCACAGTTTCGGGGGAGCGATGGCTGAGCGCGAGAACAATCTTTCCGGAGCATCCGGGATAATACGCCGGACCGAGAAGGAGAAAATGCTGCACGGGGAGCTGTATCGGGCAGGCGATCCCGAACTGCGTGCCGAGCGCGAACGCGCCGAGGCGCTGCTGCTGGAGCTGAATGCCACCGGCGACGCCGGGCGGCGCATCTCTTTATTGCGCTCGCTGCTGGGCTCCGTCGGTGAGCGGGTGTCGTTGCGCTCGCCCTTCTTCTGCGACTACGGCTACAACATCCACCTGGGCGACGATGTCTTTGTGAATTTCAACTGCGTGCTGCTGGATGTGATGTCCATCTCGATCGGCAATGGCACGCAGATCGGTCCCAGCGTGCAGATCCTCGCCGCCGACCATCCCCGTGATGAAGCTCTGCGCCGCTCCGGCCTCGAGAACGGCAAGCCGGTGACCATCGGCAGCAACGTCTGGCTCGGAGCCGGGGCCATCCTGCTGCCCGGCATCACCGTTGGCGACGATGCCATCGTGGGCGCGGGCAGTGTGGTCACCCGCGATGTGGCGGCAGGAACGACGGTGGTGGGGAATCCGGCGCGCGTGGTGAAGCGGCGGGTTGAGGCTGAGACCCCGGCCGATCAGACCTCCGTTTCGAAGATCTTCTTGGAGAGATAGCGCTCAGCCGAGTCGGGGACGATCGTCGCGATACGATGCCCGGGTCCGAGACGCCGGGCAAGCTGGACTGCGGCGTGGGCGATGGCTCCCGCGCTGGAACCGGCCAGCAGGCCCTCCTCGGCCGCCAGCCGCCGGACCATGGCGAAGGCTTCGGCATCGCTGACGGCGACGATCTCGTCGGCGACCTCGCGGTCGAAGGTCTTCGGGACGAACGGCACGCCGATGCCTTCCACCTTGTGCGGCCCAGGCTCGCCACCTTGCAGGACCGAGCCCTGCGTTTCGACAGCCAGAGTAAAAATCCGGGGATTTTGCTCCTTCAGGAAGCGGCTAATGCCGGTGAAGGTTCCGCCGGTTCCCACCCCGGCCACGAAGGCGTCGACGCGGCCCTCCATCTGCTGCCAGATCTCAGGGCCGGTCGTGTCGTGGTGGAACTGGGGGTTGGCAGGGTTCTCGAACTGCAGAGCGGGCCAGACATTGGGGTCGGATTTTGCCATGGCGAGGACCCGCCGAATGGCTCCGGCCATGGCCTCCTCTTCCGGCGTGCGGTGGACTTCCGCCCCGAAACCCCGCATCAGCATGCACTTCTCTTCGGCGAAGCCCTCGGGGACGAAGAGTACGACGCGGTAGCCGCGGTTGACGCCCACCAGCGCCAGACCCACTCCTGTATTGCCCGCGGTGGCCTCTGCGATGATGGAGCCGGGATGCAGAATTCCGCGGCGCTCAGCCTCGAGGATCATCCCCAGTGCGGTGCGGTCTTTGACACTGCCGCCGGGATTCAGGAACTCCAGCTTGGCATAAACCTCGGCGCCGGAATCCGGAGCCACGCGCCGCAGCCGAAGCAGCGGGGTGCGCCCGATCAGGCCGGTCATGTCGGCGGCCACGCGCAACCACGCCGCCCCATTTGGGGACATGGGTGCGGAAAGAGCCCCCACGGCTGGTTCGCCCTGCCGCCGGGGCCTGGCCTCAGAGCCTTTCCCGGCATCGTGCCGCGCGGGGGTCTCCCTCATAAGCGCCCCCTCAGTCTATCAGGACGTCCCCCGGCCAGCGCCGGTTGTGCTGATGAACACCGGGTACCCTTGACAGACATTGCTACA
Organism: Acidobacteriota bacterium; assembly: GCA_021792135.1. Lineage (GTDB taxonomy): Bacteria > Acidobacteriota > Terriglobia > Terriglobales > Acidobacteriaceae > Palsa-343. The sequence goes on along the minus strand of JAJYVF010000026.1, from coordinate 16,538 downwards.
ATATGTATCAACCGCTGGTCGCTTGCACTCCCCTTTACAAATCCCATATGTCCTTGTTCTCTGTCAGGACGTTGTCAGGGAGGCGCCGCGTCGTGCGCTTGCTGATCGGGTTTGCGCTGACGATCATCTGTCTCGGGTCCGTCGTGGCGCTGGTTATCTACGCCGATACCCACAGCTTCAGTTCGTCAGAAGACCTGGTGAGCCACACCGAGGAGGTGCTGCTGAACCTCGGCGACGTCGCTCGGCAGCTCGACCGAATCGAACTGAATGGCCGGCTGTACCAATCGGCGGGTGACGAGGCTTATCTGCGCGCCGCCCAGGGAGCCACGGTGGTGCTGAATACCGTCCTGCTCCACCTTTCCGAACTGCTGCGGCACAGCTCCGAGCAGCGGCAGCGGCTTGTCAATCTGAGGGCGGCGGTCACCCGCCTGACCGCGGCCGTGGACATCCTTACCCCGGGCAGGGGGTCGGTGCGCGAAGAGGTCGTCAACTGTCGCCGGGTGCTGAACTCGATGCAGGAAGCGGAAGAGACCCTGCTGGTGCAGAGGCAGGCCGAGGCCGAGCGCAGCGATGTCTATGGCCTCGCCCGGCGGATCGCCACAGTCGTCATCGGCGCCGCCCTGATCCTGACCCTCTTCGGGTTTCTGGTGCGGGACGCCGTCCGGCGGCAGCGCTTTGAGGAGCAGATCTCCGATACCAACGCGCGCCTGATCTCCACCGTGCAGCGGCTGGAGGAGCAGGCATGGGAATCCCGCCTGCTGATCGCGGCGCGCGACGAGGTGGCCCTCTGCCTGGAAGTGAAGGACGCCGAGCAGTGCACTGTTCGCTACCTGGGGCAGCTGCTTCCAGGGACTGCGGGAACCCTCTGCATCACCAGCAATTCACGGCAAATGCTGGAAGATAGGGTCTCCTGGGGATCGCCCCTGGGCAGACTGCCCGAAGCCTTTGCGCCGGAGAGCTGCTGCGCTGTCCGCTCGGGACGCTCTCGCTGGCGTCGGCCGGACACCTCGGTGGTGCATTGCGCCCATTTTGTCGGTCTCCCTCCGGAGCGTTATCTCTGCTTCCCACTGGTCGCGCACGGCGAGACAGTCGGCATTATGTACATCGAGTGCCCCACTGCGGAGATCGCCGCGGCAACGGAAGCCCGGGAGAACACCATCGCTTCGATCAGCCAGATGGCCGCCATGGCCATAGCGGGACTGCACCTCCGGCAAAAGCTGGAAAGCCAGTCGATTCGCGATAGTGGAACGGGTCTCTTCAATCGGAGCTTTATGGAAGTGGCGCTGGATCGGGAACTGCAGCGGGCCAGCCGGCGCGAGACGGAACTGGCTCTGATGATGATCGACGTCGACCACTTCAAGGAATTCAACGACACCTTCGGGCACGAGGCCGGGGATCTTGTCCTTCGCGAGGTGGCCGAGGCCTTCCGCGTCGGAGTCCGCGGTGAAGACATTGTCTGCCGCTACGGCGGCGAGGAATTCGTCATCATCCTTCCCGAGGTTTCGGCCGAGATTGCGCTGGAGCGCGCCGAGCTCCTGCGCCGCACGGTGGCGGAGCTCTCCGTGCGCTTTCATGGGCAGCCTCTCCGTCAGGTGACCATCTCTGTCGGCGTAGCGATCTTTCCGCGCAGGTTCGAGACCGCCGAGGAGTTGCTGCGAGGGGCAGACCGGGCGCTCTACACCGCCAAGCGCCGGGGACGCAACCGCGTGGTGGAGGCGGACAGCGACAACCTTGCGGCATAGCTGCCACCCGCCACGATTCACCTTATTCCGACGCCGTATCGCTGGCGCTCTCCGTATTCCGCTGCCCCGGCTGCTGCGGTCTGGGGTAGTAGCCGGTGCGCGTCCGCACGTAGAGCTTGCCATGATGCGGCGCCCGGGCTTCCACGTGAACGGTGCGGTAGCCGCCCAGGCTGGCCGCCTTCGACGAGTGATAGCCGATGGTGTACTGGTTGCGGATGTCGCGCGCGACTTCGGCGGCAATGGAATCGACGTCGGCCAGCGAGCGCGGGAAGAACGCAACTCCTCCGGTCTCATCCGAGAGCAGCTGGAGGGCTCGGCGGGCGCGGTGCGCCTCGGCTCCCCGGCCATCCTCGCCGAAGAGCAGGCCGATGGAGTAGACGACGGGCCCCTGGAGGTCCTGGACCCGCCGAATGGTCTGTTCCAGGTTCAGGGAAGAGGCGTTGTCCTCGCCGTCCGTCACGATCACCAGCACCTGCTTGGGGCGCCGGGCGCCTCGCGCCAGCTGGTCCGCGGAAGCGACAACGGCGTCATAGAGAGCGGTGCCGCCGCGGGATTCGATGTGCGACAGCCCCTCCTGAAGCTTCTGAATGCTGGACGTAAAGTCCTGATCCAGGAAGGCTTCGTCGGAAAAGTTGACCACGAAGGCTTCGTCGTCGGGGTTGGACGCGCGCACCAGATCCAGCGCGGCCGTGTTCACCGCGGCGCGCTTGTCCCGCATCGAGCCGGAATTATCAATCAGCAGCCCGATGGACACCGGCAGATCCTGGTGCTGGAACGAGATGATCTGCTGAGGGACGTTGTCCTCGAAAACGTGGAAGTCGTCTTTGGTGAGGTCGTTCACCAGGTGGTTCTGGCTGTCCAGCACGGTGCAGTTGAGCACCACCTCTTCCACGTCCCGCCGCAGCGTGTAGACGCCGTGGTCCTTATGAGCCTCCTGATCGATCTTGGCATTCAGATGACCGGGACTGACGGGCAGATTGTCGGCAGCGTCCGGCGAGAGGATCGGGTCGCGGTCGACACTCAGAGAGGGCTGCGTCTCAGGCAGCAGTGGCGATGGTTCCTGAGACTCCGCCTGAGCCGGCGAGGGCGCGGGCGGGGAAGACGGCGCCTGTGCAGCCACCAGGAGGGAGCTCGCAGCGAACAGGAGTGAAAGCAGGGAGCTTTTACTGCAGAGGCGCATAATATCCATTACGTGCGTGCACCGCGAGCTGGGGCAGACCGGGCGGCGGCAGCAACTTAACCTTTATTTTACGCCACTTCCCGTCCAGCTTTGCGTTGTCGGTCTTGTACCCGAGCACGTACTCATTGCGGAGCTCGGAGCTGATTCTGGTGGCGATATCGGCCATTTCCGAGACGTCGTCGACCCGGAAAAGCCGGCCTCCGGTGTCGTTGCTGATGTCGTTCAGAAGAATCGGACCATTCCGCTCCTCGATCGTCGCCGCTTCCGGATCAAAGATGCCGATGGAGTAGATCTGCACATCGGCTTCGCGGACCGCCGAGTGCACCTCGCTCTCTGTGTAGCGGCTGTTGTTGTCGCCGCCATCGGAAACCACCAGAAGCGCCCTGCGCGGGTATTTGGCTTGCTTCATCTTCTGGATTCCAAAGTAAATAGCGTCCAGCAGCGCCGTCCGGCGTCCGGCCTCGATGGTGACCAGCCGTGCCTCGACATCATCGACCGAAGACGTCCAGTCAGTAATCAGCACCGGCCGGTCGTTGAAGCCGATGACGAAAAACTCGTCCTCCGGATTAGACGTCTTCATGAACTGAAGGATGGCTGCACGAGCCCGAACCACCTTGTTGCTCATGCTGCCGCTCAGGTCCATTATGACGCCGACGGAGACCGGAGCGTCGTCGCAGGAAAAAGTACGGATGTTTTCCGGGCGATTGTCCTCGAGAATGGCGAAGTTCTGCTTTTCCAGTCCGGTCACGAGGCGATCCATCGGATCGGTGACCGTCAGCGGAATCAGCACGAGGTTGGTGTCGACGCGGAACTCGACGTTGGGGCGCAGGGATTCGCCCACGGCCAGCGGAATCGCGGGATCGGCTTTGGCGGCTACTTTCGGCGGGGGGGCGACGTGAACAGCATTCAGGGGGTCGTCTTCATCCTGCGGAGGGACTGTCTGCCCGAAGGCAAAACAGGAAAACAGAATCGGAAGCACAATCAACAGAACGGGAATACACCAGGTGATGCGGAATGCCCGAGGGAAGCGCGAGTAAGCAGCGCGGCATGTTGGGGACCCAGGTCCGTCGGCAACAAGTACGCGCCCGGAAATGGACGCCATGGCCGTACCTCATTTGTGGAAATACTGGCACGAGCGAAAGACTTCTGCAATACCCATTCGCTTTTTCGATGGTGGGGGCCGAACCGGGGTAGGATGCAAGCGTGCCTGTCGTCGCACCTGCATAGATACGATGCGCAGAAGAGCAACCGCGTCGGCCTCCGCCGAAGCCGAATCTCACCTCTGCGGCCGCCGGGCGCCTGCGCGGCTACCCGAGCCGGTACGATAGAATCGGCAGGAATCGAAACGAATCTAAATGGCCCGTATCTATCCTTTCCGCGCCCTGCGTTATAACCTCGCTCAGGTAGCTGCCCAGGATGTGGTGACGCAGCCCTACGACAAGATCACTCCCGCGATGCAGCAGGCGTATTACCAGCGCAGTCCTTATAACCTGGTCCGCATCATCCTGCGCATGCCGGAGCTCTTCGACGGTGAGGGTGAGCTCTACAGCAACGCGGCGCGCGACTTCCGGGCGTGGCGCGAAAGCGGCGTGCTCGCCCAGGAGCGGCAGCCTGGTGTGTTTGCCTACTCGCAGCGCTTTGCGGTGCCGGGAGAGTCCGGCGCCGTCCGCGAGCGCCGCGGCTTCATCGCTCTTGGAGAGCTGTACGATTACAGCCAGGGCGTCGTCTTCCGCCACGAGCAGACCCTTTCGAAGCCCAAATCCGACCGGCTGAATCTGCTGCGCGCCACGCGAGCCCACTTCGGCCAGATCTTCATGCTCTATTCAGACCCGGCGCGCACGGCGGAGCAGCTCCTCTTCGCGAACGGCGCGGCCGGCAACACCCTGCCGGAGATTGAAGTTACGGATGAGTACGGGGTCCTGCACCGGGTCTGGAAGGTCTCCGATCCGGCGAGGATCAACCTGCTGACCAGTTCGCTCCAAGACAAGAAGCTGATCATCGCCGACGGACACCATCGCTACGAAACCGCACTCAATTACGCGCGCGAGCGGATGTCGGCAAAGCCCACGGGCGTCTGCGAGCGGCCCAGCGGCGGCCTGGCTCAGCCCTCCTGTCCCGAGGCGGCGGCCATGATGACCTTCATCAATATGGATTCCGAAGGCCTGGTCATCCTGCCCACGCACCGCGTCGTCTTCGGCCTCACCGGATTCGAGCCTTCGCGGCTGCTGGAAGTGGCCCGGCCGTATTTCGAGCTGGAGCAGCTGCCGGAGGGCGACTCCGCTGCGGCCGTGGCCCGGCTCTCGGCTCTGCGGGGCAGCACAGCCTTTGTTGCGGTGACCGGCCGCGGTTCTTTCCTGCTGACCGCGAAACCCCCTGCCATGCACGAGGCCCTGGCGGCGATCCCGCCGCGCCAGCGGCAGCTGGACGTGGTGCAGCTTCACAGCCTGGTTTTGGAGAAGCTGCTGGGCATTACGCCCGAGGCCATTCGCGAGCAGACCCACCTGCGCTATCTGCGCGATCCGTGTGAAGCCTCCGACCAGGTGTCTCGCGGCGAGGCGAATGTGGCCTTTCTGATGAACCCGGTGAGTATGGACCAGCTGCGCGAGGTGGCCTTCGCGGGCGAGGTGATGCCGCAGAAGTCGACCGACTTCTATCCCAAGCTGCTGAGCGGTTTGGCGATCTATGCGCTGGATTGATGCGGGCGCTCTGGCCGTTGTGGCGGCTGGAGTGATGGCCGGTGGCTGGGCACAGACCTCCGGGCCTCCGGCGATGCCGGTGCCTCCGCCTCCGGTGCAGGTGCAGCCGCGATTCGTGGTCGCGCTGGATGCGGCCCACGGAGGCAGCGATACGGGAGCCCGCTTCGGGCAGGACATCCTGGAGAAGGACATTACTCTGGCGCTGTCCGTCCACCTTCGCTCCCTTCTGCATGCGCGCGGCATCGAGGTGGTAACCACGCGCGAATCCGACATCGATGTGCCCCTGCTGAATCGCGCCGAGACGGCCAACCACGCACAGGCCGCTGCCTGCCTCGTGCTCCACGCCACCCCCACCGGCAGCGGCATCCATCTCTTCACTTCCTCCCTCAATCCCGCCCCCAGCGCGCGTCTGCTCCCCTGGGATACGGCCCAGGCGCCGTACATCACCCAAAGCCTGAAGCTGGAGTCGGAGATCGATACGGCTCTGGCGCACTCCGAAATTCCGGTGACCCTCGGCCGAGCCTCGGTGCAGCCTATGGATCACCTCACCTGCCCGGAAGTCGCCGTGGAAATGGCCCCGCTGGTGGGCGGCCATGTTTCCCACCCCCGCGACATCACCGACGCCGCCTACCAGAAGCAGGTGGTCGAATCGCTGGCCGCCGCTCTCGAGCAGTGGCGGAGCGACTGGAAGCAGCCATGATCACCCGCGGACACAAGATCCTCTTCGCGGTGCTGCTGCTGGCCTGTGTCGCCATGGCGGTTGCGCTGATCCGCCTGCGCGAGCGGGCCCAGGATCGCCTCCAGGCCCAGGCCGCGGAAGAACCCGCAGCCATGACGGAGTCGGCTGGAAGCCCCCCGCGCATCGTGACCCTGTATGTTCCCAACGACCTGGACGGTTCTCTGACCGCGGTCGAGCGCAGCATCCCGCTGCCCGCCGGCGAGAACGCCCAGGCCAGGGTGCTGCTCGAAAGTCTGATTGAGGCCTTCGCCGCGCCCGGAACGACGCACCCCATCTCCGTGGCTTCCGGCATCAACGACGTCTACTTCCTGCCCGTCCCCCAGGGCCGGGGGGAAACGAAGGGACAAATCGCCGTCGTGGATCTGAGCGGGGCGCTTGCCGCTGCGCAGCCCTCGGGCATTGAGCCCGAAACACTGACTCTGCTCTCGATGCTGGCAACCCTGCACGCCAACCTTCCTTCCATCACCCAGGTACATTTCCTCGTCGACGGCCAGCCGCGCGAAACCCTCGCCGGACACGCGGATCTGACCCGTACGTACCTGGCCGCGGAAACCAATCCGCAGCCCAGCCCGGTGCCGGGAGGCACGCCGTGAACATCGGCGTCTTCGACTCCGGTTTTGGCGGCCTGACCGTGCTGCGCGCCCTGCTCGAGCACATTCCCGGTGCCGACTTCTGCTATCTGGGCGATACGGCTCGGCTGCCCTACGGCGCAAAATCCCGCCAGACCGTCGCCCGCTATGCGACCTCCAGTGCCCGGTTCCTGGTGGAGGAAGGCGCGGAGTATCTGGTCATCGCCTGCAACACGGCCAGTGCCCTCGCGCTTGACGACATTCGCGCTGCCGTCTCCGTGCCTGTGCTGGGCGTCGTCGAAACCGGGGCCAATGCCGCCAGGGCCAGTTCGGCCACCGGAGATGTGCTGGTGATTGCCACCGCAGCCACCGTGGAGAGCCATGCCTATGCGGCCGCCTGCGCCGAGCGCGGCCTGCGGGTTCTGGAGAAGGCCTGTCCGCTGCTGGTGCCCCTCGTCGAGGAAGGTTGGATCGACCGCCCCGTGACCGCGGAGGTCCTGCGCATCTACATGACGGAGCTGATGGAGCAGGCGCAGGCGGCCCGTTTCACGCCCGACACCCTGGTGCTGGGTTGCACGCATTATCCGCTGCTGCGCGCTCAGATTGAGCGGACGGTGCCACGGTCGCTGCGGGTCATCGACTCGGCGGAAGTGACGGCGGAGCAGGTTGCGCAGGTGCTCGGTGCCGGCGGCGGGGCGGCGAATCCGGGGTCGCGCGTGCGCTTCTTTGCCACCGATTCCGTAGCCAAATTCGCCGCCCTCGGCAGCCGGTTTCTTGGCCGCACCATTCCCCGGGTCGATCTGGTGGACCTGGGCGGCTGATCGCTACTGCGGCGGCCTGGTGTGCAGCACCGGCTCCTCGGCCTCCTGATTCGCAGGAGGAGGCGAGCCCACGGCCCGCGTTGTCGTCACCGTCACCGGCGACTGCAGCGTGAAGTTGATCAGCGTCTCGGAAGCGATCTGCACCTGCTGGCCGCGGGTGGCCGCGCTCACGCCCGTCCCGGCTCCGGCTCCGGCAATGGCCCCGATCGCGGCGCCCTTCCCTCCGCCAGCCAGAGCGCCGATGAGCGTGCCCAGCAGCGCGCCTCCGCCCACCTTCTCAGCCGTGCTCTTGCCCCGACCCTGCCCCTCTTTGGAGAAGGTATCGGTCACCACAGCCAGATGATTGCCGCGAAGATCGATCCGGGTTAGCTCCACCGACAGCAGGGAGCTGCCGCTGAAACGGGCGGCACTGCGGGCATCAACCACCCGGCCCAGCACCGGCGTGCCGTGCGGAGCGGCGATCATGCCGTTGGAGATCAGATCGGCAGCCAGGGTGCCGTGAAAGCTCTGATTCGGCTGGGCGGTTGCACTGTCCAGAGCGTCGCTGATGCGCACCGGAACGACCGTGCCCGTCTGCAGCACAACGGTCCTGACAACCGGCTGCGGGGGCGGCGCGGGCGTCGACGGCATCGCCGGCGGCGGTATTGCGGCCGCGGCGGTTGACGGCGGTCTGGAGGGTCTTCTCGCCGCTGCCTCATGAGCGTGCCGCTCATGCGCGGCGGCGCGTTGCGATTCGGGAGCAGCCGAGGCTGTCTGTGGCGGCTGAACCTGCAGGTTGTTCACCACGGTGTGCACGCCGGAGACCGCGCCTGCGTCATTGCCGGCGAGGGCGCGCGAGGCGGCATCCGACGCAGTGCCGCTGAGGGTGACAACCCCGCCGCTGACGGTGACCTGGATGTTCTGACCGGACAGGGCGCTCTCGGCGTGCAGCCGCGCCTGAACGTCCCCGGCGATCTGATGGTCGGAGCGAACGGCATTCGATGCCGGCTGCTGATGGCATCCGGCGCAGGCCAGGACCAGGGCAGCGCAGAGGAGAGATGGAACCCCACGGATCTTCATGGTCGTTCCTTTCAAGGGCAAATTCCGGAGAGCCTCTTCGTGAGCCTTTGTCATGTCACAGCGGCTGACGGGCGGAGGCGACCCGCCCATTAGACGCGGCAGGGCGGCTGGCAGCTTACGCCATGCCGCAGGCATCTGAAACGGCAACCGCCTCCGGACTCCATCGCAGCCCTTTCCGTGAGAGGAGCGAAGAAATGCGCTCCCGGGTTACCGCCGGCAAGGTGTGCAGGAGCGCTGTTTGCGCGGGTGGGCCGTTCCCGGTACCATACAGTGTCCGGCGAACCCAATTTTTCCAAGGAGATATATCCATGTCGGAAGACAGACAGTCCAGCGGATTCAGCTGGTTTCTTGCAGGTTTGGGAATCGGAGCTTTGATTGGGGTCCTGTACGCGCCGAAGGCGGGACGTGAGACACGCGAAGATCTGATGAGCAGCGCCCGCGAAGGTACCGAGTACCTCAGGCAGCGCAGCCGCGAAGCTGCCGATCAAATGGGCGACCTCGTCGATCGGGGCAAGACCCAGGTGAACCAGTATGTGGACCGCGGCAGGGAATACGTCGACCGCGGCAAGGAATACGTGGAACGCGGGCGCGCGCAATGGGACGAGTTCGTGAACCAGGGACGCCAGTTCGTCAACGAGCAGACGGGCAAAGTCTCCGCGGCCGTCGAAGCCGGGCGGCAGGCGTATCAGAGCACAGCGCAGGGCACGGGCGAAGCGGCCCATCCGGCCACGCCGGAGGGTTTCGCACCAGGCGCGGAAACCGTTTAAAGGCCCGGGCGTTGTGCTGGACCGTTTCTGCCAGGTACGGAAAGGGCAACAACCACGTGCGGAAGCGGTATGACACACGAGGCCGCGGCGCGGCCGCGGTTTCGCGGGGCTGTATCTCCGCGGAGCCGATCCGCGGGGAAACGAGGAGCCCATGAGCGGTGCACCGGGTTGGGTCTATATCTTATTTACGGCCGTGACGGCACTCGGCGTGTTGCTGCAGGCGCTGGTGTTGCTGGGCATGTTCGTCGCCCTGAAAGGCGCGCTCACCCGTCTGAACGAGGTTTCGAGGCTGGCCCAGGAACATGCCATTCCCACCCTCGCTTCCGTCCGGCATTTGGTCGAAGAGGTTGCGCCCAAGCTGAAATCCGCGGCTGACAATGTGGTCGAGGCGAGTCAGAGGCTGAAAACCGAGTCGGCGCATGTGAATGAGACCGTGGATGACCTGCTGAAGAAGGCCGAAGATCAGGCCCGGCGCGTCGACGAGATGGTGACCGCCACGCTCAACACCATCGCCCACGCCACGGCTGCCATGCAGCGGGTCGTATCGGTGCCGGCGCGGCAGGTAGGCGCGGTGCTCAGCGGGCTGCGCGCAGGCTTCGACGTCCTGCGCGGCAAAGAGCGCGAACCCCACGTCACCGGCGGCGGAGGGAATCCTGTCTGAAGGACCTGCCTGCGCCTGCCTCCCTTAAGTGCGTCCCCTCTGCCTTCGCCGGCGTTTGAAAGTGCCGGCGCGACCGGGTATTATGAGTCGAGACGAGTTTGTCCGGTCGATCGAGCTTTCCGGCCGGAGAAATGAGTGGGCGAAAGCCCACTTTTTATTTGCGCGGATTGTGTTGAGCTTTCCGCCCGGCGAGTATGGCCTTCGATGCAGTGCAAATTCGCTCCACCGCCCAGCGGGTCGCCGCTTCGCACGGCCTCGATGTGGTCGACCTCGAGTTTCTGGGCGGAGCGAAACATCGCACCCTGCGCGTCTTTATAGAAAAGAACGCGGAGGAGCGGCGCAGGCTGGCTCAGGAGCAGGAAGCGGCGGCTCCGGAAGCCGGCGCTGATCGGATCGCGGGAGTGACGCACGGGGACTGCGAGACCTTCAGCCGGGATTTTGGAACCGTGCTGGATGTGGAGGACCTGGTTCCGGGCGGTGAATACACGCTGGAGGTTTCATCGCCGGGGCTGGACAGAATGCTCCGCAGCCTCGAAGACTTCCGGCGTTTCGCGGGCATGCTGGCGAAGGTGCAGACCTTCGAGCCGGTGGCAGGCAACCGCCACTGGCGCGGCAGGCTCACAGGGGTAAACGAGACCTCCATCCGGATCCAGTTGCAGGAGAAAGGTGCTGGGCGCCGAAGGAAGGACGCAGGACGCAGGGCTCACGGCACGGAACCTGTTGCGCAGGAAGTCGAGATCGCGCTTGGCAACATCGAGAAGGCCAGCCTGATTCCGGAGTTCTGAAAGCAGAAAGAGAACGGGTCGGCTGAGCTTCGGTTCGCAACCGTGACCGCGCGGCTCAAACCGTCACCGAATCCCCAGGCCAGTGCGCCGGGGCCTTAAGGAAGGAAACGCAGTACACAGATTCTTGTTGGGGAAACGAGAGACACAGATGGCAAGTGTGCTTTACGACAGCATTGAGGCGCTGAGCCGCGACAAGGGAATCGATCCGCAAATCGTGGTCTCCGCGGTGGAAGATGCGATCGCTCTCGCGACGCGCAAATACTACAAGACCCAGGAGAACATGCGCGCCGAGCTGGACAAGGAAACCGGCGAGATTCGCGCCTACATTTTCAAGACCGTGGTCGAGACGCCGGAGCAGATCGAGGACCCGCTGAACCAGATCGCGCTCGAAGAGGCCCGCCAGCTCGCGCCGGAGGTCGAAGTCGGCGGCGAGATCCGCTACTACAAGCCCACCGATGTGCTGGGCCGCATCGCCGCGCAGATGGCCAAACAGGTGATCTTCCAGAAGGTGCGCGAGGCGGAGCGGGACACCGTCTTCAACGAATACGCCCATCGCGTGGGCGAGGTGCTGACCGCAACGGTGAAGCGTGTCGAGCTGCAGGACGTCATCTTCGATCTCGGCAAAGCCGAGGCGCGCATGCCGCGCCGCGAGCAGTCCCGCCTGGAACAGTTTGCCGTGGGCGAGCGCGCCCGCGTGGTTCTCCTGCGTGTGGATCGCGCCGCGCGCGGACCCCAGGTCATCGTCTCGCGTGCCGCTCCGGAACTGGTGCAGAACCTCTTCCAAAGCGAAGTGCCCGAGATCTACGACGGAACTGTCATGATCCGCGCCATTGCCCGCGAAGCCGGCGAGCGCACCAAGATCGCCGTCATGTCGCGCGACAAGGACGTCGATCCGGTCGGCGCCTGCGTCGGCATGAAGGGCATGCGCGTGCAGTCCATCATCCGCGAGCTGCGCGGCGAAAAGATCGACATCATCGAATTCAGCGACGAGATCACCACCTTCGCCGAAAAGGCGCTGCAGCCGGCCAAGGTCAGCCGCGTCAGCATCAGCGATCTCAACGACAAGCAGCTGGAAGTGATCGTCGACGACACCCAGCTCTCCCTGGCCATCGGCAAGAAGGGACAGAACGTGCGCCTGGCGGCCAAGCTGCTGGGCTGGAAGATCGACATCAAGAGCGAAGAGGAGAAGCGGCAGGAAGTCGAGCAGCAGATGCAGGCTCTGGCCGCCACACCCGCCACGCCCATCGAGCAGGTCAGCGAGCTGGGCGATTCCATCATCCAAAAGCTGGTGGCCGCCGGGATCACCACGGTGGAAGCGCTGGCGGACATGACCCCCGAGCAGCTGGAGGAGATTCCGGGCATCGGAGAGAAGACCCTCGAGAAGATCAGCGTGGCCGTGCGGCATTATTTCGGTGAATATGCAGCCGGCGAGGAGCGCCCGGCCGAGGCTCCGGCGGAAGGCGAGGAAGCTGCGCGTCGCGCGGAAGACGCCTCGACCGAAGAGCAGCTCGATGCCCTGCGCCAGGGTCTGACCCAGGCTGGCAGCGAGCCGGAGAACACCCGCGACAGCACCGGCCTTGTCAGCGACGAGGTTGCCGAAGAGCGGTTGGCCGAGATCACCGAGGTAGGACCGTACGTTGATAACCGGGGTGCGGAGCCTGTGGCGCCCGGGCACGAGGACACCAGCGCAGTCCTCGCCGAGCATGGGACGAATCCCGATGTGGACACGGACGAAGCGGTCGTGGAGGGCAATGTGGAAGAGACGCGGCAGGATCGCTTCGACGAGAAAAAAGCGGATGAGGGTACCGGTGCGTAGCCTCCATCGGGCCTGAATCGGCTGCGCTGCGCGCGCGCGGCAGGCCTTTTGTGCGGAGATCGCAGAATTGAGACGCCCGAGCCGGGCGTTTTCAGGGGATAATGAAAGAGATATCAGACCCACAACCGGGAGTTTTCTGTATGAGGGACTAAGGACCGGTGGGAAGTCAAATCGACACGGGGACGGATGAGTACAGTTCGAATCAATGAATTAGCGCGAGAGCTGGAAGTCAAGAGTAAGGCCATCCTGGATGCTCTGGTGGAAGTCGGCGTTACCGAGAAGAAGACCCACTCCAGCTCGATTGAGGCGGATGAAGCCGAACGTGTGCGCGCACACATCCTGAGGGGGCGCGGAGTGAGCGTTCCGGTTCGCCACGAGGCTGAGCCTGGGCCACGAATTGACTGGTCGCAGGTACACAGAGTGGGCGATGTAGCCAGGGCCATCCTGGAGAAGCGCCAGCAGGAGCTGGCGCATGTGGCGCCGGCTCCGAGGTCCGTTCCTCCGGCCGTCGCTCCGTCGCAGGCAGCGGCTGCGCCGCCTGCGGCGAGGCCCGCGCCGTCGGCGCCTGCCCAGACTGCGGCTCCGGCCCCCGGACCGGCTCCCAGACCAGCGCCTCCCCCTCCAGCTGCGCCGCCTGCGGCTGAGGCCCGGCCTGCGCCTCGGCGCATCGTGCCGCAGCCGCGCCAGGGACCGTCCATCGTTGCCGCCGCACCCCCCGTTGCTCCCCGTCCGGGAGCGCCGGCCGTGGCCGCTTCGCCGGCGACGCAGACGCCGGCCATCGCATCGCGCCCCCCGGCTGGACCGGTGGTGGCGAAACCGCCGGTCAGTCCGGCCGCGCCCTCTGCCGCTCCTGCTCCGCCGGCCGACGGCCGCCCCGTGGTCGCCAGCGCGCCGGTAGCCGCAACCCGGCCGGTCGTGGCGCCTCCGCCACCCGCGCCGCCTGCGCCTGTTGTCGCCGAGCCGCCGGCTGCCGCCGCTCCCCCGGCTCCTGCTCCGGCTCCGCCGCCTCCTGCGGAGATGGCCCCGCAACCCGCTCTTGCTGCCGCCGCACCGGCTCAGGAAGCGCCTCCGGCGCCGCGGCCTGCGCCGCCTGCTGCCCCGCAGCGTCGCGTGATTATGCCGCAGACCGGTCCGCGCCCCGTCTACAGCGCGCCTCCACCGTCGCCAGTTGCTTCTGCTCCTTCTTCTGCTGCGGCCCCGGGCGGCATTCAGCGCGGAAGACCGATTTTCGACCGCCGTCCAGCCGGAGGCCCGGGAGGACCGCGTCCGGGTATGGGCGGAGCAGGACAGCAGCCGGGCCGACGCCCGATGCATCCCACACGTTCGCAGCCGGGCGGTCCTCCGGGACCGGGCCAGCGTCCGGGCATGGGTGCGCGGCCAGGCTTTGGCCAGCGCCCTGGCTTCGGACCGCGCCCCGGCATGGGCGCGCCGGGACTGGCTCCGCCGCCTCCGGGCGAAGCGCCGCGTCCGCCGCGTCCGGGACCGAGGGGCCGTGGAAGACCGCATTACGAGAAGACCAAAGAAGGCCCGATGAAGGGCTTTGCGCCGCCTTCGAGGATGAGCGCCCAGGTCCCGTCCGGCCCCGTTCCCATCACCCGCACCATCACGGTGACGGAAGGGATCAGTGTCAAGGACCTGGCCGAAAAGCTCGAGGTCCGCGCCAAGGACCTCATCGCTACGCTGCTGATGCGCGGTGTCTTCGTCACCGTCAACCAGACCCTCGACGCCGAGCTGGTGAAGGACGTCGCCCGGCAGTTTGGCGCCGAGGTGCAGGTCATCAGCTTCGAGGACCAGATGGCCAACGAGGCCATCGAGAGCATGCTCTCCACCGAGAATCCCGATGAGATGGAAGTCTTTCGGCCGCCGGTGGTGACGGTGATGGGCCACGTCGATCACGGCAAGACCTCGCTCCTCGATGCCATCCGCGAAACGGATGTCGCCGGCGGCGAGGCGGGCGGGATCACGCAGCACATCGGCGCCTACAAGGTCAGGATCGGCAAGCCGGACTCGCCGGCCTACGGGCGCGAGATCGTCTTCCTCGACACCCCGGGCCACGAAGCCTTCACCCGCATGCGCGCCCGCGGCGCTAAGGTGACCGATATCGTCGTCATCGTCGTCGCCGCCGATGACGGCGTGATGCCGCAGACGCTCGAAGCCATCGATCATGCCAAAGCTGCGAACGTCCCCATGATTGTCGCGGTCAACAAAATCGACAAGCCCGAAGCCCAGCCCGACCGGGTCAAGAAGCAGCTTGCCGATCGCGGGCTGGTTCCCGAGGACTGGGGCGGCAGCACCGTCTTCGTCGATGTTTCGGCGAAGAAGCGCATGAACCTGGACCTGCTGCTGGAAATGGTCTGTCTGGTCGCCGATCTGCAGACGCTCAAAGCCACGCCCAACCGCTCGGCGGTGGGCACGGTGCTCGAAGCCAAGCTCGACCGCGGCCGCGGCGCCGTGGCCACGGTGCTGGTCCAGAACGGCACCCTGAAGAACCAGGACAACTTCGTCGTGGGCAACACCTTCGGCAAGATTCGCGCCATGTTCGACGATCGCGGACGCCCCGTGGAGGAAGCCGGGCCATCAACGCCGGTGGAGATCCTCGGGCTCGAAGCGATGCCGGACGCCGGTGACACATTCCTCGTGGTCAGCGATCGCGACAAGGCCCGCGGCATCGGGCAGTACCGCAAGATGCGCGAGCGCGAGGCCCAGCTGGCCAAGTCGTCGCGTGTTACCCTCGAAGGCCTCGCCGATCAGATCAAGCAGGCTGGCGTGAAGGAACTGCCGCTGATCCTCAAGGGCGACGTCACCGGTTCGGTCGAAGTGCTGGCCGATTCGCTGCAGAAGATGTCCACCGAGAAAGTGCGCATCAAGGTCATCCACTCCGGCGTGGGTGCGATTACCGAGAGCGACGTGCTGCTGGCATCGGCTTCCAACGCCATCATCATCGGCTTCAACGTGCGCCCCGAGCGCAAGGTCGCCGATCTGGCCGAGCAGGAAGACGTCGAGATCCGGCTGCACACCATCATCTACGAGCTGCAGGACGAGATCCGCAAAGCCATGCTGGGCCTGCTGGAGCCCGTCTTCCGCGAGAACTACCTGGGGCGCGCGGAGGTGCTCAATATCTTCCACATCCCGAAGGTGGGCACCATCGCCGGCTGCCGCGTCAGCGATGGCGTGCTCCGCCGCGATTCCGAAGTGCGGCTCATGCGGGACGGCGTGCAGGTGTACAAAGGCAAGCTGACCTCGCTCAAGCGCTTCAAGGAAGACGCCCGCGAAGTCACCAACGGCATGGAGTGCGGCGTGGGCATCTCCAACTTCGGCGACATCAAGGTTGGCGATACCGTCGAAGCCTTCGTGACCGAGAAGGTGGCCGCCGA
Organism: Acidobacteriota bacterium; assembly: GCA_021792135.1. Lineage (GTDB taxonomy): Bacteria > Acidobacteriota > Terriglobia > Terriglobales > Acidobacteriaceae > Palsa-343. The sequence goes on along the minus strand of JAJYVF010000026.1, from coordinate 329 downwards.
GCTGACCGCATAACGCAGCAGGGAATACCCAGCCAGCGCCCGGCTTTCATGCCGGGCGCTTTTTTTTAGGCCCCATGGGAACCAATTCCTGGCTTGTCTCGCGTCCTCCTGCCATGCCCGGCTGGCTCTTTCCGCCCGGACTCACTGCTCGAAACTTCCTCAATGCGTCAATGCGGCAGGAATCCGTCCGTGAGCTATTTGCCCTGATATGGAGTGACCGTGTCAACCCTGCCGAATCGATGGGGTTGTTTTTGTACTTGTCGTTGTTTTTGCTTTCCCCGAGGACAGAGCGAGCAGCAGCCTGGGCAGATTTGAACGACGATTGATCA
>JAJYVF010000050.1 GCA_021792135.1 Acidobacteriota bacterium | reverse complement strand
GGCTCCATTACTGCCCACTGTTCGTCTGTCAGTTCCCAGCGTCCCGTCACGGCGCTTCGCGGTCATCCCAGAGCAGACCCAGGATCGCACGAAAACGGCCCTCGGGTATTTATGAGACTGGTTCTAGGAGGAACTCATCGCGATGAAAAAGTCCGATACCCCCGATAACCTGCCTTCCTACTCTCGCCGCCGCTTCCTTCGTGCATCCCAGGCCACGGTAGCCGCGCTGAGCGCTGTGCCTGTGCTCGGCGGCACAACGGACATCCTCGCCGTTACCGTCTCAGGCGGTTCTACTAAGCCCCGCCCAGACTATTACGACAAACTCGGCGTAACGAAACTCATCAACGCCGCGGGTACCTACACGGAACTCACGTCGGCCGTAATGCCTCCGCCGGTCCGTGAAGCAGTGGCACAGGCCGCGTTACATCCCGTGCATCTTGAAGAGTTGCAGCAGAAGGCCGGCGAGTATGTCGCGCAAAGACTGAAGGCCGAAGGCTGCTGTATCAGTTGCGGCGCATCTTCGGCGATCACCCTTGCCACCGCAGCCTCGGTCATGGCCGCAAACAACTGCCAGCCACTGGATATTCCGGGCAGGATCGGCACTCCGCTGTTTCCGAAGAACGAAGTCGTCGTCCAGAAAATTCACCACTATGAGTACGACGTGGCCATGCAACTCTGCGGCATCAAGTTCGTGGACGTGGTCACTTTGGACGATTACAGGCAGGCGCTTGGGCCGAATACGGCGATGACACAATATTTCAATGCCTGTGACGCCGTTGGCATTAGCCGCGAAGACTGGATCGCCGTAGCTCACGAGAAAGGCGTCCCCTGCCATCTCGATGCCGCCGCCGACATGCCTCCGATCTCCAATCTCTGGAAATACACGGGAATGGGATTCGACATGGTCTCTTTCTCGGGTGGAAAAGACATTCGCGGACCGCAAAACGCCGGCCTCCTGCTCGGCAGGAAACAATACACCGACCTCGCTCAGCGCAATATCTGCCCTGTAGACTCAGTCGGTCGCGGCATGAAGGTAGCCAAAGAGCAGATCGTCGGTATGGTGGCCGCCGTGGATTGGCTGCTCGCACAAACCGATGAAGGAATGGACCAGGAATCCCGCGACCGCATGGCAGTGATCGTCAGGATGGTCAGGGACATCCCATCCGTCAAGACCAGCATCATGGTGCCGGAAGTGGCCAACCATGTCCCTCACCTGATGATCAATTTCGATCCGGACCTCATCGGCGCTTCGGCCCGCGAACTCCGAGTTCGCCTGCGCACGGCGACGCCTTGCATCGAATTGAATCCTCACACGGGAAGTACGCGGCCTTCTCAGGGCGTTCCCGCGCAACCCAACGCCCTCGTCGTCACCACTTTCCTTCTCAATCCGGGAGAAGAGTACATCGTCGCTCGGCAAATTCGAAAAGCCCTGAAAAACCCGAAATCTGTAGGCACCTATCCCCCGCCGCCTCCACCGGCTGTCACCTGATTCGCGGCTGTTCGCGTCGTCGAATTGAGCCGGCGCGCCCGGCTCGTCGTGCCTTCACTCCCCAGGGACGCTTCGCCATGTTCTTAGAGTCATGCGCGCCTGGCGCGAGGAAGGGCGCCGGATACGATCGAGTATCACCAGAAGGATATTCGCTGATGGAACGGCATTCGAATTCGTCGGAGCGGCGCCGTCCGCGGGGAATCTCGCGACGGACATTTCTGGGCAATGCCGCCGGAGCGGCGGCGGTCGCCATGGTTTCAACCAGGAAAGCTGCGGCTCGCCTGAGCAATGGCACAAGTCAGGCTGAGGATCGCGCGACATTGCTGCGTGTGGATGCCGGCAAGGCCGTGAACAGCTTCGATCCGGATCAGAGTCTCGGTTCTTCGATGGATGAATTGTCAGTCCCGGTGATTGAAAAAGTGTACACACCGGAAATGGTCCGGCAATGGCTCTCGGCCGGCTGGGGGCCCATCACTTATCGCAATCACACCGAGCTTGCCATCGAGGCCTGGCACTGGAACAGCAAGGGAACGTGGAGTGACTCGGATAATCAGAGAGGTTATTTTGTCGGAGACGCCGAGCCCACCGGGTTCATTCACGATTCGTTCGGTTACCCGCTGCCTCATCGCGGTACCACGGCCGATGGCGGCGCCGGGAGCGGCTTCGGACGGCTTACGGATGGAGACCCGACCACCTTCTGGAAGAGCAATCCCTATCTTACAGAGGAATTTACCCACGAAGACGACGCCCTGCACCCGCAGTGGATCATTCTGGATATGCTCACGCCCCAGCAGATTAATGCACTGCGCATTGACTGGTGCGAGCCGAGCGCGCGCATGTATGAGGTTCAATATTGGAGCGGCGCCGATCCCATGAACTGGGAGGCGCAATACGCCCCCGACGAGGGTCTCGGCGTAAACCAGCAGGCGAGTGGGCGCTGGAACGCCTTTCCCAATGGCATTGTGCGCGATGGCAGGGGCGGCACCGCGACGCTGAAGCTTGCCGAACAGCCCGTCACAACTCGCTGGCTCCGCGTGGTTATGACGCAATCATCCAATCAGCCGGGACCGCACGGCGCGGACGATGTGCGTCATCGTGCCGGCTATGCCGTCTGCCAGGTGTACGCCGGCGTGCTTCTCGACGACGGCACCTTCGTCGATCTTGTGAGACACTCGCCCGATGCGACACAGACGCCGACCTATTGCTCCTCGACCGATCCTTACCACTCGACCGCGGATCTGAACAGGGAACGGGACCAGACCGGTATGGATCTCTTCTTCACCTGCGGCATCACGAACCATCTGCCGGCAATGATTCCCGTCGCGGTCCTCTTCAGCACGCCTGAGGATGCCGCGCATCAGATTGCCTATCTGAAAAAGCGCGGATATGCGGTTGGCTGGGTTGAGATGGGAGAAGAATGCGACGGCCAGTACATGATGCCTGAAGATTATGCGGCGCTCTTCATCCAGTTTGCCGACGCAATCCATAAACTGGTTCCGGAGGCGAAGCTTGGCGGTCCTGTGTTTCAGGGCATCAACCAGGATGTTTCGGTGTGGCCGGATGCGAAGAGCCGTACCTCCTGGTTCGGGCGGTTTCTGGATTATCTGAAATCCCACAACCATATTGAGGATCTTGCCTTTGTTTCTTTTGAACACTATCCATTCGATCCCTGCTCGGTAAACTGGGCGGATCTCTATCGTGAGCCCGATGTGACGCGAAACTGCCTCGACGCCTTCCGGCAGGATGGTCTGCCCGCAGACGTTCCCCTGATGAATACAGAGAGCGCTCTCACATACAGTCTCTCGAACTACATGACCGATATCTTCTCCGCACTGTGGCTCGCCGACAGCGTAGGGTCATTCTTCCTCTGTGGCGGATCCGCCTATTATCACTCCCCCATCCAGGCCGAACCGTTGCGGCCTGGATGCCATGACGGCTGGGCGACTTATGGCAACTACGTTGCCGACGCGAATCTCCAGATTCGGCAGTTCACTGCGCAATATCACACCGGGCGCATGATCAACAACGAATGGGTGACACATCGCACTGGGATGCATGAGCTGTTTCGTGTGAACAGCGCGGTCGATGACCCGGCGGGGCACGCGCTGGTGACCGCCTATGCGGTGCTGCGGCCCGATGGCGACTGGGCACTGCTGCTCGTGAACAGGGACAAGGATAACGCACGCCGGATTGAGATCGCGTTTGAGGGCGCCCGGGGCCTGACGGGCTTTTTCGATGGTGAGGTGAATATGACAACTTTCGGAAGCGAACAGTACGTTTGGCGCTCTGCGGGTCCGCAGTCTCACGCCGAACCGGATAACCCGCCGGTCGCTTCCAGGATCAGGGCGGGAGGGGGTGCCCGAGTAACCCTGCCCAAGTGTTCTGTCACCGTCCTGCGTGGGAAGGTTCAGGGCCTGGATTAGAACCTCTCTGGCTCGCGTGTCGTCTGGTCAGCTGTTCATGAAATCTCTTTATACCTGCTGACCCTCCGGGTGAGGCCGCGACCGCGCAGTCACTGAAATGCCGGGCAGGAGCTGCTGGAGCGCAGGCTGGCTGCCGAGGGCGGCCATCGGCGCTTTCACAATCACAAGGTGGAGCTGGCGTCGCACGCCCGCGCCGCTTTCCTGCTGATGCCGGATTCGGCCCGCGGCTCCGCTGCCAATCCTGTGTCCTGGCCCAGCGTGGCTTACTTCGCCATGCTGCGCCCAAACTCGCGCAGAAGCTCCAGCGTTCTCCGGGCTGCACCGGAATCAATGGCCTCCCTGGCGCGAACAACTCCCGCTCTGAGATCCCCGGCCAGGCCGGCAGCCTCCAGCGCTGCCGCTGCATTCAGCAGCACGACATCGCGCTTCGCCCCTCGCTCGGAGCCGCTCAGGATCTCTTCGAGAATCGCGGCATTGCTCTGGGGGGTGTCGCCCCCGCGCAGATCCCCCAGATGAGCGGCAGGCAATCCGGCTTCTTCCGGATGGACGACACTGGCCAGGATCGACGGCTCCTCAGGAACGGAACCCTGCCGGACGAGGATCGTATCCGTCGCCGAGAGCGCCATCTCGTCAATCCCATTGCGCGCATGAACCACCCGGCCGAAGCGAACGCCGAGCCGCGCCATGGCTCCCGCCACCACCTCCAGCTTGCCCGGCGCGTAGACACCCATCACCTGAGCGGGGGCGCCGGCGGGATTGGTCAGCGGGCCGGCAAGATTGAAGATGGTGCGGAAGCCAAGCGCCCGCCGAATGGGCTGCACCCGTTTCATCGAGGGGTGCAGTTCCGGAGCGTACAGGAACATGAAGCCCGTCGCCCGCAGGCACGCAGCGGCCTGCTTTGGGGTCAGCACCACCGGGACGCCCATGGCCTCCAGCACGTCCGCAGAGCCGCATCGCGAGGTTACGCCGCGGTTGCCGTGCTTGGCGACCTTCGCCCCGGCGGCCGCGGCCACCAGCGCCGCCCCGGTAGAGATATTGAAGGTGCCCTGGCCGTCGCCGCCGGTTCCGCAGGTGTCAATCAGCGCAGCTCGCTCCTCCTCCGTGATGGGAACGGGCAGCGAAAGAGCGCGCATCGCTTCTGCAAATCCGGTGAGTTCGTCGACGGTTTCCCCGCGGGTGGACAGCGCGGTGAGCAGCGCGGCAATTTCCAGATCGGCAGCGGCATCGGCTTCTGCGCAGAGGATGGAATGAAGCGCGGCGCGCGCTTCCTGCCGGCTGAGCGTGCGGTGTTCTTCGGCGACCTCTTTCAGCAGGGGCTTGATGGCGGGCATAGGATGTCTCCATGCTACCCGAGGGCAGGATGGAGAGAGAACCGGAGCGGATTCAGAATCCGCTCCGGCGTTGCCCGCAGCTCAGAGATCGCTGTTAATCGTTCGCGGCGGTTCCAGGCAGGGCTTCGTATTGCGGCTTGGTGGGCACTGCGTGAACTGCCGGTTCGGGCGTTTCCGCAAACACGGCGCGATAGAGCACGCCCGCAAGGATTCCGCCCAGAATCGGCGCCACCCAGAAGAGCCAGAGCTGACCGATCGCCCATCCATGCACAAAGATCGCCTGGCTTGTGCTGCGCGCCGGATTCACTGAAGTGTTCGTGACGGGAATCCCGACCAGATGGATGAGCGTAAGGCCCAGACCGATCGCCAGCGGCCCCATGCCTTTCGGCGCGCGTACATCCGTAGCTCCCAAAATGATCAGAAGGAAGAAAAACGTGAGCACCACTTCCGCGACAAAGCAGGCGAGCAGGGAGTAGCCTCCGGGAGAATGCGCGCCATAGCCGTTGGCGGCAAAATTGCCCAGCACGAAACCCGGTTTGCCGCTGGCGATCACGTACAGAACCGTCGCACCGGCACAGGCCCCCGCCAGTTGAGCAACGATATAGGGAATCAGGTGCGCGGCAGGAAACCGCTTGCCGAAGAACAGGCCGATGGAAACGGCGGGATTGATGTGGCATCCGGAGATATGGCCGATGGCGTAGGCCATGGTGAGCAGCGTGAGCCCAAAGGCCAGAGCCACGCCGGCAAAGCCGATGCCGAGACCGGGATATGCAGCAGCGAGCACGGCGGCGCCGCATCCACCGAAAACCAGCCATGCGGTGCCGAAGAATTCAGCGATAACACATTTGCTCAGATTCATTGTTCCCTCCTGGTAGAACTGGGACAACCCTTCACATGACAGAACCAACCGGGACCCTGGGGAGGAAGGCTGAAACGGGGAGAGCGCCAGTGTAGCGCAAACCAGGCTGCCCGGTCGTTCTGAGCCAGCAGTGCAGCAGGCGCGGCGTTTGCCGCCAATCCGGCAGGTTCGCTACACTGAAGCTTCGGCTTTGCACGCTCTTTCTCGCGCAGGTGCGCGGTTCTCTGTTCCACAAATGGATATCTGCTGACAATCTCATATGAAAATTCACGAGTATCAGGCGAAGGACATTCTGGCGAAGTATGGCGTCTCCGTGCCTCGCGGCGAAGTTGCCAACACGCTGGATGAAGCGCTGGAGGTCGCGAAGCGGCTCTTCAGCGATGGCGCGAAGGGCGTGGTCGTGAAAGCGCAGATCCATGCCGGCGGACGGGGCAAAGGAGGCGGCGTCAAAGTCGCAAGGACGCTCGATGAGGCCGAGCAGTACGCAAAGCAGATCCTCGGTATGCAACTGGTCACTCACCAAACCGGGCCGCAGGGCCAGAAGGTGCAGCGGCTGCTGATCGAGGAGACGGCCGCCATCGACCGCGAACTCTATCTCGGCATCGTACTCGATCGCGCGGCGGCGAAGCTGGTCTTCATGGCGTCGCAGGCCGGCGGCATGGAAATCGAGGAGGTCGCGGCCAGGGATCCGAAGGCGATTCACAAGGCCTGGATCGATCCGGCGATCGGCTTCCAGGCGTACCAGGCACGCCAGCTCGCTTTTGCTCTCGGGCTCAAACCGGCCCAGATCGTCGAAGCAGTCAAGTTCATGACCGGCCTCTACAGGGCTTACATCGATACGGACGCTTCTCTGCTCGAGATCAATCCGTTCATCACCACCAAAGATGACAGGCTCTTAGCTCTCGACTGCAAGATCAACTTCGACGACAATGCCATGTTCCGCCACAAGGACCTGAAGGAACTGCGCGACACCGCGGAAGAAGATCCGCTTGAGGTCGAAGCTTCGAAATACGCGCTGAATTACATCAAGCTCGACGGTAACATCGCCTGCATGGTCAACGGCGCGGGCCTCGCCATGGCGACGATGGACATCATCCAGTACGCGGGCGGCATGCCGGCGAACTTCCTCGATGTGGGCGGCGGCGCGAACCAGCAGCAGATCGAGCACGCCTTCGAGATTCTGCTGTCGGACAAGAACGTGCAGGCGGTCTTCATCAACATCTTCGGCGGCATTCTGCGCGTCGATACGCTGGCGCAGGGCGTCGTCCAGGCCGCAAAGAACCTCAACGTCAGGGTGCCGGTCGTGTTGCGGCTCGAAGGAACCAACGTCGAGGAAGGGCGGAAGATTCTGCAGCAGTCGGGGCTGAAATTCATCGTGGGCGACACCATGCAGGATGCGGCGCAGAAGGTGGTAGCAGCAGCGAAAGGGGTGGCGTAGAGATGGCTGTTCTGGTGAATAAGGAAACTCGCCTCATCGTGCAGGGCATCACCGGGCGCGAAGGCACCTTCCACGCAAAGGGCTGCGCCGAATATGGCACGAATGTCGTGGGTGGCGTGACGCCGGGCAAGGGCGGCACTACGCATGAGGGTTGGCCCGTTTTCGACACGGTTCACGAGGCCGTCGAGAAGGCCGGCGCCAACGCAACCGTCATCTTTGTTCCGCCGCCGTTCGCTGCCGACGCCATCCTCGAGGCAAACGACGCCGGGCTGCCGCTGATCATCTGCATCACCGAAGGCATTCCGGTGAATGACATGGTAAAGGTCTGGAGCGTTCTCAAGGACTCGAAGTCGCGGCTGATCGGGCCCAACTGCCCGGGCGTGATTTCGCCGGGCAAAGCCAAGATCGGCATCATGCCGGGCCGCATTCATAAGGAAGGCCACATCGGGATCGTGTCTCGCTCCGGCACCCTAACCTACGAGGCCGTCTTTCAGCTCACGCAGCGCGGGATTGGGCAGTCGACGGCAATCGGCATCGGCGGCGATCCGATCATCGGCACCACGCACGTCGATGCTCTGAAACTGCTGAACGAAGATCCCGAGACAGAAGCGATCGTGATGATCGGCGAAATCGGCGGGACCGCGGAAGAGGCCGCAGCCGAGTACGTGAAACAGCATGTGAAGAAACCCGTGGTCGGATTCATCGCCGGCCAGACGGCTCCTCCGGGGCGCCGCATGGGACACGCCGGAGCGATCATCTCCGGCGGCCAGGGCACGGCTGCCGAGAAGATGAAAGCGCTGAAGGCTGTGGGGATCCACGTGGTCGAAACCCCGGCGGTGATTGGCGAAACCGTAGCGCGGGTGATTGGAAAGGCGTAAAGAGCAGCCGGCCGCTGGCAGCTATCGGCTGTTAGCGGCCGTCTCCTTCTGTTTGTCGTCTGACCAATTCGCTGTCGATCGCGTAACAACTCTCAATCTGCCTCCAGTGAGGCCAAAGGCTAAGGGCTAAACGCAACTATGGCACAGCGCACATTCAGCATCATCAAGCCGGACGCAATGCGGAAGAACCATGCGGGAGCGATCCTGGCGGAAATCGAAAGAGCCGGCTTCCGGATCGTGGCGATCAAGAAGCTTTTCATCTCCAAAGCGCAGGCCGAGGGCTTCTACTACGTTCACCGGGAGCGGCCGTTTTTCGCATCGCTCACGCAGTTCATGTCCTCGGGGCCGATCATTGCCATGGTCCTCGAAAAGGACAACGCGATTACCGATCTGCGCAAACTGATGGGCGCGACCAATCCGGCGAATGCCGACGAGGGCACGATCCGGAAGAAGTTCGCGGCCTCGATCGAGGAGAATGCGATCCACGGATCGGATGCCGAAGATACGGCGCAGTTCGAGATCGGCTACTTCTTTGCCGGATACGAACTGCTCTGAATCAGTAGCCGTGGGTTCCGGAGATCCAGGCTTCCAGGTGGCGGATCGTCTCCTGCTGTTCGGAGACGACCCAGTTCACGAGGTCGCCGATGGAAACCACGCCGATGACCTTTCCCTCCTCGACCACGGGAAGGTGCCGGATGCGCTTTTCCGTGACGAGGCGCATGCAGTCGCCGACCGTGTCGGAGGGCGAAACCGTGATCACCGGGCTGGTCATGATTTCCGAGACCGCGGTGTCGTGCGAGGAGTGGCCGCGCAGGATGACTTTGCGCGCGTAATCCCGTTCGGAGACGATGCCAAGCAGTTTCCCATCGTGCATCACGAGAAGAGCGCCGACCTGCTTTTCGGCCATCATGGCCACGGCATCATAAACCGAGGACGCCGGTTCCAGCGACCAGACTTCCCCCCCTTTGTTCCGGAGGAGCGAAGCGACTTTGCCGGTCATCTCCATAGGCGGGGAGAATAGCGCCAAAGGAAGCCACCGTCAACCGGGTTGCGCGACTTTTCCGAGATCGCGGGTGAGCGCCTCCATGCGGGCAGCGGTCATGCGGTCCACTCCCGCCAAAACACGCCACCAGACGATGCCGGCGAGCGTGGCCAGACCCAGCAAAACGGGAACCGCTCCCCAGGGTTGACCGAAGGCGGCAAAGGGGCCGATCACGAGCGCGCCCACAGCCGCAATGCTGAACTGCGTCAGCATGCTCACGAGCGCGTTGCCCAGAGCGCCCTGTTCGCGGCTCATGCGCGTCATGTTCATCCGGTAGGGCATGGCGATGGAGAGCGCGTTGCCGGCGGCGAAATTGGCGGGAACCGCGAAAAGGATCCAGCCAAGGGTGACTGCCGCGACCGCCGGCGAGGGCGGCCCGAAGCGTATCACAACCAGAGAGGTGATCAGCAGCGCCTCCAGACAAAAGAGCGCCAGGTGCAGAGCATTCTTCCCGAGCACGACGCTGCGCAGCGGAGTCGGCGAGAGAAAGTAAAACTGGATGCCGGCGCCTTCGCCGCCCAAATTGTTGGAGAGGAGGCGAGTCAGCCCCAGAAAGGCCCAGATCATGCCCAGCGGCAGAGCATATTCCGCGCGAACAGCGGACAGCCTGCCATATCCCGCCGTTCCGCCGAGAAGGAAGACCATCACCAGCGGAGACGCCAGGTTGTAGAGCATGGGCCCGCTGCGCAGCAGGTAGCGGAGGTCTTTCTCGAAGACCGCGGCGACGGGTCCGGAGAAATCCAGGAGCGGCCGGCGACGAGACTGGGCGATCGGAGCGGCGCCCGAGCGGCGCGGCGCTTCGCTTAGGTTCTCTCCGCGGCTCTCGGCGCGCAGCCGGATGCCAAGCAGCATCGCGACGCCGAAGGTGCAGCCGGCAAGCCAGCCGACATCTGCCACGCTGGCCGCTCCCTGATGACGGATGGACTGGACGATGGATTGGGCGGCCAGCCCGGGCGGCAGCACCCGTTGGATCTGCCAGAGCCGATGCTCGGCGAGCGCGATACCGGTGCGAGTGAGTCCCCAGGGAAGACCGTGGCCCCGCTGATGGAAAGCGGGGTTGAGGATCTGGGCGCACAGCGCGACAAAGAGGAAGATGCCGGTAACGATTTCCCGGGAACGGCGGCGCGCCATCCAGCGCTCGATCCAGGCAAGGATCATGCGCGAGAGCAGCAGGTTGAAAAGGGCCAGGACGGCCAGGGTGAACGCGACCCAGGCAGCGGCCTGGGGTACTGCCAGGCCAACGCCGATGCCAATGGCGATCGTCCAGAGAAGACCGATGATGGTGGAGGGCGCGATCAGGCCGTAGAGAAGAAAGAGCAGAACCCAGGAGCCGAAGCTGACCGGGAAACGGAGGAGGTGGGTGAGGTCCGGATTCTGGCCGGCGAGCGCGGGGGCCAGGGCGGAGAAGAACTGCCACATCGCGGTGAGAACCCAGATGGGGATCGCCAGAGCCCGAAGATGGCCCTCGGAGACAACGACGTATGCACCGATGCCCATCCCGGCGGCGGGACCGATGGCAAAGGCGACGAACAGCAGCCAGCTTACGATGTGCGCGCCGAGTTCGAAACTCCCGCGGCGGGTGCGCAGCGAGTTCAGCAAAGCGCGGCTCTGCACCCAGGCAAGCGCGGCGTACTGGCGGCGGGCCAGCGGTGAGGCGATATCGGGGCGAACCGACAGGGCGGGGACTTCTAGGCCAGCCACGACAGCTCCTGCAGGGCCTCATCGGTGGCTTCGGTTCCCGGTCCGCCCACGATGCGCAGGAAGATCTCCTCGAGAGTCAGCTTCTCCCCGGCTGCCGCTGCCGTTCCGCTGCCAGCCCAGCCGCCCGCCACGCGGCCGCCCCAGGCGGGAAGGGTGTTTACCCCCTGGCGCAGATCGTCGAGGGAGCCATTGGCGACGAGCCGCCCCTGGTGAATGATGGCGACGTGGCTGCAGAGGCGTTCGACGATCTCCAGGACATGCGAGGTGAGAAAAATGGTTGCGCCGCGCTCGGTCATGCGCTGCAGCATGGCTTTGAGGGTACCGGCGGCGATGGCGTCGACGCCCTCGAAAGGCTCGTCGAGGAAAAGAACCCTGGGGCCGTGAATGACGGCGGCGGCCAGAGCCAGCTTCTTCTGCATGCCGTGGGAGAAGTCCGTTACCAGCTTTCTGGGCTCACTCGCCAGATTCATAAAATCCAGCAGTTCTTCGGTGCGGCGGTTGGTGGTAACCCGGTCCAGGCCGTACATGCGGCCGACGAAGCGCAGGTACTCCGAGGCGGTGAGACGGCCGAAGAGAGCCAGGCCCTCGGGCACGACGCCGATCTGCCGCTTGACCTCAACCGGATGCGCGGCAAAGTCGAGGCCGAGGATCTGAACCTGCCCGGAGGTTGGCGCAAGCAGGCCAGTGAGCATCCGGATGGTGGTGGACTTGCCGGCTCCGTTGGGCCCGAGGAATCCGAAGAACTGCCCGGGGGCAACGCTGAGCGAAACACTTTCGACCGCGGTGAACTCGCCGAAGCGGCGGGTGAGGTCGCGGGTGAGGATCGCGGGCGAGTCCATTGCGGGAAGCATAGCATCGGGGCTCGCCGGAGGACATGGCCCGTTCCCGGGATCCAGGAGAGCCAGCGGAGGGAGCGCGCCGCTTCTCAGCCGCTTTTTTATTTTTTGGGAGCATTCCCGTAAATCATTGATCTGCTGAGAGTTACGGGAATCGACCCTGCCGCAACCCATTGATTCTGAACGAGTTAAGGCGTATCTCGCTGAGGAGGAGGAGTTTAAGGCCAATTCTCCGAGGATCCGGCCGTAAGCCACTGATGGGTCGGCGGTTAAGGTGTATCTCATTCTCCATAGGGAGGTCAGGAATCAGAAAAGGCCAGCCGAAGCTGGCCCTTTCTGCCTGGCTGCGGCGCGGATCTATCCGGCAGCTGTGGCCGTCTTTTTGCCTTCGAGGACGGCGATGGCCTCCTCGACGACCGGGGCGAGCTTTTTGAAGTCGTCGATCAGGGTGACGAAGTCGGCGTAGACCTTCGAGTCGGCGGAGAAGTTGAGGCCGTCGGCGGACAGGGCGCCGCCGGAGGCAGCGATCAGGGCTTCGATGTCGGCGACGACAGTGGAGAGCCCCGCGATGAAGGGTTTCCCCAGGGGTTTCTCGGATTTGAGGACCGTTTCGACGCGAACGGCCAGGCCCACGACGGTCTTGACGGCTCCGGCAAACCACTTGCCGAAATCGGCGATTTTGACGCCGAGCTTCTGAAGGATGTTCATACGGTTCCTTTGCACGTGCTTTTGAGCGGGCAAAAGAAAAGGCCCGCCGGATGAACACTCCGAAGCGAGCCCTTTCAGAATTCCTCTCTATTTTCAGTATATCGAACGGAGACACAAAATCTGCCAACTATTCCGGCGTGCAAGTTGCGTAGAGTCAACAAGATGCACTTTGGTAACGAGGCGAAAACCTTGACAATTTTTCCACAATGGAGCCCTTGGTTCCGGAAGCCGCTGAAAGGAGCGACCGGGCAATCGATGCCGTCGGCGACGGCCATTGGCAGCCAGCGAGCGAAACTTCGCGGGTGACGGCTCATCGTCCTGCATTTGTGACGCAGATCACTGAAGGAGCTTCAGCGAAGTGGGCAGACTCTGGTCAGGAAGAAGGTGCGCCATGCTCTTACTCCTATGGCTGGTGCTCTGCCTTGTCGCCGTTTCCCTGATTCTGCTTTTCCCCGTACTCTGGCGACGTGACATTTACAGGCGATACTCCGGCTGGCGGCTCGTTGCATGCCCCGAAAACCAGCAACCAGCCGCCGTCAGCATGGATGGCCGGCATGCGGCGGCGACAGGAATGCATGGACTTCCGGATTTGCGTTTGTGCGACTGTACGCGGTGGCCTGGACGCTCCGGGTGCGACCGGGCATGCCTGTCCCAGGCGGTTCAGGCAGAACCTTACACACCAGGCGAAGTGAGGGTGGCAACGAAACGGATCTACCACCTTCCCATTGTTCTGGCGGCGTTTGCCACCTGGTGCCTGGGAGCCATTTGGCATGCGCAATATGCGTTTCGCGGGCGGTGGATGGACGCCCTCGGACTCACCCGTGCGCAAGTCAAGCAGGCGGTGTGGTGGAATTCGCCGCACCTGCTTACCCTGGCAGTCTGTCTTCTCTTTGCCTACGGAGTCGGGTGGCTCCTTACCGTGTGTCATCGCAAAGGCGTGCTTCAGGGAATCCTGATGGCGGTGCTGCTTTGCGGAGCCGTGGTCGCAACGAATTGGTACGGCATCGCAGGACTGCCTCACAACCTGCTCCTGATTGAAGCGGGTTACATCGTTCTGGCGGTATTAACCGTGGGGGGCATTGTCGGCGGCCTGTATGACAAGCTGGTGCTGCCGTCGCAGTGACTGCAGGCTGCGCGATTGAGTTGCGGTCCATAGGGGCTTTGTTCCGGCCGCCTTCGTGCTCGGCGGATTCACGCTGGAGCTGGCCGCTCTCATCCTGGGAATGCGGGGGCGCGACGGCGCAAGACCGGCAGCGATCGCTTCGACGGTCATCCCTGCCCTGGTCAGCATAGAATCACCCTGATTTCAGCCAGCCCCGACGCTCGGGTTGCCGTTTCCAGCTTCTCCTGTCAGGCAATTCGTCGCCGCGGTCCTCAGCGATGGAAGTTCCGACCGATCCGGGGTGCGGATCGCGTGTACGCCTGCAAGCGCGCGGTCCCGGAGAAGTCGAAGACCTGCCCGTCGAGCGAGTACCCGCCGCTCGGTGCCACATCGGCGCTGGAAACCTGGAAGTTGAGCATGCTGACAGGAGCTGGCTATTGCCAGAGGTGAAGTTCCCGCACATGTCGGAGGGGACCGCGACCCTCATCAACCCGAGCCCCATGGGTGATATCCATTTCCACCGGCAATCTCGGGCCGTTCTCCCCTCGGCAGGGCTAAAAACCCCATTGATTATTGGCCGTTTACGGCACGACCAAAGTCGCGCCCTTTCAAAACGCGACTTTTGCCAAGGGCTGTCAGAACCGCTTCCCTGCCCGGAGGCTGCATCGGAACGTGCGATTCGGGTTTATCATGCAACGTCGAGGAAGGAAGCGATGGCTGGCGCTCACACTTTAAACCCGCGGACCGGACGACGGGATCCGCAGCGGCTGCCAGGATGGACGCTCGCGCTGGCCGTGCTGCTCGCCGCCGGGCCGGCATTTGCCCAGCAGCAGGGACCATCCCGGTCCGGAACCCCGGCACTGACGCCGTCGCCTGCGCCAGCTCTCCCCATCGACGCGTATATCCGCAACGCGTGGCAGACGCTGCGCCGCTCGATGAATGAGTGCGCTTCTCTCGTCGACCCCAAGATCAGGACCAGGCCGGTTCTGTATCTGCCGCTGGACTATCCGGAGCCCCCACAGGTGGCTGCCCTGGACCAGAAATGCGGCGTTCACGTGGAACGGCTGCCGGTCCGGATTGAGCACCCTGGGCAGAATGTGCGTCTGCCGGTCCCGGGACTGCTGTACCTGCCCAATGCCTACGTCGTGCCGGGTGGGCGCTTCAACGAAATGTACGGGTGGGACAGCTATTTCATCCTGCTGGGGCTGCTGCAGGACGGGAGGACGGAGCTGGCCCGCGGCATGGTGGAGAACTTCTTCTTCGAAATCGAGCACTACGGAGGGATTCTGAATGCAAACCGGACTTACTACCTGACTCGCTCGCAGCCGCCGTTCCTCTCGTCGATGATTCGCGCGATCTGGGAAGCGGATGTGGCCGCCGGCCATCGCAGCGAGGCGGTGGGGTGGCTGGAGCGGGCGTATGGGTTTGCCCAGCGGGATCATGCGCTGTGGACCAGCGGGGCACATCGGGCCGGCAACACCGGGCTGGCGCGCTACTACGATTTCGGCGAAGGGCCGATTCCCGAGATGGGCGACGACCCGAGGTATTACCAGAACGTGATCGTTTGGCTGCTGAAGCATCCGGAGGTTCACACCAGCTATCTGGTGGAGGGGCCGAGGAATCCCACGGCGGCGGATCGCGCGAAACTGACGGCGATCAGCTGCGATCCGGGGATGCCGACCAGCTGCGCGCGCGACCACATCGGTACGCACTGGCTCTCGCGCGAGTACTACAAGGGCGACCGGGCCATGCGGGAATCGGGGTTCGATCCCAGCTTCCGCTTCGGCCCCTTCAGCGGATCGACGCAGGACTATGCGCCCATGTGCCTGAACTCTCTCCTTTACCGGTACGAGCGCGATCTGGCCTGGATGGCCACCCAGCTCAGCAAGCCGGATGAAGCACAGCAATGGAATGCCGCCGCCGATAGACGGCGCGCTGCCATCGACCGCTATCTGTGGAATCCGGCGAAGGGGATGTATTTCGACTACAACTTCACGGCCGGAAAGCAGTCGACGTACAACTACCTGCCGACCTATTATCCGCTGTGGGCGGGGGCGGCCAATGCGGAACAGGCGCGGCGGGTGGAAGCCAACCTGAAGCTGTTCAACAAGCCCGGGGGACTGGCGATGAGCACCTTCGACTCCGGCGTGCAGTGGGATCTCCCCTACGGCTGGGCGCCGGTCATCTGGATCGCGGTGGACGGGATGGCCCGGTGCGGCGATGTGAACGATGCGGAGCTGGTCTCGCGCGAGTTCACGGCCACCGTGCAGAAGAACTATTCCCGCGACCGCACGATCCGTGAGAAGTTCAATGTCGTGACAGCATCGTCGGTCTTCCAGGTGACTGCCGGATACAGCCAGAACGTGGTCGGCTTCGGCTGGACGAACGCCGTCTATCTGAAGATGCAGTCGCTGCTCCAGCATGCGGGCGCCCAGGCGTCGGCTGGCGCGGCAGGAGCCGCTTCCGGCACAGGGGGTGGCACGCGATGAGCGGGCGAAAAGTGGTGATCGGCCTCGGCGAGGTCCTGTGGGATGTATTCCCGGAGGGCGCGCGTCTGGGGGGAGCCCCCGCGAACTTCGCCGTGATGGCGGGGCGGCTGGGAGACCACGCCATTGTGGCCAGCCGCATTGGGTCGGACGCGCTGGGCGGGCAGGTTCTTGAAGTGCTCTCGACGCTGCCGGTCGACACCGACTACCTGCAGCGCGATTCCGAATTCGCTACCGGGACGGTTACGGTTGCATTCGTAAGCGGCGAGCCGGCCTATACCATCCATGAACCGGTCGCCTGGGACCGCCTGATCCTGACGCCGGAGTGGCGCGAACTGGCCCTGCGCGCCGATGCGGTTTCCTTCGGCACGCTCGCGCAGAGGAGCGCGGATTCCCAAAGGGCCATTCGGGAATTCCTCGACGCGACCAGGCCGGGATGCGTGCGCATCTTTGATGTGAACCTGCGCGCGCCATTCTGGTGCGCGGATGTGCTGCGGGATTCGCTGGGGCGGGCCACGATTCTGAAACTCAATGCGGGCGAGCTTCCTCAGGTCCTGATCGGCACCGGCGCCTGCCCTTACCCGAGCACGGCTGCCGATGACGATGAGATTCTGCGCGGCGCTCGGCGGCTGATGGAGCGGTATCCGCTGCATCTGGTCTGCGTCACGCTGGGCGGATGCGGCAGTCTGCTGGTGGCCCGCGAGGGCTGGCACCGCCACCGGGGGCTGGCAGCGGAAGTGACCGATACCGTCGGGGCAGGCGATGCCTTCACTGCCGCGCTGACGCATTATTATCTGGAGGGCGCGCCGTTGCCTGTGCTGAACGAAGCCGGAAACCGCTGGGGAGCGTGGGTGGCCTCGCAACCCGGAGGCATGCCGCCGCTGCCAGCGGAAACCCTGGCGGCTCTGGCGAAACAGATCGAGGACAGCCGGACCGCTGGTTCAGCGCCGGCCGGCAGCGGGCACGAAGCCCCCTGAGCGAAGATGCAGCATATTCCATCACCGCAGGAACGCCGCGCGCTGGGGCAGGCGCGCCGCAAACAGGTTCACCGCCAGGATCACGCCCACTGGGATCCGAAACTGCGCCGCCACGACCCGCTGGCGCTGATCGACGAGTCGATGCGCGGGCGTGTGCCGTCGCTGGCGACGCTGAAATACGAGCGCATGCTGGCCTCGCCCTTCGGTTTCTTCCGGGGCGCGGTGCCGGTGATGGCAGCGGATCTGGCGCTGTTGCCCCATACCGGCATCGTCAACCAGATCTGCGGCGACGCGCATGTGCGCAACCTGGGTGCGTATGCCGCGCCCGATGGGCGGCTGCTCTTCGATATCAATGATTTCGACGAGACCATCCGCGGGCCGTTCGAATGGGACCTGAAGCGCCTTGCAGCCAGCCTGGTGCTGGCGGGGCGCGAGACCGGGGCAGACAATCCTCATGAGGCGGTGCTCCGCTTCGCCGCCAGCTACCGCAAGCTGATGGATATGTTCTCGCGCATGGCGGTGATCGAAATGGCGCGCTATCAGGTGCACCGGCTCCAGCGCATTGCTCCGGTTTCCAATGCGCTGCTGAAGGCGGAACGCGCGACGCCGCTGCACAGTCTCGATGCGCTGACGGTGGAGAACAAGGCGGGCCGGGTCTTCCGGGAGGAGCTGCCGGTGCTCCGCCGGCTCACCCCGCAGCAGGCGAGGCCTGTGCTGGCGGCGCTGAAAACGTATCGCGGCAGCCTGCTGCCCGAACGGCAGCATTTTCTGGCCCAGTATCGGCCGGTCGATCTGGCGTTCAAGGTGGTGGGGACCGGGTCGGTCGGCCTGAGGGATTATCTCGTTTACCTGGAGGGCAATGGGCCGCGCGATCCGCTGTTTCTGCAGGTGAAGGAGGAGCCCGGCTCTGCGTATCTGGCCTGGCTGGCGGCGACGCCGGAAGCGGGGCACCACGGCCGGCGCGTCGCCGAGGGACAGCGGGCGATGCAGCTCCAGTCGGACCCGTTCCTGGGCTGGACGACGATTGCCAGCCGCGACTATCTGGTGCGGCAGCTCAGCGATCACAAGGGCAGCATCGAGGTTGACGATCTGCGCGGAGAGGGCCTGATCGAGTATGCGGAGATGTGCGGCGAACTGCTGGCGCGCGGCCATGCGCGGTCGGGCGATGCATGCCTGCTGTCCGGCTATCTGGGGAACGGGCAGAAGTTCGGGGCGGCTCTGGCCAAATTCGCCGAGGCCTATGCCGACCAGACGGAGGCGGACTGGCAGAAGCTGAAGAAGGCACGCCGGAGAACCGCGGCTGGCCGCCGCGACGCGACACCTTCACCATGAACAGGGTGGCTCTGGCTTTGAACGGTCCCCACACGCCAGGAAGCCCGCTCCGAGGAGCGGGCTTCTTAAGAAGAATTATGCCGGCAATCACCTAATCTCCCACACACTTTCGCGTGCAGTACCATCGGCCCAGCGAGGCTTAACTTCCGTGTTCGGGATGGGAACGGGTGGGACCCTCGCGGTATGGTCACCGGCAAAGTCGAGCGACGCCTGGCGGGGTGGTTTCCCCGCAGCCAGCTTCGTCCGGACAGTTTCTTCAGGGACGAGGTGCGGCAAACTGGCGTCACAACTCAGGGCCTGCGGCGGACGCGCCGCCGCAGGCGGAAACGAAATCGACGGGTTCTTCGGTCCGCGGCGGAAGCCGCCGACCTCAGAATGACGTACAGGCTCGCGGCCACGCCGCGCCCTGACGCACAAGGCTTGTTGGGTGTCTCCGCGATCTGCGCAGAGTTAATTCTATGGACAAGCCGAACGGGCGATTAGTACTGGTAAGCTGCACGCATTGCTGCGCTTTCACCTCCAGCCTATCAACCAGGTGGTCTTCCTGGGCCCTTCAGGGAGATCTCATCTTGGGGCGTGCTTCCCGCTTATATGCATTCAGCGGTTATCACAACCGAACTTCGCTACCCAGCCGTGCCATTGGCATGACAACTGGAACACAAGAGGTTCGTCCATCCCGGTCCTCTCGTACTAAGGACAGC
>JAJYVF010000025.1 GCA_021792135.1 Acidobacteriota bacterium | reverse complement strand
TGGCGCTGGAGGTGGAGCTGATCACGCCGGTGGCCATGGAGAAGGGGCTGCGCTTCGCGATCCGCGAGGGCGGCCGCACGGTGGGCGCGGGGACGATCTCGGAGATCATCGCCTAAGAGCGAGTCAGCAGGTCAGCAAGTCGGCGGGATCGGAGATGACCTCCGGTTTCGCCGGCTGGCGGGGGAAGGAAAACGCCCGGGTGGGGTTGCCGGGAAATCGGGTAGGATAAAAAGATGCGTGAAATCGTGACATTGCAGTGCGGCGAGTGCAAGGAGCGCAATTACTCGACGACGAAGAACAAGAAGACGACGACCGGGCGTCTGGAGTTCTCGAAGTTCTGTAAGCGCTGCCGGAAGCACACGGCGCATAAGGAAACGAAGTAAGAGCGGGGTTTGGCGTAGGGCGTATAGCGTTCAGAATCTGGCAATTGAATCCAGGGGCGGGTTGATCCGAAGTCCCCGGGGAGCCGCATCGAACGCGAACCGCCGGACGCTGGCCGTTGCCTCACAGGGGCGTAAGCTCAACGGTTAAACTGCCGGTCTCCAAAACCGGACTTGGGGGTTCGAATCCCTCCGCCCCTGCCAGATCAACCGGAAGCGCGGCTACAACCGCAGGAGCAGGGCGGTAATGCCGGTTGCAGAGAAGAGCGCGGAAAAGAAGAGACCTATGGCAAAAGCAGCAGCAATGAATACCCAGGAAGGAGTTCCCAACCGCGCCCTGAGCTTTTTTACCCGCAGCCGCGACTTCCTGAGGGACGTGCGCTCGGAGATGAAGAAGGTGGTCACACCTTCCTGGTCCGAAGTGCGGTCCACCACGGTTGTCGTGATCATTTCGGTGTTCGCGTTTGCCGGATTTTTCTATGTCGTTGATGCGGTACTGGGGCAGGTTCTGCAGCAGCTGCTTCATTTCCTGGGCGCGCTACAGTAGCTCTCGCCCACAATAAGGATTTATGGCTATGGCCGAAGAAGAGATTCAGAACGCAACCCCGGGAGCCGAAGGTGGCGCAGGCGGCGAGCAGCCGCATCTGGAACCACCCGCCAACGAGCGTTTCCGGTGGTACATCATCCACGCGTACTCAGGTTTTGAGCGCAAGGTGAAGGAGTCGATCGAAACCCGCGTGCAGGCCTTCGGGCTGCAGAACCGCATCGGGCGCGTGATGATTCCCACCGAGCCGGTGACCGAGATCATCAATGGCAAGAAGCGCACGGTGGAGAGGGTGTTTCTGCCTGGCTACGTGCTGGTGGAAATGGACCTCGATAACGACCTCTGGCACGTCATCAAGAACACGCCGCGAGTCACCGGATTCCTGGGCACCGGCGATAAGCCTGTTGCCCTGACGGAAGAAGAAGTCAGCTCGATCCTGTTCCGCAGCGATGTTTCCCGCGAGAGACCGCGCCTCAAGGTCAAGTTCCAGAAGGCGGAATCGGTCCGCATCACGGAAGGCCCGTTCGCCAACTTCAACGGTGTGGTGGACGAGGTTAACGAGGATCGCGAGACCCTGAAGGTGATGGTCACGATCTTCGGGCGCTCGACCCCGGTGGAACTGGATTTTGGCAAGGTAGAGAAGATCGCATAGGAACGGCTTTTGGCCATTAGTCTCCGGCTTCTGGCCTGCAATCGATAACGAGACTGGAAGAACCGAAATTCAGGCTGAAAGTCAGCAGCTGCCTCAAAGGAACAACGAAATGCCTCCGACAAAGAAAGTTCAGACGATGGTGAAGCTCCAGATCGAAGCCGGCAAGGCCACCCCGGCGCCGCCGGTCGGTCCGGCGCTGGGCCAGGCGCAGGTCAACATCATGGAGTTCTGCAAGCAGTTCAACGCCCGCACGCAGAACAAGGAGATGGCCGGTCTGATCATCCCGGTGGTCATCACCGTCTACGCCGACCGCACCTTCACCTTCGTTACCAAGACGCCTCCCGCTTCCGTGCTGCTGAAGAAAGCCGCGAACCTTGCCAAGGGTTCGGGTACGCCGAACAAGGACAAGGTGGGCAAGGTGACCGAGGCCCAGGTCCTGGACATTGCGAAGCAGAAGATGCCCGACCTCAACGCCGCCTCGGTGGAGGCCGCGGTGAAGAGCATCAAGGGCACCGCCCGCTCGATGGGGATCGAAATCACGGCGTAACGCAGCGCGCCGGAGCTGCGGCTTGCCCGCAAATCCAGCGGTTTCCGCGAGAGGTATTTGGAGCGGAGGAGCATGCCGGCTGGTGCGGCATCTCTCTCCGCTCTTCAGATTTTGCCGGCATGGCTGATGGGTTTCGTGCGGAGGCCAGGGTTTCCTGTGAGCGGGATCGTACGAGAGCCGGCAGCGGCAAAGGGCAGCCGATGCCCGCAGGAGCACGGGCGCGTGAATATTTCTGCCGCGCTGCACAGTGTGGGGACGGCACCTCGGCGCTCCAGTAAATTGGAGGAAGGATCGCTTGCCACCCCGATGGCATCTTCAGCACTGGAGGCAGCGTCTACCTGCTGATGGACTGCTATTCTGTTGAAATTTGACGAGAAGAATCGATCTCCATTGGAAATCCCGCGAATCAGCCGCAGAGAACTCCTGAAACGAGCGGGAGCCTCCGGCGTGCTTGTGCTGGGCGCGCCCGCGCTGGCGCTGGGACAGAACCAGCAACAGCCGCCCACGGTTAATCCGGGCCAGGAGCCGAAGCCGGAGTCGCAGGCGGCACAGAAGTATCCGCAGCGGCCCGGGGCCTTCATCAACCACCCGTTCACGCAGGTGACAACGGCGGCGGAGACGCTGCTGGACGATCTGGAGGGCCGCGCTGCGGATTTCTTTTTCAACGAGGCCAGTCCGCGCACGGGGATGGTGCGCGACCGGGCGCCGGCGAAAGGTCTGTCGCTGAGCCGGGTTTCGAGCATTGCCGCCACGGGCTTCGGGCTGACGGCGTTGTGCATCGCACACAAGCGGGATTACCTGGGCAAATACGAGTGCGAGCAGCGCGTGGAGAAGACGCTGGCCTTCCTGCTGGAGGACTGCCCGCACGAGCACGGCTTCCTCTACCACTTCATCGACATGGAAAGCGGACAGCGGATGTTCGGCTCGGAACTTTCGTCCATCGATACCTGCTGGCTGTTGTGCGGCGTCCTCACCTGCCGGCAGTACTTTGCGGGGAACCCGCGCATCGAAGCCCTCGCGACCACCTTCTACCGGCGCATTGACTGGCAATGGATGATGAACGGCGGGACCACGCTGGCTATGGGCTGGCTGCCGGATCAGGGTTTTCTGACGCACCGGTGGGATATTTACTCCGAACTGCTGGTGATGTATCTGCTGGCCATCGGTTCACCGACTCATGCCATTCCCGCGGAGACATGGATGGCGCTGCAGCGGCCGGTGGTGCAGTTCGGAGGCATCGACTATATCAGCGGCGTGGCGCCGATCTTCATTCACCAGTACGCGCATGCATGGTGCGATTTCCGGAACATCGCGGATCTGCACGCCAACTACTTCACCAACTCGATTGCGGCCACCAGCGCGCACCAGATCTGGTGCCTGACAGAAGGGCGGAGGTTCCCGTGGTGGGACCAGAACCTGTGGGGAGTGAGCGCTTCGGATTCGCGGGAAGGGTACCGAGTATGGGGCGGCCCTCCGGCGATGGGCCCGCTGGACGGAACCCTGGTGCCCTGTGCCGCGGGAGGATCGCTGGTGTTTATGCCGGCCGCGTGTTCGCACGTGCTGCTGAGCATGCGCCAGCAGTTCGACGACAGGGTGTACACGCGATACGGATTTGTTGACGCTTTCCAGCCGCACGCCAACTGGTTCGCTCCCGATATTCTGGGTATCGATCAGGGCATCACGATGCTGATGGCCGAGAACCTGCGGAGCGGGTTCGTGTGGGAACAGTTTATGAAGAATCACGAAATTGGCCATGCGATGGAGCAGGTCCAGTTCCATCCGGATGTGAATGCCATGTGGCAGGTAAGTTAACGGATTGAAACAGGAGCGATGAGGGGCTCCTGTTCGTGCTGTGCGCGACTGAGGTTGATGCCGTGCCTGCGTAATACCTGCAACCGGAGGGCAAAAATTTCGTCTCAATTGATAGCCGCTGTACGAAGCTGTGAGGGCGGTGGGCCCCGAGGCGCTTCCGCCCGCGAGCATCCTGCATTCCGGGATGCCCGGTTCTGAGCGCGAGGCAGAAACCCGGATTTTCACATAGAGTAAGTTTCGCGATGACAGACAGCGTTCCTCGGTACAAATGGCTCGACGGTCAGGGAGAGGCGTTCGGCTCACCAGGACTGAAACCGCGATGGACCTCCAGCGCGAAAGACGCCGTCAGCACGGCGTATGCGGCTTCCAGCAAGGTCTGGTTCACCGTTTCTCACGGCATTCTGAACGAGATTTACTGTCCCACCATCGATCGCCCGCAGATTCGCGACATGCAGTTTCTGATCACGGATGGCGAGACCTTCTTCCATGAAGAGCGGCGCGATCTGATTCACGAATTCGACTACATCGATGCGGATGCGCTGGCGGTGCGGGTGCACAACAGCGACCGGGACGGGCGGTACACGATCGTCCGGGAGATGATTGCGGACCCGCACTATCCGGTGGTGCTGGTGCACGTACGGCTGGAGGGCGACCAGGAGGTCCTGTCGCGGTTGCGAGTGTATGTACTCCTGGCTCCGCATCTGGAAGTCGGCGGGATGGGAAATTCGGCCCGGGTGGCAGAGGTTGCGGGCAAGCGCACGATTCTCGCGTGGAAAAAGAATATGTCGCTGGCGCTGGCGTGCGGGTGCGGATTCTCGCGCGCCAGCTGTGGCTTTGTCGGCGCGAGCGACGGCTGGCAGGACCTGAAAGACAATTTCAGGATGGACTGGGAATTCGGGTCGGCGCTGAACGGCACCATTGCCGTCATGGGGGAAATTCCGGCGGAGCATACGCGAGCATTCACGGTGGCGGTCGGCTTCGGCGAAGGACATCACGCGGCGCTTGCGGCGACGATGGGCTCTCTGGCCGTGCCTTTCGACAGGCATCTCTCCCGCTTCATCGAACAGTGGCACCGCGTGGCCACGCCGCGGCATCTGGCCCGGCACTCGAATGACGGAGGGCGGCTGCTGCACATCAGCCACAACGTGGTGCTGGCGCATGAGGACAAGACCTTTGCGGGGGCGTTTATCGCTTCAGCATCGATTCCCTGGGGATATGCGAAGGGCGACGACGACCTTGGCGGCTACCACCTGGTATGGACGCGGGATATGGTGCAAACCGCGACAGCGCTGATGGCCTGCGGGCATACGGAAACGCCGCTGCGTGCCCTGGTGTACCTGGCTTGCACGCAGCGTCCCGACGGCGGTTTTGCCCAGAACTTCTGGGTGAACGGGGAGCCGTACTGGACCGGCATTCAGCTGGATGAAGTGGCTTTTCCCATCATGCTGGCCTGGCGCTTGTGGAAGATGAATGCGCTGGGAAGCTTCGACGTCATCCCCTTCGTGGAGCGGGCCGCGGGCTTTCTGGTGCGCTATGCGCCGGTCACGCAGCAGGAGCGGTGGGAAGAAATCGCGGGTTATTCGCCCTCGACGCTGGCGGCCGTGATCGCCGGGCTGATCTGCGCGGCCGATCTGGCCAACGAGCATGGGTCGCCCGAACTGGCTCACTTTCTCGAAGAGCATGCCGACTGGATCGAGAGCCGCCTCGAGGACTGGACGGTCACCAACAACGGCGTCCTGCACCCGGAAGTGAAGCGGCATTACATGCGCATTCGGCCGCCGGAGTGCGGAGAGCCGTATGCCCACGAGGAATGCGGGAAGGAGACGGTGCGCATCAACAACCGCGGACCGGGCGAGAAATTCGAGTTCGAGGCGCGGGAGGTGATCGATGCGGGGTTTCTCGAACTGGTGCGCTACGGCGTGCGTGCGCCCGATGATCCCCTGATCGTGGATTCGCTGAAGGTTGTCGATCACGTGCTGAAGATCGACACGCCGAAAGGTCCCTGCTGGCGGCGCTACAACCACGATGGCTACGGACAGTGCAAGGACGGTGGGCCGTTTCTGGGCTGGGGACAGGGGCGCGCCTGGCCGCTGCTGACCGGAGAGCGAGCCCACTATGAACTGGCGGCAGGGCGCGATGTTCGTCCGCTGATTGCCAGCGTGGAGAGGTTCGCCTCGGAGGGCGGAATGTTGCCCGAACAAATATGGGATGAGCCGGACAAGAACGGGCTGATCCTGGGCGGGCCAGCCGGAGCGGCTATGCCCCTGGTGTGGGCGCACTCGGAGTATCTGAAGCTGCTGCGTTCGGCGGACGACGGAAGGGTTTTCGACTGCATTCCCACTGTGGAGCAGCGATATGCACGCGGGCAGCACCCGAAGTGCAACATCGAAGTCTTCAAGGTGCTGCGGCGGCAGATTCGCCGCATGGCAGCCGGCAAGACTCTGCGCATTACGACGGGGCCTCGCTTCCGCGTGCTCTGGACGACGGACAACTGGCAGACGAGCCAGGAGCTGGAGAGCACCCAACTGGGGTACGCCGGCTCCTATGCCGATATACCAACGGCCGGTGTGCCGGGTAACGCGATCTCGTTTACTCTCTATTGGCCCGACGAGCACCGCTGGGAAGGCCGCAACTTCGATATTGCGCTGGAGGCGGGTTCGTGAGACCGCCTTCCGGTTTGCGTCATCCAACGTGGAGAGTGAGAATCTAGATCTGAGCCTTCCCGGCCGTCCGAACGGTTTCCCCAGGCAGACCTCCAAACGAGGAGAGATGAGGATTATGAGCGAACTCGACCAGCTGTCGATCAACGCCTTGCGGTTTCTTGCAGTGGATGCGGTACAAAGGGCGAACAGCGGCCATCCCGGAGCACCGCTGGGAGACGCCCCCATCGCCTACCTCCTCTTTCACAGGCACATGCGGCACAATCCGGGGCATTCGAAGTGGACGAATCGCGACCGCTTCGTGCTGTCGAACGGGCATGCTTCGGCGCTGCTCTATTCCGTTCTCCATCTGACCGGGTACAAGGTCTCGATGGAAGATCTGATGCAATTCCGGCAGTGGGGATCGAAGACGCCGGGGCATCCCGAATACAACCACACCGACGGGGTCGAGGTGACCACCGGACCGCTGGGGCAGGGATTTGCCATGGGTGTGGGGATGGCGATTGCGGAGAAGCATCTTGCAGCGGTCTACAACCGGCCGGGCTTTGAGGTTGTCGATCATTACACCTACGGACTTGTTTCCGACGGCGATCTGATGGAGGGCGTCTCGCACGAGACGGCTTCGCTGGCTGGAACGCTGGGGCTGGGAAAGCTGATTTACCTCTACGACGACAATCTGATTTCGCTGGACGGTCCGACGGAGCTGTCGTTCACCGAAGACGTGCTGAAGCGCTTCGAGGCATACAACTGGCACGTGCAGAGGGTGAAGGACGGCAACGATCTGGAGGGGATTTCGCAGGCCATCGAAGCGGCGCAGGCCGTGAAGGACAAACCTTCGCTGATTGCCGTGCGGACGGTCATCGGCTACGGAAGCCCGAAGGCCGGTACGAACAAGGCGCATGGCGAGCCGCTGGGCGACGAAGCGGTGAAGCAGACGAAAAGGAATCTGGGCTGGCCGGAAGACAAGACGTTCTACGTGCCGGAGGATGCAGCGAAGAACTGGCTGCAGGCGGTCGATCGCGGCGCGAAGGCGGAGTCCGACTGGAGTGCCATGTTTGCGAATTACAGAAAAATATTTCCGCAAGTGGCGACTGAATACGAGCGGGTGCAGGAGGGGCGGCTGCAGGACGGATGGGCGCAGAGTCTGCCGCAGTTCCCCGCAGGCGGAAAGCCGGTGGCCACGCGCACGGCCGGAAGCATGGTGATGAACGCCCTGGAGAATAAGGTTCCGGAGCTGCTGGGAGGCGCAGCGGATCTTTCCACTTCGACGAAGACCGTCATCAGGGACAGCCCCAACTTCCACATCGATCCGACCGGAGCGAACATCTTCTTCGGCGTGCGCGAGTTCGGAATGTGCGCGATCGTGAACGGAATGGCGGCGCATGGCGGCATCGTTCCGTACGGTTCGACGTTCTTCGTGTTCAGCGATTACGCAAAGCCGGCGCTGCGCCTGGCCGCGCTGATGCAGGTGCACTCCGTCTTTGTGTTTACGCACGATTCGATCGGACTGGGCGAAGACGGTCCGACCCACCAGCCGGTGGAGCACCTGACGATGCTGCGGGCGGTGCCGCATCTGACGGATTTCCGGCCGGCGGACGCGAACGAGACTTCCGCGGTCTGGGGTCTGGCGCTCGAGCGGAAAGGGCCCTCCTTCATGGCGCTCTCGCGGCAGGATCTCCCGCTGCTGGATCCGGAGAAGCAGCAGGTCTTTGAAGGCGTCCGGCGTGGTGCGTACATCGTGGAGCAGGGTGGAGATTCACCGGATCTGCTGATGGTCGGCACCGGAGCGGAGCTGTGGCCGGCTCTGCGGGCAGCGGAAAAGCTGAACGAGCAGGGCATCTCGGCGCGCGTTGTTTCGATGCCAAGCGTCCGCGTTTTCGAAGAGCAGCCGGAGAGCTATAAGGCATCGATCTTCCCGGATCACCTGCCGAAGCTGGCGATTGAGGCAGGCGCGAGCCTGGGCTGGTGGAAGTATGTGGGGCGCGATGGCGATGTGATCGGGCTGGATCGCTTTGGGGCTTCTGCGCCCGGGCCCACGGCCCTCGAAGAGCTTGGCTTCGGCGAAGACAACGTCGTGGCGCGGGCGAAAGCGCTGGTGGAGCGCGTGCGGAAATCCGAACCGGCGATGGCGGAGAGATAGCAATGAAGCTGGCGATCGGAGCGGATCACGCGGGGTATCCCCTGAAGGAAGAGGTGCGCGGATATCTGGAGAGGCTGGGGCACGAAGCAATCGACCTCGGCGCCTTTAACACCGAGCCCTCGGATTACCCGGATTTCGCAGAGGCGGTGGGTCGCGCTCTGCAGGCAGGGCGGGCGGAGCGCGGCATTCTGATCTGCGGCAGCGGCGTGGGGGTCTGTGTCGCGGCGAACAAGATGCCGGGGATTCGTGCCTGTATGTGTCACGATTGTTACTCGGCGCACCAGGGTGTGGAGCACGATAACATGAACGTCCTGGTGCTAGGCGCGCGGATTATCGGCCAGGCGCTGGCTTTCGATCTGGTGGCGGCTTTTCTGAATGCGCGATTCCAGTCGCAGGAAGAGCGGTTTGTGCGGCGGCTGAACAAGGTCAAAGCGATTGAAGCTCGTAATATGCCCCAGGCTTCCGCACAAAACTCGGGCCCAGTGGCGGAAAAGGCCAGGAATTAGGAAGAACCACTCCGGAAAGAATCGGGGCCGCTCAGGCTTCGATGTCTTTGTTGAACCGATCGTCAGACCAGAGGACGCGATGGACGCCATCAGCACCATTCTGTGGGATGTGGGCGGCGTGCTGCTCACCAACGCGTGGGACCGCACCGAGCGCGATGCCGTGCTCGCGCGGTTTGGGCTTGATCCGGGGGAGTTCGAGCGCCGTCATGAGGATGTATTCGAGCGCTTCGAGAGAGATGAGATCTCGCTGGACGAGTATCTGCGGCGCACCGTCTTCTTCGAACCCCGCCGCTTCGCACAGTCCGATTTTGTGGAGGCCATGCGGGCTCAGTCGAGGGTGCTGGCCGGCGGCGCGCTGGCAATCCTTCGCCAGCTTGCGGCATCCCATGAATATACGCTGGCTGCGGTGAACAACGAGTCGCGGGCCCTGAATGAATTCCGTCTGACGAATTTTGGACTGGCGGACGAACTGGACGCCTTCTTCAGTTCCTGTTATCTGGGAGTCCGCAAGCCGGACCGCAGAATTTATCAGATCGCGCTCGATGTGCTCGGGCGGGATCCCGAGCGCGTGGTCTTCATTGACGACCGCGCGGAGAATGTAGCCGCGGCCGCAGGGCTCGGCATTCACGCGATTCGCTATCAGGGTTCGACGCAGCTGAGCGATGAGCTCGCCCGGCTTGGGGTCCGCATCACGCAGAACGTTCTGGACTGAAAACCGGAGGAGGAAGGAATCTATGGAGCTGGGAATTATCGGGCTGGGCAGGATGGGCGGCAATATGGCCGAGCGCCTGCGTCTTGGCGGACACAAGGTGGTGGGTTTCGACTTCAGCGCCGAGGCCGTGAAACGGCTCAGCGACTCCGGGTCGACCGGTGTTTCCAGCCTGGAGGAACTAGTGAAGCATCTGGCGGCGCCACGTGCCCTCTGGCTGATGGTACCCGCCGGCAAGCCGGTGGACGAGACGATCGCCAAACTCAAGCCGCTGCTGCAGAAAGGGGACACGATCATTGACGGCGGCAACTCGAATTACCAGGACAGCCAGCGGCGCTACCACGAACTGAAACCGCAGGGCTTCAACTTCGTGGATGTGGGGACCTCAGGGGGCGTCTGGGGACTGAAAGAGGGCTACAGCATGATGGTGGGCGGCGAGGATGCGGTCGTGGAGCGGCTTTATCCCGTTCTTGAAACGCTGGCGCCGGGCAAGGACAAGGGCTGGGGGCACGTGGGGGCCGCCGGTTCGGGACACTTCGTCAAGATGGTTCACAACGGGATCGAATATGGACTGATGCAGGCGTACGCCGAGGGTTTCACCATCATGCAGAAGAAGCAGGAAATGGGCCTGGATCTGGCACAGATCGCGCAGATCTGGCGCTACGGCAGTGTCGTGCGGTCCTGGCTGCTGGATCTCACAGCCGACGCGCTGGGGAGAGATCCGGAACTGAATGGACTGGAGCCGTACGTGGAGGATTCGGGCGAAGGGCGGTGGACGGTTCTCGAAGCCATCAACCTCAACGTTTCGGCACCTGTCATTACGGAATCGCTGTTGCGGAGAATTCGTAGCCGTGAAGAGAACAATTTCACGGACCGCATGCTGGCGATCATGCGCAACGAGTTCGGCGGACACGCGGTGAAGACGGACAAGGAAGAGGCGGCTTAGAAAACTGTCACAGAGCGAGAAGGGAATTGATCCATGGCAACAACTGAAGTGAGAATTTCGCCCGAGGACGTGAAGCAGGCTGCGTCCCTGGTGAAGGAGCGGGTTTCGGAGCCGACGGTCGTGGTGATCTTCGGCGCCTCCGGCGATCTGACGAAACGCAAACTGCTGCCGGCTCTGTTCCACCTGGAGCAGGCGGGACTGCTGCCGCAGCAGTTCCGGATTGTGGGCGTGGCGCGCCGCAAACTCGGAAATGGATTTGCCGAGGACATGCGGCAGGGGATCATGGAGTTCGGCGGCGTGGAGAGCGGCGCGGACAAGCTGGACCAGTTCGTGGGCAAGATCGGCTACCACGCCATGAATTTCGACGACAACGACGGCTACGCCGGGCTCAAAGCGCTCCTGGAGCAGCACGACCGCGATTTCGGGACGGGAGGCAACCGGCTCTTCTATCTGGCGACGGCGCCGGATTACTTCGCCGACATTGTTCACCGGCTGGGGGCCCACGGGATGGCAAAGCCCGAAGCCGGAACCGTGCGAGTCATCATCGAGAAGCCGTTCGGCCACGATCTCGAAAGCGCGCGGGAGCTGAACGACGACGTCAATACGGTCTTCGCCGAAAACCAGATCTTTCGCATCGATCACTACCTCGGCAAGGAGACAGTGCAGAACGTGCTGGTCTTCCGCTTCGCCAACGGCATTTTCGAGCCGATCTGGAATCGGAATTTCGTGGACCATGTGCAGATCACGGCAGCGGAGAACATCGGCATCGAGGGCCGCGGGCCGTTTTACGAGAAAGCCGGCGCCCTGCGGGATGTGGTGCAGAACCACATGATGGAGCTGCTCTCGTTTGTCACCATGGAGCCGCCAGCCAGCTTTGCTGCGGAAGCAGTGCGGCGGGAAAAGGTGAAGGTGTGGACCTCGATCAAGCCGCTGAACATCTTCGACTGCGTGCGCGGCCAGTACGGCCCGGGCATCGTGGGCGATCAGATGGTGCGTGGTTACCGGGAAGAGGAGCGGGTGGATCCTGATTCGCAGACAGAGACCTACGCGGCGGTGCGGCTGGAGATCGACAACTGGAGGTGGGCCGGCGTGCCGTTCTACCTGCGGGCCGGGAAGCGGCTCAGCGCGCGGGTGACGGAGGTGACCATCCAGTTCAAGCAACCGCCGATGTTACTGTTTGGCACCCACATGTACGGACCCTGTTCGGACATCGAACCCAACATCCTCACCATGCGCATTCAGCCGGATGAAGGCATCTCGCTGCGCTTCGGCGCCAAGGTACCGGGGCCGCAGATGGCACTCTGTCCGGTGGTTATGAATTTCAACTACGCGCAGGCCTTTGGCTCGTCCTCGGCCAACGGATACGAGCGGCTGCTGCTGGATGCGATGCTGGGGGATGCGACGCTGTTTGCCCACCGCGACGGAGTGGAGGCAACCTGGGCGCTGTTTACTCCGGTGATCGAAGCCTGGGCGAAGAAATACCCGCAGACCTTCCCCAACTATGAAGCGGGGACCTGGGGTCCGGAATGTGGAAATGAGCTGATCGGGCGCGACGGATACGCGTGGTACGGAGTGCAGTCGACAGCGAAGCAGTAAGGGCCGACGGGAGCAAAGAGGATTGCGGCTCTGCTCTGCGGAGCCGCATTTTCCTGAAGATCACCGGATTCGCGGGCGCATATGACAAAGAAGATTCAGGTGGAGTATCGCGTTTATGACGGGCAGGATGCGCTTTCGCGCGCCGCAGCGGAGCATTTTGTGAAGAAGGTGCGCTCGGCGGTTGAGGCGCGCGGGGTGGCCCGCATCGCCATTTCCGGCGGAGGCAGTCCGAAGCCGGTGTTTGCCCTGCTGGCCGACCCGCGCCAGCCGTATCGGGACGTCATGCCATGGGACCGGCTGCGGATTTTCTGGGTCGATGAGCGGTGTGTGCCGCCGGACAGCCCGGACAGCAATTATGGGAATGCGCGCGATCTGCTGCTGAGCAAGGTTCCGCTGGCTCCCGAGCACATCGTTCGCATCGAAGGCGAACTGGATCCTGAAGAGGGCGCGGCGCGCTACGAGGCGGCCATTCGCGCGCACTTCCGCCTGGAGGGGGCGGAGATCCCCATCTTCGACGCGATCCAGCTGGGGATGGGGGACAATGCGCATACGGCTTCGCTCTTCCCGCACACCGAGGCACTCCACGAAACGATCAGAATTGCGGTGGCGAATGATGTGCCGGAAGCGAAGCAGGGCCACCGGATCACCCTGACCTCGCCGGTGATCAATGCGGGGCGGGAGGTGTTCTTCCTGATCCAGGGTGCGGACAAGGCGGAACCGCTGAAGGAGGTGCTGCTGGGGGCCTGGGATCCGGAAACGCTGCCGGCGCAGCTCATCCAGCCCCAGGGGGGCAGGCTGCTATTCTTACTGGACAGGGCTGTGGCCAGGCTCCTTCCTGCGCCCAACGGCCAGGGCACGGGGCACATGGAGATCGCACGATGATTCTCGCCGGGGACGTGGGCGGCACAAAGGTTCACCTCGCACTGTACGGATTCGAGCACGGCCAGCTGGTTCACATTCGGGATGAGCGCTTTCCCGCTCAGGAGTTCAGCGGTCTCGAGGAGATTGCGCGGCGCTTTCTGACCGAGAGCGGGAATCCGGAGATCACAGCGGCATGCTTCGGTGTGCCAGGACCGGTACGGGGCGGCCGTTTGCGGCTGACGAACTTGCCCTGGGTGCTCGACAGCCGTGAGCTTTCGGCCGATCTGAATATCGCGCACCTGTTTCTGATCAACGATCTTGAGGCGAACGGGTATGGCGTACCGGAACTGACGTCAGAGCAGATTTATACGCTGAATGCAGGCGATCCGGCGGCCGTGGGCAATCGCGCTCTGGTGTCGGCGGGAACAGGTCTGGGCGAGGGTGTGCTGGTGTGGAACGGCAAGTCGCACGTTCCGATGGCTTCGGAGGGCGGGCACTGCGATTTTGCCGCGCGCAATGAGCTGGATGTGGAACTGCTCCGGTATCTGATGCAGAAACTGGGCGGCCGGGTAAGTTACGAGCGCGTTGTTTCCGGACAGGGAGTCACCAATATCTATACATTTCTTCGCGATGCAAAGGGGATGGAAGAGCCCAGCTGGCTGCGGGATCGTATGGAAACCGAGGATCCGAATGCGGTCATCGGGGAGGTGGGTGAGGAGGGGAAGAGCGAGCTTTGCGCGAAAACCCTGGAGGTTTTCGCCTCCGCCTACGGGGCCGAGGCGGGCAATATGGTGCTGAAGGTGCTGGCGACGAGCGGCCTGTATCTGGGGGGCGGCATTGCTCCGAAGATACTGAGGACCATGCGCGACGGGGCCTTCATGCAGGCATTCGTTGACAAGGGGCGGCTGAGCGAGCTGCTGGAGCATACGCCGGTACACATCATTCTCGAGAGCCGCGCGGCGCTGATGGGAGCGGCGGCCTATGCGGAAGCCCGGGCCGCGGAGATCAGCGGAAAATCCGTGCGCGCGGCCTCGAATTAGCGGGGGTGCGATCCCCGAGATGCATTCAGCCACTCTGCATGTTCTGGTTGTTGTATTCGTCGCTACGCTGATTCGCTCCTCTTTCGGGTTTGGCGAGGCTCTGATCGCGGTTCCGCTGCTGGCTTTCTTCATCCCGCTGCATGTTGCGGCTCCGCTGGCCGTCCTGATCTCCATTACGATCGCGGCCGTGGTCGTGGTGCAGGACTGGGAGAAGATCCATTTCAGCAGTGCAGGCTGGCTTCTGCTGGCCACGATTCCGGGGGTGCCGCTGGGTTTGCTGCTGCTCACCAACTCAAATCAGTCCATCGTCAGGGCCGTACTGGGCTTTGTGATTCTCGCATTCGGCTCGTGGTCCCTTGTGGTTCGCAGGCCTCCGGAACTGCGCAGCGACAGCCGCGGCTTTCTGATTGGGTGCGGATTCCTTGCCGGTGTTCTCGGCGGCGCATACGGCATCAATGGGCCGCCGCTGGTTGTTTATGGATCGATGCGCCGCTGGACGGCGCAGCACTTCCGCGCGACCCTGCAGGCGTATTTTCTGCCGGCCAGCATGCTGGGCATGTGTGGTTACTGGCTGGACGGGCTGTGGACCTCCGCCGTAACACGCTATTACCTGCTTTCGCTGCCGGTCATGCTGCCGGCCGTTTTTCTCGGGCGAAGCATGAACCATCGCCTGCGCGGCGATACGTTTCTGAAGAGCGTCTATGCCGGGCTGGCAGGCATCGGACTGCTCCTGCTGATGCAGGCATTCGGCGGGCGGCTTTGAGCAGGGCGAAACCAGTGACTCGGGCAGGATGCAATGCGGAGCGGCCGCTGTGGTTCATGCTATGTTGGAATCACCCGGTCACCTTACCCGCGAGGTCCTTTCATTGATGTCCATGAAGCGGCTCGCCCTCATCGGCCTCTTGTTTTGCATGGTGCTTGCGTTGCCGCGCATCGCGCTGGCGCATGCGATTCTTGTCTCCAGCACACCCGCGGAGAACGCCCAGGTGCATGGCCCCAATGTGAGAATTGAGCTGCGCTTCAATTCGCGGGTGGACGGGGAGCGTTCGCGGCTGCTGCTGGTCGTGCCGGGAGGCAAGGTGCAGGGGTTGCCGCTCGATAAGCAGAAAACCGCTGCGACGCTGGATTCGCATGCGAACCTGGAGCCGGGCAGCTATGCCATCCGCTGGGAGGCTCTTTCCACTGATGGGCACATTACACGCGGCGAAATTCCCTTCAGCATCCGGTAAATCGTGATCTGGATTGTCCGCGACTTCGACCTGCTGTCGGTCCTGCTGCGCGCGGTTTCGTTTGCTCTGGAAGCCCTGAGCTTCGGCGGAGTCTTCTTCCTGCTGGTTGCGGCGCATCCGGCGGGCCTGAGCGCAGGCATGCAACAGCGGCTGCGGCATGTTGCAGGCTGGTTTGCGCTGGCGCTGGCAGTGGTTCAGATCCTCCTGATCGCAATCACTTCGGTCGTCCTGATGGGAGGCTCCGGGCTGGGTCTGCGGGATCTGCTCTCAGCCTCGTATTTCATCTCCGGCAGCATTTTCACGTTGAGCGCGCTGGCGATGTTCCTGCTGCTGCGTGCCAGGATCGGCGTGATTCCAACCGTGGCAGCGGCGCTGATTGCGCTGGGGGCATCGATTGCGTTGAGCCACGCTGCCTCGCGCATGGATCACCGGCCGCTGCTGCTGGCGCTCACGGCCGTGCACCACCTGGGCATGGCAGCCTGGATTGGGGCGCTGCCGTTTCTGCTGATGGCGCTGAAACTGAGCCGCGACCCGGCAATCGCGCACGCGATGGCTCGGCGGTTCTCCGCCATGGCGATCGTGAGCGTTGTCGCGCTGATCCTGGCAGGGGCTGGGCTTTCCTGGTTCTACGTGGGCTCGTGGCAGGGGCTCTATGGAACCTCCTACGGCATTCTGCTGTCGTCGAAAATGGCGCTGACGCTGCTGATGCTGGCACTGGGTGCGGGGAACTACTACCTGGTGCGCGGCGTGGAGTCCAATCCGTCGCCTCTGCTCTTCCGTCTGCGACGCTTCAGCGAGGCTGAACTGGGGCTGGCGTTCACGGTTCTTCTTGCAGCGGCCTCCCTGACGGCGCAATCGCCCTCGGTGGATGAGTTACCGCAGAACACCCTGGTTGGCCACGACGTTGTGCAACGAATGGAATGGCGATGGCCGAGCTTCCATACGCCGGCCTTTGCGCAACTCGCGCCGCCTACGCCCCTGAGCATCGCCGTGCCGGAGGCCGCTTTCACCGGCGGCAGCATCAGCGATGCCAACGACAGAGCCTGGTCGGAGTACAACCACCACTGGGCCGGGCTGATCGTGCTGCTTGCAGGTCTGCTGGCTCTGGTTTCGCGCCTCCCCGGACAGGCCTGGGCCCGAAACTGGCCGTTGCTGTTTCTTGGGCTGGCTGTCTTCATCCTGCTGCGCGCGGATCCGGAATGCTGGCCGCTGGGACCACGTCCCTTCTGGGCCAGCTTTACCGCGCCGGATGTACTGGAGCATCGGCTGTATGCATTCCTGATTGCCGCGTTCGCCTTCTTCGAATGGGGGGTGGAGAATGGACGACTGCGGTGGCCTCGCGCGCGGTTCATCTTCCCCGCGCTTTGCGCGGCCGGCGGAGCACTGCTGCTGACGCACACACACAATCTGGGCGAAGGCACGGATGAGGTGTTTGCGGAGCTGAGCCACACGCCGATCGCCGTGCTGGGAGCGGCGGCCGGATGGGGGCGATGGCTGGAACTGCGCCTGGGCGACAGCCCGGCAGACGCGGAGCAGGCTCGCGCCCGGCGGCTGGCTTCCTGGTTCTGGCCGGCGTGCCTGATCGTGATCGGTCTGCTGCTGCTGAATTACCGGGAATCGTGAATTCCGGCTGCGCTATCCTTAAAGATCAGGACTTTGTCGGCGAGGTACAAATGGGTTCTTCATCGCTTCGTCTTCTGGTGGCTTTCCTTTTTCTTGCCACCGTGGCATCAGTCTTCGGACAGCGCCTTCCGGATACTGCGATCCCGCAGCACTACTCGATCAAACTGACGCCGAATCTGAAGGATGCGACGTTCACCGGAACCGAGAGGATCGACGTTGTACTCAGGCAGCCGCTCGATGCGATCACGCTGAACGCCGCGGAGATCAGCTTCGAGGGCGTTACAGCCGAGGCGAACGGAAAGCAACTGACGGCCACCGTAACCGAGGATGCGCAGAAGGAGCAGGCGACTTTCCACTTCGGGCAAACGCTGCCCGCAGGCCCCGCCGCCCTGGCGATCCGGTACAGCGGCATTCTGAATAATGAGCTGCGCGGGTTCTATCTTTCAAAGACAGCAAAACGTAACTATGCGGTGACACAATTCGAGCCGACCGATGCGCGCCGGGCGTTTCCCAGCTTCGATGAGCCGGCATTCAAGGCCACGTTCGATGTGACGCTGGTGATCGACAAGGGCGATACCGCCATTGCCAACACCAACATCGTGTCCGACACGCCGGGACCGGGGCCGGAAAAGCACACCCTGCATTTTGCGAAGACGCCGAAGATGTCGACCTATCTTGTGGCGTTTCTGGTGGGCGATTTCCAGTGCGTCTCGGGGCAGAGCGACGGGACGCCCATCCGCGTATGCACGACCCCGGATAAGGTGCAGTACGGTCACTTCGCGCTCTCCGCGGCGGAGTTCGTGCTGCACTACTACAACAACTACTTCGGTATTCGCTACCCCATGCCCAAACTGGACCTGATCGGAATCCCTGATTTCGAGGCGGGCGCGATGGAGAACTTTGGGGCCATCACCTACCGCGAGACGGATCTGCTGATCGATGAGAAGACCGCGTCGGTGGGAGCGGAAAAGAACGTCGCCGAGGTTGTGGCCCACGAGATGGCGCACCAGTGGTTCGGCGACATGGTGACGATGCGGTGGTGGGACAATATCTGGCTGAACGAGGGCTTCGCCACGTGGATGGAAAACAAGCCGGTAGCGGCGTGGCATCCGGAGTGGCATATCCCGCAGGATGTCGAATCTACCCTCGACTCTACATTGAACTACGATGCGCAGCGTGTCACGCGCCCGATTCGGGCGAGGGCGGACACGCCGGACGAGATCAAT
Organism: Acidobacteriota bacterium; assembly: GCA_021792135.1. Classification (GTDB taxonomy): domain Bacteria; phylum Acidobacteriota; class Terriglobia; order Terriglobales; family Acidobacteriaceae; genus Palsa-343. Next base: position 61,953 of record JAJYVF010000025.1, on the reverse strand, counting down.
CAGATGTTCGACGCGATCAGCTACGGCAAGGCTGCGGCCGTGCTGCTGATGACGGAGAACTACGAAGGGCCGGAGGTGTTCCGGAAGGGCGTGCACAATTATCTGACGGCGCACATGTTCGGGAACGCGACCGCCGAGGATTTCTGGAACGCGCAGGCGCAGGTGAGCCATCGGCCGGTGGACAAGGTGCTGTCGAGCTTTGTCTCCGAGCCGGGAGTTCCGCTGCTGAATTTCGGGGAGCCGCACAACGGAACGGTGCAGGTGACGGAGTCCCGCTTTTTCCTCAACCAGAATGTGAAAGCGCCGGAGCCGCAGACGTGGTTCGTCCCGGTGTGCTTTGGTTCGGGCCATCAGCAGGAGCATTGCAATCTGGTGCAGTCAGCGCAGCAAACGATCAGCGTGCCGGGCGCGGCCGTCTTTTTCCCGGACGCTGAGGGCAAGGGCTATTACCGTTATGCATTGCCGTCCGGCGTATACGCGACGCTGGCCGCAAAAATCGAGACTGCGCTCACGCCGGAGGAACGCATCAGCCTGCTGGGCAATGAATGGGCTCGTATGCGCGCTAATCAGGCAACCGTGGGGGATTATCTGAATCTTGCTGCAGCCGTCAAGGACGATACCAGCGCCGCTGTCGTGGAGAACGCTGTGAGTCCCATGTCGGCGGTCGATAATCGCATCGCGAGCACCCCGGAGGAGCGCAAAGCGCTGGCGGCCTGGGTGGACCGCATCTTCAAGCCGGCCTACGAACGGCTGGGGCCGTCCTCGCCGAACGATTCGCCGGAAACGGAGGAGCTGCGGGCGACTCTCTTCGGCGTGCTGGGCAACATTGGCGAAGACGGGGATGTGATCTCCCAGGCGAAGCAGATCGCAACTCGCTACATGGAAAATCCGGCCTCCGTAGATCCAACGCTGGCTCCGACCGCGGCTGCTGTCGCTGCGACGCACGGCGGCAAGGCATTCTTCGAGCTGTTGCAGCACACGTACGAAACCTCCAACAATCCGCAGATCCAGGAGGACGCCCTGCGGCTGCTGGCTCAGTTCCGCAATCCCGAGTTGCAGAGGCGCTCCCTGGAGTTTGCTGTTTCGGGCAAGGTACGCAATCAGGACGCCATTTTCCAGCTGTTGATTCCTTTGCGCAACCCGGAGACGCGCCAGGTCGCCTGGGATTTCATCCGCCAGAACTGGGGCAACGTGCAGGCGCAGTTCACCAAATGGATGGGCGCCTATCTGGTGAGCGGGATGGGGGCGTTCTGCAGCGAGGAGAAGAAGCAGGAAATGGTGGATTTCCTGAGTACGCATCCGGTAGGAGCCTCGGACCGGGCGCTGCAGCGGGCGAAGGATGCGATTGACGACTGTGTTGAACTGCGGGCAGATCAGGGGCCGAAACTGCAGGAGTGGATTGCCGGCCAGTGATGTGAGTCCCGGTAGGGTGCGGGCGAACCTTCCTGGGTACTCATCCGCGGCAACGCGTTCTTCGATAATCGAGGGGTGGCCGGGACGAGCAACACCGAGCTGATCTGCGAATACCTGACTTACCTGCGCGTGGAGAAGGGGCTGCGGCCGCTCTCCTGTGCGGCCTATGGGCGCGACCTGCTGCAGTTCACCGAGTTTCTGGAAGCACAGCAGGCGAGGTTGCAGGAGCCCACCCAGGCACAGGCAGCGGGCTTCCTCGAGCATCTGGCGAAGCATGGCGTGGATTCGCGCAGCGCGGCGCGCAAGCTCTCGTGCCTGAGGGGCTTCTATCGCTGGCTGCTGCTGGACAAGCGCATTCACCGGGATCCAACGCTGAATCTGGAATCGCCCGCGACCTGGAAGGTGCTGCCAAAATCGCTGGCGGTGACGGAAGTGGACTCGATGCTGGAGCGGGCCGGGGTGTCTGCGAATCATCCGCAGGCCGATGCGTTCGCCCTGCGGGACAGCGCCATTCTGGAACTGCTCTATGCCGCGGGGCTGCGGGTTTCCGAACTGGTTGGGCTGAACGTCGCGGATCTTTCGCTCGACGCAGGGCGGGCGCTGGTGCGTGGGAAGGGCGACAAGGAACGGATCGTACCGCTGGGCCGCGCGGCTGTGGCGGCGCTGGAGATGTACATCAGGAACGGGCGTCCCGTGCTCGCGAAGGAGGCTACAGGGAGGCTCTTTCTCTCTGAGCGCGGCCGGCCTCTCAGCCGGCAATGGGTATGGCATCTGGTGAAACAGGCCGACCGCGGCGCGAGCCCGCACATGCTGCGGCACAGTTGCGCCACGCATATGGTGGAGCGCGGGGCCGATCTGCGCACTGTGCAGACGCTGCTGGGGCACGCGGACATCGCGACCACTCAGGTATACACGCACCTGGCGCTGGGCCGGCTTCGGGAGGTGCATCGCATGCATCACCCGCGTGCAAAGCGAGCCGAGCCGTGAGCAAACGCAGCCCGGCGGTGGTCCGTCTGGTAGACGAGTTCATGGCCATGCTGGCGCACGAGCGCAACGCGAGCGCGCACACCCTCCGCGCCTACGACCGTGAACTGCGCGGCTTTGCGGAGTTCCTGGTCGCGAACTTTGGTCCGGAGCCCGCGCCTGGCGGAGTGGAGCACCAGCAGATCCGGGCTTATCTTGGTGACCTCTACGGCCGCGGCTTATCGAAGGCCTCGGTGGCGCGGGCGCTGGCGGCGATACGGTCATGGTTCCGGTGGCTTGCCCGGCGCGGTCTGGTGGAGCAAAGCCCGGCGGCCCTGGTGGCAACGCCGAAGCTGCCGAAGCATCTTCCCCGGGTGCCCACCATGGAGGAGATGAACCGAGTGGTGGACAGCGCTGCTGAGGAGGGCGCGGCGTGGCCGGAGCGGGACCGGGCCATCTTCGAGCTGCTGTACGGTTGCGGGATTCGCAATGCCGAGCTGGTGGGAATCGATCTCGCCGACATCCACTGGGCGAACGAGGCCATCCTGGTGCGCGGCAAGGGGCGCAGGGAGCGGTACGTGCCTCTGGGCGATGCGGCGGCCCAGGCGCTGCGCGCATATCTGCCATCGCGCGAGGCAAAGCTGGCCGCGGGGGGCAAAATATCACCGGCGTTGTTGCTCAATGTTCATCTGCGCGGCAGCGGAAGGCTGACCACACGCAGTGTCGGCCGAATCGTGAAGCGCATCGCACTGGCGCACGGGCTGCCGGCAGACGTGCATCCGCACACGCTGCGGCACGCCTTCGGAACCCACATGCTGGAAGAGGGAGCCGACCTGCGGGCGATCCAGGAGCTACTCGGCCACCAGAGGCTTTCCACGACGCAGCGCTATACACAGCTGACCGTGGGCCAGGTCGCTGCCGTCTACGATCGCACCCATCCCAGAGCAAAATAAGATCCAAACATTGTTACAAAAATGGCTCTGGAGCCAGATTTCGCGTCAATGCGTCAATCCTGCCTGAGCGATTCAATCTCGATCTGACGATCGTCGGGAACTGGCGGCGGTGCACGAAAGCTCCATCGAGATAGTCCTCTGCAGCGATTGCCATTGCGGCCTGCGGCATGGATTGTGCCGAGCGGCGCGCGCTTCGACCCCGAATACATCCGGCGACGCGCCGACGAGCTGCAGAGACAAGACCCTCACGCACGAGAGCAGCTGCGATTACCGGGTGACCGCGGGCACGGCGGCAATGAGAGCGCCTCGTCGAGCATCGTTACCATCTCCATTCCTGAGTCAGGACCCGCTGCGGAAGCGGATGATTCGGCGGCGATCGCGCCTGGAGGGCCGGCCCGCGGGCGCAGGCGTGTAGTGCAGTCCGGCCTTGCGCTCCTCGGCGGCCTTTGCGCGCGCTTCACGGCCGGCCTCGGTTTCGTGATACAGGGTCTGCGCCACGGGGGCGGGGCCGCGAACCTCGCTGAGGCCGAGGACTTCCACCTCGTAGATGCCGCCGTCGGTCGTGATCGAGAGCAGATCCCCCGTGTGCACCTCGCGGGAAGCACGGGCCGGCTGGTGATTTGCCTGCACGCGGCCCAGGTCACAGGCCTTTGCGGCAAGTGTGCGTGTTTTGAAGAAACGCGCAGCCCAGAGCCATTTGTCGATGCGGGTGGCAGTCACCCCACCATGGTAGCCGGGAACTGTCTGGCCACAGAGCAGGTATCCGGATGCGACCGGCAAAAGCCTCCGTGAATGCGCATCGCGATACGCCTTCGGAGGCCGGTCTACTCCACGATTTCAGTTGTGACAAGGGCCTGCTACTCAAGTTGTAGAGAGCCAGAATCTGAGATGTAAACACTACATATCGTGGTCAGTGAATTGCGGGGCCCAACGCGTGAGGTTTTGACTGATGCCTTCGCGGGAGTGCCTGAGCGGTCGGGAAAAACCTTTTGAGTGCACAGATTTTCCACTTTGCAGCGGGCATCTACTCGGTTACGATGAGGTGGTCGAAAGTGGTTGAAAGTGGACCAAAACTCCGGTTCAGCGGCTTCAGACCCGAAGATAACACCCGAAGGGTTCCGGGGCGGCGAAATTTGGAGAGAGGTTCCGGTTTCGACACGGGATTGGGAAGATGTTTCGCGGCAACCATCCAGCTCGCATGGACGAAAAGGGGCGGCTCAAGCTGCCGGCGGAATTCAAGCGCCGGATCGATGAGCAGTACGGGGCCCAGTTCTACATCACGAGCAAGGATGGCAAGGTCGCGGAGATTCACCCGTTGCAGGAGTGGGAAAAGTTCGAGCAGAAGCTGGCGGCGATTCCGAACTTCAATCCTGCGAAGAAGAAGCTGCTGGACCGGCTGAACTATTACGGCCAGATGGCGGAGATGGATGCGCAGGGCCGGGTGCTGCTGCCGCAGATTCTGCGGGAGTCGGCGAAGGTGACAGGGGACGTGGTGGTGTTCGGGATGCAGACCTACCTGGAAGTGGCGAACCACGAAGCGTTCAAGAAGAACATGGACGAGAACCCGCTGACACCGGAAGACGAGCAGGCGCTGGCTGGGTTTGGCTTGTAACGCAGAGCCCCTCAGGGGGAGCACATGACGGAGGCTGTGAGGCATGTGCCGGTTCTTTTACAAGCAGCGATCCGATACCTGAATGTGCGCCGCGGGGGGGTGATTGTGGACGCGACCCTCGGCTATGCGGGGCACGCCAGCGAGATTGCGCGGCGGCTGGGGCCGGAGGGAAAGCTGATCGGCTTCGATCGGGATTCCCAGGCCATGGCTCTGGCGCGGCAGCGGCTGGACGCACTGCGAGCAGAGCTCGGGCCGGAAATGCCCGAGGTGGTGCTGCACGATGTGGAGTTTTCGCGGGCCGGTGAACTGCTGGCCGGGTTGAGAGTCGACGGGCTGCTGGCCGATTTCGGCGTCAGCTCGATGCAGTTCGATCAGGCACAGCGAGGATTTAGTTTTCAGGCGGAAGGCCCCCTGGACATGCGGATGAATCCGCGGGAAGGGGTGACCGCCGAACAGGTGGTAAATCAGATGGGCGAAAACGAGCTTGCCGATCTGATTTACGAATTCGGAGAGGAAAGGAGGTCGCGGAGAATCGCCAGAGCCATTGTCAGGGCGCGGCCGGTGACGACGACGGCGCAGTTGGCCCGAGTTGTTGCGGCCGCGGCCCCGGCAATGAAATCGGAGCGGATTCATCCGGCGACCAGGACCTTTCAGGCTCTCCGAATTTATGTAAATGCCGAGCTGGGCGAGATTGACGCTCTGCTCGCGGCAGCGCCGGCGATGCTGAAACCGGGCGGAAGGCTGGTGGCAATCAGCTTCCACTCGCTCGAAGACCGGCGCGTAAAGGATGCGCTGCGCGAGGGGGCGCGGCAGGGAATCTACGAAGTGCTGACGCGGAAGCCAGTTATCGCGGAGGCAGAGGAAACGGATCGCAATCCGCGGGCGCGCAGCGCGAAGCTGCGGGCCGCGGAGAGAAAAGCAGGGAACAGGTAACAGGGAACGGAAAGGCAGCAGCAAAAGCAGTGAAAAACAGGATCGGGCCGGGGCCGTCCCACCGCAACACATGGCGAAAGTAGTTCAGGACGACCCGCAAGAAACCCTCCTTCCAGAATTCAGCGGCTCTGGCCCGGTCGTTGGAAGGACGAGAGACAGGAATCAGGCAGCAGTCAGGGAAGGGCATTCGGGCCTCCGGGGGTAACGAGAGATGGCGACACAGGCGATGGTGGCGCAGGGAATGATGGGGACCAGCCGCGACGCAGAATGGGTCGCGGAGCACAATGCACGGTTGCTGGCGGCGCAGCGGCGCGGCCGGCGTGGTCCTACGCCTGAGGCGCTGTTCACGAAGCGCATCGATAACACACGTCTGGTGAAAGCCGATGATCCGGCGCGTGCCCGCGAGATGCGGAGCTTCGCGTATGCCATGGCCTTCCTGCTGTCGCTGGCGCTGGTCTATGGATGGCAGCACTTCAGCGCCATCGAATATGGCTACCGGATGGAAGCGGAGAAGCAGCAGGTCCAGCAGCTGGAGGAGCAGAATCGTCAGATGCGGCTGACCGAGGCGCAGCTGGCGGATCCGGCGCGCATCGATACCATGGCGCGGGAGCTGGGGCTGGTGACGCCGCATCCCGGTCAGGTTGTGCATCCTGGCGCGCCTGTGGACAACAACGGCGCGGTGATGGCCGAGGCTTCCCCCGTCGTTCCCGCGATTCACTGAAATCCCCCAGGGAGGAGAACGTTTTGCGGTGAGCCGTCCTGCATCCTCCTCCGAGAGCGCACCCCATGACGAGGAGTTCGCTCAGGGCTCCCGGCGCGCTGCATCCCGGCGTGACGAGGACTCCATGCCCACACCCCTTCACGCCGGAAACAGGCGTGGAGGGGATTTCCCGCCGGGAACCGGCACGGCGCGCTCAACGCCAGGATATCGGGTCAGCAGCGTCCCGCTGATTACGCCGATGCGGCGGCTGCGGATCGTTTGGGTGCTGGCGATCCTTGCCGGATGGGCGACGCTGATTACAGGGCGCCTGGTCTGGGTGCAGGTCATTCGGCACAGCGAATGGGTGAAACGCGCCGAGCTGCAGCAGGAGCGGACCTTCAAGGTGGCACCGCGTCGCGGCATCCTCTACGACCGCAATCTGCATGAACTGGCGATGACGGTGCTGTCCGATTCGATCTATGCGGTTCCGTCGGAGATCGGATCGGAGGCCGACAAGGAACGAATCGCAGCCGAGCTGGCGCCGATTGTCCATAGGCTTCCGGAAGACCGCTTCACTTCGGAGAAGCAAATCCTGGCGCGGTTGCGGGATTCACGCAATTTTGCCTGGGTCGCCCGCAAGCAGCCTGCCTTGATCATTGCCCGGGTGAAGGCGCTGGGGCTGAAGGGGATCTATTTCCAGAAGGAATTCAAACGGTTCTATCCGGATCAGCAGCTCGCCGCGCAGGTACTGGGCTACGCCGGCATGGATGACGATGGGCTGGCGGGCGTGGAGCAGGAGTTCGAGCGCGAGCTGCACGGAACCCCGGGACGCATGCTCACCGCTATCGATGCGCGCCGCCATGTGCTGGACAGCCAGGAGCGCGATCCGCGGCCGGGCGAGAACCTGCTGCTTACCATCGACGCAAATATCCAGTTCATGGCCGAGCAGGCGCTCGAGGCCAACATGGAACGTACGGGCGCGGAACACGGGACGGTGGTGGTGCAGGATCCGCATACCGGGCAGATCCTGGCGCTGGCGATCCGACCGACCTTCAATCCGAACGATTTTCGGCATACGAATCGGGATCTGCTGAAGGACCGGGCGGTGAGCGATGTGTACGAGCCGGGCTCGGTGTTCAAGCTGGTGACGTATTCAGCGGCGCTGGATCAGGGTGTGGCGACCCCGAACGGCATGGTGGACTGCCTGGGCGGTGCCATCAACGTAGCGGGGCGGATCGTCCACGATGCGCCGGGCGAGCACTACCATGTGATCACGGTGACGAAGGCACTGGAGGTGTCCAGCGACGTGGGCGCGATCCAGATGGGGCTGCGGATGGGAAAGAACAACCTTTACAGGTACATTCGCGACTTCGGGTTCGGGCAGAGGACGGGGATCGAGTTGCCGGGCGAGACCCGGGGACTGATCAAGCCGCCCAGCCGCTGGCAGCCGACGTCGATCGGGTCGATCCCGATGGGGCAGGAAGTGGCGGTGACGCCGATCCAGGTGGCCACGATGGTATCGACGATTGCGAACGGCGGGGTGTATCTGCCGGCTCGCGTGGTGCTGCAGAGCACAGATCTGATGCGCGGGAACCCGGAGCTGAAAGGGGTGGCGTTTCATGCGGGGGAGGACCTGCCCAATCCGTTGCCGGTGGGCGCGCATCGGGTGATCAGCGAGATGACGGCAGCCGAGATGCGGCAGATGATGGAGGGGGTGGTGTTGTACGGCACCGGCCGGACGGCCCAGCTTGATGGCTACAGCGCAGCGGGCAAAACGGGGACGGCTCAGAAGATCGATCCGAGCACTCACCGGTATTCGAAGACGAATTACATCGCATCGTTCGCGGGATTCGCGCCGGTGAACGATCCTGCGGTGACGATTGTGGTGGTGATGGACTCGCCGCACAAGGGCGGCTACCTGGGCCACTATGGGACTGTGGCCAGCGCGCCTCTGTTCCGCGAACTGGCGCAGCAGATCCTCGAGTATCTGGGAGTGCCGCACGATCAGGGTCTGAAGCCGCAGAATCTGATGGCCAAGAACGAAAAGCCAGAGCCGGACGATGTTCCGCAGGAGCCGGAGCAGGATCTGGAGTCGCTCTTTGCGGAGGTCAACCACCTGCCGCCGGACGATCCCTTGAGGAATCCGCAGAGCGACAGTGGAACACAGGACGCGCCCCTCGCGGAGGTGGCTGCGGCCCAGCCGCCGCTGAGTGGGCCGGGGATGGACTCGTCGGCCTCAGGTTCCGGATCGGGGGCAAAGACGAATGTGGATTCGGGGGCGGCTGCGGTTCCGCCTGCGCCGGTGCGGGCCGTCCATGGGGCGGTTGCGGTTCCCAACCAGCGCGTGGCGGTGCCGTCGTTCGCCGGGAAATCCCTGCGCCAGGTGGTAGTCCAGGCCAGTGCTGCGGGGCTCGGGGTGCGGGTGGTCGGGACCGGCATCGCGCACGAGCAGGCTCCGGCGGCAGGAGCGCTGGTTCCGGCGGGCACGGATATCGTGGTCCAGTTCACACGGCAGCCTTCGGCGAATTGATTCAGGCGCCCGCTTCCTGCTGTGGGCTGCGCTTACAATCAAGCCAGTATGCGGTTTGAGGAGCTGCTGAGCGGGGCAGAATTCGTGCGCCGCACCGGCCCGAATCCGGAGATTGGCGGGGTCGAATACGATTCGCGCCGGGCGCGCGCGGGGTCGCTGTTTCTCGCCCTGCACGGCGGCACGACGGACGGCAATCGGTACATCGGGAAAGCGCTGGAGCAGGGCGCGGCAGCGGTGGTCACGGATTCCGCAGGTGCGTTTGCGGAGTGGGCGGGGCGCGTTCCGGAGATGGCGATCGCTGAAGTTCCGGCGGGCGGCGGGCGGCGCGCCATGGCGGCCATCGCGGCGAATTTCTTTCTGCATCCGGAGAAGCAGCTCGCCCTGACCGGCGTTACGGGCACGAATGGGAAGACGACGACGACGTTCGTGCTGGATGCGATGCTGAACTCTGCGGGCCGGAAAACGGTGCTGATCGGGACGATTGAGAACCATGTTGCGGGAGGGATTCGGCCGGCGCCCCATACCACCCCGGAGTCACGGGACCTGCTACAGCTCTTTCGCGAAGGAGTCGACGTGGGAGCGACGGAGGCGGTGATGGAGGTTTCCTCCCACGCGCTGGCGCAGGGGCGGGTGTCGGGTCTGCCATATGACGTGGCCGTATTCACCAACCTGACGCAGGACCATCTCGATTTCCACGGGACGATGGAGAACTATTTCGCAGCCAAGCGCGGGCTCTTCGACGGTGAAATGGTGGGAGCCCCGCCCCGGGTTGCCGTGGTCAATATCGATGATCCCTGTGGGGCGGAGCTGGCCGTTGTGGCGCGGGCTGCGGGCGCGCAGACTTTTTCCTACGGGCTGGCTGCCGGGGACTTTCGCGCGGAAGATGCGCAGATGGGCGCGTCGGGTATGAGCTTGCGGCTGGCTACGCCGCATGGCGAGATCGAGGTACAGACACGGCTTACCGGGCAGGTAAACCTGTACAACCTGTTGGCGGCGGCTGGGGCGGCCCAGGCGCGAGGGCTCACGCTCGAGGAGACTGCGCAGGGCGCAGCCGCGCTGGAATACGTGCCGGGGCGTTTTCAGACTGTCCGCGCGGGGCAGGCCTTCACCGTAGTGGTGGATTATGCGCACACCGACGACGCACTCAGGAATCTGACGGCGCTGGCGCGGGAGTTCGTCAACCACCCCGGCACTCAGCAGCAAGGTGCCGGAGGTCGCGGCCGAGTGATTACCCTCTTCGGGTGCGGCGGAGATCGCGACCGGACGAAGCGTCCAAAGATGGGTCGGGCTGCGGGTGAGGGCAGCGACTTCGTGGTGCTTACGTCGGACAATCCGCGCAGCGAGGACCCGGAGGCGATTATGCGGGATGCGTTGCCGGGCCTGCTGGAAACCGGGACGCAGTTTGTGGCGGAAGCGAACCGGGCGTGGGCCATCCGGCTGGCGCTCGAAGCGGCGCGGCCAGGCGACATTGTTTTGCTGGCCGGCAAAGGGCACGAGAAGGAGCAGGTGCTTCGCGACGGCACTGTGCCGTTCGACGATGCAGAGGTTGCGGCGGCCGCGCTGCGCGAACTGCAGGCGAAGCAGGATCGCGGCGGGGCTGAGGAGGACAATCGTCCGGCAGGAGGGCGAGGGTGAAGCTCACACTCGCCCAGGTCGCTCGATGGATCGCCGCGGATCCCGTTCCGGGCTTCGATGCAGTCATGGCGACCGGCTATTCCATCGACTCGCGCACGCTGGCGCCAGGCGATCTGTTCTTTGCCATTCGCGGCGAACACTTCGACGGACATGATTTCGTGCCGGCTGCCTTCGAGCGGGGCGCATGCGCGGCAGTGGTGGCGCGCAGCCGGGCGACGGAAGCGTCCCGGAAGGCACTGCTCGTGGCGGAGGATCCGCTGGCGGCATTGCAGCGGCTGGCTGCCGGGGTGCGGAGACACTGGGGCAAACGGGTTATCGGGATCACCGGTTCCGCCGGCAAGACAACGACCAAGGAAGCCGTGGCCGGCGTGCTGGCCTCGCGCCACCGGGTGCTGAAGTCGCTGGGCAATCTGAACAATGGATACGGGTTGCCGCTCCAGTTGCTTCGCCTCATGCCTGAGGATGAAGCTGCCGTGCTGGAGATGGGAATGTCGGCACCAGGAGAGATTGCCGCGCTGTGCCGGGTTGCCGCGCCGGACTGGGGCGTGGTGACCAACGTGGGTCATGCGCACGCGGAGGGTTTTCCCGACGGTATCGCCGGCATTGCGCGCGCGAAGTATGAGCTGGTGGCTGCTCTGCCCCGGCATGGCGTGGCCTTCCTGAACTGCGATGATCCTTATGTCTCGCAGTTTGGGAGAGACTTCGGCGGCAAAGCAGTCTACTTCGGACGGGGAGCGTGCGCCGATCCGCGCGCAGAGGAGATCCAGAGCCTGGGCGCGGCCGGCCTCAGGATGCGCGTACGCAGAGGGGATCAGCGATGCGAGGTGCATCTGCATCTTCCAGGCGAGCACAATGCGAGTAATACGCTGGCCGCGATTGCCGTGGGAATGGAAGCAGGGATCGCGCTTGCCGACTGCTGTGCGGTCCTGGAAACGATGCAACCCGACGAGAAGCGCGGCCGCCTCCTCGCGATCGGAGGCGCAACGATCATCAACGATTCCTACAACTCCAATCCCGAAGCGCTGCGGTCCATGATCGGTGCGCTTCAACAGACGCACGCCAGGCGGCGCATACTGGTTGCCGGGGAGATGCTGGAGCTGGGGCCGGAGAGCGCGGCTCTGCACGCGGCGTGCGGGAAAGCGGCGGCCGACGCCGGTCTCGATGTGGTGCTTGGGGTGCGCGGGAACGCGGAGCGTATCGTGGAGGCGGCCCGGGCAAACGGCGCGCAGACCTTGTTTGTGGAGACACCCGAGGAGGCTGGGGCCTGGCTTCAGCAGCATCTCCAGCCTGGAGACGCGGTGCTGCTGAAGGGATCACGCGGGGTAGGTCTGGAGCGGGCGCTGGAGAGTCTTGGGGAGGATTCCGCACAGGCCGGCACGGTAAGATAAGCGGGAAATCCAATTTTTATCCGCAGTTCCTGTGAAGTGGCGGATTTGCGTCCGGTGCAGCTAACCTCTGGCCGGCCAGCGCACAGATCCTTTCCGGACGCGGGAGTTGCGGGACGTTCCACCGAATTGCCGGAGGAAGTTTGCTCTACTGGCTCCTTTATCAGAAGCTGTATCTCTACTTCAGACCCTTTCGGATCTTCCGGTATCTGACGTTCCGCACCGCATTTGCATCGCTCACGGCCCTGCTGATCGCGCTGGTGATCGGGCCTTTCGTCATCGAGAAGCTGCGCGAGTTCCAGATCGGGCAGTACATCCGCGAAGAAGGGCCCAAGGCGCACCAGAAGAAAGCGGGCACGCCCACCATGGGCGGCGTTCTCATTTGTATTGCCATCGTGCTTCCGACGCTGCTTTGGGCGGATCTGTCGAATCCATTCGTATGGCTGGTGATGTTTTCGGCCGTCGCGTTCGGGGCGATCGGCTTTGCGGATGATTACATCAAGGTGGTGCACCGGCGGAATCTGGGTCTTACGGCGCGCGCCAAGCTGGCCTATCAGTTTCTTGCCGCCGCCGTGATCGCCGTTGTGCTGGTGGTGATGGACCTGCACGGCAGCTACTCGACGCGTCTGATGGTACCGTTCATCAAATTCTTCCGGCCGCGCCTGGCGATCCCTGGGCTGACACATGTTCCACACCTGGGCATTCTGGCCTTCCTGCCCTTCATTGGCTTCGTGATGCTGCTGATCGTGCTGACCAGCAACGCGGTCAATCTGACGGATGGTCTGGACGGGCTGGCGATTGGCTGCACCATCATCGCCGCCGGTGCGCTGACGGTGCTGACCTACGTCAGCGGGCATGTGACGTTTGCCGACTATCTGGAGCTACAGCGCATGCCGCTGGTCAGCGAGGTAACCGTTTTCTGCGGGTCGATGACCGGAGCCAGCATCGGCTTCCTCTGGTACAACGCGCATCCGGCGGAGATTTTCATGGGCGACGTTGGCTCACTGGCGCTGGGTGGCGCGCTGGCGACGATAGCCGTCGTGATCAAGCAGGAGCTGCTGCTGCCGTTCATCGGCGGCGTCTTCTATCTGGAGGCCCTGTCGGTCATCCTGCAGGTGGGCAGCTACAAACTCCGCGGCGGCAAGCGGATTTTCCGCATGGCTCCGCTGCATCATCACTTTGAGCTGCTGGGGTGGTCGGAGTCGAAGGTGATTGCGCGCTTCTGGATTGCCGCCCTGGTATTTGCACTCTTTGCACTCACCACACTGAAGCTGCGATAAAGAGGAGAGCGGGCGTGGCACAATGGAGCAGCCCGCGCTCGCGAGACGGCATGGAAATCAAAGGCAAAAAGGTATTGGTCGTCGGTCTGGGCAAGTCGGGGCTGGCGGCGGCGCTCTTTCTGCGGCGGCAGGGCGCGCAGGTGACGGTTTCGGATGCGAGGAGCGCCGAGGCGCTGGCGAAGGAGATTCCGGCTCTCATTGAAGAAGGCATCGCCGTGGAAGCCGGCGGCCACGGGCTGCTCACTTTCCGCCGGCAGGACCTGATCGTGGTGAGCCCCGGGGTTCCGGTCGATACACCGGAGCTGGTGCAGGTGCGCAAGTTCGGGCTGCCGATTATCGGCGAGCTGGAGCTGGCGGCGCATTACCTGCGCGGCAAGGTCCTTGCGATTACCGGCTCCAACGGGAAGACGACGACGACGGCCCTTTGTGGCGAGATTCTCGAGGCCGGCAAGCTGCCGGTGCAGGTGGGGGGTAACATCGGGGTTCCGGTCATCGCCCTGGTGGAGGGCTCGCGGGAGGATGGCTGGTCAGTGCTGGAAGTTTCGAGCTTCCAGCTGGAAACGACCTGCGAATTTCACCCGCAGATTGCCGTCATTCTGAACGTCACGCCGGATCACCTGGATCGGCATGGGACCTTTGAGAACTACGCCGCGGCCAAGGAGCGTATTTTCGCGCGTCAGACAGGAGACGATGCCCTGGTACTGAATGCCGATGATGAGCCGTCGAAGCGGGCAGCGGCGCGAACGACCGCGCGTGTGTACTGGTTCAGCAGGACCCGCGTGATCCGCCAGGGAGCTTTCATTCACGAAGGGGTCATTCACTTCCGTCGCTCAGAGCAGACCTCCGCGGAGCCGGTGATGCGCGTTGAGGAGATTCCGCTCAAGGGCGCGCACAATGTGGAGAACGTGCTGGCGGCGGTTTGCGCGGCGCGGCTCGCCGGTGTGGATGCCTCAGCAATCCGCAGCGCCGTGATGAACTTCAAAGCCGTGGAGCACCGCCTGGAGTTTGTGACGACGATCGACGGAGTCGCTTACTTCAACGATTCGAAGGCGACGAACGTAGACGCATCCATGAAAGCTGTTGAGGCTTTTCCCGGCGGTATCCATCTGATCCTGGGCGGGAAAGACAAGAACTCCGATTACCGGCAGATGCGGGCGCTTGTTCAGCAGCGAGTGAAGGCGGTATACACAATCGGCGCAGCAGCCGAGAAGATACACACGCATCTGGACGGCACGGTTCCGATCATCAGCGCCGGGACGATGGAGGCAGCGGTCGCGCGCGCAGGCGCAGCCGCGCAGCCGGGCGAGATCGTGCTGCTGGCGCCGGCATGCTCGAGCTTCGATCAGTTCGAGAATTACGAGCATCGGGGACGTGTGTTCAAGGAACTGGTGATGGCGCGGAGGGGACTGGCAGGTCTTCAGGCCGACGAGGAAACGCGTCGGGGCAGCGGCACGATGGCCACTCCTTAAGCGCTGAGAAGCAGGCTGAATGGCGAAACGGGTAGGCGTCGACAAATGGCTGTACGGCGCCACGCTGGTGCTGGTGGTGATTGGGCTGGCGATGGTCTTCAGTGCGTCGGCGGTGATGGCCGAGGCGCGCTTCGGCTCGCCGTACATTTTCGTCGCCAGGCAGGCGGGGTATGCGGTCGTTGGACTGATTGTGATGACCCTGCTGATGCAGGTGGAGTACCGCAAATACAACCGGCCCAATGTGGTCTTTCCGGTGGTAGGCACGACCATCATCCTGCTGCTGGCCGCATTCCTGATGCGGGACTCGCATAATACGCATCGCTGGATTCGTTTCTGGATATTGTCGTTTCAGCCCTCGGAAATCGCCAAACCCGCGATCGTGCTTTTCCTGGCCTGGTTTCTGCAGAACCGGATGCATGCCATGGACGACGTGCGGCAAACGCTGCTGCCGGCTGCGCTGCCCAGTTTGATTTTCATTGCCCTGATCCTGAAGGAGCCGGATCTGGGAACGGCCCTGGTGTGTGCCGGGGTAACGGCGCTGATGCTGTGGCTGGCAGGCATGAACTTCAGATATCTGGGGTACGCTGCGCTGGCCAGCACCCCGGTGCTCTACATGATGCTGTTCCGTGTGGCGTGGCGCCGGGACCGGCTGCTCGCGTTCCTGAATCCGGAGGCGGACCCGCTGGGCAAGGGCTTCCACATCATCCAGTCGCTGATCGCGGTGGGGTCGGGGGGAATCCGCGGAGTCGGCTACATGGACGGGCGGCAGAAGCTCTTTTATCTGCCTGAACCGCACACGGACTACATATTTGCCAACATTGCGGAGGAACTGGGGCTGATCGGGGCCCTGATCGTGGTGGGGCTGTTTGTCTTTATCGGATGGCGCGGCATGCGCGCGGCGATCCTGTCGAAGGATCCGTTTGCACGCTTTCTGGCCTTTGGGATCACCGCGACCATTCTCATCCAGGCCTTCTTCAATATCAGCGTGGTGCTGGCTCTGGTGCCAACGAAGGGCATCACGCTGCCATTTATCTCCTACGGCGGGACTTCGCTGTTCATCATGCTGATGCTGGTGGGGGTACTGCTGAACATCACGAAGGAAGTGGAGTGACGGCCCCGCACACCGGCACAAGCATGAGGCACAGCGAAGCTATTGTGGACCAGTTCACGCGCCAGGCGGCGCAGTTTGCGCAGTCGCCGACGGCGCGCAGCGAGGACATCCTCGAGCGGATGCTGCGGATGGCCCGGCCGCAGCCGATGGACGAGGCCCTCGACGTGGCCTGCGGGCCGGGAGTCCTGGTATGCGCTCTGGCGAAGCTGGTCCAGGGTGCGACGGGCATCGACCTGACCCCAGCCATGCTGGATCAGGCGCGCAGAAACCAGCAGGAGCAGGGACTGAGCAATGTTTCATGGGAGCTGGGCGACGTCACTGCGCTGGCCTATCAGGATCAGCGCTTCAGCATCGTGACCTGCCGTTTTGCGTTCCATCACTTTCCGGAGCCCTTGCGGGTGCTGCGGGAGATGCGCCGCGTCTGCCGGCCAGGTGCGCGCATCGTGGTGGCGGACAGCGCGCCCGCGGCAGAGAAGGCAGATGCCTTCAATGCAATGGAGAGAATGCGGGATCCTTCCCACACGCGGGCAGTGTCTGCCGACGAGATTTGCGCGCTCTTTGCCGAAGCTGGTCTGTCCGAGCCAAAAGTGGACCAGGTGCGCCTCGGACTGGATCTCGATTCATTCCTGGCCCGCTCTTATCCGGGTGAAGGGGATGAGCAGCGGATTCGGGAGCTGTTTGAGCGCGCCCTGGGCGACGATACCCTCGACGTCCAGCCCCAGCGGGAGCGGGGTCGCATCTTCTTTTCGGTGCCGGTAGCCATTGTGGGCGCCCAGGTTGGGCATGCCCTCTGAGCCGCCGCGTGTTCTCATTGCCGGCGGCGGTACGGGTGGGCACATCATTCCCGCGCTGGCCATTGCCGATGAACTGAAGGCGCACTGCGGGGCGGAGATTCTCTTTGTCGGGACGGCGCGTGGCCTTGAGTCGCGGCTGGTGCCGCAGGCAGGTTATCGCCTGGAACTGATCCGCGTGGGGCAGCTGAACCGAGTCTCCCTGGCGACGCGACTCCGCACTGTTGCTGATCTCCCGATGGGATTGCTGCGCTGCCTGCGGCTGCTGAAGGATTTTCGTCCCGATGTGGTCATCGGGGTGGGCGGCTATGCTTCAGGCCCGATGATGGGAGCGGCCATTCTCCTGAGGGTACCGGCGCTGGCCTTTGAGCCCAATGCGGTCCCTGGGATGGCAAATCGGCTCGTAGGGCACTGGGTCAACGCCGCGGCCGTGAATTTTGAGCCGGCAGCCAGGTATTTCCGCGGGGCGCAAGTGACGGGGATTCCGGTGCGGGCGGAGTTCTTCAGCCTGACAGCACGTCCCGCGGGTGCGGCGCCGCATCTGCTGGTCTTTGGCGGCAGCCAGGGAGCCCGGATCCTGAACACGACGATGCCGAAGATTGCTGCGGAGCTGCTGGCAGCGGTTCCAGGCCTGACCATCCTGCATCAGTCCGGAGCGCGCCATGCTCAGGCGACAAAGGCGGCCTATCAGAGCAGCGGAGCTCGGGAGGATGGTTGGCAGGTGGAGGCATTTCTGGACGATATGCCGCGGCGGTTTGAGGCTGCGGACCTGGTGCTGGCCCGCAGCGGAGCCTCCACGGTAGCGGAGCTGGCGGCAGCCGGCAAGCCGGCGGTGCTGATTCCCTTTCCGCAGGCGGCCGACGACCATCAGCGCCGGAATGCCGAGGTCATGGCTCAGGCCGGAGCGGCCCGGATGCTCATCGAGGCCGACCTGACCTCGGACCAGTTGGAGCAGACGCTGGAGCAGTTACTGGTGCATCCCGAGGAGCTGGCTGAAATGGCGGATCGGGCACGAAGCCTGGCCCATCCTGACGCCGCTGAGCAGATCGCCCGGATCGCAGCCGCGCTGCGAAAGCCCGGCAGACAGGCAGCCAGCCCGCGGAAATGATAAGACCCGCTCCGAAGAGCGGGTCCTCTGCATGTGCGCCCGGCATGGGCGGAAGGCTGGGTATACCCCGTCTCGGTTGACCTCAACTTCCTGAACCGCCCGCTGCGGACCCGCATGCCGGGTGGTGTGGCAGGGGAGAGCGGCTATCCGCTCCCCCTCTGCCGATTGCCGGGTTGAGACTTAGCGGCGACCACCACCGCCGTGGAATCCGCCACCGCCATGGAATCCGCCACCGCCGTGGAATCCGCCACCGAAACCACCACCATGGAAGCCACCGCCGTGGAAGCCACCTACGGAACCACCATGGAAACCACCCGAGTAGCCACCGCGGAAACCGCCGCTATAGCCGTGATAGCCGCCCAATCCGCCGCCGCGGAATCCGCTTGCCGGCGCGCCGTGGAAACCACCAGCATTACCACCGCGGAAGCCGTTGCCGTAGCCACCGCGGAAGCCACCGGCATTACCACCGCGGAAGCCGTTGCCATTACCACCGCGGAAGCCGTTGCCATTACCACCGCGGAAGCCATTGCCATTACCACCGCGGAAGCCATTGCCATAGCCGCCGCGAGCAACAGGATTCCCGGGATGCCCCCAGCCATAGCCGGCACGGCCACCCCAGCCACCCGGGCCCCCACCGTTGCGGTCCCAACCGCCGCCGCCCCAGCCGCGGTCACCCCAACCGCCGCCACCCCAACCACCCCAGCCATAGCCGACATGGCCGTAGCCCCATCCCCAGGGGCGGCCATACCAGCCGCCAAACCAGGGTCCGGCCCCGATGAAGATGCCATCGTCAAACCAATCAGACCCCCAATATCCATCAGGAGCGCAGGCGTAAGGGTAATAAGAGTAGTAGCCCCATTCGCAGTCCGGGGGGGCACCGAGGGCGTAGGGAGCCGGATAAGCGACTGCCGGACCGATTCCGATGCCCACCGCGATCTGGGCCTGAGCGGGGCTCGCCAGAGCCAAGGGCACAGCCAGCAGCGCAATCAACACTCCATAACGCAGTGCGCGCATGATGAAGCCTCCCGTCAGACCGCCAGCTTACTTTCGCTCGATCTGACCGCTGCCGGTTCAATCCGTTCCGGAGCGTCTTGCTGCCAATATAAACATTAGACGCCCTGAAAAGTTGTCCTGATTCCGTGCCTTCCGGGAGACGTGCAGGGGGAGAAGCTGCTGAGCGGCAATCGTCTTAGTACCAGCGGCGCGGCGGCGGACAGTAGTACCCGTACGGGAGGTAAGGAGACGAGCAGAGGGCGAGAATGAGCGCGACGAACCAGCCCACTACGGTCCAGCCGAGAAACAGATTGACGAGAAAGATTCCCGTGCTGTTGTGGGCATGGCGGCCGAGGGCAACCAGCGACGGGAGAAAGTAAATTCCGACACCAACAAGTCCAGCCATGGAAGCCTCCGAGAATCCTGGTCGGAATACGCAGGAACCGGCAATCCGGTTCCGCCATGGAATTGAGGAGCTGAAGATACCGCCCGCGGGCGAAGGAGCAAACGCACCGGGAAGAAAGCCGATACAGGCGCTGACCTGGGCCCGGGCTCCTGCTGCGGCAACACCAGGAATGCCGGTGAAGGCGAGTGCGCGAAGCATGCGTTTCAGGCCAGCCCCCCTGGTTTCGCTGCGAAGCGCTCTCGGTGTTCGGAACTTCTCTTCCGGCCTGATCGCCGGGGGACAGGAACTGTTGCGCGGGCTGTGACATGCAGATCAGGGGACAGAATGGCGCTTTCGCGGCTATGCTTGACATCCGGAGCCTGAGCAAGCAAACTTCGCGTACGGGTAAAGTCGACGGGTTCGCCGCGCCATTTGCACATTGAGGCACAGGATTTGACAGGACAGCAGGCAAGCCGCATTACGTACACTCTGGATTCCTCGCTGGACAGCGTCAACAAGGTCGAGCAAACGGCGGAGCAGATGGCCCGCAGAGCAGGGGTCGACGAGGACGAGATTTTCCGCATTTCCATGGCCGTGCGGGAGGCCGCGGTCAACGCGGTGCTGCATGGGAATGCCTACGACCCGGAGAAGCGGATGACGGCGTCGTTCGAGAATACGGGATCCTCGCTCGTGATTCGTATCACCGACGAGGGGAAGGGACTGGATCCATCGACACTGCCGGATCCACTGGCGCCCGAGAATCTTCTGCGCGGCTCCGGCCGCGGTATCTTCCTCATTCGCTCCTTCATGGATGAGGTACACTTCAGGCAACTTCATCCCGGAACCGAGCTAACGCTGATTAAGCACCTGGGCAGCGCTCAAACCGGTGCGTAGTATCCCACAGTAAAGTTTTCCAAGGAGGAATCTCTCGTGAGTATGAAGATAAGCACCCGTCAGGTAGATGGGGTAACGATTTTGGATCTCGGCGGGCGGATCACCCTCGGCGAGGGCAGCGTTCAGCTGCGCGATTCCGTACGCGATCTGCTGTCGAAGGGGCAAAAGAAGATCCTGCTGAATCTCGGGGATGTGAATTACATCGACAGCTCGGGTATCGGCGAGCTGGTGAGCGCCTACACGACCGTTCGCAACCAGGGCGGCGAGCTGAAGCTGCTCAACCTGACGCGGAAGGTCCACGATCTGCTGCAGATCACGAAACTGTACACAGTCTTCGACGTGAAGGACGACGAGGCCAGCGCCATCGCGTCCTATTCGCAGGTGTGAAGGAGACGGGACCGCGATGAAAAAGGCTGCCCGCGGGCAGCCTTTTTGTTTTCTGGGGAGAGCGCCCTGCCCTCCTATTGATTCGTCAGCCCACGATCCTTCAGCATGGCGCCGATCTCGGGCGCGCGTCCGCGCCAGGCGGCGTACATTGCCTGCAGGTCCTCGGTGTTGCCGCGAGAGAGGACCATCCTGCGGAAGCGGTCGCCATTCTCGCGTGTCAGGCCGCCGTGCTCCTCGAACCACTGGTAAGCATCGTCGTCCAGCATCTCCGTCCACTGGTAGGCATAATATCCGGCGGCGTAGCCGTTGGCCCAGATGTGCAGGAAATAGGTGGAACGGTAGCGGGGCGGAACCGCGGGCAGAGACACATCGGATTTCCGGAGAGCCTCTTTCTCGAACGCATCGACGTTCTCGAGCGGGGCATTGGCGGGAAGCGTATGCCACTGCATGTCGAGCATGGAGGCGGCCAGCGCCTCGGTGAGCAGATAGCCCTGATTGAAATCCTGAGCTTTGTGGATTTTCTCGGCCAGCTCGGCGGGCATCGGCTCCCCGGTCTTGTAGTTCCGGGCGTAATGCTGGAAGACGGCGGGATACATCGCCCAGTGTTCGTTGAACTGTGACGGGAATTCGACGAAGTCGCGGGGCACGTTGGTTCCGGAGAGCGTCGGGTACTCGACATTGCTCAGCATCCCGTGCAGCGCGTGACCGAATTCATGGAACATGGTGCGGACGTCGTCGGAGCTGATCAGCGCAGGCTCGCCGGGGGCAGGCTTTTGGAAATTGGCAACGTTATAAACCACCGGGAGATTGCCGAGCAGCCGGCTCTGGTCGACAAAGCTGTCCATCCAGGCGCCGCCGCTCTTGTTGTCCCGCTTGAAGTAGTCGCAGTAGAAGAGAGCCAGAGGCTTGCCGTTGGCATCGTGCACCTCGAAGACACGCACGTCCGGCTGCCAGACGGGAATGTCTTTGCGCTCGGCGAAGGTGAGGCCGTAGAGCTGGCTGGCGGCGTAGAAGACACCGTTTTCGAGAACATTGCTGAGCTCGAAATACGGCTTGACCTGCGACTCGTCGAGATCGTATTTCGCCTTCCGCACCTGCTCGGCGTAGAAGTTCCAGTCCCAGGGCTGGAGGGTGAAACCGCCATGCTGCGCGTCGATCCGTGTCTGGATATCCTGCTCCTCGCCGCGCGCCTTGGCGGTGGCGGGCGGGATCAGCTGATCCAGGAAGTGCAGCACGTTTTCCGGATTTTTCGCCATTTGGTCCTCGAGCACCCAGGCGGCGTAATTGGGAAAGCCGAGAATCCTGGCCTTCTCGGCGCGAAGCTGGGCAAGGCGAGCCACCACGGGGCGAAGATCGTCGCCGGGCTGTTCAGCGCGGGTCCAGCTCTTCTCAAAAATGGCTTCGCGGGTGGCGCGGTCGCTCAGGTTCGTGAAGACCGGCTGCTGGGTTGTGTTCTGCAAAGGGATGACGTAGCCCGGAACCTTGCGGCTCTCGGCGGCCTGGACGGCTGCGGCGATCTGGGCGTCGGAGACGCCGGCGAGCGCGGCGCGATCAGTCGTGGTATAGGCCGCTTTCTTCGTGGCTTCGAGGAGAACGCGGCTGAATTCGTCTTCCAGCTTTGAGTCTTCCTCGTTGATCTTCTTCAGCTTTTCCTTTTCGGGCTCGGCGAGCGCGGCCCCGGCGTGGATGAATTTGTCATAGACGATCTGGACGAGGCGCAGGCTCTCCGGATCCAGATGAAGACCGGCGCGGTTTTCGTAGACAGCCTGAACACGGGCGAAAAGCTTGGCATTGAGGTAGATCGAGTCATCGTGCGCGGCGAGTTTGGGGGCCTCTTCGCGGGATACATTCTGCAGGTAGGGGTTGGTATCGGCTCCGGTAACGGCCTCGAAGACGGCCATGGTCCGGTGGAGGAGCTGACCGGTCTTCTCCATGGCGACATAGGTATTCTCGAAGGTCGGCGGAGCCGGATCGTTGGCGATGGCCTGGATTTCCTTTTCCTGCTCGGTCATGCCGGCTTCGATGGCTGGCTGATAGTCGGAATCCTTAATCCGGTCAAAGGGAGGCGCATGAAACGGCAGGTTGCTCGGCGCGTAGAAGGGATTCTGCGGTCCGAAGGCCGCGGTCTGGGCGATGGCAGGCGTTTGGCTCATGAAGACAACGGTCGCGGCGAGGGCGCACGCCATGGATACTACCGATTTCCCGGTCAATGAAATTCCCTCAGGTGAAAATTCGGAGCGAAGGTGCATTGTATCGCCCGCTTACCCCGGGTTTTTGGCCTGAGGGGCGATTTCGGTGAGTTGCCCCGGTACGTTGGTCAGCGCTGCAGCGGATCGATGGGAGCGTCGACGTCCGTGACACGGAAATACTGAGCCAGCGAGGGATGGCGGCTGGCCACGGTCCGGTACATCTCCCAGGCAACCCGGCGATAGGAGAAATGGCCCTGCGGCGCGGATCGAAGCTCGGAGATATAGACTGCCTCAGCGAAATCCATCTTGAAGAGGGCACGGACGCGCGTCGCCAGCGGCAGAAGGTACTGGGCAGATTCGGCTGCCTCGGGAGCGGATCCGGCGGCCAGCCGCGCAGAGGCGGCATGGGCCGAGCGCACAGCCTCCTCGAACTGAGGCTGCACCCCAGCCTCCGCCGAACCTTCCGGAACCGCGTAACCGTGAGCGGCCGTGAAGCCCTGAAGGATCTGAACGCAGCGCCGGTGACGGTGCATATCCCGGAAGCCGCCAATGTCCATGAGGATGTCGAAGCGCAGTCCCTGACCGGCGGCGAATTCGCGCAGCAGTTCGTCGTGACGGCCGCGATGGCGCAGCCCAAGGTCGATGATTTCACTGCAGCGGGCTTCACTCAGAGCGGCAACCCTGCGCCGGATCTGGCGGTACGGATAATGGCACTGACCATAGAGCAGGGTTGTGGCGAGCTCGATTTCCAGCGGTTCAGCATCGTCGACCAGATCGACGAGGGGGGCAGCATCGATCGCCTCGCCCTGAAGCAACTCGGCGGCGGCCTGCCGGAGTTCCCCGCGCGTGCGGGACTGGTAGTCATTGCGCGCGGCGTACTTCACCAGGGTCGGCGCCGCCTTCACTTCCTGCGTAAGGAGCGTGGCGGCACGTTCTCCGAGTGCCGGATCGAGCGCGGCGATCTCGCGCTGCAGCGCCACCAGATCTTGGGCGTGAACATTCCAGGCCGGGCCGGAGGCGGCAGTCTGCAGCCGCTCTCCGAGCTGGCGCACTTCGGCGAAGGGGCTCGTGAGCAGGCGAGAGACCTGCGTCTCGAGAGTGCGGGCGTTGACGATCTGGCCCAGCGAAGTATTGGTGGCCAGCGGCAGCAGATAGCGGGCAACGTCGAAGGCGCGGGCCCGGAGGGTGCGCTCGTACGTCTCCTGTTTCATCTCTGCCGGTCTGGGCACCTGATTTTTGAGAGAAGCGAAAACCGCTTCAAAAACCGTGTGATAGGCAGCGAAGAGTTGCTCGACGGTCTCGCGGAAGAGGGTTGCCGATGCGGTGTCGGAGCCGAACTCCGGCATGTACCAGCCGCTCCTGCGGAAGTTCTGATAGCGGGTGGAACGCTCCTGGCCGTCCCAGCGCTGCTCGTCCACCAGAACGATGGCCGCCAGCAGCGAGAGCCTCTCGACGGCAAAGGCAACGTGCGCGAGGTCGGCGATGGAGCGGTGGCCGTACTGGAAATAGAAGGTGTTCAGGAACTGCTCGGCGCGCTGGCTGCTGATTTCGCGCAGGGACTCCTTCATCGAAAGCGCGGAGCGGGAGTACTTCGCCATGGCGTACGCGAGAACCTCGGGATCGGCGCCATGAACCGCGAAGACCTCGGTCTGATTGTTGTTGCGCGCTTCGGCCCGAAGGGCGGAAGCCGTCTCGGTCATCGAGGGCATGAAGGAATCCTAAACCCAGCGGGCGAGGGATTCTCCGGCGCGAATATCACGGTGGCGTTATACGCCCGAAAGAAAAGAGCGAGTACCATAATGAGTGTTTTGCCGAGGGGCGGAGATCAGCACCCTGGGCGGCCCTGGTGCATGAACAAAATCCTGTCCACGACCGAGCATCGTCCCTGGCCACTGCCGAAGTCCCCCTGGGTGATGACCCAGCGATGGAGCGATCTGCTGTTTGCTCACTGGCCCCTTCCCGCTGCTGAACTGACGCACCTGATTCCCGAGGGCCTGACGATCGACATTTTTGACGGGTCGGCCTGGGTGGGTGTGGTGCCGTTCTGGATGGATCACGTACGCTTCCGATGGCTGCCGCCCATTCCGGGTACGAGCCGTTTCCCGGAGCTCAACCTGCGGACCTATGTGCGGGACCGGCAAACAGGTCAGCCGGGGGTCTACTTTTTTTCGCTGGACGCGGCGAACCCGTTTGCGGTCAGCGCGGCGCGGATGTTCTTTCGGCTGCCTTACTACTGGGCCAGCATGAAGATCGAGACGACCGGCGAACGGGAATTCCGCTACAGCAGTGAGCGACTGCTGACCCGGAGGCCGGCACGCCTCCGGGCGCGCTATCGGAGTCTGGGGAAGCCGTGCCTGAAGGGTGGCCTGGAAAGCTTCCTGACGGATCGCTATGCGCTGTTTACCTCGAACAGGCGCGGGGGAATCGCGCGCTTGCAGATCCACCATCTGCCCTGGCCGCTGGAACTGGCCGAGGCGGACTTCGAGGTGAACGACCTGCCGCAGGCCCATGGGATCCGCCTGCCGGACACCAAACCGCTGCTGCAGTACAGCCGTGAGCTGGTGGTTTATATCTGGGGTCTGGAAGCGCTTCCGTCCCTTGCGGCGCGCCGGGCCGCCGCTCCCGTTCCGGCCGCGGGGCCCGGGGATTAGCCGTCCGGGCCCGGGCGAATCGGCCCAGGCCGCAAAGCCCGGATTCAGGAACACAAGCGGAGCCCGCACACGCGTATTTCATGCCTCCGAGGATCTTCGCGGCAGGCGCGGAGCGATTGCATAGTTGAGCTGGACCGCAAAGATGAAGGCGACGCTCCAGAGCGTTCCTGCCACGCAGAGCGCGGCGCTAGCCGCATACAGGCTCTGCGCGATGACCACGCGCCGGCAGATTGCGGCGCGAACCTCGGCCGGCGTATTCTCGCGGATCATTGCATGGCGTGTGACGTATTTCCAGCTCGTGTAGAGCAGCAGCCCGGGCGCGAGGATATTGAGCCAGTAGAGGAGCAGTGCCAGGCGGAAATGGATAAACTCCGCCATCAGGCGCGTGGAAAACGGCATCGTCGTAACGGTGAAGAGAAAGGCCAGATGGATCCAGGCAAGGTCGCGGTCCCCTCGCTCGATGTAATTCAGCTGGGTCTGCTGCCCGTTCCAGAAGATACCCAGCGTGAGAAAGCTCATGACGTACATCAGCAGACTCGGTCCCAGCGTTCCCAGCGTTCTCCACAGGTCATGCTCGGAATGAACCGCGGCTGCCAGCGGGAGGCGCAGATCGAGGACGAGCAGGGTCATAGCGAAGGCGAAGATGCCGTCGCTCAGTGCGTTCAGCCGGTCCAGATTCCGATTCGCGATCCTGTTGTAAAGCGTGGGCATCGGCAGCGGCCCGAGTGTCGGGCTGCTGTAGGCTATACCCATGTTCTCAATCCAGGGAAGAACCGCGTTGGTGACCGGAGCCTCGCAGGGGATCGGGCGCGCATGCGCTGTGGCCCTTGCTGGGGCAGGGGCACGCGTGGCGCTGGCGGCTCGCAATGAGGCCAAACTGAACGAAGTGGCCGAGGAGATTGCCGCCCAGGGCGGCGCGGCCGCGGTATTCGCGCTGGATCTTGCCAGCGAGGAGTCCATCAAAGGCTGCGCTAAAGCCGCCATCGGGCACTTCGGCGCCATCGAGATTCTGGTGAACAATGCCGGCATCACGCGCGACACGCTGATGCTGCGCATGAAGCGCGCGGACTGGGACGATGTGATCCAGACCAACCTGACCGGCACGTTCCTGATGACCCAGGCGGTGATGAGCTCGATGCTGAGGGCGCGCTGGGGCCGCATCATCAGCATCTCGAGCGTCGTGGGCGAGACCGGGCAGGCAGGCCAGGCCAACTATGCGGCCAGCAAGGCAGGGCTCATCGGTCTGACCAAATCGCTGGCCCGGGAGCTGGCCTCGCGCAACATCACGGCGAACGCCATTGCTCCCGGTTACATTGAAACCGCCATGACGGCGGTACTGGACGAGAAACAGCGCGAGTCCATGCTGGCGCAGATTCCACTCGGCCGCTCAGGGACCGATGCTGAGATTGCCAGTGCGGTGCGCTTTCTGGCCTCCGAAGAGGCCGGTTACATCACCGGGCACGTTCTCGACGTGAATGGCGGGATGTACATGGGATGAAGCCCGGGGGCCGCTGCCTCAGCGGAAATGGCCGGTCCGGGTGCGCAGGGCGATGCTCCTGCGGGGAAGATCGTTGAAAGCCGCCGGGGTGAGCTGGAGGCGGATCCTGCAGAAGGTACCTTTCAGCAGAGTTCGTCGCCGGGGGCAGGACGGCGGCCAGTCAGGCGCGCGGACGATGGATTTTCCCGCGGTCGGTAAGATAGAGGAAGATGGCTGCACCCGAGACCAATTCCCACGCCCCGCAAGGTGATTCGGGGGCGAATCGCGCTCCTGCGAGGGTCGGGTCGGCAGACGGTGCAGGGCCGCCGTCCAAACAGGCTTCCCATCAGGAAGAGGAGGTTCTGGGCAAGGCGTATGACAGCCGGCTGATGCGCCGGCTGATCACCTACCTTTATCCCTACAAATGGGCTGCGATCACATCGATCATCGCCGTCCTCCTCAAGGCGGGCGCCGATGTTCTCGGACCTTACCTGACCATGGTGGCGGTGGACCTGTATCTGACGCCGGCCACCCAGAGCACCCCCGCCGCTGCCGTCGCCGCCGCGGCTCGGGGAGTGCGCGGCCATCCCTGGGTAGCGCGATGGCTGAGTCCGTACGGGAATGGCGGTGCATGGACGGGGATTTCGGAACTGGCGGGGATTTGGCTCGGGGCGCTGGTCTTCAGCTATGGGCTCGAAGCGCTGCAGACCTGGCTGATGCAGTGGACCGGCCAGAAGGTGATGTTCGATCTGCGCAGCCAAATTTTCCGCCACCTGCAGCGGATGCACATCGGCTTCTATGATCGCAGTCCTGTGGGGCGGCTGGTCACGCGGCTCACCACCGATGTTGATGCGCTCAACGAGATGTTCACCTCGGGTGTCTTCGCCATCTTCGAAGACGTCTTCGTGCTGGCCGCGATCGTTTTTGTCATGTTGCGGATGCAGTGGTGGCTGGCGCTGCTGGCCTTCTCCGTCCTGCCTCTGATTCTTCTGGTTACACGCATTTTCCGGAAATATGTGCGGGAGTCCTACCGGCGGGTCCGGGTGGCGATTGCACGCATTAACTCCTTCACCCAGGAATATGTCACCGGAATGTCGCTGGTGCAGCTCTTCAACCGCCAGCAGCGGGCCTTCCGAGACTTTTCGGCCATCAACCAGACGCACCTCGACGCCTTCAAGGACAACATCATGGCCTACGCGCTCTACTACCCCGCGGTGGAGCTGCTGAGTTCGGTGGCGATTGCGCTGATTATCTGGATGGGCGGCGGCGGGGTACTGCGGCACACGGTCCTGCTGGGCACGCTGGTCGGCTTCATGCAGTACGCGCAGCGGTTCTTCCGCCCGATTCAGGATTTGAGCGAGAAGTACAACATTCTGCAGGCGGCCATGGCGGCCAGCGAGCGCGTTTTCAAGCTCCTGGACACCGAGCCGGAGATTGTTTCGCCGGTTCATCCCCGGGAGGGGGACGGTTCGGGCCGGATCGAACTTCGGGATGTCTGGTTCACCTACCAGCGCCTCGACGCGGAGAACCAGGCGCGGATCGCTGTGGCCTCGCCCTCGGAGCTGGCCGGGATGGCTGGCGTGGAGTGGGTCATGCGGGGCGTCTCCTTCATCATCGAGCCAGGGCAAACCGCAGCCATTGTGGGGCATACAGGCGCAGGGAAGACCACCATCACCGGACTGATGATGCGTTTCTACGATGTGCAGCGGGGCCAGGTGCTGGTGGATGGCGTCGATGTTCGCGAGCAGGATCTGAACCGGCTGCGGAAGCGCTTTGGGGTGGTGCTGCAGGATCCGTTCCTGTTCAGCGGGACGGTTGCGGACAATATCCGGCTGGGAACCCGAAGCATCAGCGACGAGCAGATGCACGAGGCGGCCGAGCAGGTGAATGTGGATGATTTCATCCGGACTCTGCCCAACGGGTACGCCGAACCGCTCCGGGAGCGGGGAGCCGGCCTGTCAACGGGACAAAAGCAGCTCATCAACTTCGCCCGGGCGCTGGCCCATCGGCCGGGGATTCTGATTCTGGATGAAGCAACTTCCAGCGTGGACACGGATACGGAATTCCGTGTGCGTGCGGCGCTGGAGCGGATGGTGGAGGGTCGCACTTCGGTGGTTATTGCGCACCGCCTCTCGACGGTCCAGCGGGCGGATGTGATTCTGGTCATGCATCGGGGACACCTGCGCGAGATGGGATCGCACCAGGAACTGCTGGCGGTCAGGGGCATTTACTGGAAGCTGTACCAGCTGCAGTACAAGGATCAGGAGCTGGGCGAGCCGTCGAGCGGCCTGACTCCCAGCCTGGCCTGAGCCGGCTGGGGAAGCGGCTGGGGAAGAGCGGGTACGGGCGAAGCGCGCAGCGGGGTTCGCACGTCAGTGAGTTAGCAGAATGGGATCGAACGGCACGCCTAAGATGTTCATATCAGCAGGAGAAGCCAGCGGGGAGCATTATGGCACGCTGCTGATTCCTGCGCTGCGGCGACTTGTTGCGGAGGTGGAGTTTTTCGGGCTGGGGGGGCGGCGGATGGAGGCCCTGGGCTTCCGGCCCGTAGTGCGGTCGGAAGATGTGGCTGTCATGGGCATCACCGAAGTGGTGCGCCATATGCCGCGTATCTATCGTGAATACCGGCGGTTGCGGAGATCCATTGCGGCGGAGAAGCCGGATGCGGCCATTCTGATCGATTTTCCCGATGTGAATCTCTCTCTGGCCCGGCATCTGAAGCGCCAGGGCGTGCCGGTGATCTTCTTTGTCAGCCCGCAGCTCTGGGCCTGGAAAAAATACCGCATCCGAAGCGTACAGCGGTACGTGGATCGGATGCTGGTGATCTTTCCTTTCGAAGAGCGCTTTTACGACGATCACAAGGTGCCGGCGGAATTCGTCGGCCATCCCCTGGCGGAACTGGGGCCGCCGGAGGTGACCAGGGAGGCCTTTGCTCGCCAGGTTGGGCTGGATGCGTCCAAAGGCTGGATAGGCTTGCTGCCGGGAAGCCGTGGCAAGGAGATACGGCTCAATCTGCCGGAGATGGTTCGGGCGGCTGGGATTCTCGGCGACGGCTACGAGTACCTGCTGCCGCTGGCCCCGACCCTGACGGAGCCCCAGCGCGATCACATCCGCGTTCTGCTCTCTGAGCTGCTGGCGGCAGAGGCCAGACCGCCGCGCATCACCCTGGTCGAGGATGCGCGCGCGGTGCTGCACCAGGCGCGGGCCAGCATCGTGGCCAGCGGAACGGCTACGGTGGAGGCTGCGCTCATCGGGAATCCGTTTATTGTGGTATATCGGGTTTCCTCGCTCAGTTACGCTGTGGCGAAGCGGGTGGTGGATGTGCCCCATGTCGCCATGGTGAATCTTGTTGCGGGAAAACGAATTGTACCGGAACTGATTCAGGGTGACTTTACGGCTGGCCAGGTCGTCTCACAGCTCAGACCGCTGCTGGATAACGAAAGGGCGCGAGCACAGATGGAGGCCCACCTGCGGCGGGTGGGCGAGATGCTGCGCGGCGAAGAGAACGCCATCGGCCGGGTGGCCCAGGTGACCTGCGACATGCTGAGGGAAAGAATCCACGCGTGAGGAAAGACAGAATCCGGTTTCATGATGAGCTTCTTAATTAACATCCTGACCGAACGGGGCGAGGGCCGCCCCGTCTTCGCATGCCCCGACCGCCGCATCGCCGTGCTCTGCGCTGGTCTGGCTCTGATCCTCTCGGCAGCCGTGCCGCGTTGCGCCGCCCAGGCTGTTTCTCCAAAGCCGCTCATCAACATCACCGCCTACACCATCGATGCCGACATTCAACCGAAGGATCACACCCTGGATGCCACCAGCCAGGTAACCTTCACGGCCCTCGAGAATCTGCCCCAGGTCAGCTTCAATCTGCACGGCGCGCTGCGCGTAGACAAGGTGACGGATGCGAAAGGCACGGCGCTGAATGGCGTACGCGGTCCGAACGCCAGCCTGGTGGTGACCCCGCCGGCACCCATGCAACAGGGCCAGACGGGGACCTGGACCTTCCATTATTCGGGCGAACTGGAGAATGGGAATGGTGGACCGGTGGAGGGGCTGAAGCTGGCCTATGTGGGAGATCCCATCTCCTATCTTCTGTATGCGGCCGATTGGTTTCCCATGACCGGCTACACAACGGACCGCTTTACGGCCCAGATGCACATCAAGGCGCCCAGCGGTTACACCGTCATTGGCAGCGGCAGCACAGGCAAGCCAAAGCCGACGGCCGACGGCGAGGAGGAGTGGGATTTCACCTGGGACAAGCCGGGCTTCCCGGGAACCATCATCGCCGGAAAGTTCGAGCCGCCGGTTTCAGTACAGGGCGCGACCAATATCCGCATCTACACCACGGCAGCACACAAGGCCGTGGCGGCGGATTATGCGGGGACCGCCCTGCGGGAGTTTGCTTATTTCACCAGTACTTTCGGCATTCCGGAGTCGACGCAGATCAATGTGGTGGAGTTGCCGGACGACACGGTCCCGTCCTTCTGGGCGCCGGAGATCGCCGCCGTGGCGGGATCGCGTATCGCCGCAAGAAACGAGTTTCGGCTGTTAGCCAACACCATCGCGCATCAGTGGTGGGGCAGCGAGGTAAGTCCCGCGACCCTGAACGATTCCTGGATTACCAATGGCATGGCGCGGTATGGGGAACTGATGTATCTGGAGGACGACGCGGGGCGGTCGGCTCTGGAGACGGCAATTCAGGATGTTTCCGCGGGAGCGCTGGCCTACGACACCATCCCGCTGTCGAGCGCCGGCACCCTGCCTCCATACTCTCCGCAGTTCCAGTCGATGACCCTGGAAAAGGGCGCGCTGGTGTATCACATGCTGCGCTGGGAAGTCGGAGACGACTGCTTTGACAGGATTTTGCGCGCTGTGGTGGCGCAGTACCGGGACAAGGGAATCCGCACCGGCGAATTTCAGCGGCTCGCCGAACAGACGTGCCAGGTGCAGCTGACTCCGTTCTTCGCGGAGTGGCTGGACGGCACCGGCGCGCCGGAGTTCAAGGATAACTACGCCGTCTACCGGCTGGGGAATAACAAGGGCTTCCGCACCATTGGCGAGATCCAGCAGAACATGGACCTGTTCAACATGCCCATGGATCTGCGGGTGGAGACCGAGGGCAGAACGGAAGACAAGCGAATTCAGGTCGTAGGGACGGACTCGCAGTACGTCATTGATACCTTCGGCCGCCCGCGGCGGATCATTATCGATCCGGACGACTGGATTCTGAAGACCACGCCGGATCTGGAGGTGCGGGTCGCGATCCTGCGCGGGCAGCAGCTGGCGGCGCAGGGAGACACCACCGGAGCTCTGGCCGAATATCAGAGGGCGCTGAAGGCGAATCCGCAGAGCTCGCTGGCGAGTTACCGGATCGGGGAACTGCTGTTCTCCATGCGCAACTACCAGGCGGCGGTCAATGCCTATCGCGACGCCCTGCGGGGCGACGACGATCCTGCCTGGACAGAGGTCTGGAGCCACATCGCCATCGGCAAAATCTTTGACCTGACGGGCCAGCGGGATCGTGCCATCACCGAGTACCGTGAGGCTCTGCAGACGAACGACAACACGGCCGGTGCGCTGAATGAGGCGCGGCACTGGATTCAGACGCCGTACAAGAGGCCCGAGGGGCAGTAATCATGCCGGGCCAGCCGTCATAATCCCCGGTAACTTCCGCCATCGACCAGGATGGTTTGCCCGGTGATGCTGGCCGCCGCCTCCGACGCCAGCCAGACAATCGTCGCGGCGACTTCTTCCGGCCGGGCCATGCGGCCAATCGGAATTTCCTTTTCCACTTCGCTCTGGATCTGCTGGAGAGGCAGGTTGCGGTTCCTGGCCCGCTGCTCCAGCAGGCTGCGCGAGCGGTCCGTGGCGGTGAAGCCGGGGCCGACGTTGTTCACCGTGATGCCGTCGCGTCCAAACTGTCCGGCCAGCGAGCGGACCAGCCCCATGACTCCGGCGCGGATGGTGTTGGAAAGGATAAGCTCAGGGGCGGGCTGTTTCACGGTATACGACGTGAGAGTCACGATCCGGCCCCAGTGCTGCCAGCGCATGTGCGGCAGGACGGCGTGGGCGAAGCTGATCGCGGAGCGCAGATTGAGTTGCCAGGCGCGCTCCCATTCCTCCATCGTGGTTTCGAGGAAGGGCTTGGCTGGCGGGCCGCCGGCGTTGGGTACGCACACATCGATCCGTCCGAATCGGGCATGCGTGGCCTGGACAAAGGCTCGCACATCCGCATCGTCGGAAACGTCAAAGGCCTGGGTGAAGGTCTGCACGCCGAAGCAGCTCCGGGCCTCTTGAGCGACGCGGTCCAGTTCGGTCTGGCGGCGGGCACAGAGCGCCACCGAGGCTCCTTCGGCGGCGAAAGCGAGGGCGGTGGCGCGGCCGATACCCGAACTCGATCCGGCCACAATGGCAACGCGGTCTTTCAGTCCTGTTTCCATGCGCCCTATGATAGAAGCTGTTCGATTATGAAGCCCAGGCGGTTGCGGTGCCGCGGACGACCATCGCGCATCCCGTTCGCACCGTCAACCGGATTTCCCGGCCTGTGCAACCCTCTGAAGCAGCGACACCAACAGCAGTCTGGAGGTCTGGTCTTGGATGAGAGCAAGCTGCAGCACAAAAGCTTTGAAGAGATTCCCGTTGAATCCGTCAATCCGCTGATGGATCGGCAGATGGTCTATGGAGAAAAGGCGATGGTGGCACGGCTGATGCTGCGCAAAGGCGCGGTGGTGCCCGAGCACCGCCACGAAAACGAGCAGATCAGCTATGTCCTGGACGGCGCTCTGCGCCTGACCATGGGAGACGGGCGGGTGGTCACGCTGCGCTCGGGCGAGGTGCTGGTAATCCCATCGAACTTGCCGCACAGCGCGGTGGCGCTCGAAGACACGCTCGATCTGGACATATTTGCCCCGCCGCGTGCCGACTGGATCGCCGGCACCGACGCCTATCTGAGGAAATAGGGCTGGGTGTACAGCGGGACCGCCAGGGCGCACCGTCTGCCTCACACTGCCAGCCAGACTTTTCCCGAACCGCCGGTGCCGACGGCACGGCGTCTGACTTAGCTGGCGGGGCTCGGTCAGGGGCGAGATGAGCAGGGTGAGCAGACCCGCTCCGCTTTCCGCTACTTCGCCGCTTTCTGTCTGGCCCAGCGGCGCTTTTGCGCGGCGGCAATGCGTGCCCGGGCTTCCGGACTGAGAACGCGCTTCTTTCGCGGCCGATTACCAAAGCTGGTTGTAGTAATGCGTGAACCGCCGGCGCTCTGCAGCAATTCGCGCACCTTCTCAAGCCGGCTGATTTCTTCGTCAATTGCGGATATAAGTTCGTCTCGTGACATTTCTCTCTCTCTTAATGTTCCGTTCAGTGCAGCGGGGAACAAATACAGCGTTACTACCATAACAAAATGTCGTCAATTGATACAGGGATTTCCCGAGGCCAATGTTCACGGGAGACGTCATTACTGAAAAACGTCGATTGTTACTGCGGAAATCTCGACGGTAACTCGGATTTTCTGAGTTTTCTCGGCATTGTAAGCTTTCTCGCGCATAGATCCTGCACGATCAGCCCGTGCCCACCCTGAATCGAGTCGAAGTACAAGGGCGGTTTTACACCGGTGTAAGCATTGCTGCCGACGGCAGTTACCTGTCCGGGGAACCTTCCGGTATCGCGCCAGGTGTGATGGCCCGGGCGGGGAAGTATCAGATTCGGCTGGCGGAGACGCTGGTCGAGCGGGAAGCGCGTTCTGCCCGCGGTTCCGCATATTCAATATCGAACTGGGTAAACGCCTGCAGGCATTCTGCGGGACGGGCATGGATCAGGATCGGTTTGACTCATTTTGCGATCACCTGATCGCCGAAGATCGCTCGCGACGCGAAGTAGTGGGAACTTACCGGATGCAGTTCGGGCGCGCTGCGGCGGAGAATGTGGGTTACTACAGCGAACAGGAGTTCAGTTTTGCTCCCTGAGAATCCTCGCGCGAAGAGATGCTCGAACTGGGCCGGGCCTGCATCGATCGCGAACATCGCACCAGCGAGGTTTTGACGCTGCTGTGGCGCGGTATCGCGGAATATCCGTATTGCTATGGATTGTGCTGCCTGATTGGCTGTTCCTCACTCAACTCGTGCGATCTGCGAACGGTCGGGGTCATGTATCGGCAGCTGAATTTATGGATGGCCCCGGCAGGTTTGCGCACGCAGCCGAATCCGCTTTTCGCCCTGCCCGAACCTGTGGAAGACATGGCGGAGAAGGCTCTCAGAAACTCCTCAGGACGTATATTGCAATGGGAGCGAGAATTTGCGCGGCGCCGGCATGGGATCGCGAATTCGGGATGATCGACTTTATGACACTGCCGGATCGGGCGCAGCTGATTCCGGCGGCGGGGGGCCGATTTCTGGCGCAGCCGGAATGGCGGCCAGATTCGGGCGCGCCACTCTGCGCCTGCTGATCCTTCTTCTCAGTTTGCTGGAGATCGCCGGAAGCCTGGCGCTCTTACGGTTTCGCTGCGGCTCGTGGCTGGAGCATTCTGATCGCGCCAACTGGCTTCATCGCTCCTGCAACAAGCTCCTTCGCAGGCTCCGTATCGATGCGCAATACCGGGGATTGCGGCCGGCCCGCGGGCTCGTGTGCTCCAATCACCTGAGTTATCTGGATATTCCGGTGTATGCCGCGGCGGTGCCCTGCGTCTTCGTCGCGAAAGCCGAAGTGGCGCGATGGCCGTTGATTGGGTTCTTCGCGAGGGCCGCAGGAACGATCTTCATCGATCGCGGGAGCCGGGCCAGCACCGAGGAGGTTGCGCGCCGGATCATGGCCGTTCTGGATGCCGGCATCCCGGTGCTGCTGTTTCCGGAGGGAACCAGCACCGATGGTAGCGTGGTGCTGCGGTTTCATCCCTCCCTGCTGGAGCCCGCGACGCGCCTGGGCGCGGAAATGACCGCGGCGGCTGTTGGATACCATGCGAGCGGCGGTACGGAGCGGCAAATCTGCTGGTATGGAGACGCGTCGCTGCTGCCCCATGTGCTGCGGACGCTCGGGCAGGCTGGGCTGGCCGCGGAAGTGGAGTTCTTCCCGGAGCGCGACCCGTTTACGGAGCGCAAGATGGCCGCGCTTGGGTTGCGCGAGCGAGTGGAGGCCATCCGGAGACGGATGCTGAGGGCCATCCCGAACTGAAGCACGGCCCGTGCGGGGGGGACAGCCTGTGGCCCATACCGGACCGGCTGCCGGAAGATCGGGGTTCTGCGGTTACCGGCAGCCGACACTGCGTCAGGGCGTCGTGGAGGGCGGAGCGGTGGGTAATGTTTTCAGATAAGCGATGACATCCTCGATATCCGCCGGTGTCAGAATTTTCCCCCACGCGGGCATCGTACCCTTTCCATTAGTAATAATGCCCTCCGCTTGTTTGGTCGTGATCGCCGAAGGGCCTTTGAAGATGCCATGGAGGTTCGGCGGGCCGAAGGGGGTGGTGTCGCCTGGCTGTTTGTTGTGACACACCACGCAGCGCTGGTGGAAGATCGCGTCGCCCCGCGTGACGCGGGGGCTGGCGCCCCTGCCGGCCGGCGCAGCAGCGGCACCAGGACTGAGAGCGCCGATCACGAATGGTGCCAGCGCAGGGATGGCAACCCAGTGGAGGCGGCGCAGAGGCGAGGGGAAGGAGTTCCGCAGCCACGAAATTTGCTTCAAAATCTGCATGCTATTCGTTCCTGGAGATGGAGGATGACCCGTGGCGCCTGGCCCGATGTCATGCATTGATAGTACAGCCCCGGCGTCGCATCTCACAGTCCCGGCCATCTTCGATCCCCGGCATCAGGTTATGTTCTCCCTCGTCGCCGGCCCCGGAGTCAAAGGAGGCTCGCAGGATCTGAGTTCGCCTTCCGCAGTTTGTCCCTGGCTGCGACTTCCTCCGGGAAGCGAGGGCGGTCACGCACACCAAAATATCGGAAAATGAAGTGTGCAGCTCCATGGTGAAAAGCCGGCTCTCGTCCCTGGCAAACAGGTCCTGGAGGCGCCCCGGCAGCAGGCGCTCTTCGAGCCAGGAGAGGCCTGCCGCGAATGAGTCGACTGGCCGTTCTTTTCTTTCTCTGCGCTTTGCCGCTCTACTGCCAGAGCAACATCGGTGAACTCCGCCTCCGGGTCATCGACCCCTCTGGACGCGGCGTGCAGGGGACGGTGCAGATTGAAAGCGAGGCTAACCAGTATCGGGCCACGCTCAGGACCAGCGCGCAGGGAAACCTGGACATCCGGCGCCTGCCCTATGGAATTTACCGCGTCGAGGTGACTCAGCCCGGATTCGCGCCTGTCACCGAATCGGTTGTCATCCGGGTTTCGCTGCCCGTCGACCAGGTAATGCAGCTAAAGCTGCCGACAGTGCGGCAATCGATCACCGTAAGCGCTTCCAGCACGCTGATTGACCCGGAGCAGCCCGGCGCGGTGACTCAGATCGGGAGTGGCTTCATTCAGCATCGGCTGGGCTCCATTCCTGGGAGGTCGCTACAGGACCTTATCAATTCCCAGCCCGGCTGGCTGTACGAGGGCAATGCCGTTCTGCATCCGCGGGGCTCGGAGTACCAGACGCAATTTGTGATCGACGGCATTCCCCTTACGGACAATCGCTCACCCGGCTTCGGGCCGGCGATTGAAGCCGACGATGTGCAATCGATGAGCATCTATACGGCTGGCATTCCCGCCGAATATGGCCGCAAGCTGGGCGGCATCGTGGAGGTGAATACGTTTCAGAATGTCCAGCTCGGCCTTCATGGTGAGATCGTGCTGGCCGGGGGAAGCTTCGACACCGCAAGCGGGTTTGCCAAAGCCGACTATGGATGGAGCAGGAACACGGTAGGCACGAGCGCCAGCGGCAGCATGACAGACCACTATCTGAATCCGGTCGTGCCGGAGAACTTTACCAACGCCGGCACCCTCGGCGACTTCTCCGTGAACGATGAGTTCAACCCCAATGCCAAAGATCGCCTGCGGCTGATCGTTCGTCACGAACTGGCACGATATCAGGTTCCCAATGAACAGGTGCAGGAAGATCCGCGGTTGCGGCCCGCCCTGGGGCAGCCTGCGCCTCCGCCGGGAACGCCTTCTCAGCTCCAGACCGCAGGCAACCTGGAGACCATGGGCATCGCGACCTGGCAGCACATCTTCTCCCCCGACGCTCTCGTCGATGTGCGCAACATGACCCGAGATAACTCCAGCAATTTCGCCTCCGACCCATGGTCATGGCCCATCATCGTTTCCCAGAACAATGACTTCAGCGAGGAGTACTTCAGCAGCTCCGTCTCGCTGCATCGCGGCCACCACGAATGGAAGGCGGGTGTATCGTCCGACAACAAATTCCTCCACGAAAACTACAGCGACATCATCACCGCTGATCCTGCTTATCCCAACTATCCATTCGATCCGGGCACCTCTCCCACATTCGCCTTTTCCGGCAGCCGTCCCGATCTCGAACAGGGAGCATTTGTCCAGGACCTCATGCACTTCGACAAATGGACGGTGAACGCGGGCCTGCGCTGGGATCACTACCAACTGCTGGTGAACGAAAATGCGGCCAGTCCGCGGTTTTCCGCGGCACGCTATCTCCCCGGTGCGAATCTGATCGTACATTTTTCGTACGACCGCGTCTTTCAGACTCCGTCGTTCGAGAACATCCTGCTCTCCAGTTCTCCTGCGGTGCAATCCTTCGAGCCCACGGTTCTGCGTTTGCCGGTCCGGCCCTCCCGTGGCAACTACTACGAGGGCGGCCTGACGAAAGGCATCCTTGGCCAGCTGCGACTCGATGCGAACCTCTATCGCCGCGACCTGAACAATTATGCGGACGACGACCAGATTCTCAACACCGGCATCAGTTTTCCCATCGCCTTCCGGAAGGCAGTCATCTACGGTATCGAGGGGAGAATGGAAGTCCCGGACTGGGGCCGGTTCTCAGGCTTCCTGAGTTATTCGTATCAGGTGGGCAATGCCTGGTTTCCCGTCACCGGCGGCCTGTTCCTGGGCCAGTCCGCGATCGACGCCACGACGCAAATCAGCGGACACTTCCCCGATTCGCAGGATCAGCGCAACACCGTTCGAGCGCGGATTCGTTATCAGGCGAATCCCCATTTCTGGGTAGCGGTCGGGGGCCAGTTCGGCAGCGGATTGCCCTTCGACTTCAACGGCACGCAGCAGCAGGTGCTCGCCGAATACGGCCAGCCGGTGCTGGACCGGATCAACTTTGCGCGCGGCCGCATCGATCCCGCTTTCCTGGCGGACGCTTCGGCCGGCGCGCAGATCTACAAATCCGAGCGGATGGACATGCAGTTGCAGGTCGATGGAGAGAATCTCAACAATGTTCTCGACGTGATCGACTTCGGAGGCCTCTTCTCCGGGAATGCGATCGGCCCGCCGCGCAGCATGATGCTCCGGCTCACCACGAACTTCTAGCTAAACAGGGGAGGCCCCCGGCTCTGCCGGGGAGGCAGCAGGAGTTGTACGCCGTGCATGAATGAGAGCTTGGAGGTGAGAGTCCTCTTCACATCCTGATGGGGAGAAGGGATGGCGAAGCGCATCCGAAGGAAGCGTGGAGCAAAGACGCGAGCCGATGGACAAGAACCGGATAGCAGGCCTGCGGCGCCGGACGAGCGGGCAACTGATTGCGAAGTCCACAACCATCAAGGGCGCTGGTGGTAGATTCAGCGGTTGCGCGTTGAAGGCGGTCGTTCTTATCACGGGAGGTCCGTTGCATGTTCTGGAATCAGGACTGAGGGTGGAGTAATCCACCCTGACCGTGCAGCAGGAGTCAGCAGCGGGCATAGTAGCGGCCTCGGCAGCGAAGGCCCCAACGGCAGGAAGCGGCGATTAGGCGGCGCGACTCGATGAGCGGCAAGCGGCAGAAAACCCAGCTCCGGCTGGCCTTTGGCGAGGAGAGGCGGAGTGAAGCTCCGAGGGCTCCTGGCGAAGGGTCCAAAACGCTCACGGCGAAGCGCATGTTCGAAAGCCCGGCCGGTAACGATGGACAACGGATGGAAGAAGTCTGCGGGCCGAACAACTGCTTGCAGGTCTTGAAGCGAGTGAAGTCCAACAAGGGTTCGGCGGGTATCTATGTTCGCAGCCGCGCGGCAGGGGAGCGGGTGGAGCGAAGCATCACACGCTTCATCGTGCGGCGGCTCAGGCTCAAGGTTAACGAACAGAAGAGCGCGGTGGCTCGACCGGTGGAACGGAAGTTCCTCGGCTTCAGCTTTACGGCAAATGGCCAGAAACGGCGCATCGCCCCCAAGGCCATCGTGCGGTTTAAGCGGAAGGTTCGGGAACTGACGTGCCGGACTCGGGGAATCAGTCTGGAGCAGATGAGGAAGGAACTGGCCGACTACCTGCAAGGGTGGAAAGCCTACTTCGGCTTCTGCCAGACACCTTCGGTGCTGGGGACGCTGGATCAATGGCTGCGGCGCAGGCTGCGGGCAGTGATCTGGAAGCAATGGAAAGGTGGAACGGTGCGGTACCGGAAGCTATGCGAACGAGGGGTCAGGAGAGATCTGGCGGCGCACTCTGCTGGAAACTCCCGTGAACCATGGCGTATAGCCAACAGCCCCGCAATGACTGCAGCGTTTCCTATGGCCTACTTCGACTCGCGCGGTCTTCCGCGGATGTTGATCGCGACCTAGCCCAATCCTCCGAACCGCCGGATGCGGACCCGCTTGTCCGGTGGTGTGGCAGGGGAGGAGAGGTGACTCTCCCCCCTATGCCGATTGACAGTTCCGGGAGTCCATCCAGGAAACTCCAGAACGCGAGCCGCCAAGCACACGAAGAGGAGAATCCGGATGGACGAGTATGAAAGCTTAAGCCACGCGAAGTGGGAGTGCAAAGATCACGTGGTTTTATTCCGAAATGCCAGCCGCTCCCTGGGTTCGAACCAGCAGGCCACCAGGCGCGTGACCCGGAGTGGCAGATCTGTCCTGCTCAGCACCTGCAGGGCCCAGGGGCCGGCGGCAATTACCAGACGTTCCGCCGCATAGGTCCCGCGCTCCATTCGCACGCGCACGCCATTGCCCGCTGGCGCGCTCCAGCCCAGAACAGGTTCGTTGCAGTGAAGCCGCGCTCCGGCAAGGGCGGCCTGCGCCAGTTGCTGTTCTGTGCAGAATTCCGGCACAAGGTACCCGGCATAATGTTCCAGCAGCGCCACGGTATCTGCTTCCCCACGAAACGCCGGCCAGCGCCTCTTCAGCTCGGAGGCGGAGACAATCTCATGCGGGATATGGAACTGCCGTGCGCTTTCGGCGCTGCGCGCAACAGGCTGCCCGTCGTTAGGACCGATGATGAGCACCCCCGTAACACGCAGCAGCTGCCGTCCGGTGTCGCGCTCCAGCCTGGTCCACAACTCGCGGGCACGCAGCAGAGGACGCACATACCGGGGATCCTCGAAGTAAGCCTGGCGGAAGACCCGCGACACCCCGTGCGATGAGCCCCGGGAATGCGGAGGGGCAAAGCGATCGAAGGCCAGAACCCGATGGCCCTTCTCTGCCAGATGCGGAGCGGCGGCACTGCCCATCGCCCCCATCCCGATCACGATGACATCGGTTGCCATCTTCCCTCGGTTCACCATTCAGCAGTTACTCGATGCGAATGGAGAACATGATCCCGGCAGAGGGCCCTCGCGGAATTTACGCGAGGTGCAGCTTTCAGTGAAAGCATCCAGCCACGGTATCTGGTTGCCGTCGACAGCGTCCCTGCCCGAAAGCGCTGGCCGCCGATTGCGACGAGACCGCTGTCGTATGCCTGCTCCCGCACGGCAGACCAAACGGTTTCGCCGTACTTTCCCAGGCACACTCTGCCTTTCATCGAATTTCCGTCTGCCGTGCCCGTGAACGTGCAACGGTTCTGGACTCCGCCCACCTCCGGATTGGTCTGTTCATTCTTCCTGCGCTCGCTCTCATCTCGCTCACCGCCGTCCGGCGGATGCCGGTCAATTGCGCATTGTAAGGACCATACATCGCGATAGTGGACGGCCAGATGAGTGATTGCAGCAATAGGTCAAATGGCTTAGAACATCGCGCGATTCCCCATGCATTATGTCTCCAGTCACGGATTGGGCCGCTTCGGCCATCGAAATTCGCAGGTAGATATTTCGACAGACTCGCTGGAGTCAGGTCGATCGAGCCGCACTTAAGAGCGTGCGGTAAAAGTCGTGTTTTGAAAGGGCACGACTTTTGCCGCTTCATAAACGCCGCAAAATCAATGGAGCGCTAGCTCCTGAAGGGCGCATTTTACGAGCTTTCGACCTCTGCCACGGGCTCCTAAAGCTTTCGCCGGTGGTCACAATAACCTGAGGAGTGGAGTGATATGAGAACAGTGCTGAGCCGCCGCGCATTTCTGAAATCGAGCCGCCGCGCCATCGCCGCAGGCAGTCTGCTGGGCATTGGCAAGCCGCTGGCGACGTTTGCCGAAACCGGGAACTCCCCAACAGCCGACGGCGGCGTCGCGGTCGACTATTACGACAAACTTGGTGTTACCAAAATCATTAATGCTGCCGGGACTTATACCTTTCTTACTGCCTCCATCATGCCTCCTGAGGTCCGGTATGCCGTCAGTCAAGCGGCGTTGTCTCCGGTGCGTCTGAAGGATCTTGAAGTCGCTGCCGGCAATTACCTGGCGCAACGGCTGCAGTGCGAAGCCGCGCTGATCAGCGCAGGTGCCGCTTCCGCACTGACGCTTGGTATGGCGGCCTGCGTTACGGTAGCGAACCGCCCGGCGGCGGGAGATGCAATCCTGGAGGAGATCCCGACAGGCATCGATCAGTTCCGGAACGAAGTGGTCGTGCAGCATGCTCATCGCTACGAGTACGATCACGCACTCCTCAACTGCGGCATCAAGTTTGTGGAAGTCCGGACGATGAGTGACTACCAGGCGGCCTTCGGTTCCAAGACCGTCATGGCTCACTTTTTCAATGCAGCGGAAGGCGGCGAAATCGGCCGGGAGGACTGGATCCGCGTTGCCCACCAGCACGGCATCCCCTGCATGAACGATGCGGCCGCGGATGTGCCGCCGATCTCCAACCTCTGGAACTACACTCGCATGGGTTTCGATCTGGTCTGCTTTTCCGGAGGCAAGGGGATGCGCGGCCCGCAGAATGCGGGCCTTCTTCTTGGGCGCAAGGACCTCATTGCGGCCGCGACGGAAAACAACAGCCCGAACTCGGCGCGCGTGGGCCGTGGCATGAAAGTGGCCAAGGAACAGATCGTCGGCATGGTCGCGGCGGTCGACTGGTTTCTGGCCCAGACCGATGAGGGAATGGAGACAAAATTCAGAGGGCGGGCGAACGTCATCGCCGATTCGCTCAAAAGCATCCCGTCACTCAGCTGCGAAATCTTCGTTCCGCCAGTGGCCAACCACGTTCCGCACCTGCTGATTCGCTACGATCAGCAGCGCGTGAAAATCGCGCCGCTGGAAGTCGCTGCCGCACTGCGCAACGGAACGCCCAGCATAGAGCTGAATCCCGCCACCGGCACACGCGATGCGAGCGCCGGTTTGCCGATTGACGAACATACGATCGTGGTCGGAGTGTGGATGCTGCAGGATGGTGAAGACAAGATTGTCGCAGGGAAGCTGCACTCGGTGCTGGCCGGTGCTGTTTCGGCGTAAAGACCACTTCGTAACTTCCCGGATAACTAGCGATTTCGAATGCTTTCGGAGCCGCTCGGAACTCGAAAGCATTGGCGGAGAGTCGCGACTAATGAATGTCCCGGCGAAGCCGTGATTCCTTTCTGTCGCAGACGGAATCTCCGCCTCTGTTCCGCGCAGAATACAGAGAAATCTATCTCCTGCTCGCTGAATGCATGGACTAAATCGTCTAACCAGACTTCCGCCCCCCGTCCCAGCCGCTGAACTCTGATCACGCGCCTGCGCCCGGGCGCAGCCGAGTTACTACCCGGCGCCTGAGGCTCACCTCCCCCGATGTTCCCAAACAGAGGAGCTCGGAGTATAGACAGCGAGGCCCGCCAGGACATTTGCCC
This sequence comes from Acidobacteriota bacterium, assembly GCA_021792135.1. Taxonomy (GTDB): domain Bacteria; phylum Acidobacteriota; class Terriglobia; order Terriglobales; family Acidobacteriaceae; genus Palsa-343. The sequence goes on along the minus strand of JAJYVF010000025.1, from coordinate 18,115 downwards.
TGGATTCTCTACAGTCGCTTGCCCGATGACAGCCCCTGCAAGATGCGATTTCATGTAGCAACCTTCAGGTCAGCACCTTCGGAACCCGCTAACTTGCACCTCAGCGCGTACCAGCCCGGGACAGAAGCCCAGCATAAGTAGATGGTCGGGCCAGAATCGGCACTTTATAGGAGAACTTAATGAAGCGCATATCCCTGATCGGCGTCCTCCTCGTGTTGAGCCCGCTGTTCATCCTGGCGCAGATTGCCAACAATACCTCACTTGTTGGAACCGTAACTGACCCCAGCGGCAACGTCATATCGGGCTGCACGGTGTCGGCCGTTGAGGTAAGCACGAAGGTTAGCTCAACAGGCGCTTGTAATGCTCAGGGCTATTACGCCATTACCTTCATTCAGCCCGGTACCTACGACATCAGCGTGCAGATGTCCGGTTTTCAGGCCGTAACCAAACTCGGTGTCGTGGTCCCTGTCGATCAGGCAGTGCGAACGGATTTCACCCTGCCCGTCGGGTCCACGCAGACGGTGGTCACCGTCACTGCCAATACGCCACCCATGTCGACGGACGATGCCACCCTGGGCGAGACGTTCAACACGCGGTCAGTGGAGAATCTGCCGATCAGCGGCCACAATGCGCTCGATGTTGCCACTATGGCGTCCAACGTATATGTCGGCGCCGACACCAATTATCAGGGTAATCCGCCTGGTGCAACCTATGAGGGCGCCGGTCAGCGTGCCATCCAGAACAGCCTGTCTCTCGACGGCGTCTCGATCATGAACAATCTCATTACCACTACCCCGGATCACCCGGCCGCCGACATGATTTCGGAGACGCAGATGCAGAGCGGCAACTATCCGGCACAGTACGGTGCTTACCTTGGCATCCACATCAATCTCGTCAGCAAGAGCGGCACCAACAACCTTCATGGGGAGGCCTACGATTACGTTGAGAATACGGCCTTTGATGCTAATGTCTTCACTGCCAAACCTGGAAGCCCAAAACAGGTCCTCCACTACAATCAATATGGTTTCAATTTAGCGGGCCCTGTTGATATTCCGCATGTCTACAACGGGCACGACAAGACATTCTTTTTCGGCTCCTGGGAGAAGCTGAAACAGATCGGTCAGGGTTCCAGCATCGTCTCGGCCCTGACGCCCGCAATGGAAAGCGGCGACTTCAGTGCCCCGGGCATTCCCCAGATTTACGATCCCTCTACGGGGAAGCCATATCCTAACAATCAGATTCCTGCTACCGAGCTGTCCACGGCGGCTGCGGCGATTGCAAAGAAGTACGAGGCCTACATGGTGCCGCCCAATTTGGCAGGCATCGCCAGCAACCTGAATAACTCGTATCCCAGCCAGTTGCAGATTACGCAGTCTATCGATCGTGTGGATGAGAACATCGGGCAGAATATCAAGCTGTTCTTCCGCTACTATTACCAGGATCTGACCTTCCTCGCCGGGACCAATTTCCCCGCGAATGCCTCCAACGGCCCCACCAACAGCCGCAACTATGCCTTCGGCTACACACACCTCATCACTCAGAACCTGATCAATGATCTGCGGTTCGGGGTGAATAAGCTGATCGCTGAAAACCTGAACTACTGGTATAGCGCTGGCCTGAGGAGCGCGGGAACAGATCTCGGTATTCCTGGTTTCAAGGGCGATACGCTTTATAACAACCCCGGCGTTCCCGTTGTGACGATTGCCAATTTCCAGGGTGTGGGAAATGCCGGCAGCAACTGGTTTCAGGACGATCGTACTTATGATCTGTACGATCAGTTGAGCTACACGCACGGGACGCATAATTTCATGGTGGGTGCGGAATTCCGCCGTCTGACTATCGGACGGCAGGCGACGAACGATCCGATGGGCATTCTCAATTTTGACGCAACAACGTGCACCCCGTTACCATCCGGTGCGTGCGCCGGACCTCTGACCAGTACTGGCTACTCCGCCGCGGACTTCGTGCTGGGCTACGTCAACAGCGACACGACCCCGATCGACTCGATCAAGGGTTCGGCAGGTGAGTGGCGCGATGGATTCTTCGCTCTGGATAACTGGCAGGTCAGCTCGAAGCTGACCCTCAACTACGGCTTCCGCTACGATCTTCCCACGGCAGCATACAGCCTCAACGGTTATGGCCGTATGCTGAATGCTGCACAGACGGCTCTGATTCCGGCAACTACGGCGACCTCGGGCGCGACGTACAAGCCGACCCCGGGTTTTGTGTTCACGCCTGCGCAGCTTGATAACTTTGGCCCGCGGTTAGGGGTCGATTACCGTCTCAGCGACAGGACGGTCATCCGGGCCGGCATGGGCTTTTATTATAACCCGAATCAGCTCAATACCTATACCCTGCTGACAGCAAACTATCCGTTCGCGGCAGCCGTCAGCTATTCGACGACCGGAGACAATCCCATTACACTGGAAAATCCGACGCCCGGAGCTGGGAAAGCGGCTCCAGTTGCTGGTACTCCCAGGAGCTACGTATTCGCGTTCACACCGCAACCGAACATGAAAACCCAGCGCAGCTATCAGTGGAACCTGGATCTCGGTCAGGAGCTCTATCAAGGTGCGGCGTTCGAGCTGCAGTACCTCGGATCGCACGCGCTGCACCTCGATCGCAGCTTCTACGACAATGAACCGCTCCGCCCCATCAACACTGCGATTGAACCGCTCAATGCACAGCGTCCGAACCAGTTGTTCGGCAGTATCCGCCAGTTCCAGGAGGATGAGTACTCCCACTACAACGCCCTGACTGCCATATTCCGACAGCGGCTGTTTCATGGTCTTGCCGGTCAGGTGAGCTATACGTGGTCGCACGACATGGACCTCGGCGAAGACTCGAACGACGGCGGCACCACTTCGCAGCAGTACAACCCCAGTGCGGATTACGGCAACGCAGACTGGGACGTTCGGAATCGCATTGTCGCGTCCTTCACCTATGGGCTGCCTTCACTGGCCGGGGCAAGGATGATGACACGCGAAGCGCTGGGTGGGTGGAGCCTCAGCGGCATTGTCAATATCCAGGCAGGCATGCCCTACACCATTGCTATGGCCAGTAGCATCACCGCCGCGGGCGTGGATCAGGGTACGCAGCGTCCTTCCTGGACTCACAAGGAAAGGTCCCAATGCAGCCTGAAGAGTGCTTATCCAGGCCTGAGCCACAGCGCGAATTCCTGTATTGACGAAACTGCCTACATTCCGGCGACGAACTATGCGGTCGGTGCGGTGGGGTACGGTGACGTGCACAGGAACAGTCTTGTTGGCCCTGGGTTGCAGTACGAGAACTTTGCCGTATTCAAGGATTTCCCGTTCGCGGAAAGAATGAGATTCCAGTTCCGTACGGAGGCATACAACATCTTTAACCATCCGAGCGGAGGAAATCCGATTTCGAACGGAATTAACATCAACACGACGACAGGTACGTGCGCCGCCACGTCGTGCCTCAGTTTCCCGGCTGGGTGGGGTACGATCACCGGCGTCCAGCAGGTGCCGGGCACGTTCAGCGGATCGAGGATGCTCGAACTCTCCGGAAAGATAATCTTCTAGCGAGACTGTTTGCCGAGCCATTGCTGCAGGCGGCTGTTCCCCCGGGGAATGGCCGCCTGCTTGTCCGTGAATTTCGTGCCGTACGGCCCCGGGATAGGCAGGGTTGAATGAGATCTGGCTTACGTGCGGACGTACTGCGATTCTGCCGGCGGCTGGTAGCTTACCGCGAGGTGTGGGGTTTCCAGCCTCTGGTTCAGCCTGTGACGTGAATCAAGGCATGCTTCCAGCATGCCACTCGTCAGCAGCGTCCGCTGCACCGGCCAGGGCGCCGTTCGGGTATAAAAGAGTTCCTCAACCTTCGCGGCCAGCGGTGCGGACCAGTCATTGTTGGGGGGTGGCGGCAGGAAGAACTGCGCGCTGACCGGGTGATCCCGGCCACGAAGACCGAGAGCGATATTAAAGTCCGTCACCGCGCCGCTCAGCATCAGCATAGTTGCGCGCGTGCCATCCAGGTATTCGATGCAGTAGGCCGCCGGATCCTTAACCAACTGCGGCAGAACACCGGAGGCGACTAAGTCCTGTGTCCGCCCATCCAGTACGGTCAGTCCGCGGGGCGTGTCGCTGCGGGAGAGGGCGGAACTCAGCAGATCTTTGGACCAGCGTCCCGCATCGCCAGCTGCCCAGACGTCGTCACCCTCCAGCAACTGCACAGCTTTGACACCCGTCTCGCCGCCCTTTCTCCGTTCCAGCATACACTGCATGGCTTCCAGAGCGTCGAAGCAGGTCATAAAGGGATTGCTCGTCCCTACCATGACCGCTTCCTGCACCTCGGCATTCATCGGGAGGTCCACATTCGGCAACCGCCAGGTAACCGGCATGGCAGAGCCGGCCATCAGGGAAACTCCGATGTGGGAGGCCGTATCGACCATGCGCTGCGCCTCCGGGAAGCTGAAGGAAAGCTGGCCGTAATTAAAATAGGGCACAGCCTGCTCTTCGTCGCCGAAGACCTGGATGCACTGCTGATAAAAGTCGTAGGATGGCAGCAGAATCTGTCCCCTGTCGTTTGTGGGGTAATTATCCTGCTCCACAACCGAGAGCACAGCGTCGACGGCAAGGCGGTTGCCTCCGCAGCGCAGCGCCTCCGGAATGTTATGGGCAAGCAGGAATCCAAATTGCCGGGCGCGCGCTTCGCTGAGATCGGCTGTGGTATTCGGTGTAATTGCGGGCGGTTGCGCGGCATGCTGGTGCGCGCGGGCTGGCCCTCTGTCTTCACCAGGTCCTGCAGGAGCCAGCCGAAGACCGCGCATCGCCTGTTCATAGCCGGAGGGTCGCGCCGCGGCCATTCGTGCCCGCTGATCCACATACATTGAGACCACATGAACCCTGGGCATGTGCCAGTCACCCTCCCAGGGAAAGCCGACGAGAAAACGGTCTGCGAGGTCCTGCATTGCCGAGCCCGGGGAATAGACGCTGCCGAGGATCGCCAGCCGCAGGGGGCCCTCACCCGGCGCTGGTGTTTGAGCAAACGCGCGGCGGCGCAGCGTGCCCGAGGCCAGGGCGGCGGATGCCAGAGCGGAGTAGCCTACGAATCGCCGGCGCGTCAGCATTTCGGTCAGTTCTCCTGTTCGTGCGATGTGGGTGGATAGTTCCCGCTGCATTAAGGGGCGGAAGCAGAAACTCAGGTTCTCCAGAAGGTAGATTGCGGATTCGGCTGGTAGTGCACCGCCGCAAGGTTTGGCGTTGGCAGCCGCTTATAACCCTGATATGCGCTGTCTACGCCGGCGATCAGCAAACCACTGGTCAGCAGTGTCCGCTCAATCGGATACTGTGCTTTGCCGGTCAGGAACATGATTTCTGCATTGTGCACCAGGGGGCTGAAGAAACTCGCAAGCGTGGTGCGCCCGTCAGGCATGGGTAGGTACATCTGCGTGGAGAACGGCCGCGAGTGTCCCTCTATATCCGCTGCAAAAGTGAAATCGCGCACCAGGCCATTCATCAGCAGCATCGTGCACCGAAGCCCATCCCGATACTGGTAGTTGTAGGCGACTGGATCGGGCACCAGAGCGCGCATCTGCTCGATTGTGGGATAGATGCAGGTAAAGCTCGGATCGCTCGGGACCAGGGTTGAGCTGCGGCATAACGCAGCCTTCACCAGGTCATGGGACCACACTCCCTGCTCCCAGGCTGTCCAGAAGTTGTCGCCGCGATAGGCTTGCAGCCACTCGACTCCGGTTTCGCCACCCTTACGTCGCTCCACCATGCACTGGATGGTTTCCAGACCGTGGAAATCGTAACTTGCCATGCCGCCATAGCCGACGGAAACAGCCTCGTGAACTGTAGCGCCCAGCGGGAACTCCACTGACGGGATTCGCCACGTAACTGCCAGGCTCGAGCCGCCCTGCAGGGGGAAACCCAGCTCATGAGAGGTATCGACCATCCGTTTGCACCAGTCCCATTTCCACGAAAGTTCCTTATCGTTGAAATAGGGAACCGACCGGCCGCTGTCCCGAAACACCTTTGTCACCTGTTCGAAGAATTCGTAGTGCGGATGTTTCATGATCCCTGTTTCGGTAAGTGGATAAGTACCGTGTTCACCAACGACCACGACTCCGTCGACCGCTAACCTGCTGGTTCCCAGTGTCACCGTCTCAGCAATGGTGGGATAGATCTTCATTGTCGGATGGCGATCGGCCCGCTCCTGGGACAAATCACCCTCGCCGCGCTGATCCACATAGAGGGATACGATTTCCACGGCTGGATGGTGATAGGTACCGTTCCATCCATAGCCGTCGAGGAACCGGTCGACGATATGCTGGGGGTGATAGAGCCGCTTATATGCTGTGACCACGGCGGCAAGCCGCGGACGCCTGGAATTTGTCTGATTTCGTGCCATAACCGCCGCGCCGGAATCTTCTTCGCGCGAGTGTAGCAAAGATCAGCTTGCCGGGTGGATCATCCTGCGGTCTTCGGAAAAAACTTGTTCGCGCATCTCGCCTTGCGGGAATCTGTGCTCGCCCCGACTTTCTCCGCACGAGGCGCCTTTGCTCCTATATACTGCCCGCAGATTCTTCCCGGCTCGGAAGCGAACATCGCACCAGCTGCGTGGCGAGCGTTCCTGCGGTAGCGCGCTGAGGGCTTTCTCCCAGGAGTCGGGGATACCGATCGAACCGGACCGCTGCCGGTCAGCGATCCTTCAGGGAGGGAGATACTGCTGAGCCGCCGCCGATTTTTCGGTTGCTCCGCCCTGCTGCCGGGAGTCGTGTGCTCCGCAGGCTGGGCTCCGCCGGATTCGCAGGATTCCGGGGATCTTCCCGCGCCACAGATCTTCACGCGAGCCAGGGCCATCCACCAGCGGGCTTTTGTCTTTGATGGACATGTGCATGTGCTCGACCGCGAGTTCTACCACGGTGGCAGCATGGGCACGCGAAGCAGCGAGGGCCAGTGGGATCTGCCACGTGCGAGGGAAGGCGGAGTCGGCGCATTCTTTCTCTCGGTCTTTATCCCTGAGGAGTACTATCCCAGCCGATTCGAGACGAAGCAGTCGCTGCGCCGCGTCGATCATGCGCTCCGCCAGCTGGAGATGAATCGCGATCAGGTCGAGCTCGCTCTGAACGCCGACGATATCGAGCGCATTCGCGCTCAGGGCAAAATGGCTGCGGTGCTGGATATCGAGGGCAGCTACGATCTCGATGGCGATCTCGGCGTTCTGCGCGATCTTCACCGCCTGGGACTGCGATCCGCTCAACTGTCCGCGCATAACTGGAACCAGAATTACGCGGACTCCTGCTGCTCGAAACCTGAATGGAACGGACTCACCGCCCATGGGCGCGAAGTGATCCGCGAGATGAATCGTCTCGGCATGGTCATCAACGTATCGCATTCGTCGGATGAAACCATCTCCCAGGCCATCGACGTCAGCGACGTGCCGGTGGTTGCAACCCACCATGGGCTGCGCAGCGTGAACAACATTCCCCGGAACATGCCGGACTGGCTGCTGAAGAAGCTCGCCGCCAAAGGTGGCGTCATCGGCATCCAGATCGGGAGTGAGTTCAACTATCCCAGGGAATATGCCTATATCACCGCCGAGCGAAAGAAGACCTTCTGGGACACGTCGAGTATTCCGGATCGCGTCCGGGGCAAAACCATTTACCAGGTGGATGAGCTGGTGGCTCCGCAGTTCCCGATGCTCGGCGCTCATGTGCCAGATTCGGTAATGATGTCGGTCGACGACTGGGTCGCCGTGGTCGATCGGGCGATCAATCTGATTGGCGAGGATCATGTGGGGATCGGCTCTGACTTTGACGGGGGGCCGACTCTTGCGCGGGGCATGCGCGACACACGCGATCTCCCCATGATCACAGAAGCAATGCAGCGCCGCGGGTATTCAGAGGAGCGTATTGACAAGTTCTGGGGCGGCAACCTGCTGCGCGTCTTCCGCCAGATTACGCAGGAGCAGAGCTGAGGCTCAGCGCAAATGCAGGAGTCATTTCGGCAAACGGCGAAGCGCGCGCACGGCTCGCCGATAATTGGGCACTTACGACGGGCGGCTTGCAGTATTAGGACATTCGCCTTAGGAGCGGGCAGGACAACAGGCAGGTGACAGAATTTCTTCAACATAATGAAATAGGTTCGCGGGGTTCGTCACGTTGCTGGTCGGCGATCACCGGGCAAAAGCCGGCAGCCGATCCTGAACGGGAATCCTGCAACAAGAACGGAGATGGCGGGAAGGGGTGGGTGAAAGATGAGGCATAAGGCGGGGTTGGGATTCGCATGTGCGCTGTTCGCGGGGTTGCTCGTCGGCGCTAACGCCGGTCATGCTCAGGTCGCCGGAGATCAGACTGCCCAGCCAGATGTCCATGCTCCGGAAACGTCAGTCCCGGTGAGTGCGAACGCCTGGCAGAACCAGGGACCCCCAGGTCCGAGTGACTGCCGTGGCTGCTTTCCGGTAACGCCCGCCGGCCAGGGTCCGAACCAGGAAGCGGGCCTGCCCACTGCCAGCCCGCAGCAGGGTGGGTTCTCCGGCCAGGTCGTGCGGCGCGTGGGACCGCCGCCCACAGAGCCGAATCCGCTGCCCTATGACCTTCTGCTGCAGCACGGGCACGTCATCGACGCGAAGAACGACATCGATCAGGTGATGGATGTCGCCATCAAGGACGGCAAGATCGCGGCCGTCGGCGAGCATCTCAACCCGAAGGATGCTGCCAAGAGCATTGACGTCAGCGGGTACTACGTGACGCCCGGGCTGATCGACATTCATACGCATGACTATGCCTCGACGGGCGAAGCACACTCCTACGCCGGCGATTACGGCATCTGGCCTGATGGTTTCACCTTCCGCAACGGCGTCACCACCGTTTGCGACGCGGGCAGTTCAGGATGGCGCAACTTCGAGGATTTCAAGGAGCACATTATTGACCGCGAGCAGACCCGGGTGCTCGCGTTCCTGAACATTGTCGGAGCGGGTATGCGCGGCCCGCGCTTCGAAGACAACCTGGACGACATGCAGATGGTGCCCACCGGATATATGGCCCTGCGCTATCCGGATACCATCATCGGAATCAAGAGCGCCCACTTTACCGGACCAGAGTGGACTCCCTACATCCAGGCCGTTGGAGCAGGGAACATCGCCCACATACCGGTGATGATTGATTATGGCGCGAACCGCATCGAGCGCCCGCTGTACGATCTCCTGACGAAGTATTTGCGGCCGGGCGACATCTATACGCACGCTTATTCGGGCCTCCGCGGCGAGCAGGATGTTATGACGCTTGGCCCATCCAAAGCTCTGATTGAAGGCCGCAGGCGCGGTATCTATTTCGATGCCGGGACTGGCGGCGGCAGCTTCCGATTCAGGGTTGCTGTCCCCCTCATCAAGGCAGGGTTTCTGCCCGATTCGCTCTCGACCGACCTGCATGTCGACAGCATGAATTCCAGCACCAAGGATATGCTGAATGTCATGAGCAAGTTTATGGCCATGGGGCTAACCCTGCAGCAGGTCGTCGCCGATACGACCTGGCATCCGGCCAGAGAGATCCAGCGGCCGCAGCTTGGCAATCTTTCCGTGGGCGCGCCTGCTGACGTTGCGGTGCTGAGCGAGGAGCACGGCAGGTTCGGCTTCCTCGATATGGATAACACAAAGCTGATGGGCAACACGCGCCTGGACTGCCAGCTCACGATCCGTGCCGGGAAGGTGGTCTACGACCTCAACGGTATCTCGATGGATGCATGGAACGATCTGCATCCATCGAGCGATCCGCAGCTGGCCAGTCACTGGACTCACTTTCGTCCACGGCCGCCCCTGCCGGAGCAGATCACGCCGCGGCGGCCGCCAATGCAACAGTAGTCCAGATGCCTGCAGGCGCGTCCTGAGCAAGGATAAGGGCGAATGGGCCGAGCACGGCCAGGAGGGCTGATATGCAGACATTCGCACGAGTCCTGAAAGCGGTGAGATGGCCTGCGTGGCTGCTGTGCTGCGGATTCGTCCTGTGCGCAGCGCCCTCGTTTGCCGGCTCGCCAGCTCCTGCAACCCTGAACTGGCAGACGCTCCAGACGCTGAATTTCAGCCTTCCCCGGACCCAGCAAAAGGCGCCGGTGCTGCAGTTCGCAGGAAAACGGGTAAGCATCCCGGGCTTCATGGTGCCGCTTGAGGACGATTTGGACCAGGTAACAGAATTTCTTCTTGTTCCCTATGCGGGAGCCTGCATCCACGTTCCGCCGCCGCCTCCCAACCAGATTGTCTATGTCAAGATGAACAAAAACGTCAAGGTGCAGGTAACCTTCACCGATCCAATATTGGTCACGGGGGTCCTCCAGATTTCCACTGTCCAAAGCCCCTATGGAGATGTCTCCTACGACTTATCGGCAGAGAGCGTTGTCCCCTATCAGCCGCAGTGAGGTGACGCGAATGGCGAGCATCCCCGAAGCAATTCGGCTGCAGAACGTGGTATTCGGATACGATCCGCGAAGGCCTGTCCTCCGAGTGGATGAAATGGTGGTACACGCGGGAAGGCGCGTATTTCTCTATGGGCCCAGCGGCTGCGGCAAGACCACGCTGCTGGGGATAATGACCGGGATTCTGCAGCCGCAGCAGGGAACTGTGACCGTGCTCGGCAGGGAACTGACAAAGATGTCGATGTCGGCGCGCGACCGGCACCGGGGTTCGGAGATCGGCTATATCTTCCAGAGCTTCAATCTCATTCCTTATCTCACGGTGCGGCAGAACGTGGAATTGCCCTGTCAGGTGCATGAGCGCAGGCGAAAGCACATTCTTGCTTCAACCGTGGCCGAGGAGGCGGAAAGGCTGGTTCGCCGTCTGGCGCTGGAGAAGCATCTTGACCGCAGTGTGAAGGAACTCAGCACCGGTCAGCAGCAACGTGTGGCGATCGCCCGTGCCGTGATTGGCAGGCCCAGCCTTGTCATTGCGGACGAGCCCACCTCTTCGCTCGATAGCGACCGGCAACGGGCATTCCTTGACCTGCTTTTCGAAGTCTGCGATGAAGCCCGGGCGACCCTCGTGTTCGTCAGCCACGATCGGTCCCTCATGAGGGAGTTCGATGAACAGCTCGCGCTCAGCGAGATCAGTCAGGTGTGCGCATGACCATTCTCCGCCTGGCATTCCAGTCTCTGTGGAGCCGCAAATTCACCAGCGGCCTTACCATCTTCTCCATTGCTCTGAGCGTGATGCTGCTCGTAGGCGTGGACCGCATCCGACGCGGAACGCAGGTTGGATTCGAAGGCACGCTGAGCCAGACCGATCTTGTGGTGGGGGCCAGGGGCGGCTCGCTGCCGCTGCTGTTGTATGCTGTCTTTCACATCGGCACGGCCAACAACGAGATCTCCTGGGGCTCCTACCAGCATTTCGCCCACCACCCGGCCGTGCTCTGGACCATCCCTCTTTCGATGGGTGACAGCCACCGCGGCTTCCGCGTAGTCGCCACGGACGATAGCTTCTACGAGCACTATCGCTATCGCGGAGATCACGGCATTCAGTTGGACCAGGGCACGCGGGCGGAAGGCATTTTCGATGCGGTGCTGGGCAGCGCGGTCGCTCAGCAGCTGCACTATCACCTCGGGCAGAAGATCGTCCTCAGCCACGGGCTTGAGGGCAGTTTTCTGAAGCACACCGCCGACCCTTACACCGTTGTCGGCATCCTGGCCCGCACGGCGACGCCGGTCGACCGGGCCATTTACATCACCCTCTGGGGCGATGAAGCGATGCATCTGGGATGGCAAAATGGTGCTCCCCCGCTCCAGGCCATCCCGGAATCGCAGATTCAGAAGTCCGACCTGCAGATCAGGACCATCAGCGCTTTTCTTCTGCGCACCCGTTCACGGATCGGTACACTGTTTCTTCAACGGGAAATTAATACTTATAAGCCAGAGCCGCTGACTGCCATCATCCCGGCCATGACGCTAGAGGATCTGTGGAATGTGCTGAGCGCTGCCGACATCGCATTGTCGCTGGTAAGCGGCGCTGTTCTGGTTGTGGGTCTCCTCGTCATGCTCACGGCGCTCTATACATCGCTCAATGAGCGCCGGCGGGAGATTGCGATTCTGCGTACCATCGGCCTGAACGCCCGCCAGGTCTTCACCCTGTTTATTCTGGAATCGTCCCTGATCAGCGCAGTGGGCGCGGCCTGCGGGCTGGCAGCCGTTTACGTTATTCTCTTCGCGATCCGGATTCCGGTGGAGAACAACTATGGCATCCCACTGGCAATGGTCGGACTCTCCTCGCGAGTGGGTTATTACATGGCCTGCGTCGTAGGTGCAGGCGCGCTGCTCGGCTTTATTCCCGCGATCCGTGCTTATCGCAACGCATTGGTCGACGGGCTGAACGCCGGCTAGCGGAAGAGAGCTTCTCATCCGATCGAGGCCTGGTCCGTGGCGCCGAGTCCGAGGACAGGGGCACAGCTATAGTTAAGAATTTAGATACAGGAATACCTGCAGAGGCTTACCCGGAGGGGATCATGACTGTCGCTGTAAATCGTGGCGACCCTCGCTTCGATACGCTGAAATCGGGCCATAATCTGCGATTTCCTGCATCCGATCAGGAGGCGGCTGACCGGATTCTTCTCTGTGCCTCGGCTGACGAAACTGCGGATGCGCTCCGGCGCGTCATTGCGGCGGGCATGCGCCCTACGGTTCGCTCCGGCGGCCACTGCTATGAAGGCTTCGTCAGTTCCAATCCCCAGGGCGCAATTATTGATCTCTCCCTGTACAAGACTGTTACTCGCGATGGCGAAACCGGCTCTTACTGTGTCGCTCCCGGAGCCGTGCTGGGCGACGTCTATCTGTCTCTTTACAAGCGCTGGAATCTCACGCTCCCGGCGGGCAGTTGCTTCATGGTGGGGGCTGGCGGCCATATATCGGGCGGAGGCTATGGGCTACTGTCCCGGCTCTACGGTCTAACTGCGGACTGGATCACCGGGGTCGATATCCTCACAGTCGACGCAGACGGTACCGTTGTCGCGAGGCGAGTGGATAAGGACCAGGATCCCGATCTTTTCCGTGCGTGCCGTGGCGCGGGAGGCGGAAATTTCGGAATCATCACCAGTTTCCGCTTCGAGAAATTGCCGGTGGCTCCCCGGGAGGTGGTGAACGCCAGCCTCTTCTTCCCGTGGAAGGATATGACCGAGGAGCAGTTCACCCGCATTCTGATGAAGTTCGGCGATTACTGGGAGGGCCGGGGTAAGGATCCGGATACCTGGGGCCTGTTCTCCCTGCTGGAGGTAACTCCAAAGGTGACCGGCCACTTCGGGATTCACAGCCAGTTCTGCCAGCCGGATGGAACCGTCAATGACGTCAGTGTCTTTAACGAATTTCTCAGCCGGTTTGACGTTTTTCAGCCCATGACGACGCTTCCCGCGACAGCGCCCCTGGGACCGCACCGGCTCAATCTTCGCACCCAGGGTGGCTCCCCCAGGGGAATCATCAAACGGCCCTGGCTGGACGCCACCGTGGGCGATGGAGGCGGAGGCGGTCCGACCAGGGCGAAATACAAATCGGCTTACATGAAGAAGACATTTACTCCTGCGGAAGCCTCCACAATCTATAAGCTCTATACATCGCCGGCCAATGAGGGGCGTGGCTCCGTCATCTCGATCGATAGTTATGGCGGTGCCGTGAATCGCCCGGGGCTGGTCCGCGATACAGCGGTTGCCCAGCGTTCCTCCATCATGAAGCTTCAGTGGCAGTGTTACTGGCGCAACGCCGATGAAGACAGCGAGCATCTTCGCGCGATGGATGAGATCTACACAGCCGTGTACACCGGCAGCCATGTCGACGCCCATCATCAGGGCACACCCTGGGGAGACCGCTACGAAGGCTGCTATATGAATTATGCTGATTGCGACATGCTCCGATACAGCTACTGGCCCGAGTTGTATTACGGACGCGACGGCCTGTACCCTTTCCTGCAGCAGGTGAAGCGGCGCTACGACCCGAACAACATTTTTCATTCCAGCATGAGTGTGCAGGAATAACCCATGGAACAGTCCGCGCGACTGAGTTATCAGCCTCAACGGGGATCACTATGAGGCTGCGGGATCGCCTACGGACATCGGGCGCAGTGCGAGGCTTCGGCGCGCCCCCGACCCGGCGTACCTTCCTTGCCATGCTCGGCTCTGCGGGTGCGGTTCGTCTGGTTCCGCAGCCGCATGGCCTGGTGCCCTCCGGTGCCGAAGCTCGGCCAACTCTCCTTTGTGTTGGTGCGTTAACTGGCGGAGGTTCGGGCGCAATCCATACGCTGGCCGTCCAGGGAGGACGATGCGAGCCTCTCGGCTCGATCCCGTCTGAGCAGCCTCTCGCCCTCGCTTCTCACCCGGCTCGACCCATCATCTACGCGGCCAACAGTGTGAACCGCTACAGGCATGAGCCTCGCGGTACCGTGGAAGCCGTCCTTGTGGATCAGCGCACCGGCCAACTGGAGCGCGTCGCGTGCCAACCCTTGTCGCTCTCCGCCACGTACCCCAGGTCTCTGGCAGTTTCTCCGGACGGCCGCAGTCTTCTCGTCGCCGCCTTCGGAGGCGGTGCCTACAACATTCTCCCGCTGGATGAATCAGGCGTGCCCGGAGCGCCCTCCGCGATCCTGAAGCAGGTTGGCCGCGGTGCGCACTTCCCGGATCAGGGGAGTGCGCACCCCGCCTCTGTGGTATTTGTCCGGCAACACCTCATGGGCATTGCTGCTGATTTCGGCGCAGACCGGCTGGACCTTCTCAGTCCGGACCCCAATGCGCCGCGGAAGTTCACGATTGTGAATCGCATCGCTTGTCGGCCTGGAAGCGGTCCCTGCGCGCTCGCTCTGCACCGCGAAGGTGGCTTGCTGGTTGCAGCCCAGCGCCTTCGACCGGCGTTGACGATCTTTCGCCTCGTTCCTCCTGCGCATCTGGAACAATCCGGAGAGATTCCTCTTCCATCGACACCTGCCGCGATTACATGGTGCCCGCAGCAGGAAATCCTGTATACCGTGCTCACCGAGAGATCTTGTCTTAGCCATCTGCATGTGTGGCAGCTCGATCCCGCCGCCGGCACTCTCCGCCGCATAGCAGAGGCCGCGCTTCCCGCAGCTGATATCAGAGCCATCCATGCCGGTCCGGCCGCATTGTACCTCGCCTCGGAGCGCGGGCTGATCACCGTAAACCTGGATCACACAAGCAGAACCCCACTCCTCACGACCGGCCTGAGCGCGGCCGTTCGTGGTGCAGTCAGCCTGGCCGCTGTTACGCGAGCCTGATCGGAAGCGCAGCGCCGTCAGCTTTCCTGAATATGCGAACAGGCCCGCGCACAGACTGACGCGCAGGCCTGCTCGATTCTCCGGCCTTGACTGGATCCGCATTACGCAGTCTCGTTCACCGGCGCACTGGTCTCGTCCAGATGCTCCATGTCCCAGGGATTCAGTTTCAGATCGGCCGCCGCGATCAGGTCTTCCATCTGCCGATGGTTGGTTGCGCTGGCGATGGGAGCGGTGATCCCGGGCTTGTGCAGCAGCCAGGCCAGCGCCACCCGCGCTGGTGTCGCACCGTGCGCCCTGGCAACTTCCTCCAGTGCGTCCACCACGGCAAATCCGCGTTCGTTCAGATACTTCTGCACCAGCGGCCCGCGCGCGCTGCTGGCAGTGTCGCCGCCCGGCCGATACTTGCCGGTCAGAAAGCCCGAAGCCAGCGAGAAATAGGGAATCACTCCAAGGCCATACTTCTGCACAACCGGAAGAAGATCGCTTTCGAACTCCGTCCGCTCCATCAGGTTGTAGTGAGGCTGCAGCGAAACGAAAGCCGTCAGGCCATTCCGCGCGCTGACTTCCATGGCCTCCGCCAGCCGCGCACCCGAGTAGTTCGATGCGCCAATGTATCGCACTTTGCCGGCTTTCGCCAGTTCGTCCAGCACACCCAGCGTCTCCTCCAGCGGCGTGGCCGGATCGTCCTGATGCGTTTGGTAAAGATCGATGTAGTCGGTCTGCAGGCGGCGCAGCGAATCTTCGACAGCCAGGCGGATATACTTCGCGCTCAGCCCCTGTTTGCCGTCGCCCATATCGATTCCCACCTTGGTGGCCAGGATGACGTCTTTGCGTCGGCCGCCGCGCTGGAACCATTTGCCCAGGATGGTTTCCGACTCTCCGCCCTTGTGGCCCGGAACCCAGCGCGAGTACACGTCCGCGGTGTCGATGAAGGTCAGCCCGGCCTCGAAGGCGCGGTCCAGCTGGAGCAGGGAATCGGCCTCGCCGAGCGTCCATCCATACACGTTGCCGCCGAGCACCATCGCCGGGACCTGCGGGCCGGAGCGGCCCAGTTGCCTCATCTGCATCAGAAATTCTCCTTTGCTTCGGTTCGATGTTGAGGAGCCGCGGGAATCTGCAGGAAACACTCGCGGGCGACTGACGCGGCGCGCCTGTACGACGTTTCAGTCGAGCCCCCAAACATCATTCCGGTCTGTCAGAGATCATAAGGGTTTTCCGGAGGCGCGCGCCCGTTGATCCCGCGGAGTGGTCGCGTGATTCTGCCCGTCTGGCGAGGGGCCGGTCGGCAACTGGATGGGCCCCGGTTCGCTGAATCCACCGGGCAGCCGGTTTGCAGCTGTGCGAGTTGATCAGATCAGGCTCTGCACTATATTCGGAACAGCATGTCCTCTGGAGACCTCGGCAAAGCCGTCCTCATCCACTTCTCCGGGCACAATCATCCCGGTCTCACGGCGGAGCTTACCAGTACGCTGGCCCGCCATCACATCGGTGTTCTCGACATTGGGCAGGCGGTCGTCCATGAGACGCTTTCCCTGGCGATTCTGATCGACTGGCCGGCCGACAGCAGCTTCGCTTCGCTCAAGGCGGCGCTCACGGCACGTGCCCATGAGCTGAATCTCCAGGCGCGTTTTACAACCGTCCGCCCCGACTCGCTGCGGCACTGGCTGCGCGGCCTGCATCAGCAGCACTTCATCATCACCGTTCTGGGCCGCTCGATTACAGCCGAGCACCTCGCCCGCGTGACTGCCATCGTCGCGGCCCACGAAATGAATGTGGATCGCATCGACCGCCTCTCCGGCCAGCTTTCGCCGCAGGATCCTCCCGCCAATGCCTGCGTGGAACTGGCCGTCAGCGGCGCCGCATGGCGCGAACCCACGATGCGCGCTGACTTCCTCGCCGCTGCGCAGGAGCTTTCGATCGACATCGCCTTCCAGCGCGAGAGCATCTTCCGCCGTAATCGACGCCTGTTCGCGTTCGATATGGATTCCACCCTGATTCAGGGCGAAGTGATCGATGAGCTGGCAAGAATCGCCGGCGTCGGCGATCAGGTATCGCGCATCACCGAAGCGGCCATGCATGGCGAACTGAACTTCGACGAGAGCTTCAGCCGCCGTGTGGCTCTGCTCCGGGGGCTCTCCGCGGAACGCGTTTACTCCCTGCTGAATACGATTCCCCTGGCTGAAGGGGCCGAGCGCCTGATCCGCACGCTGCGTCTGCTCGGGTACAAGACCGCCATTCTTTCCGGCGGATTCACCTTTTTTGCGCGGCATCTTCAGCAGAGTCTTGGCATCGATTACATCTACGCGAACGATCTGGAAATCGCTGACGCGGCCGTCACCGGACGGGTTCTTCCTCCCATTGTCAATGGAGAGCGCAAAGCCGCTCTCCTTGGCGAAATTGCGCGCCGCGAGGACATTTCCCTGGAGCAGGTGGTGGCCGTGGGAGACGGCGCGAACGATATTCCCATGCTGAAGCTCGCCGGGATGGGCATCGCCTATCGTGCCAAACCGCTGGTGCGCCAGAGTGCTCCGCAGTCCATCTCCTCACTGGGACTGGATGGATTGCTGTACCTCATCGGCGTTCGCGACCGTGACCTTCATCCGCACGAGCCTCTGTGAGCTGAACCGCGCCCGGCCTCATTCGCATGTCTTCTCCTTGTACTGCGTTCTTCGATCGACAGGCTGGCTGGGCGTCTGCTCAGCCGTCCTGCAATTCGATGATCTCGAATTGTTGAGAGCAAACTGCGCACTTCCTGAAGCTCGAATGCTTAGCCCGCATTTCTCACAGGTACTGATTCCGGCGCGTGATCCGGGATGTGTTTGTGTTTGGCGGTGCTTGGTGAGCAGTGCCGAGGGCCGGATAGTGTGTTGAGGTCGTGGGGAGGAGGATTTGT
>JAJYVF010000049.1 GCA_021792135.1 Acidobacteriota bacterium | reverse complement strand
GCCGAGTGGGGCCGACTGCGAAGCCCCCTTTTGGGCGCTCGCGAAGGTTGCATCCACGAACGCCTCTTCCAGATTCAGCCGCCCTCGCTCATGCAGATGCCGCGCCAGCATCTTCAGGGCCTCCTCCTGGCGCCGTCAGGCGCAAAGTACTTATCCCGGATGAATCTTCAACCGCCGTGCACTGCCATCGACCTTACTTCGGCAGCTACCTCGGCCCCAGCCCTCTTGTACCAATCCGGAATGCTTACTCAGACGAACTCCTGGTCCGGGTTATCCCATTTCTCACGCGGAGTGGGCAGGGAGTAAAGGGACCCGCAATCTATCGGTCCTGGCGCAAAGCGCAGCACTGCTCGAATTTCCTGCCGCTACCGACGGGCAGGGATCGTTGCGGCCGGTTGCTCCATGCCGGGCATGCGCATCTTCCGTTGCCACCCATCGCACTACATTCGCCGGCGCGCGCCCATTCGCCAGATCCGCTGCTCAACGCTGTGAAGACTTACGACTACAGGGCGATTGCATCTGGGCTTACACGGCCAGCGGGATCATCTGTCCTGCTGCACCGCCACTGTCTGACGCGATCGGCTGCTCGACTTCGTGTGGACTGAGAACCGTGGGCAAAGACCTCGGCCGTTTTGGAGACGGGATCTGTTCGTGGACATGGGGCGCTGCCCGGTTTCTGCTGCGGCAACCGTTCCAGCCTTCACTTGCGCGTGCCTTTTCGGGCGGCCGCGCCCTCCGGCGGCAATTCGCAACTGCTTCCCAGGCGTGCGGAGATCTGAGCCGCCGTGGCTCTGACGAGAGAGGCAAGCCTGATAACCCGCTCATTGCCGATCTGCGGAGTCGTTCCGGCAATGCTGATGGCGGCGACCGTCCGATTCTCCGCGTCGAAAATGGGAGCGCCAATGCAGCGAAAGCCGATTTCGCCTTCCTCATCTTCGAACGCATAGCCGAGTTCGCGAACCTTCTTCAGTTCGCGGGCCAGGCGCTCCGGCGAGGAGATCGTGTTCCTGTTATGTCTTGCCATGGGCCGACCCGTAAACCGGCTGCCGGAAATCTCATCTGTGGTAAACGCCAGGAGAGCCTTACCCACTCCTGAACTGTTCGTATCCAGACGTTTGCCGACCCAGGTCGCCAGCCGCAACATTCCCGGCGCCTCGATCTTCTCGATAATCACGGCTTCCGCGCCTTCGAGAATTGCGAGATGCACCGTCAGCCCGGTACGAAGCATGAGATCGTGCAGGAACGGCCGGGCCTGTTCCCGCAGATCCAGATTCTCAAGCGCCATATTGCTGAGACTGACAAGCTTGAGCCCGAAGCAGAACTTGCCATTGACGTTGCTGCTCTTCAGGTACCCAGCCAACACGAGCGTTTTGATCAGTACATGGGTGGAGCTCTTCGGAAGACCCAGCTTTCTGCTGATATCGGAAAGCGTGAGCCCGCGCTGCGATTCTGCGAGCAGTTCCAGGATGCTGAGGGCGCGGCTGACAGATGGCACCGCATATTGATTTGCCATGGCGATCTTTCTGCGTCCAGTGATATGAACGGCCGAAGTGAAGCGATCATAGCAGCGCCTCACAGGCGGTGGAAACAGCCACATCCGGAAAGGCAGGAGTCGAATCGCCTGGTTTCCAGATTTCGTTGCCTCTTGCTCAGGCAGAGACCCTGGCCCCTCGCCGCCGGAATTCTCCGGTCCTGCTGCCTTCGGGATATCGTCCGGCCAGTTCGCGGATCTCATGGCTGAACTTGACGAAGCGCTCCTCCCATTGTCTTGCCTGTGCCGGGGTGTAACGGTAAAAGCCCTTTGCATTCGAGACCCCGCGAGCCCCGGACTTCACTACTTTACGCATCAGCCGAGGCACCTGCGTCGCACAGCTGAGCTCCGGCAACAGGTCCTTCATCACCGCCGCATAGGCAGGAATCCCGGTAAGGTCCATGAAGCGGAAAGGTCCCGCAAAGGTGATCCAGTAACCCAGATCGTTGCGCAGCGAACGATCGACATCCGCCACGGTGGCGAAGCCCCTTTCCACCAGATAGAACGCTTCGCGCAGCAGAGCGTACATCATCCTGTTGGAGATAAAACCGCGAATGTCCTTGCGGACGAGGGAGGGCTCCTTACCCCACTGTCGTGCGAGGCGCATCGCGCGCTGTGCGCTGGAAGGCGATGTCCCCCTGCCGCAAATGACTTCCATGAATCGGGTGATGTGGGCGGGCTCTGCCCAGTGCAGGCCCAGAATGCGTTCGGGATGCGCAGCTCCGCGCTGAAGCTCTGTGACGGGGATGGCCGAAGTGTTACTGCCAATCAGCGTCCTTCGACTGACCGCCGCCTCGATTGCAGCCAGGACCTGGCGCTTGGTGGCTGCGTCTTCCACGGTGGATTCAACGACGATCGCGGCGCCATGGAGAGCATGAAAGTCAGCGGAGACGGTGAAGCGATCCATGAGCGCGGACGGCGCCCCGGCAATCAGCCCTCTCGCCGAGGCATCCTGCAGAAGATGCAGCAGCCTTTGCGGCGCGGTCCGCCGTCGCGCTGCACCCTTCTCGATAGCTGCAACGCGATGCCCTGCCCCCAGCAGACAGGCCACGATACTCGTGCCCATAAGCCCCATTCCCACAACACCCGCCTGCACGCGGGATGGATTACCCGCGCCATCCTTCGTCCTCTTCGATCCCGTCCTGCCACCGGAAGTCACGTCTCCTGTCCTCCTGGGTACTTATAGGTTTCAGCTTCTCCTGCTCGTCGAAGCCGATTTCTCGGCAACTGCTTCCATCGCCTGCGCCAGGGCATTTTCCATGTGGTGCAGCGTGATCTCGATATCCGCCGCGGTGTGCGCGGCCGATATCGAGCACTGCTTGGGGGGCAGAGGAAAGACGTAAATACCGCGATCGACGAGCATAAGGCGGAAGACCGCGTCGGTTTCGAAGTCGTGATACATGGCGAGGTCGTGCCAGTCTCGCGGGCAGTGATCCATGAAGTACCAGCAGAAGGCCGAGCCCTGCCGCGCCACGACTCCCCGCACGCCCACCCGGGCGAAGATTCGCTCCAGGCCCTGCTGCATCATCTCCCCGAGATTCTCGGTGTACCTGTAGACCTCACCGTCGTTCATCAGCAGACGCTCGATGGTGGCAATCGCCGCAGCCGTCGGAACCGGATGTGCGTTGTAGGTCCCGGCCAGGAGAACGCGCCGCGCGGGAGAAGGGTCTACAAAGCGATCCATGAGCTCACGGCGGCCGGCAAGGACAGCGATGGGATAACCATTGGCAAGCGCCTTGCCGAAGACAACAAGATCGGGGCTGACCTGGGCGATGCTCGCATAGCCGCCAAGGGCGTGCCGGAAACCCGTCTTTACTTCATCGAAGATGAGGAAAAAGCCGAATTCGTCCGCCAGTTTGCGGAGCCCCTGCAGATACCCGGGCTCCGGTTTAACAACACCGATGTTCTGGAGGATAGGCTCAGCGATGAGCGCGGCGATGGGATAACGCTGGCACACCCACCGCACCGAATCGAGATCATTGAAGTTTACGTTGTGTACCAGCTGCTGATGCTCTTCGGGGATGCCGGCACTGATCGGCTTAAATGGGTATTCTCCCGGCGACACTCTCGGTCCAAGATCGCTCAGGGGCGTCATCAGATTGCAGGCCACGTCGTTGTGCCAGCCGTGATACCCGCCCTGCATCCGAACAATATGGCTGCGCCCCGTAAAAGCGCGACCCAGACGGATAGCCTGATACGTTGCTTCGCTTCCCGTGTTGAGTAACTGCACGGATTCAGCCGAAGGTACATGCGTGCAGATCAGTTCCCCCAGCTGCCCTTCAAGCATCGTTGTGCCCGAGCCAAATAGACTGATGCCCTCCCGCAATACGCGTCTAACGGCTTCCGTCACGTGCGGCTCGTTGTGTCCCAGGAAGTGCGGTCCGAATGCGGCGTGATAGTCAAGATACTGGTTGCCGTCCACGTCCCAGATGTGGGCTCCCTCGCCCCTGGCAAATGCAATCTCGGGCTCGGTGGCGCGATTGACGGAAACTACACCTCCCGAAATGTACCGCTTATTGCACTGAAGGAGCCTCTCTGATTCTCTTCTGTTCTTCATCGCTTCTCCACCCGTTCTGCGTGGACAACGAACCAAATCGCACACCAACCCGCGGGCCACCGCAATCACTGCAGCCTGCCCGCAAACTCCGAGGGCGGTCGACGCTTTGCCTAACCCGCCCTCTTAATGCCCACTGGACCAGGATGGCGCCGGACTTTCAA
This sequence comes from Acidobacteriota bacterium, assembly GCA_021792135.1. Lineage (GTDB taxonomy): Bacteria > Acidobacteriota > Terriglobia > Terriglobales > Acidobacteriaceae > Palsa-343. Next base: position 15,517 of record JAJYVF010000049.1, on the reverse strand, counting down.
CCACCTGATCCAGCGGCGGCAACGGCTGCCCGGAAGGTACGCTGTCTTCGAACTGTGTTAGTTTTTCTTGAATGGCGCGCCAATAATCGTATTCCGCATTCCAGCGCCCAAGGGCCGCACCCAGACGGTACGGCGTGTATTCAGCCAGCCACTGCGCACGATAGTCCGGCCTGAGATTCGTGATCCGATCCATAAGATCGGTGACATACGAGTGGTCGTAATGGGTCACCTGCGACTCCCACTCGTTCCACCATCGATCGCCATTCGGGCGTGTTGGCCCAAAATGATCCCAGATCGCGCTCAGCTCAATGGGGGTCTGAAACTTCTCTCCGGCATAATCCAGAAGCTCACTTCCCAGCAGAAGACTATCGACGGTTTCAGGATCGACACCAAGTGCCTTGGCCTCGAGAAGTTCGGCCTCGGCCTGCTCGGCGTGCATGCGGGTCTCGTGCAGATCCTCACGATGCGCGGCCAGCTTGTTGTAGTACGTCGGGAAGAAGGGGTCTTCCCACAGCCCGAACATGGATTGGTCGCCGAGCAGCTTCTTGATGTCGGTTTGGGCTATGGTCATCTCGCTCAGCGCCGAAGCCATATACGGTGCAACCGCCGCCCGATACATCTGCTGCGCGTAGTCGGAGAAGAAGCCGGCGCGATCCATGGGGACTGACTGCCACGGCGCCGCCGCTCCGTAGGCCATCCCCGGCAGCGACATCCGAAACAGCAGCTGCGCATCGTCGGCCCATACCGAGTTCACCAGCCCCAGCGCTCCCGATTTCCGTCCCGCCGCCAGAAACGTGTCGATGTTTTCAAAGGTGGTCTCATTGTCCGGCGTGATGTCGTCGTAGCTGGTCACGCCTGGCTGTACGATGTGCGGGATATGATGCGCCTCCAGCGGTCCCAGCCAGCGCTTGTAGCTCGGGTCTTCCGACGTGTAGTACCACGCCACCGCAATCAGCCCGGGCGGCAGTTGCGGGATCACCCGCGGATACTTCACCATGATGTCGTCATACGCCATCACCCGCTTGCCCCGCTTCGCAAACAGGTTCGCCACATCGCTCAGCTGCTTCACAAACATCGCCGCCGGCTCCGCTGCCGCTCCCCTCGCATGCGTCGCCGCCTCGATCTGAAACGTCTCGTCAAACCCGATGCTCACAAACGGGCTCGGAAACAGCTCCGCAAACTGGTTCACCCAGTCCGTCAGCAGCGCCATCACCTTCGGATTTGCCGCGTCGAATTCCGTCCCGTGCGGCTCATCCGAAAGCTCCGAGTACTTCTCGATCCGGAACAGATCGTGCTGGTGCCCATATAAGTCGAAGTTCGGAATCACATCGATGTGCCGCGCACGCCCGTAGGCCACAATCCGCCGCACCTCCTCCTGGCTGAGTCGTGCTCCCGCGTCCAGCAGTGGATACCCCGTCAGCTCGATGCTGTCTTCCGTGTACAGGTAATACTGATTGGCCTTCCAGCGCGCCAGAAAATCCAGCTGCCGCTCCATCTCCTGCTCCCGCGGCAGCGGCCCGTGGCTGATATCCACCATCGTGCCCCGGTAAGCCATCGAGGGCCAGTCGTGAATCGTCACGTCCGGCAGCACCGCCCCGGCACCTTCACCTTCCACCAGCTGCCGCAGCGTTTGCGCGCCGTAGTAGATCCCTGCCGAGGAATGCGCATCAATCTTCACTCCCTGCGCGCTCACGCTGAGGTCGTAGGCCTCCCGCGAGTTCGGCCCCGGCTGCTCGCCGGGCTGCGCCAGCGGCACATCCTTCCCGCCTTCCCGGTCGAGCAGGATCGGCAGCGCCCCGTCGGCGCCATTGCCATAGGCGCCGATGCTTACCCTCCTGCCCGTCTCCTGCTCCAGCCAGCCCTGCAGCTGTGCCGCCGCAAACTGGTCTTCCCCATCCGGCGGCGCCCCAAACAGAATCCGCATCGATCGCAGCGCCACGCTCCCACCGCCGTACTCGGCCTGCTGCGGACGCGGCAGCAGCGGCCGGTGCTCACCCCGCGCACTCCCGCACACCAGCGCCACCACCACTACCAACCATCGCTTACCGTTCATAAACGCTTTCACCTGACTGCCATCCCCATTGGCATGAACGACAATCTTCTCCCATCCCGGGCATTCTCGCTTCCAGCGCGGTTATCCGCCCTCAGAAATCTACCTTGAGAGCCAGTTGAACGTCTCGTGCGTTTCCGTTCTGGGAAGAGATCACACCGGCAGTACTACTGCCAATCACCGAGCCCGGCGGCCCAAGATTTGTATGATTGAAAGCATTGAAGAACTCCGCCTTGAACTCCGTCGTCACACGCTCCCCCGCATTCGTTTTCTTGATGAGACCTATATCCCAATTCTGAAAACCCGGCAGTGCCAGGATGTTACGGCCCGAGTTGCCGAACCGCGGCGCACCGTTATCCAACGCCCGAGCAAGTGCTGCGGTGCTGAAGCAGCCGGTGTTAAACCACGCATCCACCCTTTTGGGGCCCACACCTCTGCAGACTCGATCCGGCCGCGGCGATGCGGAATTGGTATTTGAGTAGTCCTGATTGCTGGTTACGGTAAACGGCAGGCCGCTATTCGCGCTGATAATCCCGGTTGCTTCCCACCCGCCGACCAGCGCATTGACAATTCGTCCATTGGCGGCAAACCTCTGCCCGCGGCCAAAGGGTAGCTCGTAGATGGGACTAACCACGAGCGTTTGGCTCACATTGAAGTCAGACGGTGCATAGTCCGCATTTGGATTATTGTAGTTCTGGACGGTTGACTGGTTGTCAATGTTGCCACCTTCGTCATCCATTGCCTTTGAGAAGGTGTAAGAGACCAAGGCGGCGAGGCCATGCGATGCCTGCTTCTCCAGCTTTCCATATACGGCCTCATAATTGGAGTACGCGCTGTAATCGTCATAAAGAATCGGGCCGAAGTCCGGCCATGGACGGCGCGGCTGCAGATCACCGATTCCCGGCTTTGGCTGATTCCCCGTATTGTACATATAGTCGAGATGCAACCCGCGGTTCCCGATATAAGCCATCTCCGAACCCCAGTCTTTTGCTATCTGATATTGCAGGCTCAGGCTCCATTCATAAGTCTCGGGTGTCTTATAGAACGGGGATGGCATCACCTGCGAGGTGATTCCCGTAAGCGACACCAACGGCGCATTGACGAACACCTGCTGAGTAGTCGTTGGAGAACCGTTGGTCAGCGGTGGTGCGGAGCCAAACGCGGTTACATAATTGGGCGTCTGCGTGAATACGGGATTGTTGTTGGCAAACGAACCCATTCTGTTCGTATCCGGCAGATCCATAAAAATCCCGGCACCGGTATGGATTACAAACCTGTCGGAGGATGTTGGCTGCCATGATATACCCAACCTGGGCGCGAAATATCCTGCTCCGGGCCCGTAGCTGACCTGCCGAACCTTGTTTCCGGTCAGCCCTTTTGCCCGCCGCATCGCCGAGCTCATGACAAGACACTGACCGGTAGGCGAGAGAAAGTAGTGATTCGAACAGAGCGCATCGTTGGCCGCATCCGGCAGCGCCGTCAGCAGAAGAGCATCGCCGGGTGTGTAGGTCTTCGACAGCGGGTAGAAGGCGGCAATCTCGTTGTGCGTATCCATCGGCTGGCGACGATACTCCCATCGCAGGCCGTACTGCATGGTTAGTCTCGGAGTCACCCGGTAATTATCCTGAGCAAACAAGCTGATCCAGTTACCGCCAACCAGATTGGTCACAATAGCGTTCTTCGTAAACTGGCCTCCGGAAGGATAGCCGAGTTCCATATCGGCAAGGTCGGACACCGTACTCACGCCCGGAACCTCACCGGCCAGCGACGAGTACTGGCCGTTGAAATTGAACAACCCATTGGCCTGCAGCGGATCGGTGACACCCTTCGTCTGCCAAAAATCCACGTCCACGCCAAAGGAAAACGTGTGCAGACCAGCCACTTTGGTGAACGTATCTTCGTACTGCTCGATCTCGTCCGGCGCGGTAACAGGGTAGTACCCGGGAAATCCGTCGCCCCAGAGCGCGAAATTCGTCAGAACGATGTTCGGATACAGATTGAATTGCGGGAGCGGATTCGTGAGCCCCGCGATGCCGAAGCTCGCGAGGGTTCCCGCAGGACGCGGACAGCCCTGGCATGTATAGGTCAGGTAATCGCGCTGATAGCCTATGCGCACGTCGTTCACAGCTGAGGGCCCCACAGTTCTGGTCCAGCCGCCGACAACATTCTGCCCCCTGAAATGTTGATAGCCGTTGAACGCTGGTAGCGCACCGGGGAATACAATGTCTGAGTTCCCAAGCAGATACCGGACAAAAATCCGGTCCACGGAAGAGACATTGGCATCCACGCGACCATCAAACTGATCGTTCTGCTGTTGCCGTGGTGTTTCATTCGTGTAGTTAACCACACCCGGTGTGTTTGGCTGCGGGAAGAGCGCCAGAACCTTCCGCGCAACTGGGTCAATCGTGCCAATCATATTGCCCGGAATTGGTTTCCCGACCAGCACGGTGGCCTGTCCGGCTCCCGGATTGCTGGGATTGGCCGGGCAGGTGAACACACTTTCAGATTTTGGATCGAACAACTGACCAGTATCGTAATTCAGGCTGGATGGGGCGGCGGGCCCGCTGGCGGCACACAGGTTACCCGTTGTTCCGGTGAGGAAGGAACTGAAGTCCCCGGATCGTTCCGCAACTGTTGGAACGACACTGGCTGAGACTATGCCCTCTGTCAAACGCAGGCCTTCATAACTACCGAAATAGAAGACCTTACCCTTCCGAATGGGGCCACCGATGGCGCCACCGTACTGGTTTCGCGAGAGATATGGTCGGCTGAGGGCGAAATAGCCGCTGGCGTCCATGGCGCTGTTGCGCGCATATTCCCAGGCGGACCCGTGGATCTCATCGGTCCCGGAGTTAGTGATGAGATTCATAACCGTGCCGGAGGCGAGACCAAACGAGGCATCGTAGACATTGTTCTGAATCTTGAACTCCTTCACCATTTCGGGAGGAGGATCGAGGGCGAAGCTGCTGTTATTCAGCGCCCGCGAGATCATGCCGTCAATCAGCAATAGGTTGCCGCCCGAACCGCCGCCTCCGCCACTGTAGCCGAAATCGTTGAATCCGGATCCATTGGCCGCTCCTGTGGCGAGAGAACGGCCAGTCGTGTTGACGGTTCCCGGAACCAGCAGAGCCAGCGAGCCAACCTCACGCAAGTTCAGCGGCATATCGACGATTGCTTTTTCCCCGATTGTGGTGCCCAGGCTTGCGTTGGTTGTGTCGACAAGCGTCGGCGTGGCATTGACTTTCACCGTCTGCTGCGAGGTCCCCACTCTCAGAACGATGTTGAGGGTCAGGGACTGATACACGTTCAGCGTGATTCCGGATAACTGGGTCGTATCGAATCCCGCGTGACTCGCCTTGATCGAGTAATTTCCGGCTGGCAGTGACAGGAACTGGTAACGCCCGGAAGAATCCGAAGTCGTGTTGTTGGTTACGCCAGTGCTCACATTGGTAGCCGCAATGGCTGCCTGGGGAAGGACGGCCTGCGAAGGATCAGTCACTGTTCCAGCTATGCTGCCCGTTGTCGCCTGCCCTTTGCAAGGGAGTCCGGCGGCCGCTACAAGGGCGAACACGGCTATCGTTGTCCAACATGCCGCGTCCCGGATAACTCCGGGCCAGGGCTCCCGAATACCTCCCGGTAAAGGGGACTTATCCCTTTCGGCCTTCGTTCCGAGTGGCATGGATTCCGATGGAAAGAGCATAGCTTTACGTTCTCCTCACTGTCTTTCTCAGAGGCCTGGATTTTCAACATAGCCGACGATCGAAACAGGAGTCGAGGGCATTGTCGGCATTCGCACCGAAACTGTTCACTATGCTGAACAGATGCATGGCACAGTAGGGGAAACAGCGGAAGTGGCCCTTATTCAAGAAAAGCCATGCACATGGGGGTACCTAGCGGCGCGTATTGATCAGTGAACGTCAACAAACCTGTGTGCCGGTCGATGCGGAAGGACGTAATCTGGTCGCTGCGCTGGTTGCAGACGTGGAGGAAGCTGCCACCGGGCCCTATGGCAATGTGATTGGGATAATCCCCCTCGGTTAACACCCCGCCGATGCGCTGCAGTCTGCCATCGGGCGCGATCGCAAAGATGGCGATCGAGTTATGCAACCGGTTTGCTGCGTAGAGAAAGCGGCCTTCGGCCGACACGACAATCTCCGAGCAGAAGTTCGTGCCTGTGAATCCGGCAGGCAGTGTGGAGACGGTCTGCTGCGCCCGCAGAGAACCGGTCACGGAGTCGTAATGGAACAAGACCACCGTGGACGCTTCTTCCTGAATCGAGTACATGAAGCGCCCGTTGGGGTGAAAGGCGAAATGCCTGGGGCCGTCTCCGGAAGGAAGCGTGACGAACGGAGTGTGCGCGGGCGTCAGCTGTCCGGTGCTGCTGTCAAATCGATAGACATAGATGCGGTCCTGTCCGAGATCCGTCTGAAGCACAAAGCGGTTGGCAGGATCGGCGTGAATCATATGTGCGTGCGGCGCATCGTGGCCGCTGATGGCAAAGCTGCCGGAAGGCGCGTCGGTTGCGCGCAGCGATCCCAGCGCACCGTGATCCCGGTGGACAAAGACGGCGGCGCCCAGCGAACCGTCGGGATGGATAGGCAGCACAGCGATGCTGCCGCCAAAGTAGTTCGCGACAAAGGCGTACTTTCCCGATCGGTCGATACTCATATGGGTCGGTCCTGCTCCGTGGGAGCTGACTGTGCTGAGATGACGCAGCCTTCCGGTGCTTTTCTCAACGAAGAAGGCACTCACCGACCCGCTGTTGCCCTCATAATCAGACACTTCGTTGACGCAGTAGAGATACCGGTGGGAAGGATGAAGACTGAGCCATGAGGGGCTGGTCGTTTCCGCAGCCAGATGCAGAAGGCTCAGACCTCCGGTGGCCTGATTAATCTCGTAGAGATAAATACCTTTGCCATTGGCCGGCCCATCCACTGGCTTCGAGTCGGTACCCACGTAGGCCAGAAGTCGGTCGCCCTGAGCCCTCATTGTCGCTCTGTACGCCATCGCGCAGGCCGCGGCGCCCTTCATGAAGTTACGACGAGAATGCAGGCGCATGGGTGAAAGTCCCTGGTCCGTACTCCTGTTTCCTTCCATCAACGCATACACTCCTGGTGGCAATCAGACCTGAGGGCCGGAAACGCATTGGGGACGGCCGGCAAAGGTTCTCCGCCAGGGGATCTCCGGCGGAGAAACGGCGCCGCCGCAGCCAATCCCACTCGCAACACCGCCGGAGTCCCTTTCAGCGAACCGGCGCCCACGAAGGCCGCGGGCTCTCAATCACCTCGTTGAGCGGCGGCAGAAGATCTCCCTGGTGGGTACTCTCGTTAAACTCCCGCAACTCTTCGTGCACGCTGCGCCAATAATCGTATTCCGCATTCCAGCGCCCAAGGGCCGCACCCAGACGGTACGGCGTGTATTCAGCCAGCCACTGCGCACGATAGTCCGGCCTGAGATTCGTGATCCGATCCATAAGATCGGTGACATACGAGTGGTCGTAATGGGTCACCTGCGACTCCCACTCGTTCCACCATCGATCGCCATTCGGGCGTGTTGGCCCAAAATGATCCCAGATCGCGCTCAGCTCAATGGGGGTCTGAAACTTCTCTCCGGCATAATCCAGAAGCTCACTTCCCAGCAGAAGACTATCGACGGTTTCAGGATCGACACCAAGTGCCTTGGCCTCGAGAAGTTCGGCCTCGGCCTGCTCGGCGTGCATGCGGGTCTCGTGCAGATCCTCACGATGCGCGGCCAGCTTGTTGTAGTACGTCGGGAAGAAGGGGTCTTCCCACAGCCCGAACATGGATTGGTCGCCGAGCAGCTTCTTGATGTCGGTTTGGGCTATGGTCATCTCGCTCAGCGCCGAAGCCATATACGGTGCAACCGCCGCCCGATACATCTGCTGCGCGTAGTCGGAGAAGAAGCCGGCGCGATCCATGGGGACTGACTGCCACGGCGCCGCCGCTCCGTAGGCCATCCCCGGCAGCGACATCCGAAACAGCAGCTGCGCATCGTCGGCCCATACCGAGTTCACCAGCCCCAGCGCTCCCGATTTCCGTCCCGCCGCCAGAAACGTGTCGATGTTTTCAAAGGTGGTCTCATTGTCCGGCGTGATGTCGTCGTAGCTGGTCACGCCTGGCTGTACGATGTGCGGGATATGATGCGCCTCCAGCGGTCCCAGCCAGCGCTTGTAGCTCGGGTCTTCCGACGTGTAGTACCACGCCACCGCAATCAGCCCGGGCGGCAGTTGCGGGATCACCCGCGGATACTTCACCATGATGTCGTCATACGCCATCACCCGCTTGCCCCGCTTCGCAAACAGGTTCGCCACATCGCTCAGCTGCTTCACAAACATCGCCGCCGGCTCCGCTGCCGCTCCCCTCGCATGCGTCGCCGCCTCGATCTGAAACGTCTCGTCAAACCCGATGCTCACAAACGGGCTCGGAAACAGCTCCGCAAACTGGTTCACCCAGTCCGTCAGCAGCGCCATCACCTTCGGATTTGCCGCGTCGAATTCCGTCCCGTGCGGCTCATCCGAAAGCTCCGAGTACTTCTCGATCCGGAACAGATCGTGCTGGTGCCCATATAAGTCGAAGTTCGGAATCACATCGATGTGCCGCGCACGCCCGTAGGCCACAATCCGCCGCACCTCCTCCTGGCTGAGTCGTGCTCCCGCGTCCAGCAGTGGATACCCCGTCAGCTCGATGCTGTCTTCCGTGTACAGGTAATACTGATTGGCCTTCCAGCGCGCCAGAAAATCCAGCTGCCGCTCCATCTCCTGCTCCCGCGGCAGCGGCCCGTGGCTGATATCCACCATCGTGCCCCGGTAAGCCATCGAGGGCCAGTCGTGAATCGTCACGTCCGGCAGCACCGCCCCGGCACCTTCACCTTCCACCAGCTGCCGCAGCGTTTGCGCGCCGTAGTAGATCCCTGCCGAGGAATGCGCATCAATCTTCACTCCCTGCGCGCTCACGCTGAGGTCGTAGGCCTCCCGCGAGTTCGGCCCCGGCTGCTCGCCGGGCTGCGCCAGCGGCACATCCTTCCCGCCTTCCCGGTCGAGCAGGATCGGCAGCGCCCCGTCGGCGCCATTGCCATAGGCGCCGATGCTTACCCTCCTGCCCGTCTCCTGCTCCAGCCAGCCCTGCAGCTGTGCCGCCGCAAACTGGTCTTCCCCATCCGGCGGCGCCCCAAACAGAATCCGCATCGATCGCAGCGCCACGCTCCCACCGCCGTACTCGGCCTGCTGCGGACGCGGCAGTAGCCCCCGGTGCTCGCCCCGCGCACTCCCGCACACCAGCGCCACCACCACTACCAACCATCGCTTACCGTTCATGCAGTTCACCCTGAGGACATAGCCAAAGATTCCCAATCAGTAAAAGCCGGTCCGTGATTCTCCGGGGCTTGTGAAGATGCGGAATTGTGCCGATAGCTGAAGACCGGTGCAGGACATTAGTTCACCTTTCCCCGCGCAGCAACCTTCCAGCGCTTCAGGACGTGTTCTCCGGAGACAAGATAGACGTGGTCCTGCAAATTGATACAGGGACAAATATGGTTCGGGATTACTCGCAGGCGGTCACCTATCCGGGCCTGAGCACCCTCATACAGCCGCAGATGCCCGTGCTCCTCCGAGAGATCCTCAAGGATCATATCCGGACGATTCTGAACATAGCCATAGTGCCTGCGTTCGCCCGAAAGCAATGAATCACCGGAGAGCATCTTGCTGCCGGCATCTATGATTGCCCGGTGCGCAACACTTGTACTGACAACGGTCGTCAGCACTGTTGCGGCACAATCGTTATAAGTCGCAGCTTCGGAATCCACCGTGTTCCGGTCATTGAACACATAAGTTCCTGGGCGAATCTCAGTAACTCCGTGGAATCGGTGACTTTCAAAGGCTGCCGGCGTATTGCCTCCGCTGACGACCGGACAGGGGATCCCGGCGGCATTCAACAATGCGTACAGGCGGTCGAGCCTCTCATTCTCGACGGCGATATCCTGCTCGCGAATGGCATGATCGCCCATAATGTGGCCGGGATAAAACGAGATACCGTCCCAGCGCAGGTTTGGCAGTTCGAGAATTTGCCGGGCGATTGCGACGGAGCTGCTCTCGATCGGAAGGCCACAACGGCCAAAGCCGGTATCGAACTCCAGCCGAATTCCAACTTCGACCCCGGCTTCCTGCGCCGAGCGGGAGATGGCTTCCGCAATCTCCGGAGAATCCATTGCAACGGCGACCCGGATGCGCTTCGCAAGCTCGGCCACGCGCTTCCATTTGCTCTCGCCCCAGATCGGATAGACGATGACGATGTCGTCGATGCCCCCATCGGCCATCACCTCGGCCTCGGATACTTTGGCGACGGTGATCCCGGGCGCGCCATATTTGATCTGCATCCTGGCGATTTCAGGGATCTTGTGCGTCTTGGTATGCGGCCGCAGCGCAAGGTTATGGTTGCCGCAATAGCCCGCCATGGCACGGAGGTTGCGATCGAGGATCTCCGCTTCGATCAGCAGCGCGGGGGTTTCGATGTCGTCGACGTGCATCATGGCTTGATCCGTCGCGCGGCTATGCCGCCACCTGTCCGGCGTTCACGATCCTGCGGCCGCTTCGCCATACCGACTGAATTCCGACCGGAGGAACATCCGGTCTCTCGTAGGCGGCATCCGTGCGGATCGCATCGGGGTCGAAGATCGTGAGGTCCGCCACGCATCCCTCCGCGATGCGCCCCCGGTCGCCGAGGTTAAAGACAGCCGCCGGCCTGCCGGTTACCTTGTGAACGGCTTCCTCAGGACTCAACCACTTTCGTTCCCGCACGAAATGACCCAGCAGCAGGGGGAACGTTCCGTACAGGCGCGGATGCGAGCGGCCCCGCGTGTAGACGCCGTCGGTGATCACGATTCCGAGAGGATGCGTCAGCAGAGCACGCAGATTATCGATGGACTGACAATGCTCCACGATGTTGACATTTCCCTGTTGCTCGACCAGCAGGTCCATCACCACATTCTGCGGATCGGTTCCCCTCCTTTCGGCAATCTCCTGAACGGATTTGCCAACCAGGAAAGCTTCATTGAACGCGACGGATGTAATCACCACCCGATCCCAGTGCGCCTCGCCTTTGATCAGCGGAGCGATCCGTTCGCGCTCCTGCGGGTTGGTCAACCTCGCCAACAGTCTGGGCATTCCACCGTCCAATGCCGACTGCGGCAGCAGTTGTGTGAGGACAGTCGAGCCTGCAAGCCACGGGTAGGCGTCGAAGGCCACATCGACGCCGCGCACGGAGGCCGCTTCAATGGCGGCAAGCGCGCGCGGCTGCAGAGGCCAGTACTCTTCGCCGGCCGCCTGCAGATGGGAGATCTGCAGGCGGCAGCCGGAGGCCTCGGCAATGGCAATCTGCTCCTCGACCGCCTGCATCAGGCTTGCGGAATAGCTGCGCATATGCGTGGCGTACACTCCTCCGCGACGCGCCACCACGCGGCACAATGCGATCAGTTCTTCCGGCGAAGCGCCCGACCCGGGTGCATACATGAGGCCTGACGAGAAGCCGGCCGCACCCTGCTCCAGAGCATCCTGCAGGAGACCCCGCATGGAATCCATTTCGCGGCCGGTCAGCGCGCGCGTGGTATTTCCGGCAACGCGGATACGCAGCGATCCATGGCCGGCCAGCGAAACGGCAGTGGCCACTCTGGATTTCGCAGCGCTTTCGAGATACTCAGAAGCCGAGGCCCAGCCCCAGCGGTCATCGCCGCAGAGGATGCCGTTGGCGAATTCCCGCAGCCGCTGCGGGTCTTCGGGAGCCGGATAGGCGGAAAAGCCGCAGTTCCCCACGACTTCGGTGGTCACGCCCTGCAGCAGCTTTTCGGTGCGGTTCTCAAGGATCTTCAGATCGGAGTGGCTGTGCGCGTCGATGAAGCCCGGAGCAATCACGAGTCCGGAGCAATCGACGACCTCAGCCTCTTCAGCAGGCACGCTTGTCCTGGCAGCTTCTCCGGGGAGAACAGACACGATGAGGCCATTGGCGACGACAATCTCGCCCGGAAAGGCAGCGGCGCCGGTCCCGTCAATGATTCTGCCGCCTCGCAGAATCGTACGGCTGGCCAGACTCACCGCTGCACCTCCGGGAGCGGCAGGGGAGGGCCATTGCGGACGGCTCGATCTGAGCTGCTCGCTGCTTCAGCTGCCGTCCTGCAGGCTTGGGAATCTGCCAGTCTCACGATTCTTCCATTGAGAAATCCGAGGTGTGCCCGATCGAGGTCCGAGACGGTCAACGTCGCATCGCGAACCGCGGCATTCGGTATAACGCCGCGGGCGACCAGCAGCGCCTTCTCCGCATGATGATAAAACTCCAGGCTCTGCAGGCTGTAAGTAATCTGTGGCAGAAGCTGCTGGAACAGCTCGTAGGCTCCGTCTTTGTCTCCTGCGCGGCCGCGCTCCCAGACGATCTGTAGCAGGTCGGCCACCGCGAGCCCCGGCATGACGCCGCAGATGCCGGCATCCATCAGCTCGAGGATGTAGGTTCCACCCCACCCGTCAATCACACCCACTTCCCCGCCTGTGGAATCCACAATGGACCACACCTTCGCCGCCATCAGCGGCTCCTCGAGCTTCAGGTAGCGGAAGTGCGGATGCTGCCGGTGAAGCGACTGAACGAAGTCCACGCCGACGGTGGCGCCTCCCGGGTTGAAATCCTGAATCACCAGGGGAATGCCGATCGCTGTCAGGATGCGGTCGAAATAGCGGAGCAGGTCGCGCTCGGGCAGTGCGAACAGTCGCGGAACCGCGACCGAGACTGCCGCGGCCCCGGCGCGCTCAAATTCGTGAGCCGTCTCCGCGACGACGGCGGCAGACGGGTGATTGACCTGGGCCACGAGTGGAAGACGGCTGTCCAGCACTTCGATGGCGCGGTAAACAAGATCGCGACGCTCGCGTTCCGTGAGCTTATAAAACTCGCTGGCGTATGCAGGCAGGCAGACCGCGCAGACGTGGCCGCCGATGGCGAACTCCAGCAGCCTGGCCAGTGCCCCCAGGTCCGGGTTGTCCTCGTTCGTGAAGGGCGTGGGAACGACGGGAACGATTCCTTCAATCTCAAAGGATGGCACTGGATTCCACTCCGCGCATACGCTGCCGCTCTTCGTAAACCGTAACCAGAAAGCAGCTGATGAAGATGAGAATGCCACCCGCGACGAGATTGAAGGTCAGCTTCTCGCGCAGGAGAATAGCCGAGAACAGAATCCCGAAGACCGGGAGCAGATAGACGGAAACTGCGGCCTTCATGACCTCAACCGCCTGTATGACGGAGAAGTACAGCAGCATGGAGAGCCCGAGGCTGAAAACAGCAATCAGGATCAGGCTCCACCAAATGGAGGGAGGAAGGTGCGCCAGCTGCTTCCAGCCGATGCGGTCGGTCAGGACCTCGATCAGCAGAAGCTCAAGGTCGGCCACCACAAAGGTCCACACCAGCACCTGCGGCGGCGATAAGTGCGCGAGCGCGCGGCGGCTGTAAGAGTTGTTAAATGCGCTTCCGGCACAGCTGGCCAGCACAAACAGATTGCCTGCGACATATTCAATGCGAAACAGATGCGCCTGCCGGATGTCGCCCGAGGAAACCATGCACACACCCAGAATCGCAATCGCAAAAGACAGCCATCGCAGCCTGGTCATTCGCTCGTGCAGAAATACAGAGGCGCTCAGAGCCGTGAGGACCGGTACGGTGAGCGCAATCACGCTGGCGTTGGAGGCGAGGGTTCGCTGCACTCCGAGGACGACGCAAAGCTGGGCGGGCAGAACTCCAAGCGTCCCCAGCAGAAGCACATCCAGCAGAATGGTCCGGTTCTCAGGCCGGAGCAGGTCCCCGTTGAGCCCCGCAAACGGCGCCACCAGCAACGTGGCAAGCGCAAGCGGAACCAGTGTTACGAGCACCGCGCCCAGTTCCTCAGTCGCAAAGCGCGCACCGGCAAACTGGAAGGCCCACATCGCATTGACGGCAATCAGTGCCGCAAAGGCCGGCATCGGCCTGCGCGCAAAGTAGCCGGCCGAATCGCTGGAAACGGCGACGGCGCTGCCTCTATCCGGGGTTGCTGCGCTTTCCATCTGGAAGACGATGCTACGGGCGGCCGCAGGGGCCGTCAACGATCAGGAGCTTCGCGGGAGATATTGCGTTCATTTCCCTGAACACCTGAGCGTGCGCCCCCGGCATCTCCCGGCAGCGCATGGTAACCACGCCAGCCGAACGCTGAAGGATCGGACCGACGGACGAAAATGCGGGGGGTCAACTCCTGTTTGCCGGGACGCGGGCGACCGCGTCGATCTCGACCTTCAGCCCTCCCCACAGCGCAGCCTGGACTGTGGTGCGGGCCGGCGGAACTCCCTGGAAGAACTGCGAATAGGCCTGATCGAATTCATCGAAATCTTCGATCCGCGCCAGATAGCAGGTGCATTTGACGACATCGTCGAAAGTACAGCCGGCGGCATTCAACACCTTACCGAGAGAAGCGAGAGTGCGGGTTGTCTCTTCGCCGGTACTGCCGCCGATCACGGCTCCGGTTTTCAGATCCTGGGATGCGTGACCGCTCACATAGAGCCATCCATCGCAGACCAGCCCGGCGGAATACGCGCCCGTGGTCGCTGTCTTATCCGGATGCTTAACGGCCGTTCTGCTCATCGGTGGTGCTTCCTCCGCTTGTCCATGAAGCTCCTCCTGCTGGTACGCTCTCATTCGACAGAACCGGTGTCAATGCGGGGTGACGCGGGGGCCATGAAAAATTGTTCGATTCGCTGAACTCGCGTCACTTATGGTCAGGGCCTGACGTAAATCCTTCCGCGCATCATCCAATCGAGGATAAGCCACTCGACGTGCGCGGTCATAGCACCAGGGGGCGATCCGACTGGATTTGGGCGGGACGGCCGACAGCATATCGAAGGAAAGCACGTGCTGACGGGTTTCGTCACCTTCGTAGGCGCGGTCCATGATCACTGGCATGCCAGGGAACGAGCTCAGATCGCGCAGCAGATCGCGGCCCTCCGGCGCATCGTGGGCATTGCCTGGGGAGAGGACGAATGTTGCTTCTATGGGGCCCCCAGGCTCCGTCAATGCGGCATCTGGCGGGAGCTGGTGAAGCAGCGCGGCATTCGCGTGGGCAAGCAAAGGGTGCAGCGGCTGATGCAGCAGCACGGCATCCGTGCTCGCGGCAAACGTCGTTTCCGCGTGGTCACCACCGACAGCCGGCATGATTTGCCGATCGCGCCTGATCTGCTCAACCGCAACTTCGCCGTGAAGGCGCCCAACCGGGCGTGGGGTGGCGACATCACGTATATCGCGACCGACGAAGGCTGGCTGTTTCTGGCCGTGGTCCTCGATCTGTTCAGCCGTAAGGTGGTGGGCTGGTCGATGCGCGCGGACCTGCACCGCAGTCTGGTGATCGACGCGCTGGAGATGGCCTGGTTCCAGCGCCGTCCGCAGAAAGGGACACTGA
>JAJYVF010000073.1 GCA_021792135.1 Acidobacteriota bacterium | reverse complement strand
GCCGCCAAAGTGAACGAGGTAACCATCTACCGGCATTACCCGCGCAAGCGGGATCTTTATATTGCTGCGATCACCGTCGAACTGGAGCGGACGCATCTTGGCGGCGAAGAACTGAAGGAAATCGACGAGTCGCCCGACTTAAGACAAGCCCTGTTCCGTACCCTTCGCTTGATCGAGGCCACGCTCTGGAAGCAGCCAGATATGTTGCGCCTGCTTCTCTACGGTTCGCTGGAGGGTGCGGCTGATATGGACATTCTGATTCGGAGGCATCTTGAGGAGTTCGTCGAAATCCTGACTGCCCACATTGAACCATGGATCGCAAAAGACGAAACGCTTGGCCAAAGCCCGCGCGCGCTGGTTATGGGGATAGCCGCCATCGCTGTCTTTTACCAATCTATCGAGAGGCTGTTTCCTTCAGGTACAATCGACAGCGCGGCCTTGGCGGCATCTGTCAATCATTGCCTAAGTGGGAACTGAAGTTCGACGTCGAGCGAGGTGAAGGCAATGGTGAAATCTATGCCGAAAGCACAGGAAGAAATACTGAGGCCGAAAGACTGCTGAGCCGCCACCATGGATCCGACGTCAATCATGGACGATGAGTTGCGGAAACCACGGGTTAAAGGAAGTGCGATCGGCGGATAGGAACGGCACAAAAACGGCGCCTTCGAGAGGCAGGGGTAAAACCGCCCTTTAACGGCAATACGCAAACTGCGAGAGTTGATTGGACGGCAACCGGTGCCGTGTCTTCGTGAATGAGTAATGGAATTTCCGCCGCAGAGCCTTACTTGATTATGTATCTACGAAGACGCGGCATTCGTGGCGTTCTTCATCGCTTTTGACCACATGACACGGACTTTTACTCGAAATTCAGACTGGCCTAGCATCATAATCGGAGAACAGAATGTTTAGCTCTTTACGGAACTATGTCGGGCAAGTAAGCCGGCCGGACGTTCCAGTCGTATTTTCGGTTATCTTGCTTCTGGTAATCGGCGCCAGTTGCGCTATTGCGCAGAACCCATCCCCCAATTCCGGAACAGCGCAACCGAACGCGCAAAATATGCCGGTGAATACCCCGGCCTGTTATTTGGGGAGCGAGGGTACAAATGAAGGCAACTTCGGATTTGGCGGGCAATCTACCCCCACTGCCGAAATGACAGGATCTGCAAGCGATTTTTCCCAACAGGGCTATTCTCCGTACTTATCGCAACAGGATTACGGATCGCAACAAAACATAAATGACCTGCAGGGTTATGGCAATTACCAGCCGGGTGCAGTTCAACTGGAGGGGCAATACCCCAACGGTCCGGGGCAGCCGCAGAATCAGTACGGTCCGTCTCAGTCCGGCAATATGGCGAACCAGCAGGCGATGCCGGCGGCTCAGATCATTCAGATTCTCCAGCAGAATCCAAGTCTTCTGCCCCCTGTGAGATATCTTGCAGGACAACAGTACGAGGTTGATCCCTCGTCGATTCCAGATTCCGGCATCTACAACTGTATCCAGCAGGATCCCGGTTTCCGCGCAGAGGTCGGCGGTCAACTGGCCCGCGAAGGATACGCAGGGACATCGCTACAGAGAATGGGTAAGGCCAGGGCGAACCGGAGCGCCTTCCGGGGAAATCGTCCGTATCGGGGGTATCTGCGCCAACACCAGCAGCCAAGCGAATTGCGCCGGTTGACGCCGATGCCGTATCCATATCTTCCCTCGCTGCGGGACCTTTATTCACAGGAGATTCCGGCTGGCGGAAGACTGCGACGGTTTGGCAGCGATGTTTTCGAGTTTGGTACAGGGAACATAAACCTGCTGCCAATGGACTTACCCGTCGGTCCTAATTACATTCTCGGCACTGGAGATAATCTGGTCATTAACATATGGGGTGGTCAATCTGGACGCCTGCTCCGAACTGTAGATCGCCAGGGCGACATCGCACTGCCTGAAGCCGGCACCGTGATTGTTTCCGGCCTTACCATTGCTCAAGCACAAATTGCGATTCAGAAGGCGCTCGGAACGCAATTTCAGGATGAGCATGTAGAACTTTCGCTCGGCCGGGTGCGGGCGGTGCGGGTCTACGTGGTCGGCGATGTGCAGCGGCCCGGCGCCTACGATGTAAGCTCTCTTTCAACCCCCCTAAATGCCCTCTATGAAGCGGGCGGACCGACCAGCCGAGGCTCACTCCGTACTTTGAAACTACTGCGTGGCAGCAAACTCGTCGAACAAATTGATCTTTATGACTTTTTGTTAAATGGCGTTCGCCCCCAGGCCATGCGTTTGGAGCCAGGCGATACCATTCTCGTGCCACCTGTCGGCCCGCAAGTAGCCATTTCGGGGCTTGTTCGCCGCCCGGCTATCTATGAGCTAAAGGGGAAGGAAGACCTGAAAGATGTTCTGAACATGGCCGGAGGGTTACTAGCCTCCGCCGATCTGAGGGAGATCCGAGTTGAGCGGGTAATTGCCCACCAACGCCATACGATGCTGCAAGTGCAAATTACGGATGGTGCAAAAGGCGAAGATCAATTGCCTCCATTTCAAGTGCAAGACGGCGACGCCATTCAGGTTTCCCCTATCCTTCCCTACAACGATCAGGTTGTTTATCTGGAAGGTCACGTCTTCAAACCCGGTCAGTATGCTTGGCATGAAGGCATGACGGTTAACGACTTGCTGCATTCCTACCAGGACGTCATGCCGGAGCCGGCTGCGCAAGCGGAAATCGTCCGGCTGGTGCCGCCGGACCTTCACCCGGTAACGATCCCTTTCAATCTTCCCGATATGCTCATCGGGAACTTTACCATGACCCTGCAACCATTTGACACGGTGGAGGTTTTTGGCCGCTACCAACTCGACCCGCCTAAGGTGTCAATCTTTGGGGCGGTGCTGCGCCCGGGCGTGTACCCGATGTCCCAAAGAATGACGATCGCGGGGCTGGTGCGGATGGCGGGCGGATTCACACGCGGCGCCTACCGCAAGGAAGCCGATCTCTCGGACTACGTCGTCCGGAACGGCCAAAGAGTCATCATCGGACATCGCGTTGTCGCCATTCAGAAAGCGATGGATGGGGACAAATCCGCCGATGTACTGCTTCAACCAGGCGACGTGGTCGGAATCCGTCAGATGACAGGCTGGAATGATATTGGCTCTTCAGTCACCATCTCAGGCGAGGTGAAGTTTGCAGGGACCTATGGCATCACGGACGGTGAAAGGTTGAGCTCGGTGCTGAAGCGTGCGGGCGGCTTTCGGAAAGATGCCTACCCGCGGGCGGCGGTGCTGCTGCGAGTGGCGGTACGCCAACTTGAGCAAGCAAACCAGCAGGCAATGATCCAGCGTATTGAAACAACCACGCCTACTGTAGGCGCCGGAGTCACAACCACGACGCAAGATCAGAAAAACCTGCTTCAGGAGATGCAGCAGCAGCGGCAGGAAGTTCTTGCTTCTCTACGCAATCACCCTCCTACGGGCCGGCTAGTGATCAGGATCTCCGCAGACATCAGCAAATGGGAGAACACGCCCGCGGATATCGTGATGCGCGCCGGAGACAGGCTCATGATCCCCAAACGGCCGGACTTCGTTCTCGTGAGTGGTCAGGTCTACAACGCCACAGGTATTACCTTCCGTCCCGGCAAGGACGCCGGGTGGTATCTGCGCCAGGCCGGCGGTCCAACGAGCTATGCCAACAAGAAACAGATCTTCATCCTGCGCGCAAACGGCTCCGTAGTGGCTAATAACAGGGAGCGCACCATCTTCGAAGGAGGAATCCTCAGCACACGCATGCAGCCGGGCGATTCGATTATCGTTCCCGAAAAAGTTATTGGCGGCTCGCAAGTGTGGCAGAATGTGATCGGCGTCGCCCAGATTGCGACATCGGGGATGCTTGCCGGAGCCTTTGCGGGTGCTTGGTGATGGCCATTCAGAAACTGTTTAGACCTGCCCGATAAATACCTGGCGTGCGATTTTGCTTGCGTTTTGAAGTTGATGGGGGCAGAAAGAGGATGGCGCTAGCGACTCTGCGGAAGAACACGAATGCGTGCACGGGGAGAAGGGACGGATGCGGAGTGGGCGAGGGTGGAACCGCTGTTGCGGTTTCCGCAGCGGGCCGA
>JAJYVF010000048.1 GCA_021792135.1 Acidobacteriota bacterium | reverse complement strand
GGTGGTGGAAAAGACGCGGGCTGCGCCCGCTTGGAAAACGCCGTTGGCGTTTCCCACTTTCCCGCCGCCCCGACGGCGACTATGAATCTCGTATAGTCAATTGGACGAAGAACGGGGTCAGATCAGTCGGAGAGAATCACAGAAAGCCCTGAGAAGGTTGGCGACGAATTCAGGTACCACTATCAGGACCTCCACAAGTGCATCATGCAGCTCGTGGAGCTCGCTGCGGCATCGCAGCAGGCATGTTGTCGCGCCGAGACAATCGCATGGAGGTTTTCATGAGAAAGCTCATCGCAGCACTGAAGGTATCTCTGGATGGAAAGATCGAGAGAACCGATGGCCCGGCCGAATGGGTCGAGGCCTGGTCGGAGGACTTTGGCCTGACGGCCGAGATCGATGCCTGCATTCTCGGCGGCGGCATGTACCCTCTCTACGAGAAGTACTGGACCTCAATCCAGACGAACCCGGAAGAGCCGGCTTGGATTACCGGTGCGCCGCCGACACAGGCCGAACGCGTGTGGGCCGCATTCGCGCAGCATAAACCGCACTACGTGCTCTCGAACACAATACAAGCAGCCGCATGGCAGAATACGAAATTGATCCGCAGCCCAGGCGACGTCGCCGCTCTCAAACAGCAGGGTGGGAAGAATATTTACCTCGTCGGAGGCGCGAAAGCCACGGCGTCGCTCATCAATGCCGGCCTCGTCGACGAGCTTCGGATGATTGTGTATCCGCTGATTGCGGGTGAAGGCAAGCCGTTGTTCGCTGCGACTGAGAGGCAGCGCGACCTGGAGCTGAAGAGTGTGCGGGAGCTTTCAGAGGGGCGCGTCAGTCTCGTGTACGCGGTGCGTTAAGGGAACCGAAGCAGATCGGGTACGGGCTCTGCATTCCTGAGGTATGCAGTCTACAATCAAACGCAATGGCGATTGAGAGCCCCCATATCGAGCCCACAGCGGATGACGCGAACAGGGATTTCGAACGGCTCGCCGAACCATTCCGCCGCGAGATCAGGCTGCATTGCTACCGGATGCTGGGCTCGTTGCACGAAGCCGAAGATCTGGTGCAAGAGACTTATCTGCGCGCATGGCGCAGCTTTGCGAGCTTTGATGGGGGATCGATGAGCGCCTGGCTATATAAGATCGCCACCAATGCATGCTTGAATGCGCTTGAAAGCAGCAAGCATCAGCAGCGGTACCTACCCGACCAACTGGGTCCGGCGGTTGAACCGTCGGCGTTTGGCGCCCCGGCTACCGAAATCCCGTGGCTGGAGCCATACCCCGACTCCAACCTCGAAGGTATCGCCGATGCCACGCCAAACCCCGAGGCGCTTTTCACGGCGCGTGAATCCGTGCAGCTCGCATTCGTGGCCGCCATCCAGCAGTTGCCGCCCCGCCAGCGCGCGGCGCTTATGCTATGCGATGTGCTCGGTTGGGCGTCGGCAGAGGCAGCTCAACTCCTCGAAAGCACCACCGCGTCGATTAACAGCGCGCTGCAACGGGCACGCGAGACGCTCTCAAAGAATTATTCGGACCGCCGGCCAACCATCCAATCGCCGCCAACTGCTGCGCAGCAAGAACTCCTCGGCCGCTATCTGCAGGCATGGGAAGGGCACAATGTTGACAACTTCGTTGCTCTGCTGAAAGAGGATGCGGCTGCCGTTATGCCTCCCTGGCTGCAGTGGCTCGCGGGGCGCGAGATTATCGGGGCCTTCTTTGCTGGTGCCTGGAAGACCTGTGGCGGCCTTCACCTCGTGCCGACGGCCGCCAATGGCCAGCCTGCCTTTGCTGTTTATGAGTTCTCTTCCGCCAATGAGCAGTGGAACGCGCACTCGATTCAGGTAATCACGCTGGAGAAAGACGTGATCGCTCAGATGACTATCTTTATCGAACCCCGACTCTTCGACAGCTTTGGACTGCCGCAGACTCTACCACGGGACGCCGTCGCGGGGCGAGCTCACCCACAGCACATTTCGTAGGCCGTTAGCCAAGCTTCGGTCCGCCACCACCTGTAATCTCATCGTGGATCTCGATTCGCGATAACTCGTCAACTTTCTCACTGAACCGTTGAATCTCAGCACCCTTTTCAGCACCCGTGGATCAGACGATATTCATCAATTTTGGGGCAGAGGTCAGAGGCGCATTTCGACCGCGAAAACACAGGGTGTTTTGCGGGGAGTCGAAAATGAGGTTGCGCGATTTCTCCAGTGTTTATGCGTGCTCTAGGGTGCTCAATTTAGCCATCGGCACTCATGAAGTGTTTTAGATTCAATAACATGCGACTTCTGTCACGGCAGAGGTCGCGGGTTCGAGCCCCGTCGTCCCCGCCATACAAAGCAAAGTACTTAGCAGCGTTTTGGATGGCCAATGCAAAGGCGCAATAAGGGCGCAATAGGATATACACCGGATCGCCTCCCGGTGCAAGCCTCACGACACCTTCTCCACCAGGAACAGACTGGACATCCGCCGCAGGGCGGCCCGCTTCGTATCCGAATTCCCGTGCACATAGACCTCCTGCGTGATACGCGGGTTGGCGTGGCGCAGCAGTTCCTGGATGGTCTTCAGGTCCTCGCCGCCCTGGTTGAGGATCGTACCAAGTGAGTGCCGGAACGTGTGCCAGCCGATGGCCTTCGTGATCCCGGCGGCGACCGCTGCTGGCTGGATGTGATCATGGAGGATCGAATCCGGCCGGAGCGGTACCCGACCGTCCATGAATGGTGATGCGGTGAAGCTGGCGCGCTGCCATCGAGGAGGCGATCTGACGGCGGTCTGGGTGCCGGACGGGGATACGGGGGCGTTGCGGGATCTGGTGCGTGCTCGCGAAGCCGCCAAGCAGGATCAGCTGCGGGCACGCCATCGGCTGAGCAAGTTTTTGTTGCGCAGTGGAAGACGTCCAGCTCCAGGAGTTAAGCCGTGGACGAAGCCCTATATGGACTGGGTGCGGCAACTGCGGTACGAGCATGCCGGGCAGGAGTGGACTCATCTGGATCACCTGCACGAAGTGGAACACATGGCGGAGCGAGTGAAGCGGCTGGAAGAGGCGATCCGGGAAGCGGTGAAGCTGGCTCCGGCCGGGATGCAGGAGGTTATTCACGGCCTGCAGTGCCTGCGCGGCATGGCTGAGATTTCGGCGGTGACCGTAGTGGCGGAACTGGGCCAGATCTCAGGCTTCGAGAGCGCGCGGCAATGGATGGGCTATAGCGGAGCGGTCCCCAGCGAAGAGTCCAGTGGAAAGCGGCAGCAACGCGGCGGCATCACGAAGGCGGGGAACGCACACCAGCGCCGGATTGTTGTCGAAGCCGCCTGGAGTTACCGGCTCAGGCCGGCGGTAGGGCCGGGACTGCGCCGGCGACAGCAGGGTATGCCGGAAGACATCAAAGAGATGGCCCGGAAGGCACAGCTTCGGCTGCACAAGCGCTATGCCAGACTGGCCGCCGCCGGCAAGGACCAGCGCAAGGTCACCATCGCCGTTGGACGCGAACTGCTCGGTTTTATATGGGCCATTGGTGTCAGAACGGAGAGGGCTGCTGCCCGGGCGGTGCCGGCATGACGGACAAAAAGCAAAAGCTTTCCTGATAAGGAATACAACAAACCTCGCAACCCGATGAACATCGTCCACCAATTCGAGAACAGGGCCAGCCGCAGCCGGAGCATGCACGAAGGAGAATCCTCGCAGGCTCTATGCGACAGGCTCAGCCGCACTCGCGTCACTAGTCCGAGGCAGCTCCCGACGGATCATGACCATGCGGTTCCGACCCGCGAATATCAGACCGATCAATCGTCGCTTATTCTGCCTCGGCTGCGGCTCGCCCTGTTCTCGAAACAACAAAAAACACCCCACAGCCGTGCAGGCATTGACAGGTCACTCCATATCAGAGGCTCCTCGTGCCGGCGCCTTCGCGGATGGTCACGAATCGGTCCACGCCGGTGCCGGGAAAAGACTCCAGATTTCCGCTGGGCCATCGTACTTCAATACGATCTACATTCCTGTGCTGTCCCAGGCCGAAATGCAGACGTAGATCACTGCTGGAATCGTAGCTGGAGCCGCTGCGGATTTCATCGACCCAGGTGCGCGAACCAGCGTGCACGGCGACCCGGGCGCCGATAGCGTCGCGATTGGATTGCGTCCCGATGAGACGAAGGCCGAGCCAGTGGTTGGCATTGCCTGCCCGGTTGACTAACAGCATCGGCTGGTCATCGATATTGTTGATCACTGCTTCGACGCGGCCGTCGTTCCACAGATCGCCAATGGCAAGGCCGCGGCTCGGGGCGGGAATGGTGATTCCGGGACCGGAACTCCGGGAAATGTCCGCAAACCTGCCATTCCCAAGGTTGAGGTAAAGGGTGCGCGGCTCCCGATAGGAGGAACCCAGGTTATCGCGGTCTACCTCGGGATAGACATGACCGTTGACCGCAAGGAGATCCGGCCAGCCATCGTTATTGATGTCCATGAACATCGTTCCCCAGCCGAGATCCTGGGCATTCTGCGCAAGGCCGCTGTCGACCGTGAGATCGGTAAATGTGCCATCGCCGTTATTCCTGTACAGCGTGGGCGTGTCGTCGGAGAAGTTGGTTTTGAAAATATCCGGACGGCCGTCGCCATTGTAGTCGCCGATCGTGGATCCCATGCTGGCCTGCTCACGGCCGTTTTCGTCATAGGCGACGCCGGAATCGGCGCCCGTATCAGTAAAAGTGCCGTTGCGGTTGTTGTGGAGCAGGATTGAGGGAGTGGAATCACAAGCGATGTAGATATCGGGCCAGCCGTCGTCATCATAATCGAGCATGGAGACGCTGAAGCAGTAGTGCCCGAGCGTATTGCGGATCCCACTTTTTTGCGAGACGTCCTCGAATGTTCCGTTACCGAGATTGCGATAAAGGATGTTAGTATCCCCGGCCAGACCACGGGGGCCGCAGAAGGTGGCCGTGCCTTTCCACAGGCAGTACGACGCCGCGCCAGCAGCCGGGGTCTGCCTGAGGCTGAAGCGGACATAGTTCGAAACGAACAGGTCCAGCCTGCCATCGCGATCGTAGTCGACAAACGCACAGCCGGTACCCCAGTGACTTCCATCTCCAGCGACTCCGGCAGCCTGAGCGACTTCTTTGAACTTTCCGTTGCCCTCATTGTGGTAAAGCCGGTTGAAGCCATAGCCGGTTACATAGAGGTCATCGTAGCCGTCGTTATCGTAATCGCCCACGCAGACACCCTGACCCCAGCCAGTGGCCAGCAGACCAGCCTGAGCTGTTACATCAGTAAATGTGCCGTCGTGGTTATTGTGGAACAGGTGGCTTGTTGGCATTTTTGGGTTTCCGGCGGAACTGCCCGGCAACGTCGTCCCATTGGCAAGGAAAATATCGGGCCAGCCATCGTTGTCGTAATCGAAGATCGCAACCCCACTACCGGTCGACTCGATGATGTAGGGTTTGGCGCCGGGACCGCCATTGACATTCAGGGCCACAACTCCCGCTTGCGCGGCGACGTCGACAAACCATGCAGGCGATTTCGAATGGACATCGGCTGGGTAGATGCGGCGTGGGGACTCAGGCGGCGCCATCCGCTGCGGACCAGTGGCGGATGAACAGGGTACGACGAGCAGCAGCCCACCGAGAAGGATTATCCAACGTGCGGAACTGCTGTTGCGCTCCTCTCCGTAGCTCAATGGTGGTTGCATTTGGGCAGGTCTCGCATCTCGGATCTGGTATAACAGGTTGACACGTTGGAAGTATATAGAGCAGTATGGTGCAGTTCAAAAATCCATCTGACGACGGTCGCCGTCCGAGCGCGGGTAAAAGCTGCTGATCAATTTGGCAGAACCCGGAGAGAAAGAAGAATGAATCGAAGAGAACTGATGAAGTTGGCAGCCACGCAAACAGCCGTCGTGGCCTGCTCGATGTCTCCGATTTCGACGCCTGCATTCGGGCAAAGCAGCGAGAGGAATTCGGTCACTCTGAAGAGCGAGCTGCTGGAGCTTTCGCTGAGCTGGGGGCCGGAGCTGCAGTGCAAGCTGGTGCACAGTCCCACGGGGATGGTTTTGGCGGAGGGGCCGTATTCCTACTCGATCACGGGGCTGGCGTTCACCGATATCCAGCAGGAAGGCCAGTCGGTGGAGGTCCAGGGGAAAAATGAGGTGGGGTTGCAGGTACGACACCGGTTCACTCTCAATCCCGCGACCCCATGGATGGAAGAGACGGTTGATTTCACCAACCGCTCTTCACTGCCGCTGGATCTGCATGGGGCGCGCGCTGGATTTGTGCTGCCGCTTGCGCTGGAACAGGACCGGGTACAGGGATCCTGGGAAGACTTCAGGTTGACAGCCATCCCGTTTCGGCGAGAGCCCAGCGGACATAAACGGCAGTATGCAGATTTTTCGCTGGTTCAGGTGCTGAAAAGTCATTATTTTTCGGAGTTGTGGTCGGCGGAGACGACTGGAACACCTGCATTTGCGGCAGAGGGCTGGGCATGGAGTGATGGGAAGCAGGGTTTTTTGATTTCCAAGTATAGTCCGGGCGGCCTGGAGTTCGCGCTGGTGGATCGCGTGGCTCTGCCGCAAGACAGGGTGGGGCTGCGCTGGGGAGGTGTGGGGATTTATCGCGGCAACCCCGAACACGGCGCGTGGCTGCATCCTGGGGAGACGCACACTTTCGGAGTATCCCGGCTGACTCCGTTTACCGGTGATTGGCGCGACGGATATTACACCTTTCGGGCAGAAATGGACAGGCGGGGGATGGGCTGTCCACAGGGATTCGATCCGCCGGTTCACTGGAACGAACTGTATGACAACAAGTTGTGGTGGCTGCCCCACGATGAGCAGGACAATCCAGAAATGCGCAGGAAGTATTACACGCTGGCGAGCATGAAGACGGAAGCCGCGAAAGCCCGCGACATCGGCTGCCAAGCCCTTTATATGGATCCGGGGTGGGACACGAGCTTCGGCTCAAAGATATGGGATGAAGAGCGGCTGACACCATATAAATCGTTCACGTCGATGCTTTCGTCCGAGTTCGGACTGAAGTCCTCGCTGCATACACCTTTATCGGGCTGGTGCGATCCAAGTTCATACCCAGAGGCTGCCCATCGCCTGGACCGTTTTGGGGAGCGGGCACAGTGGGACCGGAGTGCTGGCTTTTCGCAGCCGGTACTGTGCGGTGCATCGAAACAGTATCTGGAGACGACGCTGGAAAGGCTGAAGGTTCTGGCCCGGGATGGAGCGGCGTTCTTCATGTTTGACGGAACGGCGTACCACGAGGCGTGCTGGGATCCGAACCACGGACATCAGGTGCCCTCAAGGCTGGAGGAGCACTGCCAGGCCACGTGCCGTCTGGCCCGCATGGTCCATGCCGAATACCCGCACGTGCTGATCGAAATGCATGACCCGGCGGTGGGTGGAGCTCCGCTGCGGGATTGTCCCATCTATTACGGTTACGGACACTGCCCGGAAGGCGAGCAGGTAAGTGATGGCCTCGGATTCGATACGGTCTGGGCTTTTGAGCTGATGTGGAAACCGATGGAGGACCTGCTGAGCGGGCGAGCCGTTGCGCTCTACTACTACAACCTTGCGTACAGTCTGCCGCTGTATATCCACATCGACCTGCGGACAGACAACAGCAACGCGCTGGTGTTTTGGTGGAATGCCTCCACGTGCCGCCATCTCGGGATCGGAGGGACCCATCCGGATGAAGAAGTCCGGCGCGCGCAGAAGGAGGCGATGACCAGTTACCGCAGGCTGAAGCCGTACTTTGCCTCAGGGATATTTCGGGGCATTGATGAGCAGACGCACGTGCATGTGGATCCCGGAGGCAAGGGCGCCGTGATGAATTGCTTCAACCTGGACGACAGCGATGCGGAACGTGAAATACGTTTCGATGCGGCGCAACTGGGGCTGGCACCAGGCAAGACCTATCAGTTTTCCGGGAACTATGGGTTTGAGCGATCCGGAGATGTGTATGTCGGGAGGGTGAAAATCGCGCGGCACGGTCATACCCTGATCGAAATTGCCTGATCGCACCGTGGGCCGCGGAGTGTCGGTAAAACCGCCGGGGGAATACGTGGATGATGGAACTGCAGAACAAAGTAGCGCTTGTAACGGGAGGGGCAAAAGGAATCGGGCTCGCGTCCGCAGAATGCATGGCGAAGCAAGGCGCGGCAGTCATGATTGTGGACCTAAGTATCGAAGCGCTGGAGGTGGCGCAGGCTCACCTGAAGGAATATGCGGGCCAGATCGATGCGATGGAAGCGGACATCGTGCATAGGGCTGACACGGAGCGCGCTGTCCACAACGCGGTGAAGAAGTTTGGCGGCCTGGACATTCTGGTGAATAACGCCGGGATTCAGACATTCGGAGATCCGATCACAACGACCGAAGAGATCTGGGACAGGACCATGAACGTGAATCTGAAGGGCCACTGGCTGATGTCGAAGGCGGCGATCCCGGAGATGCTGAAGCGCGGCAGTGGAGCGATTGTGAATATCTCCAGCGTACAGGGGTTGGCGTCGCAGCGAAACGTTGTAGCGTATGCAACGAGCAAGCACGCGATGATTGGACTCACGCGTTCAATGGCGGTGGACCTTGCGTCACAGCATATTCGGGTGAACTGCGTCTGTCCCGGGACGGTGAATACGCCGATGATTCACAGCATTATTGAGATGGACAGCAATCCGGAGCGGCTGAAAACCATTCTGAACAAGATGCATCCGCTGGGGCGGATTGCGGATCCAGAAGAAATTGGCGAAGTAGTCGCGTTTCTTGCCAGTGACCGTGCCAGCTTTATGACGGGGTCAGTGGTTACCGTCGATGGCGGATTAACAGTACCCATCGCCGGGTCGCCAGAATAAGGGCGAGACCAGCGCCTGCCGAAAGGAACCCGTGAACCACAGTCCCATGCAGGCCAGTATCGTTGCCGGCTTTCTGTTGATCCTGCTGGCAGCGCTGATGAACGGCGCCTATGCGATTCCGATGCGCTTCATGGTCCGCTGGCGATGGGAAAACGTCTGGCTGATCTGGACGATTCTGAGCCTCTGGATTTTCCCAGTGGCCATGGCCTGGCTTTCAGTTCCCCATCCGCTCGCTGCGTATGCGGGGACTTCGTGGTCGGCACTGCTGCGCATGGGCTCGATGGGGCTGCTATGGGGGACGGGCGTTCTGCTGCTGGGCATGTCATTTCCACTGGTGGGGGTAGCAGTAGGAGCGGCCGTAGGGCTGGGGTGCGCGGCGGCCATGGGAACCATGCTGCCAATGCTGTATGGAGGTGCTGCCGGCGTTTCGAGAGCCACCGGGGAGATGATTTTCGCCGGGGTGGTAATTGTCCTGCTGGGTGTGGGTGTGTGCGGGCTGGCTGGCCGGATGCGCGAGCGCAGCCAGGAGGCAGCGATTGAGGCAACGGGACAGTCAATTCGTGGGTTTGTGTATGCGAGCGTGGGAGGCGCACTGACGGCGGGGCTGAATCTGGCGCTGGCTATGGGGGGGAGCATCAGCGTGGCCGTGGAGCGGCAGCACCCGGTTAGCATGGGAGCCGGCATTGCCGTTTGGGTTCCGGTACTGCTTGCGGGCGGCATTCCGGGAGTGCTGTATACCCTGGCTCTTCTTCGCAGGAATCATGCGGCGACCTTCTTTCTAACCTGGGGAACCTTTATCTATTGGCCGCTGATTGCGCTCATGGGCGTGCTGTGGCTGGGCAGCATCGTGGTGTATGGAAACGGCGTCCTCAGGAGCGGACCGCTGGGGCTAATCATCGGTTGGCCAGTGTTCATGTCCGGTGCGGTGATCGCCAGCGCCATGTGGGGCAGCCTGTTTGGGGAATGGAAGAATTCCGGCGTCCGGGCGCGAGTAACCATGGTGGCCGGAGTGTGCTTTCTGACCATTGCCATCACGATCCTGGGGAAGGCGGGACGGTAGGCGCACTGGCTGCGACGTGATGGCGAAGGGCGTCCGGATCTGTGCTTGCAGATCTGACCAGGATGCGAACTGCTGCGCCTTCGCAGATTTCCAGGGTGATCCGGCCGGCCTCACCAGCCGCGCCATCAGGAGGAGGATCGCTTTGACAAACAGTCCGTTGAAAGCGGAGGTCGGTGTCACACGCCGGCAGTTCATCGCATCAGCTGCGGCAACCGCGCTGGCTACCTCTGCTGAAAAACATGCCCGGGGTTTATCCTCCGCTGAGCAGAACGAAGGCGGGTCTGAGGTAAAGGTGCTGCTGCTAAGCGATTCCGATTGGTTCATCCGGAAAGCCTCCCTTTCAGAAGCAGGGGAAAAGCCGTTGGAGCCTGGCGTTGTCGATGGAGACTGGGTGCAGGCATGCGTGCCGGGAAATATCCAGGCGGATCTGGAGAGAGCACATCTCCTGAGTCCGCTTTGGTACGGGCTCGGGGACCCCCGGCTGGCAGACGTGGCCAGGAAAGACTGGTGGTATCGCAAGGATTTTCGAATACCTGATGGCCGGCTCGGGGAATTCGCCACGATCGTTTTCGATGGAGTGGATCATCAATGCGAAGTCTGGGTCAACGGTAAGCTTCTCGGGAAGCACGAGGGCATGTACAAGCGATTCTGGTTCGATGTCTCCGAACTGCTGCTGAAGGACAGACCGAACAGGCTCGAAGTAAAGATCGCGAGGATGCCAGAGTCTCTCGACGCTGTCTTTGCCAGCTCCGATGTACCCGGCGGCGGAGAAGTCATCAAGGCTGCTAATGCGGTCCGGCAATGCCTGAAAGATCTGAAGAGCCCTGCAAATTGTGCCTGGGACTGGGCGTTTGCGGTCTGGACTCTGGGAATCTGGAAGGATGTTCGACTGGAACTCACAGGTCCGGCGCGCATTGAATGGGTTCGAGTGCAGACCCAGCTCTCCGAAAGCTATACCAGCGCAAAGGTCAAAGCGACGCTGGAAATCAGCAGCAGGGAATCGAGAAGAGTTCGTGGGGTTTTCCGGATCACGGGTCCGGGGACCAGCGTGGAGCGGTTCGTGGAGGCGACGCTCGAGAAGGGTCCCAACGAGATCGCAGCTCAAATTCCCGTGGAGCACGCCGCACTCTGGTGGCCAAACGGCCAGGGAGAACAGCCCATGTACACCCTTCAGGCGAGTCTTGTCGATCCGGAAACCGGGGCCCTATCCGACCGACGAACCACTCGTTTCGCGCTGCGGGAGATTGTATGGGAGCAAGCTCCGGGTGCGCCTGCAGACTTTCCGAATCCGTTGAAACTTGTGATGAACGGCCGCCAGATTCGGCAGATGGGCTCCAACCTCCTTCCTCCCGATTTGTTGTTCGGACGCATCGATCATCGTGGAGACCGATTGATTGAGCAGGTGTACGCCGCTGGAATGAACATGCTCCGCGTCTGGGCTGCGGGTGTGATTCTGCCGGAAAGCACCTATGATCGGGCTGACGATCTGGGCATCATGCTGATGCAGGGATTCGCGCTGGCGAATTGCACCCCGGAAACAGACTCAGTGTTTCTTGGCAATCTGGAGGCGACGGTAACCAGCATCGTGAAGCAGCTGCGAAATCACCCCTGTATTGTCGAATGGTCAGGTGGTAATGAAATGGACTGGCAACAAGGTACAGATCACCCGGCCCTGCGGCTGATGGAGCGCGTCGTCCGCCAATGCGATGGCCGAATGCTCAGGGCGACTGAACCGGCCCAGGGAAGCGCACGCCATGGTACCTACACCTACGTGTACGAGAATGAGCCGGAACCCTACCTGACATGGCTTGGTGCGGGTAAAGAAAAGAATCTGTATGAGGTCTACGACGGGTTCAACGCGATGCGGCTGAGCGAATTCGGTACAAATTCTCCCGCTCACCTGGAGGTTTGGCACCAGACGATTCCCCCGCGCTCACAATGGCCTTTAGATAACTGGAACGACCCCGTTCTTATACGCAAGAATGTGTTTTGGGGCGCGGTTCTCCCCCAGAACTGGCTGCACAAGGAAATCACCGAAAGCCTGTTCGGTCCGCTGGATAGTTTGGAGAGTCTGGTACGCGCGGGTCAGTTCTTAGGCGCGGAAGGCCTGCGATATGCAATAGACTCGCTTCGTCGAGCCGGCCCCGAGATTGCCGGCGGGTTCATGTCATGGGACCTCAACGAACCGTGGCCTAACGGAGCCGGCAGTTACATGATCGACTTCTATGGCCGCCCCTTGATGAATTATTTCTTTGCGGCGCAGGCACTCGCACCAATCAGCCTGAACCTGAAATACGACAATCTTCTCTTTGACCAAACGAACGGCCTGCGCGCCGAAGTCTGGATTGTAAGCGATGCTCCGGTGCCGGCATCCGGCTTGAAATGGAAATGGCTGGCGAGGGACCACCGCGGCCGGGTTTTCGGAACGGGCGAAGGGGGTGCTTCGGTTAATCCGATTGAGTCTCTGAAGGTGGGAGAAATCTCGGTGAAACCGCCGGCGGCGACCGGCTTCGGACCCGTGTTCGTTGAGATGCAGCTGACAGACTCATCCGGACGGGTGCTGATTGAGCGGATCCATGCTTTCGGAGCGAAGGGGCGGCCGGCCACGCTCGCCGGTCTGCTCCAAAGCAAAGAAGACGATCGGGACGATGTGGGAGACGAGCTGCAGAATCAGCCGGTGTCCCGCACCAGGCTCGATGTTTCCGTCAGCTCCGTACAGACCCGAGGCAACCATGACGAGCTGGAGATGCGGATCACCAATATGGGCACGATGACAGCTCTGTTCTGCGAACCTCATCCGCTTATCGAGTACCGCACAGACCTTGAGATCGCGAATTGCTGCCTCTGTGTGCCCCCGGGAGAAAGCAGACGTCTCCTGGTCCGCGCTCCGGCAGTCGCGGACCGCCTGTCGCTTGCGGAAACAGGCTGGCGGATTTCCTGTTGGAACGCCCCAGACGTGGTAATCGTACCTTCGGCTGATGTTCTGCTTTCGCTGGGTAGAAAAGACGCCATGTGCCGCGAATACTTCGGTTACGGCGATGCCATAAAGCCGGTCGCGAAAAATCCGCTGCTGCAGGGCAGGCGGCCAGATCCGAACGGCGTGCCGTATCAGCTTGCGCCGAAATCGCCGCTCCGGTTCTCTTTCACGATTGATCCAGAGCGATCACAACAGCCGGCCAGGCTCAGAATCAACTCCGCCGACCAATCCCGAGAGGTGAAACCTGTGTTGAGGGTAGAGGTGAACGGCTGGACGCGAGAGCTGGACATGCCAGCCGGATTGGGGAGCCAAAATATAGAACCGTGCCGGCTGGCCTTTCCGGCGACAGCTCAGATGATGATTCCGGCGCAAGTGTTCAAAGCCGGGAGCAATCTCCTTACGGTTGAAATTGTCAATGAGGGCTGGATCACCTGGGACAGCCTGGACCTGGTGGCTGAGAAGCGCGGAGGGTAACGAGCCTTGCTGGGAGCTGCGAGCCAATGTGCATGCCCAGTTGCAAAGCTTCGCACCTGGGCTGGTGTCCTGTACCCGGTGAATGGAACTCAACAGCAGTCCGCTAAAAGGTCGGAGCGCGAGCCGGCGCCGGGTTGACTCCATTTTGGTCTGGAAGCGACAGATGGCAGAGTATCGGCCATTGACTCAATAGAAACTCTTCTGCACAGATCTGGAAGCGCGCCCACCTGCTCGATCGATATTCGATTCTGGAATTCGGAATACCAACACGCGTAAGCCGATTGTGATGGTATCCTGTTCTGACATCAGCCTGTCATACCAGTGCCGATGGATTTCAAACCCGCGGAGCAGGAGAGATGATGAGGCCTGAAGCCTTGAGCGAAGCTGCGGATGTCGACCACAGGGAATGGCGGGCCACAGCGCTCCAGGTGAGGGAGTTTGCCGCAAGGGCGCTGATAGCCGCGGGCGCGGACCCGGTGGCCGCATGGCCAGTCGCGACCGCAATTACCGAAACATCGGTGCGCGGAGTGGATAGTCATGGCATCAGGCTTCTGCTTCACTATGCGCGAGTAGTGCAGACAGGAAGAATCAATCCCAAACCGCGGCTGAGTTTCAGGCCGACGGGACCAGGGAGCGGCATTGTCGACGCCGATCACGGCTTTGGTCATCATGCAGGCTATCTTGCCATCGATCATGCGGTTGAGCTGGCGAAAGTCACCGGGATTGCGGCGGTCTCCGTGATTCACTCCTCGCATTTCGGTTCTGCGGGCTGCTATGCGCTGAAGGGGGCGGAACAGGGACTGTTGGCAATGGCCTTTTGCAATTCAGACTCTTTTGTTCTCCCCCATGATGGACTACAGTCCTTCAACGGGACGAATCCCATCGCCTTTGCCGCTCCGGTGCCGGGCTCGCGCCCGCTGCTGGTAGACATGGCAACGAGCGTCATCCCGTGGAACCGCGTGCAGGACCTGATGAATGAAGGATTGTCGCTGCCCCGTGACGTGGCGGTCGATATTAACGGAGACATTACGATGGCGCCCGAAAACTCGGTAGCCCTTCTACCCCTTGGGGGCACCGATTACGGCTATAAGGGGGCTGCCCTGGCGAGTATGGTCGAGGTACTGAGCGCGATTCTCACGGGGATGCCATACTGCAGTCGTCTGCTCGCCATGGCAGGCCCGGACTTCACAACGCACCGCAGCCTTGGCCACTTCTTTATCGCCATCGACCCGGCTCGGTTTGTATCGAGCGAGCTTTATGCCACGGCAATGCTTGCATATCTGCAGGATCTGCGTGAGCAACCATCGCGCGACGGCGCGAGAGTCATGGCGCCCGGCGACCGGGAGTGGGCGATTGCGGAGGATCGAACTCGTTGGGGCATTCCGATTCCCAGTCAGTTGAAGGCAGATCTGGACGCTTTGGCAGACAGTCTCCACATTCTACCCATTACGTATCTGCCCTCATAGAATAATCGGCGGCATCACCCTTTTTTTGCATAAGCAACTGCCACATAGCCGCAGGAGCCCGGCCTTGCCTTCCGATATTCTCCCGCGTAAACCCGGTGCGCCGGTACGATAGCGACGGCTAAGGGAAATGGCGTCCCACAGCGAAGAGCTGCGCAAGTTGGGGAGCAGCCTCCTGACCGACAGCTTTGCCGACCGCTGCGCCTATCGTCAGAACCACCGAACCTGGAGGGATGCTCCTCCGGAAATAATTTTGGCCACAGTGGCATGATAGGTTGACAACCAAACATGCTGCATGCAAGTATGGCTGCGCATTAAAGTTCGGGGTGTTTCTCTCGGGATCCAGGAGCGCAGTTTGCGCCTGGTACTTCAGCGTGGAGGTCAGGGCTATGCCACCTTCAACTATCATGACGAGCTACTTTCAGAGGCGCACGACGCCGATGCTGGTGTTTGTACTCTGCCTGCTGTTTTTACCTTTCCACCTCAGAGCGCAGGTAGACGTGGGCATCAATGGCACGGTCACGGATGCCACGGGGGCGAATATCCCGGGCGTCGCAATCACAATCACCAATTTGGCCACCGGTGTTACTACGCGCACGACGAGCAACAGCGCCGGGAGTTTCCAGGTGATTGCGCTCAATCCCGGGACATACACGGTAACCGCGGAAACGGCTGGGTTCAAAAAACAGGTTCACCTTGGGGTTGTTGTGGAAGTTGGCAGAATGACCACGCTGAACCTGTCGATGACGCCGGGGGAGATCACGCAGACGGTGGATGTCAAGGCACAGGCGCTCTCACTCAATACCGAGTCGCCCGAACTCGGCACAACCCTGGAGCCTGCCCTCCTCAATAAAGCGCCGATCGAAATCAATGGAGGTGCGCGGCAGATCGACGCCTTTGTGTTCCTGGCCCCGGGAGTGCAGGGAAATACCTTTGCGAAAACAATTAATGGCGGGGTAAATTTCGAGAGCGAGGTGGAATTCAACGGCTTACCCGCGGTTCAAGCGGAGACGCCCGGTTTCCAAACGCTGCTAAATCCTCCCTATGAGATGGTAAGCGAATTTCGGGTAGTCAGCTCCGCCTTTTCTGCGCAATATGGCTTGGCGAAAGGCGCGGTGACGTACCAGATGGCCTCCGGCACCAATCATCTTCATGGAGATGCCTTCGACATACTGCGCAATCAGTTGTTTGACTCTGATGGATTCTTTCCGACGGCGTTTAGCCCCGATGGCAATCCGAGACCCCCGGTGAATCAGCAGAATGATTATGGATTTACCGTCAGCGGTCCCGTAATTCTGCCGAAGATCTACCATGGCAAGAATCGTACCTTCTTCCTGTTCGCGGACGACTGGTACCGGGAGAACCTCGCCCAGAAGCAGGTGGGAACGGTTCCCACCGTGGCAATGAAAAATGGGGATTTCAGTCACTTCGTTGACGCGAACGGCAACGTCATACCCATCTACGACCCGAACACGGGGCAGCCCTTTCCGGGCAATATCATCCCGACGAACCGCTTCAGCAGTGTGGCTAAGTCCATTCTGCCGCTCATCCCCGATCCGAACCGGTCGGGCCTCAATCAGGGCAATCTTTCCAACATTGGACCAGTGATTCCGGCTTTGAGCATCAAGCAGAACCTATGGGGTTACACCCTGGATCACAAGATAAGTGATATGCAATCAATCCGTTTCAGCGAGTGGCGTGCTCCACTGAACTCGGCGACCCTTTCTTCAGCCAACATTGCGCCAGCCACCGACCCGATATCAAGTGTAAATATTGAACCAAGCCTCGGATCGGGCTGGCTGCTGAACTACAGCAAGACATTCACGCCGCGACTGGTAATGACGGCGGGGATCTCGGCTATCGGTGCCATAAACTCCCAGCACAATGGACTGCAGAACGTCAGTTTTCCCGCGGTGACGAACAGTAGAATTTTCCCTCAAATTATATTTGACGGGCAAAACGCCCCATCTACCTGGGGTCAAGGTCTCACCAATCTGGTGAATCGGAAGCTCGGAATTGCTGTTGTAGATAACTGGCTTTGGACCAAGGGCAGGAATACCTATAACATTGGGATCGAATATCGCAAGGTCATCATGGACGACAACGAGTGCCTGGTGGCATGCGGAGGGGTGTTCAACTTCAGCCAAAGAACAACGTCGATTCCCAACCCCGGTGATCCCAATTTCGGATCGTATGGTAGCTCGT
Organism: Acidobacteriota bacterium; assembly: GCA_021792135.1. Lineage (GTDB taxonomy): Bacteria > Acidobacteriota > Terriglobia > Terriglobales > Acidobacteriaceae > Palsa-343. The sequence continues at coordinate 3,148 of JAJYVF010000048.1, read as the reverse complement.
TTGCGAGCTTCCTGCTCGGAGAAGTGGACTCGGCTAGTGAACAATCAAATAACGCTCTGGCCATGCGAAGCTATAGCTGGTCGCCTTACATCCAGGACGACATAAAGCTCACGAACCGCCTGACCGTGAACCTCGGTCTGCGTTGGGATATCATGGTTCCGCTGACGGAGGTCTTGGGTAACCGGATCACATACTTTGATCCAACAATCCCGAATCCTGGCGCAAACGGGCTGCTGGGAGCCGCTTCGAAACTTGGGTACTGCAATGGTTGCGCGAATACAAGACGTGCAGCCATTCACTGGCCCGCGTTCGGCCCCAGAATCGGAGCTTCGTATCAGATCAACGACAAGACGGTCGTGCGAGGCGGATTTTTCCTGTCAATTCTGGACGGCGGCGCCTATGCCCCCGGCGACAACCGGGTGGGGCAAGACTACGACGTTATTCTGAGCGGTACGTTTTTCCGCAATTCAAGCGGCACCAATGTGCCGTCCTTCGGACAGTGGGATGCGAGGGCGCTGCCGGCGCTTCATCCGGTACCCTTCAGTCCGTCGGTGGGGAACGGTTCGGTGCTGTACGGCTTTAATCCGAAGACCTCCGGTCTGGCACCATACAACGAGGCGTGGAATTTCAGCGCAGAGCGATCCCTTCCCTGGAACATGTTCCTGACCACCTCCTATGTCAGCAATCGCGACGTCCATCTGCCATCGCAGTTGAATCCCTACGACCAGATGAATCCGGCCTATCTCAGATACGGTACGCTTCTGGGGCAGCTGGTGACTTCCCCGGCAGCCGTGGCGGCGGGAATTCGGATTCCGTACACGAACTTCCTAAATGATTTCGGAACATCGGCAACAGTGGAACAGGCCCTGCTGCCGTTCCCGCAGTTCGCCGGACTGCAAAATAACTTCGATTATGAAGGAAGCGCATTTTACAAGGCATTGCAGCTTCAGGGAGAAAAACGATTTAGCAATGGCCTTAGCTTCTTGGCAGCGTTCACCTTGGCGAGAAATATGGCGAACGTAAATTCCGGTTTCGCGGCGTTTGCGTCAAAGCCACTAAATAAATTTGATCAGAAGCTCGAGTACTCACCGTCAGTTCTTGATCAGGAATACGAGAATAAGTACGTTGCTACCTATGAGCTGCCGATTGGACCCGGCAAGGCGATTCTGAATGGGAATAGCGTCATCAACCGGCTAGCCGGAGGGTGGCAGATGAGTACCATTCTGGAGTATGACGGTGGCTTACCGCTCAGTCCTTCAGAAACCTACAACCCGGTTAATAATGGATTCGATAGACCGAACCGAGTTAATGGTATTCCACTGAAAACCTATAGCTATAACCGGACGGTCGACTACCTGACGGGTCACGCCAGCGCCGCCCCGGTAGAGTTTCCGACCGGCGCATTCTCTCTGACATCGCCGTTCGCACTGGGAGACACCTATGCGACCTATGCGGCTCTGCGGTCTCCGCCGCTGAGGATAGAATCATTTAGCGCGGTAAAAGATTTTACCGTCGGGGAGGGGGTGTCGGCAAGCCTCCGCGTGGATTACTTTAATGCCTTTAACCGGACTCAGCTGCAGGCGCCAGATGTGGTGGCCAACGATTCAACTTTTGGGCAAGTGACTAACCTAAGTTCACAGATATCAAATCGACAAGGGCAGGCAACGTTCCGAATCGACTTTTGAGGGAAAGGAGACTTCCGAATGACCTGAGCGAATAGATCACGTCTGGCGATGCAGGATGACCAAGCAAGGGTCGGGGCCGGTGATCGCTCTTCCCGCGGGTGCTCCCATGTGCTCGCGGCTATGTCGATACCCAGCGCAAAATAAGGAAACGAGAAGTTGTGGGAGAACATCTGAACGTGGAATCGTACATTTGTCGTGCAACAGTCGGTCGCGAAGGATTAGAGACGACGTGCGCGGTTACGATTAGTTAGTCGGCGACTGCGCTCTTGGGGCGTGTCATTCGGCGGCTGCGGTGGCGACCGGCGGGGGTAGATGGCATTCCGGATTCGGAGGCCTCGAGTTGTCTGGCCCAGATAGACCAAGATGAGGAGAGATGTTTGTTCATTGCCCGCTCCGCGGCATCGGCATCGCCCTTTTGTACCGCATTCGCGATTTGCAGATGGCCCTGGTAGGCCAGGCTTTCCGTCTTTTCATCGCGACGAATGAGGCTCCAGCGTTCCATGAGCCAATTGACAAGAGCCGTATGAACAGCGGCAAAAACGGGGTTGTCAGACACGAGGAAAAGGATGCGATGAAATTCGATGTCCGTTTCCATGAAGAGGTCTCGATTACCGATCGCCATTCTATTGGCCTCGAGAGCATCGTGTAGTTGTTTGAGTCGTGCCTTATCGATGGTCAGCGCTGCCTGTCTTGCCATGGCCGCCTCGATAAATTTGCGGGCATCGCACAAGTTCTTGAGGCTTTCCTGCCGGCTGATCATCATGCCCACCACGCTATCGAGAGTTGTGAAGACGCTGTCGGGTGTGGGAGTGGTCACGCGAGCTCTGCGCCCGGATTCTGTGGCGATGAAACCGCGACTTTGTAGCGATAACAGGGCCTCGCGGACAGCGGGGCGACCGATGCCGTAGGCCGCCATGATATCGCGTTCTGAAGGGAGCCGGTCCCCCGGCTTGAGTTCACCCGAACGAATCATGTCTTCGAGTTTGCGCGAGACGAGTTCGTGAAGCTTGGAGCGCCGGATAGGGCTGGGCTCGAGAATCAGATCGCGTGTTTCTTCTGGGGACATGAATAAACCTGCCTTCGGGTCCTCGTGCTTTCTCCTTCATCATATAATTCCCCCCGCTTTTATTCACGAGAAAAGTGAGCTGGAGCAAAAGGGTAGACATGCCGGAGGTTCGCGGAACAGGGCGACCGGGCCTGGTCCAGTTAAGCTAAAGTCAGAGTAGGTACATCCGGAGCAGGGCCCTTGTGACATTGTGTTTTGAGTAGAGGCGCACAGATCAGAAGCGGTACCCGGGGGCAGCTAGTTGTGGTTGTAAAAATGAGTAGTGTCCAGGGTAGTGTCCAGCTTTTTTCGCACTTTCTGAACCAGCCATGACTCAGGAAGGTTGTTGGTTAGGGTTGATTGGCTGAGGTTCCCCATGGGGAACCTCAGCCAAAGCGATCAGGCGATGGCCAGCACT
>JAJYVF010000024.1 GCA_021792135.1 Acidobacteriota bacterium | reverse complement strand
GGTTCCCCTGCGCATCCCGCGTTCCCTCCCACGTGTCGTCGATGTTCACGTAGATGTAGCCGGCATCGCGCATCCCGCTCGACACCATGGTGTCCGCGATTCCACGCACCACCGTGTCGTCGACTTTGCCCGCAAATAGATTCCAGCTGTTCCACCCCATCGGAGGCTTCCTGGCCAGCTTGTTGTAGGGAACGGGCTGGATCGCCGGAGGAGTGATGTAGGGGATGCTCGGAATCTCATCGGCCGACGTGGCCGGTCTCAGCACGGTGGTGTGCCCGTCCCACTTGACGTGCAGATCCTTGCCCACCAGCTCACCGGAAGCAAACGGCTTGCCTGGATCCCACGGCGCCATCAGCTGGAAGTGGTTGCCGCTGGCGGTTCCGTGAATCTCGGACTGGAACCCCAGCGTCCTCATTTCGCCGGTCACTTTGTCTCCCGACTGGTGAAGCTCCAGCAGGGTCCGGTCTTTTTCGCCGTTATCCAGGACCTTCTGCACCCCTGCCCATTTGCCGTTGAACGTCTGCGCAAACGCGCAGGACGCAAAAGTCAATGTAGCCAACAGCAGTGCGCGCCTCGTCAGGGAGCCGCGCAATACCCCTGCACCTTCCTCGGATTTCCTCATCTGTCCCCTCTTTCGAACCACGCGGGTTTCCGCGCCGCGCTCCGGCTGCTCGGAACCCGGTTGATTGTATACGATTACACTCGCTGAGCAACCCCCTCCGAACACCCTGTGGAAAAGCTGTTCGAGCGAAACTCCAGGGGGCCTCCCGCGCAGGGCCGGCGTCTGCGCGGGAGGCAGGCCCTTAGTAGATCACCAGGCCCGGCACCACCCGGCTGATGGCGCCGCTGGGACTCGGTGCGTCCGGCCTCAGCCCGCACTGCATGGACGCGAACAGCCCCAGTAACTGCCCAAAGATCACATCGAGGGCGGGACGGCAAAGATCCGGAACCCCCGCGCCGTCTTCCGGAGCCAGAACGCACTCAGCTTCTCCGGTCAGTGAGGCTGCATCCGCAGCCACAGCCACCCGCGTCTGAACCAAGCCCTTGCTGCCAATCTCGCGCAGCAGGTCCAGCTCATAGTTCCTGCGCCGTGGCTGGCTGGAAACAAAGGCCACCAACAGACTCCCGCGATGCAGTGCCGCCATTGGTCCGTGGCGCAGCCCCAGCGTGGACTGCGACATCGTCTGCACCGCGCCCGCGGTCAGCTCCAGCATCTTCAGCGCCGACTCCATGGCGGCGCCAGCAAGCCCCGCTGTCCCCACAAAGCACGCATGGGCATGCCCGGCCGCGGCCAGCTCCGAAGCCAGCGAAGCAGACCGCGGCAGCAGGCTTTCTCCAGCCTTTGAGAGTGCGTGCACCACCGGCTCATATTCCGATACCTTCCAGACATAGCCCAGGAACTGTCCTGTCACGACCATGTTCGAAAAAGAGCTCGTCATCGCCAGCCCGCGGTCGTTCGTCTCCTCATCGAGCACGATGGCCAGACAATGACTCTTTCCTTCCACCGCTCGGTTCATCTTTCCCGCGGCGTTGCACGTGACCAGCACATGGGCAATGTCCGGACGTTCCGTCAGTGCCCGCTCCAGAACCGCTACACCCTCCGGGCTGTCTCCGGAACGCGAGAAAGAAATGCAGAGGTACCGCCGCTCCGGCAGCAGATAATCGTCGAAATCCGTCAGCAGACTGGTGCTCGCCACCGGAATCACTTCGCACTGCCACATCCGCCGCAGCAGGTGCTGCACCGAGTGCCCAATGTAGTCCGATGTTCCGGCTCCAATCAGAAGTACCGTCGGTCGCCGATCGGCCTCGCCACACAGGCCGGATGCATCGAGAAACTCCCGAATCTCCTGCTGCCTCGACTGCAGCATCTCGAAGGTTCGCAACCACGTAGCCGGCTGCTGCGCAACTTCCTGAGGCGTATACAGAAGCCCCCGTTCCTTCTTTTGCTCAGCCGTCAGCCTCAGCAGCGCCGCCAAAGGGTTTACTTCTTCAGACCTCTCCATTCCGAGAACTGCCATACCGAGACCCCAGACCTCCAAATCCTTGCAATCGCAAACACTCGTAATGCCCCGCAAAGACCTCTAACGCACAGAACCGGTCAAGCCGCCGATAGGGAAACCGTGCTGTTTCAAGAAGCCCTGCCGCAATTCACCATTCCGGAAAGCCTCGGTCCCACCAGGCCGCAGCGTCGAGAGCGCCCCCGTGATATTGCCCGCGCGTCCGCAGGCTTGCAGACTTTCCCCTCGCAGCCAGGCTGTCAGGAACCCCGCATTGAAGCTGTCGCCCGCACCGATCGTGTCCACCGGAGTCACCGTCACTGGTGGCGCCGGAATCCGCTCGCTTCCCCTCTGCACCAGCGAGCCTCTCGGCCCGCACTTCACCGCGATCAGCGGAATGCGCTGCCCCAGCAGATCGAGCGCCTCCTCCACCGTCTCCCGCCGCACGATCCGCCGGATCTCATCCTCGTTGGGTAGCAGCAGATCGACCTCCGGAAGAATAGCTTCCAGCACCCCATCCCACCGATCCTCGGGATCGTCGTTGGTATCCAGCGAAATCGTCAGCCCCCTCCGCTTCAGGGTCCGCAGCAAATCTGGCAGACCCGCATGCAGACCCTTCTGCAGAAACAGCGATGAGAGATGGAAATGCCGCGCCGAAGCCAGATACTCGATATCGAGATCCGCGCACGTCATCTCGAACATGATGCCGGGGTACGTCAGTATCCTGCGCGAACGTCCATGCGGCAGAATGATCGTGACACCTGTTTTCGTCCCGCCGGCGGAGCGAATCACATGCGACAGATCGGTCCGGCTCTCCGCCAGCCTTTCGATGGCAATCCGCCCCAGCTCGTCACTGCCCACCCGCGTAACGAACGCCGTGCGCATACCCAGAACCGACAGGTTATGCGCCAGGATCGCCGACGAGCTGCCCAGCGTCATCTCGAAGTTGTCGCCGAGAATCTCCCGATCCAAGGGAATCTCTCGATCCAGCCCGTACAGGATCAGATCCAGATTCACTTCTCCGGCAATCGCCACATCGAAGTCGGCCAGAATCCTGCTCCTTCCTGTCGCACCGTCAGGAATGAATCCACTCCGCCCACGTCGTTCCTGCGGATTCCGTATTATTACCATTCTTTACTAATGCCGGGCAATCAGATATTCAATCACCGTCGTCTCCATGCTGTGACCCCTCCCAGAGGATGCTTCAGACACAGCAATGACTGGACTTGCAGGCCGGTTTCTTCGCCGCCCACCGGTCGCGGAAACCCCGCTTGACACCCTGCTTTCGGCCGATCTACCCTCCGAGAACGGGGCGCAGAACGTAAGCATTCGAAATGAGACCGCGGCCTCGTCCAGCCCGCACCGCAAGAGCCCCATCTGGGGCCAGGAAGGACTATAGACCGCGATGACTTTCCCCGATCAGGAAAAATCTCAGGAAAAGGATCAGGACAAGTTTGTTGCCCTTGTCTCAGCGAAAACCGAAGTAACGCTGCCCCTGAGCCATTTTCAGCCCCGTTCCACCCTGGTCACCGCCAAACACCCCATCGAACGCCCCCGTTTCCCGGTCATCGACTACCACAACCACCTCGACTCGGTCGATCCGGCTGAGACCCTCCGCATCATGGACGCCTGCGGCATCGAGCGCATCGTCAACATCACCATGAAAACCGGCGAAGACGCTCTGCGCATGATCGAAAAGTTCCGTGCCGCCAACCCGCACCGATTCTCCACCATCGGGTGGTTGGACTGGACCGGCGTGGACCAGCCCGGCTTCGTCGCGAAAACCTGCGCCGCGCTGGAGCAACTGGTCGAGCGCGGGGTCGTCGGCATTAAGCTCTGGAAGGACCTCGGCCTCACCATCCGCGACGCCCGAGGCGAAATCCTGCGCATCGACGACGAGCGGCTCGCGCCCCTCTTCGAGAAGGCCGCGGAGCTCGGCATCCCCGTTATGTTCCACACCGCCGATCCCGACGCCTTCTTCCTCCCCATCGACGAAACCAACGAGCGCTACGAAGAACTCGCCGCCCACCCCAACTGGAGCTTCCACGGCTCGAAGTACAGCAAGTCCGAGCTGCTTGACCAGCGCGACCGCGTGATCGCGCGCCATCCGAAGACCACCTTCGTGGGCGCCCACGTCGCCGAAAGCAGCGAGAATCTGGCCCGTGCCACGCGCCTGCTCGAAACCTTCCCCAATGTCTACGTGGATATCAGCGCCCGTGCATCGGAGCTAGGCCGCCAGCCCTACTCCGCGCGCGATTTCTTTCTCCGCTTCCCCGATCGCATCCTCTTTGGCACCGACCTGCTGCCGGAAGAGAACATGTACCGCCTCTACTACCGCTTCCTCGAAACCGCCGACGAATACTTCGAATACCCCTCGCACGCCTCCCGCCAGGGCCGCTGGAACATTTACGGCCTGCACCTCCCCGACGACGTCCTCCGCAAGGTCTACCGCGAAAACGCCCTCCGCCTGCTCCCCCACTGAGAGCAGGCCCGCACAGCCTGCCAACCTGCGAACGGATTCCCACGCTCTTCAGTTAGCCGAAGCGGATCAGGAACACGAGACTTTCCGTCGCTCGCAAGAATGTCCTGGCAGTGATTCGATCACGCATTGCTGCGCAGAATCTCGCGGATCTCCTGCATCCTGGTCGCTGAAACCCAATGTTTGAATGGCTTCGGCTCCGGGCCCCCGGGGTGAGCCAGATAAACCATCCGCCGATCACGTCTACCGGTCAGCGCAGACGTCAAGAGCCGATCCCACTCCGGCTTCACCTTTCGACCTGCAATGTACGATCTCGGAGAGAGCGTAGTCCACGTCAGGGACTGCGTCTCTATTGAGCAGTTCCCAGGCGCGATTCTGAATCGCTGGACCAAAAGCTTACCTTTTGGCCATAAGTGCCATCTACGTTTCGTGCGCGGTTGTCCCGGATCCAGTATCCTTCGAACCGGGCATCGAAGAAGTCCTCCAAATGAGGGTTCTGCCGGTGAATCCTGGGGATACGCCTCGGTGCCACTAATGCTCGGATTTGAACTGAGAAATAGGATCGGCGTTGTGAGAAGGCGCCCGCTCCAAGGCTCAGGAACCTGGAAGGACTCCCAGGACAAAGCGCCTTGAATGTCAATGATTGCTGAGCACGAGTTATCGCAGGTTGGCCGTCGAAGTGACTCCGCGCAATCTGGCAGCGTGCGATCTCCAGGAGTAGCTCCTTCGTATCCTTGGCGCTTTGATCGCAGCAACTTCCGCACATGAGCCGATACTACGACCGACAATTGCTCGATCATAGAGACGAGTTGGGCCGCGCATCCCCTGTGTGTTGATTCCCCATCAACAATTCTCCATGGTTGATCGCACCCCACGGAACCATCCCTTCCCGTGAATCCCCGACCCAAACAACCCGCCCCATTGATATGCTGGCAGTCTCATGCACCGCGGCGCCTCCCAACCACACATCACCCTCTTCGCCACCGCCAGTGTCCTCCTCTACGCCGCCGCTGCCTTCCTCCTGCACAGCCTTCCCGCAACCCATCTCGTAGCCGCAGCCCTCCGCATCCTCGCCCTTGCGTTCCTCGCTTTCACCGCCGCCCGCCGCCAGTCGCTGACCGGCTGGATCTTCGTCGCCATGCTCGCCGGCCTCGAGCTCGGCGTCGACGCACCGCGCGCCGCCCTCGCCTCCCGCGTCTTCGGGGACATCTTCCTCCGCCTGATCCGCGTCATCGTCGCGCCCCTCATCTTCGGCACCCTCGTCACCGGCATCGCCGGCCACGCCGAGGCCAAAACCGTCGGCCGCCTCGGCCTCAAATCGCTGGTCTACTTCGAAATCCTGACCACCATCGCGCTGCTCATCGGCCTCGTCGCCATCAATATCTCCCGCGCCGGTATCGGCCTCAACCTCTCCGCCCACGCCGCCGTCGCCCCCGGCTCGCTGCCCGCGCAAACGGCCATCTCCTGGCAGCAGTTCCTGCTGCACGTCTTCCCGGAGAACATCGCCTCCGCGGTTGCGGACAATCAGATCCTCCAGGTTGCCATCTTCGCCATCTTCTTCGGCCTGGCGCTGTGCAAAGTCCCCGAGGCCCGGCGCGCGCCCATGCTGCGCCTCTGCGAATCGCTCACCGAAGTGATGTTCGCTTTCACCAACTACGTCATGTACTACGCGCCCGTCGGCGTCGCCGCCGCTCTCGCGTACACCGTGGCGCAGTCAGGTCTCGGCGTCATGCTCAACCTCGGCAAGCTCGCCCTCACCCTCTACATCTCCATCGCGATCTTCGCTCTGGTCGCCATGCTGCCCGTGGCTATCCTCGCCCGCCTGCCGCTCGGCGAATTCCTGCGCGCCGTCGCCGAGCCGGCCACCATCGCCTTCGCCACCAGCACCAGCGAAGCCGCCCTCCCGCGCGCCATTGAGGCCATGGAAGCCTATGGCGTCCCGCGCGGAATCGTCGCCTTTGTCATCCCTACCGGCTACACCTTCAACATGGCCGGCTCCGCCCTCTACCTCTCCATTGCCGCCATCTTCACGGCCCAGGCCGCCGGCATCCACATGAGCCTCGGCCGCCAGCTCGCCATGCTCGGCGTGCTGATGCTCACCAGCAAGGGAGTCGCCGGCGTCGCTCGCTCCGTCCTCGTTGTCCTCCTCGCGACCGCATCCATCTTCTCGCTGCCGAGCGAACCCATCCTGGTGATCCTCGGCGTCGACGCCATTATGGACATGGGCCGGACGGTCATCAATGTGGTCGGCAACTGCCTGGCATCCGCCGTAGTGGCGCAATGGGAGGGCGAGTTCCGCACGGAGAAGCCGGCTTCGGAAGCGGTGGCGGCGCTGCAGGGCTAAGTCTGCTCTCGTGGGCCCGATCACCGATATGAAGCATCAATGGCGGCAAGGGCTCTCCACTCTTTGCTTACCAACCCGGCGACAGCCAACGCTGACTATACCGGCCCTCTGGGGTTTGTGCTCGGTAGCTGCAACAATCTGCGCGGGCCGGGTTACGCAACGGTCGATCTTTGACTGGGCAAGAACTTTCCGCTCTGGGGGAACCTCGGGCTGAAATTCCGCGCCGATGCATTCAACACGCTCAATCACCCCAACTTCCAGACGCCATGCTCGCCCTATTACGGATCTCACCTGCCAGTTCGGGATCGTGTCGAGCACGGCCCACGAACCTTTCAGCTTCAACACTACCGCGCGTGTCCTGCAGGACGCGCTGCGGCTGGAGTTCTGATTCAGCCTTCTGCCACATCTTCTCAGCCCAAGGCCGCTTCGGCGACCCTCTTCGCTGCACGGCTGCCAGGCAGGCTGCTCTCAGCGGACTGCCGGAAAGAAGCTAATTCAGAAACATGGTCCTGTACAGCGTGTCCCGCTGCACGGGCTTGAATCCAGCATCGCGGATGACGCGGCGGAGCTCTTCCTCGGTGGTGCAGTTGGAGGTGCCCGCGGCCTTCACAACGTTTTCCTCCAGCATGACCGACCCGACGTCATTCCCCCCAAAGCGCAACCCGAGTTGCAGGACCTTCAGACCCTGCGTAACCCAGCTGGACTGCACATTCTCGATGTTGTCGAGGTACAGGCGCGAGATCGCAAGGACCTTGAGGTACTCGACGGCGGTGGCCTCGTCCCAGCCGCGCCCGCCCAGCGCCGTGTGTTTGGGCTGAAAACTCCAGGGGATGAATGCAGTGAAACCGCCGGTCTCCTCCTGGAGACGGCGAATGACTTCGAAGTGGTTGACCCTCTGCTCCAGGGTTTCTCCAACACCGAACATCATGGTCGAGGTTGTGCGCATGCCCAGCTGGTGAGCGGTGCGGTGGACGAGCACCCAGTCTTCGGTCCCGCACTTCAGGCGGGCGATGCGATGGCGGACCTCGTCGTCGAGGATCTCGGCGCCACCTCCGGGGATGGAATCGAGTCCGGCATCGCGCAGCCGCTGGATGGTGTCGCGCACGGAGAGGCCGCTGTACTCGGCGATGGCCAGAATCTCCGATGCGGAGAAGCAGTGCAGCCAGATTCGCGGGAAGCGCTGTTTGATTCCACGCAGCAGCCGTTCGAACCAGTCAATCTTCAGGTCGGGATGCAGGCCGCCCTGCATCAGTACTCCGGTACCGCCCATCTCAAGAGTCTCGGCGATCTTGGCGTGGATCGTCTCGAAATCGAGGATGTAACCTTCGGCGGCCAGCTTGCCTTTGAGCGGACGATAAAAAGCACAAAAAGTACAGTATTCTGTGCAGAAGTTGGTGTAGTTAATATTGCGGTCAATGATGTAGGTGACGACGCCTTCCGGGTGCAGACGTTTGCGTACGGCATCGGCTTCCATGCCCAATCCGATAAGATCGTCGGAGCGGAAATAATCCAGGGCCTGTTCACGGGTTAGCGTCATAAGATTCATTGTCAGGAAAAAGCCGCGCCGCGTCCAGCGGGCCACTGCAACACTACCTGTTGGGTGCGGGTCGCATACCAAAGCCGATCAGTCTCTGGCTTTCAATCTGGAAAATCTCAGGAAGGAAGACTACGAGATGAGCCTGTTTGCAAGGCGGTTTCGCACACTGATGACGGCCAGTTCGATCATGCTTTTCACCGGGCCCATGGGGGTGCACTGTTTTGCCCAGAGTGCCCCCGCGCAGGCCAAACAGGGGCCTGACACGCTCGTGCTGAGCGATGGAGACACGCTGCACGGCACGCTGGTCAGCGAGGTGAGTGGCACCATTACCTTCCATTCCGACTCGCTGGGGGATGTGAAGGTCCCGTGGGACAAGATCAAAGAGCTGCACGCCACCGAGGATTTTGCCGTGCTCCGCGCGAATATCAAGGTTCGGAGCAGGAAGGCGGTGACGAAATTGCCCGTCGGACCGGTCGACGCGACCAGCGAGTCCGTCATCGTACATTCTGCCGGCCAGCAACCTGCCCCTCAGCCCGTCGCGACGAAAGACGCGCAATACGTCATCGACAAGGAAACACTGGACAAGCAGGTGTACCACTCGCCGAACTTCTTTCAGGGGTGGAATGGATCGGCAACGGCGGGTGCGACCCTGGTCACCGCGACCCAGAATCAGTACACCTTCTCGGGCAGCGTGGGACTGGTGCGGATGGTGCCGACGGTCAGCTGGCTCGATTCGCGCAACCGGACCACAACCGATTTCAGCGGATCGTTCGGCAAGATCACGCAGCCCGCATACGTTGCGGCTGGGGTCCTGGTCCCTGCCAGCACAATCAAGACAGCGATCACCCATTTCGACGCCGAGCGCGACGAATACGTGTCGCCGAGTTTCTTTGCCCTGGCGCAGACGGCGCTCGACCATAACTACAGCCAGAACCTGAGCCTGCAGCAGGTTTACGGCGGCGGCTTTGGATGGACGATATTCAAGCACTCGAACGAGATGGCTGATTTGAAAGGGACCGTGCAGTACGAGAAGCAGACCTTCCTCAGCGGGGGCGCGTCAGCGAATCAAAACCTGGTCGGTTCGACTTTTTCTGCCGATTACATGCTGAATCTGAAGCTGATAACGCTGACGCAGAATGTGGCATATGTGCCCGCATGGAACAATGCGCGGGCATACTCGGCACAGGAGACAAATATGCTCACCTTTCCCACATACAAGAATCTCGGATTTTCGGTGGGAACGATCGACAGCTATCTGAACGATCCGCCGGTTTCGCTGCCGCCAACCAAGCGGAATTCATTCCAGTTCACCATGGGACTGACCTACACATTGAAATCGAAGTACTGACACCGGAGATGAATCAGGGCCACGCAGGGATAAGAAGCCCAGACGAGGGCCGGCGGTGATACCCTGTGCAGCGATGACGATGGCGGGGGTTTCTGGCACATCACCGCTGGCGCTGGCATGGCAGCATACGGAACTGTTCTGGGCACAGACGTGGTCCGTCGTGGAACGGCATCCGCTGGCAGTGCTGTTGTGCGCGGCTGTGCCAGCGGCCCTGCGGGGATATATCCTGCTGCGGCGACCTTCCGTGCCGCGGACCCGGCTGGCTCTGCTGGAACTGATCGTGACGCTGTGGAGGGTCTTGCTGCTGGCCGTCGCGATCTGGGCCGCCTGTTCAGGCCGCGAGTGGAGGAATCTCCGCACCCACGTCAGCGCCGCGGCTGCATGGCAGATCGCGCTGAGCCGGCTGGGCTGGCACCTGGCGCACCATCTGCGAATGGTTCTCTGGCAGTTGCTGATTTTCGCGCTGGGCTTCGCGATTCTTTACACTCTCGCACTTTGGATTCTGAAGAAGCTGGCGAGGAAAGAACCCTGGCTGCTCGATCCGAGACACCAGGGAGCGGTGGAGAGCCTCCTGCGGAACCTGGTGTTTGTTCCCCTGGGGATCATCTATCTGGTGGAGATGGCGAGGCCGGCATTCCAGTAACTCCCGGGCCGGGAGCGGAGATCAGGATTTGGGCTCAATGCCCATGTCTTTCAGTGCCTTGCGCGCCTCCTTTGCATGAGGACCGTCCGGAAGTGCGCTGAGGTAGAGGCGGTAGTTGCGGATCGCCTGGTCGCGATCGTTCAGGTGGCGCGAGGCCTCAGCAAGTCCAAAAACCGCGTTGGCATTGGTGGGGTCGACCCTGGTAGCTTCGAAGAATCGGTCGTAGGCGCCCTGGTAGTCACCGGTTTGCAGATAGAACTGGCCGACTTTGGTATCTTTGCGGGCCAGATCGGGATTGAGAATCGTACCCCCGGCGCCGTCGGCAGAAGGCGAATCATTGCTGCCGGGCAGGTCAAGCCCTTTCAGTGCATCCTGGCTGGAACTATACGGCTGAGAAGACTCCGGCCCAGGAGAAGGCGCCTGCTGCTGATCTTTCTGCTCTTCTTCCGGCTCCTGCTGATCCTGGCGGGCAGCTTTTTCGGACTGGGTTTCCGGGAAGGGGTTCTGTTCAGCAGTCGATTTCTTTTTCTGCTGTGGAGCAGGAGCGTTAGGCTCGGTGGATGAAGATGGGTTCTCCTGTCGCTGCGCCTGTTGAGCAGCCTTCTCTGACGCCGCTTCGGGGAATGGATTTTGCTCGGCCGAGGAAGGCCTCTTTTGCTCCGTGTTCTTCTGTTGCTTTGCGCTCTTCTTCTGGCCGCTGCCGGAATCGGATGGGGACTGGGACGCAGGTGCGGAACTCTCCTGCTGCTGGCCGGCAACCGGCAAAGCCAGCATCGCTGCACACCCTGCGATGGCGAGCAACCGCAGCATCTTCTTTCATTTTAGACGCAGCAACCGGAAAAGAGGCGCACTTCGTCAGGCGGCTGTATCCTCGTTCGATATGGGACTGATTATCCGCTCGTCCGCCATTCATGCCGCGGGCTGCTACACGACAAGCCGTATTCGGAAGGGTACGCAGATTGTGGAGTACACAGGGCCGCGTATTTCGAAGGAAGAAGCCGACGAAAAATATGCCGATTCGCCCACGACCTACCTGTTCGGCGTGGGTGATGGTTCCACGGTGATCGACGGTCACGGAACAGCGATGTTCATTAATCACTCCTGCAATCCGAACTGCGAGACCGAGGAAATCAATGGGCAGGTCTGGATCATGGCGATCCGCGATGTCGCACCCGGCGAAGAACTGACCTACGACTACTATCTGTACGACGGCGACGAGGACGAGGCTGCCTGCAACTGCGGAGCACCGAATTGCCGGAGAAGCATGTATTCGCCGGAGGAGATCCGGCGCCGGGCACGAGCGGCCAGGAAGGCGACCCGGGCTACCCAAACGCGGATGCCGCATGGGCGCCGAAGCTCAGGGGGGAATCGTCGCACCCGCTGAGCCAGGCTACTGCCCGAACGGTTCGCGTTTCATGGAGCCGTCCCGCTGCCTGACCAGCATCTCCATCTTGCCTTCCGCTTCATCCAGCTGCTTCCGGCACTCGGCGGAAAGCTGGGTCCCCTCCTCGAAGAGGCGCACGGAATCCTCCAGGGGAAGATCGCCGCGTTCCAGCTGGGCGACGATCTCTTCCAGCTTCTTCAGGGACTCTTCAAAACTGGGCAACTCAATTCTCCTCGGACCGGGTTACGACCGCCGGAGCCGCCGGGTCGGCTGAAGCCGCGGGACGGCCGGACCTCGGCGCGGAGCGGGTGCTTCCGGCTCTGCTGCTCAGCCGGCGCCTTTGCCCCATAGTAGCAGGAGGAGACGAGGGTGCTGGCGGCCTTGCCTGAAGGGTGCGACCGGTCCGTGCCCGTATCCCGAAGGCCTGATTCACAGTGGTCTTACCACCGCATCCGGTCCGATACCCTGCCCTCCCGGGATGGTTGGCAGGTGGTAAACTATTCAGAACGTCCATGCCGCTAAAAACCTTATTCCTCAACCCTCCTTCCTTTGAAAATTTCGACGGCGGCGCGAGTTCGCGCTGGCCTGCTACGCGTGAAATCGAGTCCTACTGGTATCCCGTGTGGCTTGCGTATCCCGCCGGGATGCTGGAAGGCTCGCGCCTGCTCGATGCCAATCCTCACCACGTTTCGTGGCAGCAGGTCAATGAGATTCTGAAGGAGTATGAACTGCTGGTGCTCTTCACCAGCACCATTGGCTGGTCGGGAGACCAGCGCATGGCTGAAGTGATCCGGCAGACCCATCCCAGTCTGAAGATCTGTTTCGTTGGTCCACCGGTCACCACCGATCCCGACAAAGCGCTGAACGACTGCCCGGCCATTGACTTCATCTGCCGCCGGGAGTTTGACTTCTCCATTGTCGAGTACGCCAACGGCATGCCTCTCGGTCAGATCCTCGGCATCAGCTACCGGAAAAATGGCCAGGTCGTGCACAATCCCGACCGCCCGCAGGTCGAGAACCTGGATGCGTTACCGTGGGTGACGGACATTTACAGGCGCGATCTGGACGTAACCAGGTACAACGTGCCGTTCCTGCTGCACCCGTTTGTCGCGCTTTACACCACGCGCGGTTGTCCGGCGCAGTGCACCTTCTGCCTGTGGCCGCAGACGCTGAGCGGTCACGCCTGGCGCAAGCGCTCCACGGACAATGTGGCGGCGGAAATGGCGCACGCGAAGGAGATCTTTCCGCATGTGAAGGAGTATTTTTTCGACGACGACACCTTCAACATCCAGAAGGCCCGCACCGTGGAGCTTTGTTCGAAGCTCAGGCCGCTGAAGCTGACCTGGTCGTGCACCTCGCGCGTCACCACCGATTACGAAACGCTGAAGGCTATGCGGGATGCGGGCTGCCGTTTGCTGATCGTGGGCTTCGAATCGGGCGATCCCCAGATCCTGAAGAACATCAAGAAGGGCGCCACGGTGGAACGGGCTCGGGACTTCGCCCGCGACTGCCATAAGCTGGGGCTCACGATTCACGGAGACTTCATCCTCGGGCTGCCGGGGGAGACGAAGGAGTCGATCCGCAACACGATCAACTTCGCGAAATCGCTGGACGTGGAAACGATCCAGGTTTCGATCGCCCATGCCTTCCCGGGCACGGAGCTGCACGAATTCGCGCGCACTCACGGCTTCATCAACAACGAGAACAAAATGACCGACGAGGGCGGGCACCAGCTGGCGCACATCGAATACCCGGGGCTGCCCACCGAGTATGTGCTGGAGATGGTCAACCGCTTCTACGACGAATATTTCTTCCGCCCGAAGGCGGCGTGGCGCGTGGTGAGGAAAGCCATCGCCAACCGCGACCTGAAGCGGCTTTACATTGAGTCGAAGTCGTTCCTGAAGCTGCGGGCGGAGAGGAACAAGATGGTGCGCGAAAGCAGGACGCGGAAGACCAGCAGCGGGGGCAACGAACCGGGCTCGACGGCAAATGCCGAAGCTTAGGAAAGACGCTCCGGATCAGCCGGCCGGAGCGGTTCTTTTCCCGCGTTGAGGTGCGGCTCTGCAATGGCTCAATCGACGATGACGTCCCGGCGTTACCTTGTTCTGGCCGTCATCACTCTCACGGCGGCGTTCGGCGACACATTGCTGGCCCGGGGAATGAAGACCCTCGGTCCGGTTTCCCCGCGGCACCCCGCTGAGCTCATTCACGCCATCTTCTCGCCATGGGTAGCCGCCGGCATTGTGCTCCTCATCGGGTTTCTCGCTTCGTATCTGAGCGCGCTTTCCTGGGCCGATCTGACGTACGTGCTTCCCGCCAGTTCCCTGGGATACGTGGTTATGACGGTCCTCGCGCGCTGGTGGCTCAGGGAACACGTATCGCCCGTCCGCTGGCTGGGCGTGCTCTTCATCACCGCCGGCGTGGGATTCGTCACCCGCGGGCCTTCCCGGACCGATAACGACCCGGAATTGCCGCATGCCCATGAAAAAGAGCTGGCGGTGCGCTGATGGACCCGCATACGGAGCTGGCCACGGCCGCCATGATTGCCGCCATCGTGCTGACGGCCACCGCCGGGGACATTCTCACCGTTTCCGCCATGCGAAATGTTGGAGACCTCGATCGCATCCGTGCTGAGCGCGGGCTATCGGGCGCAGCCGTGGCAGTGATCACCAACGGTCGCTTCGGACTCGGTGTTCTCTGCCTGGCGCTGAGCTTTTTCTCGCTGCTGTTCGCCTTCAGCCACCGCGATCTGAGCCTGATCGGACCGGCGGCCACCTCCCTGACTTTTGTGACGAACGCCCTTGCCGCGAAAATCTTCCTTCGGGAAAATGTCGACCGCCGCCGCTGGATCGCGGCCATCTTCGTGTGCTGCGGGGTGGCGCTGCTGGCCTTTTAGCAGGGCCGCATCCGGAATCCGCCGCTACCCTGTCTTCTTCAGGGCCGTCGACGCCTTCTGCGTGGCCGATCGTCCCGGAGCAGCACTGCTGGACTCGTCCTTCAGCGCCGCTTCGCGCATCGGCTTTTCGTGCAGCAGCAGTTCGACGGCACGCATCTGCGTGTTCTCGTAGAACCACTGCTGCACTACGTTGTCCTCCAGCAGGTTGAGCAGCCCCAGGATGCACATTCCCTGGTGATGAGCCATCCACTCGCGGACGACCTGGGGCTTATTCCGCCCCTGAGTGAAATCAATCGCCTCGTAGAAGCCCCAGGGTCCGGTCCAGCCGGCCGCGGCCATACGGCGCAGGTTTTCGATGGCGGCCTGCGGCTCCACGCCCAGCGCCAGGAATGTCGAATAGGGCGAGACCACCGGTCCTGCCGTTGCGTCCCATTTGAGCGCGATCTGCGGGATCCCGAACGCCTGGTATTGGTAATGGCCCTGCTCGTTCCTTGCCGCATAACCGGACTCCGAGATGCCCCACGGAATGCGATGCTCCTTCCCGAACGCGCGCTGGATCTCAACTGCGCCATGCAGAGACTTCGACATCAGCGTGTCGGGATAGCTGCGCATCCAGAGCGCCGGCATCAGGTACTCGAACATGGTGCCGGTCCAGGAGAGCAGGACCGAACGGCCATAGGCCTGGGTGTGCACGCGCGACATCCTGAACCAGCCCTGCTGCGACAGCTCGCCGCGCGCGACCGCGATGTAGGTCGCGACCCTCGCCTCCGAGGCCAGCATGTCATAGCAGGCCCAGTGCACCTTGCCGGTCGCAAATTCATATCCGATCGAGAGCAGCAGACGGTCCCTGTTGACCAGGAAGCCAAACTCCGTATTGTCGGCGAGACGCCCGGCTTCAGCCGAGACCATTCGCAGGTTCGCAACCAGCCTGGTCACCCGTTGGCGGGCACTGGCCAGGTCGGCCCGAAGCCGCTCAATCAGAGCCGCCGGCTCGGCGAACTCCGGCATCGGCCGGGGGCGGCTGAGCCGCTGCTCGAGCACCGACATGTAACGCGCCGTTTCATCAAGGGACGGCAACACGATGCTATCCGGGCTGTCGCCGACAGGCACCGATGGAGGCATTGATTCCCCAGCCAGCTTCTCGCTAAGCAGTTCCTGAAGCGGCGCGTACTCGGGACGCAGCCACGGCAGATAATCGCGGACGAGGGATTCAATCCGCTGCAGCCGCGTTTGCGTCTGGTTGGACCACCAGAGCAACTCATCGAGCGACGGATCGAGATAGGGTGGCAGATCCGCGAAGGCCGCGCGCGCTTCCGGCGACTGGATCCAGGCAAGCCATGCCCGCAGGTCGCTGGTCTGCGCCGGCGGCTTCAGCGCCTTCAGACGGGCGGGCGTGCCCCGCAGCGACTGCAACAGACGCAGATGGGTTTTCACGCCACTAAAGAGCCGGGGTTCCAGAAGCGGTCTTTTCAGCAGCGACAGAGTTCCCGTGCGCACGGTATAGAGCGAGGCGACCCAGTTGCCGCTGTCGACCGAGGACACCGTGATCGGCGCCAGCGGTTCCAGCGTGTCCGTCGTGCACCAGTTGTAAAGGTGCCCCCGATACAGGGGCAGTCGGGCCATGGTTGCATAGCTGCATTGCATCAGCTCGGCGTACTCGGGCGCGGTGAGAAACCCGAACTCACACGCCGCCTGGCGCGCGTTTAACAGGAGTCCGAGATTCGTGGGCGAGACGCGGGCAGCTTCAAAGATACCGTCCTCCTCGACGTTGTCAGGGATGAGGTAATTGTGGCGCGCTCCGCCGAATTCATCAAAGAA
Organism: Acidobacteriota bacterium; assembly: GCA_021792135.1. Lineage (GTDB taxonomy): Bacteria > Acidobacteriota > Terriglobia > Terriglobales > Acidobacteriaceae > Palsa-343. Next base: position 67,408 of record JAJYVF010000024.1, on the reverse strand, counting down.
ACGCCATACGCGCAGGGCACATTCGCGCAAAAAGAGTTCGTCCTCGCGGCGGAGCTGTCGCTGCGGCTCGCGCGGAGGCTTGTCGAGCCACAGGGTCACATCACGCTCGAAGCCCCACAGGATCAGAATCGGCGCCGCGACAATCAGGGACACCGGATGAACAGCCGCCAGCACCAGCGCCAGAGCCACGCCGACTATCGGCGTGAACGCGAGGTACCGGTCCACCGCGGAGGTGCGGCGCGTGGACGACTCAGCCTCCGCTGCCGTCTCCCACTCGAGCAGCCGCTCCCCGGTGACCATGCGCCGCACCAGGGCACGCACGATAGCATCGACGGCCATCACCGTCTGGTGCGGCAGGAAAGTCAGGGTCAGCAGCGTGGTGATGAGGGCCTGCTGAAAACCAACCCACACATCGCGAACCAGACCCTCCTGTTCGATGAGCATCGCCCGGCCGAGGCCGAAGGCCAGCTGCACGATCGGCGGGAAGAAGAGCAGGAACAGCGTGGCCGCGGTCCAGTAGAGTGCCCCCCCGGGCAGGCCAAGCCATCCGGCCACCAGCAGAACCATCGTCATGGGCTCGACCAGCGAACGGCGCAGGTTATCGAGAATCTTCCACCGCGAGATGGTCGAAATGGGATTGCGGACGTACCTGCCGGATTCGTCCGGCACATGCGAGAAGAGCCACTGCGCAATCTGCCAGTCGCCACGAACCCAGCGATGCTTGCGGCGCGTATAGGCGCTGTAATGGGACGGGTAATCGTCGATGACCTCGATGTCTGTGGCGAGGCCGGCGCGCGCGTATGCTCCTTCAATCAGGTCGTGGCTGAGCAATGCATTGCGCGGAAAGCGCTTCTCGAGCACCGCATGGAGTGTGCTGACCTCATAAATGCCCTTGCCCGTGAAGCTGCCTTCGCCGTAGAGATCCTGGTAAACATCGGAGATGGCACGGGTGTAGATATCAAAGCCGGTCTGTCCGGAGTAGATCGATGCCATGCGGGAGCGTGCCGCCGAGCGCACGCTGACCCCCACACGGGGTTGCAGGATGCCGTACCCCTGCGTCACAATCCGCCGCTCGGGATCGATGATGGCTCGGTTCAGAGGATGGGCCATGGCTCCGATCAGCGCCTGTGCCGTGCCCCGGGGCAACTGGGTATCCGAATCCAGCGTAATGATGTACTGCACCCGGCGCAGGGCGCTCATGTCACCGGCTTTCACCGGAAAAGCGTCAAACTCACCCTGGAGCAGATTGTTCAGATCCAGCAGCTTGCCGCGTTTCCGCTCCCAGCCCATCCACACGCCCTGGCGCGCGTTGAAGACACGATGCCGGTGCAGGAGCATGAATCGCCCATATTTGCTGCGGTCCTGGTAGCGCGCATTCAGATCATCGATGAGCTGGACCGCCAGATCGACCAGCGGATCGCTGTCGTTCTCGCGCGGGCGGCTGACGGAATCGGGCAGATCGGTCAGCAGCGCCAGGTGCAGATTGGGATCGGGATTGGCCAGGCAGCGAACTTCCAGGTCCTGCACCAGTTCGCGAACCTCGTTCTCGTTCAGCAGCAGGGTGGGCACCGCCACCAGCGTCGTATATTCCTCGGGAATCCCCCTGGAGAAGTCGAGCTTGGGAAGCTGCATCGGCTGGAACAGCCACGAGATGGTGTTGTTCACCAGATCCACCGCGCCCTGCGTGGCCGGAATCAGGAGCAGAAAGAAAGCAAGCGTGAGCCCACCGAAGATCGAGTAGTTAGGAATCAGCGGCAGCAGGAACGCCGCAATGAGAATGACCGTCAGCACTTCAATGCCGCCGATAAAGAAGTCGTCGGCATAGTGGCGCACCAGCGTCCTCGCGCGGTCGATGAGCCGCGGATGGTAGCTGATGCGCGCCTTCAGATCCTCGAAGCCATGATCGATCAGGTAGTAGCCCACATGCGCGCGGCGGAGGTGCATGCGGCTGTCCACCACAGTTTCCTGCCGGGCAGCGCGGGCCAGATGAACAGCCTCTCGGGCAACGTCAACCTCGGTATAGCTGCAGTGGCGGGCGATGCGTGCTACCTGTTTGCGGTAGACTTCCCGGCTGTCGAAGTCCATGCGGGAATAGGCGCCCGCAGGATCTTCACGAAGGATGCCGTCAAAAGCAACCAGCGGCTCCATCACAAAATGCCAGTCGACGTAGGTGATATCACGCAGCGACTGGATACGGGCCTTCAGCCGGGCCGCGTCCGCTTCCGCATCGGGAAGGTCCACGCGCGGAACAGAGTCATGGAACGAGAGCGCCCTGAGTCGCGCAGCCCCCTGCTCGAGGACCAGCTCGAGCAGCACAAACCGCAACACGACGGGAAGCACCCACAGTTCATCGAGCAAAAGAGGTTCGATACTCTGAAACCCGTTCAGATAGATGTGCAGCGCATCGGCATTCCATACCGACCCGCTGGCGGCGATATATCCGGCAGCTACCGCGGCAGTGCGCGGTTCTGCCTGGTGCGCGGCAACCGAATGGGGCAGGCGACGGATCTTGCGCCCGACGGATCTCAGATCTCCCAGTACCGCTCGCATCATGCGAGGGTTTTCGCGAATCTCGAGCAGCGGCTCGGGGCCGGGCCATCCCCGCGCCGGCAGCTGATCCAGAGCCATCAGGAGCGCATCCAGCTTCTGCCGCACAATCTGAATCCGCGTTTCAAACGAGGTGACTTCCCGGGGCTGGTGGATCGTGCTCCAACGGCGTGCGTCTTCCAGCGCGGCCGAGCGCAGCTGTTCCGGCTCGAGACCCGCCTCCCGCATCCGCTGTTCATCGATCATAGCCACATTCTCCGACATGCCTGCCCTCGTATCACCTGTAACTGGCCGCCTGCATCTCAAACATTTCCGCATAGCGGCCGCCCAGCGCGATCAGCTGCTGGTGTGTCCCCTCCTCCACGAGTCGCCCTCCTTCGAGAACGACAATGCGGTCAGCCATGCGCACCGTCGAGAAGCGGTGCGAAATCAGGAGCGCCATCTTGCCCGTGGTCAGTTCCGCGAAGCGCTCGAAGACCTCTATCTCGCTTTTGGCGTCGAGCGCCGCCGTTGGCTCGTCGAGGATCAGCAGCTGCGCATCGCGCAGGTAAGCGCGGGCCAGCGCGATCCGCTGCCACTCGCCGCCGGAGAGATCGACGCCGGAAACAAAGCGGCGGCCCAGCATCTGGTCGTAACCGCCGGCCAGCCTTTTCACCACTTCCGCAGCCAGGCTCTTCTCGGCGGCTGCACGGATCTCCTCCTCCGTGTGGAGCACCTCGACGTGACCCACGCCGATGTTCTCCTTCACGGTCATTTCGTAGCGCATGAAATCCTGGAAGATGACTCCCATCTCGTGATGCAGGTCTTCGAGAGAATACTCGCGCAGGTCGATGCCGTCGAGCAGGATCTGCCCCTCCGTGGGATCGTAAAGCCGTGTGATCAGCTTGACGACGGTCGTCTTGCCCTGGCCGTTTTCGCCAATCAGCGCAATACGCTCGCCCGGCTGAATGCTGAAATTGAAGTTCTTCAGGACCTTCCTCGTCGTCCCCGGATAGGCAAAGGAAACGTTGCGGAATTCGAATCCGCGCCGGATGGGCCGCGGCGCCGGCAGGGCATTCGGCTTCGACTGGACGGTCGGCTTCATCTCGAAGAACGCAATCAGGTCCGTGAGGAACAGCGCCTGGTCCGCAATGCCGGACGCAGTCGAGAACGCCTGCTGGAAGTTCGAGCTTGCCTGCTGAATGGCCTGGGTCACCAGGACGAAAGCCGCCACATTGGGATACTGGCCGGTAACCGCCTCATAGATCGCATACACATACGCGCCGTAATAGCCGAGCGTGCTGACGAGCGACAGGAGGCCGCCCCAGACCATCTTCCTGTTCGCCAGCGCAACATTCTCCTGGTAGATGCCCTCAGACAGATCGCGGAATCGGTTGGTCAGGTATTCGCTGAGATTGAAGAGTTTCAGCTCCTTGGCGGACTCTTTGCTGCCGCCCACCTGGCGCAGGTAGTCCATGACGCGCTTGCGCGGGGTCTGGCGGAAGTTCTTCTCGTAGCCCAGAAACGCAAAATGCGTCTCGCCCACAAACGACGGCAGTACACCGGCCACCAGCGGCAGAACCATCAGGGGAGACCGGTAGATCAGCACACTGCTCCAGATCAGGGTCATGATCACCTGCTGGAGGAGCCGCCCCATCTGCTGGATCATGGCCAGCCGGTCCGTGGCCTGCACCCGGGCCCGTTCGAGGCGGTCGTAAAACTCGGGGTTCTCGTAGGTGGTCAGATCCAGCTTCGCGGCCTGCTCCATCACCTGGACGCTGACGTGATTCGTATACCGGTCGGCCAGAATCTGGTCCGTGTAATCCATCAGGCGATTCAAAATGCCGTTCAGCAGAGCCAGCCCGATTTCCCCCCCCACGAGCCACCAGAAGTGGTGCAGCTGCGGCTGATGTTCAATGGTACGGGTGACGCCGTAGACAATCTGCGCGGCGACGATGCCGATCCCCAGCGTCACGGCCGGCTGGATGACCCGCAAAATCAGACCCCAGGTCACGATCGACTTACCGGCCTGCCACAGGATTCTCAGCACATGGGGTACATTGCGGAGAGCGCGCAGACGCTCCGCCCATGCGTTTCGCGAATCGTTATTACCTTCGCCGCTCATCCATTCACAGGTGGGAGGTTGCCGACCGGGGCCGGGTAAACACAGTCGCGGCTATACCACGCCAGGGTAGTGGTTTAGATGCACCAGGGGGCGGCCCAGTCGTTCCCGGTGGGTAGTTCCACAGTAATGCGACTGAGCCTTGCCGTCCAGTGGGTGCTGGACAAGCACGCACTGTTCCATTTGAATGAAAAGCGCAGGAAAATGTTTACCGGCAGTCCCGGACTTCTGCCGGTTCCCATCCGCGAGGCCTTTCTATGACCATCGTTGCCGGCGTCGACTTCGGAACTCTCAGCGTCCGCGTCACCCTCCTCGATACTGAGCGCGGCCGTCTGGGCACCGCCTCAGCGGAGTATCCTCTTCACCGCCGCCGCGACGATCCGGATTTTGCCACCCAGTCGCACGCCGACCAGATGCGCGCTCTCACCCAGGCCACGCATGCGGTCCTGCGCGACTCCGGTACCGCGGGCGAGCAGGTTGCGGCCATCGCACTCGACACGACCGGCTCCAGCGTCGTTCCCGTCGACGCGCAGATGCAGCCGCTGAGTGAGTACTACCTCTGGTGCGACCACCGCGCTCACGAAGAAGCACGCAAAATCACCGAACTTGCCCACCGCGAGCACCTCGAAGCCATCGAGTGGTGCGGCGGCGTCTACTCCCACGAATGGGGTTTTGCAAAGCTGCTCCACTGGCTGCGCCACAACCCCGACAAGCGCGACCGCTTTGCCAGCGCCTTCGAACACTGCGACATGGTGGCCGCTGCGCTCTGCGGCGTCACCTCGCCGCACCAGGCAAAACGCAGCGTCTGCGCCATGGGCCACAAATGGATGTGGAATCCAAAATGGGGCGGTTTGCCACCCGAGGACTTCCTTGTCAAAGTGGATCCCCTGCTCGCAGGCGTTCGCTCCAGACTGGACGGGGAGTATCTCACCTCCGACCACATCGCCGGTCGCCTCTCTGAAAATTGGGCGGGCGAACTGGGCCTTCGCCCCGGCATTCCCATCCCGGTTGGCGCCTTCGATGCCCACTGGGACGCGCTCGGCTCCGGGATCCGCGAAGGCGATGTGGTCAACGTCGTCGGCACCTCTACCTGCATCATTGCCATGTCCCGCCGGACACAACTGGTGCCGGGGGTATGCGGTGTCGTGCCGGGCAGCGTGCACCCGCAGTACACGGGCATTGAGGCCGGCCTCTCCGCCACGGGGGATATCTTCGACGCTATCGCCCGCCGCGCCGGAACCACCGTCGCCGCGCTCTCCGGAGGTCTCGAGAGTTACCGCGCAGGGCAAACCGGCCTGCTCCGTCTGTCCTGGGACAACGGCGACCGCACCGTGCTGGTGAATCCCGAACTGGGCGGGATCACGCTCGGCTGGAATCTGATCCACACCGCACAGGATGAGCTCTTCGCCGCCATCGAGGGCACGGCCTTTCATACGCGGATCATTCTGGAGCGGATGGCCGATCACGGCGTGCCGGTGGAACGTATCGTCAATGCCGGCGGCGTGCCGCAGCGCAATGCGGTGCTGAATCAGGTCTATGCCAATGTGCTGAACAAGCCGGTGCTGGTGCCGGACGGTGTGCCTACCAGCCTGGGATCGGGGATCATCGCCGCGCTCGCCGCCGGCGCCTTCCCCTCGATTGAAGCGGCACAGGCAGCGATGTGCCTGCCCGACAAGACCGTCGATCCCGACCCGGCGGCCGCTGCCATTTACGACCGGCTCTTTCCCCTGTACCGCCAGGTGTATTTCTCGCTTGGTACCGCCGATGCGCCGGCCGCTGCCCTCGGCAGCATTCTTCCGCAGCTAAGAAAAATCGCGGCGGAATCGAGCCGCTCCGGGCATTCGACGCTGCGTTGACGGCCCCCGCGCGGGCCGCGGCGTTCCGATGTCCGGGACGCGGCGATCCGTCGTGGACATTTTTGCGACCATTTGGGCTGCTCGCCCGTCCCTTACTCAACACTGTTCTGCAGCATGCCGCGGAAGAGCAGCTCAGAGGCGCCTCCGGTGCCGTACGTCCGGCAGGGGGTTGTCTCCTGCGGTGGTAAACTGCGGATTTAATGGGCCTTTTGTCGCCTTCGGCCAAGGCGATGTAGATCTGAATGCCCCTCCGGGGAAATCCTACTTTGAAGTTCCACGTGACCGATCAGAACACAAGATGAATGCTCAAGCTTCTGCTTCCACCGCGCCACCGGACCATCAGGCGCCCGCAGCGCCCAAGCCGCCGGGCAAGCGGCGTCACCGCTGGATATGGGCTGTAATTCTCATCCTTTTCGGGCTGCTGTTCTATTGGGTCATCGCCACTCACCGCCAGTCACAGGCCACCATGGGGGGCGGGCGGCGCATGATGTTCGGCCCTGTACCAGTGGTTCCCGCCACGGCCAGGCGGGGCAGCCTGGGCGTTTACCTTCCGGCGCTCGGCACCGTCACCCCCGTCTACACAGACTCCATCACGGCAGAGGTAACGGGCGTCATCACGGACGTCCATTACCGCGAAGGCCAGATGGTCAGGAAGGGCGATCCCCTCATTGACATCGACGACCGGCCCTACCGGGCGCAGCTGGTGCAGGCACAGGGCGCTCTCGAGCGCGACCAGAACATGCTTTCCCAGGCGCAGATGGACCTGGAGCGCTACCAGCAGGCGTGGGCGAAGAACGCGATTCCCCGGCAGATGCTGGAAGACCAGCAAAAGCTGGTGCTGCAGGACCAGGGAACGGTGAGAAATGACCAGGGCCTCGTGCAATTCGATCAGGTGCAGGTCGATTTTTGCCACATCGCCTCGCCGATCACGGGCCGAGTCGGCCTGCGGCTGGTCGATCCCGGCAATCTGGTCACGGCGAATTCCACCACGACTCTGGTCGTGGTGGCCCAGCTTCAGCCTATTACCGTCATCTTTACGCTGCCCGAGGATGACCTGCCCCAGGTAGTGGCTCCGATGCGGCAGGGCAAAAAACTCATGGTGGAAGCCTGGGACCGGGCCAATGAAGGCCAGATCGGAACCGGCCGTCTGATGACCGTGGATAACCTGATCGATACCACGACGGGCACCGTCAAGCTTCGTGCAGTGTTCCCGAACACGAAGGATGGGCTCTTCCCCAACCAGTTCGTAAACACCCGCCTGCTGGTCAATACGCTGCAGAACCAGGTCATCGTTCCCTCTTCGGCAATCCAGCACAACGGCAATACGGCGTTCGTTTACCTTCTCAAGCCCGGTTCCGGCACCCCTGCGAAGGTACCGCCGCAGAGCACCGGGACTCCGCAGAGCGGCAGCGCCAAAAATCCGAACGTCAGCACCGGCCAGCGCGGAAACGAGCAGGGCCACAGCGGCCCTCCGAGTGGCACAGGCGCACAGCAAGCACAGAAGGCGCAGTACCACGTTGTGATGCAGGTCGTGAAAACGGGCGTGACCGATCGCGGCGACACCGCCGTTGAGGGGATTCAGCCAGGCGATCTGGTGGCCAACAGCAGCTTCAACAGGCTGGAGAGCGGTGCGGCGGTCTACCTGACCACAGCCAACTTCCCGTCGGCGCAGGCCACCGTCACCATGGAAAGCAGCGCCCCGTGAGTCCGTCCCGCCCATTTATTCTGCGGCCGGTCGCCACGTCGCTGCTGATGGCGGCCATCCTGCTCGTGGGCATCGTGGCGTTCACCCAGCTTCCAGTCTCGGCATTGCCTCAGGTGGACTATCCCACCATTCAGGTGCTGACGTTCTATCCGGGCGCCAGCCCCGATGTAACGGCGACCACCATCACCGCGCCTCTCGAACGGCAGTTCGGCGAGATGCAGGGCCTCAGCCAGATGACCTCCACCAGCGCGGAGGGCGTCTCGGTGATCGTCCTGCAATTCAATCTTTCTCTGGGCATGGACGTGGCAGAGGAAGAGGTTCAGGCGGGCATGAACGCCGCCCAGACCTATCTGCCCTCCGATCTGCCGACGCCGCCGGTCTACAACAAGACCAACCCGGCCGACGCGCCCATCCTTACCATGGCGATCACCTCCAATGCCCTGCCGCTATCGCAGGTCGAGGATCTGGTGGATACCCGCCTTGCGCCCAAGATCTCGCAACTGAGCGGCGTCGGACTGGTGAGCATCAGCGGCGGCCAGAAGCCGGCGGTGCGCATCGAGGCCAATCCGGTTGCGCTCTCCTCTTACGGACTGAACATGGAGGATCTGCGCACGGCTCTTACCAACGCCAGCGTCAATTCCGCGAAGGGCAACTTCGACGGTCCCCGGCAGGACTGGCAGATCGACTCCAACGATCAGATCAGCACGGCGGCGCAATACCGAGACATCGTGGTGTCTTACCTGAATGGCGCGCCCGTGTTTGTCAGGGACGTAGCCACGGTCGTCAATGGCGTGGAGAACAAGGATCAGGCCGCCTGGATGAATAAAACCCCGTCCATCATCCTGAACATCCAGCGGCAGCCGGGCGCCAATACCATCACGGTTGTCCGTTCCATCAAGAAGATCCTGCCGCAACTGGAGACGGATCTGCCGGCGTCGATCCGCATTCACACGCTCACGGACATGACGACCAGCATTCAGGCCTCGGTGAACGATGTCGAGTTCGAGCTGATGCTCACCATCGGCCTGGTGGTTCTGGTTATTTTCCTCTTCCTGCGGAGCCTCTACGCCACCATCATTCCGAGCGTGGCGGTTCCGCTCTCGCTGATCGGCACTTTCGCGGCGATGTACCTGCTGGGCTACAGCCTCGATAACCTGTCGCTGATGGCGCTGACCATCTCCACCGGATTCGTGGTGGACGATGCCATCGTCATGATCGAGAACATCTCGCGCTACCTCGAGGAGGGCATGTCGCCGCTCCAGGCCGCGCTGACCGGCGCCGGGCAGATCGGCTTCACCATCGTCTCGCTCACCATCTCGCTAATTGCTGTGCTCATCCCGCTGCTCTTTATGGGCGATGTGGTGGGACATCTTTTCCGGGAATTCGCCGTAACCTTGGCGGTCACCATCATTATCTCGGCGGTGGTATCGCTCACGCTGACTCCCATGATGTGCTCCCGAATCCTGCGCCACGAGCCGGAGATCCAGCAAACCCGGCTGTATCGATGGTCGGAGCACGTATTTACGCGCATGATCGCGTTCTACGGCCGCACGCTGCGCGTGATCCTCCGCTACCAGACCCTGACGCTGCTGGTCGCCCTGGCCACCCTGGTCCTGACCGTCTACCTCTACATTATTATTCCCAAGGGCTTCTTCCCGGTGCAGGATACGGGGGTTATCCAGGGCATTTCCCAAGCGCCCCAGGCAAGTTCCTTTGAAGCCATGAAGGAGAAGCAGAAGGAACTGGCGGCGGTCATCCTCAAGGATCCAGCAGTCGAGAGCCTGTCGTCGTTTATCGGCGCCGACGGCATCAACACCACGCTGAACAGCGGCCGGATCAACATCAACCTGAAGCCGCTCGATCAGCGCCACATGAGCGCAGCCGATGTGATTCGCAGGCTGCAGCGGTCCCTCGATCAGGTACACGGGATTCACCTTTACATGCAGCCGGTGCAGGATATCACGGTAGATGACCGGGTGAGCCGTACGCAGTACCAGTACACGCTGGAGGATCCCAACACGGACGAGCTGAATGAATGGACGGCGAGGTTTGTGTCCCGACTGAAGAAACTGCCGGAGCTGGAAGATGTCGCCACCGACGAGCAGACGGGCGGGCGCGCCGTTTCGCTGATGATCGACCGGGTGACGGCGTCACGCCTGGGCATCGCTCCGACCACGATCGACAATACGCTGTACGACTCTTACGGACAGCGCGAGATCAACACTCTCTATACGCAGCTCAACCAGTATCATGTGGTGCTGGAAACGGCACCGCAGTGGCAGCAGAACCCGGACAACCTTGGCGATCTGTACATCCAGACCAACGCGTCGTCGGGCGCAAGCGGGGCCGGAGCTGCCACTTCCTTTGCCGCGTCGGCCTCGGCCGCAGCAGGATCGAACGCTCTCACCACGGCAACTCGCTACACTCCCTCTGCTGTGGTGCTGGTGGCGCCCGCGACGGTACTGGCCGGGAGCACCAGCACGCAGGGTGTCTCCTCTCCGCTGGGCGGAACGATTGCCGGGACTACCCCGAATGCCACGACGGCCGCGGTGGGGGCCAATGCGGTTCCGCTCAGGGCCTTCACGCACGCATCGGATACCACCGAAGCCCTCTCCATCAACCACCAGGGCCAGTTCCCTGTGGTGACGGTATCGTTCAACCTGGCTCCCGACACCTCCCTGGGCACGGCGATCACGGACATCAACAAGGTTGCGGACGGGCTGCACTTCCCTGCCAGCCTGCAGGCCGAATTCCAGGGAACCGCGGCCGCCTTCGAAAACTCGCTCTCCAATGAAGCGCTGCTGATCCTTGCCGCCATTGTGACGGTCTACATCGTGCTCGGCGTGCTGTACGAGAGCTTCATTCACCCGATCACGATTCTCTCCACGCTACCCTCAGCCGGAGTGGGAGCGCTACTCTCGCTCATGCTCTTCCACCAGGACCTGAGCGTGGTCGCCATAATCGGCATCATCCTGCTGATCGGGATCGTCAAGAAGAACGGCATTCTGATTGTGGACTTCGCGCTCGAAGCGGAGCGCGAGCGGGGCAAGGACTCCACCGAGGCCATTTTCGAAGCCAGCATGCTGCGCTTCCGCCCCATCATGATGACTACCATGGCTGCCCTGCTCGGCGGACTGCCGCTGGCGCTCGGCACCGGGCTGGGTTCGGAACTGCGCCGCCCGCTGGGAATCTCGATGGTCGGCGGCCTGCTGCTCAGCCAGATCCTCACCCTCTACACCACCCCTGTCATTTACATTTTCTTTGACAGGATCGGCCGGAAGCTCACCGGAAAGCGGCCTTCACTGCATTCCGCCGAACTGGCGGGCGACTCGATGCCGAGCGCGGAGGAGACCAGCCTGTGAGCTTCTCGTGGGCATTCATCCGGCGACCGGTCGGAACCACGCTGCTCACCATCGCGATTGCGATTGTCGGGGCCATCGCCTTCACGGTGCTGCCGGTGTCGCCGCTGCCGCAGGTGGACTTTCCCACCATCAGCATCTCGTCCAGCCTGCCCGGCGCGAGCGCTCAGATCATGGCCGCGTCGGTGGCCACGCCGCTGGAACGCCAGCTGGGACACATCGCCGGCATCACGGAAATGACCTCGTCGAGTTCGCTCGGCAACACCTCCATCACCCTGCAGTTCGACCTCAGCCGCAATATCGACGGTGCGGCCCACGATGTGCAGGCGGCCATCAACGCCGCGCGCACCTATCTGCCGACCAACCTGCCGCAGAACCCGTTCTACCGCAAAGTGAACCCGTCGGATGCGCCCATCATGATCCTGGGCCTCACGTCGAAGAAGTATGACGTGACCAAGGTTTACGATCTGGCATCGACGATTCTGGAACAAAAGCTCTCCCAGATTAACGGCGTCGGCCAGGTCTTCGTGGGCGGAGGGGCCACACCCTCGGTGCGGGTCGAGGTGGACCCCACGAAGCTGGAGAGCTATGGCCTGACCCTCGGAAATGTGCAGTCCATGCTGAGCCTGCAGAACTCGGACGCGCCGCGCGGCCAGCTCTCCGACGGCGCCGTCACCGCCGATATCATTACGAACGACCAGATTTCCCGCGCCGGCCAGTACAAGCCGCTGATCGTCGGATATCACAACGGCGCCGCCGTGCGGCTGTCGGATGTGGCTACCGTCATTAATTCGACCAGTAACGTCCGGGCTGCGGGCTACATGGATGGCCAGCGTGCTGTCTTCGTCATCATCTTCCGCCAGCCCGGCGCCAATATCATCGACACCGTCGACAGCATCCGCTCCCAACTGCCGTTCCTCGAAGCGGTTCTGCCCAGGGGTATTCACACGACGATCGTTCTGGATCGTACCCTGACGATCCGCGCCTCGGTCAGCGACGTCGAGAAGACCCTGATCGGATCCATCGTGCTGGTGGTGCTGGTCGTCTTCATCTTTCTGCGCAGCCCGCGGGCCACGCTCATCCCCAGCGTCGCCGTGCCGGTCTCCCTCGTTGGCACCTTCGCTGTGATGTACCTGTTCGGTTACAGCATCGACAATCTTTCCCTCATGGCGCTTACCATCGCCACCGGGTTTGTGGTCGATGACGCCATCGTGGTGATGGAAAACATCACGAGGCACCTCGAAAGCGGAATCCCGCCCTTGAACGCGGCTCTGGTAGGCGCACGCGAGATCGGCTTCACCGTCTTTTCCATCAGCATGTCGCTGATCGCGGTCTTCATTCCGATCCTCATGATGGGGGGAATCGTTGGAAGGCTGTTCCGCGAATTTGCCGTCACACTCTCCACGGCCATCATCGTTTCGATGGTCATCTCGCTCACCACCACGCCCACGATGTGCGCCCACCTGCTCAAGCAGCATGACCACGAGGAGAAGCACAACATCTTCTACCGGACCAGCGAGCGGTTCTTCCGCGGACTGCTCTCCATTTACCGTGTCTCGCTCACCTGGGCTCTTGAGAACTCAGCCCTCATGCTCATTGTGCTGGCGCTGACCATTGCCCTCAACGTGGTGGTCATCGTCCGGATTCCCAAGGGATTTTTCCCGCAGCAGGATGCCGGCGCGCTGGTCGGCGGCGTGCAGGGTCCGCAGGATGCGTCGTTCCCGTTCATGAACTACTCGGTGCAGCGGCTGATGGAGGTCATCAAATCCGATCCCGCCGTAGCGCATGCCAATGCCTATACCGGCGGCAACGGGGCCAGCAACGGTGGATTCATCTATGTCGCGCTGAAACCGCTGGGGAGCGGGACAGGCCAGCGCAAAGCGAGGGCCATGGAGGTCATCAACCGGCTGCGTCCGAAGCTGAACCGGCTCCCTGTGGCGTCGGCCTTTCTTCAACCGGTACAGGACCTCCGGATCGGAGCGCGGTCCAGCAATGCGCTGTACCAGTACACGATTCAGTCCGATAACATCCATGATCTCGCCCACTGGGGGCCCATTCTGCTGAGCCAGATGAAGATGCTTCCCGGCCTCCAGGACGTGAACACCGATCAGCAGAACGGCGGCCTCGAGGAGATGCTGACCTACGACCGTACCTCCGCCGCGCGCCTCGGTCAGACATCGCAGTCCCTCGACGGGAGCCTGTACAGCGCCTTCGGCCAGTCGGAGGTATCGGTCATCTACACGCAGCTCAATCAGTACTACGTGGTGATGGAAGTCGCCCCCCAGTACTGGCAGTCTCCCGAAGGCCTTAAGAACATCTGGTTCACGCCCGCCGGCGGCTCAGGCACCGCCGGCGTCGGCACTGTGGCGCCGCCTCCGGCGGGGATCAATTCCATCGCGCCGCTGCGTACGGTCATGAGTGCCCGGACCGGTACCACACCTCTGCAGGTCAACCACACGGGCCTCTTCCCCTCCGTCACCGTTTCATTCAACCTCGCCAATGGAATGTCGCTCAGCGACGCGACGCGTGAGGTCACGGAAATGGAGCAGCGGCTGGGCATGCCCTCCACTGTGCGCGGGTTCTTCGCGGGAACCGCCCAGGCCTACCAGGACTCGCTGGCCACGGAAAAATACCTGGTCATTACCGCGATCCTCGCCGTCTACATCGTTCTGGGAATCCTGTACGAAAGTCTGGTGCACCCCTTCACGATCCTTTCCACGCTGCCCTCGGCCAGCATCGGCGCCATGCTCGCGCTCATGCTCTTCCACATGGATCTGAACGTCATCTCCATCATCGGTATCATCCTTCTCATCGGCATCGTCAAGAAAAATGCCATCATGATGATCGACTTTGCGCTGATGGCCGAACGCGAGGAACAGAAGACCACCTACGACGCGATCTTTGAAGCCTGCATACTCCGCTTCCGTCCCATTTTGATGACCACGATGTCCGCCATCTGCGGCGCGCTGCCGCTGGCTTTCGGCACCGGCACGGGCTCGGAGCTGCGGCGGCCTCTGGGGATCACCATCGTGGGCGGGCTGCTGCTCAGCCAGCTGATCACCCTATACACCACGCCGGTCGTCTATCTCGCCCTCGACCGTCTGCGCCTGCGCATTCTGGGCAAGACGCACGATACGTTCCGTCCTGAAATCGAAGGAGCGGTGTCGTGAGCCCAAAGAAGAGTACCACCATGCTGAAACGAAATATCCGGACCGCACTTGCAGCAGGCTCGCTGGCCCTCGTCGCGCTGGCTGGCTGCCTGGTTGGGCCTAAATACCATCCGCCTGCGCCGCCTCAGATTGCCGCTTCCAATTACAAGGAGTCCACCGTCAACTTCAAAGACCAGCCCGGCTGGAAGGTTGCCCGCCCGCAGGAGGCGATGCTTCGCGGCAAGTGGTGGGAAATATTTCACGAGTCTGAACTGAACAATCTCGAGGACCAGCTCAACCTCAACAACCAGGACATCAAGTTCTATTTCGAGCAGTACATGCAGGCCCGCGCCCTCATCGCGGAGGCGCGCGCGCAGTACTGGCCTACGCTTTTCGCCACGCCCACCTATAGCCGCCAGAAAACCTCCGGCAATCTCTCCCAGTCCACCCTTGCCAACACCGGCCACACGAGCACCATGTGGACTGCTCCGCTGGACGCCTCCTGGAGCCCCGACCTGTGGGGCAAGATCCGCAACGAGGTCCGTACCGAACAGTACTCCGCCCAGGTCAGTGCCGCTGACCTTGCGGGCGAGATCCTCGTCGAGCAGGCTTCGCTCGCCGAGTACTATTTCGAGATTCGCGGCCAGGACATGCTCCAGAAGATCCTCAACGAAACGGTGGCTGCCGATCAGGCTGCACTCAACGTGACGCAGGCTGCGTACGATGCCGGTGTGGGCGACTATATTGCCGTCGTCCAGGCCCGCAATACCCTGCAGGCCACCCAGGCTTCGGCCATCGCCGTGGGGCTGTTGCGGGCGCAGTATGAACACGCCATCGCTGTTCTGCTGGGCAGAGTCGCCACGGATTTTTCCATCCCCGTAAGGCCCGTAATCTACACGCCGCCGCCCATCCCCACGGGCGTGCCTTCGCAACTGCTTGAGCGCCGCCCGGATGTAGCCGCCGCGGAGCGCACCCTGGCCGCCGCCAACGCTACCATCGGCATCGGCTACGGAGCATTTTTCCCGCAGCTTACGCTGACGGCCGCGGGCGGAACACAGACCTCGCAGATTTATCAGATCGCCGACTGGCCCAGCCGCTTCTGGTCCATCGGTACTTCCGCCTCGCAGGTCATCTTCGATGCGGGCCTCTACCAGGCCACCCTGCATCAGTACGAAGCCATCTACAACACCGACCTGGCCAATTACCGCCAGACCGCGCTCACTGCCTTCCAGCAGGTGGAGGACGCTCTGGTCGCCACCCGGAACTACTCGCAGCAGATCATCCGCCAGCAGGAAGCGGTGCAATCGGGGCAGCAATACCTCGATCTCGAGATGCAGCGCTACAACACCGGCGTGGATCCGTATATCGATGTCACCATCGCGCAGACGACATTGCTTGGGGATCAGGTGGGACTGAACACACTGCAGGTGTCGGAGATGATGTCAGCGGTGCAGCTGGTGCAGGCTCTCGGCGGCGGCTGGGACGTCTCGCAGCTCCCGACCCCGTCGCAGGTTACAAAGAAGGTGCCGGCATCGCTCTATAAAATGCAGCGTTGAAGCCGGAGGATCTCCGCTTCGAGCACTCTGAGAGCGCCCAGCCTGCTGTCACAGTGCTCGCGGAAGCGGCTACAATGCGGTTCTCAGAAAAAGGAGATCCCCGACATGCATCGATTTCACACGCTGACGCTCGCAACCGCCGCTCTGCTCCTCATCCCCGCACTGCCCGCTCTGGCCCAGGCGGACGCCTCCCGCTCCATTCACGGCGGCGGCATCTTCGTCCCTGGATGGGAAGGCAGAATCGACACGCGCGCGGCCCAGGCGGGCCAGTCGGTGAAGGACGATAAGCTCACCCAGGAAGGCGATTCCCTGCATGTGACCACCGGACCCGCGGTGACCTACTGGAAACCGGTGGACCGGGTAAGCGGCAATTACACGGTGTCGGCTACGTTCACCGAGCCGAAATACATGAATCTCAACAGCCATCCCCACCCCTACGGCATCGTCATCGCCGGCAATAACATGGGCACGAACAAGGAAACAGAGCTGTATTGCGAGGCATACGGCAACGGCACATTCATTGTCCGCGGATTCGGTCCGCAGCCCTTCCAGATGAACGGCCGCGGCGAAGAAAATCCCGCTGTGCACAAGGCCCCGGCTCCGGGCCAGCCAGTAACCCAGCACATCGCCATGTCGGTAAAGGGCAACAAAGTCGACTGCGCCATCAACGGCACTGTGGTAGCCACTTATGACAGATCGCAGCTGGTTGGCCCCGGCAAACTCGAGTCGACCGACGGCGTCTATGGCATCCGTTTTGCTCACAACACCGAAGGCATCGTCACGGATCTCAGGATGACCAGGCAGTAGGGGCAGAATCGGAGTTCAGGACGGAATGGAATCTGTCTTCGGCATGAATGCCAGGCCGCCGGAGGCGGCGTTGGCGCGTGCGGTCCCTGTGGGGACCGGAGCAGATCAGCCTCAACCAGCAGCCCTCCTGAATCACAGGTGATTCAGAAAGCGCGAAAAAGCTGGACGCTATGCACCTTGTTCCGTTTGTCGCGCACAATCAGGAGAGGAACTGTGCTCATTCGAGAACGAGAGGTCAGGAGAACGATAAACGTGACATTCTGGCCCGCATTGCGAACCAGACCATTAAGGTGCAGGTTCCAATACCCACAGCGACTGGATACCACAGCCTCGGTCCTTTCACGATGTACGGCAGCAAGCCGATCGCGAGCACCGGCGGCATGTGCATCCGGGCAATCCGGAGCATCACCATCGAAAGGCCCACCGTCACAATCACGCCCAGTACCGTTGGCCCCCACAGTTTCACAGTGGCGATCCCTACCGCCGCAGAGATTACACAGACGACTGGGAAGTGCGGGAGCTTCCTCAACCATTCTGGAATCTCGGGATGCCCAAAGACTTCGTAGGACATGACTACCAATGGAGGAAAGAGGATAAGGCGCAAGCCTGTGTATCTGCTCATGGAGGCAAGAAAGGCTACGAATGCTGCCATGTGGAGCATTCCCAATCGCGAATGCGGCGCTTCCTCCAGCGCATCATCGATGGAAGTGGGGTCGGCAGATGGAGCATG
The DNA here is from genome assembly GCA_021792135.1 of Acidobacteriota bacterium. Taxonomy (GTDB): domain Bacteria; phylum Acidobacteriota; class Terriglobia; order Terriglobales; family Acidobacteriaceae; genus Palsa-343. The sequence goes on along the minus strand of JAJYVF010000024.1, from coordinate 49,598 downwards.
GTTCTCCATTCCGAAGCCCAGGGCGATACGGAACCGCAGCAGCATCACCAGGGCAACCAGCCCTATGAAGATTGCGATGGGGTATACCCAGCTCTTCTCATTCAGCGCCAGGGGCAGGACTCCTGCTGAAAACGCCGGCCCGATGTCGGATCGGAGTAGCGCGATGATCGCCATGCTGACCGCGACCACCAGCAGAATTGAGCCGACCCCATACGAAAAATGGCGGCTTGTCAGGATCCCCGCAACTGCTGTCAGTACAGGCGTCAGGATCAGCCGGACCGGTTGCCTGGCCCATCGGCCACGCGGTCGAATCATCACGTCGTGCGAAAGTGCAGCAAGTTCAGGAAAGAGAAAGAGAATGATACCGGTCTTATAGGCAGCAGAGGCGACGACGGCAACAAATGCAAGGGCAAAGATCTCCGCCAGAACACGGTCTCGTTGCGCGGTCGTCGCATCGGGCACGGTGCTCTCCTTAAGCCCGGCTGGAGAAATTCGGACTCTTCCTCCCGAGGCGCTGAGACACCCCCGACGCCGATTCAGTTTGCTGCCTCCCCGGCAGAGCCGGGGGGCCTCCCTCGTTTAGCTAGCATCAACCCCTCAGGCTTTTCGATACGGTGCTGCCTGATGTCATCGTCCCGCGATCCGGCCGAACGGATCGCGGCAAGGTTCTTCTCATTATATTTGACTCCGGACTCTGCCGATCGATCGCCTGATGGACCCCGAGGGATCACTTCGCTCCTCTCCCATCAGAGGCCAATCCCCATTCTTCGTGACCGCCATCACTGTGCCGCCGCGGCAAAGAATCTATCCTGGATCGTTCTCGCTCATGGCCGGCCTGAATTCTGTCAGAGGCTGCGCCGATGAACGGGACAGGGGAGAAAAATGAGTATCGGTGCGATGGCGGTTGGCGGTCTGGTGGCCGCAGTGATTCTGATTGTGGTGGCAATTACACTGATCAACAAATTCGCAAGCTAAGCTGAAGTGTAGATCCGGTTTAATCCCCCTGAACCTGTCACCCCGTCTAAGGAGAACCTGCGGGACCGTCAGGTTTCATCCCCAGGGCTAGTGGAGAACCTCCACGACCGAGCTGTCAGGCCCACTCCAGGCCGGCGCGCCGGAATGGCTCAGCTTCCGCGCGCTGTCATCCCAGTGCAGATGGGTGAGCTGGAAATCGCCCTTCTCATAGGCGTAGGTCGTCCCGTCGTCCCGGTAGAGCGCAAAATCGGCATTTGCGCCCGGCCACACCTGGACTTTCGCAATACTCTGCGGATCGGCGGCGTTCTCGATCCGGATGCCAAGAGGAATAATCGAGCCCGCCCGGACAAAGAGCGGCAGCTTGTCGATGGGGGCATCGACCGTGACCGTCCGGCCGCCGTGGAGCCGCTGATGAGTCCAGTAGTTGTACCAATCCGCCCCCGCCGGCAGATACACCTGCTTCGTCGTCTGGCCCTGGTCGGTCACAGGCGCCACCAGGAAAGCTGGGCCGAACATGTACTCGTTCCCGATCGCAGCCACCTTCGGGTCGTCAGGAAAGTCCATGAAGAGCGCCCGCATGAAGGGCGCGCCGGTTTTGTGGGTGAAGTAGCCGAGCGAATAGATGTACGGCATCAGCGTGTAGCGCAGGCGCACGTACTGCTCGAGGATAGGCTCGGCCTGTTTGCCGTACGACCATACCTCGTTGTACCGGCGGCTGCCGTGGGTGCGCATGATGGGCAGGAAGGTGGCGTACTCGAACCAGCGCGTGTACAGCTCCGGATAATCGTCGTAGCCGCCGACGTTGTTGCGGGCATCGGAGGGGTCGATCAGCGGCGGATGTTCCGGATGATGCACCGCGGGCAGGTACTGCCAGCCGCCGGTGTCGTTGCTCCAGTAATTCAGCCCGGAGGCTGCGACGTCGAGGCCGGTGGGAATCTGCCGCTTCAGCGTGTCCCAGGTGGGATAGATATCCGATGACCAGACGATGGCGCTGTTGTGCTGCACGCCCAGATAGCCGTCGCGGGAGAGGATCAGGCCGCGGCGATTCCCTTCCGAACGGTAGCCGTTGTAGAGCGCGCCGGTGTGAAAGAGCGGATAGACGTTGAAGAATGCCGAGCCAGGCCCGACGTGGAAGTAGCTGCCGTTCGGGGGCAGATCGGGTTCGGTTTCATCCGCCCAGATGTAATCGAAGCCCTTGCTGAGGATGTTTTCGCGGATCACGTTCCAGTACCACTTCGCAGCGTCGGGGTTGGTGGTGTCGATATCGGAACCGGCATGGTCGTAAGGCAGCCCGTTGGTGGGCGTGCCGTCGGCCAGGTGCTCGAACCAGCCCTTCTTCTCCAGCTCGGCGTAGTAGCGGTCCGTGGGAACGAAACGCGGCCAGACGCTGATCATGGTGTCGATGCCCTGCTGATGCAGCTTCCGGTTCATGGCCGCGGGATCGGGCCAGTAGCGGGGGACGAAGTCCATCTGCCCCATGTTGGTGTAGTAGAACCAGTCGACGATGATCATGCTCACGGGCAGGTGGCGCTCGCGGTAGCCGTCGGCGACGGCCAGCACTTCGGCCTGGCTCGAGTATCGCTGCTTGCACTGGATGTAGCCGTATGCGGACTTCGGGAGCATGGGCGTATCGCCGGTCAGCAGCCGGTAGCCGGCGTAGAGCTCATCTGTGGTCTTTCCGGCGATGACAAAGAACGAGACGCGGTCGCCCAGATCGGAGATCCAGCGGGTCTGCTCGTTGAATCCCGGCTCGATGGTGGTCTTCGACGGATTGTCCCAGAGAACGGCGTAGCCTTTGTTCGTGACCAGGAACGGGACGCAGAAGGTGGGCGCGGCCGGCGCGGTGTAGTCATTCCAGCAGCGAATGGGATGACCGCGGTGGTCGAGGTAGCCTTGCTGGTTCTCTCCCAAACCGTAGTCATGTTCGTCGTCGGGAGAATAGAAGCTGGCGCCGACCTGATCCCAGGTGGGATTGGCAGGGCGCCGATCGTAGTGGTCGTAGCCAATCGAGGGCTTGACCTGGTCGAGCAGCCCGGCGTTGCCGTCCTTATGATTGGGAACCGTCATCCACCAGCCGCGCATGGTGAGCAGGCTTTTGCCATCCGCCGTGGTGACGCTGAGCGGAATGGCCGGGGTCGATCCGCCGAAATACTGGCAGGTATCGCAGGTGTATTTGCTGTTGTCCCGGCCGTAATGCGGGATGGCCATCGTCACCGTCATGCGATCGGAGCGGTAGGTGTCGGTGGTGTCGGTGTGCTGGTAGCTCCAGCCGGTATCCGAGGGCTGCGCACTGATCCCGTAGCCCGGAGGAGCCTGGGCCGCTTCCCGGCTGAGGCTCATCGTGATGCGCACGATGTTGGGGCCGTAGGCCTCGAGGACAACGGTGGCATCGCGACGCTGGAGCACGATCGGTTTCTGCGCACAGGCGCTGCCGGCAGCCAGCAGCGCCATCAGAAGCATTCCGGGAAGGCAGCGAGTCATGACCAGGTTTGCTCGTTTCAGTTTTTGGGAAAACGATTTACCGCTGGTCAGTTTACACGCTTGGGCGGGGCTAAGGATGATCGGACAGGGTGTTGACAGGAGGGCGGCGCGCGGGTTTGACCGGCTGCGGGCGCATTCGTATCATGAAACTTGCCCCTCCTTGTTTCGGCGGCGTAGCTCAGATGGTTAGAGCGTGGGATTCATAACCCCAAGGTCGATGGTTCGATTCCATCCGCCGCCACCAGTGCCGAATCTGTGCGCCTTCGCCGCGCAAACCCATACTGGATCGGATGGCCTTGTTGCCGCGCCACCGCAGAACTGCACTCCAAAATTCAGTGAAGACTCGTGCGGATGGGAAACCGGAAGGGCCGCTTAGACCGGACGCTTGAAGGTAGCGTTTTGCCCCATTCCCCGCTCCGGCACGATTTCGGTCACCTCCCGGTTGTAGACGCCGATCAGCGAGTTCCAGCGAACGTAGATCAACTCCTCCAGCATCTTGATACCGTCCCGCAGGTAACTGATGCGCGTCCGCTCATCGTGCCCCCAGCTCACCGGCACTTCGCGGACCTGGTATCCGCGCTTCAGGGCAATGAACAGAATCTCGGGATCGAAGCCCCAGCGCTCGATGCGCTGCAGCTGAAAGATGGTTTGCGCGGCACCGCGGCGGAAGGCCTTGAATCCACACTGGGTGTCGGCAAAGGGCAGCCGCATCACCATGCGGGTCACCAGGTTGAAGCAGCGGCCGAAAATCTGCCGGTAGAGCGGCTGATGGATCGTCTGCCGGCTGCGATCCAGCCAGCGCGAGCCGATGGCCACGTCCGCGCCTTCGCGGATGGCGGCGAAAAGTCGCTCTGCCTCCTCCATCGGAGCAGACAGATCTGCATCGGTAAACATAACGATGTCGCCGATGCCGTGCAGCAGGCCGTTGCGGACGCTGTAGCCCTTGCCGCAGTTCTTTGGATTCTCGATCAGCCTCACCCGCCGGTCACGCGCCGCGAAACTCCCGACAATCTGAGCGGTCTCATCGACGGAGCCGTCATTCACGACGATGACTTCGGCGTTCCAGTGCTTCTCGTCCAGAATGCGCAGGACATCCGCCAGGGCACCGCCTATGCGCGCGCTTTCGTTGTAAGCCGGGATGACGATGCTGTATTGCGGATTCACAATGGCCCCGCCGATCTCCTCCGGCAATGCACCCGTGGCGAACAGACCCGCTCCTTTCCACAGGACCAAAGCAGTTGCCTGGTTCCTCCCTCATCATAGCGCCTCTCAGAAACCACGTGCTGGAAGCATTTGCAGCGCCGGAGGTTACATGCCGCAGGCACGATTCGCGGTGCTACACTCGCCGCTATGGTCGATCCTGCTGAAAACACCGCCGCCCAGGCCACCCCGGTACAAACTTCCAGACCGCGCCGGGCGGTATGGACCTGGGTCCTGCTGGCCTGCGGTCTGTTTGCGGGATTACTGACGGTGGTGAGTCTGCTCATTCTTGCGGTGGCACGATCTCTGGGGGGCCCGGGCCTCGGATTTGCGGCCTCCGGGGGGAACATCGCGGTGGTGGACATCGACGGAGTCATTACCTCGGCGGACACCATCGTGGACCAGTTGCGCAAGTTCAACCAGGACGGCTCCATCAAGGCCATCATTCTCCACATCGACTCGCCGGGGGGAGCTGCAGCGCCTTCGCAGGAAATTTATCACGAGGTCCGGCGCATCCGCGACGAGAAGAAGAAACCGATTGTCGCGTCCATCGAGAGCGTCGGAGCCAGTGGAGCCTACTATATCGCATCCGGGGCGACAAAGATCTATGCGAACGACGCCAGCGTGGTGGGATCGATCGGGGTCATCATGGAATGGACCAATTACGGGAACCTCATGCAGTGGGCGAAACTGAAACCTGAGGTCATCAACGCCGGAGCCCTCAAGGATGCTGGTGACCCAACGCGCCCGATGACACCCCAGGAAAAGGCCTATTTTCAGGGACTTGTCGACAACATGTATGGTCAGTTCATCAGCGATGTGGCATCGGGACGCCATCTGCCGGCGAATCAGATACGCTCGCTTGCTACCGGACAGGTCTGGACCGGCGAACAGGCTCTGCCCCTGCACCTCATCGACGCCGCAGGGGGATTTCGGGATGCGCTGCTGGCGACGGCGAAGTCGGTCGGCATCTCCGGCGAGCCGAGCATGGTGAAAGCCCGCGTGCGGCACCGAACCCTCTGGGGCCTGCTTACCTCCGACGCTGACGATCTGTTCCCGGATCCAGGGAGGCTGATGGAACGGCATGCCGGTTTCTATTTCCTGTGGCGCTGAAGGGTGCTTCCTGATCTCCCCGGGGCATGCCTGAAGGACGACCCTCCGGGGCCGCGGGAGCTTTCAGGCTATCCACACGCACCCACCGCCAGACTATGCAACCGGAAGAGATTGCATCTAGTATGGTTAGCAGGGGTCAACAAAACGGGAGCGACTCTCACCATGACAAAAGCCGACCTTGTTGAGGAAGTGACCAAGTTGGGCGATCTCACGCGGCGCGACAGTGAAGTCATCGTCGATACGATCTTCGACTCCGTCATCGGCGCCCTGCGTTCGGGCGACAAGATCGAAATTCGCGGGTTTGGCAGCTTTCGCATCCGCCAGCGCAAGCCTCGCATTGGACGCAACCCCAAAACCGGCACGCGCGTGGAAGTCCCCGCAAAAAAGGTCCCCTACTTCAAGCCCAGCAAGGAATTGCGCGATCTGGTGAACCCGCCGGCCAAGTCTCAGGAACAGCCCAGCGCAGCACCCGCAACAGCCGCAGACGGCAATTCGGAACCTGAAACACCTTCGGCTTAGTTGCACTTCCAGCAGGAGCGTACATGGGGCGGGCACTTCCCCCGATGGTCGGGTCGTGCTCCTGCCGTTCCGGGCGCACGGCTCGGTGCTGACTCGCGCAAATCCTGAACATTGCGAATCCGTTGGGCGGTTCCAACTCCTGGCGTGGATTCGCAGCGCAAGCCAAAGAGGACCCGAATCAGGTAGGGTGTTCTGTTGGTTCAGAATCGCCGTTCGAGAGAATCCCTGATGCACTCCGCAATCACCACTGAAAGCACCCGCTCTGCAACATGGCAGAGCGCGCCCTTGGCCTATACCATCCGCCGCATTGCTGTCCTGGGCGCCGGAACCATGGGATCACGCATCGCAGCTCATATCGCCAACGCCGGATTTCCCGTACTGCTGCTGGATATGGCCCAGAGCGGCGAACCGAACCGGCTGACCGCACAGGCTCTGGAAGCCCTGAAGAAGGCGAAGCCCCCGGCTCTGGCCTCTCCGGAATTCGCCGGGCGAATCAGCATCGGGAACTTCGACGAGGACCTGTCGAAGCTGAAGGACTGCGACTGGATCATTGAAGCTGTCGCCGAGAATCTGCAGATCAAGCAGGCGCTGCTGGCCCGCGTCGTCCCTCATCTGCGGCCGGATGCGATGCTGACCACCAACACCAGCGGGCTGCCCGTCGGTGAAATCGCCGTGGTACTGCCTGCGGAACGACGCAGCCGCTGGTTCGGCACGCATTTTTTCAACCCTCCGCGTTATATGCAACTGCTGGAGATCATTGCGGCTCCGGAGACCGACCCTGAGGCTCTCGCTTCGGTTGCCCGATTTGCTGAGCTTCATCTTGGCAAGACTGTGGTGCCTGCGAACGACCGCCCAAACTTCGTCGCCAACCGGATTGGGGCCTTTGCCATCCTGAATACGATCCGGGTGATGCAGCGGATGGGGCTCAGCATCGAGGAAGTCGACGCCCTCACCGGCAAGCCACTGGGCTGGCCGAAAACGGGAACCTTCCGCCTCGGGGATATGGTCGGCCTCGATGTGCTCGGCAGCGTGGTCCGCAACTTCACCGCGAATACAAGAGATGAGCGCAGCGACCTGACCCTCCCGGAATTTCTGGAGCAGATGCTGGCACGCAGATGGTTCGGCGATAAGACCGGCCAGGGCTTTTATCGCAGGCAGAAAGGCTCAGCAGGCGAGGAGCGGCTGGTACTCGATATTGCGGCCCTGGAGTACCGCGCCGCGCAGAAGCCCAGGTTCCCTGCGCTCGATGTTGCGAGGAACATCGAAGCTCTTCCGGAGCGGATCCGTGCGCTGCTCGGCGGAAATCCGGAGAAAGACAAGGCGGCGGCGTTTTACTGGGGCATCCTGCCGGAACTGTGGCTCTATGCGGCCAACCGTATTGGCGAGATTACCGACAGCGTCGCGGATATCGATCGCGCCATGCGGGCCGGGTTCAACTGGGACCTGGGGCCTTTCGAAATGTGGGATGCCGCTGGAGTGCGTGAGACCGTAACGAAAATGCGCGACCAGGGATACGCGATTCCGGCGACTGTCGAGAAGCTGTCAGCAGCGAACGATGGTTCCTGGTACCGCAGCAGCGGGGCTGAATATTTCGATCCGAAGTCCGGGGGTTATCTCCCGGTGGAAGCCCCTTCGGCCGTGGTGACGCTGCGGCGCGCCAAGCGTTCCGGCGGAGTCGTCGCGGAGAATCCGGGCGCTTCTCTGATCGATGTGGGTGATGGCATCGCATGCATTGAGTTCCACACGAAGATGAATGCGCTGGGCACCGACATCGTTACATTTCTGCGGCAGACGCTCGATCCCGCAGGCAACGCGGTGCGCAACTTTCGCGGGTTCGTGATCACCAATGACGCAACGAATTTCTCGGCGGGAGCGAACCTGGTCCAGCTGCTGCTGGCCGCGCAGGATGAGGAGTGGGACGAGATTCGGTTCTACATTCGCGCCTTTCAGCAGATGACGCAGGCGATCAAGTTCTGTCCCTGCCCGGTGGTCGCGGCGCCGTTCGGATTATGCCTGGGCGGCGGAACGGAGGTGTCGCTGCATGCCGCCAAACGGCAGGCGTATCTCGAACTCTATACAGGACTGGTGGAAACGGGAGTGGGTCTGATTCCCGCGGGAGGCGGATGCAAGGAGATGACGCTGCGGGCGATCAGGAACGCGCGAATTCCTGCGCAGCCCCGAGCGGATTCGGTCGAGTTGCACCACTGGATGCGCCTCGTCTTCGAGAACATGGCCCTCGCCAGGGTTTCCACCTCAGCGTACGAGGCGCGGCAGCTGCAGCTTCTTCGCAGTTCTGACGGCATTAGCATGAACCGCGACCGCCTGCTGCACGATGCCATGGCACAGGCGATCGCCCTGGCCGAAACAGGCTATCGCCCGCCGCTTCCCGTCACCGATATGCCTGCACCCGGGGAAAGCGTGCTCGCCGCACTCCGCCTGGGCATTTACACGATGCGCGAAGGAGAACATGCCAGCGACCACGATGTGAAGGTCGCGACGCATCTTGCTGAGGTGCTTTGTGGAGGCGCCATCACATCCGGCACTCCGGTCAGCGAACAGTACCTCCTCGATCTCGAGCTGGAGCACTTCCTCTCGCTCTGCGGCGAACGCCGGACGCAGGAACGCATCGCCTACACCCTGAAAACCGGAAAACCGCTGAGGAACTAGGGAGCCGACATGAGAGATGCCGTCATCGTGAGCGCCGTTCGTACCGCGGTGGGCAAAGCGCCGCGGGGAGCCCTGCGCTTCACCCGCCCCGACGACCTGGCCGCGATCGCACTCCGCGGTGCGCTCGATCGCGTGCCGCAGCTCGATGTGCATGAAGTCGACGATGTGATCCTCGGCTGCGCCATGCCCGAAGCGGAGCAGGGTATGAACCTGGCCCGCATTGCGATGCTGCGGGCAAAGCTGCCTGTCGAAACCGCGGCCATGACCATCAACCGCTTCTGCGCCTCCGGCCTCCAGGCCATCGCCCTGGCTGCGGAGCGTATCCGCAGCGGCAGCGCCGAGGTGATCGTCGCCGGAGGCGCCGAATCGATGTCGTTCGTGCCCATGGGCGGCAACAAGCTGGCGGTCAATCCGTGGCTCGTGGAAAATCATCCGAGCTCGTACCTCTCGATGGGCCTCACCGCCGAGCGCGTAGCCAAACACTACGGCATCTCTCGCGAGGACTCCGACCGCTTCGCCCTGGCAAGCCACGAGAAAGCCCTGGCTGCCATCCGGGATGGACTCTTTGCCGATGAGATTGTGCCGGTTCCGGTTACACTCTCCACGCCCAACGGCGATGGCAAACCCAAAACAGAGTTTCGCGAAGATGAAGGTCCGCGGGCCGACAGCAGCTACGAAGCGCTGGCGAAATTGCCGCCGGCCTTTCATGCTCATGGTGTTGTAACGGCCGGCAATTCCTCGCAGACCTCCGACGGCGCGGCGGCGGCGGTCGTCATGTCCGCCGAGCGCGCAGCGCTGCTGAGGATTCAGCCACTGGCCCGCTTTGTCGCCTATGCGTATGCCGGCTGCGATCCGGAGGAGATGGGCATGGGACCGGTCCATGCGGTGCCAAAGGCTCTGAAGCTGGCCGGGCTTAGCCTGGAGCAGATCGAGCTGATTGAACTGAACGAAGCTTTTGCGGCGCAGTCGCTAGCGGTGGTGCGCCAGCTTGAATTCGACCCGGCAAAACTCAATGTGCATGGAGGGGCCATTGCCCTTGGGCATCCGCTGGGATGCACCGGAGCGAAGCTCACGGCGACTCTCCTCAGCGAACTCAGACGGCGCAAAGTGCGCTATGGGCTGGTGACGATGTGTGTCGGCGGCGGGATGGGCGCGGCAGGGGTTTTCGAGCGGCTCGCATAACGGGCGAATGCGCCGGAACTCCTTCATGAACCGGCGTGGAATTCCGCCGAAAACGGTTGCGGGCAAGGCGATGCATCCTTGCTCTGGCGCGCAGCTTGGCGCACGAACGCTCGATTCGCTTCACGTTGCCTGTGCAATGGAGCTAAAGGCCAACAGGTTCTGGACCTTCGACGAGCGCCAGGCGAAACTCGCCAAAGCCGCGGGGCTCAGGACCACCTGATTCAACTGATCGGCGTAGGATCTTCTATTCGGAGTTCTGTCATGACCAGCATTTCCGTTCCCAAAATCGTCAGTGGCGGCAGCTTTCTGCTGGAGAACGCCGCGCCCGAAGACATCTTCACTCCCGAAGACTTCTCCGAAGAACAGCAGGAGATCGCGCGCGCCACAGCCGAGTTCGCAGAAAGATCGATCATGCCGCGCATTTCCGAGATCGAAGCGAAGGATTTCGCTGTCACGCGTGAACTTCTGCTGGAGGCCGGTCAGCTTGGACTGCTGGCCGTCGATATCCCTGAAGGCTATGGCGGCCTGGCTCTCGATAAGGTGACCTCCGCACTGGTCGCCGATCGCATCGCCGTCTGCGCCAGCTTCTCGGTGAGCATCAGCGCACATACAGGAATCGGCACGCTGCCCGTGATCTGGTACGGCACTTCGGCGCAGAAGGAGAAGTACCTGCCGAAGCTGGCATCGGGAGAATGGATCGCTGCTTATGCCCTTTCCGAGTCCTCGTCCGGCTCCGATGCCATGAACATCCGCGCCCAGGCTCGTCTCTCGCCTGACGGCAGGCAATACATGCTGAACGGCGAAAAGATGTGGATCTCGAATGCCGGATTCGCTGACCTGTTCATCGTTTTCGCAAAGATTGACGGCGAGCAGTTTTCGGCTTTTCTGGTGGACAGGAATACGCCGGGACTCACCATCGGGGCGGAAGAGCACAAACTCGGGATTCGCGGTTCCTCTACCTGTCCACTGGTGCTCTCCGACTGCGCAATCCCTGTTGAGAACCTGCTGGGAGAAGCCGGCAAGGGGCACCACATCGCGTTCAATATTCTGAATGTCGGCCGTTACAAATTGGGAGCCGCGGCTGTGGGCGGTGCGCGTCACACGCTGCGCAACACGATTCGCTATGGAAAGCAGCGCATGGCCTTTGGCAAGCCGATCACGTCGTTCGGGCTTGTTCACGAAAAGATTGCTCGTGCTGCGGCAGACATCTTCGCGGGAGAAGCGCTTGTTTATCGCGTCGTGGGAGCGATTGACGCGGCCCTCTCCGCCCTTCCCGCGGACGCGCCCGCCGCGGATGTGCAGAAGCGCATCGAGGAATATGCCGTTGAGTGCTCGATTGTGAAGGTCTGGTGTTCGGAGATGCTGGAGCGCGGCGTCGACTCCTGTGTGCAGATTTACGGCGGATACGGCTATGTCGAGGAATACCCGGCGGAGCGCGCTTACCGGGATGCGCGCATCAACCGCATCTTTGAAGGCACCAACGAAATCAACCGCCTGATCATCACCGGATTTTTGCTGCGACGGGCAATGCAGGGGCGGCTGCCGCTGCTGCCGGCCATCGGCAAAGTGATGGACGAAGTGATGGCGGGACCGGCCGCGCGCAGCGAAGCGACAGGACCGTTAGCCGCCGAAAAGGCGCTGGTTGCAGCCGCAAAGAAGCTGGGACTTTTTTGTTCCGGTGCGGCCAGCCAGAAGTATCCAACGAACCTGCAGGATCAGCAGGAGATCATGGGCGCGCTGGCGGATATGCTGGTCGAAATTCTGCTCATGGAATCCGCTGTCCTGCGCGCGGAAAAGTTTGGCAGCCGCAGCCAGATCGCCATCAGCCTCGCGCAGCTGAGCGCTGCGCGCTCCTTCCGCATCATCGAGGATTCCGCCGAACGGATCCTGGCAGCGGTGGCCGAAGGCGATATGCTGCGCACCCAGATGACGATCTTCCGCCGTCTGGCCAAACACGACCCGGTGAATACGGTAGCCATCGGACGGGCTGTTGCCGAAGAGATGATCGCGGCCGAGCGGTACACGCTGTAATTCAGCGGGCGGAAGGGATGTGGCGCAGAAGAGCTTCGATCAGCGCCCGGCGCTCCTCATCGAGCGAGGAGCGGTGATAAGTTTTTCCGGCGCGCCCGTACCAGTAATCGGCATTCGAGAGCGCGCCCTCCTTACGGTGCAGGTAGGCATGAACAGCCATGCCCTCGGCGGTCTCCAGTTCATTCACCAGATCATGAGCCCGCGTCCAGTCGCCCTTCGTATCCCACCAGAGCGCCGCAACCGGAGCGGACAGGCCCGGCGGCGGCTCTGGCAGCGCGAGTGACTGATCGAATTCAGCGGTTGTCATCCTGCGTCCCGGTGAAAGTCCTGCAGAAGGATAGCTCAAGACAGAAGCAGGCTGCCCGGAGCGGATAGCCTGCCACTCTGCAAATCGCGGCTTTATGCCTGCTTCTCGTACACCCCGATCTGCTTCTCGTTTTCCTTGCCTGGCACCCAGCTCTGATCGGTGAAGCTCTTGCCGTTGGGGGCAAGAGTCTGCTCGCCCTGCGACAATACTTTTCCATTTTGCTTCACTGTGTAGGTCATCTTGTGCGGGCTGTCCTCCTTGATCGCGACGGTCAGGCCGCTGGGAACAGACGGGCCGGTGAGCGGAAGGTCGGAGCCATCGGCTTTGCCGGTCACGGTCTCCTTCCAGTCGGGGATGTCCCACTTCCATTCGTCGGGCGAGGTCTGCGAGACGATCCACATCCCGGGAGAACTGCTGTTGACTTTGACACTCTTCCATGTGCCTTCGAGGCAGCCATCTCCGGGCTTGCTCTTCGTATAGGTGCTCTGGTCGTTGATGCTGCTACCGTCCGGCCGGGTACCGGTCGTCTCCGTCTTCATCGTTTTGCAGTCCTTCGAAAGCTCGACCTTCGAGACGGTGGTGACCTTCCCGTCCTGTTTATCCGTGACAGTCCAGACATTGGGGCCCGTAAAGGTCCAGCTTTCGGTCGAACCGCCGATCACGGGGTAATCGATGCCGTTGGCGGTGAAATCGTATTCCATGGCGCCATCGGAGAAGTGGTCCAGGCCATTGGCGTTTTTCGAGTAGGTGAAGGTTTGCCCGGTAAAATGACTCTTCGCCTTATTGAGCTTCCATGTACCGATCCATGGGTTTTCGGCTGCTAACGCCGGCAGAGTCGAAAACGCCACAACGAGCAGAGCGGAAAAAGGGGCCCTGAGATTCCTGATTGTGCCGTTCATGCAGTCTCTCCGGGGTAAGTTTGAGACGCGCGGAAGTGTAGCACGAACCACCAGGCAATGAAATTAGCTAATCAGGCCAAAATCAGCTTGCCGATGGTGGCCAGCTGCATATTGGAGGTACCCTCGTAGATGGCGCCGATTTTTGCATCGCGATAGAACTTCTCCACCGGATAGTCCTTCACGAAGCCATAGCCGCCATGAATCTCCACGGCTTTGCTGGCTACTTCTTCGGCAACACTGGAGGCAAACACCTTCGCCATCGCCGCCTCCTTCACAAAGGGCACGCCGGCGAGTTTCATGCGCGCAGCGTTATAGACCAGCATGCGGGCGGCTTCGATCTGGGTGGCCATCTCCGCCAGCGCAAACTGCACCGCCTGAAACTCGGCGATCGCTTTGCCGAACTGCTTCCTCTCTTTGCTGTACCGAAGCGCCAGCGACCATGCCCCTTCCGCCAGCCCCAGCATTTGCGCCGCAATGCCGATGCGGCCTTCGTTCAGCGTCTCGATGGCGATTTTGTAGCCTTTCCCGATTTCTCCCAGCACGTTCTCCCGGGGCACGCGGCAATCATCGAAGAGCAGCTCGCAGGTGGAGGAGGCGCGGATTCCCATCTTGTCTTCCTTATGCCCCACGGCAAAGCCAGGAGTTCCGCGCTCCACAAGGAAAGCGGTAATGCCGCGGTAGCCCGCTTCCGGATTAACCGTAGCAAACACCAGGAAGAGATCCGCTTCGAGCGCATTCGAGATCCAGAGCTTCCGGCCGCTCAGGATGAAGCTGTCGCCCTGCGGGCGCGCCTGCGTGGTCAGCGAAAACGCGTCCGAACCGGACCCAGCCTCGCTGAGTGCGTAAGCGCAGACCGTGTTCTCCGCCAGACACGGCAGCCATTTCTGCTTCTGATCGCTGTTGCCCCATCGCAGCAGCGCGTTCACGGCCAGGGTGTTCTGGACGTCAACGATGACCGCAACCGCGGGATCCACCCGCGCAATCTCCTCCACTGTAAGCAGGGCACTGAAGAAGGATGCGCCCGCGCCGCCCAGTTCCGGCGGCGCTTCGATCGCCATCAGGCCCAGGGCAAAGAGCTGCCGGAGAATCTCCGGGTCCAGCTTCTGCGCTTCGTCCATTTCGCGCACGCGGGGCGCAATTTCCTGCTGCGCAAACTGCCGGACGGCGTCCCGCAGCATCACCTCTTCTTCGCTGAGCGAAGTCAGCGGCGGAGTCAATTCCGTGGCAGACTGGGTTTCGGGCATAGCCTCTCCTCGGGCCAGTCGAAGCGACAAACGAAATGGCCCGAAAACCGAGCCTATCCTGGCAGAATCACTGTCCGCCACTCGACGCGAGGCTCTTCCTGCGGGCGGCTGCAAACTCATCGCCAGGTTCCCAGCCGATACCGCCCTTCACTGTCATAGCTTCCCACCCGAGAATGAGGCCGAACCGCGCCATCTTCGCATTCCCGCGAAAGTCCATCTCCGGCCTGTACTGATCCCATGGCTGATGGTAGCGATGCTCGTTATAGTCCTTCGCCTGTGCAATGCCCCAGGCGCCGTCATGTCCGGCAAAGAGCGTGCCCTGCTCGATGGAGAATCCGGGGATGCCGACACGCGCGAAGCTGAAGTGGTCCGAGCGGTAGTAGAGCCCGGCCATGGGGAACTGATCCGGCTGGATGGCGAGGTGGAAGGCCTTTGCGGTGCGCTTGACTTCAGGATAAAACGTCGTCCGCTCGGCGCCGCTCACCTCCACGGAAAGTGGGATGCCGATGGGATTCAGCATGTCGTAATTGAGGTCCAGCGCGATCTGGCCAGCCGGGATGGGCGGGTGCATACCAAGATACTGCGACCCGAGAAGCCCCTGCTCTTCCGCGGTGACCGAGGCCAGAAACACCGTATGCGGCGGATGGAGCGTGGACCACGCCCGCGCCAGCTCGAGCAGAATGCCGCAGCCCGTACCGTTATCGGCGGCTCCATTGTAGATATTGTGACCCTTCAGATCAGGATTGATGCCGAGGTGGTCATAGTGGGCCGAATAGATGACAGCCTGGTCGGGGCCGCTTTCCCTGCCGGGCACTTCGGCAATCACATTCGGGGAGTTGTAATGGCGCACGCGGCTGGCAATGTGCGCCTGCAGCCGAACAGGCAACTCCACAGCATGAAAGCCCCGTTTCCCTGCCGCCTCAATCTCCTGGTCGACATTCAGGCCGACAGCACCCATGAGTTTCCGCGCCACGTCGTATTGAACCCAGCTGGCAGCCCGGAGGGTAGCAGTTGGATCGCCTTCCAGAAACGACTTCTCCACCGACTGCGAATTGCGAACCACGTCCCACCCATAGCTCGCCAGATCGGTCCGATGGATGATCAGCACGCCCGCGGCTCCTCTTCGTGCCGCGTCTTCGTACTTATAAGTCCACCGACCGTAGTAAGTCAGCGCCTTGCCTTTGAAGAAACTCGGATCGTCCGAAGGCGGCTCATTGACGATGACCAGCAGGACCTTGCCTTTCACATCCACACCGGCGTAGTCGTTCCAGTGGTATTCCGGCGCGTCGATGCCGTAGCCGACGAAGACGATAGGGGCGTCAATCTCGGCGGACTCCTGCCCGGTTTCGTCCTTGGTCACCACGTCCTGGCCGTAGATGAGCGGAATGGGCGCGCCATGCTGCGGAACCAGCGTGAAGCGGGTTTGATCCTCGATGGTATGCACAGCATAGAGCGGCACATTCTGAAAATACGTGCCGTTGTCGCCGGCGGGTTTCAGCCCGTCCAGGGCAAACTGTGTGGCGACATACTCGGCGGCAATGTTGCCGCCGCGGACTCCGGGTCCGCGTCCTTCGAGAAGATCGCTGGCAAGGAAGCGAACATGAGCGCGAATCTTCTCCGGATCGATGGACTCGGCCGCCCGTTGCGCAGCTTTGGGAACACCGGGGATGGCAGGAACCGTCGTCTGCTGCGCGAAAACCGGCGCAGCCAGAAGGCAGGAAAACGCAATAACGCGTGCACAAAGATTCATAGTGGGCGGGCCATGCCTCCGCCGGCGCTAATGCCCGGCCACCTCGCTCCTTCCTTCAGGTTGCGTTCTCGGGGACTGCAAGTTCAAATTCAAGGTCCGCATCGGGCGCCACTTCGTCGAGGGCGATGGCTGGTCCCCTGCCGCTGTACCCCGGCATGACCTTCAAACGCCTGAGGATTTTCAATGTCAGCCCCGTCAGGGGCCGCCCCTGCAGATCGCGGACCGGAACCCAGGCACGCTCACCGTGGCTCTCCGACAGCAGCTTTTGTTCGTTGGAATTCAGGCCATAGACGGTCACGTAGTAGTTCGTGTTCGTGATCGAATGCCGCAGGGTCAGGAGCGCGGCCTCTTTGATCTCGCGCCCCTCCCTGATCTGGGGCAGCTCCCAGAAACAAGGCATCTGCGGCGCATCCGCCGGACGCTGATCGAGCAGGACCTCCGTCCTGGGCCACTGCCGCCGCTGGATCAGGACCCGGCCGATCTCACGGCTCAGCATCTTCCTGGCGCGGGGTACGCTGTGTTCTCCTCGGGTGGCGCAACCCTGACGCAGTGGACAGGTCAGACAGAGCGGCGCACGAGGCAGACAAAGGGTCGCGCCCAGTTCCATCATGGCTTCGTTGAAAGCGCCGGGACGGTCCGGATCGACCAGCTCTTCCGCATTCCGCCTCAGTTCCCCGCTGCGCGCGGCACCCGGAACCGGCTCGTGGCCAAAGTAGCGCGTCAGCACTCGCTCCACATTGCCGTCGATCGCTGCGACGCATTCGCCAAACGCAATGCTGGCAACCGCCCCCGCGGTATAGACGCCAACCCCTGGCAGCCGGGCGAGTTCCGCCGCAACCCCCGGAATCTTCCCGTCGTGTTCGGCCATCACCGCCCGCGCTGACTCGTGAAGCGCGCGTGCCCGCCGATAGTACCCCAGGCCGCTCCATTGCGCCAGAACCTCCGATTCTTTCGCCTCGGCGAGCGAGGCCAGCGTCGGAAACCTCTCCATGAATCGGGTGTAGTAATCGATGACAACGGCAACCCGCGTCTGCTGCAGCATGGTCTCCGATACCCAGATCGCATAAGGGTCGCGCGTTCGCCGCCAGGGCAGATCGCGGGCGTTCTGGTCAAACCACCTGAGCAGATCCCGACGAAACTCGGCCTTCCCCTGCTTCGACGCCATTCCCGGATTGTAACTGCGGTCCCCTCTTTGCGCGATCTCATCGGCAGCTTGCGTCCCTTCCTCCGGCACAGTTCGCTCAGAACAGGGCAAGCGCCGCGGATCGCCGCCTCGAGGTCACAGACCTCCGGCGAAGTCTGCTGTACTCTGAGCAGTTACCATGGATGCGCTTCCGTTCATTCGCCGGCTGCCCAAAGCCGAACTGCATCTGCATCTCGAAGGCACCGTGACGCCCGAGACGCTGGTGGATCTGAGCGCCCATCAGGGTGTTGGCGCCCTCGATCTGGCCCGGGCGCGTGCGCTCTTTCGCTATACCGATTTCACCGGATTTCTGATGGCTTTTAAGGCCATCACCGAACACCTGCGAAGCGCCGAGGATTATGAGCTTGTCACCTCGAGGATGCTCGAGCGGCTCGCCCGGCAGGGTGTCGTCCACGCGGAGGTCTACGTTTCGGTCGGCGTGGTTTACTACTGGCAACGTTGTGAATTCGAGCCTCTGCTCGCGGGAATGGAGCGAGCGCGCGTCCGGGCTGAGGCGCAACTTGGCATTTCGGCCTGCTGGATCTTCGACGCTGTGCGCCACTTCGGCCCGGAGGAGGCTGCGCGCGTCTTCCGCAAAGCTGCCGAGTTGCGGGCGGAGTTCCCCTCCATCGTCGGAATCGGGATTGGCGGCGACGAGAGGCGCACCGGAGCCGAGCCCTTCCGCGACCTGTACGCAGAAGCCCGCGATGCCGGTCTGCGGCTGACCGTTCATGCCGGCGAGACGGTCGGGCCGGAGGGCATCTGGGCCGCATTGAATATCGGGGCGGAACGTATCGGACATGGCCTCTCCGCAATCCAGGATCCCGATCTGATGGAAGTTCTGGCGGAGCGCCAGATCCCTGTGGAAATCTGCGTCACCTCCAACCTGAAGACCGGATGCTGCGCACGGGTCGAAGACCACCCGCTGCGCCGGTACTTCGATTCCGGCATCATGGTAACCCTCAACTCCGACGACCCGGCTCTTTTCGGGGCCGATCTGGAAGATGAGTACCGTCTCGCCGCGGGCCGATTCGGTTTCACCGAAGAACATCTGCGGGAACTGGCGGCCAACTCCATCGAGGCAAGTTTTCTTCCTCCCGAGCGCAAAGTCGCCCTGCTGCGGCGCATCGAATCCCTCGAATGAGTTATGGCTCTGCTCGCGGCTGCCGATATATATCTGCAGAAAGCCGGGAAGCCCGGCGCATCGGCATCTGCGCTATCATGAACCCATGGCGCCGCGGGGAAAGCGCACGTTTTGTTGCCGTTTGATGAAGAGGACGATTGCTTTGGCGAGATCCGACAATAGTTCGACCGCACCGGCTTCATGCCGCGCGCTGCGCGCCGTGGGATGGACCTCGGTCGCAGTGGGGGTCACCGCGCTCGGCCTGTACATCGGCCGCGAACTAAGGCTGCGCTACAAGTTTAAGCGCCGTACTCCCTCGGATTTCTTCTCCCATGCTGGTGAGGAGATGAACGCCGAATTCGGGATGGGCATTTAGAATTCCGGACGATCTCAACTCCGAATCCGAAAAAGACAGCTGCCCCTGGGACCCAACCTTCGTCGGGCAACGCCTTTAGTGCGTCCGCTCCACCAGGTACCGGGCGACGGCTTTCAGGCTCCCGGCTGCGTCTCCCCAGGGCTCCAGCACGGCAAAGGCCTCGGCAATCAGCCGGTTCGCGTCGCGCCGCGCGGTTTCGATGCCAAACACCGCCGGCCAGGTCGCTTTATCGCTGGCCACATCCTTCCCAGCCGTCTTGCCCAGGTGCTGCGAGTCCT
Source organism: Acidobacteriota bacterium (assembly GCA_021792135.1). GTDB lineage: Bacteria > Acidobacteriota > Terriglobia > Terriglobales > Acidobacteriaceae > Palsa-343. The sequence goes on along the minus strand of JAJYVF010000024.1, from coordinate 30,270 downwards.
GGGTAACGTCCAGGATGTCGTCCACAATCTGGAATGCCAGCCCCGCCTTGCGCCCAAACTTCTCGAGGCGAGCCGCGTCTTCCACGTCTGCTCCGGCGTAAATGCCCCCCGTTACAATGCTGACCCGGATGAGGGCGCCTGTTTTGGCTCGATGGATGGCCAGCACCATTTCCGCTGTGGGTTTGGTGTGCTCCCCTTCGAGGTCGAGCACCTGTCCGCCGATCATTCCTTCGATGGTGCCGGTCGCGTCCGCGATGAGCCGGATCATCTCCACTCTCCGGTCGGCAGAGCAGCGCATGCGCGCCAGAGTCTGGTACGCAAGCGTCTGTAGCGCGTCGCCAGCCAGGATTGCAATCGCCTCGCCGAAAGCTACATGGCAGGTGGGCTTGCCGCGCCGCAGGTCGTCGTCATCGAGCGCCGGCAGGTCGTCGTGGATCAGGGAGTAAGTATGCAGCATCTCGATGGCCGCGCCGAGTTCCTCGATCCCGTCGGGCAGACCGGAACCGCCGCGAACCGCCGCAATCATCCACGCCGCCTCCATGGCCAGTACCGGCCGCAACCGCTTGCCTCCGGCAAAAACGCTGTGCCGCATCGCCTTGTGGATCGAAGCTGGTGTTTGGCTCACGGGCGGAAGCAACCGCTCCAGCGCAGCATCCGTTCGCTCCACGCCCTCCCGCAAAATATCCTGCACGTCGGACTGCATCTCGATCATGGTATCGGAACTGCGCGTATTTTTCGCCTTTCTCTCCTGCTGAGTGCCAGTGTAATCGCCAGGGCGGCTATCGAGAGTCCCCGCCCGGCCCATACGTCGCCGGTCGTAATCCAGCGGATATCGATCCGATTAACGCCGGCGGCGAGCGGGACCACCGGGAGCCCATCCATGTGACGCATCCGAACGGCGGAGCCGTTCAGCCGGATGCGCCAGCCGGGGTAATCCATCAGACGAAGCAGCGCCAGTTCAGATCCAGGAGTGGTGACTACCGCCGTCATGTGCTCGGTGTCCCAATCCTGGAGTTCCACATGCCCCGGCGCAGTGTGTGGCTCAGAGGAATCGTCCGCGAACAGGTCGCTGTCCAGGGTCGCATCAGTTTCCAGCAGGGTCACCGGGGCGATCATCTCGTCCCGATCCGACATCATGTCGTCCAGATCGTCATTGCTGCCGCCCAGGGGCGTGTACTCGTCTGTCCCTTCGAATCCAGTTGTATGCAGGGTCGCGATCTGCGCCTGCACGTTATCTTCTTCGTCGCAGGGCTGCCAGAAGTGGAGGGCCGCGAACGCCGTCAGCCCGAGAGCGAGCATCAGAACGGCGACTCGGCCGAACCACCTGCCGAGCATGCGGCCACGCGGCCCGGACAGCGAGGACCGCCCCCGCGCCCCAGTCTCGAGCGCGAGCCCCGCCAGAGCTGCTGCAATCATGCCCAGAGCCAGCATCCATCGCCAGGGAAACTGCAGGTACCTGAGCTCGGGCGTGATGCGCCAAATCAGGTCACTCCAGCGAAGCTGCAGCACGGCGATTGCTGCACCCACCACCACCAGCGGTACCCACAAAACGCTGCGCCTGCGATAAGAGAGCCAGGCCGCGAGTGCTGCAGCCAGGACCAGCGACACCACAATCCAGGAAGCCGTATGGAGCACCAGATTGTGGTAAGCGGTCGCCAGGATCTCGTCGGAGGTGGGAGGGAACTTGCCCGGCCATTTCACAGGCTCAAAGAGAAAGCTGTCCTCGACACGCATCAGCGGCCCGATGGCGCGCCCGATTTGCACCCAGCGCTGCTCAAAGAGCGCCGGCACCAGCCAGAACGCTGCCAGCCCCAGCCCCAGAGGGACAGCGATTGCAGCCCGCCGCACCAGCGCCCAATCCCTCTGCTGCAGAGCGTCCACCGCGACCAGCCCAGCCAGCATGTAGCAGCCGATGACCGCCGCGGGAGCATTTGTCAGCCAGATGGCCGCAAGAGCCAGGGCCAGCTGGACCAGGGCCGCCTTCTTCCTCAGCCCGCAGAGCACAAGCAGTGGAATCCAGCTCGCCGCCAGCAGCTCCGCGAGGGCTGAGCGTTCGTACAGGACAAACAGCAGGTACGGGTTCACCACATAAAGGCAGGCGCCGGCCGTCGCGGCCTCATCGGTCACCCACTCACGAGCCATCGCCTGGAAGCTCCAGCCTGCGCCGAGCAGAGCCAGAAATGCGAACGCGAACGGGGTCCAGCTCCACGGCAAGACCGTGCCCAGCGACGCCCCGAGCATCCACGCCAGGGGTGGATAGAAGATAAACCGCGGCTCCCCGGCGCCGTAATTGGCTGAGGCCGCCCAGTGCGGGTACAGCACGCCCTGATGCCAGCTTCGAGTCACCTCCAGCCAGTTCTGCAGGTGAAAATCGAAGTCCTGGCCGCACGAGGTACCGCGCAGAGCCAGCGGAAGCACGGCGATAGTCGCTACCACCAGGAGCAGGAGCTTGCCCCCGAACCAGGTTCCCACATCGGCGCTCGATGTGGCAAGCAGGGGTCTCACGGCTCCAGCCGCAGAGTATGACTCGTGGCTGCATTCACAGCCTGGTTGGTAAATGGCATCGCAAAGGTCCTGCCGTCATACCAGTACGGCCACTGATCGCGATAATACGCTCCCAGCGGATCGCCCGATTCTCCCATCACGATGTTCTCCGTTGCCCCGTCCACGTTGTTCCAGTCAATCGTGAATCGCTGTGACGGCCCGAAGGTGCGGCCGACCTGTTTCACCGTCGTCGTGTCGCCGGACTGCGGCTGCGCGCCGGTTCCTGTCCACTTTTTGAACCAGGGCAGCAGGCCGAAGATGGGGTGCTCCAGCTCCACCGGATGCGCATAGCCGTAGCGCCACTGCGCCAGATTCGCCGGTGCGTGCGCTCGCTCGAGCCCCTGCCGGACCATGTCGGCCAGGAAATCGTCCCAGCTGGCATACTGCTTCGGCAACCATGCGACGGGCTCGTTCATCAGGATCTGCTCGCCCGCAAAAAGGCTCTCGGCCCACCTGTACAGCCTCCAGTCATTCCCCAGTTTCGGCCGCAGCAGCATAGGAAGGAAGACCGCTCTGGCCGCGGCAACAATGGCTGCCGGGGCCGAATTGATACCCACCTCGCCGTTCCAGGACCGCAGCAGATCGGCCGCCTGACGCAGCCGCGCATCCACATGGCCTGCATGATCGATTCCATAAGCCAGCCGCTGCGCGATCTCCTGGTCCAGCTCCGAATACACATCCGTCTGCAGCGTCAGCATGTCCTGCGGGGTCAACTTGTCCTTCGGCTCGATCCACTTCCAGATACGCTCGTTGCGGTAGGGATCGGCCCACTCCAAAGTGAGCGGAGTCGGGTAGTCGTCTGGCGTCACGCGCGCATTCGCCGTCGCCAGAATGCCCCCGGGAGGATCGAAGGCCGAGGGAAGCTGATCGAAGGAAATGAATCCCTGCCACTCGTGCTGCTGATCGGAAATGGGAACGCCGGAAAGCCCGTTGGGCCTATACGGAATATCGCCCACCGCCTGATACCCGATATGCCCCTGGTCGTCGGCATAGACGACATTCTGCGTAGGTCCCCACCACTCCCGCAGGGCGTTGCGAAAATCCGTCCAGTTCGCCGCCGTGTCCATGTCGAGCAGCGGCATGCCAGCCACCTTCGGATCGTAGACCGTCCATTTCAGCGCCAGAGTGCGCCTCTCGCCAGGAATGAGCGGGGTAATCACCACGCCATGACCGGTGCGCTCCACATCCACGGTCACATCATGGCCGCCGCGAACCCGAATCGTCTCCCGGTCGTGTTCGATCGGACGCCATGTACCGTCCGGCCCCTGGTACTGATCCTGCGCGTTCACCCGCTCCACATAGATATCCTGCGTATCGCCGTAGAGCGCCGTGAATCCCCACGCAACATGCTCGTTATGCCCGGCAATGATGAGTGGGATCCCAGGAACGGTGACGCCGGCAGCGTGAAACCCAGGCGCTCTCAGGCCGCTCATGTACCAGATATTCGGAATCTGATGCCGCAGATGCATGTCATTCGAGAGCATGGCCTTTCCGCTGGCGGTTCGCGAGCCGGCGACGGCCCATTCGTTCGACCCCGGCGTGCACCCCAGGCAATCCACTCCCCTCACGCCGATGACCCGATCGAGATGCAGCAGGTCATCCTGAAGAATACCGATCTGCGACTCGTCCAGGGGAATATCCGGGATGGTCTGGCCTGGCGCTGTAATCGGTGGTTCGGTTGCAATCGGAGGTCGATCGCGCCAGGAGCCGGTGGGATACAGATCCGCCGCCAGAGTCGGCCCCAGACGGGCGGTGATCCGCTCGCGCGCCAGCTTCTCCGGCCAGTGTTCGTCCAGCATCTGAACCATGCTCATGGCCACCAGCATGGAATCGACCGGCTGCCACGGCCGCGGCCGGTACATCAGCAGCCGAAACTCTGCGGGCAGGTGGTCCTGATTCTCGCCAATGAAGGCATTGACGCCGCGTGCGTAATCGTCGAAGTAGCGGCGGTCGCGATCGTCAAGAGTCGCCGTGAGCCGTTCCGCCGTTGCCCGCATGGCCAGCACGCGCTGCACCCGATCGTGCTCCACCAGCCGCGGGCCCAGGATCTCCGCCGCGTTGCCCGCCGCCATTCGGCGGGCCATATCCATCTCCCACAGGCGGTCCTGCGCCGTGATGTACCCCTGTGCAAAGAGTAAATCGTCGAGGTTCGCCGCTTCGATGTGGGGAACCCCATGCTGATCGCGCCGCACCGTCACCGGCGCGCTCAGTCCCGACACCGGAATGATTCCGTCGAGCTGCGGCAGAGAGGCGCGCATCGCATGTTTGAGCCACACCGCCATGCCGAAAACTGCGCCGGCCGCAACGAGCACAGCGAGTAGCAGCAGGATGGATAACACCCGCAGTACCGGATGGGTGCGCTCCTCCTCGACTTCCACGCTGCGTCCGAGAGTCATCCGGCTTCATTGTCTCAGACACAGCCAGGTTACGCGGAAGCTCGGATCCAGCCGATGAATTCACATCCGACTCCGCCTCCCTACCTTCGACCTGTGTGGCGGCTGGCGGGCGGCACAATGCCGTTCATCCGCAGATACTCGACGAGCTGCCCGTAGTGATCCATCGAATGCGCCATACCAAAAGCCGCCATCGACACCCGCGTCATCTTCCTCTGCGGCGGTCCGGGCAGAGCCTCGAACGCGTTCTCCGGCGTGATGGTGTTGATCGCATGGTGCGCGTAAGCGTAGGAAACCCGAAGCGCCTCCATGATTTGATCCTTGGTCTTGAGCGCCTCGATGGTCTTGGGATCGACCGCACCAGGTCCGCCCCAGGGGGCGAAGAATTCATAATTGGATTCGGCCAGGTGCTTCACCTGCGCGCTGAAACTGCGCACTCCGGTATACAGTCCCATGCTGGTCGCCGGCGCGAAGTCGTATTTCTCTGCCGGCATGGCATCCGCCGCCCCAACCACCTCGTGCTCCATCATCGTGAGGAGCCCATTCAAAGACTCGGCAGGAGGCACCTGCGCCGCCTGTCCGGATGTCTGCGTGGCAGCCCTCGCCGCCGCTGCCGCATGTGCATTCAGAGCCGCTGGCCCGGTCAGCGCCAGACACAATCCCAACCCTACAAGGCCGCATACACGCATAGCCGTCTCCTCGCTGCGGCGCAGAGCCGCGCCCCAAGGCTACCAGATTGCCACAGCGCGCGGAGGAGTGCCGAATTGTGAGGTTACGTGAACTGGGCCATGTTCATGTTCAGGGTGTAGACCTCAGGATGCTGCATCTGCTCATCCCAGCTCACTTCATGGCCGCGCTGCCCGGCCATCCGTCCCAGCATGGCGCTCACTGCGCTCTCGGCGCCTGCTTCCGCCTGGTTATGGAAATTGCCGGAGGTGATGCTTTCGATGAATCCGCGGTCCTTTTCGCGGTCGGCAAACTCCAGGTTATCGCTGAAGGCTCCGTTCGCGGCAAAGCCTGCAGCCGGCGCACCCGGCGCGGCAGGAGCATTCCCCTGCCAGGACCACGCATTTGCGCCGATGATGCGCACCGGACCCGAGTACGGCGCTTCCGCAATGCCCGTCGCTCCGAAGATGCGCTCTGTCACGTCGAACCAGCTCCCTCCTCCCCACTGCGTCGAGGAGAAGCTCACATGGACATCTCCGGGATAGGTGTAGATGACCTGGTAGTTATCCCAGGTATCTCCCTGGTGGGTGATAACATTCCGTCCGCCGGTAGCCGATGCCTTCAGCGGATGGCTGCCGATAATCCAGTTGCAGAGGTCGATCACGTGGATGTTCTGCTCCACGATGATGTCGCCGGAAAGCACGCGGTCCCACAGCCAGTTGCGCAGGCGAAATTCATCCGCCGACCAGTTGGTCCCGCTGTGACTCACCGCGGCCGGGGCGTTGTAGTGCGCGGCGATGCAGACCACCTTGCCGATGTCGCCGGCATGAATGCGCCGGATCGCTTCGGCAATCGGAGGCGCGCTGCGAACCTCAAATCCAACGTCCAGGCTGAGCCGTCCCTGCGCGCGCTTCCCGATCTCCAGCGCCTGTTTCGCCTGGGCAACGTCCACGCCCAGCGGTTTCTCGCAGTAGGCATGCTTGCCGGCCTCCACCACCGCGTCCAGGTGCTGCACATGGAACCACGGCGGTGTCGAAATCTGGATCGCATCGACGTCGGGCGAGGCAGCCAGTTCCTCGAAGGCCCGGTAGCCGCGGAACATCAGCTTCGGATCGATGGCCGGAACGCCCAGCGAGCTGTTCACCTGGTCGAAGTGAGCTTTGGCTGTGGCCAGTTGGTCCGGAAAGATATCCGCGAGCGCCACAATGCGCGCCGAAGTGTTTTTCGCAAACGACGTAGCGACCGACGTCCCGCGACTGCCGCAACCCAGCAGCCCGAGCCGCACAGCGGAATTGGCCTGCGAACCAAAGGCCGTGCGCGATTTGAGTAACATCACACCCGATGCGGCAGCGCCGCCGATGAACTCTCTTCTATCCATAGCCAATGAATGATCCCTTATACCTGTTCTGAATGCACGCGAGAGATAACTCGATCGAGATAGACTTTCTCGACCTTAACATCCGCAATCTGCTGCGGGCCTGAAATTTCACGCTCAATCGTGACCGCGCCCCTGTAGCCGAGGCGATGCAGCCTGGTGAAAACCTGCTGGAAATTGACCAGCCCCTTGCCGATCAGGACCTCCTCGCCAAGTTTCATCGGGTCCGTAGGCCACCTTCCGTCCTTGGCATGAATGCTTCGCACATGAGTTCCGATGATATCAACGGCATCCACCGGATTCGCCTTGCCGTAGAGGATCAGATTCGCGGTGTCGAGGCCGACGCCGAGGTTGGGCTGGTTCACGTCCAGAATCGCCCGCGACATCGTCGTCGGCGTTTCCTGGCCGGTTTCCATCAGAAACATCTGCCCGTTGCCAGCGCAGTGCTGAGCCACCTCGCGAATGGCCAGAACCGCTTCGTCGTATAACGGATCGGCTGGGTTTTCCGGCAGGAAGCCGCAGTGGGTCTGCACCTGGCGAATCTTCAGCTGGGCGGCGAAATCCGAGGTCTGCTTCAGAGCATCCATCCTCGCCCTGCGGGTTGCGCGCGGCACCAGGCCGATGGTCGCAGGCCCGTGCAGGAAATCCCACACCAGCGGGCCGGGACCGACTACCTCCGCCGCGGTCGCCACTACCTGGTATTTGTCCAGAAGACCGCCGATCTGCTCAGCCAGCGATCTGGAATACCGCCCCAGATAGCCATCCAGAGACAGAAAGCAGTTGGACATGCCCAGCTCATGCACCCGCGCGATGGCTTCTTCCGGCCCATTGGCAGGCTGAATCAGAAGACCGACTGCCATCGGCTTTACGCCGGGAATTCCCTGCTCTTCCTGCCCGGTTGGTGAACCCGGATCGGCCGAACTCGCACCCGATCCCGCAGGAACAGCGCCCGCATACGCGGCAGCCCCCATCATGGTCGCGCTGAATGCGCCCGCCAGAAATTCTCTCCTCTGCATGGTGACCCCTTCAGAATGAATCCTCGAATGCGCCTTTGCCGGAGCGCTGTTCTGTTCGACCCTTCCCCGTCAGAATGGCATCTGCTCCGGGACTGCCTCTCCATCGGCTCGGGGATCTGTCGCTCCATAGTGTACAGGTGAAGACTCGTTGACCTCGACGGCGTTTCCCCTGCCCATTCCCTGGAAGTAACGTGGCCAGACGGTAATGATGTGACCCTGTCTGCGCAGCCCTGCGATCACATCCGGCGCAATGCCGTTCTCCATCCACACGTCGCAGCCGCCGAAATCGCGCTTCGTGAACCGTGCCGCTTCGAGAGCAGCCTGAATATTCATGTTGAAATCCACGATATTCGAGACAAACTGCGCGTGCGCCTGCGCCTGATTGAAGCCGCCCATGATGCCGAATGCGATCCGGCGGCCGCCCTTCTGCATGAATCCCGGAATAATCGTGTGCAGCGGACGCGTACGCGGGCGCAGCGTGTTCGGCCTGTCCGGCTGCAGCGTGAATCCCGCGCCGCGATTCTGCAGCGGAAAGCCGGTCCCGGGAGCGACCAGACCGCCTCCAAATGCGCCAGCGTTGCTCTGGATCAGCGATACCTCATCGCCCTCGTGGTCCACCACAGCCAGATAGGTTGTGTCGCTGGAAAGGTGCGAAAGTTCGGTGTTGAGCTTCGAAGGAAGGACACTGCAGGCGGCCTTATCGGTGATCAGCTTCGCCCGCTGTGCCGCCAGGCTCTTGGAGATGAGTTCCTGAACCGGGATATGGGTCGCATGCGGATCGCCGACATAATGCTGCAGATCCGCATAGGCCAGCTTCTTCGCCTCGATTTCCACGTGGAGGGATTTCTGGCTGTTGTGGCCCCATTCCCGGATGGGAAAGTTCTCCATGATGTTGAGCATCTGCAGAGCGGCAATGCCCTGCCCGTTCGGCGGCATCTCGTAGACCGTCCAGCCGTGATAGGTGGTGCTCACCGGATCCACCCATTCCGGCTGGAACTCCGTCAGATCATCGGCCTCCATGAAGCCGCCGAGCTGCCGCTCCAGCTTCAGAATGGCATCTGCCGTCGGGCCCTGGTAGAAGCCGTCGCGGCCGTGCTCGGCAATCCTGCCCAGCGTCGCCGCCAGTTCCGGATTCCGGAACAGATCCCCCGCGGCGGGAGCATGCCCTTCGGGCAGAAAGACCTTCGCGAACTCAGGATTTGCTGCGAACGGCATCCCGTAGGTCTTCCAGTTCTCCGCATCCGTTTCCGTGACGGCGATCCCGTTCTTGGCCAGCGCGATCGCAGGCGCCAGATCCTCTGCCATCGAAAGCCGGCCCCAGCGTTTTCTCAGCGCATCCCATCCCGCCACAGCGCCCGGAACCGTCACCTCGTCGATGGTCCTCATATGCGTTATGCCACGCTGCGCGAGAGCTTCGACGCTCAGCTTCTCCGGAGCCCAGCCGCTCGCATTCAGCCCGTACAGGTGGTGCGCCTTCGCATCGTAGACAATGGCAAACAGATCGCCGCCCACGCCGTTCATCATCGGCTCAATCACGCCCAGCGCGGCGTTCGCCGCGATGGCCGCATCGACGGCATTCCCGCCCCTGGCCAGGATCGCCGCGCCCGCCTGCGAGGCGACCGCCTGGCTGGTGGCGACGATTCCGTACTGCGTCATCACCATGGAGCGCGACTGCTCGCGCGCCGGGTCCTCCGCAGCGACAACAGGGCAGACCAGGGCTGCCGCAAGGGAAAGGGAAACCAGGCCTCTCAGGACTCTGCAATTCATCGACAATCTCCGCAGCGCCGGCCGCTTCTACGACTCCGCGCCGGGCCAGAACAAGTAACCCAGAGCTCGCGCCTCACGCGACCCCTAAGTCTAAACTCGGCCATCGCCGCATCGCGACCTGGCGCAGCCGCCCCTAACGAATCTTTGATTTCAGGTTCAAGGTCCGCACCAGCCGGTGCAGATACTTCGGATGGATCCCGAGCAGCCGCGCCGCCTCCGGATAACTTCCATCGGCTTCCCGAAGCGCACGCAGGATCAGCTCCTTCTTTGTGTTATTCAGCACCGCATGGTACCGGGCCGCCTCCAGCCCGGCGGACTCTTCCTCGAGGATGGCGGTCGGGAGGTCTTCGGGCAGAATCTCCTCCGTCAGGCCCAGCACGATGGCATGCTCGATGGCATTCTCCAGTTCGCGCACATTCCCAGGCCAGCTGTAATGCATCAGCAGCGTTCGCGCCTCGCGCGAGATGCCCTTGAACGGACGTTTGCTCTTCTCCGCATATTTCGCCGCAAAGAAGAGGGCCAGCAGCGGAATGTCGTCGCGGTGCTCGCGCAACGGAGGCACAGTCACCGAGACAACATTGAGCCGGTAATAAAGATCCTGCCGAAATTCCCCGGACTTGATGGCCTGCTCCAGGTTCCTGTTTGTCGCGGCTACGACGCGGGCGGTGAAAGCAATCGGCCGTGTTCCGCCGAGACGCTCAAATTCCCTCTGCTGCAGCACGCGCAGCAGTTTCGCCTGCAGGCCCGGCGCAAGTTCGCCAATCTCGTCCAGGAACAGAGTCCCGTTCTCGGCCGCTTCCAGCTTGCCCTTTTTCATTGCGACAGCCCCGGTGAACGCACCCTTTTCGTGCCCGAAGAGTTCGCTTTCCAGCAGAGCCTCCGGGATCGCCGCACAGTTGATGGCCACGAAAGGCCGACCCGAACGCGGGCTGTGATGATGGATCGCGCGGGCGACGAGCTCCTTGCCGGTGCCGCTCTCCCCGCGGATCAGGACGGTCGTGTCTCCCCGCGCCACCCGGGTGACGAATTCCTCCACCTGCCGGATTTGCCGGCTCTCCCCCACCATTTTGCTGGTATGGATTTGTTCCTTCAGCGCCTCGTTTTCCGAACTCAGCGCATCGAGCGCGAGCCTGTTCTCGAGGGTGACCGCGGCGATCCGCGAGACGGAACTCAGGAAGTGGATATGGTCTTCCAGGAAAGGTGAAACGGGTTGCGAGGCCGTCAGGTAGATGACCCCCAGCGTTCGCTCCGCGGCAATCAGGGGCACGCAGAGCACGTTACAGGGATCCTTCGCGTCGCAGCCCACGTCCGTGAACACCGCCGAGCGTTCCCACAGGGCCCGATGCACCAGATCCCTATGGACCCTGAGAGGCCGCTTGTCCCCGTCCTCTCGGCACCAGTTACAAACCGAGCCCGCCTCATTGTTGGGATCGGTGAGCAGGATGATCGCGCCTTGCTCCGCCGGGATGACCTCACAAATCACCTGCAGAAGTTCGCGCTGAAGTGCCCCGAGGTCGCGTATGGAATTAATGACATTCGTGATCCGGAACAGCGCCGTCAGGTCCCGCGCCATGCGCCCAACTTCGACTCCCGCCGTGGGAAATCTGGATGACGGCTGAGCGAACTGAATCGTCCTGGTTGCCAGGACCGGCGGCTCCTCAACCGGACGCAGGTTCAGGCTTTCCCCGCCTTCGTCTTCGCCCAAAAGGAAAACCAGCTCGCAGTGGCCAACGCGGATCGTGTCGCCGTGCTCCAGTACCTTGTTTCGAACCGGGATCCCGTTGACAAAGGTGCCGTTCCGGCTGTCGAGATCCGCCAGTTCAAAGCGTCCGTCCACCTGCTGAATCGTACAGTGCTTCCGCGAAACGGCGGGGTCGGGCAGGCAAAGGCCGTTCGCCTCCAGCCGACCGATGGACAGTTCTTCACTACCCAGTTCGCGTACGGTGCCCCGCAGCGGACCAGAGATTCCAGCGAGCCTCGGTTTCAAGAATTCTCCTGAGCGCTCCAGTGTAGCGAACCCGTACGGGAACCGTCACCCATCACGCGGGCGAAGATCGCTGGGAACCAACCGATTCCTGGAGGGTATCCGATCGGATACCGCGAGGGGTAGTTCCCGGCCAGGGAACCCAGGGATCTCACAACCTCTCCATCCGTATCGCATTGAAAACACACGGGCACCAATCAGTACGCGCGCTGTGCGGCAGCAGCGGCAGCTTTGGCACGAAGACTGCAATATTCCCGGGCGTTACCCCAAGCCCGGAAGGAAGGGCCTTCCGAACACCAGACAAAATTCAGTTCGGGCTCCACTGTGAGGAGTCCGGAGAGGCGCTCAGAAGGCGCTTCGAGAAGGGAGATATCGTCATGAAAGGCATCACCTCAATCGTCGTTTTTGCCCTGGCCAGCCTCCTCACAACAGCCGGTGCCGTGGCTCAGGGTCGTGCAGTCCAGGCGACTGTTCCATTCGATTTCACGGTGGGCAATAAGGTTCTCCCCGCAGGTACCTACACGATCACGCCGGTCTCGTCCGGCGCCATCGAGATTCACAACCGCGATCTGCCGGTCGGCGTGCTCTCCCCATCGGTGGCGGAGTTTGTGCAGGCCAACTCGACCGACCCCGGCAGGTTGGTCTTCCACTACTACGGCCACGAATATTTTCTGAGCCAGATCCTGTGCCCCTCCGTTTCCATGAACATGGACCTTCCCGCCTCGAAGCGGGAACGCCGGGCGTGGCACGAGGATGCGAACCTTGAAGGCGCGCATAAGGTCTTTCTGGCCCTCAAGTGATGTACCAGGACCTATCGGGCCCGGAGATGAGTGAGATCCGGGCCCTTTTTTTTCGTCCACGGGCAGGAAACGTCAGTTCCGGCCGGCGGCTCTGTGCTGCAAACGGACGACCCGCGGAACCAGAAGCAGTGTGACCGCGTAGAGGAAGATTGAGGCTGCGGTGAACCCCAGGTGGCCATGGCGCAGGTCTTCAACGAGCAGCTTGAGCGCGCCCAGAACCAGGCCGCTCCAGGCAAGCCAGACGAGTTCGACCTTACGCCAGAACGAACCAGCCCACGCCAAACCCAGCGAAACAGCGCACAGGACCAGGGTGCGAATGACCGCGAGCGTGGACGCGGCGGGAGTTGCCGGGACCGTGACTCGCACCAAAGCCCACACAATGAAGGCCGCCGCCGATCCTGCCGCTGTCCCCGCGCAGAGAAGACTGAGCGTGCGATTCCACCAACGCTCTCCGGCAGACCGAACCACGGCGCCATAGCAGGCGACCGCCGATCCGAAGACCGTGAGACGTACCCATCCGGGGGAACCCGGAAAAGGACCGGCCATTGCATGAGGAGCCCAGACCAGCAGCCCGGATGAAACCGCAGCCGACACCAGACAGGCCAGCCCGTGAAATCCCAGGGTCAGCCGGCCGCTGGACGCTCCCAGCACCGCTGCTGCAACCGCGCACCCGCTGAGGCAGACGGCAAGCCATGGAGCCGGCAGGCTGAGAAAGCAGCCGGCCAGAAGCAGCGCCAGGCTGCCTGTGGCATAGACGTGGTAGTTCCGCTGTGCGTGCGCAGGATCGAACCAGCCAAAGGTGACGGCATAACCGGCAATCGACGCCCCAAGGCAAACCAATCCGAGAACCGCAGCTCCGGGACCCGACCAGAAGACCAGCACACCCCAGATCGCCAGAAGAAACGCAACCAGCGTCTGCACGATCTCGAAGAAGGATATCCCTCGCCGCAGAAGGACCGTTTGTGTGCTGGCGCTGGCCGCATAGATGAACAGCAGGATGGCGCCGGGAGCCGGCAGCAGAGCGGCAGCGACAGGTCGATATTCCGCGTGCTCGGCCGGGGCGCTCGAGAACACCCAGATCAGAGCAAAGATCCCCAGGTCGGCAGCAGCCGCGACGACAGCCCTCACGTGAGCGTTCCGCTGCCGGAGCACCGCAACTTCAGTGGCCACCGCGATCAGCAGCAGCGTGAGCAGGAAAGGCAGAAGATCCTGCGTCACGATGGCAAAAGAGACTGCAGCCACGCTCGCCACTCCGCTGACCACCCATGTCAATGCCGCGAAATGGCGCCGCCATCCCAGCACCAGAGCCGCGATGACAAATCCGGCAAGAACTCCGGCAGTCACCGCATCGGAAAGAAGGCGGAAGCGAAGAGTCAGCTCCCAAAGCATCGGCACCAGAATCAGGACCGATGTGCTGGCCCACACCAGGCTGCTGACCGACGCTCTCTCCGGGGCCCGCGAAGCCGGAATCAGCCAGACCAGGGCGTACGCAATCGCCACCGCGATCACCGGACCGCCTGGCAGGGCGCTCGACTCCGCCAGGGCGCGAAGCAGATACGCTCCGGCAATGCCCAGCATCGCCTTGCCAAGGAGCGAGAAGATTCCCGCCTGCGCCCCCGCCGGTCTCGCAGGACGCAGTTGCGGCGCAGCAGGCGGAACCTCGACCGGCAACTCCGGCTGCGAACGTCCCTCGAGGGCGGAAACGCGGCGCTCCAGAGCTTCCACGCTCCGCGCAAGCCGCTCAACAACATCAGAAAGATCGTTCATCCTGCGCCGCCTTTCTGAGCGCCGCCGAATGTCGCTGCGCTAATCCGCGGAGGCGACCACGGTCGCCGGCGTATGGCTCTCCCTGGCCCACGGCGGCAGAATTTTGATCAGAAACACAAGGATCGGCAGGGGCAGGATGGTGAGAGCGATCGATACGAGCAGGCCCTCGCGCGTAGCCAGCGCCATCTTGTAGGTCGTATACCCGAGAAAGCTCTTCGAAAACAGCTGGCCGCCGATCACCACGTTCCAGCGCATCGCAAGAATGCCGATGAGCGCCAGGGATCCGGCAACCACGTAGATCCGCTTTCGAGCGATTTCCGACAGCTTTACAACCTGGGTCAGTGCCAGCAACAGAATCGGAATCAGAGTGCCAATATAGATCTGCAGCACGATCTGGGAGAAATACAGTTTGGTATGCACCATGAAGTCCAGACTGCGAAATGACTCGTCCGCTTCGTAAATGCGGTGGAGAAGATCGAGCATCTCCAGGCTGAAATCAATGATGAAGATATAAAACATGTACCTGGCCACGGTATCCACGCAGCGCATATCGATCGGCTGCCGCCGCAGTCGCATCGAAACCATGTAGAGCAGCATCACCGCGGCGATCCCGGAAACCATCGCCGAGAAGATAAAGACTACCGGCATCAGCGGCGACGACCACCAGGGATTCGCCTTGATAGAGCCAAAGATAAATCCAACGTACCCATGCAGCAGAAAGGCCGAGGGAACTCCGATGAGGGTGACAAACCAGCCCGCGCGATCGTCGATCCGGAGTGCGCGTGGGCTGATGTTGTACGATCCCAGAGTCATCATGCGGTAGAGCAGCCGTTTCCAGCCTGTGGTGGATTGCGCAAGCTTCACGATGTCCGCCCGGTAATCCAGCCAGATCTCCACGACCAGAACAGCCATGAGATACCAGAGATAGACAAAGCCGAACATCGCCATCGCCGAGGAACGATGCGGCGTCATGTACATCTCCAGCGAACGCTCCGGATGTCCCAGATGCAGCTGGAGCGGCAAGGGTGCGACAAGCAGAAATGCGAGCGCCGTCAGCAGCGCCAGCCGGTACGTCGGCTTCACCGCCTCCACCCGGAAGACCCGTTCCAGTGAAGCCAGAATGAAAGCCCCGGCCACCAGACCTGTAATGTAGGGATAGAGAACGATAAGCACGCTCCAGTAGAGCGAGACCTCGTTCGGATACATGAAGCCTTCAACGCCGTGCATACGGTCAGCAGTCTCCTTGTCGTTCCGTTGAACTCACCGCACCGAACCATCCAGGTCGTGGTAAAAAACCTTCGCGCCTGTGGCCATCTGTGGCTTCAGTATCTGCACGGTATGTGTCTTCAGGAACGCGTGGATCGGATCGTTTGGATTCCTGAGATCGGCCAGCTGGCGCGCGCCCGTTGGGCAGGCTTCGCAGCACGCCGTTGTCAGTC
This sequence comes from Acidobacteriota bacterium, assembly GCA_021792135.1. GTDB lineage: Bacteria > Acidobacteriota > Terriglobia > Terriglobales > Acidobacteriaceae > Palsa-343. The sequence goes on along the minus strand of JAJYVF010000024.1, from coordinate 14,519 downwards.
CCTTCGTGATCCGGTGATAGCAAAGCGTGCACTTATCCGCTACTTTCTTCTTCGGATGAATGTAACGGCAGCCATAGGGGCATGCCTGCACGCAGTAAGCACAGCCCAGACAGTATTTCTGGTCCACCAGTACCACGCCGTCAGGAGTTACAAACGTCGCACCCACGGGACAAACCTGGGTGCAGGGCGAATCCGCGCACTGGTTGCAAAGCTTCGGGACGAAGAAATACTTGCCTTCGTCCTCTTTCGCGACAGGAAAACCTTCCTTGCCGCCATCCGGAGAAATAACCTGAGGATTGTTAAGGTGCCAGTCCGTTACGTGATAACGCTCGACCCACGTCCGGAAAAATCCGTCCGGCACATCGTTCTCCGCCTGGCAGGCGCGAACGCAGTTCCCGCAGCCGATACATTTGGGGATGTCGATCAGCATGCTCCACCAGTGATCGGTCATGGTGTAGTTAGGCGAAGCTTCCGGAGTTCCGGCGAGCACGGATTTCCACGCCACCGCGGCCGCGGGCAGCAGGATCAGCAGATGGCGCCGCGTAATATTCATTTGCTTTCTCCCGTCGTGATGGCCGGACTGTGCGGCTGATGGCATGTCTGGCAGGGAACCCCGTTCGCATGTTCTGCAGCGTTGACCTGGGGAAAATCCTTCGGCCGGGCGGCGCTGGCCTCGTGGCACCGAACGCAGAGCACTGCCGTATCCGGTTTTCCAGGATCAATCGATGGATCCTCGGCATGCTTTATCTGCGGTCCGTGGCAGGCTTCGCAGTTCACATGCGCATGTTTGCCCGCGCTCTTGGTCTGGGCGATATCGGCGTGACATGTTTCGCAGGTCTGGTGTCCGGCAAAATGCTCCGGCCGAGCTGCAATCTCGGTAATCGCCGCACCCCTGTAATGTCCGTATTCCCCGAAGCTCCGTGGAACCACAAAGCTTCGGAGCACAAAGAACGCCAGGGTTCCGATCACAAAGAGCAGCGCTAACCGGAAAAGATGTCCTGCGTCCCTGAAGACGTTCATGACCTCGATTCCCTCCAGCGGGTTACCACAGATTTCAATAAAGGTGTTTTAGAAGAGTTGTTGTCCTATACATTCGTACCTCAGGCAACAGAGCATCTGTATGTGAGCCTGGTCACAAGCCTTTGTGATTTGGAGCAGAATCGGAGCCGGATAACTCGCTCGACAAAGGCAGATTCGCAGGCCAATCGGCTTGTGTTCGGCATGACTGTTGCCAGTCGGCGAAGACGCCGGTACCAGGAGGGAGTGCGGCTCGCAATGCAGACCGGAAGTCATTGGCCCATTGGGCAACCAATGCCAGCCGGCATGGTCAGGTCAGCCGCTGCAACCGGATCTGCAGCGCAAACGCAACCTGGATCAAGCGTGCGTACAGCACTGCTACATCAGCCGCCGGCGAACCAGATCCAGGGCCTGCTGGCTGGCGAAGAAGCGGATGCTGCGGCGATCCCCCGGAAAGCGCTTCTCCACAGCCTCCGTACCATCGGCGTCGCTGACAGCGACATAGACCATGCCTACTGGTTTTTCCTCGCTGCCGCCCGCCGGTCCCGCGATGCCGGTGATGCCCAGCCCGATAGTTGCCCCGCAGCGCTCGCGAATGCCTTCCGCCAGCGCCACGGCCACATCGCGGCTCACCGCTCCGTGCTGCTCGATTAGCCGCGGATCAACGCCGGCCAGCTCCACTTTCAGCCGGTTGCTGTAGACTACTGCGCCACCCGTGAAAGACCGCGAGCTGCCGCTGACGCTGGTCAGCCGTTCCGCCACCATGCCTCCGGTGCAGCTCTCCGCGACTGCCAGGGTTGCGCCGCGCATCTCCAGGTAATACAGAACAATCTGTTCCAGCGTCTCGCCCTGCGAGGAGTAGATGAAGTCCTCCAGCTCCTCCTCAATTTTTCCAGCAAGTTCATCCACTCGAGCCTGAGCCAGATCGGCAATCGGCTTCGAGCAGCTCAGCCGGACTTCGATGTCGCCCATGTGGGCAAGGATGGTCGTCTCAACATCCTTGTACTGCGTGTAAATCGGCGCGATCTTCGTGTCCGCGGCCGACTCCCCGATCATTGCGGCCTTCAGCACCCGCGTTGCGATATGCCGCTTCGGCAGAATTTCGGAGAGCCGCGGCAGGCACTGCTCCTCAAACATGGCCTTCAGTTCGTGCGGCGGCCCGGGCAGCAGCATAACCAGCTTGCGATGCGTTCCGAAGACGGTATCGATCCACTGGCCCGGCGCCGTCCCGAGCGCGTTCGGCAGAAGGGTCGCGCCCGTAATCACGTCGGCCTGCTTTTCATTGTTGCGGGTCATCGTCCAGCGCCGTACTGCTGCGCGCTTATAGAGCTGCGCAATAATGTCCGGATCGCGCTTGAGCCGGACCCCGAGTGCATCGGCAGCCGCTTCGCGCGTCAGGTCGTCCTCGGTGGGACCGAGGCCTCCTGAAATAACGACGATGTCCACGCGACCGAGCGCGTGGCGCACGACATTCACCAGGTGTTTCCGCCTGTCGCCTGCGATGGTCTTGAAATCGACAGAGACCCCCACCCCGTTCAGCTTCTCGGTGATGTAGAGGGAATTGGTATCCTGGCGGTAAGGCGTGAGCATTTCCGAGCCAACCGCGATAATCTCCGCGTTCATCGATCTCCTCGGCCGTGACTTATCCGTGTAGCCGCGGTCAGGAGGCTCATGCCAGCCGCCACCCTTCGATGCTCAGGGCGATGTGGTAAACGGACGTGCTGGTCGCCAGCAGTGCTCCTCCTCCTGGAACGAAGGTAAAGCCGACAACACCTGTGCCGGAGACAACCAGCGACGTTTCTCCCTCGCTGGAAATAGCGGTTACACCGCGCCGCCCACGCAGAGAGCCAGCGACATACACATTGCCGGCGATATCGACCGCCAGGCCCTGCGGCCGTCCCAGCCCGCGGTGGAGCACACGGATATCTCCGTCGCGATTGATCGCGTACACCGCGTCATAACTCGACGTGGTGGGTCCGGTCACGTACAGTGTCCCATCCGGTCCGAAGGCCAGGTGATACGCCGCGACACTTGGCTCCAGTGTGGCGAAGACAAAGATCTGCCGGTCCGGCGCGATCTTGAAAATCGTGCCGCTGCGGTCCCCGACATACAGGTTCTGGTCCACGTCGAAGGCCAGCCCGGTGGCTACGCCCATGCCCTCTGCGTAGACCGAAGGCGAGCCCCCACGGGTCACCCGATAAACCTTGCCCTCATGCCGCGATGAGACGTAGAGGTTCTCCTCGTAGTCTACGGCCAGACCCGTCGCGTTCATGATGCCGCGCACGAAGGGGCGCATCTCGCCGTCGCGCTCGATCCGGAATACCGAAACCGGCGTCTCCTGGCCGCGTTGCCCCGAGAATGTAACGTAGATGTTGCCGGAGTGATCCAGAACCGGATTGCCAACCGCGTGCACACCCGTCGCGATCAGACTCCCGACACGCACTTCCACGGCATTGCTCTGGGCGCCGTCCTGCAGAATGCGCAATCGTCCTGTCTCTGCCTCTTCGGGCACACGCAGCATCAGCCGGCCCGCGCGGCTGAGCAGCACGGGCGCAGCCAGATCGCCCAGCATCGCCACAGGCCGCCGCCACTCCACGCCACCCCACCGATTCGCATCGCTCTGGCCCACGGCCAGCGCACCCAGATGCAAACCGCGGATTTCCACCTCACCGCCAGGCAGCGCCGCGCCGGGAGAGATCGCATCGATCCTCGGCGCCGTGCCGGAGTCGGATTTCAGAATGCGTACCATCGAACCCTGTCACCACCAGTGCCGGACGATCAGCATAACTCCCAGCGCATACGCGCCTGCCGCAAGATCATCCAGCATAATCCCCGTGCCGCCGTGCAGCCGCTCCAGCTGCCGTGCCGGCCACGGTTTCACAATATCGAATACCCGGAACAAGGCGAAACCAAGGAGCGCATGCCGAACGTCCACGGGAACCGCAGCCAGAGCCACCCACTGCCCGGCCACCTCGTCAATGACCACAAACCCGGGGTCTTCGCGCTCGCTCTCCCGGGCCACAATCGTACCGGCCGGAATCCCTGCAAGCGCAACCCCCGCCGCTCCCGCCACCGTCGTCGCCGCCGCCGCCCAACCGGTAAGATGCACCGCGCGCAGCCCAACATACCAGATCGCCGCAGCAGCAAGCGACCCCCACGTTCCCGGGCCTGGCTTCAGCCATCCCACGCCGAAAAAGGTCGCCATCGTCCAGGCCCATCTGGTCCTCGCGGCCGGCCCGCCACCCTCGGCCGCACCAGCCTGGATCTTCCTCTCCGCCGTTTCAGTCCTGCTCGTCATGGTCCCCGCGAGCTGTCGCATCGCCGCCCAGCCCTTCCAGCACTTCCGGATCGAGGATCGGCGAGGAAATTCGGTAGCCGCCGCTCGCCCACTTTCCCAGATCGATGCCCCGGCAGCGATCGCTGCAGAAGGGGAAATTCTCGTCCTCCTCCATCACCAGAGTCCGGCAGGTTGGGCAACGCAACGCTTTCTTTGTCCCGCTCACAGCGCAACCTCCACTTCCTCGATTCGACCCGCCGCATCCGCCGAAAAGTCACCCAGCACACGCGCCACGAGGTCGTAATCGTGGGCCTCGGTTACCTGGCAGCGATAGAACCGCCCCGGAATCACAGCTTCCAGCGGGCCGAAGTCGTTCAGATACACCGTGCCGTCAATTTCCGGGGCTTGAAACTGCGTCCGGCCTTCCCAAAGCAGCGGCGTCTCTTCAGATTCCCCCTCCACCAGAACATCGAAGGTGCGCCCCACCATCTCCTGCTTCGCCTGACGGCTGATTCCCTTCTGGAGCTTCATCAGCGCGCGCCGGCGCTGCTCGATCACCCGCTTCGGAACCTTCTTTGCCAGCCTGAAGGCGCCCGAACCCTCCTCATCCGAATACGCGAAGACACCCAGCCAGTCGAACCGTGCGTCGACGACGAAATCGCACAGCGCCTCAAAATCCGCATCCGTTTCGCCCGGGAAGCCGACAATGAACGACGTCCGCAGCGCAACGCCGGGCACCGCAGCCCGGACCTTCTCCAGCATCCGGACGAAGATCTCCGCGCCGCCGCCGCGCTTCATGGCCTTCAGAATCGGCGCCGACGCATGCTGCAGCGGCACATCGAGGTACTTGCAGATGTTCTCGTGCCTGGCCATCACCTCCAGCAGCCGCCCCGTGATCCGATTTGGATAGGCATACAGGAATCGCAGCCACGTAAGCCCCTCGATCTGTGCCAGGCGGTCGAGCAGTGTCGCCAGGCCCTCCTTCAGCCCCAGGTCTTCTCCATAACAGGTCGTATCCTGGCCGATCAGCGTGATCTCGCGGACACCATCCGCCACCAGCGCCTCAGCCTCGGCGATCACCGACTCGAACCGCCGCGAACGAAACTTCCCGCGCAGGTTGGGAATCACGCAGAAGCTGCACGGATGATCGCAGCCTTCGGCGATCTTGATGTACGCCGAAGCACTCCTGGTGGCCCGCAGGCGTGGCGTTGTGTGATCGTACAGGTACTGCGGCAGCGCCGCTGTTGCGCCGTCCCAAACGTTGCGGGCAAACCGCCCCTGCTCCTCCCGCCGATCGCCCTCGGCGCGCGCACCGGGTTCCCGATGGTTCAGGATCGTAAAGGGCGACGGCTGCACGATCTCAGGAGGGGGCGCAGCCAGGCCGGCCGCGGCCAGGATCTTCTCCAGCTCGCCCGTCCCTACCACGGCGTCGACCTCGGGGATATTCTTCTGAATCTCGTCGCGATAGCGCTCCACCAGGCATCCGGCCACAATCAGCCGTCGCGCCGTACCCGCAGCCTTATGCCGCGCCATCTCCAGGATCGCGTCCACCGACTCCTGCTTCGCCGCGTCGATAAACGAGCAGGTATTCACCACCAGGATCTCGGCCGCCTCGGGCTCGGATGTCATCTCCGCGCCCGCCCGGTCGAGCAAACCCATCATCACTTCGCTGTCGACCAGATTCTTGGGGCAGCCAAGGGATACAAAGCCCACCCTGGGGCGGGGCCTCAACTCCGAAGAATCAGTCGTCCCCTCTTCCGGCAAAACGTTTGTCACACCTTCATTTTACCGGTAGCTGACGAAACCCCGCCGCAGCATCTTTTCGTCGGGCTGGTTACCACTTCTCTCCTGATACGTCGATCCGGTAAGATCGCTTCCTCCCGGAGAACTTCTCCAGCCGGTGGGAATCTCACTTCATCATGGGTGCTCTTTTCACAGCCACATATCGCCGTCTGCTGATCCTGGGCCTGGCTTTGGCTCTTGCGGCACCTGCCTTTGCCGAACCGGTCCCGGTGAAGCGCAGACAGGAGCCAATGCACCGGGCATTCGTTCTAAGATCCGCCGACGGAAAAGTCCTCGCCACCGCCGAAGAAACCGCTGCGGCCCAGGGCGGCCGAGTGCATTCGCGGATGACCTTCCGTTTCCGGGATGGCTCTCTGGACGACGAAGAGGCAGTCTTTACGCAGGGTAAGGCCTTCCACCTGATCAGCGATCACCACATCCAGAAGGGCCCTTCCTTTCCCACTCCCCTGGACGCCATGATCGATGTGCCCTCAGGCACCCTGACCTGGCACGAGCAGAAGGGCGGCAGGGACACGATCCGCACGGAGCACCTTCGGTTGCCGGACGATCTGGCCAACGGAATCATGCCGCTTCTGGCCGAGAACTTCCCGCCGGGATCCGCGGCAATGAAAGTCTCCTGGGTGGCCATCGACATCCGGCCGCTTCTGGTGACGCTTTCCGTCACGCCCGCCGGAACCGAAACCGTCGACCCCGATGGAGTCTCGGAAAAGGCCAGCGAATACACCATTCATCCTGAACTGCCGAGTATGCTCAGCCTCCTTGCCCGCGTCGTCGACAGGCAGCCCGCCGATATTCACATCTGGGTGACCGACGAGGCCCAGCCATCGTTCGTGCGGCTGGTCGGTCCGTTTTATGCCCCAGGACCCCTCTGGACCGTTGAGCCCACAGGTCCGGCCGAGCACTAACCGGGCGTCCAGTTCTGTGCATTCCCGCCGCTCTGTCCGCTCCAGATGGGAGAGGTGCCGGGATGCTATGATCAGGAGTGTGCCGGGTCCTGCGCGACGCAATCCCGCCAACCCCGCCAGGTCCGGAAGGAAGCAACGGTAACGGGCCAGTGCGTGCGCAGCAGGTCACCCGGTGCACGAATCCTTCAGTCTCATCCTCTGAAAAATTCCCTTGCTTCACTCAGCCGTCCCAGCTCCTGGTCGCCGATCCGCTCTGATATCGGCGCCCGCAACAGCATCCATTCCAGCATCGTTCGCCGACCCATCACCTCGCCCGTCTTCACTTCAGGAATTGCCGTGATCCCCTCGTCGTCTCCTTCCAGGTATTTCCGGAGGGCATCCGCCTGCCGGCTTCAACGTCTTCCTCAATCCTCCGGCTGCTCTTTCTGGCCGTCTCTTCGCTGGCCGCTCTTGCCCTGACCGCTTCTCGACTGGCCGCTCTCAGGCCCACCCTGTTCCCTCTTCTTTTCTGCGACAATATTCCTTCACCGGGAGAAACGATTTGCCCCTGAATCTGCGTCCGCGTGTACCCGCTCGTGCCAAAATCAGCGCCCTCGGAACCTGGACGCCGCCCCGCCTGCTCACCAACGCCGATCTGGAAAGAATGGTCGACACCTCCGACGAATGGATCACCACCCGTGTTGGCATCCGCGAACGCCACATCGTCGAGCCGGGCATGGCCACCAGCCATATGGCGGTCGAAGCGGCGAAGCGCTGCCTCGCCGCCCGCGGAATCGACGCTTCACAGGTGGAAGTCATCATCGTGGCCACCGTCACGCCCGATATGTTCTTTCCCGCCACGGCCTGTCTCGTCCAGGATCGCCTGGGCGCGAAGGGCGCCTGGGGGTTCGACCTCTCCGGCGCCTGCTCCGGTTTCGTCTATGCGCTGCAGATGGGCTGCAAGCTGGTGGAAAGCGGGGCGCACAGCAAGGTTCTCGTCATCGGGGCCGACACCATGTCCTCGATCATCGACTACACCGACCGCGCCACCTGCGTGCTCTTTGGCGATGGCGGCGGCGCGGTGCTGATCGAGCCTGCCGCACACGGTGAGTTGGGCATGATCGACTACTACCATGAGATCGACGGCTCCGGCGGCTGCTCGCTCTACATGCCCGGAGGAGGAAGCCTGCATCCCTCGTCCCACCAGACCGTGGACAAGAAGATGCACTACGTCCATCAGGACGGGCAGGCCGTCTACAGATTTGCCGTGCGCAAGATGGTGGAAGCCGCTGAGACTCTGCTCACGCGCAACAACCTGACCGCCGCTGACATCGCCTGCTTCATCCCGCACCAGGCCAACCGCCGGATCATCACCTCCAGCGCCGAGCGGCTTGGCCTGCGCGACGATCAGGTCGTCATCAACATCGACCGCTATGGCAACACGACCGCGGCCACCATCCCCCTGGCCACTGAAACTGCCCTCCAGGAAGGCCGGTTCAAAAGGGGTGACCTCATTCTGATGGTCAGTGTGGGCGCAGGCTTCACGGTGGGCGCGGCACTCTTGCGCTGGGAGATTTAGGCGGCCTTCAGCGGTTTGGGGCGATGATCACCCGGTAATTGCAGGCCACAGGCAGCCCATCCTTGAAGGCCGGAATGAATTTCCATCCTTTCGCCACTTCCTTCAGTTCGGGATCGGGTATCTCCGTTTTGATCGACCAGACCTTGCCGGCCGCATCCAGCATGAGATCCACCGTCTCGTCCGAACTCGGCCACGTCCTGCGCTGAAGCAGGATCTCGCGCGGCAGAATATCGACGACATTTCCCAGGTGAATTGCCTGGGCCTGGAAACGCAGGCTGGTGTTGGCCAGCTGCGTTTCGTAGACGGTCGTGTGCTGCCTGGGACGGTAATGCTCCGGAGCCGGCGCAACCGCGTCCACCTGGGCATCAATCCCCGTTTTGCGAGCCTGCAGAACGGCCGCCTCGACCCGGGCAAGATCCTCCGGCGGCCACACCTGGGCCAGTTCCTCCCACGCCTTCTGTTGTCGTCCGCTGTAGAGGTACAGCCAGGCGATCTCCAGGATGCGGACCCTGGTCTTCTTCAGCCTCGCGAGCTGTTCCTGCGGCAGCGTCCTGTCAGGCCGGCTGTCGCTCGCGTGGAACTCGCTGGCAGCCTTTGGGTCGAGATGCGCGCGAAGGCCGGCGATCCACCGGTCGTAGTCCTCGGGATAATCCGCGCTCACATCGACCAGTCGGCCGCGCTGGAAGCGCATGGCGACGACCGGAGGAACGTCGAAGTCGGCATAGGCCAGCCCGTCAAAGCCGTCTGCGGCCGCCGCATCGGCGGTCCAGATCGCCACGCGCCCGTCAAAGTCGGCATCGGCGGCACGGTAGAAATCGCCGCCCGTGATGGTGCGCAGCAGGCGCGGATTCCGGAGTGCATAGATCTGGTAGGTGGCCCGCACATCGCTGTCGGCTTTCCGCACCTGGAAGGCAACCACAGGCGCCCCAAAGCCAGGGTCGGCGCCGAGAACGTCGATATCGACCTGGGCTGCCTCCGGCGTGACCACCAGGTCTCCGTCTTTCCAGCTCAGGCTCGCGCCACACCGGTGGGCCGCGAACTCGCCGCTGCGCACCGCGGCCACCAGGATGTTGACCCCGGTATCGAAATGCGCGTCGAAGTGGCCGTCGCCGTCGATGCACAGCACCTGCTGCCCCTCAGCCCGGCAGACGCCGGCCATCATCATCGACAACAGGATCGACAGAGAAAGGAACCCGCGATGGCCGGGAATGCAGCCACGAAACACGGTGGTGATTCGGTCAGCGGCCCTGAACACAGGAAGAGACCCGTTGGGACTCACAGCAGCCCTCGGTAAGATGCGGCTCCCAGTATAGTCATGCACCGGAAGAACGAACATGCAGAGTCACGTCGAAGTCGGTTTCAGTCGATGCACCCGGCGGAGCGGCGGGCTCTCAGGGATCGGTGCGCGAAGAGGCCGGCAACAGACCGCCCTGAACGCAGAAAGACTGCACAGCGCAGCCATACCGGACGCACGCCGCACGACTTCCCCGGTCCGGGAGGCCGCCGGCGCAGGGCATTCCTACTGGATCATCCCTCCGCCCATGCGGTCGAGCTCCTCGCGAACGCGCTTCAGCCCGTACATGCAGCGCTCGAACTCCGCCGACAGGCGGGCGAAGAGCGGGGCTTCGTCCTTGTATTCGAACAAATCGAACTGCGAAACGATGTAGTAGCTCTCCTTGCCGGCGCGCACCATCTCCACAAATCCGTCTTCGCCGCTGTGTCTCCACAGCTGGGTCGATTCGGGATACATGCCGGTTGCGAACAGGGCATAGTCGCCGATGTGCCGACGGACTTCGCGCTCCTGATCGAACGAAGACGCTGCACCGTAAACAGGATCGGCAGCCAGGATCATCTCGTGCAGGGCCTTCACCGGCCTGCCCTCGGCATCGCGGATGCGATAGAGGTTTTCGGCGGCAGTAAACTCCGTCAGCAGATCGCCGACGTAGCTGGTCAGCTCCGGGTCGGTGATCCCGCTGTGGGTGGCATAGCAGTCGGCGACAACTTCATGAAACAACTGCCGCAACGGGTGGCGTTCGGAAATCATGGTCCCTCCGCGCTTCTTCCCTGCTGCCGGCAGCGGGGAGCCTGGGGGGCCTCTCCTGTTACCGGATGAAGAAGCTCGCTGTCTTTATGAATCGGTATTTTGCCGCATTTGTTGCGCCATACAAGCCACGTTTGAGGTACCCCGGGCGATTTAGCTGGCACTCGCAGCATCCGGATGCGAATGCAGCCGCGAGCCCCGGAGGCCCGCGTTTTGCCCACCGGGGCCCGCTTGTTGACAAGGATTTCCGCTGGGAATTACTTTCGCTTCAGCGGGATGAAGTTTCCGGTGCGTCTATTCCCCGATACGTGGTGAGGGCTTGAGACGGCGATTTCGCAGTAGGTCATCTTCCCAGGCTGACAGACGCACGGGCCGCCGGTTTCCCCCGGGGCTGTTGCCTGCGCTGTTCCTCTCCCTTTCTCTGCCCGGCGTCGCGCACGGTCAGGCCCTTTCCTCCAGCTCGATCTCCGTGACCCAGCCTGTTCCCACAAAGCAGCCGCCGGAGAGCAATCTCGTCTACGAAGGGCTGGCCTCCTATGGCAACTACCGCATCTTTGCCGGTGGTTCCAATTGCCACCTCTACACCAGCGGAGTGGAGTACGACCGGAACTCCTGGGGATACTTCCTGAAAGCCCGGATGGATTATGCGGCGGAGTTCCTGCCCATGGTGGTCCTCAATGAGCCGGCCAAGCTGGATATCTGGGGCGATACCATCGGGCCAGGCCGAAAGATTCTCTACGGTGTCGGGTTCTCGCCCATCGGCCTGCGCATGGTCTGGCGGAACGATAGGGGACTGCAGCCATACTTTGAGGCCAAGGGCGGCTTTCTGGTTTTCGATCACAAAGCCCTGTCCTCCGCTGCCACCTATGAGGAATTCACTCTCCAGGAAGCCCTGGGGCTGCTGGTGAAAGTTTCCCCGCGGTACGATCTCCGGCTGGGGCTCTTTGGCGACTTTCATTTCTCCAACGGCTTCATGGTCCCTGCGAATCCCGGGCTGGACGTCATGAACGCGACCTTCGGCCTGAGCTATCACCTGGGAAAGCCGCGCGGCCCGGGCTAGGAGCGTGCCTGAGTAACGGAAAATCGGCGGTCGCAGCTACAATATCTTGCGGTTTCAGAAGACCGAGATCACAGGACGTGGCTACTAAACTGATAACTCGGACACGCTCCTACTAGAGACTGCCGAGCGGGGTGCCGGCATCGTGCAGCGCGATCGTCAGAATTCCACACGCGTCCGGCCGGCAAAGGCCTATGCTCCTCAAAGGAGGACTCCCCAATGCCCAGGCGCACGCGCCATTCTCAGCATCCCTCCCCTGGCCGGAGATCGAAGAAAGCTGCGCGTCCTGCGGCCGCGGGCAATCCCGTATTCGCGCAGCCCACGCCTTCACCCGATCCCACCAGCTTTAAGGACCCGGTGACGGACCAGAGGCTGAGGGAAGTGAAGCAGGTCGAGGCCGTGCCGCAGCCGGTTGCCAGTGCCGCGGAGCCGGTCCTCACCCTCGAGCAGGTGTACGGCAGCCAGGGCGCCGCAAAAATGCAGGCAATCACCGTTTCCGGGCAGATTGTCTTTCACTGCGTCGGCGACACCGGCAGCGCGAAGGGACCAACGACACAGAACCTGGTGGCAGACAAGATGGTCTCGGATTTCGACGAGGCGAACTCAGCCGACATCCCCTCGTTCTTCTATCATCTCGGCGACGTGGTTTATTACTTCGGCGAGGCTACCTACTACTACGATCAGTTTTACGAGCCCTACCGCAATTATCCAGCGCCCGTGATCGCCATTCCCGGCAATCACGACGGCGTGGTGTGGCCCGGCGATCCGGCGCCGTCGCTCTCTGCATTCATGGCGAACTTCTGCACCGCCGCGCCCGCGCCGGCTCCCGACGCCGGCGGCCTGGTGCGTACCACCATGATTGAGCCCGCGGTCTACTTCACGCTGGAGGCGCCCTTCGTCCGGATTCTCGGGCTCTACAGCAATGTGCTGGAAGATCCCGGCGTCATCTCCAGCGAGAACGGAAGCTATCCCACGCTGGACCAACGGCAGATCCAGTTCCTTACCGCCGCGCTGCGGCGCGTGAGCAGTGACAATTTCGCCGGTGCCGTCATCATCGCCGTTCACCATCCGCCCTTCACAGGCGGCACCGATCACGGCGGCAGCCCCGCCATGCTGGCCGATATCGACAGGGCCTGCGTGGCGGCAGGCGTATGGCCGCACGCCGTCTTTTCCGGGCATGCGCACAATTACCAGCGCTACACGCGCACCGTCAACGGGAGGACGATTCCCTTCCTCGTCGCCGGATGCGGTGGGCACTCGCCCCTGTCCCGGCTGCGCACCACCCTGCGGACCCCGTATCCCATTGACAGCGAGCTCACCCTCGAAAGCTACGACGATACCGACTACGGCTACATGCGCGTGGTGGTCACTGCGGACACCCTGCGGATTGAATTCCATCCGGAAAGCGATGGCGGCACGACCAAAACGCCCGACGACGTGGTGACCGTCACCCTCGCCACTCACGCTGTCTCGTGATACACGCCGATCGGCAGAGGGGGAGCGGATAGCCGCTCTCCCCTGCCGCACCACCCGGCATGCGGGTCCGCAGCGGGCGGTTCAGGAAGTTGAGGTCAACCGAGACGGGGTACACCCAGCCTGTCCGCCCATGCCGGATTCAGAACCGCGTTCAGGAGCATCCCGCTGTTGCGCCACCAGCGGCGGGCGTTGGCCGCCACTTGTGCAGCAACATCAGAGCAAGCTCCCACAGCCAGCAGTTCCCGATAAACAGTGTCGCTGCTTCGAGACTGCGCCCGCCCGCGCGACGGGTGAGTTTCCGCACCCGCTGCCCGAACGCGGCCATCGGCTTGCTGGCTACCCGGCGTTGGATCTTGCCGCCGGGCGCCACCCAGAAGCTGCAGCCCAGGAACCTGCGCTGGAACAGGCTGGCCACTGCGCTCCTGGTCGGGTTGACCGTGAGACGCAGTTTGCCTTACAGCCCCGGCAGCAGGGCCATCACTCGCTTGCCCGCGCGACGGCTGCGGACGAAACGGACCTCTGACGCCGTGCCCTTCGCATCATCCTGCCTTCGAACACTCCTTCCCGTTCGGCCCTTCGTCGGACGATTATGCACTTGACACAGACATTGAGTTCTGGCACACTTGAGAAGTAATCGAGGGTGCCATGAACCTGATAGATGTAGTCCAGAAGTTTCCCACCGATGAAGAGTGCTTGAAGTACATCGAACAGATGCGCTGGCCTGATGGGGTTGTGCGCTGCCCTGTTTGCGGATGTGACCGCATCTCGCGAATCACTCGCCACAGCAAGACCAAGAATGTCCGCAAGAGCCTCTATCAGTGCTTAGAGCCGACCTGCAAACAGCAGTTCTCTGCTACCTCCGGTACAATCTTCAATGACTCCCATCTTCCCCTCCACAAGTGGTTCATGGCCCTAGCCATCGTTGTAGACGCGAAGAAGAGTATTTCTGCTAATCAGTTGAAAGAGCACCTGGGCCTGGGTTCCTACCGCACCGCATGGTACATGGCTCACCGTATCCGTAAAGCGATGGAGGATGAGAACGACCCCTTTAACAAGCTGCGCGGCACTGTAGAGATTGACGAAACATACATCGGGGGCAAGACCAAGCGCCGCTTCGGACGCAGCAAGGAAAACCAACGTCCCCGCTCTGAGAAGTTCGATATGGTTCTCGGTATGCGTGAACGTGGTGGCCGCGTGAAATACGTTCACATCCCCGATGGCAAAGCGGCTACGATCCGCGCGGCGGTTGCGAAGCACGTTTGATTTTGTCTACTCCATCTGGCCCCTTTTGATCATCTGAACTGGCCCCACCCTTTCTATGGTTGTTGTCATTCCGTGCAGGCCGTAACGGAAGGAGCCCGCAGGGCGACTGGAGTTATGGCCTG
>JAJYVF010000072.1 GCA_021792135.1 Acidobacteriota bacterium | reverse complement strand
GACGTCTGAGGTTTGCATGATCAAAACACTCGTACAAATCGTCCGCACCGGGATCTTGACCGAGGAAGCCCCGCAGGTCGCAGATGCGGATCTCGCGCTCAGCGAAATCCATGAAAGCATCAGAAGGACTCTCGGGCGTGCGCTTTGCATTCGTCACGTCGATGCCGGATCATGCAATGGGTGTGAACTCGAAATACAGGCGCTCAACAATCCGTATTACAACATCGAAGGCATTGGCATCAAATTTGTGGCAAGCCCTCGCCACGCTGATCTCCTTCTTGTAACCGGCCCAGTCTCGGTCAACATGGAAGAAGCATTGAAGAGGACGTTCGATGCCATCTCTGACCCGAAGCTGGTGATTGCGGTTGGAGACTGCGGAACGTGCGGCGGAATTTTTGGCAAGAGCTACGCAAGCAGAAGGGCTGTAGCCGATGTCATTCCGGTCAACCATTCCGTGAAAGGCTGCCCGCCAGCGCCGGTGGCAATTCTGCAGGCCATTCTTCAGGTGATTCGGTGAGTGCTTCGTGACGGAGGATTTCATCGAGATGCCGCCCTTACGCGAACGGCCTTGCAGGTTCCATGTTTCTCTCCAACCTGCGCATCCGGCTGTAGTTCTTACTATTCTTGCCGGACCTAATCGTGCGCTTGGATGGCTGCGTGGCCCTCTGTGCCAACTTGAATGAGACAGGCACCCCCTCAACAATTACTGTAGGGCGGAGAAGAAAAACTCATCGTGAAAAACCTCTTGAATCCTTCTCAGCAGGGTTCTTCTTCGGTTTCGCTGGCGCCGCATCGAACGGCCGCTGATACCGAGGATCTCCGCCGCCAGCCGCCAGGTAATCTTCTTCGCCATAGCTCGCATAATCACTTCCTGCACCTTCATCGTCCGCTCCATCGCGGCCCTCGGATAGGTGTCCATGCCTTGCATGGTCACCTATCTTCGCGCCTGCAATGCGGACATTTCACTTGCTAAGTCAACCGGACATATCATGTGCTATGACACCGCTGCAGAAACCGCTTGATTCACACGCCTCGAACGCGTACCCTATTTTACATTGTTCACCATTTTGGTGACTCCCGGGCATGGGTTCGCGGAGCGCAGAACTCCGCGTCCTTCCTGGTGTAAAACAGCATTCCCAGGGGCTGCCAAATGGCTCCCGCGCATAATTCAGGTGGCAGGCCACCGATCGCTGTGGAAAACAGCCTGCACGACTTCTCTTCCGGCCTCTCCCATCGATAGGATGAACACTGATGTATCCGAGGAGATGGAATGAGAACGAGAATCCGCAGCCGGAGAATCTGGCTGCAGGCATTGGCTTTGCCCCTGATTGCGAACACCGCTGTGGCTTTTGGACAGCCGGCCCCCCATCCCAATGTTGTCCTGAGCGAGCAACAGACGCCCGGCGGCGAAATCTTCCACCTCACCAACGGCACACTCCGCATTCAACCCTGCGGCGATGAAGTCGTGCGGGTCACATACGTCACTGGATCGTCCATCCCTGACCTCAGCAATCCGGCTCTGTCCGGCTCCGCCTGCCATACTGCCCCTTTCTCCGTTTACGACTCCGCGCAGTCCATCGAAGTTGTTGCCGGCGCCCTTCGCGTTGATGTCAACAAGAACAGCTCCGCCGTCAGCTTCAGCCGTTACGGTAAGCACATGCTCGGCGAAACGGACTGGCCCTTCCCGCGGCGGATCATCCCCACTGTGACCGGCGGCCAGCACGTCCATTCCGCCTCGGTCTGGTTCGCTCTTACTCCGCGCGAGCGCCTCTATGGCCTCGGCCAGCATCAGACTGGACTGCTGGATGAACGCAACACCCAACTCATCCTCTCCCAGACAAACACAAACATCTCCATCCCATTCTTCCTCTCCTCCCGCGGGTATGGCGTCCTGTGGAACAGCGCCTCTGTCACCAACTGGAACAACCGCTTCCGCCAGGTCGTCACCTTCCAGTCGAACGACGCGGATGCCGTTGACTACTACTATATTGGCGGCCCATCCTTCGACAAGATCATCGCTGGCTACCGCCGTCTGAGCGGCGAGGTGCCCTTGTTCCCGCGCTGGGCCTACGGATACTGGCAATCCAAACTGGCCTACGCCAGCAGAAAGCAGTTGCTGGGCGTTGCCGCCAAATACCGTACCCTGCACATCCCGCTGGACAACATCGTGCTGGACGCCGGCTGGGAAACGGTATTCGGCTCCCGTACTTTCACCTCCCGTTATCCCGATCCCGCCGCCATGGTGCAAACCCTGCACCGTGAGCACGTGCACCTGATGGTCTCCATCTGGCCGCTCTTCCAGCCAGGCAGCAGGAACTTCGAGGAGATGCTGTCGCACGGATATTTTGTCGATCCCGGCCCCAACGCGTTGCCCTCGTACATGCCGGGGGCGCGCCTCTACGACGCCTTCAATCCCGGCGCCCGCCGCCTCTATTGGGATCAGGTCAAGCGGTCTCTTTACAAAATCCACGTGGACGCATACTGGATGGACTCCACCGAACCCTCCGACCTCTACGCCGAAGAGCATGGCTCCATGCTGGCGGGCGCGAAGACCTACTTGGGCAACGGTTCGAAATACGCCAACCTGTTTCCGTTGATGACCACGAAGGCCATCTACGACGGCCTCCGCCGCCAGCCGGGCAACAAGCGCGTCTTTATCCTCACCCGCTCCGCCTTTACCGGAATGCAGCGGAATGCGGCTTCCGTCTGGTCCGGCGATACCACCACAACCTTCGATGCGCTGCGACGGCAGATTCCCGCCGCACTCAACTACTCCATGAGCGGCCTGCCTTACTGGACCAGCGATATTGGCGGCTTTGTCGGAGGCAATACGAATAACCCGCGCTACCGCCAGTTGTTCGTCCGCTGGTTTGAATTCGGAGTTTTCTGCCCCATCTTCCGGGCTCACGGCGCGCGCAAGAACAATGAAAACGAACTGTGGTCCTATGGACCTCACGCACAGAAGATTCTCACCTACTACGATCGCCTCCGCTACCGTCTGATGCCCTACATCTACGCCATGGCGGCGCGCACCACATTCGACAACTACACGCCCATGCGGGCACTGGTCTTCGACTTTCCGTCGGATCCCAGAGTGCTCAATATCGGCAATGAGTACATGTTCGGCCCGGCTCTGCTGGTGGCTCCGGTCACGCGGCCGGACGCCACGACACGGAATGTCTATCTGCCCAAAGGAACAGACTGGTACGATTTCTGGACCGGCCGCCGGTATGCTGGAGGACAGGTCATCCATCGCGCGGCGCCCCTTAGCATGTTGCCTCTTTACGTTCGCGCCGGCAGTATTCTGCCCATGGGGCCGGAGGAGCAGTACACCGGCGAGTATCCCAACGCCCCGATCGAACTCCGCATCTATCCAGGCAAAGACGGCAACGCCAGCCTCTACTTCGATGACGGCAGCACCTATAACTATCAGGACGGACAATACGCATGGCTGCCCATGCACTGGAACAACGCCACGCGCGTCCTGACACTGGAATCCTGCAAAGGCAGCTTTCCGGGGCTTCCGTCGCAGCGTACTTTCTTCGCTACCGTGGTTCGCCCCGGACACGCTGTCGGCGAAGCGATGACGCCGCATGGCCGCCGCCTGATCTACAAAGGCGTCACCATCCACATGCACATGTAGCAATGGGTTCACTCCTGGCCAAGTCCCGGAAGGGAGGCGTGCTGCACGGTACGCCTCTTTTTCCCAGACTCGTAACACCCCTCATCCGTCTGTACTATCAAGACAAGAGCATGGACCGCCGCCTTCCACTGATCATCGTCCCCGCCGGAGCATTTCTGGCTGTTCTTCCGCTGCTGCTTTGGGGGCCGTCCTGCGGCGACGATTTCAAGTTCCATCTCCTCAACTGGCTGGAAGCCGGCGCCCAGTGGAAGCAGGGCGTGCTGTGGCCCCGCTGGGATTTCACTTCCACCTGGAATGCCGGTGAGCCGCGATTTGTCTTCTATCCCCCGTTTTCCTGGGTTCTCGGAGCGATCTTCGGCCTGATCCTGCCGTGGGCAGCCGTCCCCGCTGCCTATATCTGGACCTGCCTTTGCGCCTCGGGTTTCACCATGTATAGGCTGGCGCGAGAATGGACCGGCACGGCCGGTGCGCTTCTTGCCTCCTGCTTCTTCATGGTGCATCCGTACATGCTCTTCACTTCGCTGGAGCGCAGTGCATTTGCGGAGCTGCTCGCCGCGGCCTGGATTCCGCTCTTGCTCCTGTCCATCCTGCGGCGGCGCCTTTCCATTGCCGGAATCGCCCTGCCTATCGCTCTGCTCTCGCTCTCCGATCTCCCCGCCGCCGTCCTGGGCTGTTATTCCTT
>JAJYVF010000047.1 GCA_021792135.1 Acidobacteriota bacterium | reverse complement strand
TCGGATTGTGCTTCTGCAGCACCTTCGTGATCGCCGCCGTCAAAGTCGTCTTCCCGTGATCGATGTGCCCGATCGTCCCCACGTTCACGTGCGGCTTCGAACGGTCAAACTTCTCCTTCGCCATTGCTCTACCCTCTCCCCCGATCTATGCAGTGAATCCGATTCGGGACTTTGCAGTCTCCTGAACCGGCTCAATCTCCAATACTGCGGTCGAAAAGTAATCCCATTTCAATAACATGAGGGGATGTGGTTTTCCACTTTCCGACTTTCCCACTGCGATCCAAGCTCCCAGACTATCGACTATCTCCACTAAGGCGAGGACCGAATCTTTCTCAAAAGCTCCTGCCAGCGCTTGCTTGCCTTCAGGCGATAGACGGAATCGGACCACCCTCCCTTGCAGCCAGTTCATGAAACTGCTCGCGTCCCGGCGCTATCGAGACTTTGCAACAGTAAGCGCTCTAGTTGTGATCTCCGGCCCAAATTGCCTGAATCCAATACGTCATCCGCCAAATCAAGGGGAATTTTGACCTCAGTTAGGTGCCACCCACCCTGACTGATCACGGCGATCCAATAAAAATCGACGCCTCGGCGAGCAAGAGATTCCAGTTTCGATCCCCCTCCTCTGTCATCGAGCATCAATTCGATGATTTCTCCCAGCCGCTTTCCCCGTTCCCGTTGTCGATCCAAACCGATCTGATCTGCAAGAATTCCGCGTGCATAGTCCGGCTCAGACATCCCGATCTTTCGAGCCGCCTCCTTCTGCGCCTCGTCCAGGGGCGGCAATTGAGTCTCGGGAGTCTCCAACGCGTGTTGCCAATCATCCAGCGAAATAGTTCCACCCGATATATAGATCTGAAATCCGTTAGTTGCCATACGACTTCCAATCCTCAGTACCCCGCGTAAACCTTAAAAAACTTCTGTCGCACTTCCGGCGTGACCTGCTCCAGCTTGCGCAGGTAGTGTTCGCGAATCTGGCCTCGATCCGAGTCGCCCAGCATTCCATAGCCCTTCTGCGCCTGCGGACCCAGGAATCCGTGCGCCAGGATCGCCTCGAACTGCCGGACGCGCAGCCTGGCACTCGAGACGCGGCGAAGAAACTGCTCCACCTGCGCCGGCCCGAAAGCGGCATCAATCGCCTGCCTCACCTCAGCGAAGGTCTTCTCGTCGTGAATGGGGATCGTCGCCTGCTCGAACATCGTCTCGGTCCTGCTGCTTCTAATTCCTGGAGCGGGAGACGGGAATCGAACCCGCGACCAACAGCTTGGAAGGCTGTGACTCTACCACTGAGTTACTCCCGCCGGAACCACAGCGTGTCAGCCCACCTCGGTCGCAGGCAGATCGGCAAGCCGGCACAACCGCCGCCGAGTTGCTGACTTGCTGACTCGCCCAAAATCTGGAGCTGATGACCGGGATTGAACCGGTGACCTCTCCCTTACCAAGGGAGTGCTCTACCAACTGAGCTACATCAGCTCGTCCTGCTACGACCCCAAACGGTGTTCGTGCTCCTCAGGTTCGTCGCCCGCATACGCGCTCTTTCCCATCAGCGCGATCCGCGCGGCGAAACCTCCCAGCAGCACCATCACCACCAGACGGACCCTGTCCGAATCCATCGTCGTCCACGCGAGAGCCGCGAGAACCGCCAGGCCGGCCAGCGCCATCAGCTTGCGCCTTACACCCGTCACCCGCATTCCGCTACCCTCATCCAACCGTGGTGCACAGGGGAGGATTCGAACCTCCGTAGCTCCAAAGAGCGGCAGATTTACAGTCTGCTGCCATTAACCACTCGGCCACCTGTGCCCAAACCACAAAACCTGCCCCGGCCGCCGTTCGCTGCTTTCCGCGCACCAGCCAGCCTTCCGGAATCGCTCCGGATTCGCCACTTCCTGCTGGAGTGAGGATATTCTCGCCGCGAGGGAACCAGTCCCACCCGTCCGAAGCCGGAGACTGGAGCTGGCGAAGGGATTTGAACCCCCGACCCTCTGATTACAAATCAGATGCTCTACCAGCTGAGCTACGCCAGCCCGGACAGCTAAGCTACCCCTTCCGCCCAAAGCAAGCGCTTCCGGGACCCGACCAGGCACCTGCCCCCGCGAAACACACCACTGCGCCCGCAATTGGAAGGTACAGCATTGAAGGTATCACACGGCTGGGACACCCGCAATGAGCCGGATCCGCCCGCCGCTGCGATTTTCCGCGGCTGTTTCCTGGCAAAGGAATTCAGGCCGGCTTCGGTGTCCGGCCGCGCTTCACAACACCATCCACGCGTTGATCCGAAGTTCGATTCATGCCCCATCCTGCGCCCTCTCCCTGCTGCGCTTCGTCCTGCCGCCCCGGGAAAATTGCCATTTACGCTCCCTGCTGTCCTGCGAGGGCCGCGGATGAGATGATAGGGAGCAAGCCGCCTCCCGGGAAGAACGGAAGGCTCTCAAGATGATCCACCGGCGCAAGCGCTTCTCCATCGCCATTGTCGTTCTTGTCTTCCTGCTGCTGGCCGGAGCCATTTATCTTCGCAAAGTCGCTCCGCCGGAGGCGGCCCGGCTCCTGCCGGAGTCCGACGGCATTATCTATCTGAATCTGCGGCCGTTGCGGGCGGCCACGCACTTCGATCAGCATCCGGTGGAGCATTCGCCGGAATACCAGCAGTTCATCGATGCGACCGGCATCGATTTCGAGCGCGACCTGGACCAGGCTGCCTTCGCCCTGCACCGCATGCCGGATCCGCATGGCCCCAACGGGCCGGTCGCCTTCTCCGAAGTCTTCGTCGGCCACTTCGACGGGCGGCGTCTGGCGCGGTATCTGGCGGCTCAGGCCGCGTCGCAGGAATCCTACGCCGGGCACACCGTCTACAACATTTCGACGCAGGGCCGAACCGACCGCGTAGCGCTGCTGGGGTACGACATCGTCGCGGTCAGCAACACGCCTTCGACCGAGCAGATCCACTCGATGATCGATCGCTACCGGACAGCAGCGCTGCCCTTCTCCGGGTCCTCTCTGCTCTCGAAGCACTTTTCGCAGGTACCGCTGCTCTCGCTGGCCTGGGGCATTGGGCAAATTGCCTTGCCCCTGGGCAAAGCCGGCGGACCGCGCGTGATGGGCATCCGGCTCCCCCTGCCGGTGGACGCCACCCTGATCGCTTCCCTCAGCTGGATCGGCCATATCCGCCTGCGCATTGAGGAGATCGCGCCCAGCGAAGCGGCCGCCGCCGATACCAGCGAATCGATGCAGACGATCCTGATCCTCGCCAAATCCCTGGCCGTCAGCGGGGGCAGCAACCCGTCCTTCGACGCCGACATGCGGGCCTTCATTAACAGCATTTCAGTGGAACGGCATGGAAGCCTGGTGGTGCTCACTTCAACCGTGCCCGCGGCGCTGCTGGAACGGGTGGTGGACACGCCTCAGCAGATGACGGCCTTCCCGAAGGGCGCGGCCACACATTGAGGCTTCGGCAAAGAGTATCCTGGCACCAGGGCTGAGCATCAGGGGTTCATAGGGCCCGTCTTCCATCCTCACTCTGGAGAAATCATGGAGAACGGTGCGGTTCCCCTATCACGCCGGGGACATGAAGGCCCGCGGGCCGGCGCAGAGGCGCTGTAGCGTGCCCGGCGGCGGTCACCTCCGCGGCGGTGGAGGGCGGCTTCTACGGCTGGCCGTGGTTCTGCATGGGCGCGCACGGCGGCCCGTGGGATCCGCGCCACAAGGGCAAGCATCCGGAACTGCAGAGCAGGGGATCCGCCGCGACACCACCCCCGCCGATGCCGTACTCTAAGACTCGAAATGCCAGTCAGTCTCCGCTATCGCGCTCCTCTGCTTGCCGCCGTGTTCCTGCTTTCCTGCTCCGTCTTCGCACAGCAGTCGACGCCGGACAGCTCCACCCCGTCCGCGCCCTCTTCGAGCACCGCTCTTCCTGATTCGCCCGACACCCAGGCTGCGCCGCAGCCCACCGGGCCGACCGCTCTGTTCGACACGACCATGGGCGAGATCGAGTGCCGGCTGTTCCAGAAAGAAGCCCCCGAGGCCGTGGCCAACTTCGTCGGCCTGGCCACCGGGACAAAGGACTGGACCGATCCGAAGACAAAAGACAAGATGCACGGCAAGCCGCTCTACGACGGCACCACGTTTCACCGGGTGATTCCCGGCTTCATGATTCAGGGTGGTGACCCGCTGGGCGACGGCACCGGCGGCCCCGGCTACGAGTTCAAAGACGAGTTCGACCCGAACCTGAACTTCGATGTTGCCGGAAGGCTGGCCATGGCCAACTCCGGGCCCGATACCAACGGTTCGCAGTTCTTCATCACAGAAGCTCCGCAGCCGCGTCTCGACCAGCAGTACACCATCTTCGGCCAGTGCACCGATGACAGCATTCCCATCGTGGAATCCATCGCCCGCGTCAACCGCGACAGCAACGACAAGCCCGTCGAGCCGGTCATCCTGAGGAAAGTAACCATCATTCCCGCAGGCCAACCAGTCCCGCAAGCGGCTCCAGCAGCTCCATCGGCTCCGGCCGCTCCGGCTCAACCCGAAGGCAAACCGCAGCCGTAGCAGGTGGCCGCGGCTGTCTCACATTTTCCGTTTCAGGATTTCAACAGATTTTTCAATCCACTTGAGAGGAGTTCCGCCCATGCCGCGTCAACCTGGTACGTATGCCGTCTTCAACACCACAGAAGGGCAGATCGTCTGCCGGTTGTTTGAAAAGGAAGCACCGAAGACTGTCGCCAACTTTGTCGAACTGGCCGAAGGCAAGCGGGAGTGGACCCATCCCACCACGCGCCAGAAGAGCACAGACAAGCTGTACGACGGAACCGTCTTTCATCGGGTCATTCCGGATTTCATGATCCAGGGCGGCGATCCCACCGGCACCGGCATGGGCGGCCCCGGATACAAATTCGAGGACGAAACCAAAAACTCGCCGCATCGCTTCGACAAGAAGGGCAAACTGGCCATGGCCAACGCCGGTCCCAACACCAACGGCTCGCAGTTCTTCATCTCCGTGGCCGGAACAGAATGGCTCACCGGCAAGCACACCATCTTCGGCGAAGTCGTCGAGGGGCAGGAGGTCGTCGACAGAATTTCCAAAGTCTCGCGGGACCGGCAGGACAAGCCGGTGAAGCCCGTTGTGCTGGAGTCGGTCGTGATTGAACGCGCCTGAGGCAGAAAAACGTGGCGAGAACGCCGGAGCGAATGAGAATCTCGAAGCAGGAAGAGGGCAATAGACCCGCGGCGTGGTGCAGAACCCGCGGCGTAAGTATCGCTGCGTGGAGTCTGGGCTGCGCTTTGCTGCTGTGCGCCGTGCGGGCTTCTGCGCAGGGCATCCCCCCCAGCCCTGACCAGGCCGGCGACATGTGCAGGCTCAGCCGCCTGCCGATCTGCGTGCGCAACGTCTTTCAGGACGAGAAGGGGATCGTGATGAGCCCGCTGCATGCTCCGCCTTCCGCCCTGTGGTGGATTCTGCCGTTTGGAACGGCAACGGGCATCGCCCTGCAGGAGGACACTACGGCCATTCACGCCCTGGGTGTCCATCCGAATCGGGAGAACGACTTCGACAAGCTCTCGACCTATAGCGGGCTGTATCTTCCCTTCGGGGCCTCAGCCGCTGCTTATGGTCTGGGAATCCACCGGCACAACGACTACCTCACCGAAACAGCTGTCCTCTCGGCGGAGGCGATGGCCGATGCCGGCATCCTGGATGAGGGGATCAAGTATGCGCTCGACCGGGAGTATCCGCTGGCCGACAATGCGCGCGGCGGGTTCTGGCCACAGGGACCGAAGGGCTGGCCCAATCATCCCTCCATGCCATCGGAGCACGCGATGAACATCTGGTCCTTCGCCCATGTGGTCGCCGGGCAGTATAACGGCATTGCCACCCAGGCGATCGTCTATGGGCTGGCCGGTACGGTCTCCATCTCCCGGATCATCGCGCTCCGGCATTTCCCCTCGGATGTGCTGGTGGGCAGCACGCTGGGCTGGCTGATCGGGGGCTATGTGCTGCACCACCGCTCGCTGGAGCACGGATCCGCCGTCGATATTTCGGCAGTCGAGACCCCGCTGGGCCGCGGTCTTCAGGTGAGTTTCAACCTCTCGCACGGACAGCGGGGCCAGTAAGAGCCAATGATCTTCGCCAGCTGGAACGTCAATTCCATCCGTGCCCGGCTGGAGCATGTCAGAAACTGGCTTACGGCCCGTAACCCCGATGTGCTGCTGCTCCAGGAGCTGAAAGCTGCCGAGTTCCCCGCCCTGGCCTTCCAGGAGCTGGGCTATGAAAGCGCGGCCGTGACCCAGAAGGCGTACAACGGCGTGGCGATCCTTTCACGGCTCCCTCTGGAGGTGGTCTGCACCACCCTGCCGGGCGATGAGACGGACAGCCATGCCCGGTTTCTGGAGGCGATGATCGGGGGGGTACGCGTCGTCAGCATCTATCTGCCCAACGGAAACCCGGTTGGCACCGACAAATTCGAGTACAAGCTGACGTGGATGGATCGCCTGACTCGGCAGATGCGCATCTGGCTCGAGGATGGCGTGCCAACCGCCATAGGCGGCGATTTCAACGTCATTCCCGAAGACATCGACTGCGACAAACCCGAGAACTGGATGCACGATGCGCTCTTTCAGCCGGAGACCCGGGCGCGCTTTCGGGCCCTGCTGGGTATGGGCTACACCGACGCATTCCGCGCTCTGCACCCGGGTGAGGGCGGCCACTTCACCTTCTGGGACTTCTTCCGCCGGAACTTCGAGCGTAACCGGGGCATCCGCATCGATCATTTCCTGCTTTCGCCTTCTCTGGCCACGCGGCTCGAAGCCTGTGAGATTGACCGCACACCCCGCGCGCTGGAGAAGCCGTCAGACCATACCCCGATCCTGGTGACGCTGGCGGCCCGAGCTTCCGGTCAGTAGGACTGGACCAGCGCTTCCGGCTGAATCTGCGGCTGAGGCGCGCCCTGCGGCATGGAGTATTGTGGCGGCTGCTGCCCCTGCGACTGCTGGGTCGGCGGCGGCGCATTGTTCCGGGGCGGAACGTAACGCGGCCGGTTATCGAGACGGAAGCCGTCGCGGATCACGTAGAAATTCTGCTCGGGCAGGTCGGCTTCGTAAATGGTGCCGCTGCTGCGGTAGTAGATTTCAACGGAAATCGAGTTCTCCCCGCTGATCTCCACGCTGGTGTGGTGTACGGTGATCGGTTGCCCCTGGAATGTGGCCTGAACATCCGGCTGCGGATTATACATAGCGGGGACGAGGAGCCCGTTCTGCTTGGGAATGACGATCCACGCAGTCGCAGGATGCTCCAGGGCGAAATGGGCCATTTCCATGTAAGCCGCCGGATCCAGATCGGGCAGCAGTACCGCGTGCTGATGACGGTCGAAGTTGTTCTGCGTGTTCTGGCCCTTGGCCCCGATGTTCGCCAGAAACTGGCGGCCGGTGCTATCCGAGGCCAGATCAAAGGTCACCTGTTCGCCATTCACGGTGCCGGTCAGCTGATCCCGAATGATGTTGAGCTGCAGATCTATACGATTGCTGTTACTGAAGGAATAGCTGAACTTCTGCAGGCTCATCTGCCCGTGCGACGAGACCTGATAGGCATTCCCGAGGCTGGCAACTGAAAATGCCGCTGATCCGACGGTTTTGCCGTCGCTGGCCTGCACAATGGTGAACTTCGCTTCGGGTAGCTGTGCCGAGGCCTGAGCGAAAGATACTCCCGCAAGGATGGAGACTGCCAGCGGAACGAACAATGGCAAGCGCATGTCTTCGAAAACCTTTCTGCCAGTTTATACACGGCTTTGCGCCAAAAGCTGCGCTCGCGGGCAGCGGCGGCTCAGAACCCGGCCCTTCTTTCGAATCCCGCATCGGTCCGCAGCACAGGATTTGGGCACCCCGTTCTGCGCGGGCGGTTGTGGGGGTGGGAACGAGAACAAGGAGCCCGGGACAGGGCTCGTCGCCGGCTGGGCGACGAGGCAGCGGATGGCATTATGCGGAACCGGATCGAACGGGCGCACCAGGCGCAAACCTGCCGCCCGATTCCGCCGGCGGCGCCTTGCCGGGATCGAAAGGAGGTTGAGGGCCAGCGGCGCGGCTGAACGCCGCTGACCGTGCGCGTGCGGTTACCCCTTTGCCTGTTCGAACCGTTTGTTCACTTCGGCCCAGTTGACCGTGTTCCACCAGGCGGCAAGGTATTCCGGCCGGCGGTTCTGGTACTTCAGGTAGTAGGCGTGCTCCCATACATCGTTCCCCAGAATCGGGAAGTGCCCCTGCATGAGAGGACTGTCCTGGTTGGCTGTCGTGATGACCTTCAGCTTGCCGTCCCACACCAGCCAGCCCCAGCCGGAGCCGAACTGCTTCGCGGCGGCGTCGTTGAACTGCTTCTTCAAATCCTCGAAGCTGCCGAAGTCCTTTTTGATCTGGTCGGCGATGGGACCCGTGGGGTCGCCTCCGCCACTGGGCTTCATGATCGCCCAGAACATGCTGTGATTCACATGGCCGCCGCCGTTGTTGCGCACCGTGGTGCGAACATCCTCCGGCACGCTGTTGATGTTCCGGAGCAGGTCTTCGGCGGAGTGTTTGCCGAGCTCGGGATGTTTCTCGATCGCGGCGTTGAGGTTATTCACGTAGGCCTGATGGTGCTTGTCGTGGTGCAGATGCATGGTCTGCGTGTCGATGTGCGGCTCCAGCCCGGAGTAGTCATAGGGAAGAGGTGGGACTTCGTGTGCCAAAGCATTCCTCCTTGCGAATCTGAGTGATGAATTCTGACCAGAGTGGCGCGGGCGGTGTTCAGGCGGATGCTAAGGCCCGCATTTTTCGCCCTCCAAGAATAACGGATGCGCGGAGCCGCGCGCACGGTGCGGATTCGCCTCGAAGAGAAGGCGCCCCGCTAAGAGTGCAGGTTGCAACATCCCCGGTCCTCGTGGATAATGAATAACTGCGTGTTCCCGCAGGAATACGCAGGCACAGGTCCCGGCGAATCCCTTCGCTGGACCAGTCACTGGCACCACGGCCGGCAGGCAGCATCGTCCGCGCGGTGGGAGACGAGGAAAAATGGCGAAGACCGGAAAGAATATTGAGAAGGCGCGCGCCCAGGTGGAGAAGCGCCCTTACCCCCTGCAGGAAGCCGTTCCGCTGCTGCAGAAAATCAAGTTTGCCAGGTTTGACGAAACTGTCGATCTGACGCTGCGTCTGGGTGTCGATCCGCGTCATGCCGACCAGATGGTGCGCGGAACCGTGGTTCTGCCCCATGGCCTCGGCAAAACCAAGAAGGTCGCGGTCATCACCTCCGGCGACCGTCTCCGCGAAGCCGAAGCGGCTGGAGCCGACATCGTCGGCGGTGAAGAGATGGTGGAGAAGATCCAGAAGGAAAGCTGGACCGATTTCGACGCCCTCATCGCCACTCCGGACATGATGAAGTCCGTCGGACGTCTCGGTAAGGTGCTCGGCCCCCGCGGCCTGATGCCGAATCCGAAGACCGGCACGGTGACCAACGACGTCACTGCTGCCATCCGCGAGATCAAGGCCGGCAAAGTCGAGTTCCGCACCGACAAAACAGCTCTCATTCACGTCCCGGTCGGCAAGATTTCCTTCCCGCCCCAGAAGCTGGTCGAGAACGCCATGACCGTCATCACCAGCGTGGTGCGTGCCAAGCCTGCGGCCGCCAAAGGTAAATACATCAAAGGCATCACCATCAGCTCGACGATGGGGCCCGGCATCGCTCTCGACAGCGCCGTCGCCGAGTCCGCCGCCAGGGCATAGCGAGACTTCGACAGCAGTTCTATCAGGGCACGGTCTGACCGTGCGGAATGCGGCCCCGGCAGAAGCGGGCTTCCGCCTCAGCGGGCCGAATCGGAACGAAGAGGTTTTTATGGCACTCAGCAGACAGAAAAAGGCGGAAAAGGTCGCCCAGCTCGCCAAAGACTTGGAGAACTCGACCAGCGCCATCATCGGAACATTTTCAAAACTGACCGTGACGCAGGACTTCGAGCTGCGGAAGACGGTCCGCCAGGCTGGCGGCCGCTATCGCGTGCTCAAGAACAAGCTGGCCGGCCGCGCCGCCCAGGGCACGAAGATCGAAGCAGCCCTCCAGGGCCTCAAGGGGGTCTCCTCGGTGGCCTACACCAGCGGCGATCCCGTTGCGCTGGCCAAAGCCCTCTCCACCTGGGTTGCCGAGAACGCGGAGTTCACCTTCAAGCTGGGCATCGTCGACGGCAAGGTCATCAACGTCGAGGAAGTGAAGGCGCTCGCCACCATGCCCGGCCGCGAGGAGATCTTCTCGAAGCTCCTCTTCCTCATCAATGCTCCGGCGCAGAGACTGGCCACCGTCATCGGCGCTGCAGGTCGCGATCTGGCAGTGGTCATCAACCAGGGCGTCGAAAAACAAAAGTTTGCAGGCGGCGAAGCGGCCGCGGGATAAGTAACGAGATTCAGCTGTTTCGTGAGCTGGAGGGGTGCTGGTCTGGGCACATCGGAAACCTCGGGCGGGCGCAACGGCAACCGGCGGGCGGAAGCCCTCCGGCAGATCAAAATTTAGTCTACGTGGAGAACACAAATGGCGGATTTGCAGCAGCTTGAAGATCAGATCGTGGGGCTTACCCTGCTCGACGCAGCAGCCCTGGTAAAGAAGCTCGAGGAGCGCCTCGGCGTTTCGGCCGCGGCGGCAGCCCCGGTCATGGTCGCCGGTGGCGGCGCAGCAGCGGGAGCAGCCGCTCCGGCAGCCGTCGAGCAGACCGAGTTCACCGTCATCCTCAAGGATGCCGGCGCGAACAAGATCAACACCATCAAAGCCGTACGCGAGGTCACCTCCCTCGGACTGAAGGAAGCCAAGGACCTGGTCGATGGCGCTCCCAAGCCCCTGAAGGAGAACATCAGCAAGGAAGACGCCGAGGCCATCCGCAAGAAGTTTGACGGCGTCGCTACCATCGAAATCAAGTAGTTCCCAAAAGTCCGGCCTGCAACTTGCATGCCAAAGCGGAACGCGCTATCATTCTCAATGTGCGTTCCGCTCGGCTGTATCTTTGTTTGCCGGTTCCGGGGCGCTTCTTTGTCTCCATGTTCAGCCACAATGCGTTAACCCAGCTGGGCTGTTAATCGGCTTGGCGCGTGGCGTGCGCGAAAGCGGTGGGATCTTCGTCCGGCGGGACATAGCCGGAGTCGGCAGGCGGGCGGGCCTGCCGACATAAGCAAACTCAGGCGGTAAGGCGGCGTAAACGCAAGGTTTGGAAGCGGCGGGAATCAGACATTCATTCTGTTCAGCTTCAGTGCACAAGTCGGTTGTGGCGCTCGCGGGGCGTGCTGTCTCCGCGAGCATCTTCCCTTTGGGCTGTTGCCCCTTTCCATTCCTGCGGCCGGCGAAGCAGGACGCCGGCACGGTTTGCGCCCCAGGCTGCCGGTTCTCCGCCCGGATTTCAGATCAAGGAGCTGATGCGGGAGCGGCTGTAATCTCTCGCGAGGCTGCCGAGGTAATGCGGAAGCGTAACCCTGTTGCGCGCCTCCGCGCAAGCAAAATGCGGCGCTGCACCCCGACTTTTGTGCGGCCGCAACCAAAGGCGCACGACTCGTTCCGAACGAGGCGGGACGAGCCGCGCGCTGCACCACCGACGACCACAAGAGCGCCGTGCGACCCGGACGGCGGCTCTTTCCTCCCTCGCGCCACGGGTCCCGAGGAGTAAAGAATGCCTAACGAGAACCGCGCTATTCGCAGCCGTCTCGATTTTTCGAAAATTCCCACCGCTATCCGTATACCCAATCTCATCGAGGTCCAGCGCCGCTCGTATGAGCGCTTCCTGCAGATGGATAAATTGCCTTCCGAGCGCGATGACTCCGGTCTGCAGTCGGTCTTTACTTCCGTCTTTCCCATCACCGATTTTCGCAATATATCCCAGCTCGACTTTGTGGATTTTTCCATCGGCAACTGGGAGTGCAAATGCGGGCACCTCAAGGGTCTCCACCACCTGAGGACCACCTGCGTCCACTGCGGCGCCATGGTCATTACCGACCCCTTCCATCCCGGCGATGTGCTCTGCCAGAAGTGCGGAACCTACAACAGGAACACTCCCGACTTCTGCAACAAGTGCGGCGATCCGGTGGGCCTGCAGCTGAAGTACGACCAGGCGGAGTGCGAAGAGCGCGGCATGACCTATTCCGCGCCCCTCAAGGTCACCGTGCGCCTGACCATCTACGACAAGGACCCGGAAACCGGCGCCAGAACCATCCGCGATATCAAGGAGCAGGAAGTCTTCTTCGGCGACATTCCCCTGATGACGCAGAACGGCACCTTCATCGTCAACGGCACGGAGCGCGTGATCGTCTCGCAGCTCCACCGCTCGCCCGGCGTCTTCTTTGAAACCGCGAACAACCGCACCTATTTCCTCGGCAAGATCATTCCCTACCGCGGCTCCTGGGTCGAGTTCGAATACGACCAGAAAAACACGCTCTACGTTCGCATCGACCGCAAGCGCAAGTTCCTCGGCACCATCTTCCTCCGCGCTCTCGGACTCAAGTCCGATGAGGAGATCCTCCGCACCTTCTACACCGTCGATCGCATCGCGGTGAAGGACGGCCGCCTCTTCTGGAACGTCGACGGGAACGCCGAAAAGCCCACGCACCTGCTCGGCGCCAAACCGGCGCACGCCATCGTGTCCAGGGGCGAGGAGATCGCTCACTCCGGCCGCAAGGTCACCCCCTCCATCCTCAAGGCGCTGCGCGCGCACAAGGTCTCCGAGGTCGAGGTCGAGCAGTCCGAACTCGATGGCGCCATGACCGCCGCCGATGTGGTCGACACCAGCACCGGCGAGATTTTCATGGAAGCCAATCAGGAGCTGACCTCCGACAAACTGCACAAGATCGCCGAAGCGGGCGTTACCTCGCTGGATGTCTTTTTCCCCGAACGCGACGACGTGGGGAACGTGATTACCAACACCCTGCGCCGCGACTCCGTCCGCAAACCGGAAGAAGCCCTCATCGAGATCTACCGCAAGCTGCGCCCCGGCGATCCGCCCACCCTCGACACCGCGACCGCGCTCTTCGAAGGCATGTTCTTCGACCCGCGCAAGTACGACTTCTCGCGCGTGGGCCGTCTCAAGTTCAATATCAAGCTCTACGAGAACCAGGACGCGACCTCCCTCGATCACCGTACCCTGACTCCCGAGGACTTCTACGCGACCATCCGCTACCTGCTCAAGCTGCGCCGCAACATCGGCGTGGTGGATGACATCGACCACCTCGGCAACCGCCGCGTCCGCGCCGTCGGCGAGCTGATGGAGAACCAGTTCCGCATCGGCCTCGTCCGCATGGAGCGCGCCATCAAGGAGAAGATGAGCGTGTATCAGGAAATGTCGACGGCCATGCCGCACGACCTGATCAACGCCAAGCCGGTAATGGCGGCCATCCGCGAATTCTTCGGCTCCTCGCAGCTCTCGCAGTTCATGGACCAGACCAACCCCCTCTCGGAGATCACCCACAAGCGCCGTCTCTCCGCGCTCGGGCCGGGCGGCCTCTCCCGGGAGCGCGCCGGATTCGAAGTCCGCGACGTGCATCCGACCCACTACGGCCGGATCTGCCCGATTGAAACGCCGGAAGGTCCGAACATCGGCCTTATCAGCTCCCTCTCCTGCTTCGCCCGCATCAATGAGTACGGCTTCATTGAGTCGCCCTACCGCAAGGTGCGCGACAGCCGCATGCTCGACTTCGTCCAGGTCACCAACGCCGGCGAAAGCGGCCTGCGCGTCGGCGATCACCTCGAGAAGTCCGAGGCCTTCAGGCTGAACGAGAAGCTGCGCAATGAGAAGAAGCGCATGATCGAGTACGAGCCGTACTCCTTCTACCTCTCGGCGTGGGAAGAAGACCGTCACACCATCGCCCAGGCGAACGTGGAGCTGGACGCGAAGGGCCACATCGTCGAAGAGCTGGTCAACGCGCGCCGTCAGGGCAACTTCGTCCTCGTCAACCGCGCTGAAGTGGACTACATCGACGTCAGCCCCAAGCAGCTGGTCTCCGTCGCCGCGTCGCTGGTTCCCTTCCTCGAGCACGATGACGCCAACCGCGCTCTGATGGGCGCCAACATGCAGCGCCAGTCGGTGCCTCTGCTCGTTTCCGAGGCTCCCCTCGTCGGCACTGGCATGGAAGGCGTCACCGCCCGCGACTCCGGCGCTGTCATCCTCGCCCGCCGCAACGGCGTGATCGACTCGGTGGACTCCGAGCGCATCATCGTCCGCGTGGAAGGCGAGCACCACCCCACGCAGCTCTCGCGCGAGGTCGGTTCGGACATCTACCAGCTCATCAAATTCAAGCGTTCGAACCAGAACACCTGCATCAACCAGAAGCCCATCGTCCGGCAGGGCGACCGCGTGCTCAAGGGGCAGGTCATCGCCGACGGACCGTGCACCGAGCAGGGCGAGCTGGGCCTCGGCCGCAACGTGCTGGTCGCCTTCATGCCGTGGCGCGGTTATAACTTCGAGGACGCGATCCTCATCTCCGAAAAGCTCGTGCGCGACGACTACTACACGTCAGTGCACATCGAGGAATTCGAGATCGAGGCCCGCGACACCAAGCTCGGTCCCGAGGAAATCACCCGCGACATCCCCAACGTCAGCGAACACTCGCTGCGCGACCTCGACGAGAGCGGCATCATCCGCATCGGCGCCAAGGTCCACCACAACGACATTCTGGTGGGCAAGGTAACGCCGAAGGGCGAAACGCAGCTCACGCCGGAAGAGAAGCTGCTGCGCGCCATCTTCGGCGAAAAGGCCGGCGATGTCCGCGATGCTTCCCTTACCTGCCCTCCGGGCATCGAGGGCACCGTGGTCGACGTCCGCATCTTCTCCCGCAAGGGTCAGGAGAAGGATGAGCGCGCCCGGCAGATCGAAGCCGAGCAGGTCGCGAGGCTCGAGAAGAACCTCTCCGACGAAATCCGAATCCTCACCGACGAGCGGCTCAAGCGTCTCGAATCGATCCTGGGAGGCAAGGAAGTCCTCGCCGACCTGCACGACGAGCGCACCAACAAGCGGCTTCTGGCCAAGGGAGCGATCCTCGACCGCGACGCCATCGAGCGCATCTCCACCCGTAACCTGAAACGCATCCGCTACAACGACAAGGATCCGCGCGTCAACGAGCAGATCGACGAAATCGAGGAGATGACTTCGCGGCAGATCGACGTGCTGCGCAAGATCACCAACGAGAAGATCGCCAAGCTGCAGAAGGGCGATGAGCTGGCCCCTGGCGTCATCAAGCTGGTCAAAATCTATATCGCCATGAAACGCAAGCTCTCGGTCGGCGACAAGATGGCCGGGCGGCACGGCAACAAAGGCGTCATTGCCCGCATTCTGCCTGAGGAGGACATGCCCTATCTGCCCGACGGCACCCCGGTGGAGATCGTGCTCAATCCGCTCGGCGTTCCCTCCCGTATGAACGTGGGCCAGATCCTCGAAACCCATCTCGGCTGGGCGGCGCACGCGCTCGGCCACCAGGTGGCCGCCCTGGTGAAGCAGAACCAGGACGCCAATGCGGCTCGGCAACTGGTGCAGGAGAAGTTCGCCAACACCGCGCTCCTGCGCCAGCTGATGGAGCTCGATGACGAGCAGCTGCTGCGCGTCTGTGCCGGCATGGAGAAGGGCATCTGGTTCGGAACGGCGGTCTTCGACGGCGCGCGCGAGAACGAAATCAAGGCTCTGCTCGCGGCCGCCGGCCTGCCCAGTTCCGGCAAGACCGAACTCTTCGACGGTATGACCGGCGATCCTTTCGAACAGCCGGCTACCGTGGGCTACATCTACATGCTGAAGCTGTCGCACCTGGTGGACGACAAGATCCACGCGCGGTCGATCGGGCCGTACTCGCTCATCACCCAGCAGCCCCTGGGCGGAAAAGCGCAGTTCGGCGGCCAGCGCTTCGGAGAAATGGAAGTGTGGGCGCTCGAAGCTTATGGCGCCGCTTACATCCTCCAGGAGCTGCTCACGGCCAAGTCCGACGACGTCTACGGCCGTACGCGAATCTACGAAGCCATCGTCAAGGGCGAGGCGGCGATCGAACCCGGCGTGCCGGAGTCGTTCAATGTCCTCATCCGCGAGCTGCAGTCGCTGTGCCTCGATGTTGAGCTCGTCAAGCAGACGGCCGGAGAACCAGGGGACGGCAGGAAGCAGCCTGCCCCCATGCTGGCCGCCGCCGACTAGAGTGCCTGAGCCGGGCGGTGACCATCGCCGCCCCCCAAGTTTTGAGTCACGGGACCTGTCCACTGAGCAAGCGCTCCCGGGAATGGACAGGAGCCCCGCATGAGATCCGGGAACGCAACCGCAGGGAGGTTGACCTTGTACCGTTCCAGCCCGTTCGAAATGACCAGCCCCATCACCGACTTCGACGCGATCCGTATTTCTCTCGCCTCACCGGAGAAGATTCGCAGTTGGTCCCACGGCGAAGTCACGAAACCGGAAACCATTAACTACCGCACCTTCAAGCCCGAGCGCGACGGGCTCTTCTGCGCCCGTATCTTCGGCCCCGTCACCGACTGGGAGTGCCTCTGCGGCAAGTACAAGCGCATGAAGCACCGCGGCGTCATCTGCGACAAGTGCGGCGTCGAAGTCACCGTCTCCAAGGTCCGCCGCGAACGCCTCGGCCACATTGAGCT
This sequence comes from Acidobacteriota bacterium, assembly GCA_021792135.1. Classification (GTDB taxonomy): domain Bacteria; phylum Acidobacteriota; class Terriglobia; order Terriglobales; family Acidobacteriaceae; genus Palsa-343. The sequence goes on along the minus strand of JAJYVF010000047.1, from coordinate 4,547 downwards.
GGCCTCTCCCTGCTCTCACGTCTGGTTCTTCAAGGGCCTGCCCTCCCGCATCGGCCACCTCCTCGATATCTCTCTCCGCGACCTCGAGTCCGTCCTCTACTTCGAGAGCTACGTCGTCGTCGATCCCGGCGACGCTCCCGTCCGCGAGCGCGAGATCATCAAGGACGAAACCAAATTCCGCGAGCTCGACACCCAGTACCGTCCCACCGGCTTCAAGGGCATGATGGGCGCCGAGGCCATCAAGGAACTCCTCAAGCGCGTCAACATCGACGAGCTCTCCGTCGAGCTGCGCGAACGCATGAAGCAGGAAACCTCCCTGCAGAAGCGCCTCAAGTACGCCAAGCGCCTCAAGGTCGTCGAAGCTTTCCGCAAGTCCGGCAACAAGCCGCAGTGGATGATCCTCGACGTCATCCCCGTCATTCCGCCGGAACTCCGCCCCCTCGTACCTCTCGACGGCGGCCGCTTCGCCACCTCCGACCTCAACGACCTCTATCGCCGCGTCATCAACCGCAATAACCGGCTCAAAAAGCTCATGGACCTGCATGCGCCCGAAGTCATCGTGCGCAACGAGAAGCGCATGCTCCAGGAAGCCGTCGATGCTCTCTTCGACAACGGCCGTCGCGGCCGCGTTCTGCGCGGAGCCAACAACCGTCCGCTCAAGTCCCTCTCCGACACCCTCAAGGGCAAGCAGGGCCGCTTCCGCCAGAACCTGCTCGGCAAGCGCGTCGACTACTCCGGCCGTTCGGTCATCGTAGTCGGCCCCGAGCTCAAGCTGCACCAGTGCGGCCTGCCCAAGAAAATGGCCCTCGAGCTCTTCAAGCCGTTCATCTATCACCGCCTCGAGCAGACCGGCCACTGCACCACCATCAAGCAGGCCAAGGAAATGGTCGAACTGCAGGAGCCCATCGTGTGGGACATCCTCGAGGAAGTCATCCGCGATCATCCGGTCCTGCTCAACCGCGCCCCTACCCTCCACCGCCTCGGCATCCAGGCCTTCGAGCCGGTGCTCGTCGAAGGCAAGGCCATCAAGATTCACCCCCTGGTCTGCACCGCCTTCAACGCCGACTTCGACGGCGACCAGATGGCCGTGCACATCCCGCTCTCGCCCGAAGCCCAGGTGGAAGCCAGCGTGCTGATGCTGTCCTCGCATAACATCCTCTCGCCGGCCTCCGGTCACCCCATCACCGTGCCTACCCAGGACATGGTGCTCGGCCTCTACTACCTGACCAAGGCCAAGAAGGGTGCCAGAGGGGAAGGCCGCGCCTTCGCCAACATCGAAGAAGTCCTGATGGCCCTCGAAGCGCGCGAAGTCGAGACCCTCAGCCCCATCCGTCTGCGCTACTCCGGCCCGGTCCTCGACATGACCACCGCCTACGACGATCAGGACCTCACCCACACCGAGCCGATCCAGTACGACCGCCAGTACATCTCCACCACCGTCGGCCGCGCCATCCTCAACGATGCGCTGCCCGAGAACATGCCCTACGTCAACGGCCTCCTCAAGAAGAAGGGCATCGGTCAGCTGGTCAACTACTGCTATCTCAACCTCGGCCTCGAATCCACCGTCCGCATGCTCGACCGCATCAAGGAACTCGGCTTCCAGTACGCGACCCGCAGCGGCCTCTCCGTCGGCCTCGATGACATGGTCATCCCCGACTCCAAGTACACCACCGTCCGCGACGCGGAAAAGGCCGCCATCGCCGTCCAGCAGCAGTATCTCGACGGCGCCATCACCAACGGCGAGCGCAACAACAAGGTCATCCAGATCTGGTCGACGGTCACCGAAAAGGTCGCCGACGAGATGTTCGACAACATGAAGCGCGCCGACAAGGAAGGCGCCATGAACCCCATCTACATCATGGCCGACTCCGGCGCTCGCGGTTCCAAACAGCAGATCCGCCAGCTCTCCGGCATGCGCGGCCTCATGGCCAAGCCTTCCGGCGAAATCATCGAAACCCCCATCACGGCCAACTTCCGTGAAGGCCTCACCGTGCTCGAATACTTCATCTCCACGCACGGCGCACGCAAGGGCCTCGCCGATACCGCCCTCAAGACTGCCGACTCCGGTTACCTCACCCGCCGTCTCGTCGACGTGGCCCAGGACGTCATCGTCACCGAGAAGGACTGCGGAACCGTGGAAGGCATCTACGTCGGCCCCATCGTCGAATCCGGCGAGATCATCGAGCCTCTCCGTGACCGCATCGTCGGCCGCGTCTCCCTCGAAAAGATCAAGGACTACGAGGGCAGCGTCATCGTCGATATCAACCAGGAGATCACCGAAGACCTCGCGTCGGCCATCCAGGCTGCCGGCATCGAGCGCGTCAGGATCCGCTCCGTCCTCACCTGCGAGTCCCGCCGCGGCGTCTGCGTCCTCTGCTATGGCCGGAACCTCGGCTCCGGCCGTCTGGTGGAACTCGGCGAGGCGGTCGGCGTCATCGCCGCCCAGTCCATCGGCGAGCCCGGCACGCAGCTCACCATGCGCACCTTCCACATCGGCGGAACGGCCTCGCGTGTCAACGAGCAGTCGCGCCTCGAAGCCAAGAACAACGGCTCCGTCCGCTTCATCAACCTGGCCACGGTCCGCAGCCGTCAGGGCGACCTGGTCGCCATGAACCGCTCCGGCTCCATCGCCATCGTCGATGAGCGCGGCCGCGAGAAAGAGCGCTACCAGGTCGTCTACGGTGCGCACCTCAAGGTCGAGGAGAACCACCAGGTCCAGCTCGGCCAGGTCATGGTCGAGTGGGATCCCTACACCTTCGCCATCCTCACGGAAATCGGCGGCGCCGTCCAGTTCAAGGACCTGCAGGAAGGCATCACCCTGCACGAGGAAGTCGACGAGGTCACCGGCCTCTCGCGTCTCGTGGTCGCCGAATCCCCCGACGAGAAGCGCCAGCCCGCCATCGTAATCAAGGGCGGCAAGGGCAACAAGCGCTACCTCATGCCCAGCCGCGCGCACCTCATGGTGCAGGATGGCGACGAGGTTTCCCCCGGCGATATCCTGGCCAAGATCCCCCGCGAAACCACCCGCACCAAGGACATCACCGGCGGTCTGCCCCGCGTCGTCGAGCTCTTCGAGGCCCGCAAGCCCCGCGAAACCGCCATCATCAGCGAAATCGATGGTGTGGTTCGCTTCGGCGAGGTCAGCAAGGGCCAGCGCCGCGTCTACGTCACGGCCGACAACGGCGAGGAAAAGGAATACTCGGTCCCGCGCGGCGTGCACGTCAACGTGCAGGAAGGCGAGCGCGTCCGCGCCGGCGAGCCGCTCATGGATGGTCCGCTCAACCCGCACGACATCCTGGCCGTGCTGGGCGAGAAGGAGCTGCAGGCTTACCTGGTGAACGAAATCCAGGAAGTCTACCGCCTCCAGGGCGTCGCCATCTCCGACAAGCACATCGAAACCATCGTCCGGCAGATGCTCCGCTGGGTGAAGATCGAGGAGGTCGGCGACTCCAGCTTCCTGCTCGAACAGCAGGTCGACAAGTTCCGCTTCCGTGAAGAAAGTCAGCGCGTGATCACCAACGGCGGCCGCCCGCCTGTGGGACGCCCGCTGCTGCTGGGCATCACCAAGGCCTCGCTCTCCACCGAATCCTTCATCTCCGCGGCCAGCTTCCAGGAGACCACGCGCGTGCTGACCGAAGCCTCCATCAACGGCGCCGTCGACAACCTGCGCGGCCTCAAGGAAAACGTCATCGTCGGCCGCCTCATCCCGGCCGGTACCGGCATGGAGTACTACCGCAACGTCGAGCTCAGCCCCGAGCTCGAAGAAGCGGCAGCCAAAATCCAGCAGGAAGTCCAGACCGCATGGGAAGAAGCCGAGCGCGAACTGGAGATGATGCGCCAGGAAGGCGAAGCCGAAGAAATGGCCGCCTCCGAATAACCTCGACCGCTGTCATCCTTCGCCTCGCCCGCGCGCCAGCGCGGCGAGGCGAAGGATCTGCGGTTGCCCTTCAGCAGATCGAAAGAAAGCCCGGCGCAAGCCGGGCTTTCTTCTTTCCCCTCCAAACAATTGGCATCCTGAGCGAAGCGCCGCAACAAATCTTGCCTGCGGGAGAAAATGCCAAATGATGCGTGAGGCCCGCTGTTGTATCAGGGCACGATTCAGTCAAGATTGTTCACTTGACGCAAGGAGAGAGGAAGAGTACCCTCCTGACCGTGAGCCGCCGCCCGACGAGGGCGATGCTCTATCGGAGGATACGGGGATGACGCTTTGCATGGCGGCGATTGCCGATGATGACGGGGAGCCGCGCATTGTCCTTTGCACCGACTGGAAGTCCGAGAGTCCCTTGGGGGTGACGGAAACCACAGACAAAATGAAATGGCTGCAACGGCCTGGATGGGTGGTTATGAAGGCTGGAATAGACAGCCACGCAGGGCGCATGATTCGCCGCTTCAAGGCATTCTTCCGAGATAAAGAGATTACTGATTTCGCTACTCTGAGCTGGCTCCTTTCGCGCATCTGATTTGGCCCCACCTGAACAGCTGGATCCGTAGTTTGGTTTCGGGAGTGGATTCCGAAGCCGGAGGACGGATTGAGGAACAGGAGGAGC
>JAJYVF010000046.1 GCA_021792135.1 Acidobacteriota bacterium | reverse complement strand
CAGGCCATAACTCCAGTCGCCCTGCGGGCTCCTTCCGTTACGGCCTGCACGGAATGACAACAACCATAGAAAGGGTGGGGCCAGTTCAGATGATCAAAAGGGGCCAGATGGAGTAGACAAAATCATGAGTTTCAATCCACGCGCCCCGTGTGGGGCGCGACGGGTCCGGTGCGTTTCTCTCAGCACCTCCCCCGAGTTTCAATCCACGCGCCCCGTGTGGGGCGCGACACGCCAGGAGAACGCACGTCTGCGATGGGAACTGGTTTCAATCCACGCGCCCCGTGTGGGGCGCGACACCCTCCGGAATTGGTGATTTCGATGCGCGCCAGAGTTTCAATCCACGCGCCCCGTGTGGGGCGCGACCAGCAACGTGATCGCGCGCGAGGACAACAACGAGTTTCAATCCACGCGCCCCGTGTGGGGCGCGACCAGCGCGCGGCTGACTCCGGGAAGCGTCGAGACGTTTCAATCCACGCGCCCCGTGTGGGGCGCGACTAACTCATGACACAGCCGGTCACCAGCGGCCAGATGTTTCAATCCACGCGCCCCGTGTGGGGCGCGACACGACATCGCGGCCATGGGATTGTCGCCTTCGGCGTTTCAATCCACGCGCCCCGTGTGGGGCGCGACGCGGTGACACAGGCGCATATCTGGACGCTACCGGTTTCAATCCACGCGCCCCGTGTGGGGCGCGACGCCTGGCCGGTCCCTCCACCCGAGAGACTCGGAGACGTTTCAATCCACGCGCCCCGTGTGGGGCGCGACTCCGTTATCTCGGAGGCCCAGGGCAGCACCGTCAAGTTTCAATCCACGCGCCCCGTGTGGGGCGCGACCCGCGGTAAAAATCGTCCCCCGGATACGGCGGGGGTTTCAATCCACGCGCCCCGTGTGGGGCGCGACGTACGCGTACCGGATACCGTGCGGACCAGGAGACGGTTTCAATCCACGCGCCCCGTGTGGGGCGCGACATCACACTCCCCCGCGTCGTCGCGCCAGTCGACAGTTTCAATCCACGCGCCCCGTGTGGGGCGCGACAATCGTAGAGGCGAGAATCGACTCCGGCCAGTTGTTTCAATCCACGCGCCCCGTGTGGGGCGCGACGGGCGGCGGCGCGCGGCAGTGTCAGAGAGCGAGGACGTTTCAATCCACGCGCCCCGTGTGGGGCGCGACGTAGCTAGGCGCGGCGATATCGTAGAGGCCGCCAGTTTCAATCCACGCGCCCCGTGTGGGGCGCGACGCAAGGCCGCCGACCAGTTGTGATCCCTGGCCGCCGTTTCAATCCACGCGCCCCGTGTGGGGCGCGACTCCGGCTGCGGCACCGCGCGCACCGGCAGGATGCGTTTCAATCCACGCGCCCCGTGTGGGGCGCGACATCGCCCAACAGACTTTGGACGTGTCGCTGCTCGTTTCAATCCACGCGCCCCGTGTGGGGCGCGACGCGTAACCGACCGGCGCGAACAACCGCCTGGTGTAGTTTCAATCCACGCGCCCCGTGTGGGGCGCGACGCAAGGCCGCCGACCAGTTGTGATCCCTGGCCGCCGTTTCAATCCACGCGCCCCGTGTGGGGCGCGACGACATCTACACGCTCTTCGAGGCCGATACGCCCGTGTTTCAATCCACGCGCCCCGTGTGGGGCGCGACCATCTGCTGTCCGCTCGACGAGGATTACTTTTCATGTTTCAATCCACGCGCCCCGTGTGGGGCGCGACCCTCTTCCGCGTCCCACCACATGCTCGCATGGATCAGTTTCAATCCACGCGCCCCGTGTGGGGCGCGACCGGGGTGCAGCGCCGCCCCTGCGGGTCATGGTCAGTTTCAATCCACGCGCCCCGTGTGGGGCGCGACGACCAAAAGGTCGATTGCTCCATACTCGTCTCCTCGTTTCAATCCACGCGCCCCGTGTGGGGCGCGACACAGGCGCGTTTCGATCAGGCGATGGCGTTTCTGTTTCAATCCACGCGCCCCGTGTGGGGCGCGACCCTGCCCTGCTGGCCGCTCAGACGGACAATACTGTTTCAATCCACGCGCCCCGTGTGGGGCGCGACGCGCGCGCGCAGCGCGCCCCTTCACTTGATACTGGTTTCAATCCACGCGCCCCGTGTGGGGCGCGACTGACGACGAGCAGGACGCATTACTGCAGCATCTCGTTTCAATCCACGCGCCCCGTGTGGGGCGCGACATGTGCTGTCCGCTCGACGAGGATTACTTCAGATGTTTCAATCCACGCGCCCCGTGTGGGGCGCGACCCACCTTCAAACGCAGTACGTTGCGCCTCATCATGTTTCAATCCACGCGCCCCGTGTGGGGCGCGACGCTATTCGGCGGCGCTGGCTCTCTGATCGTCATCGTTTCAATCCACGCGCCCCGTGTGGGGCGCGACGGCGGACCATCTAAGTCTCTGTCGCGCCAGCAGTTAGTCTGGCATACATGCGAACCCGTGACAAGAGCTATCGCACACTGGAGCTGTGGATGCCAGAAACTCCGCTAAGTGCCAACAGACCATCAACTTAGCTTTCGCGCGAATCTGCCAGAGATTACGCGATCACTTGGGGTCCGCGCGGAGAGATGTGGACGATTGGAGGAAGTCTCATCCCGGAGAATCGTTAGAATATCAGCGGACCCTCCGGGTCGTACGCTGGCTTTGAGCCTACGTGTTCGACGCGGTCCTTCCAGTTGTTGCCGAGAAAATAAAAACGCAAACTGTCTTCTTCGGCAACCGCTATGGCAACGAGCGCTGCACGGAATGCCACCCACTGGGCGGCGTCAACCAGGCACTCGAACACCGAATTCTGGACGCGTTGTCCGTGGTCCTCACAAAGGCGTGCAACTCGGCGCAGGCGGCGCTTTCCTGCTTCCGTTCGCGTGCTCACATCGTAGCTTACCAGCACGAACATCTTCTATCACCCCTTACGGCTCATTTCCAGAGAAAGGCAGGATAAGCATCGAGTCCTCCGCGGAGGTGACGTGCAAGGATCAGTGATTGCACGTATGGAATGAGGCCGAGAGGGATGCGCTCCTCAATGAAGGGATGCTCGACTTCTTCCTGCTTCCGCGCCTGCCATGCCGCGATGATCGCCTTGCGAGCCTTTTCTTCAAGAAGAATTCCACCGCCTTCCTGTTCGACAAAGTCCTCGCTCTGCAATTGGCGCCTGTTGATGAGCGTCAGGGCAAGACGGTCGGCAATAGGCGCTCGCAATTCTTCCATCAGGTCAAGCGCGAGGCTGGGGCGGCCGGGCCGGTCGGTATGCAGAAATCCAACCGCAGGATCGAGGCCGACGCTCTCAAGCGCGGACTCGACATCATGGCGCAGGAGCGCATAGATGAACGACAGAAGAGCATTCACGCGGTCGCGTGGCGGCCGTCTGGTGCGGCCAGAGAAGCTGAAGGCCTCTCTGTTAGTGCCGATCATACGATCGAAAACGGAGAAGTACAGTTGCCCACCCATGCCTTCATGGCCACGAGCGCTGTCCATTGAGGGGGCCTTCATGGATTCTGTTCCTTCCCAGGTCAACTTGTCCGCCACCGCTCTGAGGGCTTCCTGATCGTCGGAAATGGAGGATTCGCGCGCGGCGCGCAGCAGCACGACACGGCTGTTGGCAATCTTAGCCGTCACAATGGAACGAACGATGGGTAGCGCGATCTCCTCTTTGTCCGCAGCCCGGTATTGATCTCGGCGCAGGAGAACATTGCCAGAAACAGGTCCGTGGACCCGCGCTAAGAACTGGCCGTGCTCGGTGAGGTACGAGATCCCGACGCCGTGCTCGCAGCAGAGAGCAAGTACGGGCGGCGAGCAGGATACACGCCCCCAACAGACCAATCCCTCGATGGTATGGACTGGCAGACGAAGGCGAGTTTCGTTCTCGATTTTGACGGCGATCGTTTCCCCGTCGCGGTGGAGATAGGCTCCCTGTGTGGTGACGTGCAAAGTGTTGAGCAGTTTTCGCATGGTGACTCACGGGAGAAGTTGAAGAACATGGCGCTGGAGCCGATTCCATCGGGTCTGAATGGTTGATTCAGCGGTGGCATAGGGAAGGCAGATGTTGAGGAGTGAACAATTCCGGCAATGGTTTCCCGGTTCAGCAGGAGGAGTTTCACGGGACTGGTAGAGGCGGTGCATCTCGGCTGCAAGCGCCTTCGTCCGTGCGCGGAGCTGGGACTCGAATTCTACTTCAAGCCGGCGGCGCGGCTCGCCATAAAAGATGGCACCGCGTTGGACCGGTTGGCCCAGCATCTCTTCAAGACAGAGCGCTTGCGCGCAAAGCTGAACCAAGTCGCAATCGTTGGGTTTACGCCTGCCACGTTTATATTCCACAGGAAAGGGCTCGGGGCGAAATTCGACGACATCAGCGCGACCAGTCAGAGCGAGGTGGCGGCTGGCGAGTGGAAGGCCGCGGACGGTGCGAAGATCATGCCGCCGCGACTGCCCGGGAAGGTCGGCTTTCTCATGGAGAAGCCGCCCCTCCGAAGTGAGGCGGTTCTCCACCCATGCCTGCTCAAGGTGGATCAAGGCCCATTGTCGCGGACAGAAGGCCAGATGCTGCAGTCCGCTCAATGGCAGGGCATTCTCCGACTCCTGCTCGGTAGCGGGATCAAAAGCCGTCGATTTCTTCTGGAATGAGTCCATCGAGGTTTTTCAGGCTATAGGTTCCGTCTGGGCTCACATTGAGCGTCCCGTGAACCCTCGCTGAGGAGTATTGACCGGGCTTGCTCGAGTGCCTCCACCAAAAGACCTTAAGCACACGCATTGTGCCCTCGGGCCGCGCCGAGGATGCGTCGTTTTCAAAGAGCTTTGGAAGTTGAGCTTTGATCGCTTCGGCATCAGCGTCGCTAAAGCCAGTGCGCTCGGCCAGCTGCGGATTCATGCTGCCGAAGAAGACGTAGACTGCGTTGTCGACGCGGTGCTTCATGCCCATAGTGTCGGAACCACGCTTTGTGCCGTCGCCCTCGCCGGAAACGCTCTTCGTGATCTGCGTGCTGGTGACATCGACCGGCGCAACACTGAAGGCGGACTGCACCGTGACGGGGCCGCGGATCGGGATGGAGACGCCGGTATCGCCGGCGCCGTCGTCCTCGGAATCAGCTCTCTTCTTCTTCGAGGCTTTCATGGCGAACAACTGTCCGAAAGCGCGCACGTCTAACCATTTCTCGCAGGCCTTCTTCGCCGTCTCCAGACCGCCGAAGTCCTTTCCCAGGCCCCTGACCGCGCGATCCTGCAGGCTGGTGGCGTCATCCATCTTGCGGTCGTCCGACTGAACAAAGATCGCGGCGCCGCTTTCCTGGAGGCGGTCCCGGAGCTTGCGCTTAAGGCAGACGTCCGAAATCTCCCCGAGACCGTTGTAGTCAGTGCGAGGACGGTTACCGTTGAGCGGATCACCATTCGGATTAGCGTGATTCACGCGGAGAATGACGGCGAAGTCAATCTTGTTGGACAGGCTGCTCACTGGTTATCTCCTTCTTCCATCATTGCTTCCGATTCACCATCGGTAGAGTTGTCCCTGCGGGGCTTCAGGGCTTCACGCTGGCTGTGAAAGCCGAGCAAAAACTCGCCGGAGAGCGGCCGGTTGTCCAGAAAGGCGCTCTCCCCCTCACTCGTTTCAAACAGTGCGTAGACAGCGTCGATGAGGTTTTGGCGGCGCTGCAGGGCAGCAGCACGGCTGGAACGTAGTTGCGCGATGTACGGCGTTAGCTGGAGCTCGATGGTGCGCCATGTACTGTGTGGGTGGTCGGCAAAGCGCTGCATGAGGCGCGCGGCAGTGGTGTCGCGCTGCACCTTCGCGGCATTCAGAGCAAGGCCTTCAATACTGTCTGCAAGTGCCAGCAGACGACCATAGAGATAGTCGCGCGAGGTGCGTGACTCGTCGAGGCTCATAGAGTAACTCTCCTTTGGGTGTGCGCCACGATAGAGCGAGCAGGCTACGCCGAGATTGCGTTCAAATTCCCAATGTTCAAGAGCTGCACGATTCACCGCACGCCGAACAGCGGACTGCACCAGGTCGCGCGGAAGCGGGCGTCCATCGACGATGCAGGGCAGCAGGCGCTCCTGGGTGGCTTTTCGGAGCTTGTCGTCCACACGCTGCCCGTAGCAGGCTACTGCAATGTCGCGCGGTGCAGGAGCGCCGATGAAGCGGCGGTCCTTGCCCATGTTTTGCGGCCACGCCAGCGAGGCATGCCAGCGTTCGAGGCGGGTAAGAAACTCCGCCTCTTTGATCTCGCGGCAAAAGAGAATCGCCATGCGACCCGGCGTAGCGGAATCAAGCCCCATGACGACGATGTCGGCTGAATCGTCCAGTTTCTGCTTATACCCGCCGATGGCTTTCCTTAGTCGCAGCGCAAAGTGCTGTCCGGCGTCGCCCTCGTATATCGCCTCTGGCAGGTCCTCGTTGCACTCTCCGGCATCACGGAAAAACTGCCAGCTATCCACCAGAACGGGAGGGGCATCTGCAGATTTTACGGACCATGCTATGACGACCTGGTCGCCGCTTTTTGCACCCTGGCGAGCAATGAGCCAGCGCAGGGCGTTATGTGCTTTCTGTGTAGCCACAGAGCTCAGCCCGTAGGCCTGGTCTGCCTCGGTGAATCTGCCGCGGAAGGTGAATCCTTTCGTGTCATTCGAGGAGATCAACTTCGCGCCATCTCCGCCGTGGCGCAGGCGCTTTGGATGGTTTTGCGCAAGGGGTGCCAGACAGCCTGAACTCAGACAAAGGCCTTGCTCGATCTCGCTCTTCGCATTGAAGTCCGCCCAGTCCCTCTGCAATTCGAGGTCTTTCCAAACGGCGCTCTCCAGCTTTCCTGAGATCTCCACGCGCCAGCGCACGAAGGCATCACCTTGATTGCGCTCCTTTGTCTTCGCATCAGCGGTCAGCAGCTTTGCGAGTGGCGCATCCTTGATTTCTTCTTTATTCCATGACTTCTTCCATGAGCCGTCATCAAGTTTCGTCATAATGCCGACTTTGACCAGATCATCCGCGACAGATCCGCGTTCGACATACTTCTCGATCGCTCGGAGTGTCGCATTGCCCGAACTTCCCGACCAGGCTCTAATCTCCTTGAGATAGAGCTCATGGTCGTCAGAACCAAAGTCTTTGGCGACGTATCGAATCTTGTCCGACAAAGGATGCGCAACTGCACCGGATGTCCTTCCCGCGGATTTTTCCGTTACCGGGATCAGCGTCGGTTCCTTTTGTACAACCGCGGCGCGCAGGAAATTACCATCTTCGTCGATCGCAATCTCGATATGGGCGTTCTGTTCCACGTGGTCAATGGGAACCAAGGGCTGACTTGCGAACTGTGGCCGCCCAACGCAAGCATCGTAGGTCTGCACAAGTTTCTGGATCCAGCTCACGATGCTGCCTCATGATCGAGATGGCCGGTGGCCGCGGCCAGTTCTGCTGCTTCTGCCTCAGCAGGGCGCACACCGTTTTCACCGAAGGCGCGTGGTGCCATGGCGCGGATGTCTTTCTTCACGATCAGGCTGGAGTCGTCAGGACGGGGGAATGTCAACACACCGTTGACGAGCTTCGGCCGCCAGAAATTGGTTCCAAGCCGGCCGGTGCCGGTTTCGTCCGGGTAATCGAAGCTATGGAAGGTGAGTCCATAATCGAGCGAGCCATCGTTGTCGTAATCGCCAGGGCCTTCTCCGAAGACACATGGGGCGACGTAGCCCTGGCAATCTCGCGTACCCAGAAAGATGTCCTGGCGACCGCCACGATCGAGGCTGCGCCTCGCAATCGCATAGTGCTTGCCCTCCACGCGGTCGCGGGCGAGCGCCGCCTGATGGGGATTCCACTCAAAATGCGCGCTGACCTGGTACTCGACGCCGGGCCCATGGGTAATATCGACTGGATTTACGGAGCGAGCGTCGCCGGTCAGATAAGTGTAGATGGACAAGGTATTCGGCGGAGTTTGCTTCTTGTCCGGATCTCTGGCCGAAGCAAATATCCCGTCGAAGTTCAGTGGCTTCATGCCCCGCGTTTGCGTGCGAATCCGTCGCAAGATGCGAACCCGATCGACATACCAGATAAAAGTTGGCTTCCAGTAGATTGACTTGCAGATCCCCTTCAGTGCCTCGTAGGTCGGCAGATGATAGGAGGATTTTTCCCCGCCCACGCGCGCGAGCGGATCGGTAAAAAGCGCATACCGTCCCCAGACGCGAAGCTCGATACAGTTCTTTGGTGTGGCAAACGCTTCAGGCAATGAGATCCTCCAGCGGCCCGGCTTCTTCCCGTAGCCCGAATGCAGAATCATAAAATTCGGAACGGAGGCAGTATACTCCCGATCCTGGCTGAACCTCGTAAGCCGCGCCTTTGCGTTCTAACTTCGTGAATTGCGAGGCATAGACGGAAAGCGTAAACCGCTGTGCCCTCCGGAGTAGTTGCCATTCCGATTCAAGGTCAAAGGACGCGGCAAGCTGGTCTACTATTGCCCGGCCTTCATGGCTGTAAGGAACAACGATGCCCTGTGTATTCGCAATTAGCGCAAAGGCATTGTTCGCGGTCTGGAAGCTCTGGAGCAGCAGGGAGCGGTGCAAGCTTTGATTCGGTTTTACCGCATCATTTTTCGCCTGCCGGTTTGCGCCGAGCAGTTCAAGCAAGGACGTGCGCCGGCCGATCCCCGCCGGACCGACACTATATGACATTTCATCCTTGCGGCGGTAGAAAGTGCGGCTGTAATACTCCGTCATCTGTTGCGGATCGTCAAGTGGGAACTGTTTCCCGGGATTCGCTCGACGCCATTGTCCCAATAATTCCCGAGCGACATTGCGTCCCTGGCGAATCTCATCCAATTGCGCTGACGGCTCAGGCAAATCGACGATATGGACTCTGCCGGCAGTGGACCGCGCCCCATGCCTGTTGCAGCGACCAGCCGCCTGCGTGATCGAATCGAGCCCCGCGAGATCGCGAATGACACAGGCAAAATCAACATCGACCCCGGCCTCGATCAACTGCGTGCTGACACAAATAACTGGTCGTTCTCCGGTTGTCCATAGTAGATTTGCTCGCAATTCATCAAGTCTCTCGACGCGATGCGCCGGACACATTCCTGTACTGAGGTGTACGATCAACGCATTCGCAGCTGCCTGTTCGTGCAGGCTCTGAAAGATCTCACGAGCATCTTTCTTGGTATTCACTATTGCGAGGCAGCTTCCATATTTCTGCGCCTCTGCCAGGGCCATTTCCGTGACCTCGGCGATTTGCCAGTGTCCCGGGCGATCCGTATGGTCGAAGACCTCATAGCGTCGCAATTGTTCGAAAAGCCTCCGCGGATTGGACACAAGCCCCGGGGGGGTGCTCAATCGTGCGGCTCCCTTTGCTTTGGAAACCGTTTCAAGCAGGGGCTGCGTGGCTGTACACAACACAATCGTCGATCCGCATTGGGACGCAAACAGGTTGATCGCGTTGTTGAAGAGATGCACCATTTTGATGGGCAAGGTCTGTACTTCGTCAAAGATAATGACGGCCCGGGCCATTGCGTGAAGTCGGCGCACAGCGCGCGTCCCCGATCCGAATAGCGCTTCGAGGACCTGAACACTTGTCGTGAAAACTACCGGAGCGTCCCAGTTTTCCGCCAGTACCCGTCGTCGCCACAGGTCCGGTCGGCCGAGGTCATCATCGGGATCATCCTGAACATTGGAGTGATGCTCGAGAACAACACTCGCGTAAGGAACACCTTCGGGCTCGAGGATCGAACGGGCAACTGCAGCATTCTGGTCCACAATTGATATGTAAGGACTGACAAAGATGATTCGGTCGAGCGCGTGGCGTCGCGCGTGTTCGAGAGCAAAACGGAGCGCGGAGAGGGTTTTGCCGCCGCCCGTGGGAACTGTCAGAGCATAGATCCCTCCAGGTCGGTCCGCAGCCCGAAAGCATTCATCCGAAATCTGGCGCCGGATACCGTTCACAGGCCCATCTGTATTCATCTGTGAAAGGCTTCGATCAAGGCGCTCAAGTAATCTATCCCATGCCTCATAGGCCTGCTCCTGGCGGTGTACAGCAGCCGGCTTTTCGAAGTTTGCCGTATTCGTCCGGTCCGCGTCGATCAGGCAACTGAAGAGCAGGCGGAGCAGAAGGCCCAACTGTACGTCGATGTCTCCTTCACCTTTGCCAAAGGAAGCAGCAAGCTCGGCAATTTTGTTACGAACTTCCGCAACAAGATCTGGATCCTCCATCAATTTCTTCGCTCGACTTGTGACCGAAGGATCGAGACTGTTCCATGCTTCCAACAATCGCGTGTTGCTGTCCGGTTTTGCAAGTCTTTGGCTGAGACTGTCATGGCCATCGGTCTTAAGGCAGTCAATTAGACCCGAGTGATGGGATGCGATACAGATAGCCAAAAAGCGCGCAACAATGCCCTGATAACAATCTTCCTGCTGCGCGTTTCTAATATTTGCAATTAGACACTGCGCGCCTGCGGTCGAATGATCGATTTGGCCACGCAGATCGTCGTGGCCCTTCGCATCGTTTGCGAAGCTGAGCAAATAATCCTGAAATGTCTTCGTGGCCTTGCCCAAATCGTGCAGGAGCCCAATGATCTCGCCTGCTTTCCCTAACCCTAACGTTTTCGCCGATTCCGAGCATTGCCCCGCTACTCCCCTCAAATGCTCGGAGAGCAATTGGTTTCCTGCCTTGCCCAGATGGGCAAGATGAAGCCCATCGCCCTCAGTATTTCGGACTCCATTCATTTCTGTATCTCCATCGACTCACAGTAACTATAGATGACCTGAGCTGCCCCTCGGCTTAGTCCAGATAAGTAAGAGTGCTCGCGGTTGAGTTTAGCAGCGAGAGGGTCTCGCCGCAGTCGGGGCTGTGCGAATGTGGGAAGCATTGTTGGCTTTCCACATTTGCTTAACCCATGGCAAATTCCTCCGGGATCAGATATCCGATCGAGCTGTGAGGGCGCACCCGGTTGTAATCCTGTCACCAGTTTTCAATCGTCTCCGCGCGTCGTCCAGCGTGAACAACCAGTGTTCGTTCAGGCACTCGTTCCGGAATTTTCCATGAAGGGATTCGATATAGCCGTTCTCCATGGGGCTGGCCGGGGTGATGAAGTGCAGCGTCACCTTGTTCTGATAAGCCCTCTGGTCCAGCGCCCTGGACGTGAACTCCGTGCCATGATCGATGACGATCCGCTCCAGCCTCAGCCGCTCCAGCACACGCACCACGCGCAGCGCCGGCAGCGACGTGTCCACCTCAATGACCGGCATCTCCCGCGTGTACGCATCCTCGATCGACAGCGTGCGGAACCTTCCAGCGATAGAACGTCTGCTGACTGATGCCGTGCTTGCGGCACAGTTCACCCGTCTCCAGCCCGGCTTCGGACTCCTTCAGCACACCCACAATCTGCTCTTCTGTGTACCGGCTCTTCTTCATCCGCTCTCCTCGTCGGCCCACAACCGCTGGACCCTATTATCGGGAGAACTCTCACTGCCTGTGGACTAATCGGAGGGGGGCAGCTCAGTCTTCAGCGATGGTCATTGACAGTGCACAAATGAAGCATGCGGAGCAATGCGAATCTGCGTCGACGTACAGGCTACTTCCTCGAGTCCACTCCCGGATCTGCCCAATAGCTCGTACGGGCTGTAACTGAGAGATCGCGAGCGAGATTGGGAATCTTGAGCCGGAGAGTATGAAATCCTGGCTCTTCGGAAGTTGGTTGAAACGAGAGGAGGTATCCATGGCGAATATCGTCTGCGAACGACTGAAGCTGCTGAGCGAGAGTACCTGGCGTGCGGAATGTCCCTTCGGCGCCCCCGGAAAGCAGCGAGAGTTCAGGGGCTGTATTGTACTGAAGCTTTTCCAGCGCCGTGCTCAGCGGACTTGTCTGCTGGCGCTTCGCGGGTGTTGAAGGACTCGTAGGTGCGGCCGGCTTTCTGTAGCGGTGAACTGCACGACGCCTCGATGGCCATTTCGGATGAGTAACGGCAAAGACAGCGGAATAGACGGTCGTACTGCTCCTGCCGAGTCGCTGAATGACCTCAGCGGGTGAAGTGCGACTGCCAACGTCGGCGCGTTGGCTGATCAGGAGAATGATCCGGCGGAAACGACCCTGTTGCTGCTGAAGTGCCTGGATCGCGCTATTCACAGCATCAAGAATGGCGGCACCCCGATCGCCGGGCTGCTGATGGGTGAGTGCATATGCGATGCCGTCGGAGCGGCGCGGAAATTGCCAGATCTCGCGGACCTGGCTGTCAAACGTGATGAACATAATGTTATGTTCCGAAGCGCCCACTATGTCCTGGACGAGTGCTGGCAAATATCTGTCATCAGCGAACGTGCTGGCGGCCGAAGCACCAGTCTGCATCAGGACAGCGAGTGCGATAGGGTCAGCGCCCGCATTTTCGAGCCTCACGTGCTGGGGCTCTCCGTTGTCCAACAGGCGAAAACTCGTGGAAGTCAGCCCCTGGACGTAACCGCCACTCGGGTTCTGGACGAACGCAGGTACTGTAACCATGGTGGCGCTGGCGTGAATGGTGAGAAGACCGGCATGCGGAGCAGGTTGCACCGCTTGCCCGGACATCCGGCGAGTAGCGAGCAGGAGAAGGAAGCTCACCGTGAGAATCAGATTCATCCGCAGTAAGGGACTTACCCGCAGGGCAGCGCGAACTTGTCTCTGAACCTTTCCCCAAACGCCGCTCCGCACATATTGCTTCCGGCGATTGAAATGCTCATTGGGTGCGCCAAATGCTGGGAACGGCATGCTATTGATCGCTTTCTCTCGCAACTCTCTATCAACTACTCGTGGCGCAGTGCCTGCATCGGATCCACTCCGGCTGCTCGTCGCGCCGGAATCCAACTGGCTGCCAGAGCCACCGCCATAAGCACCAGTGCCGCGCCTGCGAGGGCGACCGGATCCCAAAACTTCACCTCATACAGCAGACTCGCCATCAGTCGCCCGAGCTCCAGCGTCACCCCCACTCCGATGACGATTCCCATTATTGCCATCCAGGCCGCATTGCACATAACCATCGTCAGCACTCGTCTACGCTCCGCGCCCAACGCCATGCGCACTCCGATTTCATTCGTCCGCTGCGCTACCTGGTAGGCCAGCAACCCGTATATTCCGATGCACGCCAGCACCAGGGCCAGCACTCCAAAGGCCATGGCCAACATCGCAAAAAGTCGCACATCGCGAATCGAGTCCTGAATCTGCTCTTCCTGGGTTCGGATGCGCGAAAGCGGCAGCTTCTGATCAAAGGCGTGTACCGTGCGTGTCGCTTCGTGGGCAAGGGCCAGCGGGTCGCCCGCTGTCCTCACCTCAAATGTGACTTGATTCCAGCCGCCATTCTGACTCTCCGGCACATAGTATGTTGGTGGCGGTGTCTGCCGCAGGTCGGAGAACTTCGTATTCCCGGCGATCCCAATGATGCGAATGGGAGGTGAGTTGAACGTCAGCCCGATGGGATCACGACCGGGGAAATATAGCCGCGCCAACCGCTCATTGATGATCGCCACCTTCTGTGACTTTGCCCCGTCCTGCTGGCCGAAGCCTCGGCCCCTCAGAAGTGGGATTCGCATCGTTCCAAAGAAGCCATCCCCCACAACATTCATCCAGGCCTCATGGGAACCCCTGGGCTCACCGGCGGGATCGAAATTCGTGGTCGATGGTCCGCCGTTGACGAGAGGCTCGCCGGAAAAGCTCGCTGCCAGAACCCCCGGAATCGTTCTTAGCCGTTCCTCAATTTGCCGAAAGGCGGCTGCGCATTCTTCGGGTTTGGAATATGACTTGCCCTGAAGCGCGAGCTCGAATAGCAGGACATGCTGCGGCGCAAACCCCAGTGGCGCATTCAGCAGGTTCCGCACTGTCCTCACAAACAGACCCGCTCCAGCCAGCAACACCATGGAAAGGCAGATCTGCACAACCGCCATGCTTTTCCCCAGCCGTGCGTGTGAGCGGTCCGCCGTGGATCTTGCTCCGTCCTGAAGTCCTTTCCGAGGGTTCAGCCGTGTCGCCCGCCATGCTGGAATGCCGCCGAACAACATTCCGGTCAGCAGCGTCAGTCCCGCGGTAAAGCCATACACTCTCCAGTCAAACACTGGTGGTTGATGCTCCAGGAAATGCGGAATCGCGTTCCGCGTCGCAAAGGCCAATGCCGTACCCACCGCTCCACCCGTGAGCGCCAGCACCAGACTCTCTGTGAGGAGTTGCCGAGCCACCCGTCCTCGACGCGCCCCCAGTGCCATGCGAACGCTCAGTTCCCGCTTCCTTGTTGCCGAGCGTGCCAGCAGGAGGTTGGCCAGATTTACGCATGCCAGCGTCAGCACCAGACCAGCCAGGGCGGACAACCCAAAAGCCACAGGCTTGAAATTCTCGTCCGTCCGCTCGGAATCTGCGCGGGCACCCGACGTAACCACCAATTGCACCGACTCCCGATCAATTCGCGCCGGATGTTTCAAGGTCGCCTTTGCTGTCTCCCGGAAGGTTCCATTCAGCGCTCCCTGAGCCTGCGCATTGGTGACCCCTGGGTGAATTCTTCCCAGGATCCGCACCCACCACTGCTCCGGATCCTTCAGCCGGCTCCTGCCGCGTTCCCACGGTTCGGGCGATATTCGAGGCTGCATTCCCAGCGGCAGATACAGAGCCGGATCCAGGTCCACACCGGCCCCGTGAAAGCTCCGGGGTGCCACTCCGACCACCGTCATCGGTACGCGATTTACTTCGATTCTCGAACCAATCGCGGAAGATGATCGCCCGTACATATCCCGCCAGAGCCAGTCGCTTAGCACCACCACCGGCGCGCCGCCCTCGACCCCATCCGCCGGCGAAATGGTTCTTCCGGCAGCCGCGTGCACACCGAGCACCTGAAAAAAGTTCGGCGCAACATACTCGAGTGTGCCGTTTTCGAGACTATTGTCCGCCTCCAGCGCCGCCCCTCCAGCGTGATAATAGGCGGTCATTCCGTCGAATACGTTGTCGTTCCGCCGCAACGCTCTGTACTCGGCATAGGAGAATTCAGCTCCCGTTGCCACTCCCGTCTTCGTGACCTGAATGCCGCCATAGAGCGATTCCATTGGCAGGTACTTATAGCCGGATTGATGCTGTGCCTGCCATTCCAGCAGCCGCAGCTGCTCCGGATGCGCAACCGGCATCGCCTCCAGCAGAAGAGTATTCGTCATCGAAAAGATTGCCGTGTTCGCCCCAATCCCCAGCGCAAGGGACCCGACCGCGATCATCGCAAACCCCGGGCTCTTCCTCAGCCGCCGCAGTGCGTATCCCAGGTCGCCCCACAACTCATCCAGCCACCGCGTTCCCCACGCCTGCCGTGCGTTCTCCTTCGCCGCCGCCACGCTGCCAAGCTCGGCTTTCGCCTGCCGCAGCGCCTCGTCGCGATCGATCCCCCCGCGCATTAGATCCTCGGCATAGCTCTCGATGTGAAATCGCAGCTCCTCCTCCACCTGCGCCCGCACCCGATCCCCGCGCCGCAACGCCCGCCACCACGTACCGATCCGGCTTCGCAGACTCATCGCTCCTCCCGCGCCGCTTTCAGAATCGTCCCTACCACATCGGCAAACTCGCTCCACTTCCGCGTCTCCGCCTCGAGTCGCTTCCGCCCCGCCGCGGTCAGCCGATAGAACCGCGCCCGACGCTTGTTCTCGCTCGTGCCCCACTCCCCAGCGATCCAGCCCTCATGCTCCAGCCGGTACAGCGCCGGATAAAGCGAGCCCTGCTGCACCTCCAGCCGCCCGCCCGAAATCTGCTGGATCCGCAGCAGCACCCCATACCCGTGCAGCGGCCCCAGCGACACCGCCTTCAGCACCAGCATATCCAGCGTCCCCTGCAGCAGTTCCATAGGTTGCCCGCTTGCTTTCACTTAGGTCCCTCCGAGAATGTCTAGGAGAATAAACGCCACTCTCCAAGACTGTCAAGGAGAGAGCCCGGTCCATGGGCAGGGGGCAACGTGGAAAGTGGCGTCATTCTCTTCCTGCCCGAGATAATGCGGATCCCGATAGATACTTCAGAGAATGCGAGCTGAACGCGATAGAAAGTTCGCTAACTTGTGTCCGAACCGTGCCGGGCATTCGAAAGACGGGCAGGATCCCGCGATCCACCTTGACGGGAAGCCGGCGACGCGCTCCGATGCAAAACACGACGAGGCTACGGCTCGATGCCAATGCCGTCGTTGACGGCTCCACGGATTCGCTGCTTGCAGCCCAGATATCGTTCGGTTGTCTGCACGGACACATGCCCGAGAAGGAACTGAATCTGGTCCAGTTCTCCACCGGAGGCATGGCACAACTTCGCACACGACCGGCGCAGGTCATGAGGCGCTAGTTGGGTAAGGCCGAGCTTTGGGTACGGCGCTGTTGCTCGCATGGCGCGCATCGCCCATTCTGCCGATGCAGGCACTACGGAGCGAATAGGCCGGAAGAACGAAGCGGGGACGCTTTCTCTCCTGGCACGAAGTCACAGAGTCGCTACGGAAAAACGAGACGCCCGCCGACTGGCCGAAAAGTGGCCGACGCGCTGTTGTGCCCAAGCCGCCTGCCGATGCGGAACCAACAGAGCGGGCCCGTTTCACGGCCACGTGGCGGGACACGGATCGATGGACCTGGTCGGCTGATCGTTTTGAAGCCGCTTTGCAGACGATCATAAGGATCAATACCCGCCAACCGGGCGGGTGTTCCGGCAAACGGCTGGTGGCCTCCGGCCCAAAAGTCTAAAGCCTGGACGAGTTATCGTTCCTGGTTCGGGGGTGAGCGCGTCGACGATTTGCGCTTATTGATCCGCATGGGCGGGCGCGGCAGCAAATAATCCAGCGAGGCTACTGGCGACGAGGTCGGGCTGGTTGAGGGGAAGAAAGTGTCCGCCGTCGAGGGTGAGGAGGCGCGCATTGGGCAGCAGGGAGGACGCGCGGCGGGCGAAGGCTTCGGGGATGGCGGGGTCTCGGCGTCCGTGGATGACCAGCGCCGGCATGGTGAGACGCCGCAGGAATTGCGGTACGTCGGCGAGCAGGTCGGCGGGCTTTCCCCAGCGGAGCAGGCGCATGAACTGCCAGGAGCCGGTGAGGCCCGCAAAGGGCGCATAGAACGATTGGGGGGCTTCGGATGAGTCGGACTCGTCGCCGGCATCGTCGGGGGCGAGGGCGCGCTGCATGGCGATCTTCCAGAAGGCGAACTGTACAAGCGGAGCGCAGAGCTCGCCGATGAGGGGCTGGCGCAGGGCACGCAGCAGGTAATAGGGGCGCAGTTCCGGAAAGAGTGCGGGCGCAAGCAGCGCGAGCCGGGTGACCCGCTCCGGATAATAGCGCGCATAGTGGACGGCAACCGCCGACCCGGCGTCGTGGCCGACGACATGCCACCGCTCGATGCCGTTCTGCTGACGGAGGGCGTCGAGCTGATCGGCGAGGGCGCGCAGGTATCCGGGACGGTACGGCACGCCGGGAGTCTGACCCATGCCGGGCAGATCGACGGCGAAGCAGGAATAGTGCGAGCAGAGGCGCCGGGTGACGCCGCCCCATAGGCGGCTGCTGGTGGGCATGCCGTGGATGAAGAGGACGGGCTCGCCCGAACCGCAGCGGACGACGTGCATGGCGCTCATGCGGCATCTCTGGAAGGACAGGCGGCTGCGGAGCGGGGGAATTGCCGGCAGAACCAGCCGGCGGCGTTTGCCGCGGCGCGCAGAATGGCGAGCGCACCGCAAAAGAGCATGGTGGCCATGAGGCCGCGCGGCTGCACGCGGGTATATGTAATGGCTTCCCGCCTTCCCCGCATAGACGTACGTGTATAGATCTCCACCTTCAAAAAGCTGGCGAGTCACAACTCCGTTCCGATACCAGTTACGGACGAGCACATCCCCGTGTTCATCCGTCACTGCTGTCATCAGCCTGCCCTCATATTCGTAATGGCGCTCCATCCCATTCGAGTAGAGGACATCGGATAGCATTCCCTCCGAATCGTAGCGATAGTGGACTATTTTGCCGTTATCGGCTGCAGCCTGCACGATTCTTCCCCGATTGTCCTCTTGCAGGCGAATCCAGTGCCCGTGCGGCGCCAGAACCTCCTGAAGATTCCTTTGAGCGTCGCGCTTTAGAAGCGGATCGCCCATTTTCCGGCCACTTGCCGCCCGGTGGAACGCTGAAGCCTGGCCCAAAGGCTCACGGGTGGTGATTCGATTTCCCGCATCGGAAGTTCGGGTCTTCCGGCCTCTGGTCGTCGCAAGGTCGCGATGCGAGGAATCCAGGCACCCACAGTTGAATCCTCGCTCCTCGAAATGAGGCTATCCTCACCTCCTATGGACACTGCACAGGTGGTCGTGCTAGGTTCTATGCAATGTCCAAAGGAGTAGTGATGGGCGAGGGCAAATCAGAAGTGCTGCAGGGGACGCTGGACCTGATGGTATTGAAGACGCTGTATGCAATGGGACCGCTACACGGGTTCGGGATTGCGCGGCGGATCGAGCAGGTGAGCGACGGCGTTCTGGACCTGAACGAAGGCACGGTGTATACGGCGTTACTGCGGCTGCAGCAGCAGGGCTGGATCGCCTCGAAGTGGGGCACCAGCGAGAACAATCGAAGGGCGCGCTTCTACTCCATCACGAAATCCGGTGTGAAACAACTTGAGCGCGAAACCGAGAACTGGGCACGGATGGCAGGCGTCATGGACCGTGTGCTGAAGCTGGAAAGGCAAGGGTGAGGCGATGCAGAGTCTGCGGATGCTTTGGGCGCGCGTGAAGGGACAGGCGATGCGGGCTCGCGAAGATCAAGCCTTCGACGCGGAAATCCGCGAGCACATCGATCTGCTTGAGCAACGCTATCGAGAGCAGGGGATGAGCGGGGGCGACGCAGCGCGGGCGGCCCGGCGGCAGTTCGGCAACGTGACGGTTCTGCAGGAACGGCAACGAGCGCTGCGCGGAATTCTCGCCCCCGCAGAGTGGTCGCGCGATGTGCGGCTAGGGATGCGGATGCTGGCCAAACGACCGGTGTCGAGCGCGGCGGTGGTGGTAGCGCTGGCTCTGGGGATCGGCTTGAATTCGGCGGTGTTCACGTTTGTGAATACGCTGCTGCTGCGGCCTCCCCAGGGGATGAGCGGAACGAACAAACTGGTGGAGGTGTGGAACCACGACCCGAAAGGCGGCGGCATCCAGGGTTGGGGGGCGTTCGATTATCCGGACTATGCGTACGATCGCGATCACACGCAATCGCTCGAAGGGCTGATGGCGTTTGACGGCGAGGCTGAGGAGGGGATCTGGAGCCACCAGGGCTCGGGAGAGATTCTGCATGGGCAGTTTGTTTCCGGCAATTTGTTTCCGCTGCTGGGGCTAAATGCGACCCTGGGACGCACGCTGACGCCGGACGACGATCAACTTAGCAATCCGAGGCGGGTGGTGGTGCTGAGTTACCCGTTCTGGAAGCAGAAGCTGGGCGGCGATCCGGGGGTGATCGGGCAGACGCTGATGCTGAATGGGGCGCCGTTCACGGTGGTTGGTGTGGGACCGGCGGGATTCACCGGGCTGATGGTGGGGATGGATCCGGACTTCTGGGGGCCTCTGACAGTGGACAGCCGCTTTTCCCACGATGACGGCAGCCGCTTCACCAGCCGCCAAACCTACTGGCTGGTTGTGGTGGGCAAGATGCGCAGCGCAGGCGACCGCAGAAGTGTGCAGGCGGAGATGCATTTGCTGGCCAGACAGGTCTACCAGGCACATGGCGGGAAGGGAGACTTTCTCGACGCCATCGTCTATCCGCTGAGCCTGGTTCCCGGACCGTTCCGCGGGTATGTTGGCGCATTTACGGGAGGACTGCTGGCCGTGTTTGCGCTGGTGCTGCTGATTGCGTGCACCAATGCGGCCAGCCTGCTGCTGGCGCGGGCGACGGGGCGGGCGCGGGAGATGGCGACGCGGTCGGCTCTGGGGGCGGGGCGTGCGCGGCTGATTCGACAGATGCTGGTGGAGAGCCTGATGCTCGCCGGCATGGCGGGAACCGCCGGCATCGCCATTGCCTGGATCACATCGCGCATGCTGATGAACCTAAAGCCGTCGAATATTCCGATCACCCTTGCCATTCCCATGGACTGGCGGGTGGTGCTGTTTACGGCGGCCGTCTCGGTAGCCACCGGGGTGGTGTTCGGCCTGGCGCCGGCGCTGCGAGCGAGTTCGGTCCACGCGGCGCGGGTGCTCAAAGAAGAGTCGCCGACGGGAAGCCTGAAGAATTCGCGCCTGCGCAGCACCCTGGTTGTGGCGCAGATGTCCGCCTGTGTGGTGCTGCTGGCCGGAGCGGCGCTGTGCATGCGCAGCCTGATGAACGCGAACGCCATCGACGCGGGTTTCGATACGCACCATATTGCGCTGGCGACGCTCGATCCTTCGAGCCTGGGCTACTCTTCGGCAAAGATCGACGATTTTTACTCCCGGCTCGAGGAGCGCGTGCGGGGACTGCCCGGTGTGACGGCCGTGAGTTATGCGCAGTTTCTGCCGCTGGGCACTTCGCTTCGGGTGACCACGCTGAGCAAGCAGCCAGGCAAGGATCCGGACGTGAACGGCGTGGATGAGTACCGCGTCGCGCCCGGCTTTTTTCAGACCATGGGGATTCCGGTCCTGCTGGGGCACGACCTACCGGAGAAACAGGTTGGCGGCGCGCCGGCACCGCTCGTGATCAACGAAACGCTGGCGCGGCGGCTGTGGCCCGGCGAGAATCCCGTGGGCAAGCGGCTGGTTGACGACAAGACGATGAGCGAAGTGGTTGGAGTGGTGAAGGATGGGAAATATCGCACGCTGGGCGAACTGCCGGTTCCCGTGGTCTTCCGCGGTCCGTTGCCGGCGGCGAGAACGCTGTTGGTGCGCACTGCCGGAAACTCGCGCACGCTGGTGGATGAAATCCGGCGCGAGGTGCCGATCGTCGATCCGCTGATGACAGCTACCGGCGTCCAGACGATCGAGCAGTACATGGCTCTGCCGCTGTTTCCGGCGCGGACCGTGGGCTGGCTGCTGGGTGTGTCCGGAATCCTGGCGGTGGTGATGACAGCCATCGGGCTGTTCGGCATGATCGCCTACATGGTGTCGCAGAGAACACACGAGATCGGCGTCCGCATGGCGCTGGGGGCTCGGCGCAGCGACGTGCTGACGATGGTGATGGGCCAGGGCCTGCGGCTGACCGCGATGGGGCTTGGCATTGGACTCGCCGCCGCGTTCGGCACGTCGCGGCTCCTCACGCCGCTGCTGTACGGAATCGGGGCCAACGATCCCCTAACCGTGATGGCAGTGACAACTGGACTGGCAACGATTGCGCTTGCGGCATGCTACCTGCCGGCGCGGAAGGCAATGAGCGTCGATCCCTCCATAGCGCTGCGCTATGAATGATGAAACGACGTTAGGCCATCGCAAGCGGGCCAGGATTCCGCTATCCAACTTGACGCATAGTCGGCGACGCACCCTTGTGCCGAAGCCGCCTGCCGATCTGAACCAAAAGAGCGCGTAGCCCGTGCTACGTCAACTTGAACGAAGCCGCTGCGGCGGCGGACGCTTCCGCGTGCGGCTGAGCCGGCTTTTGCGGCTGCCGGGGTAGTTTGGTTCGCAGAGAAGGAGGATTCTCTGTGAACCAACTACGTCAGCTCATGCT
>JAJYVF010000045.1 GCA_021792135.1 Acidobacteriota bacterium | reverse complement strand
ACAAATCCTCCTCCCCACGACCTCAACACACTATCCGGCCCTCGGCACTGCTCACCAAGCACCGCCAAACACAAACACATCCCGGATCACGCGCCGGAATCAGTACCTGTGAGAAATGCGGGCTAGCGTCGATCAGCAGAAATTCAATCCCTGCGATTTCGGCGAAATCACGCAGGTGCTCGGCAGTCAGCGCACGGCTCAGAGCCGTGTGGTGCGCCACCGGCGGAGAGCCAGGCGGTCGCTGCCGTCCTCAGATTCGGCTCGGGCCTCCACAATGCGCGGGCCACCGGCAGTTTCGGGAGAGGATGTTCCGCCTGGATCAGGTCGATTTGATTGACGACGAGCCTGAAGCGATTGCCTATATCAATGATTGAGGCATTGACCCCTTTTCCGGCCGCAGCTGTAAATACGAGGCGGACTGGATCTGCTTTTCCGCCGATGGCCAGCGGATGAATCTCTGCTCTCGGTTTCTCTTCAGTAATTGAGGGGCAGACCTCGAGCATGTGAGCGCCAAGTACCTCACCTGAATTTCCCAGATGGTAGGTGTAGTCCTCCATAAAGGAGACGCCGCCATGCAGTCCAACACTCATCACCTTCGCAGCCCGTACCAGGGCCGCGGTCTTCCAGTCTCCCTCGGCGCCGAAACCATATCCGTCGGCCATCAGCCGCTGTACCGCAATTCCGGGTAACTGCGGCAGACCGTGAAGATCCTCGAAGGTATCGGTGAATGCCTTCGATCCGGTTTCTTCAAGGAATTGGCGCAGCCCAAGCTCGATTCTGGCTGCGTCGCGCAGAGACTCTCTTCGTTCCCCGCCCGGCCGCAGTTCGTCCACCGCGTCGTAGGATTCGTCATACTGGCGAACCAGTGCATCCACCTCCCTGTCTGGTACCTGGTGGACCTGTCGGGCAAGATCTCCCACACCGTATCCGTTGACCGCGTATCCCAGCTTCACTTCCGCGGCAACCTTATTTCCCTCCGTCACAGCTACGTTCCGCATGTTGTCGCCGAATCGTGCGACTTTCAGGTGCCGGGCATCGTGCCACGCGCATGCGGCGCGGAGCCATATGGCGATTTCCGTGTGTACCGCCGGATCCTGCCAGAATCCAACGACAATTTTGTGCCTGCGGCGCAGGAAAGCCCCCATGAAACCAAATTCGCGATCCCCATGGGCAGACTGATTCAGATTCATAAAATCCATGTCGATGGTGGACCATGGCAAATCACGATTGAATTGCGTGTGGAAGTGCAGAAACGGCTTGTCGAGCGACTGGAGCCCCCGGATCCACATCCGTGCAGCAACCAGGGCTTTTGCCGTGCTCCGCATCTCTTCAATCTTTGCAGGCTTCATCGCGTTCCTCCTTCTTCAACCCTCATAAGCTAATCACCGGACATGACACATGGCGAACAACCTCGTAGGGGTTCAACCTGGAGAGGCCCTGTGCCGGCCAGGAGTTCTTGTCCAGAATCAGCAGTCCCGCCCGGAGGCGCATCACTGCGTCCCGCAGAGTCTCCGGAACATTTTCCCGCTCGACCACGGTCTCAGCGTAGATGCGGAATTTCCGCTGCACCCGATCGATCTGTTCCGGTCCTTCTCTCAGACCCTTCCTGCTCCAGGCGATGCACAATTGCGCCGTCAGCTGGGGAGCGAGGCGGGATGCCCAGGCGAGAACCCGGTCTCCTTCGCTTGCCGTCGAGGCCGCGCACAGAATGCGCTCTGGGTTAAGCCAGCTGGTGGGCATCGTTGAAAACTCCTGTGCCGTGGCCCACACCGGGCAGGTGGCGTTGCGGAGCACGTTCGCAGTCACCGATCCCTGCAATGCTCTGCGAATCGCGCCGTAACCATGCGTCCGCAGCGCAATCAGGTCCGCGCCGTTCTCCTCCCCATAGCAGAGAATCGTTCCGGCAACGTCGGGATGGACACGAACAATCCGCTGCACGCTCGGATTTCCCGCCGATTCCGGCAAAAAAGCAGCCATCCGCTGTTCCACCGAGCGCGCAACTTCCGCCATCCGGAAGAGATTGCCTTCCGGGGGCCTTTCCACATGAAGCAGGGTTACCCGTGCATGGGTGTTGCGCGCGAGCTGGACGGCAAACCTGGCGGCGCCGGCACTACGCTCGGAGAAATCAACCGGGACGAGGATGTTCGAAAGAAGCGGTTCAACCTCTGTCTCCGGGCCGAAGGCACACTGACTGATGGCTGACATATGCACCTGGCTTTCACCGGGCGTCACTATCTCGGATCGCGCCCGGATTGATGCCTTTACCTTGGCTCAAAACAACGGATGCAGCAATGGTTCGTTCATAATGCGGACTGGAATAGCTGTAACCGGCTGGCACGAACACGATTGGCTCACTCCGGTTTCGGCGCCTTCTCCTCGATTTCGTCGATGGCCAGTGCGGAGTGCGCCACTGCGGCGCCCGCCCTCATTTCCGCGGCGATCCAGATGGCCTCCATGACCTCGCTTTCGGATGCGCCTCGGGCCCTGGCGCCCGCCGCGTGATGACGAATGCAGTACGGGCATTGCGTCACATGCGCCACCGCTACGGCGATGAGTTCTTTCGTTTTTACAGGCAGCGCTCCGTCGGCGAACACCTGACGGCTGAAGGTGCGCCACGCAGACAAAGTCTCAGGGGTAAGCTCTTCGCGTTTCTTTGCGATCTCGCGCGAGACTGCGGGATACATCGGCTTTTCCATGGTTCAGATCCTCCGCAGAAGGGATGCCGCAGAGACAGGTAAAGAACCCGGTACGTCTGTTGATTCAGGAAAGACAGTTCTTCCATTGTTGCTCTCCGGAGTTATCGATCAGAATTCCGGAAGAGATCTTCTGACGGGAGCATTCGCATGGGACCTGGTTTGGAAGCTTCGCCGATGAATCGCCACTGGGGTGTGATCCTGGCGGGAGGAGATGGAGTTCGCCTGCAGCCTTTGACGCGAATCGCCTGCGGCGACAGCCGCCCCAAGCAATTCTGCCCCCTGCTCGGCGGAAGAACCCTGCTCGCCAGAACGCAAAGCCGGATCTCCGGGATTGTCGAGCCGGAACAGACGGTGTTCGCGCTCACGCGCGCGCACGAGCAATACTATTCGCGCACACTGGACAGAGTACCTTCCGCCCGAAAGGTGGAGCAGCCCGCGAATCGCGGGACCCTGCCGGCAATCCTGTGGAGCATTCTTCGGATTGTCCGGGCCGACGAAGCGGCGGTCGTCGCGGTGCTCCCATCGGACCACTACATTGCGAACGAAGTGGAGTTTGCGTCCGCTCTCGAGTCTGCCTTCGCGTTTGGCCAGGCCCACCGCGACAGGATCGTTCTACTGGGTGCAGCGGCGGCCCGGCCGGAAACCGAATATGGCTGGATCGAGCGGGGCAGCGCAATGGAGAACGGATTCTCCAGCGTGAAACGCTTTTGGGAGAAGCCGTCGCGCGACACCGCGCAGCGCCTCCTCGAAGAGAACTGCCTGTGGAATACCTTTGTGATGGTTGGCGCTGCCGCCGCGTTTCTGGCCATGGTGCGCCGGGCTGTGCCCGACCTTGTCACCGCTTTCGACGAGATCCTCAGCGGCGCCGTGGGGCCGGAAGAGATGCGGATGCGGGAGTTCTACAAAGGTCTTGCGCCCTCTGATTTCTCCCGTGACGTGCTGGCCACCAGTACTGAGACGCTGGTTGTCTCCGATTGCGGACCGATTGGCTGGAACGATCTGGGCGATCCCGGGCGATTCGTTGCCGCGCTGAGAGAGGAGGGCACGGCGATCCCCGAAGGTCTGACCGTGTTCTGCGACGAGTGCCGTGGGAGGCAGTCCACGGCTCAGAGGGCGCTCATCGCTGGAAATGCGGTGGCTCCGCCGTATCCCATCATTCAGGAGGTCCTGTCATGATCCACGGAAACGATACTGTGGGACCGATCATCCTCGCCGAGCCTTCCGGTGTTATTGCCGGGGACCGCATCGGCAGCGGGGAGGAGGCTGTCGCCAATAACGGCGCGGCGGCTGGCCGGACGCAGTGGGCATCCCCTTCCGCCAAGGCTGAGCTGCAGGTTTTCCGCGACTGGCGTTCAAGCACCTGCGAATTTCTCATCCTGCGCGTGCTCAAAAAGGAACATGCGGAACTGAGGGCTGAAATCCATCATCTGCGAACGCTGGCGGCGGCGAGCGCAGGGCGGCACCATGGCAACCGTCCCGACATCCCGATTGTCGCGGAATTGGTTGAGGAGTTGACCGCGGAGCTCTCTGCTCACATGGACACTGAGGAGACCACTGTCTTCCCGGCACTGCTGGAGGTTGAATTGGCGTATGTGGGAGAGATGTCCGCGTCAACTGCGCCCCGCGGTATCGGTCATCTTCTGAGGAACATGTCCGAGGAGCATCAGCGGACGAGGAGAACACTCGCGCACTTACGCCGCGAAAGCCATGGCTTTAACCCTCCTTCCACGGACAACCTCCTGGACCGGCAGTTCTACGCCCGACTGGCGAACCTCTACTGCGGGCTTCGCCGTGACTTCAGGTTGGAAAACGCGGTTCTGTTTCCGAGAGTCGCTCAGATGGAGTCGGAACTGCAGCGCGGGGCCATGCGTCAACGGCCGGCGTGAGTGGATTTTGTCGAACGTGGCGCTGCACCATAGGGAAAGGAGCCGAATATGATTCAGGTAAAGCGAGTCTACGAACCGGCGGCGGCCAGCGATGGCCAGCGAATTCTGGTGGAGCGGCTGTGGCCACGTGGCATTCGCAAACAATCGCTGCAGATCGATGCCTGGACGAAAGATGCCGCACCCAGTCCGGAGCTGCGGAAGTGGTTCGCGCACGACCCGGCAAAGTGGCCGGAATCTCGCCGCCGCTATTCCCGCGAGCTGGATGCGAATCCGCAGGCATGGCAACTCATCCTGAAGGCGGCAGCTGAGGGCCATCAGGTAAGCCTCATCTACAGCTCTCACGACAGGGAACATAACAACGCCGTGGCCCTGCGGGACTACCTGGAGAAAAAGCTCGCGACGCGTACCGGAGAATTGCGAAAGACCGCCTGACGGCATGGATGATCGATTGCAGACAAAAGGAGGAGGTCGTCATGAAGCCCTTTGGAAATCCTGTTGCGAAGGCCAGCCTCGGGGCGAAGGACGGTCCTGAGTATTTCCCCTGTCCGGCAGAAATCCGCGAAAGAACGCTCGACAAGACGATCGAGGATTCCTTTCCTGCCAGCGATCCTCCGTCCAGCGACCCGGCGCCCGAAGTCGACTCCTTCGCCGCGTGAGGCATTCTCATCACAGAGAAACTCCAGGAGAAATCTCCGTGCCGGATCCGCGTTGTCTCCGTCTGGCCCGTATTGCCTGTGCTGGGTGGATTTACGATGCCTGCTCAAGAGTCGACCGATAGTCCGCCACGAACTTCTGAATGCCCTTCGTCGTCAACTCGTGCCGGATATCGAAGCTTTCCCATGGCCTGCTCAGGTCCAGTTCTTCCCAGGCAATTGCCTTGCCTGCAGACGGATACGAATAGCTCGCATCGGGCAATGGCATTCCCTTTTGCGACCAGTCTTCCAGCACTTTCGCTGGAACGGTGACGAGTTCCGCACCATAGTGAAATGAACAAAGCAAATGCGCCAGGCTGCGAATGCTGGCCGCGAGCACCAGCACATGCCCATCGCCGGAGGCGAACATGCGCTTGATATTCGCGATCAGATCCATGCCGTTCTGCCCGGCGTCGTCCAGCCGCCCCACAAATGGGGAGACATAGACAGGCTGTCTGGCCCCGCGCGTGGCGGCATAGACCGCCGCGGCCTGCCGCTGCGAGAAGCACAACGTGATGTTCACGCGAATCCCCTCGGCAACGGAAGCCTGGGCGGCCTTGAGTCCCTCGGCCGTGCAGGGGTACTTGATATACGCGTTCGGGATCCAGGAGTTCATCTCCCGTCCCTGGCGCAGCATTTCTTTGGCCGGGGTATTGAGATCGGCGAAGACCTCGATGGAGACTCCAGCGTCGCCGACCAGCGGCGAGATTTCCTGCACGATCTTTCGGTACTCCGCGGCTTCCTGGCTCTCGCTCATGCGCTGGCCAGCCTTCACCATGCGGGCGACCTCGGGATTTTTCGCGATCAGGGTGGGATTGGTGGTCTGCCCATCGACAAAACCCAGCAGACCCCGGATATGTTTCGTCTCGCCGGGATCGCCACCATCAACCAGAATCTTTGAAGGCGGCCGCCTTGCCGTCTTTGCCTGCCTGTCTGTCACTGGAGTGCTGGACATGGATTTTCCTCCTTCATATGAAAAGTACCTAATAGCCGGAGAACTCCTCTGTTCGAATGTCGTCTTCGTCCACTTCCGCGTCGGCGAGGACATGCCGCATCGCCGCAACCATCGCGGGTGGCCCTGCCAGGTAATACACCGGTCCCTGAATCGCGGGCAGGTATTGGGCCAGCATGCTCCGGGTGACAAAGCCCGTCCCACCTGTCCAGTTACGCTGGGATTTCTCGATCTGCGTCATCGTAGCAATGAAATGGAATCGGGGATTGTCTTTTGTGCACCCGACAAAAAGATCCAGAAAGGGAGCATCCTCGGGTCGCCGGTTGGAATAGAAAAGCCAAAGCTGGTGAGCAGTTTTCTCCTTCGTCGCCTGACGGATGATGCTGCGAAACGGCGTGATGCCGATACCACCTGCAAGAAAGACTACCGGCCGGTCGGTCCTGCGGCGCAGCACGAGAGAGCCGCTCGGCCCGTCGATTTTGACGTTGAGACCTGCTGATGCTTTACCAAGTACGCGCTTGAAAGCGGTATCCCTCATGCGTGTGGCAACCATCAGATCGCCTTCAAAAGGGGCGCTGGCGATCGAGAACGTACGGGTATTGCCTTCCCCGTCCGTTTCCGGAGGATCGATGAGCGTCACATCGATCGCCTGACCGGGCCGGAACTCGAATCCCTCGGGCTTGACGAAGTGGAAAGCCATTGTGCCTTCAGCAACGACTTCACTCCTCACCAGCTGGGAGCGGAACGATGCCGGGTCCGTCATACCGCCTCCGCCGGCTCCCCGCGCCTGGCCGGAGTATAGGTTCCCGGAACCGTGCGAAAGCTGACCGCCAGCCGGTTCCATCCATTGATGGCCACGATGGCCAATGTCAGGTCCACCAGTTCCTTTTCGCTGAAGTGCCGCCTGGCAGCTTCGTACAGCGCATCCGGCACGCGACTGTCGCCCACCCGGGTCACCGCTTCCGTCCATGCGAGCGCCGCGCGTTCGCGCTCTGTGAAGAACGGCGCTTCTTCCCACACGCTGACGGCGTACAGCCGCTGCTCTGTTTCGCCTGCGGCTCGGGCGTCTTTCGTGTGCATGTCCACGCAATAGGCACAACCGTTCATCTGCGAGGCGCGCAGTCGCACCAGTTCCAGCAAAGCCGGATCGAGACCGCATTGCCGGACATAGCTCTCGAGGCCGCGCATTGCGGCGATCCCGTCAGGTGATGTCTTGCTGTAATCGACCCTGCTGGCCATCGTTCTCTCCCTGGCATCGATGGTTGCACATGAGACCGAGCGCGGACCAGATGACATTGGGTTCTGTTACCAGTACAGATCTTTCATGCCGGCTGCCACTCGAATTGGATGGTATGTCCGTGCTCCGGAGTGGTACGCGCACCCTATTGTGAGTTCTCGCGTTCCGTGTGGAAATGAACCGAGGAGAAGGGAGCAACACCATGAAGCCAACAGAAGTCCTGGAGCGCGAGCACCAGGTCATCGAACAGGTCGCAGGAGCCTGCGGAACCTGTGCAGCCGCCCTTAGAAAGGGAGTCCGGATCCCATTCGACATCCTCCGGAGCACGGTCGCGTTCCTGCGTGTCTACGGTGATCAGTACCACAACCAGGAAGAGGAGCGGTTGTTTGCCCTGCTGCGGGAGAAAGGGGTTCCCGCGGGAAGCTGTCCCATGGCAACTCTGGAACATGAGAAGCAGAAGCTGGCGGCGATGATCGATCAGCTTGCGGCGGCCGTGGACATCTACATAGAAAGCGCCGGCGCCGTGACTGCCACGCTCATCGATACGCTGCAGGCGGTGGCGGAGTTCTATCCGGACCACATCTGGAAAGAGAATTACCTTCTGCTTCCCATGGCCGACAAGGTGTTCACAGAGGCCGATCAGCAGGTATTAGCTCAGTCCCTGCGCACCATCGACTCGGATCGGGGTGAGGCTGCGCGGCGAATCGTCGAGGAGTTCAATGCAGCGATCTTCCAGTGCTCGGAGAGCGCATCCATCTGGGATCAGGCCGCCATCGCCTGATCCCCACAATCAAGACGACGGAAATCGGCAACGGAGGCTTCTTCATGCAAAATTCAATGATACTTCCACGACGCGCAGCCCTGGATAAGGGACTGCCCCTGAGTGTTCCGGGCATGCTTCGTCGTCCGGCAGCGACCGGAGGGCCTGTTCTGGGCATCGATCTCGCTGCCGCGGCCAGCCAGCTGCAGCAGGAAAACACCTGGTCGGGCAAGCGGAACGCCGTAACGCTGGTGAAGCACCAGGACTTTCGGCTTGTTCTCGTTGCTTTGAAGGCCGGCGCACGCCTCGCTCGGCACGGCGTACACGGATCGGCTCTGATTCAGGTGCTCGCCGGTCGTGTCCGGATCACAATCTATGGTCAGGATCTCAGCATGACCGCCGGTCAAATGGTTTCGCTCGATCCGCAGCTGGACCATGAGGTCAGCTCGGTGGACGATGCACTGCTGCTGATCACACTCGGCTGGAGTGAGCCGCCGGCACGCAGTGAGCTCCCTTCGAGCCCGCCGGATACGTCATGGGACTGGCGCACCGATGAGTCAGTGTGGAACTGACCGAATGCAGGCGGCGTTCCCCGTGAAGGCAGGAATCCCCTACGGGTTCGCTTCAAGGAGCGCGGAAAGGCCGGGCATGTCGAGAACGACGATGTTGCGGGCCTCCACATCGAGGAGGCCTTCGGCCTGAAGGCGCATCAGGTTGCGCGAGACGAGTTCGCGGACGGTGCCCAGCTGATGGGCCATCTCCTGGTGAGTGCCGGAAAGCTCGAACTCGATCCCACGATCGGTTTGTTTGCCTTTGGCCTGCGCGAGCCGGACGAGGGCGGCAACGAGACGCTGACGAACGGTGGTGAAGGAGAGTTCTTCGATGATCCCCACCAGCCTGCGCAGTCGGGCGCCGACGACGGCCAGCATTTTGAGCGCAACCTCAGGGTGCTGCAGGCAGAAGTTGTGAAGGTCCTGCCGGGAAACGAAGAGGATCTGGCAATCTTCGATGGTGCTGACCGAAGCCGGATACGGACCTCCGTCGAACACCGGCAGTTCGGCAACGGATCCGCCTGGTCCTTCGACAGCGAGAACCTGCTCGCGCCCGTTGGGTGAGCTTTTGAAAATGCGCAGCTTCCCCGATTCAATGATGTAGAGGCCGCGGCAGGGATCCCCTTCCGAAAACAGCAGTTCGCCATGGCCATAGCGCTTGCGGATGAAATGGGCGGCCAGCATACGCACCTCATCGGGCGACAGACCGGAAAAGAGCGGGACGGAGGCCAGAGAGGCGGCGACACTGCTGTGCTCAGTCATCGGAGAGATTGTACGCAATTGGACCGGGCAAGTGACTTAAGTCGCAGCGGTAAAGACGCATCGTCGGAGACGATGCCAGTCAGGAGGCAATCATGCCTGCCACTGAGACGACGGTCCGCGAGATCGCGCTGGAAAATCCGGCATCGATTCGCGTGTTTGAGAAATTCGGTATTGACTATTGCTGTGGCGGGCACAAGGCCCTGACGCAGGCCTGCAGGGAGCGGGCACTGGAACCGAGTGCGGTATTGGCAGCCCTCGATGCTGCGAGGGAGCCGGCGGAGAAGCTTGGAATCGACTGGTCGAAGGTGGGGCTCGATACCCTCTGCGAACACATCATGACGAAGCACCACGCCTATATCCGGACTGAGGTCCCGCGGCTGATGCAGTTCGCGCAACAGGTAGTTGCACGTCACGGAGACAGCCATCCCGAGTTGGTGGAGGTTCAGGAACTGGTGCGGGCGCTGGGTGAGGAACTGATAGCGCATATCGGGAAGGAAGAGGCGGTATTGTTTCCGTACGTCACGAATCTGGAGCGCAACCTGCCTCGGTGCGGGCCACCGCCACTGGGCTGCTTTGGCACGGTGAAAAACCCGATCCGAGTGATGCTGGCCGACCACGAAGCCGCCGGAGAAATGATGGCTCAGATCCGCGAGGCCACCGAAAACTACACGGCCCCGGCTGGCGCGTGCCCCACCTGGCAGGGGTTCTACCAGACACTCGGTGAGTTTGAACGCGACCTGCATCAGCACATCCATCTGGAGAACAACATCCTGTTTCCCCGCGCGATCGAGCTGGAGGAGAGCTGCGGCTGAGAACTTTACGATAATCGGTTCTTCACCAGTCAGTGGCCCTGACTCTCCGCGCCCAACAGATGTCCGCCAGCGGCGAACCGTGACGCCCTGCTGAACGGAAGTGCCGACGATCAGGACTCGGGCCAATCGGATGGCGCCACAGCACCCTCCTGCCCGCAGATTCTGCAGCGAAGTGCATCGGAGTTCGTTTCATATAACTTGAGCGGGGAACTCGCGGTTGATTGTCTCAGTGGTGCCGGGGAGCCTGACACTTTGTCCTCGTGGGACGACTTCCGAAGTTGATCTGGTCTCATTGCGTGCCTCCTGTTGATCTTCCTGGGCCAGCGTAGTTCTCACTGCAGGGATTGGCTATGGAACAGGCGAACCTGGGAGTGAGACAGATGTTCTATCGTGAGCAAGTTCCGGATCGTGGAGCATGCTCGCCATCTCCGGAGTCCTCGCCAAGCATCCGGGACTGGGAAAGGCCATCGAGAAGAAGGTGGAAATAAACCAGGCCACTGTACGGCTGCCACTGACGGACGGACCTTTGGACAGATTCATAATCCATTGGCCCTTTGCGGCCCAGCCACGCGGCCAGTCGATTGCGAGCGCCGACATCGTCTCCGGGAAAGACATTTGTCCGGCCGAGACCGCGCAGCAGCGCGTACTCGGCCGTCCAGCGCCCGACACCGCGAAAGTTCTGTAATTTCTTGACCACAGCCTGATCGGCGAGAGGCTCCAAACGTTCCGCATCGAGCACACCGCCGGCAGCAATTGCCTGCAAATAGCGAGCCTTGGCATAGCTGAACCCCATGCGGCGCAGATCGCCCTCATGGAGGAGGCGAATATCTTCCGGACGGGGAAAAGCGTGATGCACTGAATCCTGAAGACGAAGAGCAGGGCCGCACTTCCTGGCAAGGCGATTCAGGACCCAGATCCCCACAGTAAGAGATAACTGCTGGCAGGCAATCGCATTGGCCAGCCCTTCAAAAAGCGAGGGAAACCGTGGCGGTTTGTGTCCGCGAAAGCATTCCGCCAGCGGAGCCAGACACTTATCCATGGCAGCAATGCGATAGAAGGGTGAGAGATCGATTCGCAAACCCAGCATTCCCCTGAGCAGTCCGGCCGCGGCAGGTCGATCCTCTTCCCGGATTCTCCTGCCCCTGAGGCTAACGCGAAGACGAGGATGATCGGTCGTGCCCTCCTGCGTGACGCTTGTTTCCAGGGGCTCATCTCCAAGGACCAGAACACGCCGATATGTTGTTCCATCCCAGCGATCCACGATGTTATGTGGTCGGCGTCGCAGGGCCCAGGCGGTCAGGTCCAGGCGAAAGGGCGGGACGGGGTGCAGGTTGAAGCTCAGCGATTCCACGGGCGGTCACCCCGGGGAGGAAATGGAGTAGAACTGCCGCATCTCCTCTCTGTCAACGAGGGAACAGACCAGGCAGCCAGAGCCCTGTAACCGTCAGCGTCCGTAATGCTTTGCGTTGATCTCTGCGTAATGTTTCCACTTGTCCGGAAGATCGTCCGCTGCATAGATGGCGGATACCGGGCAGACGGGAACGCAGGCGCCACAATCGATACATTCCTGAGGATCGATATAGAGCTGCTGAGCTGTTTCATGCTCCGATTCCCGTTTGCTGGGATGGATGCAGTCCACCGGGCAGGCATCGACGCAGGCGGTGTCTTTTGTACCGATGCAGGGTTCAGCAATGACGTATGCCATGATTCAAATTCCTGCATTCAATATGGATCATGTTTTTTCCGAGGTCTGTGACAAAAGTCCCGGAACCCGGGCGGGGTTTCTCCTAAGCTCCCTTTCAGAAGGATTGGTACGAGGAGCCGCACCATGTTGGAAATGGAATTGTTTGGATTTTTGGCTCATACGGCGGATGCCGTGTTCGTCCTGTCGGACCAGGGCGAGATCGAATTTTGGAACAAAGCAGCGGAGCGGCTGATCGGATATCCAGCCGAAGAGGTAAAAGGCAAGACCTGCTATCAGGTGCTGCAGGGCACCGGAGCGCTGGGAACGCGGATTTGTCATCAGGGCTGCAGTGTGATGGAATGCGCCGCGAAAAATACCGAAATCCCCAATTTCGATATGAGCGTCAAGACGCGCTCCGGGAAACGAATCTGGATCAACATGTCCACCATCACCTTCGACAATCCGCGTAACGGGCGTCGTCTGCTCGTACACCTGGCGCGCGATATCAGCGAGCAGAAAAAGACCGAACAACTGGTTCACAAGATGCGGGATGTAGCCCAGCAGTTCAGTCAGCTGGGCGATCCGGTCGGCCGGGTATCGCCGGTTGTCGAGCTGTCGGAACAGGAGAAGCAGATTCTGAAGATGTTTTCAGAGGGTAAGGCGCCGGCCAGCATCGCACGATCGCTAACGATCAGCTCACAGACACTGAGGAATCATTTGCACCACATCAACCAGAAACTGCGCACGCATAACCGGCTGGAAGCGGTCATGCATGCGATCCACAGAAAGCTGATTTAGTGCGAGCGGCGCCTTCCGATGCTCAAAAAGTCCGTACGGACGCGAAGTACAGATGGTTCATTGGCAGCAGCGGAGCGCAATTCCACAATCAGGAAGCGATCGATCCGAATGGAGCCCGATATGGCAACTACTTTTGAGCCGGCGGTCCTGACCCGGGATACGGAAATGGA
The DNA here is from genome assembly GCA_021792135.1 of Acidobacteriota bacterium. GTDB lineage: Bacteria > Acidobacteriota > Terriglobia > Terriglobales > Acidobacteriaceae > Palsa-343. Next base: position 9,020 of record JAJYVF010000045.1, on the reverse strand, counting down.
GCTGCTTCCCGCAGAACCTGATGGCGCTCTTTACCGGCGCTTGTACTCCTACATGCTCAAGTGCCGCATGGTGGAGGAACGGATTCGAGTGCTCTACCGCCAGGGGCGCTTCGCAGGAAACTACTTCGCGGCAGTGGGACAGGAGGCTACTGAAGTTGGCGTCACACTGGACCTGCTGGCTGAGGACACAATCGCTCCGTCGCATCGCAATTTCGTTACGCACATCATGAAAGGCACGCCACTGCCGCTGATGTTTGCCCAGATCTACGGCCGCAAAACGAGTCCCGACCAGGGACGCTCGGCTCCGGCTCATTGCGGCTATGCGCCTCTGAATGTCATTACGCCATCGTCGACGATCGCCGCCCAGCTCAACATCGGAACCGGAATTGCTCTCGCATACAAAATGCAGCGGCGCCGCAATGTGGTCGTGGCTCTCTCCGGCGAGGGGTCAACGAGTCTGGGATTCTGGCACGAAGCGGTGAATTTCGCCGGTGTCCGCCGGCTGCCAATTCTCTTCGTGGTCGAGAACAACGGCTATGCCGAATCGGTTCCAGTGGCCCTGCAGACTGCGGTCTCTGACATCAGCGTGAAAGCTGCGGCCTACGGTATTCCGGGAATCTCGGTTGACGGGAACGACGTGGTCGCGGTGTACGCCGCTGCTCGCGAAGCGATTGACCGGGCCAGGAACGGTGAAGGCGCCACGCTGCTCGAATGCAAGACCTATCGCTGGTATGGTCACTCGGAGATCGACCCGGCGAAATACCGCGATCCGGCGGAAGTCGAATTCTGGAAGTCCAGAGATCCGATACCGGCCATGGAACGGCGTATGGAATCAGTGGACTTGTGGACGAGCCAGTGGAAGAAGGAACTGGAGGCGGAGTTCAACCGGGAAATCGACGAAGCCATCGCGTTCGCAGATAACTCGCCGCAGCCGGAGGGCGACGAGGCGCTCGATCAGGTGTATTCGTTCAGCATTCGCGAACGAGAGCTGGAACGGAAGACGTGGGAACCGCGGTTCGCCGGTCGGCTGGCGAAATAGGAGATTGTCATGGCCGTGATGACGTATATCGACGCAATCAACAGCGCGCTCCGTGAGGAGATGGCGCGCGATCCCAGCGTGTTCCTCATTGGCGAGGACATCGGAAAAATGGGCGGCGCCTTCCGCGCCACCAAAGGTCTGCTGGAAGAGTTCGGCGAGGAGCGGGTCATCGATTCGCCTCTTGCCGAAGGCGTGATCGTCAGCTCTTCCATCGGAGCCGCGATGGCCGGCATGCGGCCGGTTCCGGAGATCCAGTTCGTCGACTTCATTACTCCAGCCATGGACGCCATCACCCAGCAGGCCGCTAAACTGCGCTATCGGAGCGCGGGCACACAGACTTGTCCTCTGACGGTTCGCGTCTGCTACGGTGGGAGCGTTGGCGGTGGACTTTACCATTCCCAGAGCAATACCAGTTGGTTCATCCATTGCCCCGGCCTGGTGGTGGTGGCGCCGTCGCGGCCCTACGATGCGAAGGGCCTGCTCAAGGCTGCGATTCGTGACGACAACCCCGTCATGTTCTTCGAACACAAGAAGCTGTATCGCTCCATGAAGGAAGAGGTTCCGGAGACGGACTATACGGTGCCGCTGATGAAGGCGGCGATCGCGCGCGAGGGTAAGGACATCACGGCCATCTCGTATGGATACACACTGCAGCTCACATTGCAGGCGGCCGAGCAAATGAGGCAGAAGCATGGGGTCGAGGTCGAGGTCATCGACCTGCGCACCCTGGCGCCTCTTGATACCGATACCTTCCTCGAATCGGTAGCGAAGACCAGCCGGGCGGTCGTCATCCATGAAGACAATCGTACGCTGGGTATCGGAGCAGAGGTGGCAGCCACGATTGCCGAACAGGCCTTCGACTGCCTCGATGCTCCGATCCTGCGTGTCACCTCTCCCGATGTGCCACTTCTGCCGGCAGCGGCTGAACTGGAGAAGTTCTGCACGGTGTCTGCGGATAAGATCGTGGCAGCGCTGGAGCGGAGCCTGGCATACTGACGAGAGATATGGCCCTCAATCAAAGGCAGAGAATCGGCATTGTTGGAGCCGGCAGCGTGGGAGCAACCATCGCCTATGCCTGCATGGTTCGCGGCGTGGGGAAGCACATCAGCCTCTTCGATATAGCCGAGTCCAAGCTCGAAGCCGAGGTTCTGGATCTGAATCACGGTCTGATGTTTGTGCCCGAGGCGCGGCTCGACGGGTCTGATGATATGGGTGTCCTCGAGGGATCGGATGTCATCGTCATCACGGCCGGAGCCAAACAAAAGACGGGGCAAACGCGGATGGATCTCGCGGAGACGAACGTCTCCATCTGCCGCAAACTCATTCCCAGCCTGCTCCGCGTCGCTCCCGAATCGGTTTTGCTGATGGTGACCAACCCGGTGGATGTGCTTACCTATGTCGCGCTGAAACACAGCGGACTAGACAGCAGCCGTGTTCTCGGCAGCGGAACGGTTCTGGACAGTTCTCGTTTCCGATTCCTGCTTGCGCAACACTGCCAGGTCGCCGTACAGAACGTCCACGCTTACATTGCCGGCGAACACGGGGACAGCGAGATTCCTCTGTGGTCGAGCGCCAGCATTGGCAACATTTCCCTGCGAGACTGGACTCGCCCCGGCCCCCTCGCCGAGAAGGAGCGCGCCTCCATCTTCGAAAGTGTCCGCACCTCAGCGGATCGCGTGATTGCGGGGAAGGGGGCCACAAATTATGCGGTGGGGCTGGCCGTCAGCAGCATCCTGCAGGCGATCCTTTGGGACGAGGGTCGCGTCCTGGCCGTCAGCTCGTTGCTCGACGGGTATCGCGACCTGAACGACGTCTGTCTTTCCGTACCGTCTATCGTCAATCGCCGGGGGGTTGACTCTATCCTCCCGGTGCCGCTGAGCAAGGAAGAAGAGCGGGGATTGCGGGTGAGTGCCGATGCAATCCGGCAGGTCGTTCGCTCGCTGGGGTTCTGAGAGGTTGTCCCTGTCTCCGATCAGATGTTGGGCAACAGGTCGAAGTATTCGTGGTCCTCATTGCTGCCGCCTTCCCCGTCGCCCAGCAGCTTTTCCGACTCCACGAATTCGATGCGCTCGATCCACTTCACCATCTTGTAGCCGAGCTGGTTTTCGACACGGAGGCGCAGTGGGGCGCCATAAACCAGCGGAAGCGGCGCTCCGTTCATATCGAAGGCCAGCACGCATTCCGGTTTCAGCGCGTCATAGAGGGTCTGGGTGTTGTAGTAAGCTCCCCCGAACAGCGATTCGCCAAACGAATAGAACGCAATCGCGCGCGCATAGGGCAACGGTCGCACCAACTCGATGAGCCGGCGCAGCGAGACGCCTCCCCATTGTGCTATTCCAGACCATCCCTGGATGCAGTGGTGCATCGTGATGTTCTCTTCGGTGCCCAGGGTGCGCAATTGTTCCAGCGACAATTCGACCGGATTCTCAACCAGGCCAGAAACCCTCAATCGGTAGTCTCTGAATTTCCCTTCGGCGAGTTGCTTCCAGTCTTCGCGTGTCGGCATCTTGCCGTTCGGCCAGAAATAGGGAGACATCTGATCTTTCGTGTAGCGCTCGCTCGGCGTCAGGCGATCGAGAGTAATCAGCTTCACCGGCTGCGTCAGCGCCTTCTGCGCATGCTGCAGGCCGCGCGGGAAGCGCCACGAGACGTGATGCGCCACGATCCAGCTCAAGACCACCACGCCGATACCCATCAGCCCCAGAATCATCCCCGTTGGGCGCAGATTGTCCGTGCCGAGCACGATGTGGTTCATGTTTCTCCTGAACCCCGTCAGCACCACGAGCGTCACATGCACGATAACGAAGCAAATGAACCCAATGAGGTTCAGGAAATGAATGGACCGGGCGGCCTGTCGGCCGCCGAAGAGTTTCACGTATCCGGGCCAGCGGTTCACCAGAGCCGGAGACATGGCCATGCCGGTCAGGATGGCCAGCGGCGCCATGATGAAGATGGTGGCGAAGTAGGCGAGTTGCTGCAGCGCATTGTATCCGTAGAACCCATTGGGTTCCGGCGGCAGGTGAAAATTCGCGTACTGCACGAACGTATTCCATGCGTCGAAAAGAACGGTCGGCGAAGTGGGGACCAGACGCCGCCATTGCTCGCTGGTAAAGAGGCCGCCAACAAAGAAGATCCCGGTCAGGACGAAGCCGTACACGCTGATGAAGTGCCAGGAGCGGGCAACGCCGATGGTGTGGCGGTAGCCGGGAGTCGATACCAGCGGTGAGAGGTAGCGCGCGTCGTCCTTGGCCGTCCAGATCCGATCCTTGGGGACACGCAGGGGCGTGAAGCGAATCCATTCCGTACCCGGCGTGCAGTGATCGTTCCAGTAGAGGCGGGGATGGTCCATCAGGATCGACAGACCGCTGCGCATCAGCATGAAGATGAAGAAAAGATTGAAGAAGTGACTCCACCGTATCCAGAAGGGAAACCCGTGTGGGCCGGCCGGGGCACCGGAAACGGACGCGGGGCTCGGTGCCAGGTGTGGCAGGCCAACTGCAGCGTGCTGAATCCACGCCGCCGACAGGGGCATGAGCACGAGGAGGATCAGGACGATGAGGGCTCGCCCGCTCATCCAGATGCGAAAGCGCCGGTCCTCCGGATAAAACACTGCGCGATGAGCATCGTCGAACCGAATCATAATGATCTGCTCCGGGGAAATGGGGAAATCAACCCGTTTGCTACACCCAGTTTTATTTTCCAGCCGTGCGGGCTCAATGTGTTGCTCGTGCCACGCGGGAGTACGATTATTTCCGGACCCCGCTCACGTGCTTTCGATATCTCCCCCGGGAGATGCGTCGCCGCGTGATTTTCATACCATTCGATGCGACAGCTGACCCATGGCGCGCAGCGTGTGGCCCGCGTCACGGTGTGCTGAGGGTGGGGCTCGGCGAGAATGCCAACATTGCCTCCGGGAGCCGCTGGCCACTCCCATGAGGCGATCGGGGCAATACAGCAACTCGCCCGAAATCCACGTATCGCAGGCATCAGTTCGCCCCGGAGGATTTCATGTCTCAGGTGAAGCTCACGGTTGATGGAAAGGAAATCCACGCTGCGGCCGGTTCGCTGCTGATCGATGTTTGTAAAAGCGCCGGCATCGAGGTCCCCTCTTTCTGCTACTATCCGGGACTCTCACTGCAGGGTGCCTGCCGCATGTGTCTGGTGGAGATCGCCAAAGTGCCCAAGCTGCAGACGGCGTGCACGACACCCGTGGCCGAGGGCATGGTGGTCACGACCGACAGCCCGGTGGTGCGGCAGAGTCGCAAGGCGATGCTGGAGTTCGTCCTCCAGAATCATCCGCTCGACTGCCCGGTGTGCGATGCCGGCGGGCAATGCGAGCTCCAGGATGCAACGTTTCGTTACGGAGCTGCCGAATCACGCTTGGTTGATATCAAGAACCATCGTGATGAGCAGCAGTGGTCGCCCATCGTCTTTTTCGACCGTCCCCGCTGCATCATGTGCTACCGGTGCGTCCGCGTATGTGGCGAGGGAATGGATGTGTGGGCCCTGGGCATCGCCAACCGCAATTCTTCTCAGCTGATTGTCCCCAATAAGGATGACCATCTGGAATGCGAGGAATGCGGCATGTGCATCGACATCTGCCCTGTAGGCGCGCTGACTTCCGGCCCCTATCGCTATAAAACACGTCCCTGGGAGATGAAACACGTGGGAACAATCTGCGCCCATTGCGGGGACGGATGCACCACGACGCTGGGAGTTCGGCCCGTCGATGGCCGAATGCGAATCATCCGTGGGACCAATCGCGATAAGAGCGGCATCAACGGCGATTTTCTTTGCATCAAAGGCCGCTACGCCTTCGACTTCGTTGATCATCCGCAACGCCTGACGACGCCTTTGGTGCGAGTTGACGGAGAACTGCGTCCGGCATCCTGGGATCGGGCGTTGGCGGAAGCGGCAAGGTTGCTGGAGGAAGCGCGCAAGGGACCCAGCACGATCGGGGTGATCGGTTCGAATCAATCCACGAACGAGGAGAATTACATCCTCCAGAAATTCGCCAGAACCGTACTCCAGACCAACAACATCGATCATCGGCGGACCGCCGATTTCAGCGCATTTTTCAGCGCTCTCGCGGAGTTCCGGCGAGAAGCCGCCAGCATGACGGAAGTCGCTGCCGCTCCGGCGATTCTGCTCATCGGGACCGATCCCACCTATCAGCACCCACTGCTGGCATGGCAGATCCGCCGTGCCGTTCGGCTGTATGGCGCGCGCCTTCATATCGTTCATTCCAGACGAATCAAGCTCTGCAGGCAGGCTGCGCAGTTCATCGAAGTTTCTGCAGGCGGTGAAGCAGATTTTGTGCAGTTGCTGCTGGCGGCGCAGGAGAAAAGATTTGACCCAGCCTCCGCGCGGAATGGCGACCAGATCACGCAAATGCTTGACAATCTGGGCCATGCATCCGGTGTTGTGATCGTCTTTGGATCCGAGTTGACGGGCACGGCGATTCGCAACCTGGTAAGATCTGGAAGCTCCCTTTCCCACGCGAAATATATCTGTGTGGGAGATGGACCCAATTCCCGTGGGGCCGCCGACATGGGCGTTCTTCCGGATCGGCTTCCAGGATACGAAACCGATCGTGAAAGGTGGAGCAGTTTCTGGAAGGCCTCGATTCCTGAATTGCCAGGCATGAATTTGCAGCAGATGTTGCATGCGGCGGAAGCTGGTACTGCGTCACTGCTCTATCTGGTCGGCGCTGATCCCGCAGGCGAGGGATGCATCGACGCCGGAGCATTGCGCAAGACCCGCCCGATCGTGCATGACCTGTTCCTTACTCCTACAGCCGCAGCCGCGGACGTTGTGTTTCCCACCGCATCGGCCTATGAAAAATCGGGGACAATTACAAACACCTGCGGCGATCTGCAGGTGGTTCATAAAGCTGCCGATATGCCCGGAGTAAGGTCCGATCTGGAAATCACCCTGCAGATTGCACGCATGTTGGGAGTGGAGCTGACGGAATCCGGCAGAGGGCAACAGACTCAGGCGGAACTGGGAGAATCCCGAGGAGTGCAGTCGGGAGAGGTTGACCAGCAGGCGGTATGGATGAGGGCACAGCGTGCCAATCTCCGCGTCTCCAGCAACGATCCGGATGTGGTGCTGCGAGAGATTCAGCGAGCACTGCCTGGCTATCAGGGAACTCCGATCACCTTCCACGGAATCGCCGCTTCATCCGAGGGATCGTCTTCCGGATCGAGCCAACCCGTCCAGCCCTATGACTACGATCTCTTCTCATCCCCCTTCTATGGGCGGTACTCGGCGAGCCTGCACTCCGTTCTGGAGCGCAGGCTCGTGCTTCCAGCGGAACTGCCTCAGGAAGATCTGGAAGAGGACCGTGTCTGATGAAAGGGGAGAATCAGGAAAGCAGGATTCAGGCCGCAATCGCCGGTGGATCGTTTGTCTCGTCGCGTGACTTACCGCGCAAGGGGCAGTGCCTGCGCGATTTCGAGTTTCGGTCCCTGGACGGTCTGACGGTTCGTCTGGCCGACTTTCGGGGCCAATCATCTCTTGTTCTGGTTTTGGCTGACGATCGCCCGGAAACCCAGGGCCTGCTGAGAGAGTTGGGAGAGCATTACGAAGAGATCAGAGGGAAAGACGCCGAGATGCTGGCAATCGTGCATAGCCCGCGCGAAAAGGCGGCTGCCCTCAAGCGTACCCTCCGTCTCCCTTATCCAGTTCTGCTGGATGTAGATGGCGGACTGCACCGCGAACTGTGGGCGACAGATGCGCAGAATCGCGATGCGGCTGCGGTTTACGTGACGGATCGCTTTGGCGAAATCTTCGCTCTTTACCGCACTGCGGAAGGAGCGAGACTGCCGACTGTCAGTGAGATCCTGCGGCAGCTGGAATTCATCAGTTTCCAGTGCCCTGAATGCGAGCCGCCGGAATGGCCCGTCTGACCCGATCGCCTGGCATTCTCGCTCCATCCAGAAAGCCGAAGCCGGGAAAGTCCGCTTCTGGATCTGAGCGGATGTCGAAGAGAACCCTGCGAACTCGTCCGATCCTGACCGTGGGACATTCGACGCGATCGATCGAGGAGTTCATCGCGCTCCTTGCGGCGCACAAGGTGAAACAGCTGGTTGACGTACGCACGATTCCGCGTTCCCGGCACAATCCGCAGTTCAACAGCGATCAGCTGGCGCAGTCACTCTCCGGAGCCGGGATTCGATATCTGCATATGACTGCGTTGGGCGGACTGCGGCACGCCCGGCGGGATTCAATCAATTCCGGATGGCGCAACCTCAGCTTCCGCGGTTATGCCGACTATATGCAAACGCCCGAGTTCGAGAAAGCGCTCAACAAACTCATGCGACTGGCTCAGAAGCGACGAACGGCGATCATGTGCGCGGAAGCCGTTCCCTGGCGCTGTCATCGCTCGCTGATCGCTGACGCTCTTGTCGCTCATGGCGTCGAGGTGCAGGAGATCACCAGTCAGGCGAGAGTCCGACCTCACACTTTGACGCTATGGGCGCGGGTCGACCAGGGACGGATCACCTATCCGGCTGAAAATGCCGGCGGCGCGATGGCAGGCCGGACAGGCTTCACCACCGCGCCGGGGGAAAAGGCCCGCCGCTAGGCTACCCCGTTACTGGCCGGTGCTCTGCTTTGGCGATGTCGAGGCGATCATCGGTCCCGGCTTCACGATCACGGTTCCTCTCATTCCGCTGGTTTCGTGCAGGACGCAAACATAGTGATAGGTACCTGGCTTGTCGAATACGTGATAGAAGCTGGTCCCGGGCTGGACCAGCGGGGAACCGAAAGGAACACTCCCGGACGGAGAACTGACATCCACGCGGTTAATGACTCGCTCCGGATCGTCCACGACGTTATGGAAGTATGCCGAGAGACTGTTTCATAAATAGGTTCGGCCTCAAGACAGGCACTTTTTGAGGCGGGGCTGAGTTTGGCTCACTGGAAGGGTGAGCAAGCGTCGATTCGAACTGTTGACGGATGCGCAGTGGTCGCTGAT
>JAJYVF010000071.1 GCA_021792135.1 Acidobacteriota bacterium | reverse complement strand
GCACGGCCCGATCCGCATGCCCTGCGGCTTCGGCCAACTCATCCAGATACGCCTTCAGCCGCCGCTGCCGCGCCTCGGCCTCTCCGGAAGATGTCCTCACCGGGCCAGGTTACTGCCACCTCCCTCGCAGAGCCAGGAAATTCCGCCAACAGGAATCACACTTATAACATAGTAGTACTAGCCTTACCTCAATGCTCGTATGGTACGGAGTTTGCTCTACAAGAGATGTACGCCTGCGGCACGCGACAACTCTGTCATCCAAAGGGGGACCTCGATGAAACCAGCGAATCATATTCAGTCCTCATTCTTTCCGGCCGAGTGGTGGAATGAGCGGGAGATGGAACAGTGGAGAGCCCGGCCGGCGATGGCTCGAGCGGCCAGAGCGAAGCGCCGATGTATAGGCACAACTCCGAAGGAGGAGGCAGGTAACTCGCTCGATAGGAGAGAACAGCCGGTACGCATTGTTGCCGTTTCGGCAGAGCCTTTTTGTGGCAGAGAAGAGTTTGCCAGATCTCTTGCCGCCAGGCTCGGATGGCAATGTGTAGACTCCGCAGTGCTGATCGGGCGGGCGGTGGCTCGTGGTGGCGACCGAATGCAGTTGCTGGCGGCACTTGAAGGGCGCCGTCTGCATGAGCGTGAGCGGCGGGCAGAGATCCTGCATCTTCAGGCAACGCTCGGCGAGCTTATCAAGGATGGGCGGGTGGTCTGTCATGGTGTCGCGGCCGATCTTCTGAACCTTGCGGCAGGGGAAGTCCGCAGAATTGCCGTCGTAGCGCCATACCGGTGCCGGAGGGCTGCGGTCGAAGAAAACTCAATGCTCTACGGCGCAGAGGCGAGAGTATTTATTAATAAACATGACCGGGCGCGCCGCCGCTGGTGTATGTATCTCTTCAATAGCAGAATTGGATTACCTCTTGGATACGATCTCGCGGTCAATCCGCACGAGTTGGGTCTCGATGCGGCGTTGGCAGCGACTGGTGCGATGATTCGGGAGACAAGGAGTTCTGGCGCAGACAATCGAACCTCTGTCAGGGATTTCGTTCTGGCAACCTCGATCAGAGCCGGACTTGCTATGTGTCCTGAGCTGCCCCCCTCCGATTAGTCCACAGGCAGTGAGAGTTCTCCCGATAATAGGGTCCAGCGGTTGTGGGCCGACGAGGAGAACGGATGAAGAAGAGCCGGTACACAGAAGAGCAGATTGTGGGCGTCCTGAAGGAGTCCGAAGCGGGACTCGATAACTGTGCCGCAAGCACGGCATCAGTCAGCAGACGTTCTATCGCTGGAAGGCGAAGTACGGCGGTCTGGAGGTCAGCGATGCGCAGCGGCTGCGGCAGCTGGAGGACGAGAACCGGAAGCTCAAGCAGCTGGTGGCGGAGCAGGCTCTGGATATCGTCGGCTTCAAGGCGGCGCTCTCAAAAAGTGGTAGGCCCGCAGGCGGAGCGGGAAGCCGTGAAGGCGTTTCGTGAAGCTGCGAAGTGCTCGGAGCGGCGTGCCTGCGGGCAGATGGAGATCGTGCGAGCGATGGTCCGATATGAGCCGCGGCCGACCCGGTTCGCGGCGGCCAATGAGAAGCTGCGCACACGGCTGCGGGAGTTGGCCGGGCAACGGCGGCGCTGGCGATACCGGCGCCGGCACGTTCTGCTCGAGCGGGAAGGCTGGAAGGTGAACATCAAGCGGGTGTACCGGATCTGCCTGGAGCGCGGGCTGCCGTAGGTGACCGTCATCGACGATGGCACCGAGTTCACGTCGAAGGCGCTCGACCAGTGGGCGTGTCAGAACAAGGTGACGCTGCACTTCATCACACCGGGACGGCCCATGGAGAACGGCTACATCGAGTCCTTCCACGGCAGGTTTCGCGAGGAGTGCCTGAACGAACACTGGTTCCTGACACTCGACGATGCACGGGAGACCATTGAAAACTGGCGACTCGATTACAACCGGGTGAGGCCGCACAGCTCGCTCGGATATCTGACCCCGGAGGAATTTGCCATAGGCTATGCAAAGGTGGAAAGCAAAAATCGCTTCCCCCATTCGCACAGCCCCGACTGCGGCGAGACGATCTCGCTGCTAAACTCAGCCGCGAGCACTCTCACTTACCCGGACTAAACCAAGGGGGCAGCACACTCCCGAAACCGCTCATCTGGATCTTGATGTGGAGGTTCAGAACAACAACGCTGTCCTGCGCGGGCGGGTGAAAAACGATGAGGAACTCGAACTCGTCAAGCATGTGCTTCTTCCCCTCTTGCCGCCGCAAAGCATGGATCTCAGTCAGATTCGGGTGGTCGAGGCCGCTCAGGCTTCCAGTGAAGTACGCTCCTGGAGTAGCAAATCTTTCAGGCTTCCCCTTGCGCCTCGCCAGGCCTGGACCTTTGCAGGACTCGGAGGGCTGGCGCTCGGTGCCCTCGCCGGGTTCTGGCTTTCAGGGCGCTGGATACACCCTGCAAACAGCGGTCTCTTGAACCTCGAAGGAGTGATTACGGACTCAACCTGCGGCTTCTCCCACCAGGAAGCGCTGCCGGCGCCCGACTGCGTGCGCTCCTGCGTCAGGACACGTGGAGCCAAATTTGTGCTTAGTACGAGATCCCGCATCTTCACGCTGGCGGACCAGCATGAGGGCGAGGTGTTGGCTGGACAAAGCGTCGCTGCCACTGGCTTTCTGGATGGTGCGACTGGGAATCTGCAGCTTCGCTCCATGCGGGACGTTGCGCGCTAATGTCTTTGTTACGAACCTGTAATGCGGTCATTGTCCCGGAAGCGTCCGGATCCGGACGAAGGCTGTACCCCGGCTGGAGATGGGAGGTACGCCACCATCTCCGTCTTTGTTGACGCATCCGGAGAGAGCCCGGATTCGCGGTCAACACGTGATCTAAGTCACATACAACCGAGAAAACGGCATTGTCCAATGAAAAAGCACAAGCAGGCATGACAGGGTGCTGTTGAGTGATAGGACAGTGAGTGTTCCGCAACCGCGTGCCGTTTCTTCCTCAGGAGAACAGCGATGAATCACCACCACTCCCCCTTTATGCAGAAGACTGCCCAGCACAGATTAACAACCACCGCAGCAATTGCCTGCCTCGCCCTCTTTCTCGCATCCCTGTTGACGGCATGCGGCGGAGGGGGGAGCAGTTCCACCTCAGGGACCGGATCGAATCCCACCCCCGCGGCCAAGACGCCTGTCCAGGTGAATATGGGCGATTCGCCCGCCGACTGGATGCTTGCTTTTTCCATGAACATCACTTCCATGTCGCTTACCGGAAGCAATGGATCGGCCACCGTCGTTTCTTCCTCGACGCCGATGGAAATGATCCACCTGATGGGCTCGATGCAGCCGTTGGCGATGGTGTCTGCGCCTCAAGGCACGTACACAGGCGCATCCGTCACGATCGGTTCCGCGACCGTGATGTATATGGACCCAACCACCAAAGCTGCGGTTCAGGCGACGATCCCAGGCCCGATCAATGCAAATGTGACCTTCAGCAGTCCCATTACAATCGGCTCCACGCCGATGGCGATGGGCTTCGATCTCGATCTCGCCAGTTCCGTGACCGCTGGCTCCGGTGGCAGCCTCAGCATGAATCCCACCTTTCACGTCAGTTCCGGGATGCAGGGCTCGGGGAACGCTCTCGATCCCACCAATGGCGGGATTCAGCAGATGATGGGCACGGTTTCGAGCGTCTCTGGCAGTTCGTTCACCATGACGTCGATGCAGGCGGCACAGAACTTTACTTTTGCAACCAACCCCTCAACCGTGTTCGACGGCACCAGCATGAGCTCGATGTCGGGCGGCATGCTGGCAATCGTGGACGCCACGATGCAGGCGGACGGCTCGATGCTTGCAACCAAAGTGCAATCGATGATGGGCTCCGGCGGAGCTATGGGCGGAGGCATCATCACTGCGGTGACGGGTCAGCCGCCTACCTCGCTCACCATGGTCATGCAGAACGCGGCCGGCACCGGGATGATGTCATCCTATTTTGCTGCGGGCGTCACGATTGATTTGAACGGGAGCACAACCTATCAGATCGACGAAGACAACATGGACATGTCCGGCCTGCCCTTTACACCGGTCTTCGACGCCAGCCACGTTTACATGGGCCAGAGCGTGATGCCCATCAGCTCCGGCGGCATGATGAGCGGCGGTGGAGGAATGATGGGCGGCAGTTCGATGGCGGGCACAATGACGGCCTCGAACCTTGAACTGGAACCACAGGGATTGAGCGGGACGGTTGCGACCACGATCACGAGCGGCGCAGCCACAAGCTTCGCGCTGACTCTTACCCCCGATTCCGCCTTTACCACCCTGACCGGAGCGACCACGGTAACGGTCTACCAGCAAACCGGAACCACGATCGCTGGAGGGTCGTCCATCGCCAGCGGTTCCACGATGCACGCGTTCGGGCTGTTGTTTTTCGACGGTGGGCAATGGAAGATGGTCGCATCTCGAATGGGCTCCAACTAGTGTCCTGTCGCAGAGAGTTGGTTAGTGGCGATGCGGCGTGAAGGGTTGGAATACTTCCACCGGATGGGGCGAGCGCTGGCTGAATAAGCGTTGATGTAGCGGCGCAGTTTGCGGGCGAGGTC
>JAJYVF010000070.1 GCA_021792135.1 Acidobacteriota bacterium | reverse complement strand
CGACAAATCCTCCTCCCACGACCTCAACACACTATCCGGCCCTCGGCACTGCTCACCAAGCACCGCCAAACACAAACACATCCCGGATCACGCGCCGGAATCAGTACCTGTGAGAAATGCGGGTTAGGGCTGGCCCTCGGGGCGGAGGTGCTCGGCGCTGTTTCGCGCTCAGCGGGTTCTGAGGATCAGAGGCTGCGGCTCTCTGGACGCAGCCTTTTGCCCGCCTGTCAGCGTGGCGAAGACGCCGGAGATCGCCGGGCGGCGGCCTGCAGACGCTGTTCCGATGGTTCGCGCATCAGCGGGATTCATGCCGGCGCAGCTGGCTGGGCTGCTCCGGTCTGCCTGAAACTCCCGATCAACGTCTCTGAACCGCAGGTTCTTCCCGGTCCCGTCCGAGCGGCCGGGGCCGGCAGGTACGGATCCGCTGCAGGCAGCGGGGAAGCGAGTCTCGCGGACCAGGACGAAGGACCCGCACGGTATGTTGACCGTGCGGGCTTTCGGTATTCGGCAGCGGGAATCAGTGGTTCGCTCTTTTGCTGCCGGTGACCAGCCGGACGATCCAGGTGAGGATGATGGCGCCGATGACGGCGATGACGACGCTCATGATGAAGTCGTGCTGGCTGACGCCGCCGAAGCCGAGACGGGAGGAGATGAAGCCCCCGATGATGGCGCCGACCAGGCCGACGATCATATCCATGACGAAACCGTAGCCGGAGCCTTTCATGATCCTGCCGGTGATCCAGCCGGCGAGCGCGCCGATGACAATCCAGGCCAGAATGCCATGTCCCATACTATTGATGCTCCTCTCGCATGATTTTTCGGGGACCTCCTCTGGTACCTCATTTCGGTGACAAGGTCAAAGGAAACGGAAAAGCCGCGCGCGAGACGTGCGGGTCGAAGCGCCGGGGAGGCGACGGCGAGAAGAGGAAGCGGAGGTAACGGTCTCAGGGGCGATTTCCTTCCATTGCCGAGAGCTTTCGGATAGACTCAGGGTTCTTCGAGCCTCGGGGGTTCTCCTTTGTCTACAACAGAAAACGTGAATCCGTCGGCGCAGGGCTTTCAGCCCTATGTTCCTCCGGGCGAGACGCGGCCGGAGCTGACGTTTCGCGCGATTCTGCTGGGATGCATTTTCGGGCTGCTGTTCGGGGCGGTGACGGTGTATGTGGGGCTGCGGGCCGGGCTGACGGTAGCGGCCTCGATCCCCATTGCGGTGCTGTCGATCAGCGTGCTGCGGGCTCTGGGGCGGGCGTCGATTCTGGAGAACAACATTGTTCAGACGACAGGGAACGCGGGGCAGTCGATTGCGGCGGGCGTGATCTTCACGCTGCCAGCGCTGATCTTTCTGGGATTCGACCTCGAGTATTCCCGCATCTTCGTGCTGGCGCTGCTGGGCGGATGGCTGGGCGTGCTGTTCATGATCCCGCTGCGGCGGCAGCTGATTGTGGAGGAGCACGGGAACCTGACGTATCCCGAGGGCACGGCCTGCGCGGATGTGCTGCTGGCGGGCGAGCGGGGCGGTTCCTTCGCGAGCCGGGTGTTTCTGGGGCTGGGGCTGGGCGGGATCTACACCTTTTTCCAGAACAGCAACTTGCTGGGGGTGTGGCCGAGCACGCCAACCTATAACCCGGACTGGGGCAGCCAGCACATTATGAAGGGCGGCTCGCTGCGGGCCGATGCGACGCCGGAGTATCTGGGCGTGGGATACATCATCGGGGCGCGCGTGGCGGGGACGATGTTTGCCGGCGGGGTGTTCTCATGGCTGGTGATGATGCCGGCGATTTACTTTTTCGGCTCGCATTTTCCCGGGGCGCTGTATCCGGCGACCAAGCCGCTGACGCAGATGTCGCCGGGGGATCTGTGGTCGGCCTACGTTCGGCCGATGGGCGCGGGGGCGGTGGCGGCTTCGGGGCTGATTACGCTGCTCAGGACGGTTCCTACCATTGTGGGCGCGCTGGAGGCGGGGTTTGTGAACCTGCGGAAGAGCGCGGGGGAAGCGGCGGCAAAAGACGCGCGGACGGAGCGCGATATCCCGATGACGATGGTGGTCGCCGGGAGCGTGCTGCTGGTGGCGCTGATCTGGGTCTTCCTGACCTTCAAGCCGATTCCCGGTGCGCAGACAGGCATACTCGCGAATCTGGCGGCAGCGCTGCTGATTGTGGTCTTCGGGTTCCTGTTTGTCACCGTGTCGTCGCGGATTGTGGGGCTGATCGGAAGCTCGGCGAATCCGATCAGCGGCATGACGATCGCGACGCTGATGGCGACGGCGGCGATCTTTCTGGTGAAGGGGTGGACGGCACCAGCGTTTGGCGCGCTGGCGATCACCATCGGCGGGGTGGTGTGCATCGCGTCGGCGAACGCGGGCGATACGTCGCAGGATCTGAAGACAGGCTTTCTGGTCGGGTCGACGCCGTGGAAGCAGCAGGTGGCTCTGATTATCGGAGTGGCGGTTTCGACGCTGGCCATCGGGGCGACGCTGAACGCGATGAACCGCGGGCTCGAAGAGTTCCACTCCATGTCGAAGCCATGGAATATCTCGACGCCGCACAGTGGGGTGCAGGTGCAGGGGACGTTTACACGGAAGGAGATTCGCGTGCTGCACTCGGACAGGAGTTCGGATGTGCGGCCGGGCGACCAGTACATTCTGCTGAACGCGCTGGGATCGCATGATCTGGCGGATGGGAAGTATCTCTACGATCCGCAGACGAAGACGATTGCGGTGCAGTGGATCCAGGGGATCGGGAGCGAGAAGGCGGCGGCACCGCAGGCACGGCTCATGGCCACGGTGATCAACGGCATTCTGGAACGGCAACTGCCGTGGGGGCTGGTGCTGCTGGGCGTCTTTCTGGTGCTGGCAGTCGAGCTGCTGGGCATCCGTTCGCTGAGCTTCGCGGTGGGTTCGTATCTGTCGATCGGGACGACGGCGGCGATCTTCGTGGGAGGCGTGGTGCGGTGGATGGCGGACCGCGCGGCGCAGAAGGCCGGCGAGGCGACGGAGACGGAGAGCGAGATCAGTCCGGGATCGCTGTACGCGAGCGGGCTGATCGCGGCGGGCGGCATTGTGGGGCTGATCGGCGTGGGGCTGAAGCTGGCGGAGTCAGTGACGGGACGCGAGAACATGATTGCGCTGTCACCGACGTTTTTGTATCACGACGGAGTCTCGGTGGTGATGTTCGGGCTCCTGGCGTTCTCGCTCTACTACTTTGCGCGCAAGCCGCTGGGCGGAAAGTAGCGGCTGCGCCGCGGACGAGAATCTTCAATCAGCAAAATCCGGAAACAGCGCCGCCGGTCTATGCTCGTTGCGTGAGCGCGAGGCAGAAGTTTCGCAGTGTCCTGCAGGCCGACGGCACGAGCCTGAAGTGGGTGATCGCGCGCGTGCCCTTCGATCCGGCCGGGGTGTGGCCCGAGCGCCGGCGGATGCGCGTGCGGGGAACCATCAACGGGTTCGCCTTTCGCACCTCGCTGTTCGGAAGCAAAGACCAGGGATATGCGCTGGTCGTGAATAAGACGATGCAGCGGGGCGCGGGTGTCGCGCCCGGCGGAGCTGCGGAGATTGTGCTCGAGCCGGATCTTGAAGAGCGGGCGGTGGCGACGCCGCCGGAGCTGGAGAAGGTGCTGCGGCAGAGCCGGGCACTGCGCATGTGGCACGGCCAGTTGAGTGAGTCGTCGCGCAAGGCGATGGCCGAGGGGATTGCCCAGGCAAAGGGGGCGGAGGCCCGGAAGAAGCGCGCGGAGCTGATGGCCGAGCGCATGCTGCTGGCGATGGAAGGCGAGCGCCAGACGCCGCCGCTTCTCGAAGCCGCATTTCAGAGGCACCCCATGGCGCGCGCAGGATGGCAGGCGATGACGCCGGTGCAGCGCAGAGGGCATCTGCTGGGGATCTTCTATTACCAGAGTCCGGAGTCGCGGCAGAAGCGGGCGCAGAAAGCGGTGGAGGAAGCGCTGCGGATCGCGAAAAAGAAGGCTTCGGAGAGAGAATGAGGCTGGCCCGGGTGCGGACGGGGTCGGCAGGAAACCGGAGAGGAAAGAGAGGAAGGTAAGAGGAGTAAGGGAAGGTAGGGAGGCAGGGCCGCGGGAGATAAGTACCTCAGTAACTCAACCTAGAAATACTTTATAAAGTGCTGTAAATGACCACAAATTCCGATGATACCGAGTATAGTCACAGGTGTTGGACAAAGTCCACAAAAAAATTCAGGACTCATTGAGGGGATCCAGATCATGAAATTCGCCGTTCGCGCTCTTGCTCTCGGAATGTTCGTTGCCGGCGCATCCGCCGCAGTTCTTACGCCTCACTCCAGCACCATGGTTGCCAGCCACCAGGCCGTCGTTGCCGCTACGCCGATTCCCACCTGCGGTCCGAGTTCCTGCACCGGTCACGGGAAGTAAGCACTCAGGCTGGCTTTTTGCTGAAACAGGGTACCACGAAAGTTGCAGATATACATTCAGGATTCATTGAGGAGATAAAGATCATGAAATTCGCCGTTCGCGCTCTTGTTCTCGGAGTCTTCGTTGCCGGCGCATCCGCCGCAGTTCTTACGCCTCACTCCGGCGCCATGGTTGCCAGCCACCAGGCCGTCGTTGCCGCTACGCCGATTCCCACCTGCGGTCCGAGTTCCTGCAC
>JAJYVF010000001.1 GCA_021792135.1 Acidobacteriota bacterium | reverse complement strand
GGTGGTGGAAAAGACGCGGGCTGCGCCCGCTTGGAAAACGCCGTTGGCGTTTCCCACTTTCCCGCCGCCCCGACGGCGACTATGAATCTCGTATAGTCAATTGGACGAAGAACGGGGTCAGATCAGGCTCTCGCAGTAAGATGGTTGGATCGTCAATGAGAGGGTTGCCATGCATTGGATTGGCAGGCTGCACGCAGATGGAGATTCCTGTGTTTCTGTAACGGGGAGGGGATCCAGAGGAGGACGGGCGAAGGCTAACCAGCGCATGGGGTGTTTCCATGGCATCGTGCAGCCCATCATTGCAGCCCTGCTCCTGGCGCTTCCGTTGTCCGCGCCGGCGGTAGCGCAGATGGGAGACCCATCGGCTGGGCCGACAAAGATCCCCAACTCTGAGCTGGACCCTGTGCGCCAGCCGGGGGCGGTGGTGCTGGAATCATCCACTCACAAGCCCCTGCCAGAGCAGTACATCTGGACCAAAGAAGATGCGGTGCCGAACGATGCGGCTGCGGCGGCAGGATGGGTTTCGGGAACAGGGAGCGATATGGGCCCGCATTATTTTCGGCGGACCTTCGATGTGAGCAGCGTTCCGGCCGAGGCGACTCTCTATGTGGCCGGGCCGAGGTCGGCGACGATCTATCTGAACGGGCAGCAAGTGGGCAGTTACCAGCTGAACCTCGACTTCCCCATGGGGATTCGTGTTTACGCCTGCGATGTGAGCCACGCACTGAAGAGCGGGAAGAATGTGCTGGCGATTGAGGCAGTTCGTGGACCTGATATCGGCAGCGGCGCGGACAGCCGCCTGAGTATCCAGCAGACCCGGGGCGAAGTTCTTGCGGTGAAGATTGTGCCGGCGGTACGCGGCGCCGACGCGCCGCCTCTGGTGATCAGCGACGGGAACTGGAAGGCTTCAATGCAGGGCGGCTCGGGGTGGCAGAGCGAGAGCCTGGACGACAGCAGCTGGCCGGCCGCTGACAGCCTCGGCGGCATTGAAAGCTCGATCGAATTCTTCCAGTGGAATGCGGATGCGGGGATGTATGCCTGGCCGGGTTACGACGGCATCTCGCCGTTTCTGGGGCAGTACCGCCTGAAACCCGCCAGGCTAACCCATGAGTATGGCGGACTGGGGAGGATGAGCGACTCGAGCTCTTTGGTCAGCGGCGGATCTTCGGGCAACGAATTCAGTGTCAGCCTGCCGGCGCAAAGGGTGAGCGAGCAGGACGCGCCGCAGATCCTGCTTGATTTCGGGCGCGAAGTGGCGGGGCGGCTGGAACTCGAGTCCGACTCGGACGAGCCGATGGATGTGACGGTCCAGTACGGCGAATCGGAGGGGGAAGCGTTTCACGATCCCTACCTGGGAGCGGACCCGGTTCATCTTGCACCGCATGGGACCGCCTATGGTCCGAAGAGCGCGTTCCGCTACGCCCTTGTTCGGTTCACAGGCGGAAGGGAAATGCGGTTCAAGTCTATTGGACTGGATGGGATTGTGTACCCGGTCACCTATAAAGGATATTTTTCTTCCTCGGATCCGGAACTGAATCAGATGTGGGCGATCGGCGCCTATACAGCGCACCTATGCATGCAGGACGACATCTGGGATGCGCCGAAACGGGATCGCGGGCGCTGGATGGGCGATCTGGACGTGAGCGGGCGCACGATTGAAGACGCTTTCGGCGATGGCCCGCTGATGGACGAGACGCTGGATCGGCTGCTGGGCACCGCGCCCGTCCGGAAAGATGTGAACGGGATCCCGGGTTATTCAGCTTTCTGGGTGACCGGAGAAACCGAATACTACCGCCATCACGGTTCGCAGCAGCAACTGGAATCCACGCACGCCCGGCTGGTGCAGCTGCTGAATTACATGGAAACCGAGATGAACCAGCGATCCCTCTTCGCGGATGAGAACCATGCGTGGCCCTTTGTGGACTGGTCGCCGGAACTGAACGGGGACGATGCCGAATCGAGGCTCGGCACGCAGATGGAGTTCTATGCGGCTTTCCGCGACGGCGCGTGGCTGCTGCGGGAGGTCCATGACGAGGCCAATGCAAGTAAGTTCGCGAAAGAGGCCGATACGATCAAGGCGGCCGCACAGCAGTACATGCTGGATCCGTCCGGTTCTTTCGGTACTCGCTGGCAGACGAATGCTTACGCGGTGCTGTCGGGAGTGGCGGAGCGGTCGCAGTACGCGGCGATCTGGCGCAATGCGCTCTCCAGCGTGGGACATATTAAGTACAACGCACTGATTATCACTCCTTATTACAACTATTACGTGGTCAGCGCGATGGCAAAGATGGGCCACCGGCAGGAGGCGCTGAACTGGATTCGCCAGTACTGGGGCGGGATGACGGATGAGGGCGCCACCAGCTTCTGGGAAGGGTACGATCCCTCCTGGTACAAGGGCGACGATTTTCATGCCTCGCTGCAGGCGGACAATATGTCGGGTTATCGCGTGAGCCTGGCGCATGGGTGGTCCAGCGGCGTAACTCCCTGGCTGATGGAACAGGTGCTGGGGATTCATGCGACCGGGCCGGGATTTTCTACTGTCGATATCCGGCCTGACCTGATCGATCTGCAGTGGGCGAAAGGCGGGGAGCCCACGCCGCGCGGGATGCTCGGGGTGGAGATCCGCAAGAGCAATGGCTATCTGACGACCATCGATCTGCCGGCGGGCACGGTAGCCAGCGTTTCTGTTCCGGTCACGGCACCGTCGGCGCAGGTGACGGTGAACGGAAAGGCGGAATCGACGACTCCGGCGGAGAATGGCGCACGAGCCGTCGTGCTGCTGCAGTCGGCCGGTCACTACGAGATTGAGAGCCGATGACGGGCCTGGGGATGGGGGCGCCCCGATGTAAGGGTGTGCAGGAATAGCGCGGATGGTTCATAAGAGATTTCGCCCTCTGGGCCGGGTGGCTGCGCTGGGAGCCGCATTGCTGGCGGGCATGCCGGTGTTTGCAGCTTCAACTCTGCAGCCTCCGTTACAGCTTAACTGCGATCAACAGAGCAATCCGCTTGCGGTGAGCGCGCCCCGGCCGCGCTTTAGCTGGATGCTGACGGCTGCGAGCACCGAGGCGCGCGGCGTGCGCTTCGCCAGAATGGAGAACGGGTCGCCGGTCTTCCGGGTCGCTTCCGGCCGCTATCATTTCACGATGCCAGCTTCTCAGGGGCGCCGATAACGGAGCACCTCATCACCGCAGCCGGACCTGCCGGGCCGCGGTTTCAGGCGCCACCGGGATCCGGAAGATCCGTCCCGTCCTGTTCGCTGGAGAGATAAGCAGCCTCAACGGTGCGCATGGTGTCGAATGCGTCCTCCGCGCTCGTGGGCAATGTTCCGGCACATCCGGAGATGTGGGCCTGCAGGGAGCCCATGGAGCCGATGAAGGCATCGGGGAACCAGTTGCCGCTGATCGGAACCGTCTCCCAGGGCTGCCCCTCCGCGGCGAACTGCAGCGAATCGGGTCTTCCGGCCGGGTAATCGAGGTTCACGCCCATCACCGCCCGCAACATGCCCCGCGTTCCTTCCCACTGAACGTAGCTCTCCTGCGACTGCGGGAAATTATGGTGATGATTCGTCGCGATATAGACGCGCTTCCAGTCGCCGTAATCCAGAACGATGACGCTGCGCGTGGCAGCCAGGGACGGCGTGTGCGGATTGCGGACCGTTCTGGCCAGGACCTTGCGCGGATTTCCGAAAAACGACCGCGCCAGATCGAGGTAGTGAATGCTGTGATACAGAATCTCCAGCCGCGGGGCGGTGGCCAGGAAGCTCCACAGATCCCATGGGGTAAAGACGTTGACATGCACCTGCATGTCGCAGACGTCGCCCAGGAGGCCGTGTTCCATGATGCGCCGGGCCGCCAACATCGCCGGCGCATAGCGGAGCTGGAAGTTCACGGCAGCAGTCAACGCCTTCTCGCGGCATAACCGCAGGATGAGCGCCGCTTCCTGCAGGGTTTCACCCATAGGCTTCTGAATCAGTACCGCCGCTCCGTCGGGAATGTTCGGCAGCACCCTGAGAATGGAACCGGCTGGCACGGCCAGATCGAAAACGACGTGGGAACCAGCCAGCTGCAGTCCCGCCTGGATCGATTCCACCGCCGGAATGCCAAATTGCTTTGCCATCGCAGCGGCTTTCCCGCTGTCCGCATCGGTGATGGCCGCAACCGGGAATCCAGCCTTCCGATAGGCGGGCAGGTGGGCGTGCTGCACGATGCTTCCGGCGCCAATGGAGACTATGGGCCGGGGGGTGACGGGCAGCGGAGGCTTCGCCCCGTCAGCCAGCGCTCTCAGGCGGTATGCCGCAGAATCGTTCATCCGTCGGATCCTTCCTTCCTCACAGTACAGCCTGGCGTACGAAATCGGCGGCTACTCTGGCAGAACGTTTCGAAAACGTGCGATTATTGTTTTCTTTGGTGTTTCTTTTCCGGGCGTTTCCTGCTCGCCCGCGGCACTGGCCCTGGAGTGAAATCAAGGGCGAATCCATCTGTCGCTTTCATCCCGAGGTGAGCTGAACAGAGGCAAAGGGGACATTATGGGCCGGATCAGCCGACGGGCGATGTTAGCTACCACCGGACTTGGGGTGCTGTCTGCCGGGGTTCCGGCAGCGTGGGGCGGGGGTGTGGGCGAGCCTCGCACCGGTGAGCAGGAGTCAGGGGATCCGCGCGGCGGCGCGCTTCCGCTCGAGGAGTACCAGCCCGAGTCGATGCTGCAGGTGAAGGAGGCTCATGTCAGCCGGGCACGGTATCCGGTCATCGATTTTCATACGCACATCACGTTTTCGGCGCATGCCGTGAATGGCGTCGCCCTTGGAGCGGAACGGGTCTACAGCGGTACGCCTCAGGGACTGCTGCCTGTGATGGCCCGCACGAACCTGCGCGCGATGGTGAACCTGACGGGCGGCTTTGGCGAGGGGCTGCGCGATTCCGTTCATCGGCTGGACCGAAGCTATCCTGGGCGGTTCTATTCGCTGACCGAGCCTTCCTATAATCTTTTTGGCCAGTCGAACTATCCGCAGCTGCAGGCGGACGCCATCGTGGAGGCGCATCGGGACGGCGCCCGCGGTCTGAAGATCCTGAAGACCCTCGGGCTGTATCTTCGCGAGCAAACGACAACCGGTCCGCTGGTGAAGGTCGACGATCCGCGGTTCGATCTGATGTGGGAGGCGTGCGGCAGCCTCAATATTCCGGTGGCGATGCATGTGTCGGATCCGGTCGCATTCTTTCGTCCGATCAACCGGTTTAACGAGCGGTATGAAGAGCTGCACCGGCATCCCGACTGGTCGTTCGCGTCGCCGGAGTATCCTTCGAACGCTGAAATCCTCGCGGCGCGGAACCGCGTCTTTGCGCGCCATCCGAAGACGCAGTTTGTGGCATTGCATGTGGGCAATTTTGCCGAGAATCTGGAGAACGTTTCGGCCAATCTGGACCGATTCCCGAATATGCATGTGGACATCGCCGCGCGGCTCAACGAACTTGGCCGGCAGCCCCGCGCGGCGCGCAGATTTTTCGACCGTTACCAGGACCGCATCCTGTTCGGGACCGATGCCACGCCGCACGGAGTCGAATATCCGCAGCAGCTCTTCGGCGATGCGTTGTATCAGATCTATTTCCGGTTCCTGGAGACGGACGATGAGTACTTCGACTACGCGCCTGCGCCGATTCCGCCGCAGGGACGATGGCGTATCTCGGGTATCGATCTGCCGGACAGCATTCTTCACAAGGTCTACAACCAGAATGCAGCCCGGCTTCTGAATGTCACAGTGTAGCTGTTGTCGTGCGCAGCCAGACCCGCATGGGACTGCTGACGGAAGCAATGTTGTAACCGGGGCGGTTCTGCCCCGACCGATGGAGTGGCATGAAGGATAGAGTCATTGCCTGCGCTCTGTTCCTGAGCGTGGCCCTGTTGAACGGATACGCGCAGAAAGCCACGGTCGTGATTCGGCCGGTGGAGATCCCAGACGTTCTGGTCAATCCTGGGATGGGCATTACCACGTTCCAGCGCTTTAACGGTCAGGCGCTGAATCCGCCGTACACCTGGTCGGAACGCGGACCGGTGACGGAGCTGCACGATGCAAACCCGCGACCGGACTT
The DNA here is from genome assembly GCA_021792135.1 of Acidobacteriota bacterium. Taxonomy (GTDB): domain Bacteria; phylum Acidobacteriota; class Terriglobia; order Terriglobales; family Acidobacteriaceae; genus Palsa-343. The sequence continues at coordinate 317,503 of JAJYVF010000001.1, read as the reverse complement.
TCCGGATACATCCATTGCTTACCTGCGGTGGTACTGGACCGCCATTGAGCCGGAGCACGGCCAGTTCCGGTGGGACATCATTGACATGGCCCTGGCTGAGGCGCAGAAGCACGGGCAGCGGCTGGCGATTCGGCTCATGCCGTACTCCGATCGCGATCCACTGCCTGAGTGGTACCGCAATTCGGGTGCGCGCCGGGCTAACAAACCCACAGATAAGGATGGAGCGATCTGGCAGCCGGATTTCAGCGACCCTCTGTATCTGAAGTACTGGGGCGAACTGGTGGCAGCGGCGGGGGAACGCTATGACGGCAATCCCATCCTCGACAGCGTCGATATCTCTTCCGTTGGGTACTGGGGCGAGGGGTGGAGCGACTACATGCCGGCATTCCAATATCAGAAGCCCCTCATCGATATCTGGCTGAAGGCTTTTCCGCACACGACTCTGCTGATGAACTTCGACGAGCCGGAGGCGCTGGCCTATGGAACGCAGCACGGAGCGGGATGGCGGCTGGACTGCCTCGGGGATATGAAGATGCCCTATTCGGAGATGCTGGATCAGTATCCCGAGGAAGTGGCACGCACGGGGATTCAGGATGTGTGGAAGCAGCGGCCGGTCTCGCTGGAAACCTGCGGCACGCCTTCGACGTGGCTGCGGGACGGCTACGACGTGAACTACATTCTCAGCCAGGCGCTTCGCTGGCATGTCACTTCGGTGAACGTGAAGTCCTCGCCCATTCCGGAGCAGTGGCGTACGCAGTTCGAGGATTTCGAAAGACGAATGGGCTATCGCTTCATCCTGCGCCGTCTCGAATACCCCACGCATGTGAGGCAGGGTTCCATGATGCCGGTGCATATGTGGTGGTTCAATGCGGGAGTCGCTCCGATCTATCGGGACTATGAGCTTGCGATGCAGTTGCGGTCGCAGGACAAGTCGGTTGCGATTCCGGTCGGGGCAGATGTGACAAAGTGGCTTCCCGGGGACTCCGTCGTGGATGAATCGCTGTATATCCCGGGCGACGTCGCCCCCGGAAACTACCGCGTGCGCATCGGCCTGCTTGATCCAAGAACGGGAGAACCGGCAATCCGTCTGGCTATCCAGGGACGGCAGCCCGACGGATGGTATGACCTGGGTTCGCTCGATGTCGAACACGCCTCGTATTAACGGGCTGCTACGCGATCCGAGAAGGCGATCGTCCCTGCATTTCTGCTCTCGCAATCGTCAGAGAGCCGGCGCAATACCGCAGCATTTCTTCAGAAGAGTGCTGACGCCGGCGCTTCTATTCGCTGTTCTGTTGTTGCTGGCCCCGGCCCTTGTTACCGGGCCGAAGGGGTTACCTGAAGAATTGCAGGGACCAGGGAACGGACGTGCTGCTGTGATGAAGAACAGCTTCGGTACGGAGGGCAGCCAGAGCTCAGGCGGCGGAGACGCCGATCGCAACCGAGAGCACCCGCTGATTGTTTCAGAGTTTTCCAGGGCCGACGTGGAGCCCGATGGAAAGCTGGACAAATCTTTCTGGGCGGGGGTGGAGCGCGTTCGCTTCGATCACGCGGCGTTTTCGCGGGCCAGCTACCCTGAAGCAGAGACCACAGTCGCCAGCAGATGGACCCGGAAATTTCTGTATCTTGCCTTCCGGTGCCGGTACCAAACGCTGAACATCTACCAGGGGGAGGATCCGGGGCCTGAGCGGTGGCAGTTGTGGGAGAAGGATGTCGCGGAGGCATTCATCAATCCGAATCCCGACCATCCGTTCCACTATTATGAGTTCGAGATTGCTCCGAATAACCAGTGGCTGGATCTGGAGATCAATCTGGCGCGGAATCCAATGAGCGATGCACACTGGAACTCGGGATTTGAACACAGGACGCATATCGATCCTGCGCGGCATCTCTGGACGGTGGAGATGCGGATTCCCGTCGCCGCCATGACCCACACCCCGATTGAGCCTGGTTCGGAATGGAGAGTGAACTTCTACCGTTGTGACGGCCCGGGATCGGGCAACGCAAGACGGCTGATGAGCTGGGGTGCCATGCCGAAGGAGTCGACAGAACACACGTTCCACCAACCAGCTTCCTTCGGGCGGCTCAGGTTTGCCGCTTCCGGGGCGAAAATGGCGCCGTGAACGGCTGCCGAGAAACGAAAAGAATCGGGAGAAGAGCAGGATGATGCAGACGGCAAAGGTGCAACGCCGCACCGCGGGCAGAGCCAAAGTGGAAATTTACCCCAATCGGCGGCTGCTGGGCCTGGCAGCGGCTGAGGCAGCAGCCAGCGCGATCCGCGAAGCCGCGAGGGAAGCGGATACGGTTGGAGTGATTTTTGCCACGGGAGCGTCACAGCTGGAGACGCTGCGCGCACTGGCGGCGGTGCAGGGAATTCCGTGGGAGAAAGTCATCGGTTTCCATATGGATGAGTATGTCGGGTTATCGACCGAACATCCTGCGTCGTTTCGCAGATATCTGCGCCAGCGACTAACAAGCCTGGTAAAGATGCGGGAGTTTCACGAGGTCGATGGCACGGCCGCCGATGTGGCGGAGGTTTGCCGGCAATACGCGGAGGCTCTCCGGACTGCGTCGCCGCGGGTATGCCTGCTGGGCATCGGCGAGAACGGACACCTGGCGTTTAACGATCCCGGCGTTGCGGATTTCAACGACCCCGAGGACGTGAAAATCGTCCGCCTGGATGATGCCTGCCGTCAGCAGCAGACAGCGGAAGGATGGTTCAGCAGTGCGGCGGAGGTTCCCGAGGAGGCGATTACCATCACCATCCCGGCTCTGCTGCGCGTGCCCAGGCTCATCGTCTCCGTTCCGGGACCACGGAAAGCCGGGATCGTGCGGAGAGCCATCGAGGAACCGATCTCTGCCGCTTGCCCCGCCACCATCCTGCGCAATCACGCGAACACCACCATTTATCTCGACGGGGAATCCGCGGCGCAGCTTCCGGCGGCCGACACGCAATGAGGGGCGAGACAAGTTCAGCGACGCTGAGCGCGGAGACGCGCGTGGGCAGGACGCGCTGGTGGATTGTCTGGACGCTCTTCTTCTCGACCGTCACGAACTATGTCAGCCGGCAGAGCTTTTCGGTATTGGCACCGATGATTACGGCCCAGTACCACTTCAGCCACACCGATCTGGCCAGAATCCTGGGCGCGTTCCAGATTTCCTATGCTCTGACATGGCTGGTCGGCGGAATCGTGCTGGATGTGATCGGGAGCCGGCTGGGGCTGGCTCTGGCGGCCGCGTGGTGGTCGCTGATGAATATCCTGACGGGTCTTGCGAGCTCGGTCTTCGGCTTCGCATTCTTCCGGTTCATGCTGGGCATCGGGGAGGGATTCAACTGGCCGGGCGCCAGCAAAGTTGTTGCCGAATGGTTCCCCGCCGAAGAGAGAAGCCTCGGCGTGGCGATCTTCGACAGCGGCTCCAGCGTCGGAGGGGCCCTGGCCGCGCTGCTGATTCCGCTCATCGCGATTGCGGCGGGATGGCGCTGGGCCTTTACCGCCGCGGGCCTGCTGGGATTTGTGTGGCTCGCGGTGTGGCTGCGGGTCTACTATCCGCTGGAGCGGCATCCGCGTGTTGGACCTGAAGAGAAGGGGATGATCCTCAGCAGGCGCCGGACGGAGGGCATGCCTGCGACCGGCGGCCGCAGACAATGGCTGCAGCTGGCGCGCAGCCGCAACGTGTGGGGCGTCGTCATCGGCCGCGCTTTCACCGATCCGATCTGGTGGTTCTATGTCTTCTGGCTGCCGCAGTATCTCAGCGATGCTCGGGGCTTCAGCCTGGAGCGGATTGCGCTGTTCGCCTGGATACCCTTTGTGGCAGCCGATATCGGTAACTTCACCGGCGGGTGGATCTCCGGGTACTGCATCCGGCGGGGGCTTCCCGTGATTCGCGCGCGCAAATGGGTTTGTCTGGTGAGCTGTCTTCCTGTTCTGGCGGGGATGCCGGCCGCGAGCGTGCACAATGTGTATCTGGCGCTTGGACTGATCTGCATCGCGCTGTGGGGCTACGCCAGCTGGTCGACGATGGGACTCACGTTTCCGGGCGATCTGTTTCCGCAGGAAGTCGTGGGTTCCGTTACCGGTCTGAGCGGCCTGGCGGCCGGGCTGGTAAGTACCGGGTTTACGCTCGTCGTGGGCGCTCTGGTGGACCGCTTCTCTTATCGGCCTGCGTTCATTGCCGCCGGCCTTCTGCCCCTGATCGCAACGATATTCGTTTTTCTGCTGATTCGCCCAACAGCCGAGCTGGAGGTTCAGGGCCGGCAGGCGTTGACCTAGGGGTCGAGAGCGCTGCCGGTCCTGCCGAGAATGAGCGGCGGCGGCTTTGGGCAACTCTCCTTCTGTAACGATGTTGCCTTATTCAGGCAGATCGTCGCTCGGCAGGGTCCGATGAGATCAGGCGGATAGCTCTCGCAGAACGAAGGCAGGACAGCAGAGCAAATGGTGCCGCGCACTTCAGGTATCTCGACAGAGAGACTCCCTGCATTTCGGTGAACAGGGCATCCTGCATTCTCAGAGGCTGGCTGTCGTTGGCTAACGCCCGAGTTGTCCTGCATCTTTGGCTGGGATGTCGTCGCTGGTGTGGCCCATCGCGGTGAGGGCGACTCGCGCCTCCCAGAACAGGGGGTCAGCTTCGATCGCCTGGCGGAAGTCGTCGAGAGCCAGCTCCGGATGACCAGTCATTTGCTCAGCGATTCCTGCACAGAGATCATCCGCGGTTGTGGACCCCGGCTGTCCGGCGGTTTTCACACACCGCTCAAGGAGGTCGGTTGAAATCTGACCCTGCCCAAGCTTCTTAGCCGCAAGAGCGGCATACACGGGGCACGCGGAGTCCTGATCGTCCGCCTCCGCCGCTGCCTTCTTCCATGCGGATTCAGCTTCCGGGGCTTTCCCCTGCGCCTCGAGGGCAACACCAAGCCAGTAGAGCTGTTCGGAGAGATCAGGGTGGCTCGGCGCACCTGTACCCAGGCTCTCGGGATACTGCATAGCGGTGCGGAATGCCTGCACTGCCTGCTGCGGATTGTGACGGCTCAGCGCCTGCTTCCCCTTTTCTATATTCGCCTGAACAAAGATCTGGTGGATCGCCACGCCACCCTCCCACGGCTTGAAGACGTGACTGGACAGCGTTGCCAAAGCCTGATCGTAGTTTCCCTGCTCGATCAGCAGAACGGCGCGCCGTGCGCGCACCGTATCCTGATTGAGCACGGCAGGCGGCGCGTTCCGGAAAAGATCGACGCGGGCGGCCGTGCTCCCCTCCTGCTCATAGATTTCATCGAGAGCGGTGTACAACCGGTATTGGTTCTGACTTAAGTGGATTGCATCGGAGTAATAACCCGCCGCACGCGCCAGATCGTGCTTTACCTGCCACTGAAATAAGCCGAGGTTGCGCAGAACAACGGAATTCCGGAGGCCACCCTTCAGCGCACTCTGCCAGAGGTCAGCTGCCTGGTTATAGCGGCTGTGCGCAAACAGGAAGTTTCCGAGTGCATACTCAGCCTGCGGGTTGTTGGCATCGTGCTGAAGCACGTCGCGAAGGACTGCCACGTCGGTGAGCCGATTCGGAAAACTCCAGGTAGCTGTGGATTCGGCAACTCTTCTGCTATATTCCGCTGCCTGTGCCGCGCGTCCTTCGTGCCAGGCGCTGGAAGCGAGATAGGCATCGATCATCGGCGACTGCTGATCGCCGGAGAGATTGGCCTGGGCCGTCTTCAGAACCGCGTCGGAAGATTGCCATGCGCCAAGACTATGATACCAGGCGGCAACCGCAAGATAGTTCTGCGGATCAGAATTGAGGACCCTGGCCCAGGTGAGGTCCGATAGCTCGGCAGCAGGCGTTGCTGGTTGCGATGCCTGGTTGTCTTGTGCCTCTTCAGCGAGGGCGTAGGGCAGCAGCGGCATGATATCGGCCGACTGGGCGGAATCCCGGGCTGCATCCTTCAGATTGCCGCTGAGGCGCTCGGCAACCGCGAGATCGGCAAGAGCAAACGCATCGAGCGGGTTATCGTCGAGCACGCGCTTCAGCATCGCGGCGGCTTCGCTGTAGTTCTCCTGCTGAATCTCAATTTCGCCCAGCTCAACAAAGGAAGGGGCTGGGCGCCCGCCATAGTGGATGGACGCCCAGAAAGCGTCTTTGGCAAGATTCAGGTGCCCGGCAGCGCGGTCGATGACGCCGGCAGCATATTCGAGCGACGGATTATTGTCATCGCGGTGCAGGGCCCTCTCGATCAGTCGCCGGGCGCCTTCGAAATCTTCAGCCCGGTAATGGTACCAGGATTCCCTGAGCAGGGCGGGGGTGTAATCCGGATCGCGCTGCAGCACCTGATCATAGGTCTGCATCGCTCCGTGAAGGTCGCCGGTCTTCTGCAGGAATTCTCCGCGGAGAAAAAGTGCCTGCGTGGGTGTCTGCGGTGAATCCGGGATCTCGGTCTGGAGTTGGGTTCCTGCGCGAGGCGTGAAATCGGGGTTGCCATCCAGGGGGGCTGCAGCGGACCAGTGCAGCAGGACCTTTCCGCTGGCCGTCGTGATCTCCGTCTGCAGGTTCCTTTTTGCTTCCACGATGTCAGGCAGCGTTACGGTATAGGTGGCGGCGTGCAGAGGGACGAAATGGAGCCCGTGCCACTGGCCCAGGATCCTGTTGCTGTCCCTGACGATGAGGTTTGCATCCGAGACGTCCTGGACGGGGCTGATGGCGACAAGGGCGCGGCTGGCGTTACTGCCCTCGTCCGGATAGACGACGTTGAGAGCCATGGCACGGGTCGCCTCGACAAAGCCGCTCTTCAGGCCGCGGACAGGGTACCAGTACTCCGTCCAGCGCTCTACTCGCCTCGGCTCCATGAATTCGCGAAAACCCTGTGTGTAAAAGCGCCCGCTCTGGATCTCGTTATAGGAACCGTCGTTATCGCTCAGGATGTTATCCCAGATCTTTCCGCTGGGAGCCGTCCCCCAGCTCCATAGCTTCTTGCCGGGATCCTGACGGTAATTGGCGACATGGACCACGCCATAATCGGCCTGGTGGTAATAGACGCCGAAGAAATTGCGCTGAACGTCGCGCCCGAAGATTGCCATGGCCGGGGCCACGTTCTTGTACCAGCTTTGATCGACACCATGCCAGACCGGCCAGCTTTGCACGATGGCAAAAGGATCATCGCTGATGGTTTCGCGCATCGGGTAGATATATTGAAGGTCATTTGTGGCCTTCACCGCCGTATTCGTCCAGAACAGGTAGAGGTGTTCCTGCGGGGTGGAATTGAAGAGAGTTACATCTTCCTGCACTCTGGCTGTATGTGGACTCAGGGTCAGCGCAATCTCCCAGTGCATGTTGGAGACCCAGTCGAGGGCCCCGACGATGGCCGTAGCGCTGCCATCCGGATTATGACGGAGGACCGACTCCACGGGAGACACGGTGTCCATGGTGTGCGCATAGGGAAAGCTGAATTCCATCCCGCCTGATACCCAGGCGCCGCGCGGGCCAACCAGACCATACTTGATGACATGATCGCGATAAAGCACCTCGCGATGATCGATTTTGTCGTAAACGGAGTAAACGTGTCCGCCTAACTGAGGCAGGATCGTCATTTTGAGGTACTGGTTCTCGAGGTAGATTGCCTGCCATATTTTTGGGGTACGCGCGTCCGTCAGGTCATCGAGCATCGCATACGGATAGACGTCTTTTGAGCTGTTCAGCGGAAAAGCGGGGTCGGGATCAGGAGGTCCGAGTTCGTAAGTGGGTATCGTGATTGAGCCGCGCCATGCCTGAACGGGTTGCGCATTCAGCGCTGAGGGAATCATGAGGAGGACGAGAGAGGCAAGAGCGGACAGGATCCGTGCTGTGCCCTGACGCCGGCAATTCGACCGTTTGCCAGCAGGTGTTCTGGTTTCCCTCTCTTCTTCACCAAAATCGCAGTCCATCACGCCTCCCGCGGCTGGCATCCGTCACTGTTGCATTGCAGGCAATCCCTATCTGGCAGTGCGCCGCGATTGGCCACGCCGTAAGATCGGTTTGTGCAGAATTGACCATCCATTCAGGACTTATCGAGTCCCGTGGCGACAGGCCGGGGCAGCTGAGTCAACCGCAATGCTGTTTTGCCCTTCGGCCAGGCGGCAGAGGCGGGAGCCTCATGCGTGATCCGGTGTTGCCACACGGGGTGTTCATCGGAACCATAATTCGCTCGTGACGGCCAGCGGGTGCGTGAAGTCGGTCTCTCCGGGACCGCAGCAGCGACTTTCGGGAAAGAGTATATCCTTTTGCTTTGGATGGTCAACCTGCAAACCAGAACCGCGTTCAGGCTGAGGCAGTTTATTCATCAGATTCATGTGCTCATCCTGACGCAAAACATCAGTAAGCCTGCCCGGGATCAACGGCTCCGGCTCCGTTGACGCGGTCCGGGAGCTACCGGCCAACGAGGGTAACACCCAGGAGAAACCAATGGGCGAGAAAGAGGGGATTGATCGCAGGACTTTTCTCAGAGGGACAGGAAGCATGCTGGTGGCTGGGGGAGTGGACGCGAGTTCTTACGCCAGGATTCTCGGGGCGAACGATCGTATCCGGCTCGGGCAGCTCGGATGCGGGGACAGAAGCCAAGGTCATGTGCACATGGTGCAGCTCGCCGCAAAGCAGACGCGGGTGGAAACCGTTGCCGTGTGCGATCTGTGGAGCATGGCGAGAGAGCGCCGCGCCGCACAGGTGAAGGAGGTCTTTGGCATTGAGCCGCGATCCTATCAGTATTCAGAGGAGATGCTGGCTCGAGACGATATTGACGGTGTGATGATCGCGACCGGCGATTTTCAGCACGCGAAACTCTGTACGGCTGTCGTTCAGGCAGGGAAGGATTGCTACGTCGAGAAGCCCTTTGCCAATGTGCTGACTGAGGCCAAGGAGGCTCGCGCGGCAGTGAAGGCTTCAAAGCAGGTCGTGCAGATGGGGACCCAGCACCGAAGCCAGCCTTATCCGCTGGCGGTCAGAGACATCATCCGCTCAGGAAAGATCGGCAAGATCGTTCATATCGAACAGGAGTGGAATGTGAACGAGGAGCGCTGGCGTTTCGTTCCCTATGACACCGGGATCTCGCCGGAGATGCTGAAAGATGAAGCGATGGAGTGGAAGAGCTGGCTCTACGGGCGCAGATCGCAGCTTCGCGAAGAGGACACCGACTGGAAACGCTGGCTTCTTGGCAAGCCGGACAGGCCATTCAACCCGCATGTCTATCTGGAGTTCAGGCTTTATAAGGAGTTTTCGTCGGGGATTTTCGACCAATGGCTCAGCCATGGCAGCGATCTGGTTCATCTCTGGACAGACGAGGCGCATCCGGTGAGCGTGATGGCGACCGGCGGCATCTTCGTGTGGAACGACGATCGGGAAAATCCGGATACGTGTGTCGCCGCCGTGACTTATCCCAGCGGATTCCTCTACACCTACAAGACGACGTTTGGTAACAGCTACCGGAGCTTCTCACGGATCTGCGGGCGAGACGGGACGATCGAGAACTACGGGGGCGAGGGCGCATCGCTCTTCGTGACGACGAAGGAAGGTGGAAGGAGAGAATTCGACCCTTCGGATTCTGGTCCTGTCTACCGCCAGACGCCGCTGATTGGGCCCGCCGCGGATGACGCGAGCACAGTGACGGTTCCCGGGGCTCCAGCGCCGAATTCGCTGGGACCGGACGACGACGATGTGGAGCACCTGGTCAACTGGCTCGATGCGATGCGCAGCCGCAGGCAGCCGAACGCGACGGTCGACAACGGCTTCTCGCATGCCATTGTGTGCATCATGGCTGCCCAGTCGTACTGGAGCGGCAAGCGACTGTATTGGGATCCGACCCATGAGGAGATCGTCGATTCACTGTGAAAACTTCGGATGGCGGAACGACCTCAATGCCTCATCTCAGGAGTCATACTTCAGACGCGCGTGGCTGCCGGCATCAGCATCGGTTCCTCGCGCTCCTCGTCCTGATCCTCGAAGCCACGGTGGTTCTGCTTCCCGCACAGACCAGCCGGCCTTCTGTGGAGCGGGAGCTGGCGCAGCCTTTGCCGGAATTCACGGCGACGGAGTTCGAGCTGCAGCAGTTTCTTCTGCGCCGCATCCCGGCGCTGCCCACAGCGCCGAAGACGCCGGAGCTGTGGCGGGCTGAAGAGGCCCGGCTGCGCCGACATATTCTGGAGGGCGTAATTTTTCACGGATGGCCCGCCGCATGGGTGGATTCGGCTCCGAAATTCGAGCAGGCAGGAGTCATTGAAACCAGCCATGGATACCGCATTCGAAAGCTCCGCTACGAAATCGTTCCGGGCTTTGCATCGACGGCGCTTCTCTACGAGCCAACCACGCTGAGCGGCAAAGCTCCCGCGATTCTGAACCTCCTCGGGCATGAACCGGGCGCCATCGGGGTGGAATATGAACAAAAGAGGTGCATTAACTTCGCCAAGCGCGGGATCATTGCGCTGGATCTGGGGTGGATGGGCTTCGGTGAGCTGTCGCAGCCGCACAATGCGCATGATTACGCCGCCGATCTGAGCCTCGTCGGCGCCAATGGAGTGGGGCTCTTCTATCTTTCCATGAGGCGTGGTCTGGATTATCTTGCCAGTCTGCAACAGGTCGATACGAGCCGTCTGGGTGTGACCGGCCTCTCGGGCGGGGGCTGGCAGACCGTCGTTCTCAGTGCTCTCGATCCCCGGGTCGCCGTTGCGGTGGAGGTTGCGGGCGTCGGATCGCGGCAGTCCAATGTCACGCGCCCGGCGGATACCAACGAAATCGAGGAAGATGCTCCGGATCTGATGCACATGGCGGATTACCCGGAGCTGATTGCGCTGCGGGCTCCGCGACCGACGCTGCTGATTCATAACCAGACGGACGACTGTTGTTTCCGTGCGCCGCTGGTGAAGCCCTGCTTATACAACGCGGTGAAACCCTTCTTTGAGCTGTTCGGCGCGGCTGACGCGCTCGCGTGGCACGAGAACCGCGATCCGGGGACCCATAACTATCAGCTGGATAACCGACAGCAGGCTTACCGCTTCTTTACTTCTCATTTCAACCTTCCGGTGGCCGACCACGAAATCTACAGCGATGAGGAGATTCGCACACCCCAGGAACTGGCAGTCGGTCTGCCACCGGACAATCTGACGATTCTGGGTGTGGCGAGAGAATTGGCGCGCCTAATTCAGCACCAGCCGATCCCTGCACAGGATGCAGGCCGGGGCGCATGGACTCATGCCCAGCGGCACAAGCTGGAGTCAGTGATTCGTTATGAGCCCGTTTCTGTTGAGAATGCGCTGCGAACCAGCAATGGGAAGGGTCTGGATTTTCGGACCCTGACTTATCGGTTCGATTTGTCCAATGGGCTCAGTGCGAGCGGCATCTGGTTCCGGGAAGATATTGCTCCCGAGAACGCGCCGGCGACGATTGTGCTCGATGACCGCGGACACCAGGCCGATGCTGATGTTGTGTCACAGCACGTCGATCGGGGAGAACAGGTACTGGCGCTCGATCTCCTTTTCCAGGAGCCGGCTTTGCCACATCCCGTATCCTGGGCCCTGCTGGCAGACAGCAGCGGCAATCGCCCTCTGGGGCTGGAAGCTGCGCAATTGACTGCGATCGCCAGATGGCTGCACGCTGCAACGGGGAGACCCGTCGAGGTACAGACATATGGCATACGCAGCCAGGTTGTCGCGCTGACCGCTGCGGCGCTGGCGCCCGCGGATTTCTCCACTGTCGTAAGCCGAGATGCAATGAGGAGCCTCGAATACCTGATCGACAAGCCTGTGCCTTTCCGCGACGCTCCGGAGTTGTTTTGTCTGGATCTTTACCAGTACTTCGATATCGATTCCCTAAGTGCTCTGGCAGCTCCGGATAGGGTTTCGGTTGTCAGCGAAGTGTCTCCTTAGATCAGTCAATCGAGCCGCTGGCTTACCGGAGTCCTTACTGAATCGAGATGGACTGAATAACCGGTCCCGGCTCGCAGACGGCTGAAAACGTCAGGACGTTGTTCGCGCTGGTCTCGTCAAGCGTTGCCTGAATCCAGATCGCCCCCGCGCCATTGCCGTTCCCGGTGGGCGGGAAGGCGATCCGCGTTGCGGCCTGGCCGTTGATGCGCAGTTCCGCGTAGCGGGGAGCGAGGCCGGGATTGCTGTACGTAATGCGTACCCGGGCCATATGAGAATGCGATCGCACGCCGGTGAAGCGGACCGGATGGTGATCGAGAACGGCGCCGTTGTTTCCCGATGTTTCCTCCGTACCGGATGGTGTATAGGCGGTCATCGGTGCGTCCGTTCCTGCAACCAGGAGCATGACTGCATCCCCGGCTGGTACGCCTGCACTGTACGAAGTGCCTGAGGTGTGGAGCTGTTTACCCGTCCACGCATCGGTAACCGTGGCCGAAGCCTCAGAAAGCCCCAGATCGCTCCAGCGTACAGAAATCTGCTGTGGGGAAGCAGTGCGGTTGAGCAGCAGGACGGCGCGCCTCCCCGGCTCAGCCAGCGCCTTCGACCAGACCTGGAGGCCCTCCGCGGGTTCGGCGACCTTCACGGACTGGAGCCCCGCTGAATCCTGATCCGCGGCCAGCACAGCGGGATTCGTCAGCGTCGCCAGGGTTGCTGGGGTGAGCTTCGTCAGATCGGCGCCGACGATCAGCGGCGCCCCCGACATCGCCCAGAGAGCCATGTGCACGCGGTTCTGTTCATCTTCCAGACCCGGCATGCCCACAACCATCATGTCGGGATCGTTGTAGTAGCCGGTGTGCTCGGCTTCAGGATGAATGCCCTGATCGAAGTTCGACAGCATCTTCGCGAAGCTGGCCTTACGGTTGGCGTGGATGTTGCCCGCCACGATGGGAGCGACGATATCGCCGCTGGTGCGCCAGATATCTGCCGGTGATCCTCCAACGTTGGGCGCCCACGTCCACGGGCTCTGCTTGCCCCATTCGCACAGCGAGAAATAGAGCCTGTGCCCGGTGATGGCGGCGGCTCGGGCGATGGCGCGCGCGATCTCCGCATATTGCACGGCCGGGTCGAGGTTCTCCTTATCGCCGCCGCACCAGTCCACCTTTACGTAATCGAAGCCCCACTTCGCGAACTGGAGAAAATCCTGCTCATAGTGCCCTTCGCTGCCGGCGTGGAAGTATTTCGGCCCCAGGTCCGGATACATGCTGCAGCCGCTCTCGCCCGCATCGGTGTAGATGCCCGCTTTCAAGCCGAGGCCGTGGATGAAGCGGACGATGTTGGCCATATCGCCCGCGCGCTCCCCCGGCGCCAGCGCCGGCCAGGCCTTCGGGTCAACCTCGATGTTCCCCTGGGCATCGCGCTTTCCGAGCCACCAGCCCTCATCGATATTGACGTACTCGTACCCGGCCTTGTGCAGACCTGAGGAGATCATCGCCCGGGCCTGGTCCATGACGATCCGGGAATCCACCGTGTTCGAAAAGCTGTTCCAGGAAGACCACCCCATCGGGGGCGGCGGAACGGGGATCAGCCTGACCGCGCTCTGTGCCACGGCGGCTTGATGGCTCAGCATTGCCGTGAAAACGACGATTGAAATCAGGACAGCCCGGCTGCCCATCCTCGGTACGCGCGCTGTCGTCATTTCTGCCCGCCCCGCGAATCTGGGATATGCTCCACAACTTCGACGAACATCATACCAGTGCGGGCAGGCGCTGCCGCTGGTAGCTTCCATGTTCCTGCGGAAGCTGCCGAAAACTGTCCGTGACCGCACCACCAGCACTTTCGGCCCGGGGCCGGACGAGCGGGAGGAAACGGGGAGCGATTTGCGGCGTTTCGTTTCAACTGGGGAACGCAGCGGATGACTGCAAATGCGGCTTCACAGCCGCATCCGGGTCCTGTCTTCCTGGGACGCCGCGCTTGCTACGATTTCCACGCGCAGATCATCAGCGGAGAACTCATTCCTGAACCCGCAATGAATGCAGGACGTGGAGAGTGTTCTGCCGGCAGCGGGCATCTTTTCCGTTTCATTCGGCTCTACCCTGCCCAACACGGATCTCACGCGGCAATGTTTGCAGTCCGCGACCCAGAACCGGTGAGGAGGTCGTTGGGGTCCACTCTTCGCACGTGGCTTTGACGAACCGAGGAGGCGTCTCAGCGCTTTGAGAATCGCGGGTTCGCTGTCTACTCTTACCTGGTCCCTGATCTCCTGCCACCTCTCGATGCCAGCTGAAAGTGTGATGGAGTCAGGATATGCAGGTTCGGGCAAATGCTCGCCGTCTTGCGACATTTCCATGGTCTTCCTTTCCTGAGTGATTATCCTTTTGTTCCGCCAGATTAGCTTGAGTTACCGGGGCAGAAGCAATGGCTATTCGGAACTATTACTTCAGTACACCGAGCCCGGGGCGTCCGCACCAGACGGACGAGGGAACGATTTGGTTTGGAAAGCTGCGGCGCGGGGCTCGCCTGGCGGGGCACAGTGAAAGAGGACGACGCCCAGAGATTCGATCATGTCCTTCACCGGGCCGGACCCCGCAAACGGGCAAACGATTTCCGTGCTTCTCCGCCACTGAGCAGATCGTTCAGATTGCCATAAGAGACCAGAGTCGCCTGCATGGTGTTGCCGGGGCGTATCCATTGCTCATTCGACTGTCACCGGTTCCTGACGATGTCAGTTCGCTTCCAATGGGAGTCCCATTCATTTATTGTCGTAATTCGCAGATCAGCTGCCATTACAAGAGGGACTAAGCCGATGAAGCATGCTGCCGGTCTTTTGTGGGTTGCACTCCTGGGAGGAGCTTTGGTACACAGCGGAGCCCAGAGCTCCCCGACCGTTGCAAGAACCCCGCCGATGGGCTGGAACAGCTGGAACAGGTTCGGGACGAAGATCGATGACAGCATCATCCGCGCGGAGGCGGACGCGATGGTGTCCAGCGGGATGAAAGCTGCGGGTTACGAGTACGTGAATATCGACGATGGCTGGGAGGGCCAGAGGGACTCCGAGGGGAACCTGACGCCGAACAACAAATTCCCCGACATGAAAGCCCTGGCAGCCTATGTCCACAGTAAGGGTCTGAAGCTCGGCATCTATTCGTCTCCGGGGCCCAGGACGTGCGGCGGCTTTGCGGGCAGCTATGGCCACGAGGAACAGGACGCAAAGTTGTTTGCCTCCTGGGGCGTGGACTATCTGAAGTACGACTGGTGCAGTGCGGGGTCGGTCTATGAGCGCAGCCAGTACCCCGAGGTCCTGCACAAGATGGCGGTTGCCCTGGCGCACGCGGGCAGGCCGATGGTGTACAGCTTTCACGGGCGCGGAGCGGTCTGGGACTACGCTGCCGCAGAGGGCGCCAATCTGTGGCGCACCACCGGAGACATCCGAGACAGTTATGCGCGCATGCTGGCGATCGGCTTCGCGCAGCAGGGGCTGGAGACATTCGCCGGACCGGGTCACTGGAACGATCCGGACATGCTGGAAGTCGGCAATGGGGGGATGAAGGACAACGAATACCGGATGCACATGAGCGTGTGGTGCCTGCTGGCGGCCCCGCTGCTGGCGGGCAACGATCTGAGAACGATGACGCCTGAGACCCGCACCATCCTGACCAATCCCGAGGTGATTGCCGTGGATCAGGATCCGGCAGGCACTGAGGGTCGCATCGTTTATCAGCAGGGCCCGATCGCCGTCATGATGAAGCCGCTCGCAGACGGCAGCAGGGCCGTAGGTCTGTTCAATCGCGAACAGGGCGTGGTGACGATTTCAGTGAATTTCCGGGACATCGGGCTTCCGGAAGAAGCCAGCGTGCGCGATCTGTGGCTGCGCAGGGATCTCGGGCGGTTCCACGGCCGCTACACGGTCGACGTGCCCGAACACAGCGGTGTGTTCGTCAGGATTCGCTGAGGCCGCATCTCGATCTCCTGTGATCCGGCGGCACGGGGTGAAGTCCCGCGCCGATCAGCGGTCAGGCGCCAGGAATCGATACTCAATCGTCCATCGCCCGCTCCTGCCCGGGGGGATGTCCAGGTGGACGTAGGCCTCGGGGCAGATGGTGGTCCGGATCGACCACAGATACAAACGCGATAATGGAACGTTGGCCTTCTGTTCAATTCCGACGTGAAGCTGCGTGTTCCGCAGGCTAAGCGAATATCCCGAAGCCCGATTGTCATAACCGGTCAGATAGGATGCTACCGTTGCGCCCGGGCCAAGCTCTCGCAGATACACGATGTCGTTGCCCTGGACCGCGGCATCAGGTTCCAGGGGAGTTGCCGGCTTTGGCGCAAAGGGGAAGTGGACCACGAAGCCAGGCCCCGTCGGGCGGCCATCGAGCATGTAGAAATCGTGATCGTAGACGTCGGTTACCAGCGGACGGGCGCCGAGATTCTTCAGGGTGTGCTCCAGCTTCAGACTGTCTCCCTTTCGACCGAGAACGAGTCGCTTGGTGTAGAGATAACTGGTACTACCGGCCAGCACCAGCCTCTGCTGAAAGACCACCGAGTCTCTGCCGGCGCGCACCTTCCACTGGCCGCCATCGACAATGGGATAGCTGTTTCCAAACTTATAGGGAACGTCGGCGACCTTACGGAGTACTCCTACCCCGATTTTGACGAACAGCCCTCCTGCCTGCACCTCGTCATAGCCCTGTGCTCCGTCAGCAGGGCGGAACTCCTCCACCGGACCGGTAATGGAATCATTCACCAGAGGGTCGTAATGCCGAAACCACTGGCCCCAGTACGTGTGTCCCCGATAAGAGGCGCATCCGATCACGGCCGACCAGTCAAATCGTTCGGCGCGATAGTAGCCATTCTCTGCATCGGGAAGAAACACCACCACGCGCAGCGCGCCGCGGGACAGGATGACGTGGGGATGGTCGAGGTGGGGAATCGAATTACACGGTGAAGATACCTGTGCGGATGCGGCGCCTGCACATGAGATCACCGCGAGGATCGCTGCAAGCAGCCAGGTGCTCCGGTTTATCGCTGGGTTCTCCATCCGGGCCATTATAGCGGGCATAAGACTGAAGGTTGAGCGGCCGATGCGACACCGTCCAGGACAAGTGTTGTCTATGTCAGCTAATATGTCCTCAGCATCAGCCGGAGATGAGATACGGATCGATCCGATGGCGAAGTACATGCGCAGATTCAAAGTTATTCCGGCTGCGGTTCTGCTGCTCTTCGGGGCGACGATCTGCAGGAGTGCGGCCGCCGCCGGAACTCAGTTGCAGCGTGCGGCCGACGGCATTCAGGCCCTGCAACGCTGGTACGATCCCGCGACCGGGCTTTATCGCACCACAGGGTGGTGGAATTCCGCCAATGCTCTCACCGTCGTGATCGACTACGCCCGCCTCACAAAGTCGGACCCGTACAACCTTCAGATCGCGAATACCTTTGTCGCCGCGCAGAACAAGGGTTTCGGATTCCTGAACCGCTACTACGATGACGAAGGCTGGTGGGCTCTGGCCTGGATCGATGCCTACGACCTGACGGGGAACAGGGCATACCTCGCCATGGCGAAGTCGATCTTTGCGGACATGGCGGGGGGATGGGACGATACGTGCGGCGGAGGGATCTGGTGGAACAAGGATCGCAGATACAAGAATGCCATCGCCAATGAACTGTTTTTCTCGGTCGCTGCCCACCTGGCCAATCGCGATTCGTCCAGCAGCGCCGAATATGGCGGCTGGGCCAGCAGGGAATGGAACTGGTTTCTGCATTCGGGCATGATGAACGATCAGAACCTGATCAATGACGGACTCACCGCTGGTCAGGGGCAAACGGCCGGCGAGAGGTGCAGGAATAACGGCCAAACCACCTGGAGCTACAATCAGGGGGTTGTGCTGGGCGGTCTCGCGGAATTCTCGAAGTTCGATTCCGATCCCTCACTGCTGCGCATTGCCCAGGAGATTGCCACAGCGGCGATCACAAGGCTGGTCGACAAAGCCGGCGTTCTGCATGATCCCTGCGAGCCCGGGTGCGGAGCCGACGGTGTGCAGTTCAAGGGGATCTTCGTCCGTAACCTGACCGCTCTCGATCAGGTCCAGCCGGAGGCGGCGTACAGATCGTTTATCATCACGAACGCGAATGCTGCCTGGGACAAGTCTCGCGGTCCCGGCAACCAGTTCGGCCAGGTCTGGTCGGGCCCGTTTGATGCGCCTGACGCCGGCAGCCAGAGTTCCGCGCTCGATGCCATCATCAGCGCGGCTTATCTGGAACGGAGAAGGTGACTGTTCGAAGTACCGGCTGCGAGGCCGAGCCGCGCGACCGCCGGTGGGCAGGGCGCATCGTGTCTCGTCTGCTCCTAGTCATAGCTGCTCGTTGGCCACATTCTGACGGGAAGACCGGTATCGTCTTTGTATTTCTCCCGCAATGCTTCGAGTTGGTTGACCAGGTCCGGAACAATGGATTCGTAATCC
The DNA here is from genome assembly GCA_021792135.1 of Acidobacteriota bacterium. GTDB lineage: Bacteria > Acidobacteriota > Terriglobia > Terriglobales > Acidobacteriaceae > Palsa-343. Next base: position 299,184 of record JAJYVF010000001.1, on the reverse strand, counting down.
GGGTGCACCTTATATCCTGCCCACTCGAAGAGGCTCTCCATCTCATCCGGATCTTTCGCGAGGTCGAATAACTCCCATTCGTTGACGGTGTAGTAGTAAATCAGCTTGTATCGCTCTGTGCGAATGCCGTAGTGGGGAAGAACCCAGTGCGGCGGAGCAAATTCGTAGTAGTGGTAGTACATCGTTGTGCGCCAGTCCGATGGCGTATTGCCGCGGAAGATGGGGACCAGGCTTCGCCCCTGCATCTCCTCAGGCACTGGTATTCCGACCAGATCGAGCACCGTCGGAGCATTATCGATATTCACGACCCAGTCTTTGCTGACCGATCCGGCATTCACCACACCGGGGTATCGGATCATCCATGGCACACGCAGTGCCTGTTCGTACATGAATCGCTTGTCGAACCAGCCGTGGTCTCCGAGGAAGAACCCATGATCGCCCGTAAAAATCACGATGGTGTTCTCTGCAAGGCCGCTCTTGTCGAGGTGATCGAGCAGGCGCCCCACATTGTCGTCCTGCGCCCGAAGAGTTCCGAGGAAGTGGGCCATGAACTTCTGGTAGTTCCACTGTTTGCGCTGACGCTCCGTCAAATCGTCCGGGGGATGGAAGTCCGGCATATCCGCGATGCGCATCCGCGCTTCGCGGGCGGGCGCGGCGCGCATGGAGTAGTCATCGTAAAACGTGCCCGGCTCGGGGATCCTGACATCGTCGTAGATATGTTCGTATTTGTGCGGCGGATCGAAGGGACGATGGTCATTGAAGAACTGCACCATCATGAAGAATGGCTGCCGGAACTCCCTGATTCCCTCGATCGCGAAATCCGTAACATTGTCGGTGATGTATCCGGGGTAGCTCTTCTCCACGGTGGTTGTGCTGCCCAGTTCTGTGTTCCGGAGATAACCTCCGGGGGCGTAGTAAGGGCCGCCCGCGCCCCGTTTGAAGACGAAGTAATCGAAACCTGCTTCTCCGGGATTGGCCGGCAGGTGCCATTTCCCAACCATTCCGGTCTGGTAGCCATGCCGGCGCAGAAGCTTCGGGAGTGTCTGCTGCGCCGGGTCAAAGGTCGAGTGGGTCACCCCTCCGGTGGTCTCCCCCGGATTGGTGAGCATTCCGTTCAGGTGGTCGTACTTGCCGGTCAGCAGAGTCGCCCGGCTGGGCGCGCACAGGGCATTGGTGGTAAAGCTGCTCTCGAACCGCATCCCTTCATTGGCAATGCGGTCGATGTTCGGAGTTTTGATGAGATGGCTTCCGTAGCAGCTGAGCGCCTTCAGGGGCACGCCTTCCGTCGTGATCCAGAGGATGTTTGGCTTTTGGGCGCCCGAGGGGCTGCCCCTGCGCAGTGGGGCCGCACTCTGCGGGGTCTCAGCCGAAAAGAGACCGGGACTCAGCGCGGACCCCAAAGCGGCGCTGCCCAGGCCTGCCAGAGCTTGTCTGCGGGTGATCAACTCTGCGTCATCCTTTCTTCGTTATTCCGGTGGCTGAGTGGGAATGCATCCGGAAAATCGCCGGAGCGAACTTGAGTCGAGGGTCGTCTCGGGGGCGGGATTCCAGTTTGCATCGTCACAAGGTTCAGCGGCCGACCGGACATTTCGCTCAGAGGGCCGATCCGTGACGCTTCCCAAACCACGGTGATGCGAACACGCAGCCGCCCGCAAGAAATCCGGACGCCTGATGATACTAAAAAAGTCGCCGTCGAACCGGAACCGCAGCCCGCGGTGGCTCGCCCTCGATCCGCGTGGCGCGGGCTGTTTCAGCACGGAGGCTGAGGCAGCCGCATGCCGATGGTCACTGGATGCGCAGAGCCTTCACCGGTTCCAGCCGCATGGCAGCCCGCGCCGGAATGTAGCAGGCAGCCAGGGCCACAAGAATCAGCAGCGTTGTTGCTCCGGCGTAGGTAAGCGGATCGGTCGCGCGAATGCCGTAGACGTAGCCCGCCATCACGCGGCTCAGGCCCAGCGAGGCCACCAGCCCGATGCCCACGCCGGTCAGGGTAACCGCCAGGCCTTCGCGCAGCACGAGGCGCAGGACCACCGGCCGGTCCGCGCCCAGAGCCATGCGGATGGCAAGCTCCTGCGTGCGCCGGCTCACGGTATACGACATTACGCCGAAAATGCCGACCGCCGACAACACCAGCGCCAGCGCGGCGAAGATCCACACCAGCATCATAGGAAAGCGGAGCGTCCCATAGGTTTGCGCCACCATCTCGCTGAGCAGCCTCACGCCATTGAGGGGCTGCTCCCTGTCCACCGCGCGCAGCGCATCGCGAATCGAGGGAATCACGGTCATCGGCGGCACGGACGTGCGGACATCCAGATAAGCCCACGAAACAGGGTGCTGCGCGAAGGGCGCATAGATATCCGCGCGCGGCTCCCACAGATCGTAGCCGCGACGGTCCTTGACCACGCCCACAACCTCGAGTGACTGCGCGGTTCCGGCACTCTGCCCCGAGTAGACCCGCGCCAGAAGGGTCAGGTGACGGCCCAAAGGATTCGTGTGCGGCCAGTAGCGGCGCGCCACGATCTCGCTGATCAGAGCTACGGGAGCTGAACCGGCGGCATCACTCGCAGAGAACTCCCGCCCGGACAGCAGAGCAATCCCCATGGCTTTGAAGTCTCCCGGTGAAACCACATTGAAGTCCGCAGTCGGTTCCTGTCCCGGCGGCGCCGGCGGCTGCCCTTCCGGCCGGAAGAACACGGTCGATCCCGGCTGCTCGATCCCGGCCGCCGTCACGCCGGGCGTCGACTGCACGCGCTCCAGCAACAGGCGATAGAACAGCGTCTGCTCAACGGCCGTGGGGTACTTGTAGTGCGGCAGGTCGATCTCCATGGTTACCGCGTTGGTGGGATCGATACCCAGATCGACCTGCATCAGCCGCAGAAACGTCCGCACCAGCAACCCCGCGCCGGCAAGCAGCACCAGCGCCAAAGCGGTTTCGCAGACTACCAGTCCATTGCGCAGGCGGCGCCGCCCGGATTCCGCACTCGATGTCAAACCGCCCTCTTTGAGCGAGTTGTTCAGGTCGGTCTTCGATGCGGTCAGTGCGGGCGCCAGTCCGAAGACGATTCCCGTGGCGACCGTCACTCCCAGGCAGTAGAGCAGGACACGCCAGTCGATCCCGATCACGCTCGCGTTCGGCACGCTGAAGCGCCGGTACCGGGTTATCTCCAGCGTGAGCAGACGGTCGCCCGCGTATGCGAGCGCCAGACCCAGTGCCCCGCCGATCGCGGCCAGCGCCACGCTCTCTGTCAGCAGCTGCGTGACCAGCCGCCAGCGGCTCGCCCCAATGGCCACGCGAACGGCGATCTCGCGTCTTCGCCCCGTGGCTCGCGCCAGCAGGAGATTGGCGACGTTGGCGCAGGCGATCAGCAGGACGAACAGGACCGCTCCCGACATGATCAGCAGAGGGGCTTCCATCTGCCGGTGGTAGGCGGCATGAAGCGGCTCAACCTTAATGCCCCAGCCCTTGTCGGCGTCGGGATACTGCGCCGCCAGATTCGCGGACAGCGCATCCATGGCGGACTGCGCCTGCTGCACGCTTACCCCGGGCTGCAGGCGTGCCTGAGCCTGCAGATCGCGCGAGGTAGCGCGTCCGGCTTCGCTGAGCTCGTCGGGCGTCAGGGCCAGCGGGACAAACACGTCCATCTGCTGGTCCCACGTGAAGCGGAAGCGAGCCGGCATCACGCCCACAATGGTGTAGCGCCTCTCATTGAGGTCGATCGTTTTGCCCAGAATCGCCGGGTCGGCATCGTAGCGCGTCAGCCACAGCTGGTGACCAATTATTGCCACCTGATCATGGCCGGGCTGCATCTCGTCCGGAGTGAAGAAACGCCCCATCAGCGGCTGAATGCCGAACATGGGCAGCAGACCGACAGAAGCCTCGATCCCGTCGATGCTCTCCGGCCGCGCGCCTTCCGTGATATTGAACCCGGACCAGCGGTAGCAGCCGGTCTGCTGAAAAATCTTTGTTTCTTTCGCGATGTCCGCCATGTTGGGCGCGGATACGCCGGTCTGCACGTAGCCCTCGCCCCGCTGGTTCCTCCACTGCCCCAGCCCCACCAGTTCCTTCGGGCTCGGGTAGGGCAACGGCCGCAGAATGATGGCATCCAACAGACTGAAGATCGCCGCATTGGCGCCGATGCCGAGCGCCAGAGTAAGGATCGCAACCGCTGCGAATCCCGGGCTGCGCAGGATCTGGCGCAGCGCAAAGCGGAAATCCCGGCCCAGGCCCTCCACCCACATGAGGCTCATCATCTGCGACATCTCCCCGCGAATGTACCAGCTCTTTCGCTCAGCCGCAGGGTACACCTCGCGGATTGTCCGCGCATCCGGAAATGCCTGCTCGCCCCGCAGCGTCTCTGTCGGGATTCACCACCGTCCTCCGCAGCGCCGCCCGGGACCGGAGGAGGGTGCATCGGCTGTTACGAGCAGAACGATATGGGTACACTGCGGAAATATTCGCGAGACGGCAGGTTGCCTGCGAGAATCAAAAGATCACCGGGCCAAAATGCGATTCAAAGGGGGGCAATGATGAGCAATACCCACTCCGACGCGCTGGTATTTTTCGGCGCGACAGGCGACCTGGCCTATAAGAAGATCTTCCCGGCCCTGCAGGCCATGGTGAAACGCGGCCATCTGGATGTGCCGGTAGTCGGAGTGGCCAAATCGGGATGGAACCTGGAGAATCTTCGCGCGAGGGCCAGGGACAGCATTGAGAAACACGGAGGAATCGATCCGCAAGCCTTCGAACGCCTGAGCTCCCTGCTGCGTTATGTCGACGGTGATTATCAGGACGCCGCAACCTTTAAGGCCATTCGCGGGGAACTGGGGACGGCGCAGCGGCCCGCGCACTATCTGGCGATCCCCCCGGCACTGTTTGAGACGGTGGTGAATCAGCTGGCAGAAGAGGAGTGTGCCGCGGGACCGGGCTGCTCCGGAGGGGCTCGTGTCATCGTTGAGAAACCCTTTGGCCACGATCAGGCATCGGCGCGGCACCTCAACGAGATCCTGCACCATGTTTTTCCCGAGTCAGCGATCTTCCGCATCGATCACTATCTGGGCAAGCGCCCGGTGAACAACGTCGTGGTCTTTCGGTTCGCGAATGCCTTCATGGAGCCGTTCTGGAACCGGAACTATATCGAAAGCGTGCAGATCACGATGGCCGAAAACTTCGGTGTCGAAGGGCGGGGAGCCTTTTACGACCAGACCGGCACGGTGCGCGACGTCATCCAGAATCACCTCTTCCAGATTGTCTCCAATCTCGCGATGGAGCCCCCGGTGCGCAACGACGCAGAGTCGATCCGCGATGAAAAGGTCAAGGTTCTCAAGGCGGCACGAGCCGTTGAGCCGCGGGACGTGGTTCGCGGACAGTTTCGGGGGTATTGCCAGGAGAAAGGGGTCTCGGAGAATTCGACGACGGAAACGTTTGCGGCGCTTCGTCTGGAGGTCGACTCGTGGCGCTGGAAGGGCGTACCGTTCTTTATCCGGGCGGGGAAATGCCTGCCCGTTACCTGCACGGAGGTCCTGGCAAGATTCCGGAAACCGCCGACCTTTCTCCAGGGAAAGGCTCCGACCCGCAATTATCTCCGGTTCAGGATCAGTCCCGAGATGGCGATCGCGGTTGGCACCATCGTGATGGGAGAGCGCGAGTCGATGGAGGGGCAGGCCGTGGAAATGGTGGCCAGCCGCCGGCCTTGTCCCGAAGAGATGGAAGCTTACGAACGTGTGCTGGGTGACGCGATGGCGGGGGATTCCAGCCACTTTGCCCGCGAGGATTACGTCGAGGAAGCATGGCGCATTGTCGATCCCATTTTGAAAGACCCCACCCCGGTCCACGAGTACGAGAAATTCACGTGGGGTCCATCGGCTGCAACCGGGTCGCTGGTTCCTTCGGGCGGCTGGCATGATCCTGCCGGTGTCGAGAGCGAGAATTCCGCCGCAGGAGAGCAGGCCGCATGAGGGATGCCGGAGAGACAGGAACCGCTCATCGGAGCGCTGGGCGGTCCTGCGGCTCGCGGTGTCTTTGCCGATGGCGCGGCTGCAGTTTCCTCGTCTTAGCGGGCCAGCCGTAAATGTCAAATCCATGTCCGTGAGCCGAAGGGTATCCGCGCATTGCACCTGAGATGGCTGCGAACACCGTGTTTCTTCTCTCCTGACTCCGGAACTCGATCGGGACGCCGGGTTACTGGGATTGCGGAACAAACAGGTTGTAGAGCCAGGCGAAGATCAGGCCGCCGACGAACCCGTCAAGCAGAGCATATCCGACGCCCACGAGCGCATCGCCAAAACTGCGCCCCGCATGGAATCCGGGATAGATGGAACCGACAAAATTCAGGAAGGCAGCGCCATAGGAGGGCACGGCCAGATGGATCAATGCCGTGAAGGCGACGCCCCCTCCCCACAGAAGAGCCGATGCAAGTGCAAGCGCCTTTGCTGAGATTCGCATGCTTTCTCCTTTCCGTTCTTTGGCTTCCGCCGGACAAAGAGGCTGTCCGGGTTTCAACTCTTTCTGTAACGCCTCTGGCGCTCCCGGCGTTTTACATCTGAGGGATCAATACGGCCGGCACGGCTGTGGTACGGACGGGCGCTCCCGGGAGCGATTATCCGGAGCCTCCCGGCGCGATCGACGGATGCGCACACGAGAGGAGCGATCCCGGCCACGGGTCCGCAGCCTGTTCGTTCAGACGAAGACACATTTCGGGGTCCGACCCCGGGGAGATGACATATACCGCCATGATCAGAAATTGCCCCGCGTGTGGTAAGCCAAACCGAATTCCATCCAGACATCTTGCTGATGCCGGCCAGTGCGGCGCGTGCAAGGCGCCTCTGCCGGCGATGGCAGAACCCATCGAAGTCAGCCCCGAGGAGTTCGACGAAATTGTTCGTGACAGCACAGTTCCTGTCCTGGTCGATTTCTGGGCCTCGTGGTGCGGTCCCTGCCGCATGGCCGCGCCGCACGTTGCACAGGTCGCTCGCGACCTCGCAGGCCAGGCTGTCGTGCTCAAGGTCGACACCGAGAGCTTCCCGGAACTTGCTTGGAAGTATAACGTCCAGGGCATTCCGAATTTCGCAGTTTTTGCGCGCGGCCGCCTCCGGTTCCAGCAGGCAGGCCTGGTCGATGCGGATACCATGAAGACCTGGCTCGCACGTGCTGCTTAGCAGCCATCGCACAGGGGGAGCGGAGTTATGCAGGTGACATCGTTCGGATTTGGTTCGGCGGGGGAGTTGCCGCTGGATTTCGACGAGGCGCTGAATCGCACGAAGGAGATTCTGGCGCGCCATGGCTTCGGGGTGCAGGCGGAGATCAAAATCTCTGAGGCCCTCAAAGCGAAGCTTGGAGTTGAAACGCCTCGCGAAGTGATTCTCGGGGTATGCAATCCCGCCCTGGCTTATCGGGCTATTCAGGCAGAACCAGGGATTACGGTCCTGCTTCCGTGCAATGTCACGCTCCGGGAGACAGCCAGTGGTGTTCATATAGCAGCAGCAAACCCGGAGGCGCTTGTGGGCCTCACAGGGAACCCGGAGCTCGCCGCAATCGCATCGGAGGCGGGACGCCATCTCGCAGAAGCTCTGAACGAGATCTGACAGCTTGCGCCGGAGCGCTCCGTCTTTTGCGCAGGCAGCAGGGCTCCTCGGGGCTTATGTCTTTTCGACGGTGCTCTGAACAGAAAGGGCTCGCCGAAGCGCCGTTTCCAGCGCGGTCCTGGCTTCGGCGTACTCCGATTCGCTGAGATTTCCGGCAACGCGGTCGCCTTCCAGAATCAGCATCTCTTCCCGGAGAGCTGCCAGCAAGGCGCTCTTCGGTTCAGCCTGGCGGATGGTCTGTTTGACCGCCTGCTGCCGATTTTTCCCATCCGGTATCGACGCGAGATCCAGCGAGAGCCGCGGGGCCGATGGCTCACCCCAATAAACTGCCGAACGGCCGGAAGGCATCGGGCCCGGTCTGCGACGCGCGACGAGGGCAGCCGCAGCCACAAGCATCAGGGACAGACCTGCGAGGATCACCCACTTATACTTCTGCAGGGGATCGGGCGTCTCGATCGGCGCCCCAAGGCCGCCGCCGGGTTGATCGCCTGCTTCGGCAGACTGGTCCCGCATGCTGTCCGATGCCGCACCCGAGTCCTGTGCGGCATCTTGTTCCTTTGCCGGGATCGAGCCGGTTCCGGCGACCATAAAGGACACGGACTGCCATGGGGGGACGGATCTTCTCAGGAAGGTCTGATAGCTCGGATCCCCATCAACGGCTGTGAATGCCGGGCCGCGCAAAGTCATGCTCTCTGGCAGCATAATGGCCAGATTGTCGGTGGGTAATGTGACCCGGCTGTCGAATGCAAAGCTGCCGGCATAAGGGATCGAGTATTGCACTTCCAGCTGAGTCCCTCCCGGCCGGAGCGGATAGACGAGGGAGTAACGGCCGTTGCGGCCGCGGCGAACGGGGGACAACATCTCTGTCACCCCTGCAGAATCGGTGGCGGCCGCGTCGCCGGCCTCGGATCCCGGCGGCAGGAATATCTCAAAGCCCTGCGCGCTCAGCTGTGTGCGAGGAGGACGGGAATCATTCCTGACAAAGTAGCTTTCAACCATGCGCAGCGCATGCCGATCCGCCTCAATACGAATCACATCGAACTCCACTTTCAGCCCGGCCACGGCAGACGCGGCATCGTAAACGTCGATATGGAGAGTCCCGGAATTTGCGGAAACCTCGGTATAGTATCCAACCCCGTCATGGTCTACCCGGATCAGATGTGTGCCGCGATCGGCGATGTCGAAAGAGAAAGATCCTGCTGCGCCGGTCGTGGTGTGCACCAGCTCGGGGAGTCCCTGGCCGGTGCCGAGAAGGGCGACGGTATCAGCGGCCGCCGGCTTACCGGTCGTGCGATCCGTCACTATGCCGGAGACGGGCAGAGCCTGCAGGCTGGCGGGCACGCCGCCTATCAGCAAGAGGGCCGCAATCGCGAACAAGCGTCGGACCAGCGATTGTGCGGCAGGCCGAACTTTCCCGATCGGCACGATGTGAATCATTTCACCCGAGTTCATTGAGACTGGCGTCTCTTACTCCCGGATGTTCGGGAATCGACTTCGGGGAATCGCGGAGATCGATTGCCGACAGCAGGAGGATGCCGGCGATTGCCAGGAGCGATCCGAGGCACAGCACGCACCAGGTTCCGAGCACTCTGGCCTCAATCCAGGTCAGACGGAGGGAATAAGCGAAGCCCAGGATGGCGAATCCGAACCTTGCAATCCTGGCCCACCGATTGCCGGACAGCGTCAGTCCGAGCAATGCGGCGTAGCCGCACAATCCGATGAGGGCGACGGGAAGTCCCAGGAATACGGAGTATCGGCTCCGGTTCACGATGTCACAGTTGAACGTTTGTCCGAAGTCGCAGTATTCGGTAGCCGCAACGGCGTAGTGGTTGTAAAGCGACACGGCGGATAACGCGATGCCGCACAGGCAAAGGAGAATGAACAGGAGGCGGATCGCGGTCTTCATGGAAGAGGGCATCCTGTCTTGACGCTGAGCTGCTTCAGAGACTGCACGCCAACATAGCGGTCGCCGTCGGCAAAAACCCAGGTCGGCGTATAGCGTATATGGGCTGCCTGGCAGCTGGAGGTTTCCTGCCGGGAACCGACCATCGAGCATTCCACGTAGGGCACCCAGGCAAAGGATTGGCCAAAGACTTTGCGCTGGTCATCACAATGAGGGCACAGGAAGCTGCCGTACAGCGTGGCTTTCTTTTGGGTAAGGCATTTGGCAAAGGCATCGAGCTTTGTCTGTCCGGAATCCTGGGCAGTTGCCGGAAGGCCGAGAAATGAAGCAGCGACGAGCAGACACAAAGTGGCTCGGCGAGCGGGCCGCCAGAGCGCAAAACGGGCTACTTTCAATTGCCACCTCCTGTCGCCGATTGCCCTGATGCGCACACTCTGTGTCGAAGATCCAACCGCTCCTGCGGAAGGATCTCCCGGCGCGCCGGGCCGGTGGAGCTGTAAACAGCATTTAGGTGTATCATACACCCTAATCGGCCGAAGGCAGGTCCAGCGACCTTCTAGCTCGTTCTGTCTTTCAGCGTCAGAAATGTCGCCCATGCGTGAGCATATTCGGCCTCTCCGTCTCCGGTCAGGGTCGCTTCCGCTCGGGCCAGGCGACGGTTTTGCGAGATGATCCAGCCCCGAAGGCGCATCGCCTGGCCTGCGACGACATGCCGGCGAAATCGCACACGGAGCTCGGCGGTGAGGGCTTCAACACCGGCTGCGGCCATGGCTTTGGACATCGCTTCATCGAGAACCGTGCTGATGACGCCCCCGTGGATAATTCCATTGAAACCTTCCCAGACAGTCTCCGGAGTCCAGACGGCGGCCATATCGCCATTGCCTGTGCGATGGAACCGGATTCGCAGGCCCTGTGGGTTGTCCTTTCCGCAGGCGAAGCAGGCGGAGCCAGGCCGGGCGTGCAATGGCGTGTCCGCTTCTTTTGCTTTCACCGCTTGTTCCTGCAGCATCGATCTTCCTCCTCCGAACCGGCGAATCGATATCGGGCTCGGTCAGCACACGCACGGCTGGGCGACACCCTCCGGATAAAGGACCCGATATGTCTGGTAGCCTCCGGAGAGGTTGCGGGCAGACAATCCGTGCTGGGTCAGAATTCGGCAGGCGTAATAGGCGCGCTGTCCGACCCCGCAGCTGATCCAGATCTCCCGGTCCTGCGGCAGCTCCGCAATCCTGGCTCGCAGCTCGCCCAGCGGGATGTTAACGGCGCCGTCGACGGAATCGGCGAGAAACTCCTGGGGGTCACGCACGTCGAGCAGGAATGCGTCGGTGGCACCGAGCTCGCCCCATGGCGCCAGATCTACGTCGCCGCGCAGCACGTTGGCCGCGACCATCCCCGCCAGATTCACAGGATCTTTGGCGGCACCGTACGGAGGGGCATAGCAAAGTTCGGCTTCCTCAAGGTCAAATACTGTCGCCTTCATCTGGATCGCCAGGGCAATCGCGTCGATGCGGCGCTCAACCCCCTCCCGGCCTACCGCCTGGGCGCCAAGTACGAGGCCGTCCGCAGCGCGAAACAGGAGCTTCATATGGATCGGTTGTGCTCCGGGATAATACCCAACATGCTGACTGGCGTGCAGCCAAACAGCCCTGAAGCCCTTCATGCCGGATCGATGCAGCGCCTTTTCGGTGGCGCCCGTAAGCGCGACCGTCAGACCCAGCGTGCCGCAGACCGCGGTCCCCTCGACGCCGCGGAAGCGGGTGGTCCGGCCACAGATGGCGTCGGCAGCGACACGCGCCTGTCGATTGGCGGGGCCGGCAAGCGGGATCAGCTCGCACAGACCGGTAACGGCATTCCGGACTTCCACCGCGTCTCCGACAGCCCAGATGCGGGGATCGCTGGTCCGCATTTGCGCGTCGACGCGAATGCCGCCTCGTTCTCCGATCTCCAGGCCTGCTTCGCGCGCGAGCTTCGTTTCCGGACGCACGCCCATGGCGAGGATCACGAGGTCCGACTCAATGGCCGCCCCCGCCTGCGTACGTACGACGAGATCGCCGCGGTCCGAGAGCTCAAATCCCGCAATGCCGTCGCCCATATGAAGACGAACCCCGCACGCGTAGAGATGCTCGTGCACATACTCCGCCATCTCCATATCCAGCGGGGGCATCAGCTGATTCATCATCTCGACGATCGTGATTTTGATGCCTCGGTTCGCAAGATTCTCCGCCATTTCGAGACCGATGAAACCGCCCCCCACCACCACGGCCCGCCGCGGCTTGCGGGAGGCGATCCAGCTGCGGATGTCGCGGCTGTCCGGAATCGAACGCAGGGTAAAGATACCGGGCAGGTCGACACCCGGCAGAGGCGGGCGAACCGGAGCGGCCCCCGGCGACAAGACAAGGGCATCGTACGGTTCACGATATTCGCTGTCGGTGGCAAGGTCCCGGACCACAAGCTCGCCGGCCACCCGGTCTATCGCAAGCACCTCATGCCGTGTGCGGACGTCGATATTGAAGCGCTCACGAAACAGGGGGGGAGAGGCGAGCAGAAGCTTCTCCTCATCGCGGATCACGTCACCGACGTAATAGGGAAGGCCGCAGTTCGCGAAGGATACATACTCGCCGCGGTCCAGGACGACGATCTCTGCGCTCTCGTCAAGCCTCCGGAGGCGGGCCGCGCAGGTCGCGCCTCCAGCCACACCGCCAACAATGACGACTCGTTTTGTCTCCATGATCTCTCCATCGACCTCAGTATGGGCGCTTCCGCCGAGACCTCAGTGATCGCAGGTGTTTTCGCGGGTTACGAGGGTACCGGCCAGGTAATGCCGTGCAATCGTCGTGGGGTCCTCCGGCGGCGCTCCGGTGATGGTTTCGATACAGACGGTCGCGAACAGCGACCGGGCACGTGAACCCATGTTGCCGGCGATGACAAGATCGACGCCGCGTTCCTTCAGCCAGGGCGGCAGCAGGCCGGGCTGGTGTTCCGGTGCGGCGATTTCAGAGGCTGCAAGGATGGTACTGGTATTGGGGTCGATGTCGATGAGAGCGAAGCTCTGGCAGTGTCCAAAGTGGGGATGAAGACGGCCGTCTGCGATCGGAATGGCAATGCGCATGCAGCGTTTCCTTTCTCGGAAAGAACTCGGAGTACCACATCATGCAGGGAATGTCCGTGCAGCCCTCCCTGAACGGTGTGACTAACACCTATATTAGACTAACACTGTGTGGAGCTGGATTCGGCACAAGGGGTGTATCGTACACCTATTTGCGAAATGCTATGATGGAAAACGGGTCCGGCTGAACGCAATCACCAGGGGGCAATGCGAATGCCACGAAGGATCTGTCAGCGACATGGCAAAAATTATCCCTGCACATGCGGGATGGGCAATCTCTACCGTTTTGTCGAGCCGGTGGTCCTTCTGCTGCTGAAGAAGAAGGGGCATTCGTATGGTTATGACCTCGCGTCGGATCTCGCCGAGCACGCTCTGACCGACGCGGAGATCGAGAAGGGGGCGTTATATCGGACGCTTCGACAACTCGAGATGAATGGCAATGTGAAATCCGAATGGGAGACCGACGGGGGCGGGCCGGCGCGGCGCGTTTACAGGCTTACTGCGAAGGGCGAGCAGCACCTGGAGGAATGGTCTGAGGTGCTGGAGCATCTTTCGAAGTCAATGAGCCGATTCGTTCGGGACACGAGGGAATCTCTTCGCCAGCCGTCCATGAGAAAGAAGTCTGCCTGAAGTACCGGCCGGGAGGGGGACGGCGGCAGGAAGGCGGAACGCGGATAGCGATATCAGATTTCACGGGGCCGGGGGACACCATCGGGCCGAATGGCGCCGGGAAGACAAGTTCGCACAGGAGGTCGTCAGCGGTACCAGAGAATCTGCGGTGCCTCCAGCGGGACGAATGCCTCGGGATGCGACGGAATGACCCGTGGAGTGAAGTCGTCCGCCGGCCGATCCGCACCGACGGTGGCAGAGTAGCACCAGGCGTTTTGGCCGATCAGTGACTTACCGCGAACCATCGGCTCGCGAACCAGCTTGTGGCTCCCGGATGCCTCGGCGTAGAGCTCGACGCGAATCGCCTCAGGGCGGAGCTCGTTCAGGTAGACGTCGGCCTCGAACCGGTGCCGGTGCGCGTTGGTCTCCACGCGCACGCACCCGAAGCGAACCCTGGGCCACTGATCGGAGAGTTCCTGCCGCCAGCGCAGCAGGCTTTCGGCCGTTTTGTTTTCATCGGAGCTTCTTTTCCTGTACGCGGCGGCAAGCGGAACATAATACTTCTCCGTGTATTCGCGCACGCATCGGGTGGCCGAAAACGCGGTTGTCAGCCGCGCCATGCTTTCCCGCACGCGGCGAATCCAGCTGGTTGGAATGCCGTTCGCGTCGCGGTTGTAAAATTCCGGGATCACCTGCTGCTCCAGCAGCGTGTATAACTGCTCAGCCTCCGCGGCGTCCCAGTCGGGATCATCGCCGTGCTCCATGCCGTCGCCGAGCGCCCAGCCCACGTCGGGCGAATAGGCTTCCGCCCACCATCCATCTAACTCGGAGAGATTCAGTCCGCCGTTCACCAGCACTTTCATGCCGCTGGTGCCGCAGGCTTCCCAGGGACGGCGCGGAGTATTCAGCCACAGGTCCACCCCCTGCACCAGATGTTCGGAGAGACGCATGTCGTAGTCGCTGAGAAAGACGGCGCGGGTGCGGGCCGGCGTGCGGCGGATGAATTCAATCCACTGGCGCACCATCTCCTGCCCGGCCGTATCCTGCGGATGCGCTTTACCGGCGATCACCAGCTGCACGGGGCGCCGGTCGGCGCCGGTCAGAATCGCCAGCAGGCGTTCACGGTCGTGCAGCAGCAGATTGGGCCGCTTATAGGTGGCGAACCGCCGGGCAAAGCCGAGGGTCAGCGTATCGGGATCGAAAATTCGCTCCACCGCTGCGATCTCTTCCGCCGACCCGCCATGTCCCGCGATCTGGCGGGCCAGCCTGCGGCGGATGTATTCAACGAATGATTTCCGCGCGGCTGCGCGCATTTGCCACAAATGCTCGTCGGGGACCCGACGGATATCTTCTTCCAGCTTCTTCAGATCGCTGTCCCAGCGCTGCCGCCCGCAGGCCTCGGTCCACAGATTGTCGGCCTCTGCAGAGTCCCAGATGGGAACATGCACGCCGTTGGTGACGTGTCCAATGGGCACTTCAGCCTCCGGCCAGCGGGAGAAGCTATTTTGAAAGATTCGCCGGCTCACCTGGCCGTGCAGGCGGCTCACGCCGTTAACGGCGCCGCTGCCGCGCATGGCGAGCAGAGCCATGCTGAAGGGTTCCGAGGGATCGGCGGGATTTTGCCGCCCCAGCGCCAGCAGATCCTGCATGGAAATATGAAGCGCGTTCCGGGCGTAATGCCGGAAGTGCCGCTCCACCAGATCCGGAGCAAATCGATCGAAGCCCGCGGCCACGGGGGTGTGGGTGGTAAAGAGATTGCCGGCGCGGATCACGGTCAATGCCGTCTCGAAGGACACTCTGGCTTCGGTCATATAGTCGCGCGCCCGCTCAAGGACAGCAAAGGCCGCGTGACCCTCGTTCAGGTGGCACACCTCGGGCGGGGTCCCCAGGGCGCGCAGCAGCCTCCAACCCGCAATGCCGAGCACCATCTCCTGGGCAATGCGGACCTCCGGTCCGCCGCCGTACAGTTCGCTGGCAATGCCCCGATACTCGGGAAGATTGGCCGGATCGTTGGTATCGAGCAGGTAGAGCTTTACCCGGCTGACCTCGACCTGCCAGACCCGGACCCACATCCGGAATCCTGGCAGATCGAGCGCAATGCGCAGCCATTCTCCGTTTGCCTGCCGTACCGGTTGTATGGGGAGCTGTCCGGGATCATTGAAGGGATAGAGCGGCTGCTGCCGGCCATCCCCGTCGATCCGCTGCCGGAAATAGCCCACCTGATACAGCAGACAGATCCCCACCAGCGGAACTCCCAGATCGCTGGCCGCCTTCAGTTGGTCCCCGGCGACATTGCCGAGACCGCCTGAGTAGATGGGCAGGGCATCGCTGAGCATGAACTCCATACTGAAGTACGCGATGCGCGCGAACGGGGGTTGCGCCCAGGACTGACGAAACCAGCTGGCTGCCTGCTCGCGCCGCTGCTTTCTCTGCATGACCTGATTGAGCTTTTGCACAAACTGCGGGTCCGCGGTGGCGGCCTTCAGTTTCTCCCGCGACACGGTCTGCAGCATCACCCAGGGGTTTTGAGTCGTCTCCCATAATTCCGGGTCAATCTGGCCCCACAGCTCATCGGCGGTATGGTTCCAGGACCAGCGCAGATTGAGCGCGATTTCTCTCAGGACATCGGTGGGATCAATTCCGGCCAACAGATTCTCAGTCATGCATAAACCCGTACCGCCTCCGCTTTCGTCAGCCGAGGCCTCCAATCCCTCAGACGCCTGCCGGGATGCAATAGTTACGAAGGGCAACTGAGTTATCGATAGATATCGGATTCTGCCGCGGCTCAGGCCGGCCGAAACCCCGTTGAAGGGCCTCCTGTCAGCCGGTGGCGCGAAAGGAGGGCGATTAGTTTATGCCTGGTTGGCAGGCAAATCTGTGATCCGGGTCACATTCCCGCAGTCCGGGACTTCTGCAACGTTCTGGCAGGGCAGTGCGTCTAAATTTCAGACCCTATCCCACCGGCTCAGCAACAGCTACCCAATCCTGTGGATGGCAGTACCCCAGCCCGGATCGCATTTGGTGCCGCACAGCAGTACCAATCCATCGTGCAAAACAGGACCTGTCCCGGCATGCCTTCGAGGGGTCCGGTCCCCGGAGCCCTGGCACTCAGTCTCCCCGCGCTGGCGCTTGCCGTATTCCTGGGTGGACTTGGTGCAAGGTTGTGGTTCTATCACAGTCATCGCAGCTCGTCGCGCCATTTCGTGGCCAGGCTCTGGATCGAACAGCGACATCCACCCATCGCAGCGACTCCCGCCAATACCTCCCGTCTGACCCAGGATTCACAGGTTCTCCTGTTTCACCGGTCGCAGTGTCCCCTTCTTCGCTTCCTGAGCGGCACCGTGCCATTCGAGGTGTATGAAGCCGGCACAGATCAGTCTCATTCCTGTTCGCGTTCTCCTCCCTCACCGGTTCTCCAAAGCTAGCCGATACTCGGGCCGTTCGTCCGGGCGGTTCGCATCTGCCCTGCGGATGAGGCCGCCTCTGAAACTTTCCGCGGTGAGGGTAAAACATGTATGTTCTCTGGCTCCTGGCGGCAACGGCCACCATCGTAGTCCTTGTTATTCCGGAATGGCAGGTCCTGCGGTTTGCGCGCCGCGCCTTTCGTGCGGCGGCAGATGGTATTGGCCGGC
Organism: Acidobacteriota bacterium; assembly: GCA_021792135.1. Lineage (GTDB taxonomy): Bacteria > Acidobacteriota > Terriglobia > Terriglobales > Acidobacteriaceae > Palsa-343. The sequence goes on along the minus strand of JAJYVF010000001.1, from coordinate 282,353 downwards.
CATCTGTTCCGTTACGGAGTTCACCCAACGATTCCGCCGGACAGGGCAATCGGCCGATCCGATGGATTTCCACGTCTGAGCTCAGAGCCATTCTTGTTCAGGACACCGACGATCTGCTCGTGATCGATCTTCGGAAGCAGGTGACGCAGCCTCTCCAGCTCCCGCCCGCGCGTGTTCTTCGCATTGGCCCGGAAGACCTCCAGGAGATTCTGGAATGGCTTCCGCCGACACAGAGCGCGGCATTCTGCGGTGTGTCCGGACTTGCCGCATTCATGATCGAGACGAGCCCCGGTCTGTGCGGTACGGCCCCGTTCTATCTGCTGCAGGAGGATCGTGCCGGAGTGGAAGCAGCATGAATCACGCGCAGAATGCCCATAAGCCGGGCCCGTATCTGATCAAAGCGAATCGGCCGGGGCCCGGCAAGCCTTCGCCCATGGTGCATGTTCTCTCTGTCGGGCCGATCGCCCTGAGCAACATGGTGCGCGATGTCATGATGGCGCGAAAGAACTGTACGCTGAGCATAGCGACCGACTACAGGGAACTTTGGGTCTTTCCCGCAAGCCAGACCATTGACGTCGCACTTCTCCATTCCACACTCTTCCCCTTCGAACTCGAGGATGCCTGCCAATTCATTCGCCATCGCTGGCCCCAGGCGAGAATCCTGGTCGTGCGCTCGCAGGATGAATCTCTGGATGACGCACTGTACGACGATCGCCTGCTTCCCGCGGCTTTCCCGACAGGGTTCATGACGTGCATTGAGCAGCTGACCGATGCCAGGAACCCGACAGGCGAGACCATGGCTGCCCGGATCTGCCGCGCGTGTTCCGGGAGCAGGGAGGAATGAAAGCTGCGTCTACCGGGACGGCCGCGCGATCCGCGAGGAATGGTTCAGAAAGGCCGCCGCTAAGGACCGGAATTCACGCTCCTGAGAGAGCGGGAACGCGATCCGATCGGGGCAGAAGAATCCTGAGGCGCAGGCTGGCGCAGCACGCTTCGTACGGAGCTCGTTTTCGTGCCTCCTTTTCGGGGCCCGGCCGAACCATACACGCCATTCGATCCGGAATGGAAGGCAGGAGGGGCGCATGAAGAAGGCCGATCTGCCAGCCCGGTAAGGGACGCTTTCTCTGAGGGTTCAGGAGGCGCATGCAGCGCCGCCGTTGTCGCCTGGTGGGCATGGGTCCAAACCCAGCCGGACAGAATGCGGATTGCCTGGTATCGGGGGATCCTGTAGGTGTATACTACACCTAGTCAGGAGGCGAAAGTGAGCAAGGCCGCATTTATCACGCTGCTGAATCGCGAGGATTCAGCCCTGTCACCCCATTTTGGCAAAGGGAAATGGGTGCTGATCCGGGACGAGAGTGGCCGGAGCATATTTGAGCAGAACACGGTCCTGAATGGGCGAGCCGTGGTCGATATTATGAGGAAGCATGGCTGCACCGATGCCGTCTTTACTGAGATTGGGCCTGGCGCATTCATGCACCTCGAACAGGCGGGGATCCGAGGGTGGATTGGACCTGCCAGGACGCCTGTGCCGCAGCTCGCGGCGCTTCTCGATCGCGGGGAGTTGATCCGCGCGCGGGCGCCGGAGCCGGGATCGATGTCGTCGCACTGCGCCACCGAAAAGCAACATTCCGGGCCAGCTGCCCATCAGGGAAGGGCAGAGGGCTGCCAATGCCGCAGGGTGCCGGAGACCCGCAACGAGTGACAGAGAAGATCTCCGCGGTCTGCGCCGAGCGACTCTCACGCTCAGCAGATATGGCTTTCTGCCATTCCGATGTGTGCCGCATCACGCACTGCTGAATGCGTGCGGGGTTGGCCCGCGGGTTTCCGGCGGGCAGCTTCTTAGTGGTCCCGGCTGCCTGCCCCCGATGTGAAGCGGCGCAGAACGAATTCCTGAATCACACCATTGGCCATGCGGCCACCCGTCGTAATCAGGACGTTCTCGAAAACCAGGCCGCTGTCCCGATCTGTGTCAGGAAACCAGGTCTGCGAGATGGCCCCGGTGGCCAGATCGCCGCCCACGCTCGAAAAGTTCGGCTGCCAGCGCCCGTTGTCGCCCTTGCAGATGAACGGGCTCGACAGGGCATGGAGCAGGCGGGACCCTGTTGTGCCGGTTCCCTGGTAGAAATACCGCGGATCCTGATGCAGCAGAGACGGGAGAATCGCACCGCCCAGCATGACATCGGTGACTCCGGTTGTGTAATTTGCGCCGAGGCGCTGCCCGTAACCTTTCGCTCCCTGCTGGAAATCTGGCGTGTCCCCGGCCTGGTCCATCCCTGAAACCAGGGCCGCACCGAGAAAGGTCACCGGATCAAGACTTGTTCTGAGAGCAAGCCGGAACTTCAGCCTCGCAGTCAAAGGCGCTGCATTCGGATCGTAAACAACCCAGAAATTGGGGATCACACCCAGGACGCGCTGCTTTTCTTCGAGGTGTACCTGTTCGGTCGCGAGCTGCTCGGAGGACGCGTAAACCGTCACCGAAGTCACGCCTCCGGCAAGAACCAGCCTGACGTTGGAAACCAGAAGAAACTGTCCCGGCTGAACAGCGAGACTGGGTGACGTCCAGTCCGCAAATCCGGCGGCGGTGATCGTAATGTGATACGTGTTTCCGGCAGGCACATTTTCAAAGGCAAAGGCTCCGTTGTCGCTGGAGAGGACCGTGCGGATCTCCCCGGAGCCGGATGCATCGAGCACAACCTTCGCGCCCGGAACAATGTCGTTCTCCGCGTCGGTTACGGTGCCGCTGATATTCGCTGTCTGCGGGTCGGGTGTTACTGCCGGTTGCCCGAAAGATGGAATGGCAACAACCATCGACAGGGAAAGAATCCAGAAGATCCGTTTTGCATGCATTGCCAGGCCCTCCGAGACGGCTTTGCAGCCGCCGCATTCGCCCATCCGCCCGTCATCCTTCACGAGCCTGCTCTGTGCGGGATCGTCCCCTCCTGTGTCTCTGTGCTCTGTTTCCGCGCCTCATTTCCGTGAGGAACCAGAAGAACCGGACACGAGCTGTGCCGCATCACGCGCACGGTTGTCGAACCAAGTGTGCTGGTCTCAAGGAAGGTGCGGTGCGCAGCTCCCAGGACGATCAGATCGGTCTTCTCGCGCCGGGCGAAGAGGATAATCTGTTCGGCGGCGTTGCCTTTCACTACGATTTCCGAGAGATGGCAGCTCTTTCGTACATCCTCCGGAATCCAGTCACAGAAGCCGGCAGCGGGAACTGCGCCTTCGGATGCCGGTTCCTCAGCCGCGTGCAGCACCTGTAACTGCGCGCCCATCGCTCCGGCGACATCGGCTGCCGTCTGGGCGCAGGAGCGGGCTGCGCCCGTCAGATTCACCGGGCACAGCACGCTGTTGAGATGAGTCTGCGCCGCCGGAACCACCGGACCTCTGACAATGAGCACGGGACAACGAGCCTCGCGGCTGACGTTTTCGGCCACGGATCCGAGCAGGAGGCGGGCGACTCCGCTGCGTCCGTGGCTTCCCATCACCACCAGATCGGGCGCAGCCGTCTGCAGCCGTTTCAGGATGACCTCGATGGCGTGCCCTGTCACCACAGAGGTTGCGAAGGGCACGGTGGGCCCCAGAATCTCCTCGGCAACGGAGTGAAGCTCTCTCTCGATGACACGCAGTCCTTTCATTTCATCGGAGCGCAACCGGGAGATTTGTTCTTCCGTGAAATATCGCGGCATCTCCGCCCATTCGGCGTAAAGAACCTCGACCGTTGCGCCAAAGGCCTGCGCAAAGAGCCTTGCCCAGCCCAGTACGGCCCTCGACGAGGAACTCAGGTCAATCGGACACAGAATTCTTTTCGGCGCAAATGACGCCATAATCTTTCGCCCCCCAAACCGTCTGCTGAAGCAGTCAGACGCGTTCAATTGGGATAAATGCCGCGAGAGGCCCAGACGTTACAGAAAAGTTGAGCTCGTGCCGCCGGAATCCAGGGATACCGGCAAGCGAGATCACGAACCGCGCGTCAGGCGGAGGAGGTGTACTTTGTGCTGCTCTGAGGCTCTGTGATCGCCGTCACAGCAGCGGTCCGGTACCCAGGATCACGATGGAAGGTCCCGGAGAAGCGCGCCCCCGGTTTACGGCGTCGATCGCGCTTTGTTTCCATCTCTTTGCAAAGCTGTCACCGCGCACGGGAGGGCTATCAATTACCCCGTACGGGATGTGGCCTTTGGAGCCGGTCTGCTGCTTGCCCTGGTACCCGATTCTTCGTGCTGGTCACCCTGATTGAGCTCTGATGGAGGGTCATGGTTCGATGAAACGCCCCGACGGCCGCTGCGGAATGTCTCCGTTTGTTGAAAGAAAAATCTTCCCGGTTGTAACAAACCCGCGTCTGCCGGCGTTTAGGGGAGTGAAAGCATCGAAAACCGGCGCTGCCAGGAATGAGGCCTGCTCGGGGCTGCGGCTGAGGTATGGCCCTTCGAGCCAGCACGGACCTGCGTCCGGCGCGATTGCGATTCGTTTGAGGTCGACAGGCATGGCGCAAGTTCCTCGAAGGTTGTTGATTACGCTGCTGCTGGCGGTTGCGCCAATGGCTGGTTTCGCGCAGGGGGCAACGCTGACGCTCCGGCAGGCAATCGATCTTGCCCTGGGACATAATCCCCAGACGGAGGCAGCGCAGGCAGACCGGAATGCCGCGGAAGCCGGGGTGGGGATGGCGCGAACGGCGCTGCTGCCGCACCTGAATTTTGCGGAAGACATCTCGCGCGGCAACGATCCGGTCTATGTGTTCGGGACCAAGCTCCGCCAGCAGCGCTTCACCCAGACCGATTTCTCGCTCGATTCGCTGAACCGCCCCACGCCGGTCGGCAACTTTGCCACTCGGTTCAATGGTTCATGGATGCTCTTCAACTGGTTTGAAACCAATCAGCAGATCCGGGGGGCCAAACTGGGCGCAGAAAGCGCAGTCTCGATGAGCAGCCAGGTGAATCAGGGAGTTGTGCTCGGAGTCGTCGAGGCTTACCAGGCGGTGCTGTACGCGCAGCGGCAGATCGAGGTGGCGCAGCACGAGCAGCAGACCGCGGAGGCCCTGCGGAACGACGCCCAGACGCGGGTGAAGGCGGGGTTGGCCATCGATTCGGATCTGCTGCAGGCTCAGGTCAATGTTTCCGAGCGGCAGCAGGAGCTGATTGCAGCGCAGGGGGCATTCGACAATGCATGGGCGGAACTGGAGGCCGCGATGGGCACACGGCCCTCTCCGCGACCTGCTCTCAGTCCTATCGAGGTGAAGAGCTTTGCGGACGGGGTTCTGGAAGACGATATCGCCAGTGGCCTCAAGGCCAGGCCGGACCTGAAGGCCCTGCGGCAGCAGACCGCAGCACAGCAGCAGCAGGTCAGGGCAGCGCGCTCGGATCTGCTTCCGCAGATCAGCGCCTACGGCAACTGGGAGATGGATCGCCAGACTTTCGCTGGAAATGGCGGCAATAACTGGGTTGCCGGAGCCCAGCTGAACCTGGACATTTTTCCCGTGGCCAAACGCGCGCGGCTGAGGCAGGCCGAGGCGGCTCGGCAGAAAGCCGAAGCCCAGGAGCGGTCCACCGAGGATCAGATCCGCCTTGCCGTGAGCCAGGCGTGGACCGGACACCAGACCGCGGAGCGGATGGTGTCGACGGCGCGTGCCTCGATGGAGCAGTCGGCGGAGGCCCTGCGGATCCTGCGCAACCGCTACGATGCGGGACTCGCCACGATGACCGATCTGCTGCGCGCCGAAGACGCGCAGCGGCAAAGCCAGAACGACTACTGGCATGCCGCTTATGGAAATACTGTTGCGTACGCCGCGCTGCTGTACGCAACGGGACAACTTACACCTGATTCCGCGGAGAGCCTGCAATGAAAACCGCCCTGTCCATCTCCCTTCTTCTCACTCTGCTGCCGCTGGGATGCTCGCGCAGCGAAGCACCCGCCGCCGCGCCTCCGCCCAAAGCGCAGGCACATATCGTGAAGAGTGAGGCGGAGCAGGTTCCGCAGATCATCCGCACGACGGGAACGCTTCATGCCAGGGAGACCGCGGTGATCTCGCCGCAGGTTCCGGGGCATATCCGCCAGGTGCTGGTGCAGGCGGGAGATGGCGTTCGCAAGGGCCAACTGCTGGTAACGCTGGATGACTCGGCGATGCGCTCGGCGGTGAACCAGGCCGAAGCCGCCGAAAGCGCGGCAGCGAAGCAGCAGATGGCCGCGCAGTCCGAGGCATCGCTGGCGGCTGAGACGCTGGCCCGATATCAGATCCTGAAGAACGAAAAGAGCGTGAGCCCGCAGGAGTTCGATGAAGTGCAGAGGCGCTCCGAGGCGGCACAGCTGCGGGTGGAATCGTATTTGGCGCAGAGAAAACAGGCCCAGGCCGCCGTCGCAGGCGCGCAAACGCAGCTTGGATATACCGAACTGCACGCGCCCTTCGACGGCATTGTCACGGCGCGGATGGCCGATCCCGGGAGTCTTGCCGCTCCCGGAGTGCCGCTGCTCCAGGTGGACCGGGACGGGCCGCTGCAGGTCTATACGACGGTGGATGAGTCGCTGATCGGCACCGTGCGGCCGGGGATGAAGCTGCCGGTGGAGATTGAAGGGCTCAGCACGGATGACCTGAACGGCACGGTTTCGGAGATCGTTCCCGCCGCCGATCCCGCCAGCCGCAGCTTTCTTGTGAAGGTGGATTTGCCATCGGCGAAAGGGCTGCACGCGGGAATGTACGCGACTGTGGGCCTTCCCGGCGCGGCCAGGTCGATGGTGCTGACGCCGCAGTCGGCGGTAGTGATGCGAGGATCGCTCGCATGCGTGTATGCGGTGGATCAGAACGGCCTTGCGCAGCTGCGATACGTGACGCTCGGGAATCGGCACGGGGATCAGGTGGAGATCCTCTCCGGTCTTGCGCCGGGCGAGAACCTGGTGGACAATCCGGGCGACCGCGATCTGGCCGGAAAGCAGATTGAGGCCCAGCAATGAAGGAGCATGGGATTGCCGGCAGACTGGCCGGCGCTTTTATCTCGTCGAAGCTGACGCCTCTGATCGTGATCGCATCGCTGGCGCTGGGGCTGTTTGCGGTGGTGGCGATTCCGCGAGAAGAGGAACCGCAGATCCTGGTGCCGATGCTGGACGTGATGACGGCAATGCCGGGCGCCTCACCCCAGGAGATCGAGCAGCGGGTCACCAATCCCGTCGAAAGTCTGATGCACGAGATTCCGGGTGTCGAGTACGTCTACTCGATATCGAGCCCCGGGCAGAGCCTGGTCATCGTACGCTTCCTCGTGGGGACATCAGAGGAAGATGCGCTGGTCAAGGTGTACAGCAAGCTCTACTCGAATGCCGATCGCATGCCGGTGGGCGCATCGCAGCCACTGGTCAAAGCGCGTTCCATTGACGATGTGCCCATCCTGGCGCTGACCCTGTGGGGCCCTCACTACGATGGCTATCAGCTGCGGCAGATGGCCGACGAGGTCCAGCACGCCATCCGGCAGATTCCGGACGTTTCCGAGACGACGATCATCGGAGGCCAGCCGCGCGCTATGCGGGTCGTCCTCGACAGCGCGAAGCTCGCCGGCTTCGGATTCACTCCCGAGGACGTGGTGGGGCGGCTGCAGGTGGCCAATGCGCGAACCCAGGCCGGGGAGTTTGCCGAGGGGAATCGGGAAATCCGTGTGGATGCGGGCAATCTCTTCCGCGATACCCAGGATCTCGAGCGCGTGGTGCTGGGTGTCGCGCACGGGCAGCCAGTGTATCTGCGCGATGTGGCGGCGCGCATTGTGGACGGGCCCGAGGAGGCAACCGACTACGTGCTCTATGGCACCGCCCGGGCGGGGCTGAGCAGCGGAGCGCAAAAAGAGTATCCGGCGGTTACGATTACGGTGGCCAAGCGCAAAGGCACGAACGCCACCGATATCGCCAATGCGGTTCTGCGCCACGTGGCCGGGATGAAGGGGGTAACACTGCCCGCCGATCTCAACATCGCCACAACGCGCAACTACGGAGCTACGGCAAAAGAGAAATCCGACACGCTGCTGAAGCACCTGCTGTTGGCCACCCTGTCGGTGACGATCCTGATTGCGTTCTTCCTCGGCTGGCGCGAATCGGGCGTGGTGCTGCTGGCGATACCGGTAACGCTGGCCCTGACGCTCGCGATTTTCTATCTGATGGGCTACACCCTGAACCGGGTTACGCTCTTTGCCCTCATCTTCAGTATCGGCATTCTGGTCGACGACGCGATTGTGGTGGTGGAAAACATGATCCGCCACTTTCGCATGCCGGTGAACTTCCGCCGTCCGCTGAGCGACGTGGCCATCGAAGCGGTAGCGGAGGTCGGCAATCCGACCATCCTTGCGACCTTCGCGGTAATTGCGGCGATTCTGCCCATGGCCTTCGTGCGCGGGCTGATGGGGCCCTACATGCGGCCCATCCCCGTGGGCGCCTCGATCGCGATGCTGTTTTCGCTGATCGTTGCGTTTGTGGTGTCGCCCTGGGCGGCGCTGCGGCTGCTGGGTTCGCACCTGCGCGGGGGCTCGGGAGCGCACGCCGAGCACGAGAGCTGGCTGGTCCGGCTGTACCGGAGGGCGATGCGTCCGCTGATGAGGCGCGCGCGCAACCGCTGGATGTTTCTGGGAGTGGTGGCAGGGCTGCTGGCGCTCTCCGCGGCGCTGGTTCCGATGGGGCTGGTACTGGTCAAGATGCTGCCGTTCGACAACAAGAGCGAGTTCCAGGTGATCATCAATATGCCCGACGGCACACCGCTGGAACAGACGACGCAGGTTGCGCAGGCGCTGGGCGCGTACCTGAGCCAGCAGAGCGAGGTGGAAAACTACCAGATCTACGCGGGAACCTCGGGGCCATTCAACTTCAACGGTCTGGTGCGCCACTACTATCTGCGGCGTCAGCCGAACCAGGCGGATATCCAGGTGAACCTGCTGCCTGCCGATGAGCGCAGCGCGCAGAGCCACGCCATTGCCAGGCGGCTCCGCCCGGAACTGGACCGCATCGCGGACCGCTACGGCGCGCGTCTTCAGGTTTCCGAAGTGCCGCCGGGACCTCCGGTGCTGCAGACGCTGGTGGCGGAGATTTACGGGCCGAGTCTTGACGGTCAGATCGCGGTAGCGCGCGATGTGAAGCAGATCTTTCAGCAGACCCCGGGAGTCGTCGATACCGACTGGTACATGCAGGATCCGCAGCAGCAGCTCGATATGCATGTGGATGACGCCAAGGCGGCGCTGCACGGCATTCCTGTCGCGCAGGTGGCGCAGACGCTGGCGCTGGCGACCTCCGGCATGCAGGCGGGACTGCTGCATGTGCCGCAGTGGCGCGAAGCCGTGCCCACGATGGTGGAAATCGCCCGGCCGGAACGCTCTTCCGAGCAGGCTCTTGAGAACATCCGGCTGCGCGGAGCGGATGGACAGATGGTTTCACTGCGGGAACTGGTGGATGTGGAGCATACGACGCTCCAGCCGGATATCTACCACAAGAACCTGAAGCGCGTGGTCTACGTGATTGGGGATGTGGCCGGGGCGGAAGAGAGCCCGGTCTACGCCATCCTGAAAATGAACAAGGCTCTCGACAAGCTGAGACTTCCGGATGGCTACTCGCTGGCGCGTTACAACGCCGTGCAGCCGGAATCGACCGCCCATTACTCGATGAAATGGGACGGCGAGTGGCAGATCACGATTGAGGTCTTCCGCGATCTCGGCCTCGCGTTTGCCGCGGTGCTGGTGCTGATTTACGTGCTGGTGGTGGGCTGGTTCCGCTCCTTCACGGTTCCGCTCGCGATCATGATTCCAATCCCGCTCACGCTGGTCGGCATCCTGCCTGCGCACGCGATGCTGGGAGCATTCTTCACCGCAACTTCGATGATCGGCTTTATCGCCGGGGCGGGCATCATCGTGCGCAACTCGATTATCGTGGTCGATTTCATCGAACTGCGCCGGCGCGAAGGCATGCCGCTGGCCGAAGCGGTGATCGATGCGGGCGCGGTTCGCCTTCGTCCGGTTCTGCTGACCGCCGCAGGCGTCATTGTAGGCGCCAGCGTGATCCTCGCCGATCCGATCTTTCAGGGCCTGGGGCTTTCGCTGATTGCGGGCGGAGTCGCCTCAACGTTTCTCTCGTGGCCGGCTGTACCGGTGCTGTACTACATGCTGAACGCCGGGAAAGCGGAGGCCGAACAATCCGCTGCCGTGAATAAACAGGAGGTCTCCTTATGACCGTTGAACGTGCGGTTCGCCTGCTGGCCGGCGTTGTGGTGCTGACGTCGCTGGCTCTTGCTTACTGGGTTTCGCCTGCCTGGCTGTGGCTGACAGCCTTCGTGGGGCTGAACCTGCTGCAGTCTGGTATTACCAACTGGTGCCCGGCCATGACCATTTTCAAGTGGATGGGACTGCCCTGTGCGGTCGCGGTGAAGCGGTAGAGTTTCCGGCGGATGGCAGCTATGGCGCAGAAGCAGGTTTCAGCACGTACAGCCAACCGGCTCAAGGATGAGGTCTACCGGCAGATGTTCCGTCTGGAGGCGGAGCGGCCTGCCGCGGACCTGCTCCTGGCCGTTGCGCTTCTGCGGGCCTGGGTGGCGCTGGAGCAGCAGCCGGCGAACAGCGAGCCACGGCGGTGGCTGCGAGCGATCTGCCCGCTGTGCCTCCGTATGATTGAGGCCCTTCGTACCCGGAGTCCGGGGTGCCCGTGCGCACCCCATCCGGATGAATCCGGGAACCCATGCTGAAATCAGGAGAGCGGCCTCTGCCCGCGGGAGCAAATGCCATGCACGAACGCCGATTCCATCCCTCGCAGGCTCACAAACTCGATAGCCCCGAGCGCAGACGATGGCTGCCTCCGGATGATGTTCTTGCGGTCCTTCGTCTCAAACCGGGCTGGACGGTGGCAGACATTGGAGCCGGCACCGGCTACTTTACCGTTCCCATCGCCCGCAGCATCGGCAGCCGGGGCCGCGTATTTGCGGTCGATGTCGCACCGGAAATGCTCGACCGGATCCGCGCCAAACTCTCCGAGTTAAACCTGCAGAACGTCGATTGCCTTGAGGGTGAAGCCTCTGCCACCGGCATAGGGTCGCAAGCCTGTGATTTCGTCTTCATGGCGAATGTCTGGCATGAGTTCGACGATCTTGCCGCGGTTCTCGCTGAAGCCGCCCGCATTCTGAAGCCTGGCGGCCACATTGCGATTCTCGACTGGCGCGCTGACGTGGAGCCGGAGCACGGACCTCCACCTCATCACCGCATTTCGGAACTGGCGGCAGCCGACACGATGTCGCGGTCCGGTTTTCAGGTGAACCATGTATCGCGCATCGGTCATTACTCCTGGCTCGTGGTGGGTTCAAAGAGGTGAGTTGAGCCGGGAGTCTGCGAGCAAATTGCCGAACGAGGCAACGGAAAGGACGCTTTGCCGCCGCAGGATTCAGTATCCTGCCGGAAGGATGCCGAGATCGAACCATGACCGACCCAGCCAGGGTGGCAGCACAGATTCTGACAGCTGTGCGGTCCGGACGACCGCTGGTCCATCACATCACCAACTTCGTGGTCATGAACATCACCGCGAATATCACGCTGTGCTGCGGTGCCCTGCCGGTCATGGCGCACGCCCGGGAAGAAGTCGAGGAGATGGCCGGAGCGGCCGACGCGCTGGTCCTGAACCTGGGCACGCTCTGGCCGGAGCAGGTGGAGGCCATGCTACTGGCGGGCCACAGGGCAAACGAGAAAGGCATACCGATTGTTCTCGACCCGGTTGGGGCGGGCGCATCGACACTCCGCACGGCAAGCGCCCAGAGATTGCTGCGCGAACTCTCGATCGCTGTGGTGCGCGGCAATGCGGCGGAAATTGCGACTCTGGCGGGGCTGGGCGCGAGCATCCGCGGGGTCGAAGCAACAGGCACCAGCCCGGATGCGGCAGCGGTCGCGCTGGCACTGGCCCGCAGGCATTCCTGCGTGGCTGCCGTAACGGGCGCTGTGGACATCGTGACAGACGGGCGCGTCCTCCTGCGTATCGCAAACGGCCATCCCCTGATGGGCCGGGTGACCGGGACCGGCTGCATGGCGACTTCTGTCGTCGCGGCCTGCGCCGCTGTTGAGAAAGACTCGGTTTTGGCGGCGGCATCGGCGCTTGCGATGTATGGCGTGGCCGGCCAGGCCGCAGCCGAACGCGCCCAGGGACCTGGCACCTTCCAGATGCACCTGTTCGACGCCCTGGCCGGGCTCACGGAGGAAGTTGTTCGTAAGGATGGGCGCATGGTGCAGGAAACGCTCTGACAGACCCGCCCGGTGCGCTGCGCGGGAGATGGAAAGATCCCGCTGCGGGCGTTTGGGTAGCCGGTCGAACAGACCAGTGAAGGTATACGGAGCATGCCTGTCCGTCGAAGATCAGGATGCTCTCATCCCCCCAAACAGGATTCGCCCCTCGATGGCGGGGTGCTCAGGCAGCGGCCGGAGAAGTTGCAACCGTGCATTACCGAGCCGTCGAGAGGCAGACGCTTTCCACCTCACCTGCGGTGGGGTTTGCGAAATACCGGCGCTGGAACCAGAGCGCCAGGTTGACGAGGGCGATCATCACAGGCACCTCGACCAGCGGCCCAATGACCGCGGCGAAAGCCGCACCTGAGTCGATGCCGAAGACCGAAACTGCAACCGCGATCGCCAGTTCGAAATTGTTCGAAGCGGCGGTGAAGGAGAGGGTGGTCGTCTTCGAGTAATCCGCACCGAGCTTTCGGCCCATATAAAACGAGACGAGGAACATCAGGACGAAATAAACCAGCAGCGGAGCGGCGATCCTCAGCACATCGAGCGGCAGGCGCACGATATAGCCGCCTTTCAGGGAGAACATCAGTACGATGGTGAAGAGCAGAGCTACCAGTGTCATCGGGCTTACCCGTGGAACGAAGCTCCTGTCGTACCACACACGGCCTTTGGCGCGAATGAGAATGGCGCGAGTAAGAAATCCGGCGATGAACGGGACGCCGAGGTAAACGAAGACGCTGCGGGCAATTTCTCCGATGGAGACGTTCACCACGGCGCCGCGCAGCCCAAACCAGCCAGGCAGCACGGTGATGAATACCCAGGAATAGACCGAATAGAAGAAGACCTGGAAGAGGGAATTGAAGGCAACCAGACCGGCGGCATATTGGGTGTCGCCCCTGGCCAGTTCATTCCACACGATGACCATGGCGATACAGCGGGCAAGCCCGATCATGATCAGTCCGGCCATATACTGCGGGTATCCGCGCAGGAAGATCACGGCCAGGCCAAACATCAGGACCGGTCCAATCAGCCAGTTCTGCACAAGCGAAAGCGCCAGGACACGCTTGTTCCGGAACACCTCGTGCAGCTCCTCGTAGCGCACCCGCGTGAAGGGCGGATACATCATAAGGATCAGGCCGGCAGCGATGGGGATGGACGTTGTGCCGACGCTGAAGCGGTTGAGAAACGGTACAACTCCGGGAGCGAGCCAGCCGAGCAGCACACCGACAGCCATGGCACCGAAGATCCAGGCCGTCAAATAGCGGTCAAGGAATGAAAGGCGGCTTTTGGTTTTCAACGGAGTCCTCCTGACACGCTCTGACTAACAGCGGCCGATATTATCGATTTCGTGCCTGATGGCGAGCCTGTCGAGGCTACTGAGCGGCAACGCGAGAAACAAACCTATCCTTCGGTCCAGGATCACGAACGCATCGCGAAATGCCCGCGCAATCTCCCCCGGACTGCCCTTCGCGGCAGCGGGATCGGGGATGCCCCAGTGCGCGGTCATGGGCTGGCCCGGCCAGACGGGGCAAACTTCCCGGGCGGCGTTGTCGCAAACCGTAAAAACAAAATCCATTGTGGGGGCGTGCGGGGCGGCGAACTCGTCCCAGGACTTGCTGCGGAGGCCCTCCGTTGAGAGGCCGGCAGACGCAATCTGCGCGAGTGCTTCAGGACGCGGGTGACCGGAGGGATAGCTGCCCGCACTATAAGCCCTGAATCGGCCCCTGCCCTTATGGTTCAGAATCGCTTCGGCCATAATGGATCGCGCCGAGTTGCCGGTACAAAGGAACAGGACGTTATAGGGACTCGGCATGAGTGTGCTGCTCCTCAAATCTGATCGGCATGCAACCGCTCGACGCAGGAGCGACCTCTGACTGTGGCGCTCCGGATGGAGGCGCTGTCCGTCAACATCGCCAGGCTGTCGTCTGTCGCATGCGTTAACACGAATGTATTCCGGGCGGAAATATGTGTCAAGGCATATATGCAATACGTGGATCGATTTCCCGGGCCTGTAGTGGCTGCGGGATATTCATGCGACCTTTGCACGGCCCGGGCCAGAGCCGATCAGAGTCCGGCCCGGTCCGCTGTTTTGAAGGGGCACGGCTTCAGCCGTGCCATAAATTCCCAATAATCAATGGGGCTTTAGCCCCTGAGGGACGCACTTCACGAACTCTCGACTCCTGCCGCAGGCCGTTAGCGCTGGTCCGCTCCGGCGGAGCCCGCCCCGGTCGTCGGCGTCAGGGTCGCGGGTTCGATATTCCATCCCCCCACCTTCACCACGGGATTGGCCGGAGCGTCGTCCGGGAGCTGCGCGGTGAGCGTTCGAGACTCGCCGGGGACAAGCTCGATCCAGTTATCCGACCACAGGACCGGGGCGATCAGGTCTCCGGATTGGGTGCGCACCGCCGCCTCGACCTGGAAGGCCAGCGCGCCGGAGTGGTTGTCGAGATGGAGCACAATCTCGCGACCCTGCGCTGTCGTCTGCATCTCGGCATGGGCGGCGACAGTGGCGGGCGGCAGATGGGTAAGTGCCGTCAGGTCCGGGTAGCGTTCAGCGGGGGTATGGGTGTAGTAAGTCGCACCCCAGTCGAAGCTTGTGAGAGTGTAGGGAACCCAATAGAAGTTGCGGCTTACGACGTGGCCCGCAGGATCCGCGAGGGTGAGATCGATGAGAAAGATCCGCTCAGTGCCGTTGTACAGTGTCCCGGGCAGGCGCAGGATCTGCTGAGAGCTGTCGGCAGGCGCGTTGACGACCGCCGTGCCGTGGTAAAGCTCGTTCCAGTGGATGCCGTGGACGTCGACGGTGGCATGCAGACCTTCGGCCGGATGGTAGGTGCTGTTGACGACCACGATGGACTGGTCATCGTAGGAGTACTGGATGTGCAGTGGCTGGCAGGCTTTTTTGACAGCGAAGTAGCCGGCGTCGGCTTCAAGGTTGTAATCGTAGAGGTGCCAGATCATCGAGGGCCAGGCGTTATTCAGCATCCACTGGATGACGCCGGTGGAATCGTATTTGTTCCGGCTGTACGCCTCGTACATGGCACGTTCGGAGTCGTACTCCATGGTGGACGCGAGACGCGTGTAGTCGGCGGCGGAAGCAGGTCTGGCGTAGATCGCATCCATGGCATCATCGAGGACGCTGAGGGTCTCGAATCCGCCGCCGCCGTAGTGCAGCTGCCAGTCGGGTGAAGCCGGAAAGGCATCAGGATCGGAGAGGAATTTCGCGCGGCTGGCGCGCGAGGGGATGGCCGGGCCGGGACTGGTTTCGGTATTGAAGCCCCAGGCGCCCCCGTGGGTGTGATCGACATACCAGTAGCTGGGCTCAACGTAATCGTACGGCCCGGTCATCTTGACGCCGCTCTCGCCGCTGACGGTGGTCGCGGTGGAGGAAGCCGAGGAGAGGGTGGGATTGGGCCAGTGCGTCTGCGACTCCACATTCAGATACGCGCTCTCCACGCTGGCCGGTGGAGGATTGTCGCTGCCGTTGAGCCATACCAGCAGGCTGGGGTGATAGCGCAGGCGCAGCATCTGCGAACGGAGAGAAGCAGTCGCGATGGTCAGGTCCTCCGGCGTCCAGGACTTCCAGCGTTCCCAGTGGTCGCAGCAGCACCAGCCCAGCATTACGAGGATGCCGTTCTGGTCGGCAAGCCGGAAAAAGTCGTCGGTGTCGAGCTTGCCTTCGAGGCGAATTGTATTCAGGTTCAGATCGCGCACCATCTGGAACTGCTCGCGCAGACGTTTGGGATCGGGGCGAAGCATCATGTCCTGCGACCACCCGCCTCCGCGGATGAGAATCGGCTTGCCATTCACGCGAAACAGGCGGGCGCCTTTGCCGGTCAGTTCGGATGTGATTTCGCGAATTCCGAAGAGAACGGTTTGCTCGTCGCTGACCTGATTCTGGGTGCGAAAGCGCATGGTGAGCGGTTCGAGATGCGGGTCGCCCATCTGCCGCGGCCACCAGAGCTTTGGATTGTGAAGGCGCAGCTGCGGGAACTGTTCCGGTGTGAAGACGACGGTTCGCTGTTCGTGAGCGGCGAGCTGGACCGGCTGCTCAAAGGTCACGCCGGCGGCGGAGCCGGAGACGGTGCCCTGGACGGGATTGTCGGTTCCATTCTCCACTTCCGCGTACACGGTCAGATCGGCCGTGCTGAGATCGTCGCCGGGAAAGTGGGTGACAGCCAGCGGAGAGCGCAGGGTTACCGGTCCGGTGCCGACGAGGTGGACCTCGCCAATCAGGCCCATGTCCTTGTCCGGGGGCGCGGGATTCCAGTCGACCCAGTTCACGCCGAGGTCTTTCTCCGTGGGAGCGAAGGTTTCGACGGCGAGCACATTGCGTCCCCCTGGCTTCAGAACGCCGCTGACGTCGAGGTCATAGGTGCGATAGGCGCCAGCGATCCGGGTCGAATCGGCAATGCGATGGCCGTTGAGCCAGATATCGGCGCGGTAGTTGATGCCGCCGAAGTGCAGCCAGAATTGCGCGGCCTTCCCGGCCGCGGCGGGAGCGGTGAACTCATCGCGGTACCACCAGCCACAGTGATAAGGGCTGTCCGCCGGCATGGGCAGGTTGGAGAAGTTGCGGCCGATAGGATAGGAGGTTCCGGGAATCTTGCGCAGGTTATCGCCGAAGTAAGGATCGGGCAGAAGGCCGGCCGCCACCTGCGCGGCGAGCACCGTCGTGGGCACGGTGGCGGAGATCCAGCCCTCGGTGGAAAAACCCGCTGAGGAGATAGCCTCGCCGGCGACGCTCAGCTTGCACGCCGATTGCAGGCGCCAGCCGTTGTGCAGAGGCGTGATGGTGGCCGCAGGCAGCGGCGGGATCAGCAGTGCGGAGGCGACAAGACAGAAAAAGAAGTGGCGGTTCATCGGCTGGCTCTCCAGTTCGCACGGTGAAGCTGTGCGGGATTGTTGTCTGCGGCTGACGCAGGAAACGCTGCCCAAAGCGGCTCTTTCAATCGTTTGAATTACAATATTCCCAATCCCATCGTTTGTCAGCGGGACAGATTTCTCCCCGCTCCCTTTCCGTCTGCCTTTGCACGAGGCGATGCCGACGAGGTGCGCACGATCAGTTCCGGCGCGAGCTTGTGGAGGCGCGCTTTGGTCCCCCGTCCGTTCCGCCGTTCTACCGCTTCCAGCATCCGCTGAGCAGCCAGCAAGCCCATCTCGTGCAGGGGCTGGCGAATCGTGGTGATTCCCGGTGTGGCGACCGCGGCGGGCAGGATGTCGTCAAAGCCCACTACTGAGCAGTCCCCGGGCACCCGCAGGCCGGCTTCAGAGAGCCCGCGCACAACCCCCAGCGCGGTCAGATCGTCGAAGGCCAGCACCCCGGTGAAATCGCGCCCCGAGGCCAGCAGCTCCCGTGCGAAGTGCAGACCCCCTTCAAATCCCGATCGCGGATCGACCTGACTGGGCAGCTGAAAAATCAGCTGCGGATCCAGCCGGAGCCCGGCGGCACTGGCGGCCTCCTGAATCCCCTGCCAGCGAGGCTCGCTGTCGAACATTTCCTCGGGGCCGCGGATGACGGCGATGCGACGATGGCCGAGCGACAGCAGGTGGCGTATCGCCAGAGCGCCGCCTGCCTGGTTGTCCACCAGGACCGACGTGATGCGGCGCGCGGTCAGGTCGCGGCCGACGATGACGACCGGGACGTTGTTCTTTTCGATGTCGGCCAGAAGATTGGTCTCCTCAAAAACCCAGCTGGCGATGACGATGACGCCCTCGGCGCGCCGTTCGAGCAGCATGCGGAGATAGCGATCGAAGAGCATGCGCTGGGTCTGCGCGTCCACCTGCAGCGAAAAGTACTGCGCCTCCTGCAGGGCCTCCTCGATGCCGCGAACCACGGGGATGCAGAACGGGTCGGACATGTCGTAGGCCAGAACGCCGATCGTCTGCGTGCGACGACGGCGCAGCGAGCGCGCGTGGAGGTCGGGATGGTAGCCCAGACGCGCAGCCATGGCACGGATGCGCTGGCGCGTACTCTCGGCGACGTGCAGCGAAAGGGGCGCCTGGCTCAGAACAATCGATACGGTGGAAACAGAAAGATGGCAGGCGCGGGCGACGTCCGAGAGCGTTACGTGACCGCGTTCCTGTTTTGCCAGAGCCGCACCTCCGCTCAACTGTTCATTCTGCACCCGGCGCAGCAACGGGCGATCCTTCTGCCGGATCCTCCGGCAGAAATCCGGAAGGACCGGGAAACGAAAGCCGGGGGCCCGAAAAAATCTTCCTCTTGACAGTAGCTGGAAATCTGCCAGAATTGTATACCATTCAAACGTTTGAATGTCAATCGCTGCAGCCTTTTAAAGGGGTGCCATGAGTTCACGCAAGATGAAAGCCGCCAGTGGCCTTACTGTCCTCAGCGTTTTCCTGCTCCTTGTTTCTGACTCCCCCCGCGCTCTGGCTCAGGCCGGCCGCGGCAGCATCAATGGAACCATCACCGATCCGGGCGGGGCGGTGGTTCCGGGAGCCACCGTGAAGCTGGTGAACACGTCGACCGGTGTAGCCCGGCAGACGACCTCCAGCGGCGCCGGGTTCTACGCGTTCGTCTCCCTGAATCCGGGCATGTATGAGGTGACCGCCAGCAGCAGCGGCTTCGCCACGGTGGTCCGCAGCGGCATAACGGTGACCGTGGACCAGACGACTGTCATCAATATTGCGCTGCGGGTCGGAAACATTCAGCAGGTGGTCAAAGTCAGCACGACCGAGAGCCTGGTGGAACCGAGCAACTCGACCGTGGGCCAGCTGATTTCGGCCGCAACCATCGATCGCGTTCCGCTGCTCAATCGCGACGTTTACGATCTGGTGCAGCTCAGCCCAGGGGTTACGCCTTCCAATGGCACGCCGAATTCGTCGAATTCCGCGGCAACCGTGAACATCGCCAGCGGCCGCCCCGGAATCGACGTTTCCTCGTACACGTTCAACGGCGCGGTTGTCGGCTCTGTGTACTTCATGGTGGACGGCAGCCCGATAGGAATTTCCGAGAACAACGCCGGGGCGATTATGCCTGCGATGATGATTCCCGAAGACGACGTGCAGGAAACCAGGATGGAAACGCAGAACACGCCGGCTTCCTATCAGAGCGGAGGGGCGGGAGTGATCAGCCTGGTGACCAAATCCGGAGGAGACCATTTTCATGGCGACATCTTCGGGGTCTTCCGCCCCGACATAATGGCGGGCAACGACTACTTCAATAAACAAAGCCAGTTGTCCAGCGGTCAACCGAATACGCCTCCGTCCTTCCATCGCTATCAGGAGGGCGGATCGATCGGCGGCCCTATCCTGCACCAGAAGCTGTTTTTCTTCGCGGACTACGAGGACACCCAGCAGGATCTGTTCGACGGGTCGAATATCTTTACGGTGCCCACCTCCGCGGAGCGGACGGGCAATTTTTCGGCGGATAACTTCACCATCTACAATCCCCTGCTGCCGGATAATCCCGACGGCACGCGGCAGCCATTTGCCGGCAACGTCATCCCCAATCCCAATCCCATCGCCGTGAAATTTCTCTCCATGATGCCGAAGTGCAACATGCCCAGCCCCAGCACCTGCGATCAGGCGACCAATGGCGCGCTGAACAATCTGTACGTGCCGGGCGTGGACCCGACCACCTGGCACAAGTTCGACGTCCGCATGGACTGGGACAAGAGCGATAAGCAGCACATCTTCGGGCGCTTCTCGTTCGATCGGCTCTTCAACTCACTGGTCAATGCATTCAACAACGCATGGGATCCCTTCTACGCCCAGAACGTCACCAACGGGCGGAATATTCTGCTGGCGGACGATTACACGATCAGTTCCAATACCGCGCTGCAGCTGCGCTACTCCTTCACGCGGCACTATGAGAATCAGGGCGGCGACCCCGCCCAAAGCCAGTTCGACAATCTCGCCTCGCTTGGATTTGTCACCCCCACCGCAGCCGAGGAAGTCTACAAAACACTTCCCTGGGTGATTTTCAGCGACGTGGGAGGAGGCGTGGGGGGCACGACGAACTATGACACCTTCATTTTTGCCAGCGAGAACAGCGATGCCAGCGCAACCCTGACCAGGGTGATGGGCAAACACGAACTGAGTACAGGGTTCGAATACATGGAGCGCTTTATGAACGCCGGTCAGCCGCCCGAGCCTTCGGGAGGATACTACTTCGATGTGAGCGCGACCGATCAGTCGACGGCCAACGGCGGCGGGGGCAGCGACTTTGCCTCGTTCCTGATCGGCATGGGCCAGGCGCCTGGCAGCGAGAGCGCCAACTTCAGCAAAGATCTCTTTGTCGCCGAGGCCAGCCCGTATTACGCAGCTTTCTTCCAGGACGCGTATCACCCGGCGACCAAGCTGACCGTCACTGCCGGGCTGCGCTGGGACATCTTCGGCGGGCGCACGGAGCGCCACAACCGGCTGGAGTACTTCAATCCGGGGATTTCCTCCACCGTGGGCGGCGTGAGTTACAAAGGCGCAGAGGTCTACGTGAACGGCAGCAACCGCTCGCCCTTTGCGACCAACCTGGGAAACGTGGCGCCGCGGCTGGGCTTTGCCTTTCAGCCACAGACGAATCTGGTCTTCCGCGGCGGGGCGGGTTTCTACTATGGTCCAAGTCCGGAGGCGGTGGCCAACGCGTTTCAGGACAGCGACGGCTATTCGTCGTTTACGAACTGGAACGCCACCTGCTACAACGCGGACGGCAACACGGTGTACAACGGCACATCGGGCTGTGTGGGAGCGTCGCCTGGAAGTCCCGCGCCCAGCGTCACGGGCATCTATTCGTTCAGCAATCCCTTTCCGAACGGAGTGGTGCCGCTGATTAACGCGCCGTCCGGCTATGGTAACAATCTGGGCACGACACTGAACACGGTGCTGCACAGCCAGCGCACGCCCACGACCTATGACTTCAACTTCGGGTTCGAGTGGGAGATGCCGCATCAGTTGATCCTGAGCGCGGCGTATGTGGGCAGCCGCGGACTCTTTATTCCGTTCGGGGGGATGGATCTCAACACCCTGAGCCTGCAGACGATCGGGAAGTACGGGGCTTCGCTGTGCGTAAATACCTCGAGCGCGGCCTGCCAGATGGTGCCCAACACCTGGGCGCCCATCCAGCCGGGGACCAACGCCAATTACGGCTCTCCGATGGTGCCGCTGTGGGTATCGCTGCAGGAGTATCCGCAGTTCGGCAACGGCGGCTACGGTTCCGGCAACGGCGTCCTGCTGAACGGATATCCAGGCGGCGACTCCGAGTACAGTTCGCTGCAGACCAAGCTGCAGAAGCGTTTGACCAACCACTTCACCACGCTGAGCAGCTTTACATGGGCCAAACTGATGACGGACGACGGCAATCCTCCGCTGGGCTTTGTCGGTGATCACTTTGGCGCGCCCCAGGATACGAAGGACATGCAGTATGAGCACTCCGTGAGCCCGCAGGACGTGAAGTATCAGTTCGCGGGGGAGGCCTCGTATGATCTTCCCATCGGCAAGGGCAGGGCTGCGAATCTGCACGGAGTGGGCGATGCGATCCTGGGCGGCTGGACGGCCAACGGCATCCTCTACCTGAGCACCGGCATCCCGATCGCCTCGCCGGTAGTCGGCGCGCCGATCGCGTACTTCAATCAGCGGCCCAACCTGACCTGCGATCCGTCCGTACACCCTCCGCACACGGCGGCAACGTGGTTCAATCCAAACTGCTTCGTCATTCCGTCCAGCCCGTTCGTGCCCGGCAACGCGCCGGCGTATCTGGACCATGTGCGAGCGATGGGAGCGCGGGATCTGGATCTCTCGCTGTACAAGGCCTTTTCGATGGGCGAGGACCGGATGCTGCGCTTCGATATTTCTTCCTTTAACGTGACCAACACGGCGCAGTTTGGAATGCCTTCTGTGCCGTCGATCATGGCCGTGCAGACGCAGCCCTCGGTGGCGGCGACCTTCGGGCAGGTCACCAGCGATGTGAATACACCGCGCCAGTTCCAGTTCGGCGCTCGTTTCGCCTTCTGATCGCAGTCACCCCGCCGGTGGGCCGTCGGTTGAGCGCCGTCGGCCTGCTGCCGGGCTTTCCCGCTCAATTGAATGTGGCTGCGAACGGAAATCGCCTGCTGCCACAGAACCTCGATCCGCGTTCCGGTGCGCGACGCAGGCTGGAAGGAAGCTTCGAGAACCTGCTCAAGCGAGCGAAGCTCCGGAACTTTCGGTTTCACGATCTGTGGTACACATTCGCGCCGTGGTACATGATGAGCGGCAGCGATCTCTGCGAGCTCGCCACAATTCCGGGACACGCAAACATCAAATATGACCGAGCCATACCCAAAACTGGGTCGGCAGCATATCGCCAGAACCGGCAACACGGCGCGGGAACTCCGGAAGCTGCTGGAGCCGGAACAGGGCAAGGAAGAGAACGCAGGCTGACGATGTTCCCGTATTGTTCGCGCGACTGAAATGCCCTGTCTCTGGCATCCGCTAAGTTGTTGATTTGAGTGGTGGCCAGGGACGGGATCGAACCGCCGACGCCGGCCTTTTCAGGGCCGCGCTCTACCACTGAGCTACCTGGCCGCCGGAGAAAAATCCAGCGTTTAGGGGAGGCGACGGAAGCCGCGCAGCAGGGAAGCCGCGCCCGTCCAACAACCTCAGCCAGTATAACAAACGCGCTCTCGCCGCCTGGCGCGGACCGTCCCGCTCCTCGGATACACTTGTCCCACCCAGTTGCATCTTTTCCGGGGATCGAAGCCCATGCTCCTGACCCGCCGTTCCCGCGGTTTTGCCGCGCTCAGTTTCGTCTGCTTTGCGGCCTGCCTGACTGCGGGCCTCGCCGCCCAGGCGTTTCCCGACGAGGCCCGCGCCGCTCGCGCTTTCCAGGAGGCCCGCCGCGAAGGCCCCCCGGCCCTGCGCGCTTTTCTGTACCCCATGCCCAAGGGTGCCGACCTGCATGTCCATCTCGGCGGCGCGGTTTACGCCGAGACCTGGATCCGCGAAGCCGTCGAGGATGGCGTTTGTGTCAGCTCCACCCAGCTCCGCCTGGACGACGATCACCATGCGCCGGATTGCCCCGCGGGTGAGTCGCCGGCGTCTGCTGTCCCAGCCGACCAGCACCTTTACGACGAGCTGATTGACGCCTTCTCCATGCGCAGTTTCGTCCCGGTCACCGGCGACTCCGGTCACGATCACTTCTTCGACACCTTCGGACGCTTCGGCGACGACAAGCGCCACACCGGCGACTGGATCGACGAAGTAGCCTCTCGCGCCGCAGCCCAGAACGAGCAGTATCTCGAGCTCATGCAGACTCCACCCTTCGGGGGCGTCCGCGTGCTGGCCGACCGCATCGGATGGAACCCCGACCTGTCGCAGTTCCGCAATCGCCTGTTGGCCTCGTCTGAATTTCGCGATGGCGTGGAGAGCGCGCGGCACTACTTCACCAGCGCGCTGCAGCGGCGCAATGAGGTCGAGCATTGCGGAGAGCCCGATGCGGCCAGCGCCTGCGGCGTCACTGTGCGATTCCTCTATCAGGTGCTGCGGGGGTATCCGCCGCAGCAGGTCTTCGCGCAGACCCTGCTCGGCTTCGAAGTGGCCTCAGCCGATCCCGATGTGGTGGGCATCAACTTTGTTATGCCCGAGGACGGCTACATCTCCATGCGTGACTACGCGCTCCAGATGCACATGCTCGACTACCTGCACAGCCAGTATCCGCGGGTGCACATCAGCCTCCACGCCGGCGAACTGGCTCCCGGCATGGTTCCCCCGCAGGGGCTCACCTTTCACATCCGCTCCGCCGTGGAGCAGGGACACGCGGAGCGCATCGGCCATGGGGTCGACGTCATGTATGAGGACCGCCCCTGGCAGTTGCTGAAGGAAATGGCCGACCGGCATGTGATGGTGGAGATCAATCTGACCAGCAACGACGTCATCCTGAACATCAAAGGCGACGAGCATCCGTTCATGCTCTACCGCCGCATGGGCGTGCCGGTGGCTCTTTCCACCGATGACGAAGGCGTCTCGCGGATCGATCTCACCCATGAATATGTGCGTGCTGCGGATACGTATCCCCTCAGCTACCACGATCTGAAACTGATGGTCCGCACGTCCATTGAGCACAGCTTCCTTTCCGGCCCCAGCCTCTGGGAGCGCACTACGCCCGAGAAGCTCGACCCTCCCGTCGCGGCCTGCCGCGGACAGGTCGGAGAGGCAGAGCCTTCCGGCGCCTGCGCCCGCCTGGTAAACTCCAGCCAGAAGGCTCAGCAGGAATGGGAACTGGAGCGCCGGTTCCACGCCTTCGAATCGAGCTTCTGACCCGCCGATGAGAATTGTCTTTTCGACCTATGGCACCTTTGGCGATGTGAATCCGCTCATCGCTGTGGCTCTGGAACTGAAGCGGCGCGGGCATCGGCCTGTGCTGGCGGTTCCGGATATGTTTCGGCCGAAGATCGAGCCGCTGGGCATCGGCTTTGCGCGCGTGCGCCCCGATCAGGACCCCCTGGATACCCGCCTGATTGCGATGATCTACGATATCAAGCACGGGACCGAAACCGGCCTGCGCGAATTCCTCTTCCCCTCCTTGCGCCAGAGCTACGACGACCTGCTCGCTGCCGTCCAGGCCGAGGGCGGAGCGGACCTTCTGGTTACCGGAGAGCTTGCCTACGCCGGCCCCATCGTCGCCGACAAGACCGGCATTCCCTGGGCCTCGTACGTGCTCGCGCCCTTTTCCTTTTTCTCTGCCTACGATCCGCCGGTGCTTCCTCCCTATCCCACGCTGGCCCGCGTCCAGGAACGCATCCCCGCCCTTGGCCATGTCGTGGCCCGCTTCGCGCGCCTGGTCACTCGCAAATGGCCGGAGCCGGTCTATGCATTGCGGCGTGAACTGGGTCTGCCGCGCGGCCAGGACCCCATCTTCGACGCCAAGCATTCGCAGCGTCTGGCGCTCGTGCTCTATTCCGCGGTCATGGGTGCGCCGCAGCCCGACTGGCCACCCTCGGCAAAGATCACCGGATTCGCTTTCCATGACGGGGCTGGCGATGATGGTCGGCTGCCTGCCGAACTTTCAGCCTTTATCGAGTCCGGTCCTCCGCCCCTGGTATTCACGCTCGGCTCCGCCGCCGTCATGAACGCCGGCGACTTTTACGAGCAAAGCGCGCAGGCCGCAGAAATTCTTGGCCAGCGCGCCGTGCTGCTCATCGGCGCCGACGACCGCAATCTGCCGAAACGCAAACTACCCGGCACGATCTGTGTCGCCCGTTATGCACCCTACTCGCAAATCTTTCCTCGCGCTTCGGTGCTCATCCATCAGGGAGGCATCGGCACCACGGCCCAGGCCCTGCGGGCAGGCCGGCCTATGCTGGTCATGCCGTACAGCCATGATCAGCCGGACAATGCCCGCCGCGTCCGCCGCCTGGGAGTTGCCGAAGTCCTGGGACGCAGTCGCTACAGGGCCAGGCCGGCAGCCCGCCTCATCTGGCAGCTGCTTTCCGATCACACGTACCAGGCGCGTGCCACCGCAGTGGCCGCTCAGGTTGCAGCGGAGAAGGGAGCGGCGGCTGCCTGCGATGCCCTCGAAGCCGTGCTGCAGCTCCGATAGTTCAGTGCGCCGCGGCGGCCCAGACAGCAGCCTTCACCGTGCTTCCGTCCAGATAGAAAGTCGAAAGCCCCAGCAGATCGGTGCGGCTGGTGTGGATGTGGCCCTCCTGAAGTTCCTGCAGCACCTCCTGCCGGGGATGCCCATAGAAGTTCCGCCGTCCCACCGAAATTGCTGCCCACGAAGGCGTCACCGCGGCCAGAAAATCCGGGGTCGTCGATGTTCTGCTTCCGTGGTGTCCGACCTTCAGAAAATCGGAATGCAGCCCGCCCCGGGCGAGCATCCGCCGCTCGCTCTCGGCCTCAGCGTCTCCCTCGAGCAGCGCTGCTGTCTGCCCAAAGCGCATTTGCAGCACCAGGGAATCATTGTTCTCCGGCGCCGCCGCCGGCTTGTAATCCGGCTCGGGCGCGAGTGCCCGTACCCGCACGTCGTCGAATTCGAATACGTCACCGGCACAGTGACGAATCACCTGGGTCTGCGTCGTCCGGGCTTCCGCCAGGACCGCATCGTACAGCGCCGAATGCGGATTGATCCCCACCCACAGTTCTCGCGGCCGGAAATTCGCCAGAACCGCGGCCATTCCGCCGATGTGATCCGCGTGCGCATGGGTGATCGCCACCGCATCCAGCCGCCGAATGCCCCGCGACCACAGCACCGGCGAGACGACATCCTCGCCCACGTCGAAGTTCGACACGCGGGCGGCGGGCGCGCCCCCGGTCAGGCCCGCCCCTCCCACCGTGCCGCCCGCATCGATCAGCAGCGTTCCGCCGTGCGGCGTGATCACCAGCAGGGAATCGCCCTGGCCCACGTCGATCGTCGAAATCTCCAGCGTCCCGGCGCGATGTATCACCGGCCGCGGATAGACCGTCGCCACCGAGGCGAGCGCCAGTACGGCCACAGCGATGGGCAATCCGAAGCGCCGCACCCGCACCAGGGAGAGCGCTGCCGCGATCAGAAGAAGCGCGAGCGCCGCTGCACTCGCCTCCGGCGCAGGGATCCTCACATCCCCGAACCGCATCGCCCCAAAAGCATGAACCAGGCGGCTGGCGCTGTGCAGCAGCAGAGCGACACCCGTAGCCGGAAGGACCGCCAACTTAGGCACCGTCATCGCTACAAAGAGCATCGTGAGTGCCAGCGGCAGAAGAACCAGAAGCAGCGGGACGATCAGGATATTTACGGGCAGGGCTGCTGTCGTGATCCGGTGAAAGTATGCCGCCATGGGCAACACCATCAGCAGCTCAATCGCCAGCGAGGTCGTCAGTAGTTCGGCGATGCGCAGCGCAA
The DNA here is from genome assembly GCA_021792135.1 of Acidobacteriota bacterium. Classification (GTDB taxonomy): domain Bacteria; phylum Acidobacteriota; class Terriglobia; order Terriglobales; family Acidobacteriaceae; genus Palsa-343. The sequence continues at coordinate 255,329 of JAJYVF010000001.1, read as the reverse complement.
CGCGCACGCAGGCGGGAAAGATGGAATGCGCGATCCGCCGCCCCGTGAGTGGCCGCAGGCTTTCAGCAAACATACGCAGCGTGACGCGAAACTGCGCTGCCCGCGAGGCCAGCCCCGGATCGAGAGGCAGGAGCCAGAGGTTCCGCGTCGCGGCGAGATACGGGCCGAAGCTCCGTTCTGCTGCGGGTACGGCAATTCCCGCGACGGCCAATACCGAGAGCAGCGTCATCTGAAATCCGGCATCGAACAGCGCCAGCGGATTCACGGCCAGCATCACCAGTGCCGCGAACCCAATGGCATTCAGCGGCCGCCGCTCTCTCCACAGCATCCGCCCCACCAGGTACAGGCTCACCATCCAGAATGCCCGCTGCACTGGCTGCCCGAATCCGGTAAACAGCGCATATCCAAAGGACAATCCAATCGTGACCAGCGATGCCGCGATGCGAGGAAGCCACAGGCGACGCGCAATCCAGAACACCACGCCGGAGAAGATCGCCAGGTGCATGCCGGAGACCACCAGCAGATGAAATGATCCCGTGCGCTCGAATCCCACACGCAGCCGATGCCCCAGCGCTCTGCGGTCGCCGGTGAGCATCGCAATCAGCATTGCCGTATCGTCACGCGAGAGCCGCAGCACGGAGGGGATCCAGGAGGGCCACGACTGTTCTGCGAGGGCTCCCAGCCTCTCCCCCGCCGCCTGCTGCAGGTCGTGCAGCCGGCAGGTGAAGCCAGGACTCTGCTGTGTCCCAGCCACTGTTACGTTCTCTGCGCGAGCACTCCCCAGGACGCTGATCCCCTGCTGTCGCAGCCACGCTCCCGCATCCCAGACCCCGGGATCGAGGTAGCGCTCCTCGGTATGTATGGTGACGGCGGCGCGCAGTTGCTCACCGCAGAGCAGCCTCGGGAACCGCGCCTCCGCCGGAGCATAGAGCGTAAGCCGCAGCCCCTCCGGCGCCGGCAGCCGTGCGCCGTCGACTGCCGAAACCTGAAGGTCAAGCTGCTGGCTGTGTTCCAGGCGCAGCTTGTCGGAATACGGTACGGCAGACTGGATCAGCTGTATCGCGCCTTTTCGAAGAATGCGGCCCGCAACAACATGGGAGGTCAGCAGGCCGAGCCTCCGGGAGGAGGGAGTGGCCGGAGGGGTGGAGTCCGCGATGTGAGCAAGCGGCGTACTGGGCGCCGGCCTCGGCTGAACCTCGGCGCAAAAGGTCCCCAGAGCCGCGCAAACCATTCCTGCGGCGAAGAACGCCACCCGCTCCGCGCGAAGAGCAGCCACGACGGCTGTCAGCAGCAGCGCCACCAGCCCCGCGAGCAGCATTCCAGGATGAATCCAAATCCAGCGCGCTGCCAGATCGCCGCACGCCAAGCAAACCGCCGCCAGCAGTGCCGGAAAAGCAAGCCCATTCTGTTGCGATGATGGATACAAATCGCCGCGCGGCCTGGCAGCAACTTCAGTCGTCAGCGGATTGGCAACCGCGGCCATCGGGAGCCGCCTCAGAGCGGCATCCGGCGCTCAGTCCAGGAGCAGATGCGTCACGCTCTCCAGGTGGAAGGTTTGCGGAAACAGGTCCACCAGATGCATAGTTCTAAGGCGATAGCCGGATTCTAGCAACGCGGCAAGGTCACGGCTCAGCGTGGCCGGATCGCAGGAAACGTAAGTAATCTTGCGCGGCCGCAGCTTTGCCAGCAGGGAAGTGACATCCTTCCCCAGCCCGGCCCGCGGCGGATCAACCACCACCAGGTCCGGCGCTGTCTGCTGCCGCTCCACCGCATGACGCAGAAACGCCGCTGTCTCCGAGGCTACTACCCGATGCGTGCTCCCGTGCAGATTCTCCCGCAGGTCGCGCACGGAGCCTGCGGCGGACTCGACGGCGGTTACCCGCTCGAACTGCGCGCCCAGAGGCACAGAAAAGAGGCCTGCGCCCGCGTACAGATCCCAGGCAGCGCCACCGCGTTCATTCTCAGTCACCAGCCGCACCAAATCGCCGATCAGAAATCGGTTGACCTGAAAGAACGATCCCAGACTGACGCGGTACAACCGCTCTCCGCAACGATATTGCAGCGCGCCTTCGCCCATCTGTGCCAGAAGGGAACTGGCGCGTCGTCCCGTCGCGGACGAGAAGACGCCTGCGCCGACCATCGCTGGCAGGCACTCCCGCAGACCCGGCCAGCACTGCTGCAGTTTCTGCCTGGCATCCTGAGCCTGCAGGTCAGTCCAGAGCGCTGCCAGCATCGCCGACTCGTCCGCGTTGGCGAAGAACTCTACCTCCCTCGCCCAGCGCCCAATCCCCAGCCGCTGCCCCTCGACATTGAGCGCCGTGATTGTTCGCTGCAGCACCGGCGCTGCGACGGAACACGCCGAAACCGGCAGATTCACATGCGAATTCCGCATTTTGTAACAAAGAGAGAATGGTTTTCCGCGCACATGGAGCCGCACGCGATTTCGATACCCCAGCGGTCCACCTGTAACCGGCACAATTTCCGGGATCCCCCGCACCCGGCCGCGTTCGAGCGTCTCGCGCAGAATCGCCGTCTTCAACAGGACCTGTGCGCTGTAGGTCGCATGCTGATAGTGGCAGCCGCCGCATGCCCCGAAATACGGACAGGGAGCCTCCGTCCGCTGGGCAGCCGCCTCGATCACCTCATCCAGTTCCGCAGTTGTATAGCTGCTGCTCTCTGCGGCAGCATGAGCCTCCACCACCTCGCCAGGCAGGGCAAACGGCACGAAGACAGACTTACCGTCGGCGCGGGCCAGTCCCGCCCCGCCGTAGATCGCCTTCTCGATCCGCAGCCTCACTCCTGCCTCATATAGAAAAGGCTCAGCCGCGGCACGCCGCGCTTTTCCAGCAGCCGCTTGTGCAGGAACTGCTGTTCGATCTGCCGGATCTGCAGGGCCTGCATGCGCCCGCGGTACGGAGCGATCTCCTCTGCGCTCTGCTTCCGCAGCGCCGCAAGCTCTTCTTCAGAAGCCGTCGCCGTCACCGCGCTCAGCAGCTTCTCTTCGAGCGTCGTCAGCGTGCGTTCCAGCTCTTCCAGGCTGGGCTGTTGCTCGCGAACAGAGCGCGCCAGTCCTTCAATCCGCTCTGCGGTCTCCGCCGCAGTCTGCGCGGCCAGACCGGCGACGTCAGCCCTCCTCAGCTTCGTCGCCGTCTCTTCGAGATATCTGGCGATTCGCTCCTCCTCCAGACCGGCCCGATCCGCATCGGCTTGCGGTTTCGCCGTGCCCGTCAGCGCCTCGCGCATCTCTTCGGCGGCCGTCATCACTTCCTGCGCGCACCATGCGAGGCCATTAATGTGCCTCACCCGCGGCGTCCTCGCCTTGCGCACATCGTAGCGGTCAAAGGCGGCATCGATCCCGCGCAGCACCGCCTGCAGAGGAATGCCCGCCTCCCGCCACGTCTCAATCAGCGCCCAGTCCAGCGTGGACAGCAGCAGAATCGAGCCTCGCCGCTGCTGGAAGCGCTCCTCGATTTCCGTGAAGTAGTTGAAGTAATTTTCCAAATCTCAATTGCCCGAAGCATGCCCCGCATGGGCCTGGTGCCGCGCCGTGCGATTGCGGTCGTAGATCAGCCGCAGCCCCTCCAGCGTCAGCATCTCATTCACCTCAGAGATGTACTTCGACTCCCGCGCGATCAGGTTCGCCAGCCCGCCCGTGGCCACACACTTTGTGTCCTGTCCCAGCTCCGCAACCATCCGATCCAGGATTGAGTCCACAAGTCCGATGTGGCCCCAGAACAGGCCGATCTGCAGATTATCGACTGTATTGGTCCCGATAATCTTTGCCGGCCGCCGGATCTCCACGCGCGGCAGGCGCGCCGCCCGGGCAAACAGCGCCTCCGCGGATATGTTCAGCCCCGGAGCAATCGCCCCTCCCAGGAACTCACCCCTGCGCGACACAACATCAAAATTCGTTGCCGTGCCGAAGTCGACGACAATCGTGGGGCCGCCGTATCTGTGATAGGCGCCGACACAATTGGCGACCCGGTCCGCGCCGACCTCGCCCGGATTGTCGGTCAGGATCGGCAGGCCGGTCTTCACGCCTGGCTCGATGAACAGCGGCTTCTGACCGAAATACCGTTCGCAGAACTGGCGCAGGATCCAGTCCACCGGCGGCACCACGGACGCGATCACGATTCCGCGGATCGAACCGCTCTCCACGCCCTCGTTCTGCAAAAGACTGCGGATCAGAATTCCGTACTCGTCGGCCGTCTGCCCGTGCCGGGTGCTGATACGCCAGGTCGCGCGCAGGTCGCCGGTCAGCCCTTCCGCTGTCAAAGCGTACAGTGCGATGACCGTGTTCGTATTGTTGACGTTGAGCACCAGCAGCATCAAAGTTCTCCGTTCCTTGCTTCCCGCACACTGCCGGAAAGAACTGTGCGCAGTCCCGCGGATGTGCGCACCCGCAGAAATCCGCGGGCATCCAGTCCTTCCGTCGTTCCCCGGAATCCCTCGCCGTCTCCGACCACAACGCGCTTGCCGCGAACCCAGGTGGACCCCGCTTCGAGCCGCTCCCGTATCGCGCGTGCCGCCTTCCGAGGATCGGAGGCGCTGGTCAGCGCATTCACCTCGGCATCCAGAGCCCGCAACAGCGCGATAAGAAGCTCCTGCCGGGGCCAGTTCCGCCCCGTCTCCATCGCCAGCGAAGTGGCAATCTCGCTCAGCCCGTCGGGAAACCGCGGCTGATGCACATTGATCCCAATCCCCACCACCGCGTGGCGCACGCGCGTGACTTCCGCGTTCAGTTCGGTCAGGATGCCGCAGAATTTCTTCTTCCCCAGCAGGAGATCATTGGGCCAGCGCAGATCCGGTTCGAGTGAAGTCACAGCGTGAATCGCATTCCGCGCCGCCAGCCCCGCCGCCAGCGACAGCCACAGCACATCGGCAGGGGGAATGCGCGGGCGCAGCAGTACGCTGACATACAGCCCCGAGCCCGGCAATGAAACCCACGTGTGCGCGCCGCGTCCGCGACCTTCCGTCTGCTCATCGGAAAAGTAGACGCTCCCCTCAGCAGCGCCGCCATCGGCCTGCTGCATCGCATAACTGTTGGTCGACGCGATACTCGAAAAAAAATGCAGCTTGCCCGCGAAGCGCGAACCCGCGAGGGCAGCATCTGTCTCAGCCGGATCGAAGGAATCCTGATACAGGTCCGACACCGTTCAGTAAATCTCCGCCGTGATCCTCATGGAGAGGTCCACGGCTGCAGCTGAATGCGTCAGGGCGCCGACGGAAATGTAATCGGGCCCCGCCAGCGCATATTTCCGGACATTCTCGAGCGTGATGCCGCCGGAAGCCTCAATGGGAATATCGAAGCCGCGCTCGCGCACGAGCCCAACTGCGGTCTTCACCTCGGCCGGCGTCATGTTATCCAGCAGCAGAGATTCGGCGCCGTGCTCCAGAGCCACCTCCAGCTCCTGCATGTTGCGGACCTCAATATCAATGGTCTGTCCCGGTTTGCGCCGCTGCTTCGCGTTTTCCAGCACCTTCTCGATTCCGCCGCCCAGGGAAATGTGATTGTTCTTGATCAGAATCCCGTCGGACAAATCGAGCCGGTGGTTCTCCCCGCCGCCGCAGCAGACCGCATACTTGTCGAGAATGCGCAATCCCGGGATTGTCTTGCGTGTATCCAGAATCCTGGCCCCCGTTTCCGCCACCTCGTCCACATAGCGCCGCGTCAGCGTTGCAATGCCGCTCATGCGCTGCATCAGGTTCAGGATCACCCGTTCACAGGCGAGAACGACACGCGCGTTGTGACGAATCACGGCCACTGCCTGGCCCTTGCGAACCCGCACTCCGTCGAAGATCTCAGGATGGCTCACCACCTCGTAGCGGCCGCTGTTCCGGCCGTCGAGCCGCGCAAAAATCTCGAGGAAGCGCGGAATAGAGCCCACCCCGGAGAGCACGCACTCTTCCTTCGCAATCACCGTCGCTGTTGCCCGCAGCGCCGGGTCGATCGTCACCGCCGTGGTTACGTCGCTGGTGGCCTTGTCCTCAACAAGAGCCTGCTCCAGAATCGCCTCAATGCGCCTGCTCTTCCAGTCCATGTGCTCTACCCCAGCTCCTCAAGCCCTTTGCGCGTCTTGTCCAACAGCAACCGCGCGTCTGCCTCCTGCCTGCGCAGACCATCGACAACGGCCGCCGGAGCCTTTGCCAGAAACGCGGAGTTCTGCAACTGCCGTTCTGCGGATGCGATCACTTTCTCCAGCTTCGCGATTTCCTTGCCGAGGCGCTCCCGCTCGGCCACCACGTCGATCTTCTTTTCGTAGATCACCTGGACATCGAACTGCGGTGTGGAGCGAATACCGGATCCAGTGGGAGCCTGGTCGATCACGTCGATGCGGGAGAGGCGAGCCAGCCTCGCGATGATTGGCTGATTCTCGCTGATCACTGAGCGCGCTTCGCCGTGAGCTCGCACGCGAAGCGGTACGGAGGCCTTCTCCTCGACTCCCAGATCCTTGCGGGCCGCGCGCGCAGAGGTAATGGCGGACTGGAGGATCTCCATCTGGGTTTCGGCCTCCTGATCGCGGACCTGGTCTTCGGTGTACGGATACGGCATCAGCGCAATGGACCTGGCTGGTGCGGGCCTTCCCTGGTAGTAAGCCTGCCAAAGCTCTTCCGTGAGAAACGGCATAAAGGGTGACAGCATCCGCAGCGCGGACTCGAAGACCGCGAGAAGAACGAGCATCGCCATCGTCTTCTTCGCCGGATCCCCGGAATCGAGAGACAGCTTGACGATTTCCAGATACCAGTCGCAGAAATCGCCCCAGAAGAATTGATAGAGCAAGCCTGCCGCCTCATCGAAGCGGTAGTTTTGCAGCGCGGAATTCACACCTGCAGCCGTGCCATAGAGGCGGGACACAATCCAGCGATGTTCGAGCGGCCCTGCATTGGCGGAGCCATGCGCGTCGGCAGCTGGATTTGCGGGGTAGCCCAGAAATACGGCATTGCGACGGTTAACGTCACGGAGATCCAGGGAGCCGGAACCAGGGTGGCCGCCGGTTTCAGCGAGCCACTTGTCCACATTCATGAAGATGAAACGCGCAGCGTTCCAGATCTTGTTGGCAAAGGCGCGATAGCCTTCGGTTCGCCCCTCGCTGAAGGCTATATCCGTGCCCGGCGAAGCCATCGAGGCCAGCGTGAAGCGGACAGCATCCGTGCCGTAGCGCTTTACGATCTCGATGGGATCGATGACATTCCCCTTCGTCTTGGACATCTTCTGCCGCTCGGCGTCGCGTACCAGGGCGTGGATGTACACCTCGCGGAAAGGAACCGTGTCTTTGAGGTCGCGTTCCGAGCCGTCGGGCATTCGCAGGTCTTTTGTGAACCAGCAACCCAGCATGATCATCCGCGCCACCCAGAAGAACAGGATGTCGAATCCCGTCACCAGAAGCTGGGTCGGATAAAAGACGTCGAAATCCCGCGTGCGCCGCGGCCATCCGAAGACCGACACCGGCAGCAGTCCCGAGGAGAACCAGGTGTCCAGGACGTCGGTTTCCTGCTTCAGCGCCGCGCTGCCGCAGTGAGCACACTGGGTGGGTGTCTCCCTCGCCACCGTGATCTGCTGGCACGTCCCGCAGTGCCACGCCGGAATCCGATGCCCCCACCACAGTTGGCGCGAGATGCACCAGTCGTGAATGTTGCGCATCCACTCGTAGTACGTCTTCGCGTACTGTTCCGGCGTGAAGCGGATGTACCCCTGCTCCGCGGCGGCAATCGCCCGATCCGCCAGCGGCTGAATCTTCACGAACCACTGGGTCGAAAGCCGCGGCTCCACGACCGTCTTGCAGCGGTCGCATTTGCCGATGGCGTTGACGTGATCCCGGGCCCCACCGAGCAGCCCCTGCGCCTGCAGGTCTTCGAGCACCCGCCGCCGCGCTTCATAGCGATCCAGCCCCGCATAGCTCCCGGCTTCGGCCGTCATGTGCGCCGTCTCATCCATTACCGAGATCGATGACAACCCGTGCCGCTGCCCCAGTTCGAAATCATTGGGATCGTGCGCCGGCGTCACCTTCACCGCGCCTGTTCCGAACTCCGCCGTCACCCACTCGTCGGTGATTACCGGAATCTCCCGGCCCATCAGCGGCAGGTGCAGCAGCTTCCCGTGCAGGTGCCGGTAGCGCTCATCGTCGGGATGCACGGCGACCGCTACATCGCCCAGCATGGTTTCCGGCCGGGTGGTGGCCACCGTAATGAATTCGCCCGATCCATCCGCCACCGGGTAGCGGATCTCCCAGAGCTTGCCCTGCTGTTCCTCGTGCGTCACTTCCAGATCGCTGATCGCCGTCTGGCAGCGCGGACACCAGTTCACGATGTACATGCCGCGATAGATCAGCCCCTGCTCGTGCAGGCGAACGAAAGCCTCCCGAACGGCAATGGAGAGGTTCTCGTCCATGGTGAAGTACTCGCGCGACCAGTCCACGCTCGCGCCCAGCCGCTTCATCTGGTCAAGAATGGCCCCCCCGTAGTGCCGCTTCCATTCCCAGACCCTTTCGACGAAGGTCTCCCGCCCCAGTTGCTGCCGCGATGTGCCTTCGGTGGCCAGCTTCTTTTCCACCATCATCTGGGTGGCGATGCCTGCATGGTCCGTGCCGGGGAGCCACAGAGCCAGGTCCCCCCGCATCCGCCGCCAGCGGGTGAGGATATCCATCTCTGTCTGGTTCAGCATGTGGCCCATATGCAGCCGCCCGGTGACGTTGGGCGGCGGCAGCAGGATGGCAAAGACATTGTGTCCTTCGGCCCGCAGCTTCGCCAGCTCGGACGGCTCCGGCGTCTTCACTTCGAACAGCCGTTCCCGCACCCAGTATTCCGCCCACCGGTCCTCGATCGCGGTCGGATCGTAGGCCTTCGGCAGTTCCCGCCGCCGCTCCCTGCCACCGGCGTCCTTCAACAGATTGTCCGTTTCAGAAGGCATCGACTTTTCACCATCATAACGTTTGCGACTGGCAGGAACTCCCGCGCAGCAGAGGGGCCGCCCGCAGGCGGCCTCTCCTTTCCCGTGTGCGCCCGGCATGGGCGCACTCTGACGGGTGCAAGTCCCGAAGGATGGAGTGGTGTGCAGGAGCGAGTGGCAGCGCAGGTTCCTGGGCTGCAGCTTCTGGGTGGCGCCCAGCGGCAAGATCCAACGCCGGGAAGCCAGCAAGCCGATGGCCGCGCGTTCAGGCAGCGGGTGCGGAAACTCACCCGTCGCGCGGGCGGGCGCAGTCTCGAAGCAGCGGCACTGTTTATCGGGAACTGCTGGCTCCGGGAGCTTGCTCTGATGTTGCTGCACCAGTGGCGGCCAACACCCGCCGCTGGTGGCGCAACAGCGGGATGCTCCTGAACGCGGTTCTGAATCCGGCATGGGCCGACAGGCTGGGTATACCCCGTCTCGGTTGACCTCAACTTCCTGAACCGCCCGCTGCGGACCCGCATGCCGGGTGGTGCGGCAGGGGAGAGCGGCTATCCGCTCCCCCTCTGCCGATTTCCTTCTGCTGTTGTTATTCCGTCACATGAACCGAGCGCTCCAGCCGGAAGGTAATCAGCGTCTCCGCCGGCAGGAAAATTTCCCTGTTCCCGGTGAAAGCGGTCCCCGCAGTGCCCGCTCCGGCTCCGGCGAGCGCTCCGATCAGCGCCCCTTTCCCGCCGCCTGCCAGCCCGCCGATCAGCGCCCCAAATGCCCCGCCTCCGCCGGCGAACAACGCGGTGCGCTTGCCCTTGCCCTTCTCAACCCGCTCCATCGTGCTGGTGGCAACAGGATAGCTCCCCCAGTTCGTCCTTACCCGCTCCAGCCGCAGCGCCAGCACCGCTCCCCCCGCGAACCGCCCGAGGGGTTTGGCAGCGACCACGGTGCCCACCGCGCGCGCTCCGCGCGGGATCACTGTCTGCCCATTCACAATGACGTCATCGGCCACGGTTGCGCCAAAGCTGTCGCCGGTCTGATTGATCTTCGAGCCCAGATCCTGGTCCAGCCGGACCCGGAGATCGGTCCCTGCCGGAATCGCGATCCTGGCCGGCGGCGGTGGTGGTGGCGGCGGCGTCGGTTGCGCGGTCGCCTGCTGCGGAGTACTCTGCGCGCCCGCCTGATCGGCCGGCGGCGGTGGCGGAATCGCCTCCTCCGGCGTTTGTGCTGATCCTTGCGCCGTATTTTGACCGCTGGCCTGCTGATTGCCCTTCTTGCTGCAGCCGCTGATTGCAAGGGCACCCGCCATCACCAGAACCGCAGCTGCAGAAAGAATCCGTTTGTCTTTCATAATCGAACCCCTGTGAGGTGTCTTCCCGAATCCGGTCGGCAACCAGGCGCAGGGAAGACCAGCCCGATGCCAACACCATATTCGGCCACAGTAGTGTATACGCCTATAATCAACCCTGTTTCCCGGGGCGAACGCGTTTGCCTGAAGTGAGAAATCGACGGACTACCCTCATCCTCCTCGGCGTTGCCGTTTTTGTGCTCCTCGCCCTGCTGTCGGCACTCAACGCCTTCAATGTTCGCTCCCTGAACCCCCGCACCACCGGTCAGATCCTCCTGCTGACCTCTCTCTCCGTCCTCGTCTTCCTCCTCTTTGTAACCGTGCTGGTTCTGCTCGGGCGGAATCTCATTAAGCTGCTGGCCGAGCAGCGAAGCCAGGTGCTGGGCGCAAGGCTGCGCACGCGCATGTTCATAGGCGCGCTGCTTCTCTCCTTCGTGCCCGCCGTCTTCATGTTTCTCTTCAGCTTTCTGCTGATGAACCGCTCCATCGACCGCTGGTTCTCCCAGCCGGCCGCTGAGGTTCGCGACGACTCCACCCAGATCGCAATGGAGCTGTCTCATTACGCCTCCCTGAATGCGCGCGCGGAAGCGGAAAGCCTCGCCCGCTCGCCTTTGCTTGCCGCGGCCCTCCAGTCCGGCAGCAGGCAGGCGATGCTCGACGAGATGCGCGGCCATCAGATCAGCCTTCAGGGCGGCTTCGCCGTCCTCTATCAGGATTCGGCGCCCCTCGCCACCTACGAGCTGCCCCAGGCATCCGGCCCCGCGGAAGTGCACTCCTGGCTCAATCCCGACGACCTTCAGCAGATCGGGCCCGGTCAGCCTCTGGCCCAGGAGATCCTGAAAGCCTCCCAGCGGGCCGACGAGCCCATGCTGGTGGTCGGCGGCTCCGAGTACGCCCTGGGCGCCGCCAGTCTGCCCCGAGGCGGCGTGGTCGTCGCCGGCCTGCCCATGCCCTCCGACCTGAATGCGATCATGACCAGCCTCAGCAGCGGCGCCAGCCAGTACTGGGCGCTCTATCGCCAGCGCCGCATCATCCGGAGTACCTACTTCCTGCTGCTGCTCATGCTCACCGCCCTGGTCTTCTTTGCCAGCAGCTGGCTGGCCCTCTTCGTCTCGCGCCAGATCACCCGCCCCCTCGAGGGGCTCGCCGATGCCATGGACGGCATTGGACGCGGCGATTACAGCCATCGCGTCACCGCCGAAGCCACCGCCGAAATGGGCGAGCTGGTCCGCTCCTTCAACCACATGGCCGCCGATCTGGAGCAGAGCCGTCTGCTCGCCGAGAGTTCCGCGCGCAAGCTCTCCGCCGCCAATCTGGCTCTGGAAGCCCGCCGCCGGGAACTGGAGACCATCCTCGAAACCATCCCCTCCGGCGTGGTCACCCTCGATCCGGACCGCCGCGTCCTTCTCAGCAACCGGACCTTCGCCGATCTTCTGCGCATCGAACCGCAGCGCGAGCTTGTCGGGGTCTCGCTCGACTCCCTCCTGCCCGCCGAATTCACCCAGGAACTGATCCGTCTCGAGCGCCGCGCCCACCGCATGGGCGTGGCCTCCTCCGAATTCGACCTTCGCACCCCCCAGGGCTCCGTGAGCCTCTCCGTGACCATTGCCGGGGCTCAGGAGCGCGGCTCCGTTCTGGTGCTCGAAGACGTCACCGAGTTCCTGCGCGCGCAGCGCCAGGCCGCCTGGAAGGAGGTAGCCCAGCGCGTCGCCCACGAAATCAGGAATCCTCTCACACCGATTGGGCTGTCCGCCGAACGCATCCGCCGCCACGTCGATCGCAGCCTGCCGGAATCCCCGGGCGTCATCCGCAAATGCTGCGACGTCATTCTCGGTTCCGTGGAGTCCATGCGCCGGCTGGTGGGTCAGTTCGCCGCCCTCGCCGAGTTTCCCGTTGCTCACCCCCGCTCCGTGGATCTGAACCAGATTGTCGAGAACGCGCTGCTGCTCTTCGAGGGCCGCATTCAGAACATCAGCGTCGAAAAGCGGCTCGATGCCGATCTCCCGCCCGTGCTGGCCGATCCCGAGGCCCTCCGCCGCGCCCTCGCCAACCTCATCGACAACGCCGCCGAAGCCATGCAGGAGAGCCTGCTCCGCGTGCTCTCCGTTCAGACCGGACCCGGCGAGGGCAACAGCATGGCCGAAATCGTTGTCGCCGACACCGGTCCGGGCCTCACCGACGACATGCGCGAGCGCCTCTTCCTGCCCTGGTTTTCCACCCGCCAGCGCGGCACCGGCCTCGGCCTCTCCATCGTGGCCAGGATCGTCCAGGAGCACGGCGGTTCCATCCGCGCCGAGAATAACTCCCCCGCCGGAGCCCGTTTTATCATCGAATTACCGCTGGCCGAGGCCCCCGCCGCGGATGGAATTTCCGCGGCAACCCTCAGCAGGACCAGCTGAAGTCCCCCCGCCATGAATCACGTCCTCATCGTCGACGATGAAGCGGAAATCCGCAGATCCCTCGAGGAGATCCTGCGCGAGGAGGGCTATGCGGTCGCCAGCGTGGGCACCGCCGCCGAGGCTGTCGCCGAAACCCGCGACGCCGTCTACGATGTGCTCCTGCTCGATATCTGGCTGCCCGACCGTGACGGCCTCGAGGTGCTGGCCGAACTCAGCACCCTCGACGCCGAATCCCGCCCCGAAATCATCGTGATCTCCGGCCACGCCACCATCGAAACCGCCGTCAGGGCCACCAAGCTCGGAGCCTTCGACTTTCTCGAAAAACCGCTCACCCTCGATCGCACCCTGATCCTCGTCAAGAACGCCATGGAGGCAAGGCGCCTGCGCTCGGAAAACCTCGAGTTCCGCCGCCAGCTTTCCCAGGGAGCGCGCATCACCGGCCAAAGCATCCAGGCCCGCGCCCTCCGCCAGCAGATTACCCTCATGGCCCCCACCAACGGCCGCGTCCTCATCTACGGCGAGTCCGGCTCCGGCAAGGAGCTCATCGCCCGCGCCATCCACGCTGAAAGCCTCCGCAAGGACCGCGTCTTCGTCGAGCTCAACTGCGCCGCCATCCCCGAGGATTTCATCGAAAGCGAGCTCTTCGGCTACCGCCACGGAGCCGTCCCCGGCGGCCCTCCTGAAAAGCGCGGCACCTTCGAGCGCGCCAACGGCGGCACCCTCTTCCTCGACGAAGTCGGCGACATGAGCCTCAAGACCCAGTCCAAGGTCCTGCGCGCTCTCGACGAGCAGCGCTTCGTCCCCGTCGGCGCCGCCCAGCCCATCAGCGTCGATACCCGGGTCATCGCCGCCACCAATAAGGATCTCGAGGAGGAGATTGCCAGGGGCAACTTCCGCGAGGATTTCTTCTACCGCCTCAACGTCATCCCCTTCTACGTCCCGCCCCTGCGCGACCGCCGCGAGGACATCCCCCTCCTCGTCCGCGAATTCCTCCGCGGCTTCGGCCGCGAATACGGCCGCCCCCGCATCGAGATCAGCGACGAGGCTATCGAGCTTCTCCGCCAGTACCACTGGCCCGGCAATGTCCGCGAGCTCAGGAACGTCATCGAGCGCGTGCTCATCCTCAACCCGCAGGCCCAGCGCATCGAGCGCCGCCACCTGCCCATGCTGGTGCATCGCGCCGCCGCCCGCGGCGGCGACTTCGATACCCTCCAGAAGGCCCGCGAAGCCTATGAGCGCGAATACATCCTCAGAAAAATCGATGACTGCAACGGCAACATGAGCCGCGCCGCGGAGACTCTGGGCCTCGAACGCAGCCACCTCTACCGCAAAATGAAAGCCCTCGGCATCGGCATCCGCGAGCCCTCCTGATGTTACTGGGCCCGCGCCAATGGTGCGCTGGCACTTTCAGCTCCCGTTGCTTCCATCTTGCGAGCGACACCCGCATCGGCGCCCGGATCCTGGTAATAGAGCCGGACGAGGTAGCTGCTATCGAAGTAGATCACCGGACTTCGCGGTCTTCACCGATGATTTCGGTTGAGTCGGTTCCGCCCCGCAGCCGGCTGCGTTCCCGAAGGAAGGCCCGCGTCCAGGCGGGACTGGCGAAAAATGGCTGTGCCGGGGGAGGCGACGCCGGGACGATTTTGGCGATCAGCTGTCCGCCTTTCGTCACATAGACCTCTCCGGCCTGTGCCTGCCGAACCCATCGTCCAGTGGCCTCGTGGAGTTCGCGGATGGTGATCGTCTTCATGTGTCACATTGTGACCCATCGGTCGATCCGCGGCAAGTCATCCCTCGCATCCCCCTCTGTGAGGGTCGTAGCGACAATGTCAGATGCGGCCTTCGCTGATCCGCGCCGATGTTGCCCGCGCGGAAATATTGATCGATGCCCGTTTTCGGGTACAGATTGCGGTCTGCGTCAGTTAGGATGGGGAACTCCCCGTCTGTCCCCAGATTGCCCAGACCTCCGAAGCAACTTTTCGCATCCTGTCATACCCCCTTCGGTTGATGCTCCAACCGCCGCGGCTTCGCGTATGCTTATTTCTGTTTTCCATCCATCCTGACGCTTACCCCTTAGCCGTCAGGACACAGGTGCGTGCCGGTGGACCTTGCTCAAAGGCGAGAGTTCTACAAGCAAATCGAAGAATACCGAAAGCGACCATTGATCGTTTACGCGACCTCGACACGCGCAGGCGTCAACGCGATGATGGCTGCTGACGTTGTCCGAGAATTTGTCGATCAGGTTAACGCAGTGCCCGATGGCGCCGCAGTTGACGTGCTGATTCACAGCACCGGAGGCGATCCGCTCACCGCTTGGAAGCTCATGTCGCTGCTTCGCGAGCGATTCACGGATGTATCGGTTCTCGTGCCATACATGGCCTTCAGCGCAGCGACGATCTTCTCGCTCGGTGCAGACCAGATCTTCATGCACCCTCACGCGTCGTTAGGGCCGATTGATCCTCAAATCCAGATGCGCCAAGCAGACGGCACGGTCCGTGTCTTTGCTTACGAAGATGTGGGAGCCTTCCTGCGCTTTCTAGAGTCTGATGTTCAAATATCGGAACAGGCTCACATCTCGTCTGTGGTGGAACGGCTATTTCAGGTCGCTGACCCCTTGAACATTGGGGCCGCGAAGCGCGCGAGCGAACTTTCTGCTGACATAGGGGAACGTCTCCTTCACATGCACATGAAGGGCGAGGACGACAACGGACGGGCGCGACAGATCGCAGAGAACCTGAACAAAGCCTTCTTTGCTCATGGTGACGCGGTATCCAGAGGAAGGGCGAAGGAACTTCAACTCAAAATCGCGGACAGTGACCCCGCTCTTGAA
This sequence comes from Acidobacteriota bacterium, assembly GCA_021792135.1. GTDB lineage: Bacteria > Acidobacteriota > Terriglobia > Terriglobales > Acidobacteriaceae > Palsa-343. The sequence goes on along the minus strand of JAJYVF010000001.1, from coordinate 239,877 downwards.
AAGCTCATGTGGCAGGCTTACTCCGGCCTCGAATCCCTCATGGAACTTAGGCGGCCGTTTTCGCCGCTGCAGGTTTTCTTGGCAGACCCGAGCGCGGCCGCGACACTGCAGCCAATCGCGCCAGTACCGTTACCTGCGAATGCTCCCCTCGGCGTTGCCCAACAGGTTTGGGGTGCGGTTGTGAATCAACTCGTGCAAAATGCAGCTAACGGGGCTGTGCAGGTATCCTACGAACTGATTGCAGCCGTATGTGAGAGCACGCGGTGTGCGTCGGAGGCTCGTGCAAAGGGCACAATCTCTGCGTGGTACCAAGCTCCCGGGGAAGTTAAGGTCAACATCGTGGAGTCTGAATCTGGCTGGAGGAAGGTGGATTGACTTTCCTGTAGGCCAATGATTCCATTGGACTTAAGTTTTTTTGATTTTATTTAAAATTTCTCCGAAACGATCCGATAGAATAGCCATCCATTTAAGATGATAGGGGCGATTGTATGGAAAAGGTGATCAATCAAGACGAGATTCGGCGCGTGGAAGTCCACGGAGCGAGCCCGTACGAGTGCGAATCAACGGCCCCCTCCCTCGCCGGTACGATTACGATCAATAGCTTCTTCACGGCACCGGAGAATACGGCTGCACTTCGTAATCTCGGGCCGAAGGCGATTTCTGTGCCGAGCTACGGAGTATTCCGGTAGTCCCAGGCGATCTTTCGTCCGCCCTCACCCACCTGAATCTTTCCTTCAGAAACGCGCTTAACGAGCAGCGCAGCTAGCCCATGTCTCAATAGCGCACTCGCGCTCTGCGCCGTGTAGCATCCTCGCAGTGGCGAGCGGAGCCTGCCAGTCAGCAAAGCCCCGGATGTCAATAATCCCAGCCCAATTCGAAGCGCAGTCATGTCGCTTCTACATCGCTCCGATATCGAGCGCTCATTGGAAGCCGAGCGGCCGATCTTTCACGGTTCCGAAATCTCCCTGGCCTCCGTCGGGGCGGGACCGCTCTACCCATCCCGTTACCTCCGTACCGTCCAGGGCTCCGATTTCACTTGCTCCCGCTCTCCGCAGCGCCTACGCTGACAAATAAGGAAAGCTCCATTCAGCCTCGTCGCGAATGGAGCTTTTTCCTTGTGCGGCCCAGGCCGCACTTTCTGCGCTTTTTGAAAACTCCTCGCCGGCAAACTCGGCCGGGGCTGACTCAGACTCAGCCGTGAGTGATCCAACCTCGGCCGAGTCCCCCGCAAACTCGGCCGAAGCTGATGCAAACTCGGCCGAGTGGCAACTGATGGGTTTCCTGTCATCGGAAGCGAAGACGGCCGGGCCTGCGGCAATCTCAGCCGACTCTGCAGCAGACGCGGCCGAGCTGGATCTGACCCCGAATCAGACACTTCGCCGAGGTCCAGGGATACCGCCTCCGCTAACCCGCTGAAAACAGGACACCGGGCTCAGAGCCTAACGAAATTTTTTCCCAGGATCCCAGCCGCAACTCACACCAGGTGGAACAGCGTGATCTCCGGCGGACACCGGAACCGGAACGGCAGCCCCACCGCGCCGATGCCGCGATTCACATACAGCTGCGTCGGCCCGTAGCGGAAGAACCCTTCGACATACCGCCGGCCGTACGGCGGCAGAATGATGGGCGGCAGAAAGGGGATCCGTACCTGCCCCCCGTGGGTGTGCCCGGAAAGCATCAGGTCGGCGTTGTAAGCCGCGATCTGGGGCAGAACGTCCGGCTCGTGCATGAGCGTGATAATCGCCTCGCCGCTGTTCCTTCCCGGATGGGAAAACGCCTGGGCCGCATCGTACTGCTGCTCGCACACATCGCCCACCCCAACCAGCCACAGCCGCCTCCCGTCCCGTTCCAGCGCAACCGACTGGTTCACCAGCGTGGGGATGCCATGATCCTTCAGCGGCCCGACGACATACTTTGAACCCACCACCACGTCGTGGTTCCCGAGGATGGCGTAGCGCAGCGGGCACTCGATGCCGCTCAGGATGGCGGCGCACCCCGGCGCATGCCGCCGGGCATAGGCGTGCCCCCACGGCCCGAAGCTGACGAAGTCTCCCGTCAGAACCACCAGATCCGGCTGCAGCCGGTTGACCTGCCGGACCACCCTCTGCAGAAAATACGGCTCGGTGTATTCCGTGTAGTGGAAGTCGGAGATCTGCACCACCCGCATCCCGCGGAAGGCGTCCGGCAGCCGCGGGAGATGGACCGTATGCTCCTCGACGCTCAGCTCATGCCGCGAAATCTCGCCGGCATACAAGGCCAGCCCCCCGAGCGAGGCGGCTGTGAGCGCAACGAAATGCCGCCGCGTCAGGCGACGTCCGGCCTGCGGCGGTGCCGTGCCGGCCTCTGCGTTCCTGAACGAGGCCTGGCCGGGAACGGATTCCAATGTAGCTGTCTGGTTCACTCTGCTCTTCGTTGGACGCTGAATCGGCCCGCGGGGATGGGAGAGCCCAGGGCCGGATGCAATGCCCGGCCCGAAAATTGATACTCCCCGTTGCTTATGAGTTTACCAGCCGTAATACATCCGATACGGGTAATACGGATACGGATAGGAGTAAGCATAAGGATAGGGATACGGTGTCATGTACACCGTTCTCCGCTGCAGGCGCGGCGCGTTCTGTGCCAGCTGTTGCGCTTCCTGCCAGGAAACCGGCTGCACCGAGGCCGCGCGGGTCAGGTGGAAGTTCAGCAGCGTTTCCGCCGGAAGACCCTGCCCGGGTCCGTGGGTCGCTGCCGAGGCCGCCATCCCCCCTACGCCCCCGACCAGCGCGCCAGCCGCCACGCCCGGCCCCCGCCCCAGCAGGCCGCCGATGAGTGCTCCAAGCAGCGCTCCGCCGACCGTATTCGTCGCCGTGTAGCCGGTCTTGCTCCTGCTCTGGCTCGACCAGATATCGGTGTTCACCGGATAGGCCCTGCCCCCCAGATCCACCGCCGTGACCTGCAGCTGCAGCTCGCCGGCGCCGCCCAGCGCGCCCGGCTTCTTCACATGAACGACCGTGCCCTCGACGACCGCTCCCCGCGGGATGGCCAGCACGTTGCCCTCAAACACGTCGCTTGCCGCCGTCCCCTGGAAACTGGCCCCATCCTGCAGCTGGCTCAGGTCCAGCGCATCGCTGGTGCGAACCTGCAGCAGCGTTCCTGCCGGGATCGTGACCGGCCCGCTGACCGGAGAGTTGTATCCTGGCTGCCCGGGATACTGTCCACTGCCGCCCTGCTGAGGGTACTGCGCCTGCGGTGTTACCTGGTCGGGCGGCGGCGGAGGAGGAACCTGCTCCGGGCTGGCTGGCGCGGGCGCCTGCCCGGCGTCGGGCGGCGGCGGTACCTGCCCGGCATCGGGCGGCGACGGTACCTGCCCGGCGTCGGGCGGCGCGGGTACCTGCCCGGCATCGGGCGGCGGCGGTACCTGCTCGGCATCGGGCGACGGTGGTACCTGCTCCGGCTGGCTCGTCGCCGGCGGCGGCGGTGGGTTCTGCCCCTGATTGGCAGTCTCCGTCACATTCAGATCGTTCTCGATACCGCTCACCCCCGGCACCCCGGCAGCTACGGTCTCCGCCTCCTGCCGCTGCTGCTCCGTCTGCACGGTGCCGGTCAGGGTCACGATCCCGTTCGAGGTATAGGCCCTGACCTGCTGGTTCTGGAGGGCGGGATCGCGGGCCAGCGCGTTCGCTACCTGCGACTGGATGTCCCCGTCGGACTGCGCGCCCTGCTGCGGCTCGGCTGTCGTACCCTGGGCCCACGCCAGGCTTCCCGCCGGAATCCAGAGGCAGACTGCGAGCGCTGCCGCCGCGCCCGTCCTCAGTGAAAGCTTCCAATACCCCGTACTCGTACGCATCATTCCGCGCTCCCGCGCTTCAGCCTCGCTCCATCCTGCCGGTCGTGTGGGTGTTCAACACTCAGACGCAGCTCTGCCCGAAGCGTCACCTTTTGCCCTGTATCAACACACTATTCGATGGAATGTTCCGGCGAAAGGCGCGCGTGGCACTGATCTATCCCCGCCGTTTCCGGTACCACTCGATCAGCGCCGTCGTCGAGCTGTCATGGCTTCCCGCCGCGGGACCCGACGCCCCCAGCTCCCCGATAATCTTCTTTGCCAGCACCTTGCCCAGCTCCACGCCCCACTGGTCGAAGGAGTCGATCTGCCAGATTACGCCCTGGGTGAAGACGCTGTGCTCGTAGAGCGCCACCAGCTTGCCCAGCGCCTCCGGCGTCAGCTCCGCCAGCAGCAGCGTGCTCGACGGCCGGTTGCCCTCGAACACCCGGTGCGGAACCAGCCAGTCCGGCGTCCCCTCCGCCCTGACATCTTCAGCCGTCCTGCCGAAGGCCAGTGCCTCGCCCTGCGCGAACACATTGGCCAGCAGCAGGTCGTGATGGTTCCCGAGCGGATTCAGCGTCTTCGCAAAGCCGATGAAGTCGCAGGGGATCAGCCGCGTCCCCTGGTGGATGAGCTGGTAGAAGGAGTGCTGCCCGTTCGTCCCCGGCTCGCCCCAGAAGATCGGCCCCGTCTGGTAATTCACCCGCTCGCCCCCGAGCGTCACATGCTTCCCGTTGCTCTCCATCGTCAGCTGCTGCAGGTAAGCAGGGAAGCGCTTCAGGTATTGCTCGTAGGGCAGGACCGCGACGGTCTCCGCACCGAAGAAATCCGCGTACCAGACGGTCAGCAGCCCCATCAGCACCGGCAGATTCTTCTCGAAGGGTGCCGTCCGGAAGTGCTGGTCCATCGCATGGAAGCCCGCCAGCATCCGGCGGAAGTTCTCCGGCCCGACCGCGATCATCGTCGACAGCCCAATCGCCGAGTCCATCGAGTACCGTCCGCCCACCCAGTCCCAGAACCCGAACATGTTGGCCGTGTCGATCCCGAACTTCTCGACCTCCGTCGCGTTGGTCGACACCGCGACGAAGTGTTTCGCGATTGCCTTCTCGTCCTTCAGCGTTTTCAGCGCCCACTCCCGCGCCGTCTGCGCGTTGGTCATCGTCTCCAGCGTCGTGAAGGTCTTCGACGAGATGACGAACAGCGTCTCCTCGGCATCCAGATCCTGCGTCGCCTCGGCAAAATCCGTCCCGTCCACATTCGAGACGAAGCGGAACGTCATATCCCGCCGGCTGTAATGCCGCAGCGCCTCATACGCCATGACCGGCCCGAGATCCGACCCGCCGATCCCCACGTTGATGACGTTGCGAATCCGCTTCCCCGTAAATCCCTTCCACGCTCCGCTGCGCACCCGTTCGGAGAAACCCGCCATCCGGTCCAGCACCTCGTGCACCTCGGGAACCACATTCTTCCCATCGACCACGATGGTGGCGTTCCGCGGGGCGCGCAGCGCGGTGTGCAGCACCGCCCGCTTCTCCGTGATGTTGATCCTGTCTCCGCTGAACATGGCATCCAGGCGCGCCCGCAGGCCGCTCTGCTCAGCCAGTTCCAGCAGAAGCCGCAGCGTCTCGTCCGTGACCCGGTGTTTCGAGTAGTCGAAGCAGATCCCCTCGGCCTCCAGCGTCAGCCGGCGGCCGCGCTCCGGATCAGTCCGGAACAGCTCGCGCAGATGCCGGTTGCGCATGGATTCGTAATGCGCCTCGAGGGCTTTCCAGGCGGGAAGCTGGGTCAGGGGCTCATTCACAGACATCTGAGGGGCGGTAGCCGATGCGCTCATCGTTATTCTCTCCTGGGGAGTTTCGCTTGCTCATTCAGATTCCGGCGCGGCGCCTTGCGTCGCACCGGGCGGCGGAAGTTAGTGGAATTTTCGCCTTCAGTTGCCGGTGGGAACGATCCCGGCGTTCTCGACCATCAGGATCACGGTCCGCTCCGGAGCCCGGGTGCGGTGCATGGCAGCCCGCGGGACCACAAAGCCCTGGCGCGGAGCCAGCTCCACCGTGCGGCCCTCAAGGTCAATCAGCAGCCGCCCCTCGACCACATAGAAGAACTCGTCGTCCTCTGTGTGCCGGTGCCAGTGGTACTCGCCCTCAATCACCGCCATGCGCACAACGCTGCTGTTCACCTGGCAAAGCGTCTGGTTGAACCATCTGTACTCGCAGGCATCGGCGAGCGCCTTTTCGTCGATGACCTCGAGCGGCTGATGCAGGACGTTGAGACGGGTCTCATACCGGTAGCCGGCAACGGACTCAGCCAAAGAAACCTCCGCTTCGAACTGCCACCCACCATGGTACGCCCGCGGAGCACATCCTTCCGGACTGCCGTCTGGAGTGGCATGAAAAGCTGACGAGCATCCCGGAGGAGCGCAGCCGGCATCGTAATAGTCGCCCAAATCTCTATTGCTGCGGTTCTGTGTTGTCCTTCCCTGTTCCGAGAGTTGCATTGCCACCGCCCCCGACCCTGGCAGAACGCCGCCCGTCGCGTCTCCATTCGCTCACGAGCCTCCGCTTCTTCGCCGCTGCTTACGTCGTCGCCTTCCACCTGACGCTGCGAAAGGCACGCGCGCACGGGCCGCTGGGCATCTTTCTGGCTCACGGCTATCTGGCTGTCTCGTTCTTCTTCATGCTCTCCGGATTCCTGCTTACCAGAACCTATGCCGCGAAGTGGACCAGCAGGAGTTTCAGGCCGTTCCTGGTCGCGCGCTTTGCGCGCATCTATCCCGTATATCTGCTGGCCCTGCTCCTGCAGCTGCCGTTCTACACCGCGGAATCTCACAAAACCGCCGCGGTTCTGCTGATGGTCCAGTCCTGGACCACGCTCCCCTCCCGATTTCCCGATGCCTGGAATTATCCCGCCTGGACCCTCTCGGTGGAGTGGTTTTTCTACCTGAGCTTCCCCGTCCTGCTGGCGCTTCTGGCGCGCATCCGCCGGCCTGGGCTTGCCGTGGCTCTCACCATCCTCCTGGCGCTGGCCATCGATGGACCACAGGCCGCTATCACCCGGGCGTCGTGGCTGTGCCGCCACGTACCGCTTCCCCTGCTGCGCCTTCCTGAGTTCTTTCTCGGGATGCTGCTGGCGACGTTGCCGCCGGCGAAACAACCGCGCGCCGGCCGCGCCGCGATCGCGCTGTGCCTGGTGGCCTTCCTGCTTCTTCTTTCCCTCAATCTTCACCGGCTTGTCATCCTGGTGATCGTGCCCTTTGCCGCGCTGATCTGGATTCTTGCGCGTCAGGAGAGCCGGATCCGAACCTGGCTGGAATTCGCGCCGCTGGTGCTGCTGGGCCAGGCGAGCTACGCCATCTACATCCTGCAGACGCCCATCCGCAACTGGATCGCGCTCTGCATCAGCCGCGGGCTCGAACTCCCCGCGCCGCGGTCGCTGATCTATCCGGTGCTCCTGCTGATTGGCTCGCTGGTCACCTTCATCGTCGTGGAGCAGCCCGCGCGCCGGTGGATTCGGTTGCTGGCCTGAGCAGCGCCACCCCTCCTCTTCGGTGCATGCGGGCGTGGCGCGAAGTCCGGCGGCCTCTGCGCTTTACCCGACAGAGGCCACAGCGTGTGAGCTTCAGCTGGCCGATGCCGCGCCCGCCAGCTCCTGGAGCGACTCGCTGTAGGGCGGCCGCAGCACACCGCGCTCGGTGATGATCGCCGTCACGTACCGGGCCGGAGTCACGTCGAAGGCCGGGTTCTCGATCCCGACCCCATGCGGCGTGAGCTGCCGTCCGGCATGGTGGGTCACCTCGATCTCCGGCCGCTGCTCGATGGGGATCGCATCTCCGGTTGCCGTCCGCAGGTCAACCGTCGACCAGGGCGCGGCCACGAAGAAGGGAATCCCATGCTCCTTGGCCAGCACCGCGACGCCGTAGGTGCCGATCTTGTTGGCCACATCGCCGTTGGCGGCGATGCGGTCCGCTCCGACGATGACAGCCCGGATCTTCCCCTGGCGCATCAGGCTGGCCGCCATGTTGTCGCACAGCACCGTCGTGGGGATCCCGTCGTGCATCAGCTCCCAGGCCGTCAGCCGCGCGCCCTGCAGGAAGGGCCGCGTCTCGTCGGCATAGACATGAATCTCGTGTCCCTGCTCCACGGCGGCGCGGATCACGCCCAGCGCCGTGCCATACCCGCAGGTCGCCAGCGCTCCGGCATTGCAGTGGGTCAGCACTCCGCCGGACACCGGCAGCAGCGGCGCGCCGTGGGCGCCCATCTGGCGGCACGCGGCGATGTCCTCGTCATACATGCGCAGCGCTTCCTCAGTCAGCGCCTTCCGGACCGTTTCCACCGTCGTCCCGGGTACCGATATCACTGTGGAGAAGAGCTGCTTCATCCTCTCGATGGCCCAGAAGAGGTTCACCGCCGTCGGCCGCGTAGCCGCCAGGGTCCGGCACATCGTCTCGAACTCCGCTGCCAGCGACGGAACCGTCGCCGCCTGGCTGCTTTTCACGCCCATCGCCAGGCCCATCGCCGCCGAAACTCCGATGGCCGGAGCGCCGCGAACCACCATGGTGGTGATGACCTCTGCCACCTGCTGGTAAGTGGTTGCCAGAACGTAGGTTTCCTCGAGAGGAAGCCGCGTCTGATCGAGGAATCTCACCCCCTCCGGGGTCCATTCGAGCGTCGGAATCATCGCTTTCAGTGTACCTGCCCCCGCAGCGGGTCGGCCAGGAGCGCGAATCCCGGATCCCGGGTGACCGACACATCCCACAAAAGTGTTATGTTCCTGGCCGGGAAACATTTTTCCCTCCAGGATTGCCGGAATAGGAGATGATGGTGGATAAAGTTTCAGGCTGAGATTCCACCGATTCGATGACCACAATCCACCCCTGGAATGGGACTGCGCCGATGCAGACACCGGATGCGAGGAAAGGAGCGAAGATCAAACTGCGCTGTCCGCACTGTCGCCAGGATCAGTTGGCGCGCGTCGCACGTCGTGGTTTCTTTCGCTGCCGTGTCTTCCCGTTATTCGGTTTCTATCCGTGGGAATGTGCCATCTGCCGCAGGCAGGTTCTGCTGCGCAGGCGTGGCGGCGCGTACCGCAAAGGAAGATCCGCCGCAACAGAGGCCCGGTTCGGGGAGTCCGCCCCGACTCCCCAGGGCTCGCATCAGCAGTAACAGTTTCGCTAATGAATCACCGGCCCGAACTTCCGCTGGATCTCACCGGCAGCGGCGCGCAGCGAATCCAGCGGGCGCAGCGGCGGCAAATCCGCCCCTGAGCGGCGCAGCTCCGCCAGCGCTGTTTCGGTCGCGATATTCCCCACCAGAGCATCCTGCGCAAACGGGCAGCCGCCATAGCCGCCCATGGCCAGATCGAAGCGCCGGCAGCCCGCCTGGTAGCCCGCGGCGATTTTGACTGCGGCTTCCTCCGGCCGGGCATGCAGGTGCAGCCCGATCTCCATCTCCGGATCCACCGAGTCCAGAACCGCGGTCATCACGCCGCGAATCTGCTCCGGTGTGGCCAGCCCCACCGTGTCCGCCAGAGAAACCTGCGTGATGCCGGAGTCGGACAGCAGATCGCAGGCCGCGACGACCTCCTCCGCATCCCACCCATCGCCGTAAGGATTGCCGAACGCCATCGAGATATAAGCGACGACTCCCAGCCCTGCCTGGAAGGCAGCCTGCCCCACCGCTTCCAGCGCCACCAGCGCCTCCTCGGGCGTCTGATTCTGGTTTCGGCGCAGGAACTCCGGCGAGATGGAGTATGGAAATCCGAGCGTCGACACAGCTTCGGTCTCAATCGCCCGGCTGGCGCCTTTCTCGTTGACCACAATCCCGAGGATCTCCACATCGTTGGGCGGGTCGAGGTAGTTGAGCACCTGTTCCGCGTCCGCCATCTGCGGCACCGCCTTCGGAGAAACGAAGGAGACCGCGTCGATGTGATGAAATCCGGCGGCAATCAGCGTGCGCAGATAATCGGCTTTCACCTCGGCCGGAATGATCTTCGGCAGTCCCTGCCATGCATCCCGCGGGCATTCGACGATTTTGACGGCGGAGCTCATGGCAGCAGCGCGGTTCGCCAGCGCAGGGTGAAGTCGGCGCAGAGCAGCAGGGCGAAAGGAATCAGCGCCAGAGCCGCCCACGGACGCCAGCGCGGCCGCGCCAGCACAGAAACCACGAAGGCAGTCGCCGCCAGCGTGGCCGGCGCATTCCAGCGCGCAACCCACCCATACACGGCCGACTGCGCGGCGAAGAGGCGATCCCAGCCGCTCTCGGGCGGCAGATGAAAGACCAGCGGATTGCGCGTGGAGATGCCGTGGATCCACAGAGCAATCTCGAAAACGCAGAAGAGCAGCGACGGCAGCGAGGCCGCGGCCATCGGTATCAGCAGCAGGAAGAAGGCCCGGTCGTATCGCTTCCCGCGTGCCCCTTCAGACACTGCGTTCGAAACGCTGGATGCGCAGCTCCTTCGAAAGTGGCGGGCTGAGGAGAAGGTAGTACTCGTCGCGGCTGGAGCGGTTGTCGTCGCGCCAGTCCGAGTAGTGCAGGCGGAGTCCGATGACGCTTTCTGGGCACGGTGGGCGTTCATATCTTTCCTGGAAGTGACGCTGGCGCGCGCTGAGCGCGATCAGCTCCTGGGTAACGGGGAAGGAGTGCAGCTCGTTCGGCGGCACCACAAATCCCGACAGCGACCGCTCGATGGCCAGATGCTCCTCCTCGCGGACCCAGAGCCGGTAGCCCGAGACCCGGAAGGAGCGTTCCCCGTCGTTCCAGACGTCGACCGCGATCTGCGGCCATGGGATCGATTCGTAATAGGATTTGCCGCTCTCCGCCAGGTCGTGCCGGTAGGTGATGGTCACCGGAGGATGCGCAAAGCGGTCGCTGGATTCTGATCGAGTCTCCATCCAGAACCGCGGCTGCACCGTCATCCTGGCTTCCCACTGCTCCCGCTGCAGCGCGATCGCGGCCTCCGCCGCAGCCAGCGAGCGCCGCGAAACGTGCAGGTAAGTCAGCGTCACCATCGCCGTAATGACCGAGGCAAAGAAGCTGAGCAGCGCGCCCAGCGCCAGGGCGAAGGTATCCCCGCGGCGGTGCCATGCCACCAGAAACAGCAGCGTCAGCGCCCCGCAGGCCAAAGCCAGCGCCACCAGCGCAATCAGGAAGCGCAGCCGCAGCTGCGTCACGATCATGCGGATCAGGCGCCGATGGAGTCTCATGCTGCCGATCTCTTTCCGGGTCCTGGGTCATTGAGCCAGATAGGCCAGCAGCACGACCGCGAAGAGGCCTGCGAAGTGCGCGGCAACACCGAAGGCGAACGCGCGATGAAACTGGCCCGGGCGATAGGTGAGCGTCATCAGCAGGCCTTCGAGGGGAAACTGAAGAAACATCATCCACTGCGAGAGCATTCCGGCCAGATCCGGCGGAACGTGCAGCGCCTGGCTGCGCAGAACCACCACCCATGGATAGAGCAGGGCAAACGGCTTCGGGCCCGCCAGCGCCAGAATGCTGGCGGCGCGCACCGCAAAAGGTGTGACAACGATGCCGATCAGCAGCGGCAATACTCCCCTCCAGCCGCTGCGGGCGGACTTCTTCTTTCCGTCGCGCCTCCTGCGCGACTGCACGGCTGAAACTGCGGGCATGCTTTGAGAATACTCCGCCGGGATACCCCTCGATCAAGACGGCATCCGCGGCGTCACGGTCAGGTCTGAATCACACCGGGATTGAACCTGGGAACCTCGGGGTTCAGCGATGCGGCCTCCAGGGCCATCAGCAGCGCTTCGCGCGTCTTCGCAGGATCGATGATCGCATCCACCCACAGGCGCGCTGCGGCGTAGCGGCAGTCGGTCTGCGTATCGTAGGTGGCCTTGATGGAGGCAAAAAGCTCCTGCTTCTCCTCGTCGCTGAGTCTGCGGCCATCCCGCTCCAGCTGCCGGATGCGGATCTCCACCAGGGTGTTCGCGGCCGACTCACCGCTCATCACCGCATAGCGCGCTGTCGGCCAGGCAAAGATGAAGCGCGGATCGTAGGCCTTGCCGCACATGGCGTAGTTGCCGGCTCCGAAGGTCCCGCCGATAATGACCGAGATCTTGGGGACGACGGAATTGGAAACGGCGGTCACCATCTTCGCGCCCGAGCGGATGATGCCGCTCCACTCCGCATCGCGCCCCACCATGAAGCCGTTCACATCGTGCAGAAAGACGAGCGGTACCAGGTTCTGATTGCAGTCCATGATGAAGCGGGCGGCCTTGTCGGCGCTCTCTGCGTAGATGACCCCGCCAAACTCCATCCTCTTTTCACCCCCGTGGCCGGTCTGCGGCTGAGGCATTTTCTGATTGGCCACGATCCCCACGGCATAGCCGCCAATCCGCGCATATCCGCACAGCAGCGTGCGCCCGTAGTCGGGCCGGTATTCGTCGAACTCGCTGCGGTCCGCGATGCGGGCGATCACCTCGTGCATGTCGTAGATATTCACGGCAGCCTTCGCCGGAGCCGGATCGAGCAGCGCATACAGGTCGCGGGCCGCACAGCCTGGCGCGTCCCTCGCCGGGTCGAAGGGCCCGCGATCGAAAGGAGCCCGCGGCGGGTGACCCAGCCTGGCAACCAGCGACCGCAGCCGCGCGATGCAGAGATGGTCGTTGGGCTCCTTGAAATCCACGGTTCCCGAGATTTCGGCGTGCATGGTGGCCCCGCCCAGTTCTTCCGCCGAATATTTCTGCCCGATCGCCGCCTGCACCAGTGCCGGCCCGGCGAGAAACAGCCCACTGCCCTCGGTCATCAGCACCTGATCGGTCATAACGGGGAGATAAGCGCCGCCCGCCACGCACATCCCCATGATCGCGGTGATCTGGGGAATGCCCATGGCCGACATGACGGCATTGTTGCGGAAGATCCTGCCGAAATCGTCCTGATCGGGGAAGACGTCTTCCTGGAGGGGCAGAAAGATTCCCGCCGAATCGACCAGGTAGAGGGTCGGAATCCGGTTCTCGATCGCAATGTGCTGCGCGCGCAGAACCTTCTTGGCGGTCATGGGGAAAAACGCCCCGGCTTTGACCGTGGCGTCGTTGGCGACGATCATGCAAAGCCGTCCGGCCACCCGGCCCAGCCCGGTGACCACGCCCGCAGCGGGCGCGCCGCCCCACTCCTCGTACATGCCAAAGGCGGCAAAGAGCGCCAGTTCGAAGAATTCCGTGCCGGGATCGAGCAGCAGGGCCAGACGCTCGCGCGCCGTGAGCCGCTGCTTCGCATGCTGCGCGTCGATCGATTTGGCTCCGCCGCCCCGGCGCAGCTCGGTTTCCTGCTCGCGAATCTGAGCCAGCAGACCCTCCATGCTGCGCGTGTTGCCGAGGGCTCGCTGGCGATGGGGGTCCAGCCTCGTGACAAGCTGGTTCCGGAGGCGCGGAAGTTCTGCAATTTTCGGCTCGGTCATGCGGACGCCCGGGGAAGAAGACTGGTCAGCATACCACGGCGCCCGGATGGCAGCCAGGCGCGCAGCGGGTGCACCCTCACTCGGCGAATTCAATGCGTGGCCGCGATGGCGCTTGCCACCGTCGGATCGGTTCCGGTGTTTGCCGTCTGGAAACCGACCAGCGCGCCGGGTGTCGTACTGCTGATGCTGAAGACCTGCAGGTCGGGGTTGCCCCCCGAATTAACGACGGCAAGGTAGTTGCCGGTATTGTCCTCGACCATCGCCACCGGCAGGATTCCGGCTGCGAAGGGAGAGCCGGAGATGGGCGTCAGCGTGCCACTGTTGGACAGCAGGAATCCGCTGATGGTGCCCTGCGCTCGGTTGGCCACATAGACGTAGCTGCCGGTCGAGTCGATCAGAACCGAATACGCGCCCGCGGCGGTTTTGACCGGAGATGCCGAAGTCTCCGAAATCGCGCCACTGCTGGAGATGGAGAAGATCCGGACTCCGCCCACGCCGGTTTCGGCGACGAAGAGGAACTTGCCCGAGGGGCTGATCGCCATCCCGTAGTCGGCGCCGCCATTCAGTTTGGGACTGAGCACGCCGTAGAGCTGAGCCAGAGCTCCGTTGGAGGGATTGAAGCCCAGCGTGTAAATGCCTGCCACTCCGCTGGAGACATAGAGGTAGTTGTTGCCGGGGGTAATCTCCAGATCCGTAGCCGGGTAGCTGGCATTCAGCGTGACCACGGAAGTGCTGATAGCCGTCAAAATGCCCCCGACGCCGATCTGAAAGACATACGCCTGACCGGAGAACGCATCGGCGCCGATCAGCCAGTTTCCGGTCGCATCCACGCGCAGCACCGCAGGCTGGACCCCGCTCGCCACCGGCGCGCCGTTATTCCCCACGCTGATGGAGCCGTTCGAGCCGATCAGATAGACATAAATGCCTCCCGCCGCACTGCCCACATACAGATAAGCGTCGTTGGGCGTAACGGCAAGTGCCGTGGGCTCAACGGCCATGGCCCAGGCAGAGCCCGCCGTCACGCTCATCGCCCCGCTGGCGATGGTGAATCCCGCAACACTGAGCGGATTCGTTCCCAGGTTGCCGACGTACAGATAATCTCCGCTGGTTGAACCGCCGCCACCACCACCACCGCCTCCGCCGTTGTTCGTCTGCGGAGGAAAAAATTTCCCGCACCCCGCGAGCGCCAGGGTTAGGAACAGACATCCGAGCCAATCAACCCGTCCTGAAGCAAACCTGCTCAAACACACACTCCCGCTGTTATCCTAAACGGCTTCCATCGCCCGGCAATCATACTGACGTAATCCGATCGGCCTGCGCTCCTGAATTTTGTTCCCGGCAAATCGTTCGTGTCAGGGCGCCAAAAGCCGCAAAGTTCTGGCCGCCTGATCCCTTCCCGAGTGGAGTCTGAACTGCAAACGCGCTTTCCGGAATGCGCATCCTATCGCCCGTGCCATCCATGAAAGCGGAAGCTCCCATCAGCGGTCAGGAGAGGAAGCCGTGCGTCGAGCGGCAACTCGCGGCGGAGGCGCGCGCACCCCACTCCACCTATCGGGTACAGCTGCATGCCGGCTTTACCTTCGCCGACGCCGAGCGGGTTGTCCCGTATCTGAAGGATCTCGGCATCGGCGATTTTTACGCTTCACCCATCTTTGAGGCGCGGCCGGGAAGCATGCACGGCTACGATGTCACCCGCCACGACCGCGTGAACCCCGAACTGGGCGGCGAGCAGGGCTTCGCGAGGCTGTCGGCGCGGCTGCGCGAAGCCGGCATGGGGCTGCTGCTGGATATCGTCCCCAACCACATGGGCGTCGGCAACGATTCCCTCTGGTGGCAGGACGTGCTCGAGAACGGGCGCGCCTCGGAGTACGCCCGGTACTTCGATATCGACTGGAATCCGCTGAATCCCGATATGAAGGACAAGCTGCTGCTGCCCATCCTGGGCTGCCACTACGGCGAGGAACTGGAGACGAAACGGATCCAGGTCGTCGCCGAGGACGGACGCCTGCGGGCGCGCTACTACGACCACCTCATCCCGCTGGCGCCCCGCTCTCTTCCCACACTCTTTCCCGAGGAGGATCTGGATGAGTTCGGGGTTCCGCAGTTCTTCCGCGATCTGCTCCGCGATACCGCTCACATCCCACCCCATGAAACCACCGATCCTGCGCTGGCCCAGCAGCGGCGCGAACAGCTGTCGGAACTACGACCGCGTCTGCGCCAGGCTCTGCTCCGCTCCGAAATGCAGCCAGTTGTGAGCCGCGCTCTCGAACGCATCAACGGCGTCGAGGGCGCTCCCCGCAGTTTCGACCGCCTGCACGACCTGCTGGAGCAGCAGCCGTGGCGCCTGGCCTACTGGCGCGTCTCCGCCGAGGAGATCAATTACCGCCGCTTCTTCGACATCAACGACCTGGTTGGGCTGCGCATGGAGCAGGGCGAAGTCTTCGCCGCGACTCACGGCCTCATCCGCCGGCTGCTGGCGCGCGGCCAGGTCAACGGCCTGCGCATCGACCACTGCGACGGCATGTTCGACCCGCGGCAGTATCTCATCCGCCTGCAGCTGCTCTACATCGCCAGCCAGTGCGGCGGCGAATCCGCGCAGGAACCCGCCGCGCCCGATGGAATCGAAGTGGAAATCCGCGACTCGCTGCGCAGGTACGACTGGAGCGCCGTGCATGGGCCGCTTTATGTGGTGGTCGAGAAGATTCTGGGCCCGAAGGAGTCTCTGCCGCACGAATGGCCGGTGCAGGGAACGTCCGGCTACGATTTTGTCTATTTCGGCAACCAGATCTTCATCCGCCGCGAGAACGAAGACCGATTCACCGATTTCTACACCCGGGTGACAGGCAGGTTCGAGCATCCGGAGGACATCGTTTACCGCTCGAAGCTGAACGTGATGCGCAATGCGCTGTCGAGCGAAGTGTATGTGCTGTCCACGCTGCTGAGCAGGCTGGCATCGGCCAACCGCCGCGCCCGCGACTTCACCGACGACCTGCTGGAGACGGCCATCCGCGAAACCATTGCCTGCTTTGCCGTCTACCGCACCTACATCGACGAGCGCGGCCAATACATGGAGCACGACCGCGCCTTCATCCGCCAGGCCATCAGCCGCGCGAAGCAGCGCAATCGCGAGATGGACGCTTCGGTCTTCGACTTCCTCGAGAACACGCTGCTGCTGCACGGCCGGAGCGGCGAGGAGATCGACCGCCAGGAGCTGTACTTCGCGCTCAAATTTCAGCAGCTTACCGGACCGGTGATGGCCAGGGGCGTTGAGGACACGACCTTCTACGTCTACAACCGCTTCATCTCCTCCAATGATGTCGGCAGTTCCGCGGATGCGTTCGGCATCGAACCGGAGCTGTTTCACGATGCCAATCGCGAGCGCCTGCGCCGGACGCCCGATGCCATGCTGGCCACCTCGACCCATGACACCAAGCGCAGCGAGGATGTCCGCAACCGCCTGAATGTGATCTCCGAGATGACCTGGCAGTGGCCGGCGTATGTGCGCCGCTGGACTCGGATGAACGCCAGGTTCCGGCGGACGCTCGAGGACGGCCGCGTGGCGCCCGACCCCAACGAGGAATACTTCCTCTACCAGACGCTGGCGGGGGCGTGGCCATGGGAGATGAAGTCCGCCGGCGACCGCCGGCAGTTCCTGGAGCGAGTCCAGCAGTACATGACCAAAGCCCTCAGCGAGGCCAAGGTCAATCTGAGCTGGACCAACCCCAACCCGGCCTATGTGGACGCGGTGCACGACTTCATCCGCGGCATCGTCCTGCCCGACGCGCGCGGCGGCGAATCCCGCTTCGTCCAGACCCTCAGCGAGATCCTGCCCGAGCTGAAGCTCTTCGGGGCGGTGAACTCGCTGGCTCAGGTGGTGCTCAAGGTCGCTTCGCCCGGCGTGCCCGACTTCTACCAGGGCACCGAGATGTGGGACCTCAGCCTGGTGGATCCCGACAACCGGCGGCCGGTGGACTACGAAATCCGGCGCAGCGCGCTTCACGCCCTTGGGGAACTTGCCCGCAGCCAGGGAGAGTGGGCAGTCTGCCGCGACGTGCTTTCCGGTCTCGCAAGCGGACGCGTCAAGCTGTGGACCGTGCATCGCGCCCTGCAGCTGCGCAACCGCCTGCCGGAAGCATTCCGGCGGGGCCAGTATGTGACAGTGGAAGTGACAAAAGAGTTCGCGCCCCATGTCGTCGCCTTCACGCGGGGACGCAGCGTGGTGGCCGCGGTTCCGCGCTTCGCGTACACGCTGATGGGCGGCAGGGCCCGCCTGCCGCTGGGCAGCGCCTGGGGGCGTGGCGAGCTGATTGTTCCTGAGATGGCCGCCAGGTCGATCGAGAATATCTTTACCGGCGAACAGCTGCGCGTGGATGCCGACGGCAGGCTTCCGCTGCGCGAAGTCTTCGCCGGGTTTCCCGTGGCCCTGTTCGCGGCGGTGTAGCGGTTCAGCCCTCGCGCTGCGGGCGGTCGCGGTCGCTTACCTCGGCCAGGGCCGCGAGCTTCTCGGCCAGGGCGGGCGTCAGCGCGCCCTCCGGGCACCGCCAGCTCCAGTTGCCCTTCAGCCGGGAAGGGGTATTCATGCGTGCCTGGCTGCCCAGTTCGAGGATGTCCTGCACCGGAAAGAGGCACGTATCGGCCACCGAGGCAGACACGGCGCGTATCAGCGGCCACACCACGCAGCCGTCCCTGGTCTCCACATACGCGCGGACGGCGGCCTTCTCGTTTTCCGACGCGCCCGCTTCCCACCAGCCGCGGGTCGTGTCGTTGTCGTGAGTCCCTGTATAGGCAACGGTATTGGTTACATATCGATGGGGCAGGTGGATGTGCGCTCCAGGCGCGGAAAACCCAAACTGGATCACCTTCATACCCGGCAGGCGGAAGCGCTCCCGCAGAGAGTCCACCTCTCTGGTGATCAGGCCGAGATCCTCGGCAATGAACGGCAGATGGCCCAGCTGCTCCTGCAGCCGCTGAAAGAGCGCCGCGCCGGGGGCCCTGACCCATTGGCCGTTCACCGCGGTCTCGTCGCTGCCCGGGATCGCCCAGTAGGCCTCGAATCCGCGGAAGTGATCGAGCCGGATCAGATCGTAGAGCAGATGCGCCCGCCGGATGCGGTCCACCCACCAGGCAAACCCGCTTTGCTCCAGCACCTCCCATCGGTACAGCGGGTTTCCCCAGCGCTGTCCCGTCTCGGAGAAGTAGTCCGGCGGAACGCCGGCCACGCGAATCGGCGAAAGGTCGCCGTTCAGCTCAAACAGCTCCGGATGCGTCCACACATCGGCGCTGTCGTAGTTGACGAAAATCGGCACGTCGCCGATGAAGCGAATGCGGCGGTCCGCACAGTACTTCCGCAGCGCCTGCCACTGCTCGTCGAAGGCGAACTGGACGGCCTTCGCGGTGGCGATCTCCTCCGCGTGTTCGCCGCGCAGCTCCTCCAGCGCCTGCGGATCGCGGTGCTTCACCTCATCCGGCCACTGGTTCCAGGAGACATAGCTGAATTTGCGCCGCAGCACGCTGTAGACGGCCCATGCGTTCAGCCAGGTGGCGTTTTCGCGGCAATAGCTCTCGAAGTGAGCCCATTCCGCGCCGGAGTGCCGGTGAAGAAAATTCCGCGCGGCCTCTTCGATCAGCGGCAGCTTTTTCGCCGAAACCTCTTCGTAGTCCACCTGGGCGGAAGTTCCCGGCAGGCTGGCGAGGCGCTGCCGATCGATCCATCCGCGCTCGGCGAGCCGTTCGAGCGACAGCAGCAGGGGATTGCCGGCAAACGCGGAGAGCCCTGCATAAGGGGAATTACCGTACCCTGTCGGTCCCAGCGGCAGAACCTGCCACA
This sequence comes from Acidobacteriota bacterium, assembly GCA_021792135.1. Lineage (GTDB taxonomy): Bacteria > Acidobacteriota > Terriglobia > Terriglobales > Acidobacteriaceae > Palsa-343. The sequence continues at coordinate 220,831 of JAJYVF010000001.1, read as the reverse complement.
GCCGTTGTCTGGCAGCGGCCAGGAAATCCGCAAAGGCGTATGCTTCCGGTCCCATGTCGCCGATGCCACCGGAAGAAGGCAGAGAAGAAATATGCAGCAGGAGTCCCGAGGAGCGCTCAAACGGCATGCATCCATCCTGGTTGACGGGCCAAAGAAAGGCCCGCGCTTCGAACAGATTCGAACAGCACGGGCCTCGGTTGTCTGTTGCGCCGGCGCCTAAGTTCCGCTCAGCGGGTTCTGCTGCATCCTCCGGTTCAGAAGGACGCGGTCCGCCTTTTCATAGCTTGTTACAAGGTTGCCCATGAACACTTCATAAACCTGGTCGCGACGCTGGTTCAGCAGGGTATCGCGCGTCGAATCGAAGTTCTTCGCGATGTCCGCATCCGAGGGTTCCTGCTTGTCGAGGATCTGCGCCACCACGCCGGTATGCCCATCGTCGATCGCGTTGCTGATCTGGTTCACCTTCAGGTCAAACAGCGAAGGCGCGGCGCTGGCCATCTGGCCCACGTCCGGAACCTGATCGTCGCGTCCCACCAGGTCGCTGGTCTTGAGGGTCGCGCCCACTTCCTTCGCGGCCTTCGCCAGATCGTTCTCCACGCGCGCCCGGTCGGCCAGCTCGTTGGTCTTGCGGGCCAGCAGCGACGTCACCTGCTGATCGCGGAAATCGGCGAGGATATGCGACTTGTACTCGTCGAAGGTCGGCGTGTGCGCCGGTTTCATCCCCGTGGCCTGGAAGACGGCATAAGCGCTGTCACCGGTCGCGGCCACCTGGGGCGCGCTGTTCGGTTGCGCCGCAAAGGCCGCAGCCAGCAGCTTCGAGCTGTCGGTCATGCCGGGCAGGTCCGAGTTTGCGGCTATGTAATCCGTGCTCTCCACCTTCAGGTGGTGCGCGGCCGCCGTCTGCGCCAGCCCCGACTTCTGCGCCTCCGCCGCCAGCTGCTGCGCGAAGGCCTGCCCGGCCTGCGCTTCCTTCTGCTTTGTCAGGATGTCGACGATTGAGCTCCGCACCTCGTCCAGCGGCTTCGTGTGCGCGGCCTGCTTATCCTCGGTCTGGATGATGTGATAGCCGAATTTGGTCCGGACCAGCCCGGAGATCTGTCCCGGCTGCAGGGAGAAGGCCGTCTTATCGAACTCCGGCACGGTCACGCCGTGCTTGATCCAGCCCAGCTCTCCGCCCTGGTCCTTGCTGCCCGGATCGTCGGAGTACTTCTTCGCCAGTTCGGCAAAGTTCCTGCCGTCGTCCTTGCGCAGCTCATCGAGGATCTTCTGCGCTTTGGCCTTTGCTGCCGCGTCAACCGCGGGCGTGGCGCTGGGATCGACGGAGATCAGGATGTGGCGCACTTTCACCTGCGCGTCCACGTGGTAGTTCTGGATGTTCTGGCTGTAGTACTGCTGCACCTCGGCGTCGGTCACCTGCGGCTTGCCGCCCGGCAGGTCCTTGTCGGTCAGGGTGATGTAGTCAATCTTCCTCGTCTCGGGATCGGCGTTGTGGTAACGCGCCGCATTCTGCGTGAAGAAGGTCTGTAATTCCGCATCCGTCGGATTGATGGTCTTGCTCAGATCGTCGGCGCTGAGCACCGCATAGGTGAACTTGATCTTCGTCGCCTGCCTGCGATAGGAATCCCGCACCTCGGCGGGGGAAACGGTCACGCCGCCGGTGACCAGGTCGCGCAGCCGATCGGAAACGATCTGATCCTTGATCTCGTTCTCGAACTTCTCCGTCGTCATGCCGAAGTTGTCCGAAACCAGCTCCGCATAGCGCTCGTCGCCAATGTAATTGCCGTCGGGAAAGAGCACCTCGCCCCACATGCCGGTGTGCAGAAAGCGCCGCGCATCGTCGTCCGTCGCGGTAATGCCCAGCCGATGTGCCTCCTCCTGCAGGATGCGCTGCTGGATCACCACCTGCGCCGCCTGCTGCATCACCATGGGCATCAGCATGTCGGGAATCTGCTGTCCGCGCATCATGCGCTTGGCCACGATCTGCACGTCGGCGGTGGAAATCGTATCCTGGGCCGGCAGAAAGCGCCCGATGAACCCGCCGTGACGGATGCTGGCGTAGGTGTCGGAATTGCTCGCCGTGTCGTTGAAGATGCCGGGCACGAGGAAGATGACCATCAGCACGCAGGTGGCCGCGATGATGACGACAAAGATTGCCTTGGTGAAGCGGGTGTCTTTCTGCAGGAAGCGGATCATGGATGGGTCGACTGCCTTTTCTGTTGCGAGCGCTCTGGCGGCCTGAGGCGCGCAGAGATCGAGTTCCCGTTGCGGCAGGGAGCATCCTCATTATAAACGCAGCCCGATCTTCCCGCCCGGCGGCAGGCCGCGGGAACGGAGTGTCTGCCGTGCGGGGCCATCGTCCCGGCCTGCGGGAACATTTCGCCCCCGGCCCCCCGGACCCATACCGGATCGCGGCTTTGCGGTTTACCCTGTTGCTGGCCTGGAGACCCCGGAAGCCCAGGCGCCCAAATCCCCGCAGCAAAAGGAAGACCATGCTTTCACGTCGCGATCTGTTGAAGGCTACCGGCGCCTCCGCCATGGCGGCGGGCGTCTCGAAAGTGCTGGCGCAGCAAAGCGGAAGCTCCCAGACGGCACCCCAGTCTCCAACCGACATCCGCCAGGCGCAGACCCGCGACCAGCGGATGCAGTGGTGGCACGCGGCGCGCTTCGGCATGTTCATCCATTTCGGCGTCTACAGCACCATCGGCCGCCATGAGTGGGTAATGGAGGAGGAAGCGATCCCCATCGGCGAATACACCGCGCATGCCACGACGTTTCATCCGGCTCCGAACTGCCCCCGCGCCTGGGCCAGGCTGGCGAAGGCCGCCGGCATGAAATACATGGTGATGACCACCAAGCACCACGAGGGCTTCTGCAACTTCAACACCACGCAGACCGACTACTGCGCTCCGAAGCAGGGCCCCGGGCGCGATCTGGTGCACGAATATGTCGAGGCCGCCCGCGCCGAGGGCATGCACGTCGGCTTCTACTACTCGCTCATGGACTGGCATCATCCCGACGGCGCCCGCTGCATGACCGACGAGGCCGCCCGCCGCCGCTTTGTGGATTACACCCACGGCCTCATCCGCGAGATCCTGACCAATTACGGCAAGGTCGACGTGCTGTGGTACGACGTCGCCTGGCCGCTTGATGCCAACGGATGGGAATCCGAGCGGATGAACGAGATGGTCTTCCAGCTCCAGCCGGAGATCATCGTGAACAACCGTAACCGCCTGCCCGGCGACTTCTCGACCCCCGAACAGCACATCGAGGCCGCGAAGAACGGGCGCGCCTGGGAAGCCTGTATGACCCTCAACGACAGCTGGGGTTATCAGCGCGCCGACGACAACTGGAAATCTTCGCGGACCGTAATCCGCAACCTCATCCAGTGCTCGCGCGACGGCGGAAATTACCTGCTCAACATCGGCCCGAAGCCGGACGGCTCCGTCCCTGAAGAGTCCGTGCGGGTCCTCACCGAGGTCGGCGAGTGGCTGCAGACCAACGGCCACACCATCTACCAGGCGGAGCTGTGCCAGGTACGGCACTCGGACTATGCCAATTTCACCCGCATCGGCAATACCCTCTATATGCATGTCTACTTCTGGCCTGGCAATTACGTGGCGTTGAGCGGCCTGCGCACCAAAGCCCTCTCGGCCCGCCTGCTGAAGACCGGCACGGAGGTGAAGATCGCGCAGGACGACTTCCAGACCAAACTGATCGGCCTGCCGGAGAAGGCCCCCGACTGGCCGCTGACGACGATTGCCATCGAGTGCGAGTCGGAGCCGATTCAGGACACGCTCTACGTGAGGGAGAACAAGCCCAGAGCGGGCGTCTGAGGTCCGTTCCGGAAGGACGTAGGCCGAGGGTTCGGTTCCGTTCCGGGCGCCGAACCTCGCTCAATCGTGCGGAAGCGGAACGATTCGACGAAATTCTCAACCGCCGCAGGCAGGGACAGGGTACACTGCCCAAGGATTTCTCCTGCAAAACTCAGGGATCAGGGTTCGGTGTGATCAGGGAGCGCGTGATCGATATCAGCAGTCTTTTTAGTCTGAGAAGGCAGGGCAGTAGGATTTCGAAAGCGGCGATCTGGTTCCTGCTCGGGTCTCTCCTGTTCACCTCGCCGCAGTGGGCTCAGCAGACGACGGTGATTCGCGGCTGGGGCGGTGTGCTGCGCAACTCTTCCGGGCAGCCCATCGCCGGGGCGACGATTGTCCTTTCCGGTGGGGGCGGTCTTCGCACCACCGTGACCCGGTCGGACGGCAGCTTCTCGTTTCTCGCCGTTCCCCCGGGCCGGCACCGGCTCGCGGTCCGTCTGAAGGGCAGGCCCGCAACGGCGGCCATCGCCTTCGGCCTGCCGGCTGTCGCCATCGTGCTCACGCTCTCCGACCAGAACACCCTGAGCATCAGTGCGGCGCCCATCGCGCCCTCCGGAACCGAGCGCGACACCACCGGCGGCGAGGAGCTGTCCAGCCAGGCGGTGAGCTCACTGCCGCTCAATGGCCGCGACTTCAGCACCCTGCTGCTGCTGGCCGCCGGAACCATGACCGATGTGAACGGCGCCACCAATTTCACCCAGCAGTTCGCCATCAACGGCCAGCGCGGGGTCGAGGCCGTCTTCGCCATGGACGGAGCCGACATCAGCGATCCCGAGATGGGCGGCGCCGCCTTCCCCAACTTCAACGTCGATGCCATCGAGGACCTCCAGTCCAGCTCCGGCTGGATGCCGGCCGAGATCGGCCGCGGCGCTGCCGGTTTCACCAACATCGTCACGCGCTCGGGCCAGAGCGGCTTTCACGGCTCCTTCTTTGAGTTCCTGCGCAACTCCGTCCTCGATGCCCGCAATTTCTTCGATCATCCCTCGATCGCGGATCCCGGACGCATCCCGCCCTTCAAGCGCAATGAGTTTGGATTCACCAACGGAGGTCCTGTCTACCTGCCCCACCTCTACGACGGGCGCGGCAAGACCTTCTACTTCGGTGAGTATCAGGGCTTTCGCCAGGTCCTCGGCACCACCCAGGTCTTCCCCGTGCCGACAGCCGCCGAGCGCGCCGGACGCGACACGCTGCGCTTCCCCGACGGCAGCACCGACACCCTGATGCTGCCCATCGATCCCCGCATCGCCGCCGTGCTGGCCCGTTATCCCCTGCCCAACCTGCCCACCGGGGCCTACGGAGACCGCACCTTTGCGGCTCCCTCCAACGTGGCGACCAACGCCGACCAGTTTTCCATCCGCATCGACCAGAACCTCGGCGCAAAAGGGAAGTTCTTCTCCCGCTTCACCTGGGACAACATGACCGGGCCGACCACCAACCCCGATCAAACCCTCCTCGACCCCACCTTCGGCGTCCAGTATGTGGACCGCCAGCGCAACGTGGTCTTCACCTACACCCGAACCGTCTCGCCGCGCTTCCTCTGGCAGTCCTCGCTGAGCATTACCCGCACCACGCCGTCCTTCCCCACGCCCAACCACACCGACCCGGCCATCAAATTCGTCGACGGCCTCTTCGAGGGCTTCAATACCGCCGGCGGCTCCGTGATGTCGGCCTTCGGCAACCTCTTCCAGGGCCAGCAGAATTTCACCTGGACGACCGGCAGCCACGAGGTGAAATTCGGCGGGGAAGTACGCCTGAACCGCGATACCACCTATTACGGCATCAGTCCCAACGGCGAGTACGATTTCGGCGGCGGCACCGTCTACTCGCCCATCTTTATCCCCTCGCAGAGCGGGACGCACGATATCCAGCCCGGCGATCCTCTGCCCGACACGCTCAGCAGCCTGCTGATCGGCTATCCCTACGACTACACCGTGGCCGTCGCGCCGCCTTATTTCTCCAGCGGCCCCCACATCGGCCCGGCCGCCATCAACCGCAACGACGTGAACGTCTACGCCCAGGACACCTGGAAAATCTCTCCCAGCTTCTCGCTCGATTACGGCCTGCGGTATGAGGTCTACTCGCCCATCACCGAGCGCGCCCACCGTACCGCCGGTTTTCTCAAGGTGTATCCGCCCCAGGGCTCCGATCAGGTGTACGTCATCGATCCCCAGCCCGGCTACCAGTCCGGCTGGAACGGCTGGGGGCCCCGCGTGCAGCTGGACTGGCGCGCGCCCAGCCAGTTCGTGGTTCACGTGGGCGGGGCCATCACCGTCATCCCGCCCAACATCTGGCAGGATAACTTCCTCACTGGTTCCACGCCCTTTGCCATTTACCCGCGCATCAACTCCGCCAAAGGCGCGCCCATCCAGTACGGATTCTCCATCACGCCCTCGCAGCTGCCGCCCGCCTATACGCCCTCCGGCCAGAACATCTTCGCGAGCGGCAATCCGAAGAACGTGGCGCCCAACACCCCCATGGACGTCAATCGCTACCAGGAAGACATGGCCGCTCTCTCGCCGTCGCACCAGCTCTCGCTGCTCAATATCAGCGCCGTGGACCGTCATTTCGGCGACGGCTACCTCCAGGCCTGGACCCTGGGGTTCGAGCGCCAGATTGGCGGACTGACGGCGGATGCCGCCTATGTGGGCACCGCATCCTTCCGGCTGCCGCGCACCTCGTTCCCCAATGCCTTCCCCGGCGCGGACCCGGGCTTTGCCCCCTTTACCCACTTCGACAGCAAGGGCAACGTGACCGGCGGCTATGGTCTTGAGCAGATCATTACGGCCACCGCCCACTCCTCCTACAACGCGCTGCAGACCTCCCTGGCCGGCACCTTCAGACACGGAGGCCCCGGCATTCAGGCCGGCTACACATGGTCGAAGTCGCTGGACGATACCAGCGCCGTGATCGGCGGCACCGGTTCCACCGGAGCCGTGGCTCTGCCCTACCCCCAGGATCCCTACAATACCCACCCGGAAAAGGGCCCCTCGAACTTCGATGTCGCCCACGCCTTCACCCTCAGCGCCGCCCAGGACCTTCATCTCCAGGACATCTTTCCCCAGTCCGTGCGGCCGCTCACGTGGGGATGGGAGTTCCTCAGCATCTCCACCATCACCAGCGGCTCACCCTTCACCATCTATTCGGGAATCCAGCAGACCGGCTATGGGACCAACGGCACCGACCGCCCCGATCAGATCGGGAAGCCCGACCTCTCCACCGCGCACAGCTCCACGCGCCCGCGGGAAGATTACCTCGGGAAGGGTGCGGACAACAGCTCCTATTTCTATATTCCGATCGGCATTCCCGGCGGCTCCGGCCCCAACTCCGGACGCCTCGGCACCCTGGGACGCAACACCTTCTTCGGCCCCGCTTACTACGACTTCGATTACGCCCTCATCAAGGACACGCCTTTCGGCCATCGCAGCAGCGGCGTGGAACGCACCGACCTGCAGTTTCGGGGGGAGTTCTTCAACCTCTTCAATATTGTGAACATGGGCCTGCCCGCCAACACCATCAAGGGTTCGGGCTTTGGAGAGATCAGCAAGACCGCCGGCACCTCGCGCCAGATCCAGTTCTCGCTCAAGCTGATTTACTAGATTCAGAGCAGGATGGTTTTGCCGGACGCCGGTGAGACCGGAGCCCTGCAAGGCAATGTGCCCGGGGCAGGTTTTCCCTGGATTTCCCGCTTTGGGAGAGATGGCATCAGGCAGCGCGGGAGTGCAGTGGCGTGTGGCAGAATCGCAGCAGGCATGCTGATCCTTCCCGAACTGGAGCGAATCCATGAAGTCTACCTGTCGCTGAGCCGTGTCGCCCTTGAGCACTTCGGACGCGGGCTGGGCGGCAAGTTGCTGTTCCGGTCCGCGCTCGATGCGGATGGGATCGCCGCGATCGTGGCGGGTAGCGTAGCCGGCGCGGCTTCGCTTTGCGCAGACGATGAGGCAGCCCGGGTCTCCGGTGCGCTGCGGAACGGGCTCTGCGATTTCGTGGTCAGTAATCTGAATGAGGCGCTGCGGATCCTGAAAAATGAGCTGCGCCGAAGCCGGCCGGTTTCGGTCTGCCTGAAGGCCGATCCACGGCGATGCATCGAGGAACTGGTCGAGCGCGGTTTGCAGCCGGATCTGATTTCCGTCGGACAGTCCGGCGGGCAGAACGGCGCGCTCATGCTGAAAGAACGTGGAGCCGTTCCTCTGCTCGAAACCGATCCGGCGCCGGCGGGTACTTCGCTGCTCGTGTGGTCCGTGGCGGCTGAACCGGCGCGGCGCCTGCTGCGGATCTCCCGGCTTGCGGGAGAGGCGCTGGACCCGTCGCGGTCCGACACCGCGGCGCGGCGGCGGTGGCTGGAGGCGGCTCCGCGGCAGCTGGGGCGGAGTTTTGGCAACCGCCAGTGCCTGCGGATGGCCGAGGCGGAAATTCCGGGCTTCCTGCAGCGGCTTCATTCTGAAGCGCTGCCAGTGTCGGTCCTGCGCGATGGCGAAGCGATCCCGATCCCCCGTGCGCGGGGGTAGACCCCCCGCGCATCTTTTGCCTGTCTCCCGGAGTCTTAGTAGGTATACGATCCTCGCAACGGAGGACCACCTGAATGGGGTTACAACCCGAGTATTCCGACTTCGGATCCCAGCCGGAGCCGATCCGTCAGTCCCCGGAAGAACTGCAGGATGAGCGGCGCAGGCTGCGGCGTCTCCAGATCATGGTGAGCATGGTGATGTCGGTGATCGGCCAGGACCTGACGCTGACGATCGATGAGGCCTCGGAGATGGTCGCGGACACGCGCCGCGCCGCGCTGGCCATGTTTCCCGGCAAGGAGCTGGCCTTCGATCTGATTTACAGACCGCGGCTGCAGCGGCTGATGCGGGAGCGCTTCCGAATCCACTGAGAGGGAGTCGGAAGTTTATCGGAGGTTTATTTCTGGTCGAGCGCGGTGAGCCGGAAGGTGATGGTTCCCCAGAAGAGCCGCGCGCGCATCTGCACCGGGATGTGGCGTTCGTCGTCGCTATACCAGATCCAGATATTGCCCCGGGCCTTGACCACGCCGGCAGCGGCGGTGGGCTGGACACGGATCGTCTGATAGGTGCCGAGGGGGGTCTTTACAGCCTCGCGGGCCTCCACCTTCATGGTGACGACGACCGTGTGCATGGCATCGGCGAGGGGGACCTGGAAGCTCTGGCCGAGGACGAGGGGCTGCGATGCCGGATAGAAAATGGCGGAGAGGAGATCGGTGACGCAGGGGCCGATGGGGGCTTCCTGGTGCTTGCTGGTTCTCTTCACCAGGTTTTTTTCGTTGAAGACGGCCTTGCCATGGGCGTAGTCGAAGCGGAGATCGGTGCTGACCTGGCGGCGGCCTTCCTGGAGCTGCTTGGAGAAGCCGGATGAACAGCCTGTGGTGCGGTTGAAGGACGACTGGAAGCGGTCGCTGACGCGGTAAATGAGATTGATGGCCCCCAGGGTGTCGCCGGTGGCGGAGACGCGCTCCTCGTTGCCATCCTGCTGCAGGTGCATGACGGTGGTGCCCGCGGGGAAGACGCGCCAGTCCACGGCGTAGGTCAGCGTCTGGCGCGCGGGGAAACTGTAGCCGGGCCCCGGAGGGATGAGGGGCACGTTCTGCGCAGGCCGCGCGGCCTGGCCCGGGGCGGGGCTGGCGGCACAGGCGAGCCCGGCACATAAGAGGAGCTTCGCGACCTGAGAAGCGCAAAGGAAAACGCTGCGGTAACTGCTCAATCGGGTCCCTTTTATTTGAAAAAGACCTGCTTCAGGATGAGAGCAGCATACATGCTCGCGGCTCCCAGGAGGGCGTTGTATTCGCGATGTTTGCGGTAGAGCGCCGCGGAAAATCGTCCCGGCGCGGAACCGGTCGTCGGGGCGGCAACGATTCGGGGCAGGAGACGGGGGACAGCGGCGGCGTATTCGGGAAATCCGCTGAAAACGGAGCGCAGATACTCCTCTTCCGAGCGGATGACCGGGATATAGATCGCGGCGAAGAGGACGGCGAGGACAAGGGCGGCCCAGAGACTGCGCGCGGCGAGCGCGAAGCCGAAGGCGATGAGCATGGAGCCGAGGTAGAGCGGATTCCGGGTGTGGGCATAGGGGCCAGTGACGGTCAGCTCGGCGTTCTTCTTCACGTAGCCGGAGGCGCAGGCGCGCAGGAGGATGCCGGGAACCACGAGGACCAGGCTGACGGCGAGAAACACCGGCGTGGGCCGGGCGAGCCAGAGGAAAAATGCCGCGAAGGCGAAGCCCAGCGGAACGCGGATGCGGCGGGCGATGCGGTTCCAGCCGGAGGCCATCAGCGCGCCTCCTCCAGGAGCTCGAGCGCGGCTGCGGTCACGGCTTCGGGGGTGATGGTCAGCAGACCCGCTTCGGGCTCGCTGTGGCGGGTGTGGTCGCGCACGCTTTCGGGATGACGCAGTACGCGGCTGGCGCAGCCGAAGGGGCCGTTGCGGGCGGGATCGGTGGGGCCGTAGATGCCGACGACGGGCCTGCCCAGGGCGCAGGCCAGGTGCAGCGGACCGGTGTCGCCGGCGATAGCCAGCGAGGCGCGCCGGGTCACGGCGATCAGGCCGGGGATGTCGAGCGGCAGGTTGCGGGCCGCGCCCTGGCTGGATTCGACGATCTCCTCGGCGAGGGACTCCTCCGCGGGACCGCTGTTGACGACGACACTGTAGCCGGCGGCCGTCAGCTGGCGCGCCACGGCGCCGTAGCGCGCCGGGGGCCAGCGCTTTGCGCCCCATCCGGCGCCGGGGCTGATGAGGACGAAGGGCTGCGGCAGCTCGGCCGCCTGAGCATCGGCACGGGGCTCGCAGGGAAGCAGGGGCTGGGTCACAGGCAGGGTATCTCCAGCAATGGCGTTGGCCACCTCCATCGATTGTTCAATGACGTGCACGCCGCGGGTGGGGACGCGCTGACCGAAGAGCCACTTCGCGGCCCATTCGCGGGGCTGGGCTTCACCGATGATCTTTCGCGTGCCTGCCCAGCGGGCGATCATGGCCGAGCGCACGGCGCCCTGCATGTCGACGGCGACATCGTACTGCATGGCGCGCAGCTCGCGGCGGACGCGGCGGATTTCGGCCAGAGTGACCGGGCTGAGCGGGGATCTGGCCCATTTTTTTGCGGCAACGATGTGCAGCCGGTCCACGAGGGGCATCCGCGGAGTGTGCGTGGAACTTTCACCGGGGGCACCGGATCCGGGTTCGCCGGCAGAGAAGAGACCGCGCCACTGCGGCTCGATGGCCCAGCCGATGAACCACTCCGGATGGGCCTGGCGCAGAGCGGTCACCGCGGGCAGGGAATGGAGGATGTCGCCCATCGCGCCCAGACGCACCACGAGCAGACGCAGATTCTTTGAATGTGCAGACAATCTCCTATTTTCTCATGGCATCGCGGACGAGCCAGGGCTGGAGAGCAGGGCCAGGAGGCCATCCACAAGGGCGGATTCGCCCTCGATGCGCACCACCAGACGGGCGGCGTGGAGTGGGGCGGCGGTTTCGAGCGTGCGGCGCTGTTCGGGCGAGAGGCGCACCAGGTCCTTCTCGGTGGTCACAAAGGCATCGGCTTCATGCTGGCGGCGGAGCTCGATCAGCTCGGCCAGGTCGGGGTTTGTATAGGGGTGGTGATCGCGCCAGGCACGCAGGACGGCGACGGCCGATCCCTGAGATCGCAGGGCCGCCTGGAATTCGTCAGGGCGGGCGATGGCGCAGAAGGCGACGATCCGGTCAGGACCGGAAACCTCGAGCCGCCGTTCCATCCACCAGATGGGCTGGGGGTGACCGCGGCGGCGCAATTCCGGCTCCAGATCGCGGTCTTCCCGGCGCAGGGCGATGAACTGCGCGCGGCGGAGCGACGAAAGCGGCTCACGCAGGCGCCCCGCGGGAAGGAGGCAGCTGTCGAAGTCGCTGCGATGGAGGACGACGATATCCGCGTCGCGGGCAAGCTGACGGTGCTGAAAGCCATCGTCGAGGAGGTGCAGAAGCGGAGCGCTCTGCTGCGCCTCGGCCAGCACTCCGGCTGCATGGCGGTTTGCGCCGACGAAGACCGGGACGCCCGCGGCCTGGGCGATCAGCAGCGGCTCATCGCCGAACTGCTGCGCGGAGCCCTCCGGGTTGACGCGCTCCGGATGCGAGGACTGCCGGCCGTAGCCGCGGGAGAGAACGTCGACGGCGACCCCGCGCTCGGCGAGTAGCTGGGCGAGGCGGATGACCAGGGGAGTCTTGCCCGCTCCCCCGACAGAGAGGTTGCCGATGCTGACCACCGGATGCCGCAGGCGCTGCGGGTGCAGCCAGCCACGATTCCAGGCGAGATTCTTCAGACCGGCTCCGGCGGCGTAGAGCGGGACAAAGGGAAGCAGGGCGGCGTTCACGCCGGCTCCCCCAGGATGGCGAGCAGCGCCTCGACGGCTCGCCCGGTTGCGCCCGCTTCGCTCTCGAAGACCTGGTGGGCGCGGCATCCCATGGCCTGCATTTCAGAACTGCCGGCGAGAGCGGCGCAGAGTGCGGCCCGGAGTTGCGGAGGATCGACGATGCGGATGGCATCGTGCTGCCGCAGCCTGTCGACAATGCCGCGGAAGTTCTTGTAGCTCGGACCCATGATGACGGGGACGGCAAACTGCGCGGCTTCCAGCGGGTTGTGACCGCCGGCGGACACCAGGCTTCCGCCAACGAACGCGGCCTGCGCGAGGGAGTAGACGGAGGCCAGTTCGCCGATGGAGTCGAGGAGAAACAGGGTCCCGGGCTCGATTGCCGAGGGGGCGCTGAGCCACTCGGAGCGGCGCACAAAGCGGGCGTCGCGGCGGCGCAGCAGCTTGGCAACCTCTTCGAAGCGCTCGGGGTGACGAGGGGCGAGGATGGTGACGACATCCGGCGGCAGGGCCTCAAGCAGCAGGTCCTCTTCCCCGCTGAGGGTCGATCCACAGACCAGCACGGGAGAGCCGGGCGGCAGATACTGGCGCAGAGCCAGAGTCACCGGAGCCGGAGTGGCGGCGCGCACATCGTATTTCAGGTTGCCGGCGACGCGCACATTGGCCGCGCCGAGGGCCTGCAGGCGCTGGGCGTCGAGCTCAGTCTGGGCGAGGACGGCGGCGAACCCGCCCAGCAGGTACCTCCAGAGCCGGGCCAGCCGGCGGTAGCGAGGCCAGGAGCGGTCGGAGATGCGCGCGTTGACGACGGCAACGGGGATGGCTGCGCGGCGGCACTCCACCAGCATGCGGGGCCAGAACTCCGTCTCGACCAGCACGACCATGCGCGGGCGCAGTGCGCGCATCCAGGCACGGACGGCAAAGGCGAAGTCCAGAGGGAAATAGAAGACGCGATCCGGGCCGTATCGCTGGCGCGCCAGGGTCTGGCCGGTTCGGGTCGTGGTGGAGATCACCACGCGCATCGGCAGAGCTGCCGAATCCGAGCCGCTGGCGGAGAGCCGCCGGGTCAGTTCCTGGATCAGGCGGCCGGCAGCCAGGACCTCGCCCACCGAAACGGCATGAATCCAGAGAATGGGCTGTCCCGTCAGGCGGGACCGGATTCGGGAAGGGATGATGCCCAGCCGCTCCCGCAGGCCTTCGCGATATTTGCCGCTGGCAGCCATGCGGAGCAGCCACCAGGGGCTGCCCAGCAGCAGAACCAGAAGCAGGGCGAAGCTGTAGATCACCAGCATGCGCTTACCAATCTCGCCTTCGCGCGGTCATAAGCCCAGATGATAATGGTGTCGATGCGCTCGCGCCCGCACAACCTGCTGAGACGAGGCTTCGGTCTGCTGCTGGGGGCGCTCGCTGCTCTGCTGATCGCCCCGGCACTGCACGCCACCGATAGCGCGCCCGAGAAAGCGGCTACCAGTTATCCCGCCGTCGATGTGCATGCAAAGGAGCAGGTGGCCATCGCGGCGGAGCCCTGCGATACGGAGAAGAAATGCAGGATGTTTCAGGTGAATTACCTGAAATACGATTTCATGCCGATCCGCATCGTCGTGACCAACAATGGCGACCGGCCGATCTCGCTGCGCGATGCGCGCATTTATTTCATCAGTGCGGCGGGAGACAGGATTCTGGCGGCGGAGCCGGAGGACGTGGAACGCCGCCTGAAACCGCCGGACGCCGGGGGGCTGGGCGGGATTCCCATCGGTCCGATTCATATCCATCCGAAGCACGGGGCCTCCGACAAGAAGGTTGAGCAGGACTTCGACCGCTTCGAGTACGCGGCCCTGGCGGTCGAGCCGCACACCACGCGCGCGGGTTTTCTCTTTTACGACATGCAGGGGCTGGGCAACGATCCGCTGCACGGGGCAAAGCTCACGCTGCGCGAACTGCGCAATGCCGACGGGAACGAGCTGTTCTATTTCGAGATTCCCTTCGACGAGTATCTGAACGCGCAAAGGCACTGAGAGGCCCGGGGTCAGACACCCTTCTTCATCGGCTCCCAGACGTACTTGTGAATCTGCAGGCTCAGCCGGGCGGGCAGGCCGTCGGCGAGCATCCACTCGACCAGATCGCGCGGATCGAGGGCGCAGTTGCCGGTGCTCCGCTCGGGTGAGGGTGTTTTGGAGAAGGCGGGCGAGAGCAGGATGGCGCCGGCGCGTGAGGCGAGAGCGTGCTCCCGCATGAAGCCTCGCGCAAACTCGTAGTCGGCGCGGCTGGCGATGACGAACTTCACCTCGTCGCGCAGGGTGAGGCAGTCGAGACTGGAGAGGCGAAAGCTGCCCGCTTCGCCGGAAGCCGGGCACTTGACGTCGACGATCTTGTGAACCTCGCGTGGGACGCGGTCCAGGGGCCGTTCGCCGCTGGTCTCGATCATCAGCTCATAGCCGGAAGCGAGCAGGCGATGCATGAGGGGGATCAGCTCGCGCTCCTGCAGCAGCGGTTCGCCGCCGGTGAATTCGACCAGCTTCACGGGGGCAAGTTTCTCCACCGCGGCGACGACCTCGTCTTCAGTGAGCTTGTAGCCGCCGGTGAAGGTGTATTCCGAATCGCACCAGGAGCAGCGGAGATTGCATCCCGCCAGACGAACGAATATACAGGGCACGCCGGCGAAGCTGGATTCGCCCTGAATGGATTTGTAGATCTCGATCAGGTACAAAGGCGGTTACTCGTAGTAAGTCGCGGTCGTGGTGTCGGTTTCGTAGATGGTGCAGTCCTTGACCCGGACGCGTCCGGCGGTCATCTCGCGGAGCTGGCGATTGGTCTCGTCATAGAAGAATTTGGCGAGGTTTTCGGCCGAGGGGTTGATCCGGGTGAACGGCTCCAGGTCGTTGAGCATCTGGTGATCGATGCGGTCGATGAGCGGACGCATCACCTGCTTGAGGTCGCGGAAGTCGAGGAGCAGACCGGCCTGATCCAGGGTTTCACCGCAGAGGGTGATCAGGACCTTGTAGTTATGACCATGCGGGTTCTCGCACTTCCCCTTGTAATTGCGGAGATAGTGTCCGGAGGAAAACCCGCGCTCGACGGTGACTTCGAACATAGAGTGGTGAAGACCCTGACGTGAATTTCGGCCTGATTTGATTCTACCGGTTGCGCAGGCTGCTCCCCCGTCCGCCCCGGTGGCGGAGCCTGCGCTCCTCGGTGCGGCGGTCGACCTGCTCGAAAAGGGCGGTCATGACTCCCCCCAGCGCCACCAGCAGTCCGCCGACTGTGAGGAACAGGGCCGTGGTCTTCCACAGGGTGCCGTTGGCCGGAAGCGCCGGCTGCATCCGCCCTGCCGTGAAGGCCATGATGAAGGAGATTACGGCAAAGAGCAGCAGCACGCCCGCCAGGATGTAGAGGTTCCGCGCCACAACCCTAATGCTAGACCTTCCCGGCTCGGGCGGGGAGGGCCGGCAACGAAACTACGATTGCCGACACCCTGGCGGTCATCCTCAACCGGCAGGGGTTCGAAGCCACCGCGGTCAACAGCGCAGGCGCCGCCGGGTATGGAGATAGCCGCCCTGCGGCGCCATCTGTGTGTCCCCTCCGCCCCCGATGGGCGAACTCCGATCCGGACTCGCTGAGGCGTGAACGGGGCTGGCTGCGCGGATTACCGTGGTAATCCGGCGACGGCTCAGCCAGTGCGCGTGACTTCGGCCGACCCGGCAGCGGCCCGGCGATTCCTGGGTAATAGCCACCGTGATGCATCTCACATCGGGGCGGGCGGTCTTCTGTCATCATCCCTGCATTGTCCCAGGCAGTTGCGGGGCAGGGAAACAGGCAGGAAAGAGCATATGGAAGACCTCTGCACGCTCGCGCAAATGCATCCCGACGACCTCTCGACGCACGCCGTTTCGTTGGCCACCCTGGTATGGGCGCTGAACGATGCTCTGGCAGCGGGGCCGATTCTGGATCGGGCCGCCTTTCATCGCGCGGCCGATCTGGCACTGACTCTGTTCCGGCAGGAAAAGAGACGCTTTGAATCGATGGATGCCAGCGCTCCGCTGCTGGACGGCGTTTACCTGAAAGCCTTCGTCCCCGGCGATGAGACCGAGGAGGAGATCGAGCCTGCTCTCCGGGCCATTGCGGGACGGTTCCATTCCGAGATCCTGAGACTTGTCTACCTCCGGCCGGAA
This sequence comes from Acidobacteriota bacterium, assembly GCA_021792135.1. Classification (GTDB taxonomy): domain Bacteria; phylum Acidobacteriota; class Terriglobia; order Terriglobales; family Acidobacteriaceae; genus Palsa-343. The sequence continues at coordinate 204,446 of JAJYVF010000001.1, read as the reverse complement.
GTGCAGGAAACGGCGGCCCGGCGATAAGCAGGCCCGCGGCTGACACCTCTGCCGGAATCGCCTCGGATGCGCATCGCTCCGGTGCGTTTCCAGCGGGCAAATTACGATGGAAACCTGGAGGCTGCCCGTGGAGCAGCTTCGACCTGCTGCCACACCGCGGGCGAAGATCTCCTGGAGCTGCGATCTCTTCCGGCCAGACCCGGTAAGCCATGGAAGCTGCGGGCGCAGCTCAGGGAAAGTTCCGCTGAACTGCGCGACCGCTCAGATCTGCGAGTACTGCGTCGGTTTGAGGATGAGATTCGTAATGTTGCTGACGATGGGCTCGAAACTGAATTCCGGGCGGGCGCTCAGCTTTTTCCAGTCAGGATTGCTTCCGAAAGCCGCCCAGAGCTCGTCGAGCTGCTTCAGGTCGCTGAAGCTCACCATGTAAGTCAGCTTCGGCAGGCGCGAGCCGATGAGCGCGTCGGAAAAGAAGACATTCCAGAAGCCGGCTTTCTGGAAAATTTCGAATTCACCCTCGTGGAACATGCGCACCTTACGCACGTGATCGCGGTCGCTGGGGCTCTCGTAGGAGCGCAGCTGGAAGACGCGCGGGCCTTTCTGCGCGGTCGGAGGAGGCACAACCAGTTGCGGCCATCCCTCGAAGGCGATCATCAGATCGCTCTCCACGCGCGTGAACGCGGGGCTGGTGGCGGGGGCGTTCCAGAAAGGCTCCGCGGCGGAGAGGAACTCCTGATCCTCGCGAAGACGCAGGTGAGAACTGACCAGCGTGTCCAGACTGTTGGCGGGGAGGAGGAGATACAGGGTGGGCGTCTCCGGCCCAAGGTAGAGGTTGAACACTCCGACGGGCGAGATTCCCAATCGGTTGAGTGCGGGAATGAGCGCGCTGGAAACATACTTCTCCGTGAGCTGCGTCTGCTGACCGTTGGTGAGCAGATACTTGCGCAACTCGTAGTATTGCCGCGGCTTGCCGGAGGAAGACGCAGTCTGTGCGTTGTCTGCGGTATTGGTCATGGCCAATGCGGAGGCAGCAAGGGTGGAGGCAACGAATCGGCGTCGGTCCAAGGAGTCTCCTGGTCACACTGCGGTTTTTCGGGGCACGCCGGTCGATCTGGATGCCATCAGCGAAAGGAGTTTGGCAGACCCGCCCCGCGCGCCCAGCAGAAGTATTTCACGTTCGCGACGCCAAATCAGGCAGATCACAGGGCGGGCAGAAAAGAACCTTGTGCCGCACGCCTGCGTGCCATCTCAGGAGCGGCCGTCGCTGCGGCCCCGTGGACTTGACACCGAAAGGGGACCCTGCTCGTCGACGGCCTCGACGACGGAATCGTCGGTGGCTGGACGGCCATTGCAGTCGCTCTTCGCGCCGAGGGACGAACGGGCTCCCGCGGGAGCGGCAGGATTGATCTCCTGCTCGCATGCCATCGACGGGTCGGTTGCGGAACTGGCGGGTTTCTGCTGGTCTGCGCTCATGCTGCCTCCCTTCACGCTCTGCTCGGAAATTTGGATGCAGCATTCAAGGCCCGGCGCCGTGCGTGGAAGCAAACAAAGCGCTTACTCCGCGATGTATCCGGGGCCGCGCAGCACTTTTCCGGGGCGCGCGCCGGTCATCTTGCCCTCGGAAATTACGGGGACTCCGTTCACCAGAACGTATTCCATGCCCTGGGAGAGCTGGTTGGGATTTTCGTAGGTGGCAAGATCGCGGACGGTTGCCGGATCGAAGACGACAATGTCGGCCCACATGCCCTTCTTCAGCACGCCACGGTCGGTCAGGCGCAGGCGCTGGGCCGGCAGCGCGGAGAATTTGCGGATGGCGTCCGGCAGCGTGAGCACATGCTCCTCGCGGACATACTTGCGCAGGATCCGCGGAAAGGTGCCATAAGCGCGGGGGTGCGGATGCTCGAGGCCGAGAAGACCCTCGGGCGAGGTCCCCTGCGAATCGTTGTCGATGGAGACCCAGGGCTGCTTCAGGGCGAGGACCACGTCGGGCTCGCTCATGCCGAAAACGGCCACTTCGGTAAAGGCCTTGTCCTTGATGAGCAGATCGCAGAGGGCGTCGATGGGATCCTCATGCCACAGCGTCGCCACGTCGGCGAGGCGCTTGCCCTGGAGCGGCCTCAGCTCCGGGTTCTGGACGACTGCGATCTCAATAGCCTCCGGACCTGGTATTTCCTGCCACTCGTTGTCCCAGTTACCGCCGGGCGTGAGCATGTCTTTACGAATGCGGGCGCGTGTGGCGGGATCTTTGAGCCGCTCGATGAGTTTGGCGTCGCCGCCGTCGTGCGCCCACGGCGGAATAAAGGCGGAGAGGTTGTTGAACCAGGCGGTGTAGGCATAGGTGTTGGCGCTGATATCCACGCCGGAAGCGCGGGCGGCATCGATCTGCGCGACGATCTGCGGCATCTTGCCCCAGTTCGTCCTGCCGGCTGCTTTCAGGTGCCAGATTTCCACGGGAATATGCGCCTCCCGGCCGATGCGCACGGCTTCGTCGATGGCCTCCGGCTCGGTGTCCCCCTCGCTGCGCATGTGGGTGGCGTAGATGCCACCGTACTTCGCCGCCTCGGAGGCAAGGGCGATCAGCTCATCGGTCCTTGCATAGGGAGCAGGCGCGTATTGCAGCGCGGTGGAAAGACCGACGGCGCCATCCTGCATGGCCTGGCGAACCAGCGCCCGCATCTGGTCAAGCTGGGCCGGAGTCGGCTGTACATCGCCGTCGCCCAGCACCACGCGCCGGACGCTGGTCGCCCCCACATAGCTGGCCAGGTTGATGCCCATCCCCTGCCGCTCCAGACGGGCGAAGTACTGGCGGAAGGTCATCCAGTCGGGGGTGATCTTCAGGTGTTCGTACCCGGCGCGGTCGGCGGCGATCATGGCGGCGCTGAGCGGAGCGACCGAGTCGCCTTCGCCGGTGATCTCGGTGGTGATGCCCTGATAGATCTTCGACGGCAGCCGTGGATCGACGAGCATGGTCAGCTCCGACTGGCCGAGCATGTCAATGAAGCCCGGCGCGACAACCATACCTCTGGCATCGATGGTCCGGCGGCGGGGCGCGCCGTCGAGGTTACCGATGGCCGCGATGCGGCCGTCGCGGATGCCGATTTGCCCGGAATACCAGGGCGAGCCTGTGCCGTCGATGATGTGGCCGTTGACGATGACGATGTCGTACGCCTGGCTGTGAACAGCGCCAGGGCCGGAGATGGCGGCGTTCTGCGCGAAGCAGATTTCCGCCAGCAGCAGAGCGAACAGACAGACAGCACGGAGGCGCATCGGATTCCTGTCCGGAAGAATCTGAAGCAAAGGCCGGGACTGCGCGGTGCCCGGATAGTATCACGCGGCAGCACCCGCCTCCGCGGCGCGCGGCGCAGGGCCGGCGGCCGCCCAGAAATACATGGCGATCCAGGACATTTGCCTGATGTTCGCAGAGTGACCGATGTCACATCCTGCTCATGTACCGCTCTGGGATGATCTGTGCGCTGTTCCGAACAGACGAAATGGGGGAGGAGCTGCTTATGTGGACACCCATTGACGGAGCTTTTGACGGCTCACATATTTCACGGCAGGAAATCATGCAGGCGGTCGGCCCGTGGCGCTGGGGATTCGCCGATCTGCCGGACGATGGCATCAAGTGCGACGTCGCCGAAGTCATCGTGAAGGTTCTGCTTGGTGTGGACCCCACGACCATGTCACCAAAGGAACTGCAGGTGCTCTCCATGTGCAACCTGGCCGCACCCGGCGAGCCGGCGATGCGCGAAAACGGCGTCGCCTTCGACACCTAGGCCGGGCCCCGCAGCGGCTCCCGGGCCGGTCTCTGGCCCGCGATTCCTGGCCTGAGCTCGTGCCGAAACAGGGGTAGGTATGCTTGTGCATCATGGTGGCCATGGATGTCGATGTCGCGTCCAGCCGCAACTCCCCGCCATCCTCCTCCGCCAGATCTCGCCCTATTTGGTACGAATCCACATCCCGCAGATTCATAGTGGCCAGCCGTCGCCGAAGAAGCCTCTTCTTATAATCGGGAGAAGATGACCACGATTCGAGCCGCCCGCCCCGAAGACGCGCCCCTCATTCTGGCCTTCATCCGTGAGCTGGCCGAGTACGAGCGCGAGCCGCATGCCGTCCGCGTCGCCGAGGCGGACCTGCTGCGCGACGGCTTTCCCGCCCCCGGCGAATCCCCGTACTTCGAATGCCTCATCGCTGAGGAAGACGCCCAGCCCGCCGGCTTCGCGCTCTTCTTCCCCGTCTACTCCACATGGCGCGGGCGCTCCCTCCATCTCGAAGACCTTTTCGTCCGCCCCCGCTTCCGCAGCCGCGGCATCGGCAAGGCGCTGCTTACCCGCGTCGCCGCTCTGGCTGTCGAACGGGGCTGCCGGCTCCTCTTCTGGCATGTGCTCGACTGGAACGAGCCGGCCATCGCCTTCTACCGTTCCCTCGGCGCGACCCCGCTCGATGACTGGACGCGGATGCGGCTCGCCGACGATGCCCTGGCCGCCGTCGCGGCTCTCAGCGAAGTCCCGGCATGAAGCTCCGCGTCATTGGTGGCGGCCTCGCCGGCCCCGAGGCCGCTCTCATCGCCGCTCGCATGGGCGTCGAAGTCGATCTTTATGAAATGCGCCCGCAGCGCAGCACCCCCGCGCATCAGACGGCCAACTTCGGGGAGCTGGTCTGCTCCAACTCCCTCAAGTCCGAGAGCGAAAACACCGCGCCCTGGCTTCTGAAGCAGGAGATGCGCCGCGCCGGTTCGCCCCTGCTTGAATGTGCTGACGCAAGCGCCGTTCCCGCCGGACACGCCCTCGCCGTTGACCGCGTCGAGTTTTCGCGCCTGATTAGTGAGCGGATCGCTGCCGAGCCTCGCATCCGCGTCCACCGCGAAGAGGTGACGCGCCTCGATCCCGGCGACGGCCTCACCATCATCGCCTCCGGACCGCTGACCTCCGACGCGCTTTCCCAGGAAATCGCCCGCCTCACCGGCAGCGATCAACTCGCCTTCTACGACTCCATCAGCCCCATCGTCGACGCCGACTCCATCGACCGCGACCGCGTCTACATGGCCGCCCGTTACGACAAGGGCACCGCCGACTACATCAACTGCCCCATGTCCCAGGCCGAGTACGAGGCCTTCCACGACGCCCTGCTCAGCGCCGAAAGCGTCGAGGCCCGCGACTGGGAGAAGCTCGATTATTTCGAGGGCTGCCTGCCGATCGAGGAGTTGGCCCGCCGCGGCCGCGACACCCTGCGCTTCGGCCCTATGAAACCCGTCGGTCTGCGCGATCCGCGCACCGGCAAAACGCCCTGGGCCGTCGTCCAGCTCCGCTGCGAAAACCTGCGCGCGGATTCCTGGAATCTCGTGGGCTTCCAGAACCACATGAAGTTTGGCGAGCAGGCCCGCATCTTCCGCATGATCCCCGGCCTTGAGAACGCGAAATTCCTCCGCTACGGCCAGATCCACCGCAACACCTATATCCATGCGCCGCGCGTACTCACGCCCATTCTCCAGATGCGCGACCACCCCGGCATCTTCTTCGCCGGCCAGATTTCCGGCGTCGAAGGTTACACCGAATCCATCGCCACCGGCCTGCTCGCCGGGCTCTATGCCGCCAGTCTCGCCCAGGGCGGTACGCCTGTCCCTGTTCCGCGGTCAACGGCCCTTGGATCGCTGATCCACTACATCACTCAGGCCGACCCGAAACGGTTCCAGCCGGCCAACATCACCTTCGATCTGCTGGAGCCGCTGGACGAAGCCACTCGCCGCCGCATCCGCGACAAGCGCGAGCGCCATCGTCTCCAGTGCGAGCACGCCCTCGCTGCCATGGACGAGTGGCTCGCCAGTTGCGCCGCCGTGCAATCCGCCCACTGATGCGGGTCCTGTGCCCTGAAGAACCACCGGCACACGCTCCGGGATTGCCACGGTAAAACCTGAGCGCGATCCGGACCTGCATCTGCTGATGCCGCGGAAACCGCCTGGTTGCCTCCACACCACCTTTCGCGCCAAAATCTTTGCACTCTGGTAACGCAGTTCCACCATGCCCAAAGTGATCTTCCCAGGAGTCAAAGCGGCCGGTATCTTCTCACAAATCAGGAGATGCCATGTCGTCCCAGCGCATAGTCTGCCCAAAGTCCACGCGGGCGTGTCCCCGGCCCGGGACCTGCCCCGGCTGCCTGGTCCACGCCGCTATGCAGGGACGTGACCCGGAAGAGATGCGGCAAAAGCTCATGCTGCTCTGGGAGGGGCAGCCTCTGAAGGCGACCTCGTATCAGGAACTGATGCGCGCCCTGCAAATCTCCGAATGCGAAGCCCGCGAGCTGGAGTGCCAGGAGCAGACCCTCGTCGATCAGGAAATCGCCCGCTTCCCCAAGATCATCCAGTAACGCCGCGTCCGGACACCCCCCTCGCCGGCGGGCTTCGTCGGGGCCGAGGTTGCGATCCGCCAGGGTTCAGTGCCCCCACCTGCTACCCTGAAGGAGCAGCCTATGAAATTCGGCGTCCTCGTCTTCCCCGGTTCCAACTGCGACCACGACACCTGGCACGTCGTCGCGGAGATCGCCCACCAGCCTGTGGTCTTCCTCTGGCACGACTCCGAAAGTCTGGAGAACTGCGATGCGATCCTCGTCCCCGGCGGCTTTGCCTACGGCGATTACCTCCGGACCGGCGCCATCGCCCGTTTTTCCCCTGTCATGCAGTCGGTGCGAAAATTCGCCGATGCCGGCGGCCTGGTTCTCGGTATCTGCAACGGTTTCCAGATTCTCTGCGAGGCGGGCATGCTGCCCGGCGCGCTGATGCGCAACGCCGGCCTCCGCTACATCTGCAAACAGGTCTGGCTGCGCACCGAGACCACCGACTCGCCCTTCACCCGCACCGTCAACCGCGGCCAGGTGCTGAAGATGCCTGTCGGCCACATGGAAGGCAACTACTTCTGCGATGAGGCCACTCTCGCCAGGCTGAAGCGCAGCGACCGCGTGGTCTTCCGCTACTCGACCCCCGATGGCCGGATCACCCCCGAAGCCAACTGCAACGGCTCGCTCGACAACATCGCCGGCATCCTCAATGAAGGCCGCAACGTCATGGGCATGATGCCCCACCCCGACCGCTCCAGCGAGGCGCTGCTGGGCTCGGCTGACGGGTTTAGAATTTTTGAGTCGCTGGTGGGAGCTCTCGCGGAACGTAAATGATTGATATTCATCACCATCTGCTGTTCGGGGTCGACGACGGGCCCAAAGACCTGGAAAGCTCCCTGGCTCTCGCCGAAGCGGCCATCGCCGACGGCATCACCCACATCGTCTGCACTCCGCATGCCAACGATACCTGGGAGTTCAACCCCGAGCGGAACCGCGAGCGCCTCGAAGCCATCCGCGAGCGCATCGGCGACCGGCTTACCTTCGGACTCGGCTGCGATTTCCACCTGTCCTACGAAAACATCGAGGCGGCCCTTCAGAATCCCAGCCCCTTCAGCATCAACCAGGGTAACTACCTTCTGGTGGAGTTCGCCGAGTTCATGATCCCCCACAACATCGGCGAAACCTTCTATGAGTTCACCGTGCGCGGGGTGCGGCCCATCATCACCCATCCCGAGCGCAACCCCATCCTCCAGAAGGAGCAGGGGCGCATGGCCGAGTGGATGCGCACCGGCTGCCTGGTCCAGATCACCGCCGGCTCGCTGGAGGGCCGTTTTGGCCGCCGAGCCCAGGCGATGAGCTGGGAGCTGCTGGAGAAGAACTGGGTCCACTTCATTGCCACCGATGCCCACAGCATCAGCGGCCGCCCGCCGGTCCTGCGCTCGGCCTGGGAAGCCGTCGCCCAGCGCCTGGGCGAAGCCACGGCCGAACGTCTCTGCGTCTCCAATCCCCGCGCCGCCTTCGAAAACCAGAAGCTGCCGCCCCAGCCCGAACCCGAGGGTGTCTACGTCTACGAAGATCACGACAGGCCGGCAGGTCTTTTTTCCCGGCTCTTCGGAAAATAGCCTCCTCGACCGGCGATTCGGGGCGAGCTAACGGCGATCGCGCATCCCTGCGAAGAAAGCAGCGCCCAGCACCACCAGGATCAGCAGCGCCAACAAATGCAACAGAAGTTGTCCAGCTCCCATTCTTCCTTTCCCTGCGGGTGATCTGACGGAGAAGCTGCTCCTTCAGGACGCGCAGAAACCACCCTCTTGAGCGCGGAACCGGCTCAGGCGGGTTCAGTCTTTCTGGAACGCTTCGATGCGATTACTTTAATACCTTTGCTCGTCCGCCCAAAGCCGGGACCCGGCATCGCGTCTCACAGCCCCAGCCCTCCGTCCACGCTCAGAATCTGCCCGGTGATGAAATGCGGCCCGGTGGCGAAGAAGAGCACGGCGGCGGCCACATCCTGGGCCGTGCCGTTGCGATGCATCGGCGTGCGCCGGGCGAAGTCCTCGTATTCGGCGGCTACCTCGCCGTTCACGATCATCCCCGGCGCCACGCAGTTCACGCTGATCTCCGGCGCAAAGGCCTTCGACATGGTCTGCGTCAGCATATGCAGTGCCGCCTTCGAGGTGCAGTAGTGCGCATGCGTCGGCCAGGGATGCATTCCGCCCAGCGAGCCGATGTTGATGATCCGCCCGCATGCGGCCTTCAGAGCGGGATACGCCGCCTGGGCTGTGAGAAACGGCCCCCGAGTGTTGGTTTCGAACATGGCGTCCCACTGCTCGACGGAGATGTCCTGGAGGGGCGCGGTCTCATAGCGTCCGGCATTGTTGACCAGGATATCGAGGCGCCCGAACTCCGCCAGCGCCGCCTCCACGGCAGAGCGTACCTGTGCCGGGTCGCGAAGATCGGTGCGGAAAGCCGCGGCCCGCACCCCCCGTGCCTCGAGGTCCGCGATGGTCTGGCGGGCCTCGGCCTCCGACTCGCGCCAGGTGATGGCGACGCTGGCTCCGGCTTCCGCCAGAGAGAGGGCGAGCGTGCGTCCGATGCGTTTGGCGGCGCCCGTGACCAGGGCTGCCTGGCCCTCCAGTGGCTTCATGGTCTGATTGTAAATAACTGGCGCATCGCAACCATCCGGGCGCACAATGCTGATGCAGGGTCCCGCCCGACAGATCCGGGCCCTGGGGGACGACCGGAAAGGATGTGCGCTGTGCATCCCCGCTCTGTGGTTCTGGCCGTGATGACGTGTTGTCTGCTGGCTGCCGGTGCGGGTTGTGCCGGTTCGCGTTCGGCTCATGGCGCTGCTGTGGCGGCGCGCGGCACTGCGCCCGACGACGTGGCGCGGCGTCCTGATCCGAATGCCCCTTACGTGGTCCCTGCCGGGTCGCCCCATCTGGTGCCCAGAGCCACGGCGCTCGAAGCTCGGAATGCAGGTCCCTGCGATCCCGGGGTGCTTTCGGTCGAGGAAATCTCGGGCGACTCCAGCGGCATCTTCCGTTCCGTCAAGCTCGCCTTCATGAACCGTGGCGCCACCCCCTGCCGTCTCGGTGGTTATCCCGTCGTGACCCTCCTCGATGCCCAGGGCCAGAACATCGGCAGCATCGCCACGGAGAAGATCACCTCGGCCGAGGTGGTGGCCGAGCTTTCCCAGCAGCCGCCCAGCGCGACAGCAGCCCCCGCCGCGGTGGTCACGCTCATGCCGCATGAGGTCGCCGCCTTTCAGGTCATCTGGACCACCGGCCAGGACTGCTCCACCGTCTCGCGCATTCTGGTCAGCGCTCCCGGAACGGAGCGCACCTTTGTCATCAACCAGCCGATGAGGATCTGCGCGGGACGGATCCAGGTCACCGCACTCCGCCTCGACGAGGGTGACGTTTAGCCGATATCGACTCTTCGGACTGGCGTGCCCGGACCGGGCACGCCGTTCAGCCGGTTTTCGCGCCGGAAACAACTGGTTCCCGACCCTGCTCTTTTCCCGAAAGCGCAATGGCGGCCAGCGCGATCAGCGGCGGAAAGCATTCCAGCGTGTAGCGCGGCTCGGGCGCTTCCAGCGTGGCCAGCAGCGCACAGCGGAGCAGTACAAACGCCAGAATCGCCCCCGCAAAGAGCGGACGCTTCGCGAATCCCACGGCGGCGGCCACCAGGTATGCCAGATTCAGAGCAGCGTAAACCCAGGCAAACACAGTCTCCGCCTCGTGATGCCGGAACTGCCACCAGCGCAGCTCAATCCACAGCAGTTCGGTGCGCGGACGCAGCCACATATCCGCCAGCCGCGCCAGCGGCAGCTCCACGGAATAGCGGAAGGGATGGGCCCGAATGCGCTCCGCCGCCAGTTTCCCAAAGGCGGCGTCGATCTCCGGGGTCAGCGTGCAGCTCCGGTTATAGGTCTCCAGCAGCTGCTTCGTCTGCTCGTACTGCGCCCGGGAGTCGAAGGCCCGGGAGGGCAGGTCTGCGAGATGGATCTCATCAGTGTTAGCATTCCAGTAGACTTCCCAGGTGCAGGCAAGGTCGGCGCAGACGGTTTTTGCCCAGCGATTGAACCCCGGATCGGTGCTTTCTCCGGGATCCACGGCGTAGCGGGGTGCCAGCGGCTGGAAGACGTGGAAGGTTCGCCAGTTCCGGATCGTCCACGGAACGAACGGCAGAATGGAAAGCAGCCCGCACAGGACCGCCCAGCGCGCCATGCAGTGAAGCCCCCGGCGCCGGCGGCCATACCAGATCATGGCCGGGCAGAGAACGACGGCCAGCAGAGGGCCATCAGGACGCAGCAGCGCGGCATAGCTCCATGCCCAGGCGATCGGCAGCGCCCATAGCCACCGGGGCTCCCGCAGAAAGCGTTCGAGGGAATAAAAGGCAAGTGCGATGCAGAAAAGTTCCGCCGTCTCCGTCAGAGGAGTGGCGGCATAATTGGCGGTAAACGGGCAGAGGGCGGCCAGAGCCAGCGCCCACCAGCCCGCGCGAACGCTCCAGATGTGGCGGGCGAGCCCCGCGATAAGGAGGCAGGTACCGAGATCCACGGCCGTCTGAAGATACATAGCGGCGTGGTAGTGCTCCATTCCGAAGAGCCGGAAGCAGAGCACGAGGAACAGCGGGTAACCCGGTAGCCGGATGAGCGTGGGATGGATGCCCTGCGGAGTGCTCAGACCATAGATGCCGTGCAGCATCCAGTTCTTCGCGATGTCGCCGTAGACAAGGGGATCGCCCAGCACCTCGGGATAGGCATGAATGAACCACAGGCGCAGGCTGGCTCCGGCTGCGAGGAGCAGAGCGGCAGGCCACCACTTCTTTAGAGAAGGGAACGGCATTGGGACTATTAAAGCAGCTAGCGCGGCGTCCGCCGGCAGGTAGTCATCGGCGGGCCGGAGGCCCTCCGCTGCATAGCGGCTTGCGGTGCTGGCCTGGCCCCGGCGGCGCAGGGCGATATCCTGCGAGAAATTAAGCAGTTCGGAGTGGAATGAAGCAGGTCTTTTACGATCCCCGGCAGCGGCGTCGGAAGATCATCCGGCGGCTGACCGACGTGTCCCTGATCGGGCTCATGGTCGTGCTCGCGGTTTTTATCTTCAGCGTCATCAAGCGGCAGAGGCTTCCGGAGCTCCTGCTGCCGACCCAGAAACCGAAATTCCGCGCTCTCAGGGAACGGCAGCCGGAGCTGGCGAAGAAGGCCGCTCTCCATCCGGGACGTAAAAAGGTGGTGCACCGCCACCCCTACGAGATCGTCCCCAACGAAGACATCTCGCTGCGCGCCGCCTATTACGAAAACGACGCGGAAGACTATTCGGCCCTGAAGCAGCATATCCATCAGATCGACATCCTTTTCCCCGACTGGCTCCATGTGGTTTCGCCGGACGGCAATCTGATGGGCTCGACAGCGGAGTTTCCCGTTCGGCTTTTCCGCGTGGTCAACGACAGCGGCAGCATCGCCGGTGTTGATCCGCAGAACAAGGTTCGAACTACCATCGAGGCGGCGAAGGCGGACGTCGATGTCTTCCCCATGCTCAACGACTACAACACCATTACCCAGGACTGGGCCGGAGATCAGGCCGGCGCCATGCTGCGCGACCCTGCCGCGCGCGAGCGGCTCCATATCCAGCTGGACAAGTTCCTCTACAGGAACCCGGGCTACCGCGGCCTCTGCCTCGATCTCGAAGAAGTGCCCGATGAGGATGAGCAGCTGTACGCCGACTGGATCGGCGAACTGCACAACGATTTTCAGGCCAAGGATCTGAAAGTCTACGTCAATGTGCAGTCAGGTGCCGACGATGCCTTCCTGAAGCTCGCGGCCCAAAACAGCGACGGCATCATCCTGATGAATTACGACGAGCACGAGGAGTCCAGCGTGCCCGGTCCCGTTGCCGCCGAGCCCTGGTTCGAGAAGAACCTGACCCGCGTTCTGAACACTGTGCCGCGGGAAAAGCTCATCTGCGCCATCGGCAACTACGGCTACGACTGGGCTGTCCCCCTGCCGGAAAAAGGCAGGAAGGCTTCGGACAAGGTCGTCGACGTCACCGACCTTTCCGTCCAGGATGCCTGGCAGCGGGCCTCCGACGCGGGGGCGGACGTTCATCTCGAAGGCGACGAGCTGAATCCTCACTTCGCCTATGACGACGAGGACGCGCACCTGCGCCATCAGGTCTGGTTTCTCGACGGTGTCACGGCTCTGAACGAGATGCGGGCGGCGCGGCAGATGGGCCTGCGTACCTTCGCGCTGTGGCGGCTGGGCGAGGAAGATCCCTCCATCTGGAAGATCTGGAACAATCCCGCCGTGAAGAACGCGCCGGAGCAGCTGCGCACCGTGCCGTGGGGCGAAGACGTCGACACCGAGGGCCAGGGCGACATCCTGCGCATCACTTCCGAGCCGCAGGCCGGCGCGCGCACCATCCAGATGGACGCCGATGACTTCACCATCATCGACGAGGACATGACCCAGCTGCCGCATTCCTACACCATCCAGCAGTACGGGTATGACCCCCACAAGCTGGCGCTGTCCTTTGACGACGGTCCGGACCCGGTGTGGACGCCGAAGATCCTCGATGTGCTCCGGCAGTACCACGTCCCTGCCACCTTCATGGTCATCGGCGAGGAAGCCCAGGACAACATCGGCCTGCTGAAGCGGTACATGCGCGATGGGGAGGAGATCGGCAACCATACCTTCACGCATCCGGACATCAGCGAAATCTCGCCCCGGCAGCTGGAGGTGGAGCTGAACTGGACGGAGCGCCTTTTTGCCGCGGAACTGGGTGTCCAGCCGCTCTTCTTCCGGCCGCCCTACTCCATCGACCAGGAGCCGGATACCAATGACGAAACCGGACCGGCCTACCGCATCCAGCAGATGGGCTACACCATCATCGGCAACAAGATTGACACCGACGACTGGAATGAGCACCCCCGCAAGAGTCCCCAGGAGATCACTGACAGCGTCCTCCAGCAGCTGCACCAGATGAAGACGCTCCCCTGGATGCGGGGCAGCATCATCCTCATGCACGACGGCGGCGGCAACCGCGCGCCGACTGTCGCGGCCCTGCCGCTCCTGATCACCACCCTGCGCTCCAAAGGCTACCAGTTCGTCCAGGTCTCCGACCTGATGGGCAAGACGCGGGCCCAGGTCATGCCGCCGATCGCGCCCTCCATGCGCTGGCAGGCGCGCATCGACCGCGTGGCCTTCTTCTTCTTTGCCTTCTTCGCCCACTTCGTCGTGGACATCTTCTTCGTTGGCGACGTGCTGATGAGCGCCCGTCTCCTCATGATCGGGATCTTCGCCCTCATCGATCGCCTGCGCAGGCGTCACCTCCCGGCCGAGCCGTATCGGCCCCGGATCGCCGTCCTCATTCCGGCCTATAACGAGGACAAAGTGATCGTGCGCACGATCCGCTCCGTCCTGAAGTCCGACTATCCCAGCCTGCGCGTCATCGTCATCGACGATGGCTCGCTCGACCGCACCTTTGAGGTGGCGCGCGGAGCCTATCCGAAGGAGATCGCCGAAGGCCGTCTCCTCGTCCTGACCAAAACAAACGGCGGCAAAGCCGAGGCGCTGAACTACGGCCTTGACCACGTCGACGAGGAAGTTTACGTCGGCATCGACGCCGATACCGTGATCGCGCCCGATGCCATTTCCCGGCTGGTCGTCTACTTCGCCGACCCCGAGATCGGCGCCGTCGCCGGCAACGCCAAGGTCGGCAACCGCATCAATCTCTGGACCCGCTGGCAGGCTCTCGAATACATCACCAGCCAGAACTTCGAGCGCCGCGCCATGGACCTCTTCAACGTCGTCACCGTCGTTCCCGGCGCCATCGGAGCCTGGCGCACCAGCGCCGTCAAGGAAGCCGCCGGCTATCCGCTCAACACCGTCGCCGAAGACGCCGACCTGACCATGAACCTGCTGGAGCACAGCTACAAGGTCATCTACGACGACCGCGCTCTGGCCTTCACCGAAGCTCCGGCCACCGCCCGCAGCCTGATGCGGCAGCGCTTTCGCTGGTCCTTCGGCATTCTGCAGTCGGTCTTCAAACATCGCGCTGCGGTGCGCACCAATCTGGCCATGGGCTTCTTCGCCCTGCCCAACATCCTCATCTTCCAGATCCTGCTCCCGCTCGTCTCGCCCTTCATCGACATCATGTTTGCCGCAGGCGTGCTTCACTACCTCATCGACCTGCACTTCCACCCGGAAACGGCCAGCGCGGCCAGCTTTGAAAAACTGGTGGCCTACTTCCTGCTCTTCCTCGTCATCGACTTCGTCACCTCGGTGCTGGCCTTCAGTCTCGAGCCCCGGCATCCGGCCAACAAAGGCGACATCTGGCTGCTCCCCCACGTGTGGCTGCAGCGCTTTGCCTACCGCCAGCTCTTCTCCATCGTCCTCTTCCGCACGCTCAAGCGCGCCATCGAGGGCCGCCCCTTCAACTGGGAGAAGATCGAGCGCACCGCCCGCATGTCGCGCCAGACCGAGGAAATCGCCGCCGAACGCTGAGAGCTGCGGCCTTCACGACCGCAGCAGCTTCTCCACCCCCTCCATCAGCCCCAGCGCATCGAAGGGCGCCCGCACCTTCGCATCGTTGTCGAAGTACACATACACATCCCGCGTCGCGCGTTTCGCCGGCCGGATCGTGCTCGCGTACGTCCCGTCATCCGGCTGGCTGCCCCGAGCCCACGCCGCCACCCGCGCCGCCCAGCGATCCAGCGCCTCTTCGTCGTAGCCGCTGGCATAGAGCTGCTCCGACCCATGCAGCCGCACATAGACGAAGCCCGCCGTCACGTCCATCAGCAGCGGCCACTCCACCGTATCCGCGCACACCAGCGCCACATTATGCCGGCGCAGCAGCCGGATAAACTCCGGTGCGACAAAGCTGGCATGGCGAATCTCGATCGCATGCCGCAGCGGCCGGCGTGCCGAAGTCTCCAGACACACGCGCCCCTTCATCCACGCCTCGTGCTCGCACGCCAGATCCACGGCCGCCTGCGTGTCCCGCGGCAGCAGCGCAAAGAATTCGTCCAGCAGCTCCAGATTCAGCCGGAACTGCGGCGCAAGCTGCCACAGAAACGGCCCCAGCTTCGACTCCAGCCTCAGCACGCCCGAAGCAAGAAAGTTCGCCAGCCCCGTCCGTACCTCGCGCAGCCTGCGCATGTGCGTAATGAACCGCGAGCCTTTGATGGCGAAGACAAACCCCTCCGGCGTCTCCGCGGCCCACTTCTCATAGCTCGCAGGCCGCTGCAGCGAATAGAAGCTCCCGTTCAGCTCAATCGTCCGGAACTTCTCCGCCGCATACTGGAGCTCTTTCCTCTGCGGCAGCCCCTCGGGATAGAACTCCCCGCGCCATCCCGGATACCTCCATCCCGAAATCCCGATCCGCACCTCGCCATGCGCTCTCACGTACAAATGGACTCCCCGCGCGCCTTCCCGTTTGCACATTGCACCGCGAGAGGTGCGCCGGAACCCCGCTGCCGATAAAATCGAAACTACGTTGTCTTCCATAGAACCAGTGACTGTCTCCACTCGAACGACTTCCTCTGCCCTGACCTTTCAGGAGCTCCTGCTGCGCCTCCAGAGTTTCTGGGCGGAGCAGGGCTGCGTCCTCGCCCAGCCCTACGACCTGGAAGTCGGCGCCGGCACCATGTCGCCGGACACCTTCCTGCGGGTGCTCGGCCCCGATCCCATCGCCATCGCCTACACCCAGCCCTCCCGCCGTCCCGCCGACGGCCGCTACGGCGAGAACCCTAACCGCCTCTACAAGCACACCCAGCTCCAGGTCATCCTCAAGCCGCCGCCGGCCGACATTCAGGAGATTTACCTCCAGTCCCTGGAATCCATCGGCATCCGCCTCCGCGAACACGACATCAAGTTCGAGGAGGACAACTGGGAGTGGCCCGTCGGTGGCGCCTGGGGTGTCGGCTGGCAGGTCATGCTCGACGGCCTCGAGATCACCCAGTTCACCTACTTCCAGCAGTGCGGCGGCATGGACCTCGACCCCATCTCCGGCGAGATCACCTACGGCCTCGAACGCATCACCCAGTTCCTCCAGGGCACCGATTCCATCTACGACATTGTCTGGAGCCGCGACCCCCGGACCGGCCGCGAGGTCACCTACGGCGAGGTCCGCCTCCAGGAAGAGCTGCAGCTCTCCGTCTACAACTTCGAGGCAGCCGACATCGGCAGGCTCTGGGAGCACCTCCGCCTCTATGAATCCGAGTGCCAGGCCCTCCTTGACCAGTTCAATACCGAGTTCCGCCCCAAAGCCGAAAAGGCCGCCGAGCGCCACGAGAAGATCCACGAGCGCCTGGTGCACGACGGCGCCGGCCGCCCCGAGGAGGACCGCGCCATTGCCCTGCGGCGTTTTCCCCTCCTCGGCGCCTACGAGCTCTGCCTCAAGTGCTCCCACCTCTTCAACCTGCTCGACGCCCGCGGAGCCATCTCCGTCACCGAGCGCGTCGCCGTCATGGCGCGCATCCGCAACATGGTCGTGGGCGTCGCCAAAGCTTATGCCGCGCAGCGCCGCGGGCTCGAAGCCTGAACGGATTCCGAATGCCGAACCTCCTCTTTGAAGCAGGACTAGAAGAAATTCCGGCGCGCATGATCGCCGCCGCCGAATCCGAGCTCCGCGAGCGCGTTCTCGCCCTGCTCGGCCGCGAACGCCTCCTCGCCGAGGAGCACGAGATTCGCAGCTACTCCACCCCCCGCCGCCTCGCCGTCCAGGTCAGCGGCGTCCTCGCCCGCCAGCCCGATGCCGCGCAGGAGATGACCGGGCCCGCCTGGAGCGTCGCCTTCCGCGAGGGCCAGCCCACCCCGGCTGCCCAGGCTTTCGCCAAAAAAGCTGGAGTCGCTGTCGAGGCTCTCCGCAAAATCCCCACTCCCAAAGGCGATTATGCCGGCGCCACCGCCGTCCACCGCGGACGCGAAGCCGCCGCCGTCCTCGGCGATCTGCTCGCCCCCGAACTCGCCGCCCTCTACTGGCCGAAGAATATGTACTGGCGGCCAGGCAAGCCCGAGCGCTTCGTTCGCCCCGTCCGCTGGCTTCTCGCCCTCCTCGACCACGCCATTCTGCCCGTCGAGTTCGCCGGGGTCCGCGCTGGCAACAGGACTCAGGGGCACCGGATCCTGCACGGCGACGCCCCCGTCGCCATCGATCACCCCGACGACTATCTGGGCGCGCTCGAGGCCGCAAGTGTCACCGCCGACGTTGCCCTCCGCCGCCACCGCATCCGCAAGGCGCTCGACCTCGAAACCCGCAGCATCCCCGGCGCGCGCTGGCGCGAGGACGCCGCCCTTATCGAGACCGTCACCCATCTCACCGAATGGCCGTCGGTGGTGCTCGGCAGCTTCGACCGCGAGTACCTCGAACTCCCGGAGGAAGTCCTGGTGACCGTCATGCGCGACCACCAGAAATACTTCGCCGTCGAGAACGCCCAGGGCCGCCTCGAGCCGTATTTCCTCGCGGTCCTCAACACCCACCCGGAAGAGTCCGGCATCGACACCATCCGCCACGGCAACGAACGGGTCCTCCGCGCCCGTTTTAACGACGCTCGCTTCTTCTGGCGCGTCGACCAGAAGATCTCCCTCGAAGACCGCGTCGATATGCTCCCGTCCGTCACCTTCCATAAGGAACTGGGCAGCTATTGGGACAAGACCCAGGCGAACCTGAGCACCGCTGAGAGGATCGCCGACACAATCTCGAAACGCGGAGTCTCGCTGGACGCGCAGTCCCTGCTGACGGCCACTCGCCTCGCCAAGACCGACCTCACGACCGAACTGGTCAAGGAATTCACGGAGCTCCAGGGCATCATCGGCGGCCTCTACGCCCGTGTCCAGGGCCTCGGCGAATCCGCCGCTCAGGCCATTTACTGGCAATACTCCCCGGCCGCCGTCGACGACCCCGTCCCGCCCACCATCGAAGGCCAGGTGCTCGGCCTCGCCGACCGGATTCAGACCATTGCCGCCATGTTCGCCATCGGCCTTGAGCCCACCGGCTCGAAGGATCCCTTCGCGCTGCGCCGCGCCGCGAATGCCGTGGTCAAGATTCTCGCTGAGACGGGCCTGCCGCTCTCCGTTTCGGACCTGCTCCAGGCGCTGCCTTCCGCGCTCGAACCCGCAACCCGGGAGAAACTGCTGGCCTTCTTCCGCGAGCGGATGGAGTTCTGGCTGCGTGATGTCCGCGGCTTTGCCTACGACGTGGTCAACGCCGTGCTCGCCGCCGGAGCCGACGACGTCCGCGATGCGATCGCCCGCGCCGAAGCCCTCACCGCCGTCCGCGGCTCCGAGAATCTCGCCGCTATCGCCATTGCCTTCAAGCGTAGTAAGAACATCCTCCGCCAGGCTCGCGAAAAGGGCATTCTCAATCCCGGCGAAGAGATCGGCCCTGCCAGCACGAACCTGCTCCACGATCCCGCCGAGAAGTCTCTCTACAACGAGGCCAGAATGCTCGCACCCGCCGTCGAGGAACTGCGCCGCCGCCGCGAGTACCGCTCAGCCCTGGAGCAGATCGCCACTCTCCGTCCCCACGTCGATCTCTTCTTCGACAAGGTGATGGTCATGGTGGACGACGCTCACCTGCGCAGCAACCGTCTCGCCCTCATCGGAGAAGTCCTCAACGCCTTCTCCTCGATCGCCGACTTCTCCGAACTGGTCTCCGCCTGAATCAGCTTGGGAGGAACTTCTTTGAAGGGGCACGGCTTCAGCCGCGCTGTTACAGCCGCCAGAATGAAGGGGCTTCAGCCTCTGAGGGAGGTTTCGGTCCCACTTACCTTCGTCACCCCACCCCCACGAATTCCCTTGCCCCGATCCTCCACAACCCTCTACTCTGAAAGAAGGAAAGCTCTGTCCGCCCGTGGCGCACAGAGCTTTTCCTTTTCGGCCCGGGCCGAAGCATCCAACGGCTGTTTGAAATCCTGGCGAGAACGATACCCCGGCTTCCGTGCGGGGAAGGAAATCGGCGAACTTCCAGCGGGGAAAGCTCTCCAACCCGGGTGCTCTCCTAACTTCTTTATTTTCAACACTTGCGAGCCACGAAGTCTAAGTGATTTGTTTGCCACACATGCGCGCGACCTGGCGGTCAAGTCCTTTGCTTCCCACACATGCACTTCGCCAGGGAATTCTTTCGGGACTCCGGGCGCTTGCGCCCGGCAATCCTCCCAGCCCAATCCCCCGTCTATGATGGAATTTTGAGGAGCACTCATGTCCCAGGAGCTTTGGGCCGCAGTTGACCATTACATCAACGGCCTGCTGATCCCTCCCGATCCGGCGCTCGATGCTGCCGTTGAGGCCAGCCGCGCCGCCGGTCTTCCGGAGATCGCCGTCACCCCCACCCAGGGCAGGCTGCTGCGCCTGCTGGCCCGGATGAGCCGCGCTCGGAACATCCTCGAAATCGGCACCCTCGGCGCCTACAGCACCATCTGGCTGGCTCGTGCCCTGCCCGAGGACGGCCGCCTCGTGACCCTCGAAGCTGATCCGAAGCACTGCGACGTGGCCCGCGAGAACATCGCCCGCGCCGGCCTCGCTTCCCTCGTCGATCTGCGCCTCGGCCCGGCCCTCGACCTGCTCTCGGAGATTGCCGCCGAAGGCCAGGAGCCCTTCGACTTCGTCTTCATCGATGCGGACAAGGAGAACATCGCGCCTTACTTCTCCTGGGCACTGCGCCTCACCCGCCCCGGAGCCGCCATCGTCGTGGACAATGTCATCCGCGACGGCGAGGTTGCCAATCCGCGGTGCCCTGATCCCATGGTGCAGGGCGTTCGCCGCTTTAACGAAGCGCTGGCCGCCGAGCGCCGTGTCACCGCCACCACCCTCCAGACCGTGGGCAGCAAGGGCTACGACGGCTTCACTCTGGCGCTGGTCAACGGCTAAGGAACCACGACCGCCGCGCCGTCGATCGCATCCCTCGCGACCGCCAGCAGCGCCTCGTTTACCTCTTCCAGCCGGAAGAGCGTCGTGTGCGGCCGAATGCCGATCTTTGTTGCCAGGGCCACGAAATCGCGCCCGTCCTGGCGGGTCATGTTGGCCACGCTGCGCATCTGCCGCTCACCCCACAGCAGCGAGTCGTAGTCGAACTGCGGGATCCGGTCGAGATGAATCGCATTGATCGCGACGATCCCGCCCCTGCGCAGCGAAGCCAGCGCCGCCAGCACCACGTCGCCGCTGGGTGCAAAGGTTACCGCGGAATCCAGCGGAACCGGCGGACGCTCCGTGGCGCCGCCCACCCAGGTTGCGCCCAGGCTCCGCGCCAGCTGCTGGTGCGAGTCGCCCCGCGTCGAGACATAAACCTCACATTTCCAGAACTTCAGAACCTCGATGGCCAGATGCGCCGACGCTCCGAAGCCGAAGAGCCCGACGCGGTCACCGGGCTGAACTTCGGCCACGCGCAGGCTGCGGAATCCGATGATCCCTGCGCATAGCAGCGGAGCCAGATCCGTGGCCGCCCGCTCTTCCGGCAGCGGAATCAGAAAGTCGGCGCGCGCCACGGCGTATTCGGCATAGCCGCCGCTGACCGAATATCCCGTGTAAGTCGGATGATCGCAGAGGTTTTCGCGTCCCTTCCGGCACAGCGGACAGGTTCCGTCCACCCCGCCCAGCCACGAGACGCCCACCCGCCTGCCGAGCAAGTCCGCGTCCCCGCCCGCTCCGAGCTTCTCCACCCGCCCTACAATCTGGTGGCCCGGGGTGATGGCCTCGTGCAGCGGCGGCAGCTCTCCGGCGGCGATGTGCAGATCGGTGCGGCAAACCCCGCATGCCTCGACCCGCAGCAGAACTTCGCCCCGGCCCGGCTCCGGCACTGGCCGGTCTTCGATCGCCAGCGGCCGCTCGGCGATGGGCTTTGGATGGTGGAGGACAGCGGCGCGCATCTTGTTCCCAGCATAGCGCCGCCATGAGGGGCGCTCTGGCAGTGGCACATACCGGTGCTTCAGCACTGCGGTCAGGTTCTCGCCCGCATGGTTTGCCCCGCTGAAGAACAGCGCGATCTTCCAGCCGGTAGCCCCGCCCCCCTCATCTCATGCAACCTTGCCGAAAGGACACGATGCTCTGCCCTGCAACGATTCCCGAAATCGCGCACTGCTGGCTCGAATTGGCCTCCAGGACAGCAAATTCGTTTGCCGGTGGGACCGCATCGAGGCCCGTGGGATCGATGTCGAGGTGCGATGTGCTGAGGAGCCGCCGCGCTAAGGGGCGGTCGCGAGCGGACAGCGATTGCTTCAGTTAGCGCCAGCGCCTCCGCTTCGTTCTTATGCAAGGCCGCGTACTTGTTGATGCCCACCATGGTAAAAACCTTGGCTGTATGTCATCCCGGGCAGCATACCCAAAGGCGTGCCGGATGCTTCGATCAGGCGTGCGCTGCCATCCGGCAACACCAGTGCCGCGGGATTGTGCCCCGCATTGACCACCTCAATCTGGCCAGTTTCCCTCTCCAGGCGCATCAGCAGCGCCGTCATGTAGCATCGCCGTGCTTCCGCACCTTCCTGCCAGTGCTGCTGGCCGACGCGTGTGGCCATCTCTGCGAGTGAGAGCGGATGAGTAGTGACCGAGCGAAGGGCCGAGCGGATGCTGGTAGCAACGATCGCCGAGGCAAGCCCCTTGCCGGCCACATCTGCCACGACCAGCAGGTGGGATCCGTCGGGCAGCAGAATGGCGTCGAGATAGTCGCCGCCGACCTCGTAGCAGGTCGTCGAACGGCCAGCGATGGAGAACCCGGCAATCTGCGGCATTTCTCGCGGCAACAGCGAGTTCCGCGATTATAACTTCGGCTCACTGGCCGCCGCCGAGGAGCGGTGGCGCGCCGCCCAACAGGCCGGAGTCGATTACATTGCCAGCGACCAGTATGAATTGCTTGCCGCTTTGCTGCGACAGCATCGCCCGGCTCCGGCCCAGACAAAACCATAATTGCGGCCGCAGGCATTCCGGCTCGCCACTTGCAGCGTTTTGTTATGACTTCAACAGAGGAAAGGCGGTGATTCGCAGCTTGGCCGCGCCGTAAGGAATCAGCGCAATCGTCTCCTCCGGACCTTTCGTCGAGCAGGGGCTTTCCGGCAGCGGGTCCGCGGCTCCATCCTCGGCGCGCCACTGGTCGATCCTGCAGGCCTTCGCGCTCAGACGAACCGGTGCATCGCGGCGCGCGAAGGGAATATCGCCGACCTCTCCTTCGGTCACGGCAAAGCTCTCTCCCGGAGAGGCCGGATCTGCTTTCAGCGCGTAATTCCACTGCTCCGTGGGAAATACCTGCCAGTCGGCGGTCATGCCGCGGTCCCGCAGCTTCACCCAGCTCTCGCCAATCCCGAAAGAGAAGACCAGCGGCCCGCGCTGGACGGCGACCGAGTCATGGAACCAGCGGGAGATGCGGGGCTTCATGGGGAAGACCAGTTCCACGCGGTCGCCCGGATGCCAGGTGCGCTCAACGCGCGCAAAGCGGCCCGGCTCCGGGGCCGGAGCGGGCTGGCCGTTCACGCTGATCGCTGCACCCTCCGCCCAGCCGGGGATCCGGAGCAGGAGAGGAAAGCCGAGAGGCGCAGCTGGACGGATCGTCAGCCGGACTCTGTCGCGGAAGGGATACTCGGTTTCCTCGATCACACGCAGCGCCGTGCCGCGCAACATCACGCTGACTTCACAGGGCGCATAAGCGCAGGCGGCGAACCCGTCCGCGGATTCTTCCGCACCGGGAGCAAGCATAAACAGGCTGTTGGTGAACTTCGGCCACCCCTGGTGATAATTTGCGGTGCAGCACCCGAAGTTCGGTTCCAGACCGAAGAGGTTCGATTCAGGCCCGTCTGTGGTCCATGGCTTGCGATGCAGGCTGCACTCCACCTGGTTCGGCTCCTGGTTGTACTGGTGAGCCCACATATCATCCGTGAAGGTACCCGGCAGCGCGTTGAACGCCAGCTGCTCCAGCCGGTCGCCAAAGGCCACATCGCCGGTGATCGCCAGCGAGTGCTCCAGCGAAAACATATACTCCACCACAGTGCAAAGCTCCGAGCCCTGCGACGGATCCAGTCCCGCAAGATGCTCATCGCAGGAGAACATTCCGTTGGGCAGACCGTGATAACGGTTCAGTTCCGCGATCATTTTTGCCGCCGCAGCCCGATCCTCCCCGGCGCCCGAAACCAGCGACCACACAGGGCCGGTCTTCACGGCCTGTCCGTTGTTCACGCCGTGGGTCGACAGCGCGAGGTCCTTCAGTCCATTGCCCGCATTCAGCTTCAGGAAGTCGGCCGTGATGCGCTGCGTGTACTGGAAATTCGCATACTGCGCCATCCAGTCATGGCCCTGGGCATGGAGTATGCGCGCCAGGTCAGGAAGATAGCTCGATCCGGTCCGGTTATAGAGCCAGATCACGCTCAGCACTTCATCCTGCCAGCGAAACTTTCCCCAGTCGCGCAGAGGCCGCTTCGGTAACTCAGCCAACTGATACCGAAAATACCTGTCCATCACCGGGATCACGCGCCCGTCTTCGGTCAATTCCTGATATTGCGTGAGGGCCTTCAGCATCACGAAGCGGGGCCACCAGTCGTTGTTGGACGAAGGCCCGATCATCCCGTTTGGAGCCTGGTGGTCCAGCGTCCAGTCAACGAAGCGCTGTGCCTTCGCCTTCAGCGCTGCGTCGTCGAGCAGCCAGGCCAGGGGCACCAGACCATCGAGATAGTAAGGTCCGCGCTCCCACGATTCGCCCGTTCCTCCCAGCCAACCGCTGTTGGGGCCTACGTCTGCCCAGGTCTCGTCCAGATGTCCGCTCAGTCCGTTTGCCTGGATCCGAAGCTGGTCGTGAAGCCAGCCGCGCGCCTGAATGGCGCCCGCCGGCAAAAGACAGAACGCGCCTGGAACCAGGGGCGCCCGCATTCTGAAAACAGAACGCGGACCCGCAGGTGCCAATGCGGTGGCGACAGATGCGTCCGATGCAAGCAGACTGCGTGTGCCGGGCAAAGCGCACGCAAGACCGAGCAGGCTGGCTTCATTGAGAAAACGGCGGCGGCTGAGAGAAAAATCCGGGATGGGAGACAATTCCAGCTCCTGGGCAAATCTCCAGCTATCCTAGAAAACCCCGGTGAAGCGCACATGGTCCAAATGGTCTATGGGGAGATTGTGTTTGCGGGCTCAGCGAAAGAAGGCAGCAGAGGGAAGCCCGCGCGAACGGGCTTCCACGATGAGACGCCTCCGACGAACGACGTCAGTTCTGCGCTTCGATAATGCCCCGATAGATGGCCACGGTCGCAGCCTCGGTGCGGTCGGAAACGTCCAGCTTCTCGATGATGCTGTTCACGTGATTCCGTACCGTGTTGCCGCTGATATCGAGAGCCGCGCCGATCTCTTTATTCGTCAGGCCCCGGGCCAGCATGTGCAGCACCTCCAGTTCGCGCGCCGTCAGATTCGTACGCATCATGCGTTCGGCCAGCCGCTCGGCGATCCGGCGGGGGAAATATCTCTTCCCGCCGTGCACCGCCCAGATCGCCTCCCGCATATCCGCCTGTGGCGCGTCCTTCAGCAGGTAGCCCTGGGCACCGGCCTGCACCGCGCGGTAGATGTCTTCATCCGTCTCGTAGCTCGTCAGGATAATGGTGCGGATATGGATACCGGCGCGATTAAGAGCATGCAGCGTCTCGATTCCATTCATCCCCGGCATACGCAGATCCAGCAGCAGCAGGTCCGCCGTTCTGGTGCGCAGCATCTCCAGCGCCTCATCGCCGCTGCTGGCGGACCCGACCACCGTCATGCCCGCCTGTGTGCCGAGCATACTGGTGAGCCCCGCCACGACAACCGGGTGATCATCCGCGATAAAGATTCGAATTGGCGGTTCGTGCTGGTCGTGCATCGATCGAATGCTCCCTCATGCGTCTCCACAATATCCCTGACCAGGCGCCAAGAGTAAGGCGCGGGGGAAGCGCCGCGATCACCGTGACTTTCGTCCCCCTGCCCGGCTCACTGTCGATTCGAAAGGCGGCGGCCACACTCTGGGCTCGTCTGCGCATACCCCGTATGCCGAATCCCAGCAGTCCACTGCCGGGAACAAACCCGCTTCCGTCATCTTCAATCTGCAGGCAGACGGAGTCGTCCCTGTAGGTCAGCCGAATCGTCAGCCGCGTGGGCCGGGCATGCCGAACCGCATTGGCAACGGCTTCCTGCCCGATCCTGTAGATGCTGTCGGTGATCCGCAGGGGGATCGGCCTGGGTTCGCCTTGCCTTTCGGAGATCACCTGAACCGAGCCGCCTTCCACCAGGCGCCGCGCGCAGCTTTCGAGTCCCGCAACCAGATCTCCCGACTCCAGGCTTTCGCTCCGCAGACTGGCTATGCTGCGCCGCGCCTCCTCGTGGCTGTGGCGCACCAGATTGCTGGCCAGTTCAAGCTGCTCCTGCAGCGCCGGCATGCCGCTCGGCAGCCCGTTGCGAATCGCCTGCAGCTGAAACCCGATGCCTGCAAAGCTCTGCGCCAGCGTGTCATGCATTTCATGAGCCAGCCGCCCCCGCTCTTCCAGGATGGTGCGAAGGCGCCAGTTCTCCACGCGATGGTACAGCACGACACCCACCAGCACGAGCATGACAATGGCCAGCACGATGGCAATCACGTGCGCGGTGCTCCACCACGGCGGTCCGGCGATGATATCGAGGTCTTCGTTCGACCGCAGGAGCAGAACGAAAGGCGTCAGGTTATGCGTCAGCGCGGGATCGACAACGCAGATACCGCGAAGCCGGAGAGTGCTGTTCGGCTTCAGCCTGCTGTAGAGATAATCGCTGCGGCCCGGGTTCAGGATGGCCCGGAACGACTGCGCGCCCTCGTCGATGCGAAGCACCAGAGTATTGCCGGGGCCTCGTTCCTTGTGGGCAAGATGTCCGCGTACTTCAATGAATGTCGCGTCGTAACTGCCGGTGGACGCCTGCGCGGCTGTGACCGAGAGCGGCGGCATCGGTGTGCCCGCCCACAGCACCTTGACGGTTGCGTTCACCATGGTGGAGCTGAAGTCTCCCGGGTGCACCACTCCGGTGACTTCAACCTCATCTCCCACCTTCAGAAGCGGCGCTTTGGGATCGGGCACGTACACGCCGCCGGTTGAGTCCTCCACATACAGCCGCGGCTCGGTCAGGATCACCACGCCGCGGATACTGGCCGTCACCGGCTGCGCCACGGACATCAGCCGCAGTCTTGCGATGGCCAGCGTGTTCGGGTTGGAAGGAGCGCTTTCCTGATCCTCGTCGAGGAGACTGCTGTTCGGATTTACCTCGGGGTTCTGGCTGGTTTCGTTCTCCGCAGCGGAACTGCTCCTGTCTTCAGCGTCTCGCAGCATCGCAGCCAGGTCCTGCTGCGTGGCCGGACGCACTGCGACGTTGCGCCACATGCCTCCGGAGGAGTACGAGCGAAGCCCTATCCTGCCGGACTGAACGCAGTTCGGGTCGGTGATGCCGAGCGTCGTTCCGCCGGGCGGACGGCCTCCATTCACCGCCGCGACAATCTGGCAGCCCCAGGCCAGCAGCTTCAGGTGATACCACTGAAAGGGGCGGATGAGCCCTGCCGCGGGCAGCGGCTTCACGGTTTCCATCCAGCCGTGCTCGGCACGCCCCAGCACCAGGGAGTTATCGATCAGCCGCACACCAGCGTAATAACCGGTATAGTCGTTCACGCCCTCTTCTTCATTCCCCGACCGGATGACGAGACCCGCGTCGCCGCTGTCTCCCAGCAGGTCGATGTCGGCTTCCACGGAGTAGTTATGCCACCATGGCGATCCCGTCAGCAGCTTCGCGCCGCGCTCATCCGAGTCGTTGCGCATCGTGCCGTTCACCAGTTCCCAGGTTCCGCCCAGGGCCTTCCATTCGTCAGCCTCTTGCCGGCTGAAGCCGTCCCGATACGGCAGTCCCCGATCCGGACTGTGCAACCAGGCAATCCACCCCGTGGCTGCCGCAGTCAGAGTCACGAGCAGAACCCCTGACACCGTCAGCCGTCTTCGCCAGTCCACCCGCCGTTTCATTGCACGATGCTCCAGTTCCAGCGGCCCAGTGTCCAGTCCTGAGCCATCACCTCCTGTACCTGCGCCGAGTTCAGGTTGTCGCGGGTGATCACAACCGGAGGGATCTTCGTCACCGCGGGCACAGCCGCTCCGGATCGTTCCGCCTCGATCGACTCCACGGCTCGCTCCCCCATGGATCGCGTATCCTCCTGGACTACACTGTCGAGACTTGACCGATCGAAGAGCGGCCATCCCGCAACGTCGAACCCGACCACCTTCACCGGATGCCCTTCGGATCCTGATGCCAGAACCGATAGAGTTGCGTCGACCGATGTTGACATCAGGGCAACGATGGCCTCCAGATCCGGATGCGCCTTGAGCGTCTCTTCCGCGACCTGCTGCTCATGCGGAAAATTGAAGGACCCCATCCGTCGCTCCGCGATCCGGATACCGGGACAATTCTGCACCAGATACTCCTCGAAAGCGCGATAGCGAATCATGATCGCGGTTACGTCCGGGTCGATCCCGAGAACGGCAACTGTTCCATGCCCATGAAGCAGAGTGGCAATGCGCCGCGCCGCCATTCGGCCTCCCTCCGCGTCGTCGTTGAGGATGTAGGACAGCTCGCCCCCGGCCGGGATCGGCAGCGGTGAACCAATAATCACCGTCGGAGTTCCGTGCTGAAGAGCGCTGTCGACCGGTGTGATCAGCGACAGAGCCTGGTCCGGAGCCAGCACCAGCCCGTCGTAATGCCGTTTCACCGCACGCTCCACCAGCGCGATCTGCCCTTCAACATCATCCTCGCGGGTGGGGGCGCTCCAGTAAATCGACACCCCGCTCCGCCGGGCTGCGAGTTCAGCCCCGACGTGCGCGGCTTCCCAGATTACTGTGCCTTCCGTGCGCGGAATCACCGCAATCGTGACCCTGCGGTGCGGGCCGCACCCGGTCGGGCCGGCAGAAGAGGCCCAAAGAAGACATGCCGCAGACAGAAAGATCCGGGCCAGCCTGCGGCCGATTGCGAAATCGCAGCGGAAATTCATTTCGGATAAGGATGGAGTTTACGTCGCGCCGTTCTCCTCATCAAGCGACCAACGGGGTAGTTCATCTGAACTATATGCGTGTGGTCACAATTACTCATGCGCGCCTCATGCCTGGTGAGTAGGCTCGGCGTGTTCTGACAACAGCAACTTGTCTTGTTCCAGCGCGGTCACGGCTGGAGTATGCCGGATCTGCAGCCGGCAAAATCCTGGTTCGGGCTGCCGGAGGGCTGACCCGTCGCCTGGTTCTTTTTTGAGAGGCTAAAATGAGGATATTTCTATCAAGGTTCTTTAAGCTGCTGACCCCGCTGCTTTTTATCGCCGCCAGCACCTGCTATGCGCAGTTCAACGCCAGCGTGCAGGGTACGGTTGTGGATCCTAAAGGGTCCGTTATCCCCAGTGCGACCATCACTCTCGTCAACACCGCCACGGGCGTGCAGCAGACGGCCACCAGCAACGAAAGCGGGGTTTACCGGTTCGCCAGCCTGGCGCCGGGAACCTACACCGTCACGGGAACCGCGCAGGGGTTCTCCACGGCCGTCGTCTCCTTCACCCTGGAGACCGATCAGGTCCGCGACGTACCTCTGTCTCTGGCCGTGGCCGCCGTTTCCTCAACGGTTACGGTGACGACCCAGGCCCCGCTGCTGGATACCTCCGACAGCCGCTTTGAGCAGACCCTGGGGACCCGAGCTTTGGCCGATCTGCCGCTGGCGGGCCGTAACCCAACCAATGTGCTCACACTGGCGCCCGGCGTGACTGGCCTGGGCGGCCAGTCCTCGCCGGGGACCAACAATTCGACCAACTTCGCACCGGAAAACTGGGTCAATGCGAGCGCCAACGGCCGCGGCGCCAACGGCAACCAGTACGTCGTCGACGGGATGGACGTCACCAGCAGCATTCGACCGGGCGTCATCAACCTGACCCCCAACGCCGATACGCTGCAGGAAATTACGGTGCAGACCAACACCTACACGGTGGACTATGGCCGTGCGAGCTCGATTCAGACGGTGATGACGACGAAATCGGGCACCAGTGAATTCCACGGTCAGGCGAGCGAATATTACACCTCGCAGCAACTGCAGGCCCGCGGTGAGTTCGGCGTGCCCCAGCCGACGCCTCTGAACCCCTACCACACCAGCAACCTCTCCTTTACGGTCGGCGGCCCGGTCATCCCTCACAAGCAGTTCTTCTTCTTCGCCGGCTATGAGCCCTACCTGTCCATGTCTTCCAACGGGAGTTCGCTGGTCGGATACGAGGCGCCGGAATTCCTGTCGTTTGCCCAGAGCGTGAGGCCGAACAGCCCCGAAGTTCAGCTAATGGCAAAATATAAGCCGACCGGAGCGACCACTTCAGGTGTACAGGCAACAGCCGGTCAGCTATGGAGTTCTGTCCTGCCGTCGGCGGACCAGGCTTCCTGCGCAGCCGGCGTGGGCAATCTGCCGGCCTCCTATGACAGCATCCCCTGTGCCACGCCGGTCTTCGACAACGGCCACTTCAATTCCTCGAGCTACTACAACGCCAAGCAGTACAACATCCGCCTCGACAAATACTTCAGCAAGGACCGTATCTACGGGAACTTCTTCCGCGACACCATCAGCAACGGCGGCCCCGCCATTCGACCGTCATTCGCGACCAGCAGTAACTACTACACCTTCTCGCTGCAGGCCAACGAGACGCATACCTTCTCCTCCAACATGCTCAATGAAGCCATTTTTGGATACAACCGGATCGAGGGCTTTTCGCCCCGGACGGGGCTCTTTACCGTTCCCATCGTGAATGTCAATCTGCTGGGCACCGGCTGGGGAGACGGCTTCGCCCAGGGCGACTATATCCAGCACAGTTACCACTGGCGCGACGTGCTGACACGCATTATCGGCGCGCACAGCGTGAAGGCTGGCTTCGAGATATGGCGGGGCGACGACATCGCTCTCTTCGCAGGGGCCTACGGCCAGCCAAGCCTCTACTACCAGAGCATGATCGACCTGATCAACGACAACCCCTACAGCGAAAGCGGGTTGTCCTATGATCCGGTCTCCGGCAAGCCCTCGCCCGGCAATTATGGCTATAAGGAAACCACCTTCGGTATCTTTACCGAGGACAGCTGGAAAGCTGGCCGAAAGCTGACCGTGAATTACGGCATCCGTTATGACAACTTCGGGAATCCCTACGTAGCGCTGGCCGGAACCGTGCTCGCCAACTTCAATCTTGCCAGTGGATCGTCGTTCTCTGATCGCGTCGCCAACGGCATCATGAAGCAGCAGTCCCATGTCTTCAATAACGACATGAACTACATTTTCAGTCCGCGCATCGGCTTTGCCTATGATCCTTTCATGAACGGGAAATGGGTCATTCGCGGCGGCTTTGGCGTCTTTCACGACGAGTTCACGCTGGGCAATGCGGAGAACGGCCTCAAGGGAAATCCACCGGGATTTGTTGTCCCGACCTTCTATAACAACGGCTCCACGGCCGCACCCATCTTCAGTTATGGAAATCAAAACAAATATCCTTTTGGCTTCCAGTATCCGGCCTTTGTCGGGGCTCCGCTGGATGCCAAGGGCGGTATTGCAGGGTCGCAGATCAACGTCGGCGGAACGGCCATCAACCTTTCCTCTCCCAACACGCTGAACTGGTCGGCTGCTGTCGAACGTCAGGTCAGTTCCGACATAACGGCCAGCCTTGGATACTCCGGAAGTCATTCCTACAACCTGGTCATCGGTGGTGGAAATACCGGCAATACTTCCTACGGCGTGGATATTAATGTCATCCCGGGTGACCTGATTCAGCATCCTGCATTCGACTCCAATGGAGTCTGGATCGGGGATGGAATTCAGACCCGTCTGAACACCAGCTTCGGCGGCGTCACCTACGCCTTTAACGGCGCGCGGCAAAACTATAATGCGTTCATCGCCGCTGTAAAAGGACGCTTCGCGCACAATGGCTTCCTCACGGCCTCCTATACGCGCTCGGTATCCAGGGATGATTCGAACAACTACCCCGAAGGTTATGTGGCGACAGGCGGGACTTCCTACGACATCAGCCAGTGGTACAGCCCCTCGCCCTGGGATGTGCCGAATCGTCTCTCCCTTGGCTGGAGTTACGATATTCCGGGTGTCTCCGGCGGCAATGGCTTCACTCGCCGGCTGGCCTCGGGCTTCACCCTCTCTGCCGCAACGGTCCTGCAGTCCGGAACCCCGTTCTACATCTTCAACAGCAATCCGCTGGCCCTGATCGATACCACCGGCGCCACGGTAACTCAAGGCAATTATCAGAGCGAACTGGCTGCCGGACACATTACCTTCGCGCCCACCAGCGGCAACTACTCGGCCGACGGAGACTACAACCCAGGCGGCTTTGGCGACGTTCCGGATGTGGTCAGCTATCGCCAGAAACATGACCGCAAGGGCTATCAGTACACGGGCATCGTGGACACCGGTGCCATTTCGCATACCCAGTTTGCGACGCCTGCCTTCAAGGCTTCCGGAACTGAGGGGAACGAGCAGCTGGGACGATTCCGCAATCCGGGGTACGCGGACACGGACTTCACCATCAAGAAAAACACCGCGATTACGGAGCGCGTCGGCCTGCTTTTCCGGGTGGACATGTTCAACCTGTTCAACCGCGTTAACCTCAATGGCGTGGATGCGAATCTGGGAGATACCAGCGCCAATTTTGGCACCACGAACAGTACGCAGCAACCACGCAATATGCAGCTGGGCGCGCAGATCACCTTCTGAGGGTGGCGCCACATCGCGGGTACACCGGAGAACGAAATTCCGCGGGCAAAACCACTGGAGGCCTCGTGCGTCCGATGCGCCTGCCCGCGGGATTTCACGGCTCCCGCAATGATCTAAAGCTGCGCTGGTCCCGCGCGCAATCGGAGCGGCGCCCAGGCGATCTATCATTGAATGCTCGGGCTGCGCGGAACAGTGCGCGATCGGCTCCTGAAGCAATTCGATCTGCCGTGAGCCAATTCTGCTGTCAATCTGCCTCCGGGGCAGAGGGAGAAGACATTGCCCACTTTTAATCGCCGGGAATTCCTGCAGGGGCTCTATGCCGCTGGAAGCTTAGCCTTTACCAGCCTCTCCCCATGGGCCAGAGCGTTGAGCGGAGCGCCGCAGTCCAAAGGGGCTTACAATCCTGCCCGCATTCAGAATGAGTACAGCCTTTTGCTGCTCGGCGAGCGCGAAGCTCTTGCGTCCCCGCCTCTGGTTGCCGGTTTCCCCAGGGGAGGCGTTCAGCTTGCGGGCAAAGCGACACCCCAGGTGCTGCGGCCGGGCGAGTCGGTCGACGGATGGAAGCTGCTGGCAGTCTCCGATTTCAACGGAGCCGCTACTGCGGTCTTCGAAAAGCATGGAACCCACCGGGGCGCCATCGCCTTTGTGACCGTGGAGCGGGGTGTCATCGCCTGGATTCCAAAGATTGTCGGTCAGCTCTCCAGCATTCGCCCGCGGCCGGTCAACGCCCCGGCCTCGGCACGGTTTGAGAGGATGGCGCGGTTCGTTCCCGGCCCGGATGTGCCCGGCAGTTACATCCTCAATTCCGCCGAGGATCCCTGTTACGAGAATGTTGCTGCTCTCGGGCCTGAATTCATCGGATGGACCTTTGCGGGCAATGAGCAGGCTGGCCCTCTGAAATCCATCTTTCTCGAGGCCGACGGCAAAAGCCGCGAATGGAAGGACAGCGGCGAATCCACCTGGGCTCCGGACATGGACGGTCCCGCCTTCGATCCCACATCGTTCCTGCCCTGGGACAATCCGGCGCTTTACGAGTATCTGCCCGGATACAGCAAACGGACTCTTCTTGGCGGATATCTCCCCGTAGCCGACGTCGGTGTCTGGAATCCGCAATATAAAGCAGGTTACGAATGTATCGTGCTCGTTACACCGGGGGAGGACGGCCGCGTCATGGGGCGGGTGCGCTATACCCTCCCGCCAGATGAGACCGGCAGTTCCGTTCGGGCGGAAGAGGATCGTTATTTCAACGCCTCTGCGGAGGAGTTTTATGCCGCGCTGGCCGGAATCTGGAACCACTGGCACGACTTCTACGAGACCACGATGCCGGTGGAAATTCCCGATGAGTGGCTGCTCGATGCTGCCCGCGCCGGCATCACGCTGTCCCGTGCGAGTTATCGCGGTCTGCGGCCCACTTACCAGATCGGTGAAGGCGGTTACACCAAGATTCCCGAGCGCAGCCATGCACTGTTCCCGGTCGCGCACTACGAATTTGTCTGGGCGCAGCAGTTATGGAATCTGACCTCGGAGGCGGAACCTTACTCGCAGTACTATCTCGATCATTACATTCTTCCCGACGGCAATTTCCTCTACAACACGCAGGACCAGGTGGAAGCGCCTCTGAATACAGGCGTCTTCCTCGCCAACTCCGCTCGCGCCTACGACTACACCGGCGACGTGGCGGCCTTCTCCGCCCGGCTGCCGGTGCTCGAGCGCATGCTTGGGTACGTGCTCGCCCGCTACGAGTACAGCAAACAGCAGTTCCCGCCCGACAATCCGCGCCACGGCCTCATCTGGGGATCACCCGAGGCCGACCTTGGCGATCCTCAGAACGATTATCCGCAGTCGCACCCGTTCTATTTTCAGAATGCCGTCTGGACCTGGCGCGGTGTCGCGGAACACGCTCGCTGTCTGCATCGCGTGGCCGCCGAGCACAGCCGTGCCGACTGCCAGGCCCTGGGCGATCGCTATTCCGGCATTGCCGAAGAGATGCGCACCCTCATCCAGCGTTCGCTGCAGACCACGCTCGCCCGCTGCTCGCTGCAGATGAAGGAGGCTGGCATCACACCCTTCACCCCCGACGACACGCACCATGACCCGCGCAAACTCGAAAGTTATGAAAACCACCGCTTCATGATGGACTGGTTCACCGCCGACTGGGGGGACGAAGCGCTCGACCTGGGACACCTGCGTCACCGCGAGCTCGCGGGGATGCAGATCATGGGTCTGCACACGGACGGCGATGTGGAGCGCACCTCGAACTTCATGGCTCACGGCACCCTGGCGGTGCGCATCCGCCAGGAGGATTACCGTCCCTTCCTGCTGACGCTGTACGCGCTCACCTGCTATGCCGCGGACTCCGGCAATCGCTACTCCCCGGAGGATGCCTGGCTCCCCGGCGGCGCTCCGGAACAGGGCAGCCGCTACGGATGGTCCGCGGTGGTGAACAGCGTGCTCCAGCCCACTTTGGGCCTGCGCTGGCTTCTCTGCTATGAGGAGGGCAACCACAACACCTGCCATCTGCAGAAAGCAGCGCCCCGGCACTGGTTCGCCCCCGGCGAACACATCCGCGTGCGCAACTGCCCAACGCGTTTTGGCCACGTGAGCTGGTCAACCGTGGCGCATGCCGACGGCTCCTGGACTGTCGGGATCGACTTCGACAAGCCTTTTACGGGCGATCTGGTCGTTCACATTCACCCGCCGGACGGAAAGCCGCTGCAGCACAGTTCCGCGGGCGCGGTCTCCGGCAGCACCATCCGCTTCACCTCGGCCGACCTGCGCTCCATCCGGCACCTTGAGCTCGAAGTCACATAAGCCAGGGCCGCAGTTGATACCGTCGGGTTCGGCTTTCCGGACGCGGAGCCCCATCTTCGGGCGAATGAACCCGGCACACCTGAAATCTCCGGGCCGAGGCGGCGAGGGCAGGTCTGAAAGCGGGGGCGGAGGAATACCGTTCACTGCGTGTGACGTTGCCTGGGTTTTTCTCTCGCCCTGGTGGTTTCACAGCTTCGACGCGTCGAACTCCCTGCGCAGAGGGAGCGACCGCGACGAACTCCCCACGCTGATCGTGCGCTCACCGGACGCCGTGATCCACTTCTGGTCCCGGGTCGACCAGTACTGTAACTGACGCAGTGGCACATGTAGCGTGACCGTTCTGGTCGCACCCGCCGGCACCTGCACGCGATCAAATGCCACCAGCGCCCGGACAGGGAACTGGACGCCATTCGGAATGGTGGCCGGTGCACCCAGATACACCTGCGGTACCTCGTCGGCATCCATCCCGCCGGTGTTGCGGATCGCCACCGTTACATCAAGGCCGCCGTCAGCCGCCCTGGCTACTTTCAGCCCGGAATAGGAAAAGGTCGTGTAGCTGAGACCGTAGCCAAACGGAAAGAGCGGGGTTATGCTCTCCTTGTCGAACCAACGGTAGCCGACGTTGACCCCTTCACTGTAAGTGGTCTTGCCGTTGACGCCTTTCCAGGATCGTTCCGGATAGCGGGGGTCGGTTGCGGGATAATCGGTGAGTTTCCTGCCCCAGGTGACCGGGAGCCGCCCCGCCGGGCCGACTTTGCCGAGGAGGATATTGGCCGTGGACCACCCGCCCTCATCGCCGGGCCACCACATCTCGAGCACCGCTCTGACCTTATCCAGCCAGGGCAGAGCCACCGGCTGGCTGGTGTTGAGCACGACGATGGTATTGGGATTGACGGCAGCCACTTGCTCGACCAGCTGGTTCTGATCTCCCGGCAATCCAAAAACCGGCGTCAGCCGCGTCCACACGAACACCACCGCCGCTTTCGCCTTCCTGGCCGCGGCGATGGCTGCGTCGTGATCCGCCCGGCGTTGTTCCGGCGTGTACCAGTTCAGCCGAATCTGTACCGGCGAACCAGAGGTATCCGGTGTCGTCCGGATCTCAATCGCGTGCGGTCCGGCTGTCAGCTCCACCGCCCGGCGAACGTTGTCGAGGCCATCCGGGGTTGGCACCACATTGTCCTGGTTGGCCTGCTGAATATCCCCGTGCACGCCGCCCTGAAAAGCTCCTGTCCGCGCCAGCGGTTTACCGTCGAGCGAGATGCTGGCGTTTGTCCCGATGGCCTGAAGGTAAATCCAGTAATCCCCTGCATGCGGAGGCGTGAGCGTACCCTTCCACACCAGAGTCGCATTGGGCGGCAGCGCGTTGCCATTCTGCTTTGTGAAGTTCAGCCGCGCATCGACCTGTTCGGCGCCTCCGCCGGTGCGCAGCAGCCCTGGTTTGCCCTCGTGGCTCAGAGCACTCGCCGGTACCGTGCTCCCGTTCATGTCATCGGCGACAGCGAACTGGATCTTCTCATTCCCCGAGAGTTTCCTCATCGCCGCCAGCGGACCGACTTCCCGCCATGGCAGTCCAACACTCCGCTCGCCATTGATCCCGATCGAGTCCACCTGCCCCGCCGTCGGCCCAATCAGTACCACGGAACCCAGATCCGCGGCCCTCAGAGGCAGCGCATGATTCTCGTTCTTCAGCAGGACCGCCGCATCCTCGCCCGTCTTCTCGATAATTTTCGCGTTGGCCTCAACGTCCTGCGGAGTCACCGAGTGCTTCTGCATCCCATCCAGATAGCCGAATTTGTCCATCTCGTACAGCACGTAGCCGGCTGCGCGCGTGATCGTTGCCTCGTTCACCATTCCGTCCTGCAGTGCCTGTCGCATCTTCTCCAGGTTCAGCTTCACGCCAAAATCGCCCGGCGTGGGCGGCTTTGGGGCTGGCTCTTCCGGAATATGCCCGCCGAACATCGCCATCATGTGCTCCATCGCGTGCGGAGGCGGAGGCGGCGGCACCGGCTTGAGATCGAAGAACGAGGGGATGGAAAACGCCGCACCTGGAGCGGGCTCGCCCGGCATTTCCATATCCAGCCCGGCATTGATGAAACTGACAGCGTGCACCGCGCCCCAGTCCGAAGTGACGAATCCCTTAAAGCCGATCTGGTCGCGCAGGATCGTTGTCAGCGTGTCTTTGTTGCCGCAGGCGAATGTCCCGTTCACCCGATTGTAGGAGCACATCATCGACGCCACGCCTGCTTTCACGGCCGCATCGAACGGGGCCACATAGACCTCGTGCAGCGTCTGGTCGTCCACATAAATGTTGCCGGAATTCGAGTCATAGGCGACATAATGCTTCACCATGGCCATCACGTGCTGCGACTGGATGCCTTTGATTTCCTCCGCACCCATAACGCTGGTGAGGTAAGGATCTTCGCCGAATGTGTTATACCCGCGCCCGAACTCCAGATCGCGGTCGATATTCACAAAGGGCTGCAGACTCACGTCGATGCCGGCGGCGCGGTCTTCGCGTCCAATCACGATCCCGTTCTCTTCGGCGTCCTTTGCGCTGAAAGTCGCGGCCACGCCCATGGTCGCCGTCTCGCCCTGGCTCGGAACCCGGGTCAGCACACCCGGAGGCCCGTCGGCGAATCGCAGGCTGGGAATACCAAGGCGGGGGATCCCGGCCAGATAGCCTGCCTGTCCCTGATAGACCCGCGGATCTTCATGCGTGCCGTGGATCAGCGTGATCTTTTCGTCCAGGGTCATCCTGCTCAGCAACCGATCCACCCGCGCATCGCCGGTCACCACAGGAGCCGTCTGCGCCGCCATGCCGCAGGTCAGCAACAACGCTCCACTTCCCCACACGAGCCAGCGCACCCCATATCGATTCATCCCGCTTCTCTTTCCCCCCGGACCAGCATATTGGGCCGCAGCGATGGTTCCACGCAACCTTCCGGCCGCGTGGAACCACCCAGGTTGCCGTCGGCAAGCAAGTCTACAGGATCACCCCCGCCCGGCGCCCGGAAAGGCCATCATCTCGCGCCGGAAGTACCGGACACCGAGGCGGCACACGCCCGATCTCCGGAGAGAGTGTGGGAGCAGCGAAGGCCGAGGCAACACCGCGGAAGATGTCGAACTGTAAGCGCGAATCCGGGGCCGCTTGCGCCGGAATGCGGCCCGTCAGACCACTCTCCTGACCCCGGGCAGGCGGACCAGCGGATCGGCCAGCAGCCAGGCTGCGGCGACCGTCAGCGTGCCGGTGACGGCAACCTTGACCAGCGCCGGGGCGACAAAGCCGTGCAGCAGCAGGCTGAGTCCCACCAGCACCGGCGGATGGATGATGTAGACCGCGTAGGCGCGGCGATTCACCCAATTCCAGAAAGGGGAGGGCGCATTCATGCGGCTGCGCGCGAAAAGCAGCCACCCGGAAATCAGGCCCCAGGCGACAAACGGCTCCCAGAAGGCGTAGAGAACCGCCGGCCATGACCATCGGCCGGAGAAGTCCGCACCGTGCATGGAGCGGGCTGCTGCGACGCCAATGTACAGCAGCGGCCACGCGATCCCCAGCGTGATGATCCAGGGAAGCGCATGTTGCCAGGTGAGCTGGCGCAGCCAGTCGTGGCGCCATGCAGCAATCCCGGCGGCAAAGAGGAAAATGTAGCTTGAGAAGTAGCCGAGCTGCAGGCCAATGACATTCACGCCTGTCGGGACAAACTGCCGGATGGCCAGCGCCAGGGCGCCAACGCCAACCGCGCTCAGCAGCCATGCGCGATACGACGGAACCGCTTTGGGCGCTCGCCGGGCTGCGCCCAGCGGCGTACCGAAGAACACGCGCCACAGGCAATAGGCAAGGCTGAACATCAGCAGGGCCTGCGCAAACCATAGCGGCCCGTTGATGAACTGCCTGTGATGCCAGAGATCGGCAAAGGTGGACCAGAAGCCGCGGCCCTCGAAGGCCGTGATCATCGCCACCGTCAGCGGACCGAGGAAGAAGCCAAAAGCGAGCAGCGGCAGTCCGAGGCGCAGACAACGGTCGCCGAGGAACCTGGCATAGCCCTTGCGCTCCAGCGATCGGGGCGTGAAGTAGCCGGCCAGCAGGAAGAAGAAGCCCATGAAATAGGCCTGATTGGTGGAGACAAACATCGTCAGCAGCATGCCGACGAGGGTGGCGGAGGGATGCAGTTCGTACCAGAACCATCCCCCGGGTGCGCCGTAGGTGATGGATGTGTGATGCAGCAGCACCAGCGCCGTCATGATGCTCCGCAGCCGGTCGATGTAGAAGTCGCGCGCGGGGGGGCTGCAGGTGACGGTTGCGGGTTGCCCAGTTGCGAGGGACTCAGCGTCCGCGGTTCCGGCCATGAGCGATGATACGAACGGCCTTTGGTTTTGGTTCGTAACAAGTTTTCGGCGAACCGCAGGCCGGCGGTGCGCCGAGCCCTGTCGGACATTCCCACGGTGCTTCGAAAGGCCCCGGAACAGGCTAAGTCGATGCTGGCGGAGCACCTGACGAAAATCCAGATGGTTCCGCAGGATGTCGGGTCATATATGGCGTCAGGGGAGCGTGACCTGGGGCTAAGCATGCCCTTGCTTCCCACGCCGACTACCAGACGCAGCCGCCGAGGTGAAGCATAAGACTGCAGAAAGCATCCGGCGGGTGAGAAAATCCTGCCGCAGTCTTCTCTGGAGAGCCAACAACTGCTTCGGGCAGATTTCACTGGACTGGGGGCCAGGCTTGCAACGCGAGGACAACACCACTTACAGTGCCGCGTGCAGGCAAACAGGAAGAGACGTGACGCCGGGAATCAGCGTAATAAAAGGCTCCCGCCTGGATTCTGTAGTACGGTTTCGGCAGGGAGCCATTCCCGCAAGCTGCTGATTGTAAATGGCGGAGAGACAGGGATTCGAACCCTGGATGCCCTTTCGAGCATACACGCTTTCCAAGCGTGCGCCTTCAGCCGCTCGGCCATCTCTCCGCGGCGGCTCGCTACCTCGAATCTACCATAGCGAGTCGCGCCGGGCGCATCGCGCGCGGCGCCGGTACAGGGTCGTAACGGCTCCGGGGAGGAGCAGCCGTGGTGGTTACAATGATGCATCCCCATGTCTCCGGAGAACCAGATTCAGACCCCTGAGATCGAGGTCTTCGAGCAGCACCGGCGTCCGTCGGGACTCGGCGAGGAACTGCGCGCACTGCTGACGCTCGCCATTCCGGTCGTTCTCTCCGAACTGGGCTGGATGACGATGACCATCGTCGATCTGATCATGGTCGGCCGCCTCGGACCGGGCGCGATCGGCGCTGTCGGCCTCGGCAACGCGATCTACTATGCGCCGTCTCTGTTCGGCATCGGCCTGCTGCTCGGTCTGGACACGCTGGTATCGCAGTCGTGGGGCGCGCACCGCTTTGACGACTGTCATCGCTCTCTCGCGCAGGGCATGTACATCGCTATGGCCTTCACGCCCCTGCTCATGTTGTCGATGCTGGCAGCGCAGAGGATCTTTACCGGTCACGGAGTGGACCCTGCGGTGGCCCACCTGACCCGCTCCTACGTCCTCATCCTGAACTGGGGCACGTTCCCT
Source organism: Acidobacteriota bacterium (assembly GCA_021792135.1). GTDB lineage: Bacteria > Acidobacteriota > Terriglobia > Terriglobales > Acidobacteriaceae > Palsa-343. The sequence continues at coordinate 164,032 of JAJYVF010000001.1, read as the reverse complement.
CTGCTCGTCTACGGCGGATTTCGCCGCTATCTGCAGGGAGTAGGCCGGGTTCGTCCTGTCACCTTCGCGCTCATCAGCGCCAACCTGGTGAACCTTGCCGGGAACTGGATCTTTATCTATGGGCACTTCGGCATGCCGGCTCTGGGTGTGCGCGGTTCGGCGCTTTCGACCGTCTTCGCACGGGTCTACATGGCTGCGGTTCTTGTCTATGCCGCCTGGGCTCATGAATCCGAACGCGGCCATGCATTGTTCGAGCACTGGCCGGCGCCCGAGCCGGAACGCCTGCGCGCGCTGCTGAAGCTCGGCCTGCCCGCAGCCTCTCAGGTTGTGCTGGAAGTTGCGGCCTTCGGGGCCGCGACCGTGATGGCGTCGCATTTGACACCCATCGCCCTGGCCACACACGAAATCGTCCTCAGCTGCGCGGCTTACACCTATATGGTTCCGCTGGGGATCTCCGCCGCTGCTGCCGTTGCCGTAGGTCACGCCATCGGAGCGGGCAATGCAGCCCGCGCGCGCCGTGCCGGCCTGCTGGCGATCGGCCTGGGCGCAGGGTTTATGGCGCTGATGGCTGTCCTGTTTCTCACCATCCCCCGGCCGATTCTTCATATCTGGACGCGCGATCCGCATGTGGTCGCTCTTGGCGCGCACATCCTGGCGATCGTGGCCGGCTTTCAGATCTTTGACGGGATTCAGACGGTCTCCACCGGCGCTCTGCGCGGCCTCGGCGAAACCCGCTTCCCCATGCTGATGAATCTGACCGCCTACTGGCTCATGGGACTGCCGCTGGGCGCGGTGTTATGCTTCGAGTTGAAATGGGGGCTTTCCGGTCTGTGGACCGGGTTGACGCTGTCACTGATCACGATTGCGGTGTGGCTTTGCGCGCGATGGGTCAGGGACTCCGGGAAATCGCTGGCTGCCATTCCCGCAGCGGGTTAGAGCGGACTGGGTTCCGGCCAGCGGCGACAGCTTCACCGGTCGCGGAGGCTGTCATCCCCTGCAGCTCTGCCGAAAGCATCCGCTCTCGTATAAGGAACACCCGTTGTGACAGTTCCGAACGGCGTCCGTGCGCGAAGCGGGCGGAGCTATTTCTGGCCTTCTTCGGCGCGGACGGCGGCTTCGGCCGCCTGGAAGCCGAGTTTGGAGTGGGTGCCGTCGCAGAAGGGCTTGTTGGTGGAAGCGCCGCAGCGGCAGAGCGAGAAGGCCGGCTTATTGGTGAGGTCCCACTCATTGCCGTTGACGTCGACGAGCTTGACGGCTCCTTCAACGCGATAAGGACCATTGGGGCGAACGGTGATCTTCACTTCCGACATGCAGCGCTGCTCCTGGGGACTGGGAATGGAACTCTGGATTCAGTGTACCAGGACCTGGCGCGATGGGCGAAGCCATCCCCGTGCAGGCCGGGCGCAGCGGCATGCGTTTGCGATTCGGGCTATCGCTCCGCCTGCTGTTCGGTCACCCTGTCCAGCTCCCGGTACATTTGTTCATTGCGCAGGATAGCCTGCACGTATTCGCGGGTCTCGGTGAAGGGAATCGATTCAACGAATTCGTCGATGCCGTGATAATTCCCGATGTTCTGCCAGTCCTGCACGCGGTCGTCGCCGGCGTTGTAGGCGGCAAAGGCGTATTCGGGCTGCCCTCCGAACTTGTCGAGGGTCTGCCGCAGGTAATGCGTGCCCAGAAGGATGTTCGTGGTGGGATTCAGCAGCTCATCGGTGCGGAAATGGCGCAGACCCTCCTCCCTTGCCATCGAACGGCCCACTGAGGGCAGCAGTTGCATCAGTCCATAAGCATCTTTGTTGGAAATCGCGCCGGGATTGAACTCCGTCTCCTGACGAATCAGAGACGCGACCATGTACGGATTCAGACCGTTCTTCTCCGCATCGGCTTTGATGTCGTTCCAGTACATCTGCGGGAAGAGAATGCGCCAGTACCCGACCGGGATGGCCTCGATCGGCGCCGAAGTATAAAAGGGGATGGCCCGCTTCAGCAGTCGCATGGCGCGCCAGGTCTCGCCATAGGATGCGTAAATCTCGGCTTCGGCGAAGGCGCCCCATTCGTGGCTGCCGTCGGCCGCCCGGATCTCCGGCTCAATGTATTCATTGAGGCCCGCATTCGCGAGCAGGCGGGCTTTCACCACATGCGGATCGTCTTCGGGAACATCGTCGGTCAGCTCCGGAATGGGCTCGGGCTGCAGTGCATCGAGTGCGGCGATCTGCTCCGGCGTGACATCGCCGAGCCTGGAGAGGCGGGACTGCGCAAGGATCGCGTAATAGTAATGCGGAAAGATCCGCACGATGGTGCGGTAATATTCGGCCGCCATGGCCGGCCGATGCTCCTGGTTCTCGTAAACGCGGCCGCGCCAGTAAAGCGCCGATGGCATCTCCCTGCTCGCGGGATACAGGCGGATCTGTTCGTCGAAGATCCCTGCGGCTTCGGTGTACTGGCCCAGGCGGTAGTTCAGCCAGCCGGTGCGCCAGTGCGCGCTGGGGGCATACTTCATGGTGGGGAAGCGCTTCGCCAGCTCGCCGTAATAGGTGATGGCGGTGGGGTAATCCTTCCTGAGCAGGTACATATTCCCGCTCGAGTAAAGAGCCTCGGCAAGCCAGAGGCTCTTCGGGAAGCGGGTTTCCATGCTGGAGACAATCGACTGCTGCGCTGACGTATCGTCGCGGTCGCGTGCCAGTTCCATGAGCAGATACATGCGGCGCGCGCCGGCTTCGTCATCCGAGTCAGGAATGGCCTTCAGCTCGCGCTGGCTGAGGCGTTTGAGCTTCCAGTCGCACTCGGCCGCCGCAACCAGCAGGGCATTGCGGGAGACGCCATCCGTATCCGGCTGCGCGGCCAGGGAGCGGTACTCTTCCTCGGCATCGCTGTAGTGGCCGGCGTTGTAGAGCGCATCGGCATGCCGCCTCCGTTCATCCGGAGGCAGCGTCGCCAGCGTACCTGAGGACTGTAGCTGGACTCGGGCGACACCAGCCTCGATGCTGAGAGGGTAATCAAGATAGACATGCCGAAAGAGCTGCTGGGCATCGGCGGCGCGCCCCGCCAGCAGGTCGGCTTTCCCCAGGGCGAGCTGGAAGTCCGCATGGCCGGCCATGGGTTCGCCGAGGTGTTTGTGGAGGATGGCCAGCGCTGCCTGCGGATCGCCTTCCTGAACGAAGAGATTGGCACGCAGAATCGGCACGCTGGCAACGAAGATGCTGTCAGGGTATTTGACGGTAAAGTCGTTCAGCACCATCTCAGCCTGCGGAAGCTGGTTGCCTTGCAGATACGCCTGGGCGGTCAGGTAATCGCCGTAATCCGCCAGAACTCCGACGGGCTGCGTGCGGGTGGCTTCCGCCAGGCGGGCGGAACGCAGGGCGTTGACGGCTTCCGCGAACCTCCGGTCCAGAAGGTAGGCATGGCCGAGCGCAAGGTAGGCGGCCGCAGCTGCCTCACCCGTGTGGCTGCGAGCGTACCTGGCCACTCCTGCGTAGGCTGCCGGGCTGCGCATCTGCGCGAGTTGCTGGGCCATGGGACGCAATTCGGAAGAGGCTACGAAGGCGCGCCGAAGGCGGTGACTGCGCGCGCGCTCCCGGGCAGTCAGCACATGACGGCGATGGCGATGGTGGCGGCCGGCGGCCGTTCTCCTCGTTGCCGCGCGACGGTGCGCGCGGGTGCGGGAGGCAGCATGGGATTGAGGCTTCTTCCCGGTGGCTGCGGACTGCTTGTGGTGACTGGCGTGGGTGGCAGTGCCGGAACTGGTCTGGGCCGGCGCGGACACGGACGGCAGGAGGACTCCCACGAGGGCAAGGCCGACTACTGCGGTCACGAAACTGCGGATGATCCACCTGAGGGCGGCCGGCAAACCGGATTCAGCGTCCACCCGTCGCGAAAGATCCTCTGTCTTTTCTTTTCTGCATCGACTGCAAACCAGGGCCAACAATTCCTTCAATCCAGCACCGCCATAGCCCGGAGATTCCGTCCCGCTGGCTACAGAGTAAGACGAAACGCGGCGTCTCCCAGGGCTGAATTTCCGTTGACCCTCCAAAAGTTGCTTACTTGTGTACTGCGGTTGCCGGCGGGGGGCCGGTAATGACGATTTCGCCCTTCATCCGGTCGTGGCCACGGCCGCAGAGCACGCTGCAGCGCATCGGGTAAACGCCCGGCGTTTGTGCCAGGAAGCGAATGACGGCCGGTTTGCCGCGCTGCACCGGCTCGCGGATTCCGAGGCCTGGAACAGCAAGGCCGTGTTCCACATCCGCGGAGGAAACGATCAGCTCAACCTTCGCGCCCTGGGGAACCTCGATGTGACTGGGCACAATCGCCCATTTCTTCATCAGGATGGACAACACCGTATCCGGCGGACCGGAATAGGTCGGAGTCTTCCTGCCGCAGCCCGATGCCGTCAACATCAGGGCTGTGGCGAACGCCGCCTTTGCCCACCAGACGCCAGGCCATTTACCATGGAAGCCGGATCCTTTTTCGACGCGCCAGGAAATTCTGAAGCCATTCATGTCTTCTTCCATCCAATCACAGGGAACGGCCGAAGTTCATCCCGACGTCCTGCTGGTGGAGCAGGCGCGCCAGGGCGATATGGAGGCCTTCGAAAAGCTGGTCCGTCAGTACGACCGTCAGGTTTTTCGGATCGCCCAGCACATCGTCCAGAACCGCGAAGACGCCGAGGACGTGGTGCAGGACGCGTTCCTCAAGGCATACGAGAAGCTCGACCAGTTCCAGGGAAATTCGAAATTCTACACCTGGCTGGTGCGCATCGCGGTGAACGAAGCGCTGATGCGGCTGCGGAAGCGACGGACAGGCAGGATGGTTTCCATTGACGAGGACGTGGAGACGGACGAGGGCTCAATGCCGCGTGATCTGGCCGACTGGAGCCCCGATCCCGAAGCGCTTTACGGCCAGTCCGAGATGGCCGAGATTCTCCGCAAGACCATTCAGGGACTGCCCCCGGGTTTCCGCGTGGTCTTTGCCCTCCGCGATGTCGAGGGGCTTTCGACCGAGGAGACAGCGGAGACGCTGGGGCTCAGCATCCCGGCAGTGAAATCGCGCCTGCTGCGGGCGCGGCTGCAGCTGCGCGAGCGGCTCAGCCGCTACTTCAAGCGGCGCGATCAGAAACAAGCCCAGGATGGTGCGAAGTGACCTGCACGGAGTTTCTTGCCCAGCTTGACGAAATGCTCGATCAGCCCGTCGCCGCGCCGCTGCGTGCCGATCTGGAGGAGCATCTGCGCGGCTGCGAGCATTGCGAGATCACCCTCAATACCACGCGCAAGACCATCGAGATTTATCGCAGCCACGAGATCTACGAGCTCCCTGAAGATCTCCGCGACCGGCTGCACCGGGCAATTCGCGCCAAGTGCCGCAAGTGCTGAGAGCCGCGGCATTCATACCGATCCCCGAAACCGATCCATCTCCTGCATTCCGGTCCCGCCACGGCCTGTGAGGCGAGCGCGCCATAGTGCGTTCCGGTGAACCTGTACCCTGCCGGATGGGCTGCACGAACCCCTGCAGCATCAGAGGTGTGACCGGAAGGTGGAATAGCGCGGGGGGAGCCGGTCGGCAACAATAGTCCCAATGGCAACGACCAGCGATCTTTCTCACCCCCGGAGAAGGTTCGATTACGCGGAATTCCTGATCGCGACAGCGTTTGGGCTGGCGATCACGATGACGGCGCTCTATCTCGGCCTGATGCCGCTGCTTCGCGCATACTCCGGTTCGCGCGATTTCGTTGTTTACTGGGCGACAGGACAGCAGCTGGTTCATCACGCTAATCCCTATGATCCGGCGGCCATGGGGCACATCGAGCACGCCGCGGGGTATACGGGTAAGGGCTCGTATTATATGCGGAACCCGCCGTGGAGCCTGCCGCTGGCTTTTCCGCTGGGGTTTGTCGGCACGCGCCTGGCGGCGCTGCCCTGGTCGCTGTTGATGCTCGGTTTACTGGGCATTTCAGTGCGCGCGCTCTGGATGACCTTTGGCAGGCCCGCCATCGGCGTGGAGCTGCTCGGTTATGTCTTTCCCCCCGCACTGATCTGTGTCGTTGAGGGACAGACATCGCTCTTTCTGCTGCTGGGTCTGGCCTTGTTCCTGCGCAATCATCGCACGCGGCCCTTCCTGGCTGGTGCGGCTCTTTGGTTCTGCACGCTGAAGCCCCACCTGTTCCTGCCCTTTGCGGTGGTGCTGCTGGTCTGGATTGCCGTTTCGCGGAGTTATCGCATTCTGCTCGGCGCCGCCGCCTCCATGACGGCAAGCTGTCTGCTCACGGAGTGGATCGATCCCTCGGCCTGGGCCCAGTACATCGCGTGGGGGCGCACTTCCGGAATCTCGCGCGAGTTTATTCCCTGCCTGAGCGTTGCGCTGCGCGAGCTGCTGGATCCTGCCGCGAAGTGGCTGGTCTTCGTACCGGCGGCCCTGGCCTGTGCATGGGCGCTGATCTACTTCTGGCGCCGCCGCCATGGCTGGGACTGGATCGAACACGGCAATCTGCTGATGCTGGTATCGATCGTGGCGGCGCCGTATTGCTGGCTTTACGACCAGTCGCTGGCGCTGCCCGCTCTGATGTGTACCGCCGGCCGGGTGCGGTCGCGAAGACTCCTGGCCGTGCTCGCATCGGCCTATCTCCTGCTGGAGCTGCAGCCGTTCTTTTCCTCCAGCCTGGCTTCAGCCCTCTATCTCTGGCCGGCGCCGGCGTGGCTTGTGTGGTATCTGGCGGCACGGAAATCCGCAGCTGACGTCAACGTGTCGCAGCCTGAATCGAAGTTTCACTCAGTCGCCCCGCTGTACAGGCTGGAGGAGCCTGTGATCCGATGACCTCCATGTCTGGCAAAGGGATCCGCATTCCAGGACAGCAGGTACGCGGCGGGAGAGGCCGATGCTCTGAACCCTCTCTGAACCTGCGGCGGCCAGCGAGGTCCGGCAGATTCGCGCACAGCGCCGCCGGGAGCCTTCCGGGGCGGAGCTCAGGGGCAGCATCCGCGAGCTACTTTTCTGGTGACTTTCGCCGCTGCGGTGTGCAATCCTTGTGGGGAGCTTCTCCCCCCTCACGGCCCACGCGGAAATGCCGGTTTTCCGGCTTTGCAGTCTATCGCCTGAGGGGAGGCGTGCGCGAAGCGTCATGTATACGCCCTATCTGATCTGCGGATATGTGGCGACACTTTCATTCGTGCTCATTGGCTTTCGGGTCATTCACCGTACGTCGCCTGACCTGCGCGGGCAGAAGCATCTCTCCCGCTTCCTCCTGAGCGTCATTGCGAGCCTGCTGCTGTTCTCCGCTCGCGGGCGGCTCCCGCTGTTTCTCACCGCTGTGGTGCCCAACTTCCTGATCTTCGCCGGCGCGGTCTCCGTGTATCTGGGAGCGACCGAGATTCTGCAGGTACCGCCCCGGTTCCTTTCCTGGCAGGTGAACCTCTGCGCGACCGCGTTACCGCCGTCGCTCTGGTTCACCTACGTGCATCCCTCCGTCCTGGCCCGCCTGCTCATCCACACCGTTGTTCTCGGCTCCATCTCGGCATTCACTGCGGCCATGCTGTTCCGGCAGCAGGCACCCGCTTTTCGATCTTCGCTGCGCGCCGCCGCCTGGCTGCTCGCCTTTGTGGTGATTGTGCAGGCCCTGTGGGCCGCGGCCGCGATCCTGCATCCGCCCTCCAGCGACTTCCTGCATATCGGCATCGTGGACACGGCCTTCAGCTATGTCTCCCTGCTGCTGGGCGTGGCCAATGTGGCGGCTCTGATGTGGCTCTCGCTGTGTATTCACCGCGGCGACCTGCATCGCATGGCGCAGACGGACGCCCTGACCGGGCTCCTCAACCGCCGGGCCTTCGAAGAAATTCTCTGTCGCGAACTCCCGCGCGCCGATGGCAACGGCCATCGGCTGGGAATGCTCCTTGTCGATCTCGATCACTTTAAGCGGATCAACGATTCCCTCGGCCATCATGCCGGAGACGAAGCCCTGCGGCGAATTGCGGATGTGCTCCGCCAGGTCACACGAGTCTCTGACGTAATGGCTCGCTACGGAGGCGAGGAATTCGTGATCCTGCTGCGGGATGCGGGCCTGCAGGAGTCGGCGGTCATTGCCGAGCGGGTGCGCATCGAAATAGCCGGTCTGCGGGGATTGCCCGGTGACATCCGGCTGACCGGCAGCATTGGCGCGGCGATCGGGCACGGAGATGAAAGTCCCTCGGCCCTGCTGCTGCGTGCCGATGAAGCTCTCTATCGGGCCAAACGCGCAGGACGCAACCTGGTCAGCATCGATCGCGAGCCCTTCGTGATCCACTGAGCAGCCGCCAGGGACGATGAACCACGTCAGGAACTGCGAGCCGTCGTCGCCCGGTGCGCGGCAGCGGAAGTCGCAGGCGTGCGCGATCCGGCGCGGCTGCGGGCGTAAAGCACAAGTCCGAAGCCAAAGGCGATCGCGCCGAGGCTCGCCAGCTGAGCATTCGTCAATCCCCACAGCACATGGGGATTGATGCGGATAAACTCCACCAGGAAGCGAGCGATCCCGCTGAGGATGAGGTACTCGCCTGTAATCTGACCGATCGGACGAGGGTTTCCCGGAGCCCCGCGGCGCCAGAGAATCCAGGCAATGAAGAGAGCCCCGAGGAGCTCGTAGATGGGAGTGGGATGCACGCGCTGGTAGGTGGGAACCAGGCCGTGCGGGAAGCTCATGCCCCAGGGGAGGCTGGTCGGCTTTCCATAGTCGCCATCACCGGAGACGAGGCATCCCAGACGCCCAACGCCGTAGCCAACCGCGGCGGCAGGAGCCGCAAGGTCGAGCATGCGAAGACCGCCCAGCTTGTAGACGCGTGCCTGCCACAGCAGGGTAAGGATGCCGAACACCAGGCCGCCATACCAGGCGAATCCGGCACGGTCAAAGAGCAGGTCGGCGGGATGGCGCAGGAGCAAATGCGGGGTTTCGAGCACATGCCACAGCTTGGCGCCCAGAACGCCGGCGACCGTCGAAACCGCTACGATGCTGATGGCGTCGCCGTCAATATGCAGGCGGCGAAAGTTGCGATGAAGAACCCAGCAGCCGCAGACCGCAGCCAGCCAGAGCAGCAGACCGAACGTGCCAATGGAGATGTGGCCAAGGTGAATAAAAGGGTACATAAAGGCGTTACTCCCAAGTATAGCTTCCACAGGGCCCTTTGGAGATAATCGGACCTGTGAGCACGATGGGAGTCGCTTCCGGTCCGGAGGTGCTGTTCAGCCGCGAGCGCATTCGCGAGCGGGTGGCGCAAATGGGGCGGCAGATCGATCTGGACTATGCCGGGGAGTCCATTGTTCTGGTGGGCGTGCTGAAAGGCGCGGCCATTTTTCTCGCCGACCTGGCACGCAGCATTTCCGTGGACAATACCTTCGATTTCGTGGCCGTGTCGAGCTATGGCAAGGGTCAGCGGACCAGCGGCGCGGTCAAACTCATCAAGGATCTCGACCAGCCCATCGAGGGGAAACATGTCATCCTTGTTGAGGACATCCTCGATACAGGGTTGACGCTGGGGTTCCTGCGGAGCCTGTTTGAGCAGCATCAGCCGAAATCCCTGCGGATCGCCGCCCTGCTGGACAAGCCATCGCGGCGTGTGGAAAAGATCGAGGCCGATTACGTGGGCTTCACGATCCCGAATCAGTTCGTGATCGGATACGGCATGGACTTTGCCGAGCGCTACCGGAATCTGCCGGACATCTGCCTGATGCCCTCCTGCAGACCGCAGGCGCCGGCAGAGTGAAAGGAGTTGGCTGCCTGTGAGTTCCGACATTCGCCTGATGGATGAGGACGAGGAACTGGAGATCGTCGGGTTCGATGCTGAAGGGTTTGCCCGGCAGGCGCTGGCTTCCCGGCAGAAACTTGCGGCTGTTCTCGATCACACGCTGCTCAGGGCGGAGGCCACCCGCGGGCAGGTGATCCGGCTGTGTGCCGAGGCGGCGGAACATCGCTTTGCCTGCGTCATGGTCAATCCGGTATGGGCGGCTCTGGCCCATGCGGAACTGAGCGGGACGGGAATCCCGGTGGGTTCGGTGGCCGGGTTTCCCCTGGGGGCTTCGCTGGGGACGACGAAACGGGAAGAAGCCGTGGCACTGGTGAGACTGGGCGTGCACGATGTGGATATGGTGATCAGCCTGGGACTGCTGAAGTCAGGCGAGAATGCCGCCGTGCTGCAGGAGATTCGAGGCGTTGCGGAAGTGGCTCATGGGGCGGGAGCGATCGTCAAGGTGATCCTCGAAACCTGCCTGCTGAGCGTCGAGGAGAAACTGCGGGCTTCGGAACTGGCGATTGCAGCCGGGGCGGACTTCCTGAAGACGAGTACAGGGTTTTCGGCCGCGGGCTCGACCGCCGAAGATGTGGCGCTGATGCGCGGAGTTGCCGGGGGCCGCTGCGGAATCAAAGCCGCGGGCGGGATTCGCACGCTCGCCGACGCGCGCCGCATGCTGGAGGCCGGTGCCAGCCGGATCGGAGCCAGCGCCGGCGTGGCGATCATCTCCGAACTGGTGTGAGGATCCTCGGCAACAGAGCGGTCGCTCTCGAACCGTTTCACCTTTGGGGGATGTGATCCGGTTCGTGATTCCGTAACTGCCGGAGCTGAGAGCCGTTCAGGGAACGGGCGACAGCAAAACGCCGTATGATGGCATTCGTTCGGTGGCGGCCGAGAGCCCGGCTGCTCCGCCGTTTCGTGCAACCAGGAGAATCGTGGACGAACAGCAGCAGACGCGAACCGATCAGCCCGAACATTCCTGGGAAGGGGATTACCGGCCGGTTTCCGCAGAAGCAGCCCTTCGTCGCGTCGAGACACACATCGATCCCCCCCAGACAGAGTTCCTCATCCGCCTGGCGGACACCCTGAACACGACTCTGGATCTGAAGACGCTGCTGGAGCGGACCGCGGCGCTGGTGCGTGCGGTGATCGATTACCGTATCTTTGCCATTTTGCTTATCAATGACCGAACCCAGGACCTGCGGATGCGTTTCCAGATCGGCCACCGGCCGGAGATCGAGCGCATGCGCATCCGGATGGGACAGGGCGTGGTGGGACAGGTTGCACTGACGAGGCAGCCGATTCTGCTCAACGATGTGCGCCAGGCGGAGAACTACATCGATGCCAATCCGGATGTCAGATCTGAGCTGGCGGTGCCGCTGATTACGAAAAACCGGGTCATCGGCGTCATCGATATTCAGGCCGAGCAGGAGAACTATTTCAAGCCCGAGCATCTGCACCTGCTGACGCTGACCGCTTCGCGCATTGCGGGGGCTATCGAGAACGCCCGGCTGTATACCCGCGTGTCGCGTCAGGCGCAGACCCTGCAGGTATTGAACGAGATCAGCCGGGACATCACCTCGATTCTCGATCCGGACGAACTGCTGGAACGGGTCGGGCAGCTGATCCGGCGGATCATCGACTATCAGATGCTTTCCATCTGGCTGCTCAACGAGCGGGATCAGGTGCTCGAAAACCGGCTCGCGATCCGGTTCCGGCAGTACGCCGAACCCAGGGCGCGATACCAGGAGGAGCGGCCCGGCATCTTTGACTCCTCGCCTCCTCTGCCGCCGCGCATGCTTCCATCCGGTTCGATCCTGGGCGAGGCGGAAAGCGTGGCCGTGAAACCGGCGCCGATTCCGCTCGAACGGGGGCTGGTAGGAGCTGCCGTCACGGAAAAGCGGGTGATCAATGTCGGGGATGTGCGGAAGGATCCGCGCTACATCATGGTGAACCCCGAAACCCGGTCGGAGATGGCGGTTCCCCTGATCTACAAAGGACGAGCGATCGGGGTACTGGATATCGAGCACACCCGCGGCCACTACTTCAACGAAGACCACGAGCGAGCGATGACCACGCTGGCTGCTCAGATCGCAGTCGCCATCGAGAACGCACAGCTGTACCACCGCGTGGCCCAGCAGGAACAGCGCCTCGAGCGCGATCTGGCAATGGCCCGCGAGGTGCAGCTGCGCCTGCTCCCTCCGGCCCGGCCGGAACATAAGCGTGCCGAGTTTGCCGCGCGCTTCCTGCCCGCCCGCACCATCGGCGGCGATCTCTACGATTTCCTGCAGTACGGCGCAAACCGCAGTGCCATTGCTCTGGGAGATGTGAGCGGCAAAGCGGCTCCCGCGGCGCTCTATGCTGCCCTGGTGAGCGGGATCATGCGGTCCGTGGCGAGCCGCAGGCTCTCGCCCGCCCCCATGCTGAAGAGTCTGAACGATGCGCTTCAGGAGCGGAGGCTGGATTCGCAGTACGTGACCATGGTCTTTGCCCTCTGGAACGACGAAAACCTTACCCTTCAGCTCGCCAATGCCGGCGCGGTGCAGCCCCTTTTCTGCCGCGGCGAGGAGATCGAGACCATACGGGCGGAAGGCTTTCCGCTCGGCATGTTTCCCAATGCGACCTGGGAAGAGTTCAGCATCGCCACGCAGCCCGGAGATTCGATCGTCTTCTTCAGCGACGGGATCGTGGACGCGCAGAATGCCGCCGGCGAGATGTTCGGCAACGACCGCCTGGTGGCGGTCGTGAGAAAACATCATCACAAGTCGGCGCTGAAGCTCGCGGAGAGCATCCTGAACGAGGTTGGACGGTTTCAGGGCAAGCGCGAACGCTTTGATGACGAGACGGTGGTCGTTCTTCGCGTCATCTGAGGCTGGCGATGCCTGCCGAACATCGCAAACGGCCTGGCCGGGTTCGCAGGGGCTGTGAGCCCGGCGCTCCACCGGCCACCTGGCAGGCACAGGGGCTCCTCCGGGAAACTTTGCCATTCCACGAAAGGGCTATGGCGGGTACCCCCTCCGGGGCTGGATTCCAGCCAGCCAGTCCGGTAAAAGGGGAGACGAGGAATGCTGCCCATGGTTGTCCGACTTGCAGTGATCTGCCCCTGTGTTCTCCTTGCCGGAGTTATGGCTGCAGAGTGGATGCCGAAAGCGTGGAATCAGAGTCCCGCGCCGCCGGTCGCGGCTGTCGCCGCCGGGACCCCGGCGGTACAGCAGGTCCCAGTATCCAGCCCGGCCCGTTCAATGACAGTACCGGTGGGAAATCGTCAGATCACAGCGAGAAAGCACGGATTCGCTGACGGGAGGCGCACCACGAGCCTGGCTCCGGAGAGCATCGACCTGGAGGCTGAGCTTCAGGCGGGAAATTAGCTCGTCGAGCCGGACTGGTTTCAGCGGGCGGTAAGGGTATCTGCTGCGATTCGGGACGCAGCATCCGGCAGCCACTCAGCGCAGGCCAAACTCGCCCTGACAGGTTCCCCAGGCCTCTCCCCGCTTGTATCCCACGCTCCGGGCCTGTGCCTTGTCCTGTCACGGCAGCGTCATAATACCTTCCTTTTCAGACACTTCCCGAGGACCCCTCCAATCCCTGGACTCCTCCTGAATCCGGAGTCCGGAGCGGGTTTCGGCTGCCATCGGCCGGTTGTCTGCGTGCAGCCGGTGGATGTCCGCCACGACTGCCGCGAATGCCTTCGGATTCCCGTGGAAGTCGGACTCAGCCGCCATGCGCATTGCGCCCCCCCCTGAATCTGGTGGCAGAGGCAGCAACTCCCTCCTGTACTTTTGGAGGAGGGGAGGTTTGGTGGAGTCGGAGTCCGCCGGGTCTGATATCCTCATTCGTTTATTCCGTTTCTGCTCGTTGAGCGGTGCAGGGCGGTAGACGGGAGCAGGGAAATGCCGGAACAACGGGGACGGAAGTATCACCAGGAACGAGTGGCGGAGACGCTGCGCGAGGAAATTGGCGCCATGATCGAGGGCGAATTATCGGACCCGCGGATCAGCTTCGCGTACGTCAGCCAGGTCGTGCTGAATCCGGGCGGGAAATCTGCCCTGATCTATGTCGCCGTGGACGGCGGCGCAAAGGAGGAGGCGGATACGCTGGAGGGGCTGATGGCGGCTCGCGGCTATATCCGGCATGAGCTGCTGGAGCGGATGGGGGTGCGGTTCGTCCCTGAGCTGACCTTCCATGTTGATCGGTCGGAGAAAATGAAGGCACGAATCGACGAGCTGCTGGGTAGGACGCGAAGAAGGCAGACGACAGGCAGCCGGGAATAGGAGAGGACCACGAGGATTCCGGAAAACCCGATGACCGGGGGGCGGAAAGCCCCGTTCGAGTTGAGCGTGGCCAGCCGCGACATCCCCGGTCTGCGCCATGGAACCCAGGGCGTGCTGGACGTCATCCGGCGTGGCCGGCGCTTTGCCATCTGTTCCCATGCGCGGCCGGACGGAGATGCGGTGGGATCGATGCTGGCCTGCGGCATGCTGCTGGAGCAGATGGGAAAGCAGGTGGAGTTGGTTTCTCGCGATCCGGTGCCGCTGATCTACCGTGGGCTGCCCGGCGCGGAGACGATACGGCAGTCCCTCCGGCTCGAAGGCGACTACGACGCCGTCATCCTCCTCGAGTGCGACGGAACCGAACGGGCCCGCCTGAAAGGGCTCGACGGGCGGTTCCTGGTGAATATCGATCATCACAGGAGCGGGCGGTGGTTCGCCGACGTGAACTGGATCGATGTCGACGCCTGCGCGGTGGGGGAGATGATCTATCTCCTTGCGCGGGCGGCGGGCGTTAAGGTGACCGCGGAAATGGCCGCCTGTCTCTACGCGGCGGTGCTGACCGATACGGGTTCGTTCTGCTACGAAGGGACGGATGTCCACGCCTTTGAACTGGCGCGCGAGCTGGTCGGCTGTGGCGCCGATCCGGCAGAGATTGCACGCGAAGTGTACTTCTCCAATCCGCTCTCGAAGATGACGCTGCTGGGTGCGGCCTTATCGAATCTGCGGCGGGACGGCCGGCTGGCCTGGCTGTGGGTGACGCAGGCCGATATGGCCCGAACGGGGGCGGCGGAGGAAGACTGCGAGGGAATTGTGAATTATGCGATCGGCATCGCAGGAGTAGAAGCGGCTGTGCTGCTGCGGGAGATACCCGGCGGCCGCGTGCGCCTGTCGCTGCGCAGCAAGGGGCGGATGGACGTGGCCCGGATCGCGGCAGGTTACGGCGGCGGCGGCCACCTGCATGCGGGTGGCTGCACCCTGGACGGTCCGCTGCGCGAAGTGACGGAGACAATTCTCGAGACCATGCGCCGGGAACTGATGACGCCCGCGCCGGACGGTTCCGGAGCGCGGGAATGAAGCGATCTGAATCTGTTAGGCTGGCCCAGTCGTGTTTCATCCCGGGCTCAGGTCCTTCGGCAGGCGGCGCGAGATTCGCTCCAGGGCGGCTCTCGAACGCAGTTTCGGACGGGTCCTCTGAATAGAGAAAGACGCACCGGGAACGTGACCGAGATATCCAAACATCTCCGCGCAGACCAGACCGCGGGCGGCGACAACTCCGCAGGGCCCCCCGGAAGCGGGAGCCCGGTGCGGTCCGGTGGCGGGCAGGCGGACCAGCTGGCGGTTCTTCCCGGTGGCCGCGGCGGGATCATCCGGTCCACGATCCTGGCACGGGCATGGTCCCGCATTCCGGGGGTTGAGCCGGCCCTCGAGGCGGCGACGCTGTTCTGCGTGACAGCCTTCTTCCTCTTCTACGGGCTGGTGCCCCTCCTCGGCGGCGACGGTCTCGGGCTGGTTGGCGCGGACGAGCCCCGCTATGCCCAGATCGCCCGTGAGATGCTGACCAGGCTGGACCGGGCTCATGGGATCAGGCAGCGGATGGACGCATTCATCACTCCGATCCTCTGGGGCCACCCCTGGCTGGAAAAGCCCGCGCTCTATTACTGGCGGGCCATGTTCGCCTTCCGCGAATTCGGTATCCACGACTGGTCGGCCCGCCTGCCTTCGGCCAGCTTTGCCTTCATGCTGATCGTGCTGGTCTACCTGCACATGCGCCGCTTTCGGAACGGCGGCCAGCTGGATGCTGCTTTGCTGACAGCCTCCTGCGCAGGCATCCTCAGCTTTGCCCGCGGCGCTTCGACCGATATGCAGCTCGCCGCGCCGTTCTGCATTGGCATGCTGGGCTGGTATGCCTGGTATGAGACGAACAGCAAATTCTGGCTCTTCGACCTGTATTTCTTTGTAGGAGCGGCGACCCTCGCCAAGGGTCCGGTCGCTCCCTTTCTGGCCCTGTTGATCATCGGAGTCTTCGCCGGACTGCGCCGGGAATGGTCGCTGTTCCGGCGCAGCCTCTGGTGGCCGGGGATCGCGCTCTACCTGGCGATGGTCCTGCCGTGGTTCGTTGCGGTGCAGAAGCGGAATCCGATGTTCGTGAAGATCTTCTTTCTGCAGCACAACCTGGAGCGCTTCGCCACCAACCGGTTTGAGCACTACCATCCGTTCTGGTATTACGTCCCGGTGGTCCTGCTGGGCCTCACTCCCTGGGCGGTGATTGCGGTAACCGCCTTTGTGGACGCCGTCGGGGGGGCGATCAACGAGTGGAAGGCGCGGCGGGCAAAACGCCACTATGTGGGTCACACACGCGCGGGCGACGCCTTCCCGGAGTTCCTTGTGCTGTGGGCCGTGGTGCCCATCGTCTTCTTCTCCTTTTCGGAATCGAAACTGCCCGGATACATCCTTCCCGCTCTGCCGCCGCTGACGATCCTGGCCGGTGACTACCTGAACCGCATCCGGACCCGGGGGCTGAAGCCGTGGCTGCTGGTTCTGCATGCGGTGCTCACCGGCCTGTTGAGTATGTTTGTCCTTCTGATGCCGCTTCATTTACGCAATCCGGAGTCGATCCCGCCGGGGGTGGCCATCGGGGCGGCCAGTATGGTCGGGGTCGCCTCGGCCGTTTTCATCCTGATCACCGTGGCCCGGTTCGGTCTCAGGCGCCTGCGGCTGGCGACCATGACCCCAGTGGTCATTCTGCTGCTGTACATCTTTGGCGCGGGGCCGGTCTTCGGCATTGGGCCGCTGCCCAACACGAAGCACAACATCAACCTCATCGATATGACCTACTCCGCGCGACCTCTGGCGGGCATTTTGAAGGCGATCAGCCCGCCGCCGGGCATCGTGGCCGTCTGGCACGTCCGGCGCGAGGTGGAGTACGGACTTTCGTTCTATCGCAACCATCGTGTCGTGAAGTACGATTTGGGGATTGCCGTGAGCGACCCTCCGGCAAGCGCCGGTTCGGGCCCCCATGGGGTATTGCTCGATGAGGTGCAGGAGGGAACCTCGGCCGAAGTATTGGGGCTGCGGCAGAAAGAAGGGGATTATATTCTGGCGGTGAACGGCCAGCCTGTGCTCAACACCCGGGATTTCGATGCCATGATGAAGAGTTGGCATCCCGGCGTGCGGCTGCAATTCGAACTGATGGATCCTCGCAACCCTGACCAGGGTCCGCGGCTCGTGGGCGGCATCATGGAAGATGGCATTCCGGATGAACAGCATCTGCTGGTAGTTCCGGACTCCTCGATCGTGGAGCTTCGTCAGGAACTGCAGGGGAGGACGTACGAACCGCTTTTCAGTTACCCTGCTCAGAACCTGGTCGTGTACGAAGTTATGGCCAGGCAGCAGGAAATGACAGTCCGCAACAGCCCGTGAGCAGTAAGTGCAGGTTGAGGCGAAAAACATGGGCGTGCCGCAGCGCCTCCGGATAGCCCTCTGGCGATGAGCTCCGCAGTTCAGTTCGAGGTCCTGGATTTGCGTCATTTCTCCGCGGCCAGCATGCGCCCGCTGCTGGAGGCGGAGAGCCGCGTCTGGAGCGATCGGCTGCACTGGGACTACCGGGGCTCGGCGGATCTGCTGCTGCAGTACCTCGATTCCAGGGTGCTCCCGGGGTATGTCGCGGTTGAGAGCGGGCGGATTACCGGCTACGTCTTCTGCGTCTACGAGGGCCACAAGGCGGTCATTGGCGATGTCTTTGCTGTGGGCGCGCCCGCTTTGCGCGCGTCTCAGGCAGCGTATACCGGCGATTCCGGCAGCTCGGCAGGGGAGGTTCGCGACGAGTTGCTGCGGCGTCTCATGGAGATGTTGCAGCATACCCCGGGCGTGACGCGGATCGAATCGCAGTTGCTGCTGCATCCGCACGGAGCCCACGCAGAAGTCTTCGAAGAGGCGGGCTTCGAGGTTCACGAGCGTCTTTTCATGGAGTGGCCCATGGATCCCCTCCGCTGGCGCAGCGGGTCCGCTTTCGATGGCGGCCCAGGGCACGACGGCAAGCCTCCGGCCGGCATGGAGGTGCGGCGCTGGATCGACAGTGACTTTGCGCCGGCCGCGCGGCTGATTGCGTCGGCCTACCAAGGACACCTGGACAGTCACATCAATGAGCAGTATCGGACCGCCTCCGGCTCCCAGCGATTCCTCCATAACATCGTCCGTTTTCCGGGCTGCGGCTATTTCGACCCCGATTCCTCAAGGACCCTGCTCCGCAGGGGAAGCCAGGAACTGGCAGGTCTCCTGCTGTGCTCCCGGGTTCGCGAGAATGTGGGGCACGTGACGCAGATCTGCGTCGCTTCCCAGTACCGGGGCGCAGGCCTGGGCCGGCTGCTGATGCAGGAATGCGCCGGCAACCTGGCGAAACGTGGCTTCAAGCTGCTCACTCTGACCGTGACAGCATCCAACCGGAATGCGGTGCGGCTTTATGAGCACCTTGGATTCCGGCAAACGCACCACTTCGACGCCATGGTCTGGGACAAGCCGGGAGAACGTCCCGCATTCTGATCGGGATCAGGTTGACGAGGCTCGCGGTCGGCTCGCCGCGCCTTCGGACAGCGAGGCTGCCGGACGCAATGCCGCTGCACCCAGTGTCGCTTCCACCATGGCATCCATGCCCATGCAGGAATTGAGCATGAGGTGGTAGAGGCGACGGTCATCCCACTCGCGCTGGTAGTAACGGCGGATGTATTCGGCGCGGCGGCGGTCGGTAGCGAGGATTTCGCTCTCCGCATCGCTGGCGTGTTCGGGAAAATGCTCCTCAACAAAGCGGATGCGCCGCGCCATGGATGCATAGACGAAGACGTGAAAGGCTCCCGGCGTCCTGGACAGCACACAGGCCGCTCCGCGGCCGACCACAACACAGCGGCCCCGGGCAGCCTGCTCCTGGAAATAGCTGCGGAGGAACTGCGCCATGCGTTCGGCGTCGAAGACATCGGGATCGCCCGGCAGGCGTTCCAGCGAGCCCAGCCAGATTGCTTTGCCGAAGCGATGAAACCAGGGGTCGACGCGCTCGTCAAAGCGTTTGACCAGATTCGGATCCACGCCCGCCTTGCGTGCCAGGTCATCGATGACGCAGGTGTCGATCAGCTTCCACCCCAGCCGCTGAGCGAGGTGGTGCGCAAAGTCAGCCCCCTCGCTGCCATACTCGCGTTCCACCGTGATGACCTGAATCATAGCCGTGCCTTTCGTCCGGAGCCGATGCTGCCATCTTTTGACGGGGTACGTCAAGCGAATGGCTGGCCGCCTGTCCCCTGAATTCCTGATGACTCGGCGCCTCTAATTCCGGAGTTCGACGATGGTCGCTCCGGCGCCGCCCTCGTTCTGACCGGGTTCGGAAACCGACGCGACCTGGGGATGCCGCTGCAGCCAGGCCCGGAGGGTTTTTCGCAGCACGCCCATGCCGGTGCCGTGAATGATCCGGATCCGGGGCAGGCCGGCCAGAAAGGCGCGGTCCAGGAATTTCTCGACGACATCCTGAGCCTCATCGGCGGTGCGGCCAATCACGTTGATCTCGCTGCTGAGGACCTCCGGTTCAGAAACCGAGACGCTGATGCCTCGGTGGCGGGCGGCCTGGAGCGGTGTCTGGGCCCGCACGGAGGCAACCACCTCGGCGATTTCGTCGCGGTGCACGCGCATCTTCATCGGGCCGACGGCTACCTCGAAGGTGTTGTCGTCGATCTGACGCTGCACGGTCGCTGCCTTGCCCAGCGTGCGAAGCTTCACCAGGTCTCCCGCGGAGACCTGACGGACGATGTGCGGCTGGGCATGGCTGTCGCCGCGGTCCGCTCCTGTGTGCTGGGCCACGACAGCCGTGTTGAAGCTCTCAGAGAACTCGCGGCGCAGCCGCGCTATGCGGCGTTCGGCCTCTTTGGAAAGCTTCTGCTGGGCGGCGCGATCTTCGATGGCCCGCACAGTTTCCCGCGCCTGGTATTCGAAATTTTTGAGCAGCGACTGAAGCTGCGCTTCCAGATCGCGGACCTTGGCGCGCCATTCCTTCATCCCCGCGGCCGCCAGGCGCGCTCTTTCCTGAGCAACTTCCTGCTCGAGGCGGCGCATGCGATCGCGTTCCACTGCCAGCGAATCCAGTTGCTGGTGCAGGCTGTCAAGGAATCGCGCAATATCCTGCGTCTGGCTGCTGAGCCGCTGGCGCGCGGACTGGATGATTTCCGGGCTGAGACCCAGCCGCTGCGCGATGTTGATGCCGGCCGAGGCACCCGGCACGCCCTGGCGCAGTTCGTAGGTGGGCGCCAGGGTTTTCTCGTCGAACCCGACGGCAGCGTTGACCGCGCCGGGGGTGTTCTCCGCATAGACTTTGAGCGCGGTCAGGTGCGTGGAGACGATGGACCATGCGCCCGCCCTCAGGAAATGCTCCGCAATGGCGACGGCCAAAGCTGCCCCCTCTTCCGGGTCGGTCGCGGAGCCCAGCTCATCGAGAAGAACCAGGGATCGCGTGGTGGCCTGCGCGGCAATGCGGTTGACGTTGGTCACATGCGAGGAGAACGTCGACAAATCCTGTTCAATCGACTGCGCGTCGCCGATGTCTGCCAGGAATGCGTCAAAGACCGGCGTGACCGCCTCCACCGCCGGGACGGGCACGCCTGCCTGCGCCATGATGGCCAGCAGTCCGGCGGTTCTCAGCGTGACGGTCTTGCCGCCCGTGTTCGGGCCGCTGATGATCAGCTCGCGGTCTGTTCCGGCCAGTTCGAGGCTCACCGCGACGATGGGCTTCGATTCGCTCCGCAGCCGTCGCTCCAGCAGCGGATGCCGGGCCTGGCCGAGGCGAAATTGCGGGCTGGCCTCTTCCGCCAGGCGTGGAGGCGTGCAGTCGTATTCCTGGGAAAATCGCGCACGGGTGAGCAGCGTATCGACCTCCGCCAGCACAGCAGCGCCCGCAAGGATGGGCGCGGCAACCTGCGCGATCTGCCGCGTGAGCCACTGGAAAATCTGGTGGATTTCCGCCTGTTCGTCCTCGAGCAGGCGCACCAGATCGTTGTTCAGCTCAATGGTTTCCAGCGGCTCAACATAGACTGTCTGCCCGCTGGAACTGGCCCCGTGAACGACTCCCTGGACGCGGCGCTTCCATTCCGCTTTAACCGGGATGACGAAGCGCTCGCCGCGAATGGTGATGAGCTCTTCCTGAGCGGAACCGCCCTCAGAGTAACGCCGCAGCGCGGAGCGCAGGCTCTCTTCGATGGCACGCTGCTGGCGCTCCATTTCGCGGCGGATGCGACGCAGTTCCGGCGAGGCGCCGTCGGCGAGGGAGCCATCGGGGAGGATCCTTTCGCGGATCGCTTCGATGAGCGGACGAAGGCTGCTGCTCAGCAGGTCCGCTGACAGCGCCGTGAGCTCCGGCAATCGATCCTGCGTCGATTCCGGCGGGGTACGCATCAGGTTTGTCCACGCGGCAATCTCTTCCGCCAGGCCGATTATGGCTCGCACTTCCTCCGGCTCCAGAGCCACGCCTTCAATACGGGCTTTGGCGAGCAGCTCCGAGGGGTCGAAGAGCGCACGCAGCGAGGGAAGCCCGCCATGGGAAGCCAGCAGCCGCATTTCCTCGACCAGACGGTGCTGGCGCATGATCCACCCGCGGTCACCGGAGGGGACCAGCGCTGCGATCCAGGCTCGGCCGAGAGCCGACTGTGCGTAACCGCCCAGGAATGCGGAGAAGCGATCCCACTCCAGCGCGGGGCTGGTTTCCGTGGGTGCGGGAATGGCTGGCAGAAGTGCCATATCTCCATTATCCCGTTAACCTGCGGATCGCCGCCGGAACCGAAGAAGTTGGCCCCCGCAGCCGATCGCCCGCGCTGGCCCGGATCACCCGTTTGGTATCACCGTTGCCAATTCGGGTGATTGATGGAACACCCCCGAACCCGTACCTTGCGGCTATATCCACTCCACGGGCTCGAGATCAGCGAAGGAGCAGTTTATGTTGACACCGATTGACCCGGTTCTCGACGGCGCCGGCAGCGAAGAAACAGGCCAGTGGCAAAAGCAATCCTGGGTTGATTTCTGGCGGTGGGGCTTTTCCGATCTTCGCGATGACGGCGTCAAGGACGCTTTCGCGGAGGTGATTGCGAAAGTGCTGCTCGACTGGGGACCTGCCATGATGAGCCCGGATGAACTGGAGATCCTTCGCATCAGCAGCCTGATTGCCACGAACGGCTGCCACGCCGCAGAAAACCGCCGCGGATACGACGCCTGACAACCGCGGTTGCGCATCCGCAGGGCGCGGTTACCCGCCTGTGTTTCCTGCCATAACCCCAGGATGGGCGCTATCCGGAGCACGAGGACCCCGAAGATCTGACTGCGATGGCGTGAGCTGGGGCCGCAGCCGGCTCCGATCGGTGTGCCCGGATCGAAGCCGCAGCCGCGGGCGGCGGCGCATCTTCTACTCTCCCGCCACAACCGGATTGGTGAGCTGCCCCAGGCCCTCGACTTCCGCCTTCATCACTTCTCCGGGTCTGAGCCAGCGCTGAGGATTCCTTCCCAGTCCAACGCCGGCCGGAGTACCGGTGCTGATGATGTCGCCTGCCTGCAATGGCGTGACCGCTGAAATGTACGAAATCAGCTCTCCAGCCTTGAAGATCAGCTCGCGCGTATTGGAGTGCTGCAGCACCTCGCCGCCGATCGAAAGCCGGATATCGAGATTGTGCGGGTCGGCAATCTCATCCTGGCTTACGATGGCCGGTCCGATTGGGCAGAACGTGTCGAAACTCTTGCCCAGAATCCATTGCGACGTGGCCAGCTGCACATCGCGGGCGCTTACATCGTTGAGAACCGTGTAACCGAAGACATGCTCCTTCCAGCGGTCAGCCGGAATCCGGCGCCCCGGCGTGCCGATCACGATGGCAAACTCGACCTCATAATCCGGCTGTTTGCTCATTGAGGGCAGCCGCACGGCGTCGCCCGGCCCGACTACGGCAGAGGCAAGCTTCAGAAAAATGGTTGGAACCTTCGGGATTTCCATCTTCGATTCGATGGCATGATCGCGGTAATTCAGGCCGACGCAGAAAATGCGCGGCGGGCGCTGAATCGGAGCGAGGAGTCGAACTTCAGTCACCGGAATGGACGATTGCCCCGGCGTGTCCGCAGCCTTGCGCAGCGCGTCCGCGCCCTTGCCCATCGCATCCAGCGTGTCTGCGAATCCGAGCTTTGAGAGATCCAGGATCGAATCGTCCTGAAGAAGACCGGGCCGGGGCGCGCCATCGGCCTGCGCAAAGGTAACAAGCTTCATCTATGTTCTCCACACCTTTCCATCGGGATAACTGTAATCGCGAAGTGTTTCAGGGAAGACCTCGATGCTGTATCCGGGCTGCGTCGGAAGCTGGTAGCGGCCGTTCCGTATCCGCACCGGATCGACGAAGTGCTCGTGCAGATGATCGACAAATTCCACCACGCGGTCCTCAAGCGTTGCCGAAACGCACAGATAGTCGAAGGCGGACAGATGCTGCACGTACTCGCACAACCCCACCCCGCCCGCATGTGGGCACACGGGGATTCCGAACTTCGCCGCCAGCAGGATGACGGCGATATTCTCGTTCACGCCCGCCAGACGGCAGCTGTCAATCTGGCAGACATCCATCGCCTGCGCCTGCATGAACTGTTTGAACATGATGCGGTTCTGGCAATGTTCGCCGGTGGCGACGCGCACGCCGCCCGCTTCGCGCCGGATCCGGGCATGTCCGAGCACATCGTCGGGACTGGTGGGCTCCTCCATCCACCATGGGTCCGCCTCGGCCAGCTCGCGGGTGCGCAGGATCGCTTCCTCCACCTCCCATTTCTGGTTGGCATCCATCATCAGCCGCCGCGAGGGCCCGATCTTCGAGCGCACCAGCCGCGCCCGCCGCAGATCGTCCTCGGGAGCCCCGCCTACCTTCAGCTTGAAATGCGTCCATCCCTCGGCCAGCGCCTCGTCGCAAAGCCTGGAAATCTTCTCATCACTGAAGCCGATCCAGCCGACCGACGTTGTATAGGCTGGCAAACCCTCACTCTCGAGGTGTCCGAGGCGATCCTGCATGCCCGCGCGGCGCGCCCTGAGCAGATCGATGGCTTCTTCGCGGCTCAGCGCATCGCTGATGTAGTGAAAATCGACAATGCTCGCAATCCGCTCGGGTTCCATCTCCGCCAGCAGCTTCCAGACCGGTTTGCCTTCTGCCCGCGCGTAGAGGTCCCAGACCGCATTGATCAGGGCCGCCGTGGCGAGGTGAATCACGCCTTTCTCCGGCCCCAGCCAGCGGAACTGCGTGTCGCGGGTCATCTCACGGCTGAAGGCGCAGAAATCCTCGGTGATGGAGCTCAGGGCGCGTCCCTTCACGTAGCCGGACAGATAGCGCGCCGCCTCGACACAAAGCTCCGTGCCGCGCCCCAGGGTGAAGGTAAGACCATAGCCGCGCATTCCGTGGTTGGTTTCCAGAATGCAGTAGGCGGCCGAATAATCCGGGTCCTTGTTCATGGCATCGGATCCGATGCTCTCCCGCGATGTGGGAAAGCGCAGATCCACCACACGCACATCGGTGATGCGAAGCTCGCTCAAAGGAATCGATCCCCCACGACCACTCTAAACTGCTCTGCCCGGAATTTACTTCTGCACATCAGCATCTGCTTGTTGAGCATAGCAATCGGGACGTTTACGATGGTGCTTTGCAGAAACCAGCCGGGGTGATGGAGATTTCAGCTTCCCTGCCCATCCGGCCGTTCTGTTCAACCGTCCGAGGTGCTGAATACCTGATGACCGAACAAACGTTCCAGCTCCCGCAGAGCCTCCAGGGAAAAACTTCCATCATTACCGGCGGGGCCAGCGGAATCGGCCTCGCCATTGCGCGTCTGTTCGCCCGGCAGGGCTCATCGGTTTACATAGTCGACCGGAACAAGGAAGCGGCCCTCGCTGCCGCCGGGGATATCACCGCGTCCGGAGGTGTCGCGGAGGCTTGTATTTGCGACGTCGCGGAGGGGGAGAGCGTCCGCCAGACCTTCAACGGCATCTTTGCGCGCGGGCGTGTCCACATCCTTGTCAACAACGCCGGCATCGCCCACGTGGGCACCATCACCAGCACCGGCGAGGAGGACTTTGACCGCGTCATGCGCGTCAACGTGCGCAGCGCCTACCTCTGCACGCGTGCTGTCGTGGACCACATGAAGCAGAGCGGCGGAGGCGTCATCCTGAACATGGCCTCCATCGCCGCCACCGCGGGCATTCCCGACCGGCTGGCCTATTCGACCAGCAAAGGCGCGGTCCTGGCCATGACGTTCTCCGTTGCGAGGGACTATCTGAAGGACAACATTCGCTGCAACGCCATTTCGCCGGCGCGCGTCCATACGCCCTTCGTCGATGGCTTCGTGGCGAAGAACTATCCCGGCCGGGAACCGGAAATGATGGACATTCTCGGCCGCGCTCAGCCCATCGGCCGCATGGCCCAGCCCGAGGAAGTCGCCAGCCTGGCCGTCTGGCTCTGTTCGGATGAGGCCGGCTTCGTGACCGGGCAGAATTATCCCCTCGATGGCGGCTTCATGAACCTGCGCGGCTAGTCAGTGCCAGATCGATCAGTGTCTTCTGTTCCATGTCGTGCGCCCGGGCTGACCCCGTCGCCGGGCTGGCGGCCGATGAGCGCTTCACGCTCAGCACCTGCCGATTTCCGGCCATCCGCCGCAGCCGGGGCATTACGAACGAGAAAGCGCCCATGTTGGCAGGCTCCTCCTGCACCCATACCACTTCGCGGGCATTGGGATGCGCCTCGATGGCGGCGCGGAGTTCGGCTTCCGGCCAGGGATAAAGCTGGTCCACAAAAAGGATGCCGGTCGTCGCCTCCCTGCGCTTCCGCCGCTCCACCCGCAGTTCGTGGCCGATCTTGCCGGTGGCCAGCAGCAGTCGGCTCGCCCCCTGGATTTCCGTTTCCGGCAGCACCGGGAGGAATCGCGCCCGCGAGAAATCCTCAATCGGTGAGACCGCATCCGGATGCCGCAACATGCTCTTCGGTGTAAAGACCACCAGCGGCTTCCGCCACGCCCGCAGCGCCTGCCTGCGCAGCAGATGGAAGTACTGGGCCGCATTGGAAGGCTGGCAGATCTGGATATTGTCGCGGGCGGCCAGCTGCAGATAGCGCTCCACGCGGGCGCTGGAGTGCTCCGGCCCCTGGCCCTCGTAGCCGTGGGGCAGCAGCATGACCACGCCGCTCAGTAGTCCCCATTTGTCTTCGCCCGCGGCAATGAACTGGTCGATGACGATCTGCGCGCCATTGGCAAAGTCGCCGAACTGCGCCTCCCACAGGACGAGGGCTTCGGGGTAATCGCGGCTGTAGCCGTATTCGAAACCGAGGACGCCCGCTTCGGAGAGGATGGAGTTGTAGACGCTGAAACGAGCCTGATTCGGATCGACATGCTCCAGCGGGATCCAGTGATGCTCGTTTTCCGCGTCGACCAGGACGCTGTGCCGCTGGTTGAAGGTGCCGCGCTGGCTGTCCTGGCCGCTCAGCCGAACCGGGGTTCCGCCGATCAGCAGGGAGCCAAAGGCCACCGCCTCGGCCATGCCGTAGTCGAAAGCATGCTGTCCGGCGCCCATCGCGGCCCGCTGCTCCAGCAGCCTCTTGATCCTGGGGTGGATGTGAAAGCCCGCAGGCCAGGTCGCCAGCTTCTCGGCGATGCTGCGAATCGTCTCGCGGTTAAGGCCGGTGTCCACTTCCAGTTCCGGCTTGTACGCTCCGCCACGGTAGGGTTGCCAGTACTCCGGCATCTGGATCAGGACGGGCTTCTTCCTGACAGTCGTGGCTTTCTTCTGCGCGTCGGCAAATTCCTCGCGCAGGTCCTTCTCCAGCCCCGAGATGTCGGCTCCGATCTGCTGCGCATAGAGCTGGTGGAGGGGCGGATGGTCCTTGATGCGCGCATAGCGCAGCGGCTGGGTGACGGTGGGGTCGTCCACCTCGCTGTGCCCGTGGCGGCGGTAGCCGATCAGATCCACGACGACGTCGCTGTGGAACCGGAAGCGGTACTCCGCCGCTGTCACCGCGACCTGTACCACGGCTGCCAGGTCTTCGGCATTGACGTGGAAGACGGGAATTGAGAGGCGCCGGGCCAGATCGGTGGAGAAGCGGGTCGAGTTCGACTCTTCAGGTCCGGCCGTGAATCCGATCAGATTGTTGACCACGATATGGATGCCGCCGCCCACCGAGTAGCCTTCGATGCCCGCGAGGTTCATGGTTTCCGCCCAGATGCCCTGGCCGGCAAAGGCCGCATCGCCGTGGATGACCACCGGGAGGATGCGGCGAATGCCGTCGGCGCCGAGGCGATCCTGGCGGGCGCGGGCCCGGCCCATCGCCACCGGGTCTACGGCTTCGAGATGGCTGGGATTGGAAGCCAGGTGGAGCGCGACCGTGCGGCCATTGCGGGCCTTGAAATCGCCCGTTGCCCCGACGTGGTATTTCACGTCTCCGCCGCCCAGGATACTGCGCGGATCGACGTCTTCGAATTTGGCGAAAATGTCCCCCGGAGGCTTTCCGAAGGTGTTCACCATCACGCTGAGCCGTCCGCGATGGCTCATGCCCATGACGGCGCGCTCCGCGCCCAGCTCGGCTGCGCGGTTGAGCAACTCGTCGAGGAAGGGAATCAGCGCCGTGACGCCCTCCAGAGAGAATCGCTTCGTCCCGAGGTAGCGGGACTGGATCGTCTGCTCGAAGACGTCGGAGCGGGTCAGCAGCCGCAGAATCCGCTGCTCGTCCACAGCCGGGGCCTCTGCCTCCATCCGCTCCGCGACCCACTGCCGCCTCTCGCGCTCGACGATGTGCATGAACTCGGTACCGATGGTTCTGCAGTAGATCTGCCGGGCTTCCATGGCGAATTCGTTGTCGATGTCGAGGTCCGGGACCGGCATGGGAGGGAGATATTGCCCCAGCGGATCGAGGTGGGCCTGCAGGTATCCCCAGCGGCGGAAGGCGTCGAAGGTCTGTTCACGAAGCTGTGAAGACAAAACTTCGTTCGAAATTTGGAAAGTGGTCATCGGGGATATAAGTCCAGTTTGGGGAAAGGAAGGAACCGATCAGGGCCGACAACAGCGGCGCCGGACAACCGCATCACCCTCATTTTACGCGGAGCGAGATGCATCGCTTTCTCAGGAAATCGAGCCACCCTGTTTCTGGATCGTCATTGCCTCCGGGCTGAGAATCCGCTGCTCCCGTCACTGCACCCCCGCCCCCGGACGTCACTCGCAGAAAATCCTCAGAGCAGCGGACTTAAACATTGTGACAAGCTCGACAACATCTCCTTTGCGTCCTCAGAGTTGGCGGCGTGTCCCGGGATTTCAAAGAGCTTTCTACTTCCTCTGCATCTCTGCTTCGGACCCCAAAGCGGGAAGGGACCGTCGCGAGACGATCCCCCCATGGTTGGATGGCCAACAGCGCCGGAGAAGCGGGTCGAGGAAAATCTGTCCCCGGTCTGCCACGCCGGCACTCACCGCTTTCTGGCCAGGTGGTTGCGCAGCGAACGGGATTCCAGCCGGCCGGCCGGTTGCTGCCCTTAGCGGCTTACCTTCAGCATGACCACCCCGTGCGGCGGCACCATGACCGTGTAGTTCCCATGGGTCGCGGTCACATCCTCGTGCTTCCAGAGGTCCCGCAGCTTCGCGTTCCTGCCAAATCCGATCTCCTGCAGTTTAAGAGTGACGGAGTGCGGTTCGGTATCGCGATTGAAGAAGCCCGCGGCCATGGCGCCGTTGCTCAGCGGCCTGGTCCACACCTCCGTCATCCCATCCGCATAGGCACGGTCGCCCTGCTTGCCCAGCCGGTCCTGGTCGACGGCGATCACTTCCTTGTTCAGCAGAATCGCCTTCGTCTCGTCCGTCATTGTGCTCAGATCGTTCCCGGCCAGCAGCGGAGCCGCCAGAATCGCCCACAGGCTCATGTGCGTCCGGTATTCGTCGTCCGTCATGCCTCCATTGCCCACCTCGAGCATGTCCGGGTCGTTCCAGTGGCCCGGCCCTGCATATTTCGCGAGACCCAGCTGTCCGAATCCGATATCCGCCATGCGTTCATAGGTGTCGTTGATGTCGCCCGTCGTGCGCCACAGGTTGCCGCCCACCTCGGCGCCCCACTTCCATACATCGAAGTTGCCGTACTGGCAAAGGCTGAAGACGATCGGGCGCCCGGTGGACAGCAGCGCCTGGTGCATCTTCTCGTAGGCCGCCTTTTCCATCTCGAAGGCCTTCTGCCTGTCGGCGCCGGCCTGCTGCCGCAGGATCATCCGGTAGCTGCACAGATCGTACTTGAGGTAATCGATGCCCCACTTCGCATAGGTCTGGGCATCCTGCTCTTCGTGCCCATAGCTGGCATCGTATCCCGCACAGGTCTTCGGACCAGGGCCGGAATAGATCCCGAGTTTCAGCCCCTTCGAATGTACGTAATCGGCGAGGGCCTTCATGTCGGGAAATTTGCTGTTGCTGTGGATGAAGCCCTGGGCGTCGCGCTCGCCCTCCCACGTATCGTCGATGTTCACGTAAATGTAGCCGGCATCGCGCATGCCGGTGGCGACCATGGCATCGGCGGCGGCGCGCACGCCCGCATCGTCGACCTTGCCGGCGAAGTGATTCCAGCTGTTCCATCCCATGGGCGGAGTGGCCGCCAGAGTGGGATCCTGCGCCAGCGCCACGCCTCCCAGCGCTGCCAAAATGAATGCGGTTACACCCAGCCTCAGATTCAACACGGAAAACCCAACCTTTCAGTCTCAATGGAAATACCGCTGGCCAGTGTACAGCAGGAAGCTGGAAGCGGGTAGCTGAGAGCCGGAACCCGGTAGCCGACGGTGTTGAGGGCCGCATTTCTCACGGGCGCCGCGCAGTTCGTGCAACCGCATTCATGCCAGCCTGGCGGAAGCCTGACGCGGTCTCCGAGGCCGACAGGGATTCTTCCCCATCGCTGCGCCTCGGGCCGGAATGACACCGGTGCGGGATGCATCCCGGGCTAGTGCTGCGCTACCCCCCCGGCAACTGAGGGTGCATCTTCTCAAACCCCGTTGCCTGCTGATACGCCCGCGCAAACGCGCATAGCTTCGCATCCTGATAATGCGCGCCCAGAAACGTGATACTCACCGGCGTCCCCGGCCCGCCGATCTGATCGTCATCGCCCGTATCCACCTCCGGCGGCTTCGGCGCATCCGGCCCGCGCAGCCCATTCGGCACAATCACCGCCGGATGTCCCGTTAAATTGGTCACTACCAGCTGTTCGCTGTTCGTCGCTGCCACAATCACGTCCGCCTGCTCGAACAGCCGGGACATCGCCTCGATCCCCAGCATCCGCGCACGGTTCGCCTGGATATACTCCACAGCCGGATAAAACCGCGCCACGCGGAAATCGTTCGGCCAGTCCCCCGGGCCCTGCTCGGTCAGCAGCTTGTCCCGCCCGGTCGTCGTCAGTTCGTCGAAGGCCGCCGCCGCTTCGGCCGTCAGCAGCGGCGCCATCGCATCGAACGGCAGATCCGGCAGATCCAGCGGAATCAGTTCCACCCCCATCGCCTTCAGCTTGTCCAGCGCCGCCAGGTCGTAGCGCCGGTCGTACGCGCGCCGCGCCCGGTACGCCTCCATCCGCCGCTCATGCTCCTCGCGCTTCTTCTTCTCTTCCGCCGTCTCGTCCGCCCCCGCGGGCTTTCCCGGCGGAGGCGCCTGGTCCGGAGCAAACGTCTTCTTCAAATACGCCACCCGCAGACGCCGCCAGTTGTAGCTCGCGTTCCAGTTAAAGGCCGCATTGCGCACCGTGCGATCCAGCCCATCCGGCCCATGAATCGCCTCCAGCACCGCCGCGCAGTCCTCCACCGAGCGGCAGATCGGCCCCAGCTTGTCCATCGTCCAGCTCAGCGCCATGGCGCCGGTTCGCGGCACAAAACCAAACGTCGGCCTGAGCCCCGTCACGCCGCACCGCGTCGAAGGCGACGAGATCGACCCCAGCGTCTCCGATCCCACCGAAAACGCCACGCACCCCGCCGAGGTCGCCGATGCCGGCCCCGCCGACGACCCGCTTGACCCCTGCTTCGGATTCCACGGATTCCGCGTCCATCCCCCGAACCAGTGGTCCCCCATCGCCAGGGCGCCCAGCGTCAGCTTCGCCACCAGCACCGCCCCCGCCGCATCCAGACGCCGTACCACCGTGGCGTCCTCATCGATCACCTGCTTCTCAAATCCGCCCGCGCCCCACGTCGTCGGATACCCTTTGACCGCCAGCAGATCCTTCGCGCCCCACGGCAGCCCATGCAGCGGCCCGCGATACTGCCCGCGCGCAATCTCCGCATCCGCCTCCCGCGCCTGGTTGAGTGCCCGCTCCTCCGTCAGCGTAATCACGAAGTGCAGCAGCGGATCGTACCTCTTCAGCCTTGCGATGTACATCTCCGTCAGCGCCACCGACGACACCTTCCGCCGCCGCACCAGATCCCCCAGATCCATCGCCGTCCAGAAGGCCAGGTCCTCCAGATTCGCCGGCGCCGTCAGCCCCGCCGGAGCCCTGCCGTAAACCGGCTGCTCCCGCTGCGTGTTCACCGTCTCGCCCGGCGGCAGAGGATCGAATACGAATGCCGGCGGCACGCTGTTCGGCATGTGCAGCGCTCGGACCCTCGCATATCCCTCCCGCTGCTCGTTCAGCCCATCCAGCATCATCTGCCGGTACTCCTGGGCAATCGTGATCCCCGCCAGCGCCGCCGCCTGCTCGATCATCTCCGGCGTGATCTTCGGCAACTCCGGCGAGCCCGCCGCGGCCTGGGCCTGCGCCGCCAGCGCGTAGAGCGCCCCGGGGAACAAAGTGGAAGCCAGGCCGAAGCGGCCCGTGACAGAAAGAAAGTGCCTGCGGTCAAGTTTCATCCACGACAGAGTAATGGCAGTTGCCGGCAAAACAAAGCCCCATGTCTCAGCACCAGAGACACGGGGCCTGTCACAAGGCTCCGGACTTACCGATGCCGGATAAATGTCCCCTGATGCAGCTCCGCCATCGCCTGGTGCAGCTCCTCCTGGGTATTCATCACGATGGGCCCGTGCCACGCCACCGGTTCCTCCAGCGGCTGCCCTGATACCAGCAGGAAGCGGATCCCCTCCGGCCCCGCCTGCACCTGGATCTCATCCCCGCGATCGAAGAGCACCAGCGAGTGATTCTTCGCGTCGTAGACCGGCGTGGCATTCGGATCCGCTCCCGACTCCGTCAGTACCGCCCGCGGCTCCGAGGCATCCCGGAAGGTCCCCGCCCCGGCAAAGACATAGGCGAAGGCATTCCGCGTCGTCTCCACCTTCAGCCGCTTCCGCCGCCCCGGCTCGACGCTCACATCCAGGTAGCTCGGATCGGCCGCCACCCCATCCACCGGCCCGCGCTTCCCCCAAAACTCCCCGCAGATCACCCGCACCTTCGTCCCGTCATCGTCGGTCACCTCGGGAATTGCGTCCGACGGAATATCCTGGTACCGCGGGTCGGTCATCTTCAGCCGCGAAGGCAGGTTCGCCCACAGCTGGAACCCGTGCATCCTGCCCCGCTCGTCGCCCTTCGGCATCTCCTGGTGTAGAATCCCGCTCCCGGCCGTCATCCACTGCACGTCCCCCGCCGTCATCTTTCCCTTGTTCCCCAGGCTGTCCCCGTGCTCCACGCTCCCGGCCAGCACATAAGTAATCGTCTCGATCCCCCGGTGCGGATGCCACGGAAACCCTGCCAGATAATCCCGGGGATTCTCGTTCCGGAAATCATCCAGCAGCAGAAACGGGTCGAAATCCCTGGTCTTGCCGAATCCGAAGGCCCGCTCCAGGCGCACACCCGCGCCTTCCAGCGTCGGTTTGGTCGAAAGAATCTCTCTTACAGGACGAAGCGACATAGCAACCTCATTTCACGCGAGCCCGCCCCAATCGTACACGCCGCCTTCGGCCCGGTCTTCCACGCCGCCGAATCGTCGTTATAACGACTATCTGGATCCCACTCGCTTAAATACCGCGCCCTCAAACCCCCAGGCCGCGGACCACACATAGGATTCACCCGCCCCCGAAAAGATTCACGCCGCGTGTCCGCATCCGGAGGCCTCCCCGGCCAGATCGGAACCTGCATGCCCCGCCGAAGGCTGCCGAAACCACCGTCTGCGCATGACCGCCGCCCCATGCCCGGCCCAGCACACAGAACCACGAACAGAAGCCTCAGCGGACGATCCCGATTTCTGTCTCATGGCTCGAACGACGGGGGCGCATCCTCGGCACTGGCTCCCCAGTGCTTGTCCGGCGTAGTGCTCATCTCAAATTCCAGGCTCCCCCCATTCTGTACAAAATCAGCAGGCAGCCAGGTCTTCGTCGTGCTCTTTCCATTGAGCTTCAGGCTTTGCACGTAGGGTGCATTGGTTCCCGCGCCGTGCGCTTTCACCACGATGTCACCTGCGGCGCGCCGGATGCGGACCGCGGCAAACAGCGGACTTCCCAACACCAGTTCCGCGCGCCCCGGAATCTCCGGGTACATGCCCATCGCGGACCAGACATACCAGGACGACATCTCCCCCAGGTCGTCATTGCCCGGCATGCCTTTCGGTGAATTGGTCCAGATGGTGTTCAATACCCTGCGCACAGCTTCCTGTGTCTTCCATGGCTGCCCAAGAAAATCGAATAGCCACGGCGTCTCGATGGAAGGCTCGTTGTTCAGCTCCGCGTGCAGTCCACCTGCCTGCGTGACCGCCAGGCTGCCGTCCGGGTTGTAGAAGAAGGCATTCAGGCGCCGGCTCGCCGTTTCCATCCCGCCCATCATCCGGAACAGCCCCTTCTCGTTGAACGGCACCATCCACAGGTACTGCGCGGCGCTGCCCTCCACGAACCCCTCGTCGGATGCCGGATCGAATCTCGGCCATGTGCCGTCGGCATTGCGGTTCTGGATATACCCGCCCTCCGCCATTGCGTGCGGGTTGAAGATGTTTTTCCAGTACTGCGCCCGCTCCAGGAACTGCCTGCGCATCGCGTCATCGCCCATCCGTCGCGCCAGTTCCGACATAGCGAAATCTGCCGCAGCATCTTCCAGCGTGTCTGCCGCCGGTCCCCAGGCGGGTGCGCCGACGGGGATGTAGTGCAGCCTCAGCCACAGGTCGAGAGACGGTCTCTCGCCCACGCACTCCACCGGACATCCCTCGTTGCTCAGGTCATGCGCTGTCGGCACGGTAGCCGCCTGCAGCAGGGATTTATACGCCGCGCTGACGTCGAAATTCCCCCCGCCAAAGGCCAGAATGTCCGCAATCGCAGGCGCTGCCGGATCGCCGTTCATCACATGGGTGATGCCCGAGTTGTGCGTCCAGCGATCCCACTCGCCCCCGTTCTGGTCCGCCTGATTCAGCAGCGACTGGGCAAAGTCGCCGGCCACATCCGGCTCCAGCAGCGTCAGCAACTGTAACTGCGACCGATACACATCCCAGCCGGAGGAGGTTCCGTACTCCGCCTTCTGCGGAGCCGCGACCGTATGCACCTCTCCATCCATGCCTCGATAGCGCCCGTCCGCGTCGCTTGCAAGATTCTCGCCCATCAGCGAATGGTAGAGAGCCGTGTAGAAGACCACCTGCTCGTCGTGCGTGCCGCCTTCGACCTGCACGCGGCTCAGCGTATCTTTCCAGGCCGCGTGCGCCCTGGAGCGCACTGCCTCGAAGGATGTTCCCGCCGGATTCTCGGCGCGTAAATTCGCTTCGGCATTCTCTTCGCTCACATACGAAATGCCCACGCGCACGCTCACGATTCGCGACCCCGAGGTGTCGAGCACCACCCATCCACCCGATCCCTTTCCCGGGGGCACAAATCCGTTTCCGCCGTACGTCGTGCCGCCCTGCGCCTCCGTGGTCCCGGGCCGCACGGCCGAGTCCTGCCACGTTCCCGTGCTTGCAAAGGGTGCATCGAAATGCGCGACAAAGTAGAGCTTGTAATAGCTCCGGCGATCGGCGGTTCCGATATAGCCGCAGAAATTCCCGCTGGTCACGGAGCCGGAGATCGTCCGGGCCGCCCGGTCGATCTTCACGTGCGCGTCCGTGCTTCCCGTCTCGGAATGGGCCGTCCGCACCAGCATCACGGCCGGCTTGCCCTCCGGATAAGTGAATCGGCCTGACCCGGTGCGGAGCGTTGCCGTCAATTCCGCTGTCACGCCATCGTCGAGCTTCACCTCGTAGTAGCCGGCCTCTGCGGTCTCCCCGCTGTGGGAGAAGGTGCTGCCGTACACTTCGGCGCCAGCGTCGTCCGCAGGCGATGAAGTCACCTTGCCCACGTACGGCATGAAGGGTATGTCGCCGCTGGCGCCCGCGCATCCCGTTCCCATCAGGTGCGTCAGCGAAAATCCCCTGATGCGGCTGGCCGAATATTCATAGCCGCCGGGGGCTGCCGGACGTCCGCGGTCATCGTGCATCGATCCGGGCACACCGGTCACCTGCCGGCGCGGATGGTTCCGCGGTTCCTCCGGACTCCAGGCGAGCATGCCCAGCGGCAGCGTCGCGCCGGGATAGTCATTGCCCCCGTTGGCCGTTCCAATGAGCGGATTCACCAGCATGGCAGGATCGTCTTCCGCAGCGCTGCTCGCCTGCGCCCGCGCCGCTGGTGTGCCCACCGCCAGCAGTACCAGCAGCCCCGCCGACCATCCAATGCACCGCTCCCTCCACTCCACCTTGCCCATCATCACCCCTCAGCCGGCTCACGCAGAATTCCCCGCGGCCCTCGGTGAAATTGTAGCTGGCAGGTATTCGCGGCCGTCATTCCCTCTCCCGCACCAGATGCCACAGGCGTCGCAGGACACAACCAGGAGCATCTCGAGCCTCCTGGCCGTGCAGCCTCGGACCGCACACCCCAGGACGTCGATCATCGCATGGGGCGGTGCCCCCTCGGGGTTTGAGGCCAGGCAGACTCATTCCCACCGTGTTTCCCTGTCGGAAGGAGAGCTTTGCGTAAAATAGGCTGAACCCGCGAAAGCTGAATGCATCGGAGGGAGAATTGAGCCAGTTCAGGAACCCCAACCCCGATCCCGCTTTACACCGCAATATTCCGGTATGGAATGCCGAGGGCTGGTTTTATGAGGACTTTGAGGTCGGGCACAGGATCCGCTCCATTCGGCGCACCATCTCAGAGGGTGAATCGATGCAGTTCAACGCACTCGTCCTTGACATGCATCCTTACGTTGCCGACGAGATCTTCGCCAAAGAGGACGGAGCTTTCGGACGACGCATTGTGGCTGGCGCGCTGGTGTTCAGCATGGGCCTGGGGCTGGTTGCCACGAACTGCGTGCATTCGTTTAGTTATGGTTATGATCGTCTCCGCTTCATTCGACCGGTCTTCATTGGCGACACGATTTATACCATTCGCACTAATCTTGAAAAGGCGCCCAAATACCCGACCATGGGTCTCGCCAGGGCTTCTTATGAAGTCTTTAAGAATCAAGGTGAGCTTGTTCTCTATTGCGAGCACCTGCTCACGGTAACCTATCGAAATCCGGAGGCGTACTTTCCCGCTGCTGCCGGGAACAAACAGGTCTGATGCGATCCTCGGAAATGAGCGGGTTCTCTTTCATCCGGTGCCGTTGCGGCTCTCATGCGTTCAGGAGCATCGTCCCTGTCGGGACCCGGAGCCTGAACGCGAAGATTGTGAATGCCTGCACCTCCGCTTCTCTGAAGCGCTGTCCGGCCTGATCCATAGCAATCCTCAGCGTGCACTGTCGTCCCATCTGCGATTTGTACAGGCCCAGACAAAGACGTCTTCTCACATCCAAAAGGAGCCTTTCATGCGGGACCCGGATTCCCCAGTCCTCAATGGCTTTCTCAATCGCCGCCAGTTTGTCACCGCTATGACCGCTACCGCCATCGGCGCGGGGTTTAAAATACCGGCGCGCGCTCAGGAGGCGGAGCCTCGCGAAGTATTCCTGGTGCCCAATTTCCACCCCGCAAGCTGCGGATGGCTTACCACGTTTTCGCGCGAAAGAGTCTACTGCGCAAACAGCTACCTCAACCAGCTGGACCGCGTCCGGGAAGACCCTGACTACAGGTTCCTCTTTTCGGAGGCAAACAATCTCATTGCCATAATCAATTTCGCGCCCGAACGGGTTCCGGAACTGAAGCAGCGTGCCGCAGAAAAGCGTGTGGAGCTGGTCAACGGATACTTTCTGGAATCGACGATCAATTTGTCCGGCGGTGAAGCACTCGTGCGCCTTGGAGTCGAAGGCCTGCGATGGTATGAGAAAGTCGTTGGGATCAAGCCGAGGTATAGCTGGAACATCGATACCTGCGGTGTGCACGAACAGATGTCGCAGATTGCCGCCGGACTCGGCTTTGAGGCCATGGTGTATACCCGCAGTAATCCCACGGGCAAAACCATGTTCTGGTCCGTGTCTCCGGATGGCTCGCGAATCCTGACCCTCTGTCCCGGTGCGTATGCGGAGGCAAGCTCCATCTTCACGACGACCGCGCCTCTTGATCGGAATCAGATGCAGGAGCTCGAAACACTCTTCGAAAGCAAGGCCGCCATCACGCCTGACGGTGCGCCCATTCTGATCCTGGCCGGCTCCGGGGACTACTCTCTTGCCCCTGCGCTGAGGTCTTATCCGGCGCTGCTCCTCCAGCAATGGAAGGAGGCCCGGATGCGGAATCCGATTACGTTTGCGACCCTGAGTGATTATCTCGATCCGATTCTTCCGCGAATTGCGTCCGGAGAAATCTCCATCCCGACTTTCCAGGGTGGCACAGACTATTCGTTTGATGCATTCTGGATCGAAAACCACGAAGTGAAGACCCGTTATCGGTGCAGTGAGCAGACGCTGCAAGCCGCCGAGATGCTCTCTACATTGGCTCACCTCAGCGCTGCGCACAACTACCCAGTTCAGGACCTTCATGATTCCTGGATTCTCATGTGCCTGAATATGGATCGCAATACCCTCTGGGGATCAGCGGGCGGGATGGTCTTTGTCAGCGAGGGATCGTGGGATGTACAGGACCGCTTCAACTGGGTCGATCACACCACGAACGAGTCCCTTCAAAGCGCCGGCCGGGCAATCCTTCCCGCCGGTGATGATATTGGCCTTTTTAACCAGCTGAACTGGAACCGCAACGATCCGGTCTCGCTTAGGCTGCCCCTGGGGGCAACAATCGCAGGTACCGACAGCGAACTGCTTCCGGACAACACAGTTCTCTGCCGGATGGATATCCCCTCCTGTGGCGTCGGCGGCTGGAAGCTGGAGCATCGCGCGGCTGCGCCACCCACGCCTGTCGATCTCCCGGACAGGATTGAGACGAAGTATTATTCAGTACGGGTTGACCGCCAATCCGGCGCTGTCACGAGCATCAGGTTCAGAAAATCCCAGCGCGAACTGCTGGCGGGGCCGGCGAATGTGATTGTTGCCGAACGCCCCCGGAAACAGGAGCCATCGCCGGCCGACTTCATGCCTCCCGCTCCTGAACGCGTGCAACTGGCAACCTCCAGCGATCACCCATCAATCACCCGATCGCTACGAGGACCCGTGACCTGCACGATCGAGGTGAAGGGCACGTTTTACGGAGGCGGAGCAATTCGACGCGTCATCCGTCTCTATCATGAGAGCCGCCGCATCGATTTTGAGACCGAGCTGAATGACATTCCGGATTACACCGTGGTGGTTGCTCAGTTTCCTCTTGCCATGGACATATCGGACATTCGCCGCGGCATTCCCTACGGGTTCTCGCACGGTCCATGGAGCAAGCCCGATCCCGATCTCTTCGGCTGGACGCGAGGCATCGTTCCTGCTGTCCGCTGGATCGACTACAACTTCGCCGGTAGCGGCGGTGTCGCCATTTTCGATCGCGGCGCAACTGGACGCGAATTGGACGGAAGCACGCCCCTTATCTATCTTCTCAATGCGGAGAACAGGTATCACGGGTATCCAAATTCGTGGCTGAGCGGAAAGGGGAAACATGTGATCTCCTATGCTCTCTATCCGCGCGAGGATTCATGGGAGGACGCGCGTATTCCGCAGGCGGCGTGGGAATATAATTGCCCGCCGATTCTCATCGAACGTCGGGCGGTTCAGAGTCCGCATTCGTTCCTTCAAACATCTGATAATGTCATTGTCGAAGCACTCAGGTGCGAGGGCGATCACATTGAGCTCCGCATGGTTGAATGCTTCGGTCGCAAAGGAATCGCAACCGTTGCGCTGACGCTTCCGCACAAACGAGCAGTCCTCACCGATCTGACAGGCCGTGAGC
The DNA here is from genome assembly GCA_021792135.1 of Acidobacteriota bacterium. Taxonomy (GTDB): domain Bacteria; phylum Acidobacteriota; class Terriglobia; order Terriglobales; family Acidobacteriaceae; genus Palsa-343. Next base: position 124,827 of record JAJYVF010000001.1, on the reverse strand, counting down.
AGTCCGAACTACAAGGACCAGGGACTTATCGGGTTTCCGTAAGGCCGCAACAGATTGTGACCATTCATTTCCAGACAGTGTCCACTTTGCCGGAACCCAAAGCTGTCACACAATGGGATAGGTTTGTGCCTGCAGCGAAGCTGGCCGCGCTGCACCACTATAACCCGGATCTCATTGGACATCCGCCGTTTGGGAATGCGGACAACTCGTTTTAGCGTGCCTTATATCCGCGAACCGGTCACCCAAAACGCAGCCAGTCCCCCGGCATTCTCCTGGAGTGCGAAGGCGAAATAGTTCGCGTTTCCGAGACCGCAGAAGGCCGCACCAATGACAAGATAGCCTCGCTTTATGGTTTGCTGCTAACTCCGTCCGCGTTCCACGCAATCACGCGATAGGTTCCTCCAAATCGCGGAGGATGTGGGTCTGTCCACGGATCATCAGCATCGGTTGCGCATTTGTCGCAAATCGTTTGCCACTGCCTGCTCGCGGTATCGAAACGCTCGATGGAATAGCGTACAGCGCCTGCAGAACCTCGCCATGCAACGAGACCGCCGATGACGGTGGAGGTCACGACCGGAGCGGGAGGAACCGCATGCGGGGGGACCGGGATACCTGCCATGGCGTATGCGTGCGCCCGAAGTTGCTGCGCGCGGGCTGCCATATCCTCAGCAGACATAACAAGAGTCTCCCTGCCGGGGTAGTACAGCGCCCACCATTCTCCGCACTCTCCGTTTCTTGCGTAGGTGACATCTCTGCAGTCTGCCGGAATCGGCTGAAACCCGAAGTTGGCGAGATGCGCCTGAAGGGCCCAGAAATCGTCACCGGAAATGTCGGGGTCGTGGACCAGCAGATCGAGAACCTTCTGGAGATCGGCACGAGTTTGCCAGTCTGTTGTGTCCCAGCCGAATTCATTGACGATGAAAACCTTGCCGCGAGAGGTGACCTCTTTGGCATCCTGTGCGAAGGTCGCAGCGGTAAGAGCTGGTGCACCAGGTCCAAACAGATGCTCCCAGTGAGGGTAGTACTCGAACGTCGCAAGATCGGTGCTCGAATTCGTCAGAATCCGAGGATAGGTGCGAAAGATTCCGGTCGTGTCCAGATAGAGGTGTCTGCGGTCGATCTTCTTGATGTGTTCCCCGACTTCCTCGGACCAGTCGGCGATCTGCTGCAATGCTTCGGGTCCGGCACCCGTGATCTGGGCAACGATGCCGCACATATTGCAGTTTTCCCAGGCCATGATGGTCGGATCATCCCGGTAGAGCAGCCCGGTCAGCGGATTCCGGTGGTTCAGAACGGCGTCGATATGGCGTTCGTAGCTGGCGATAACCGCGGGATCAGTAAAGAAGTCCTGGAAGTTGTGCCTGTGATTCCAGGCAAGGTACTGCCCGATGCCGCCGCCTGCGCAGACAGCACAGTCACCAACAAGGGAGATGATAAGACGCATCCCATGTCTTCTGGCGACCAACAGGGCATAGTCAGATGCCTGAAACGCCGCGTCGTTAAATGTATCCAGCTCCGGTTCGATGCACCGGCGGCAACCCACGGTGTCGCCCATCGTCTGGGAGCGGACGACTCGCGCGCCCATTTCCGCTGCCGTAGCGAATCCGTCGTCGATCTCAAAACGGCTCGGGTAACGGGGGCCGGCGGGATCATGGGGCCCGTAACCTTCGAGTCCCAGCCATTCAATGTTCGGGCCGCTATAACGAAAGCGCTGGCCGTCCAGCTCAAGATGAGTTCCGTGCTTCTGTACGAAGGATTGCGCCTGCGCTGAAACCGCCATCAGGAGCACGAGAAGCGGTACGAAATGCGCCGCGGGCGTACGCATGGACACTTTGTGCTGGGCAGGCCGAGCAGGGTGGAACCGGCAGATAGAAAGCATAGAGGGTTGGATACCTTCGTGGAGATGATCGGTTAATCCGGAAAAGCGGACAGTCGTACTATATCTGGGGTGGACGGATATAGCGGTTGAAAAGGTCGGTCCCCCGACTCTTCGGGGCCGTGAAGCGTCCGAAAAGCGGATGGGCTGCGAACGGTAGTCTTCGGTCATGCAGATCTTATCTTTAATCTGCAGGGCGAGTTCCCATATTCGGTTGTGACCGGATCCGAATCGCATCATTGTCGCATGCCTGGGGCTTCTGGGGTCTCCTGAATTTCTTTCGCGATGTCCGAGCCTGGTTGCGTCACGGCATCCTCTCTCGGACGGATCGCTCGTGCAGGTTCTCAGACTGTCGGTCCGTTCGCTCCGAGGCCTGCGAGCAAAACAGTCCCTGCGAACAGCAAGGTGTCGGCCGCGTAGTTGATTCCATCCACGGCGAGCGCCGTCGAGTGGAACTCCATCGCCAGGACCGGAACGTAGAAGAACACCGTGAGCAGCAGAAGAATGATCCCCGCACTGGCGGCTGCGATGCGGATCGCAGGGCGGATGAACAGCCCAATCCCCCCGAGGAGCAGCGTGGTGCCGATCAGATACGCAAGGAGCGTCGGCGCCGGTACCCAGGCTGGCGTCAGCTTCTCCAGCGGAACGCCTGGCACATGCCGGGGAAAGAGAAAGTGCTGGATCGCATAGAAGATCATCGTGGTTGCGACGATGCCGCGGCCGATCCGTTCGAGCACAGGCCCTGCGAGGCTTCCGCGGGGCCAGACGCTGCCCGCCAGCACCATCGCTCCGCTGGCGAAGGCCAGCTCGCGAACGGTGAGCGTCCAGAAAAGCCGCTCATGCAGGTGCCTCGGCAGGGTAGGCAGGTCGATGGTGGCGACGATGATGAGGAACAGCAGGGCGAGCAGCACTGCCGACCAGCGCACATGCCGCCAGGCTATGAAGCTGATGGCCGAGGCCAGCAGCGCGGCGCCAACGAAATAGGTCCAGAAGAGAGGCTCAGGCAGCCAGCGTGGCACGATGGGCATCAGATCGCGCGCGGCCGTGAAGTGCTCCGCAGCAAAGACCGCGAGAGCGGTGGCCTCGAAGACCGGCCCGAGCGCCACAGCCCTGCCGGCGCCGGAAGCGGCCCGGAACCGCGCCCGGACAAGAACGAGTCCCGCAACCAGCGCGGCCACGCCCGCGCCCATCATCCCCCCGACCTCTGCGGTCATGTCCATCTCCTGCGATTGAGGTCCCGGATCAGGGCCCGATCAGGGCCTGTACACTCGCGGTTCCCTTGCGGGATGGAAAGAATCTCCTCGGAAAAGGAAGCGATCTTCACGCACGGACGCAGAATGCAGCAGAAATTCTACAGCGAGGAGGTACCTGCGGGACAGACAGCGATCCTCGCCTGACGGTGGGCTTCCTCGGACGGCATACCTGCCGGGGGTGCGCCGCAGGACCTGGCTGTCCCGCTCCGTGGTACGGATTCCCGGCTCTCTCCGGGTCCAGGCGATCGCGGCTCAGGTGAAGGATGAAATGATGGCGCATGGGTGCAGGGCAGCGTAAAATTCGGCGACGAATGCGAGTTGATCGAGATTTCCAAAAGGAGAAGCTGAATGGGGGAGTTGACGCGCAGAGGATTCGTGGGATCGCTTTCGGGAGCTGCGGCTGCAACGGTGCTGGCAGGTCAGGCGGCGGCTGCGATGGCTCCCCCGGAAAAACGCACGGGGAGTGCGCCGGTCAGGATCACCGACCTCAGATGTGCCATCATCGGCCGCAATCCGACGGTGCGGATCGTCACGGATCAGGGGATTTCCGGCTACGGTCAGGCAGAATCCGCCAAGCCGTATCTCAAACCGATGGTGCTGTTCTACAGGAACTATCTCATCGGTGAAGACCCCACGAACGTCGCGAGGATCATGCTGAAGATCCGGCGCATGGGCGCGTTTAAGCCATGGGGGGCGGCGGTGAGCGCCATCGAAATCGCGCTGTGGGACGTGGCGGGTCAGGCGGCGGGACTGCCAGTGCATCAGCTGCTGGGGGGAAAGATCCGCGACCGCGTCCGCCCTTACGGAAACTCCGAAAACAATGGGCAGAGGGAGCTCCACACACCACAGGATTATGCCGATCTGGCGGCGCAGATGAAGGAAGCCAGAGAGGGCTACACGCTCTTCAAGATGCCCGTGGGCTACCACAACGCGGCTATGATGACGGCCCTCCCGAATTCCTGGTACGGCAAGCAATGGAAGGCCGGGCCGCCCTACATGGATCGCGGGTTGATGACGGAACGGGGCATCGACAACGTCATCGCCTGCGTCGAAGCGGCGAAGAAGGTCCTGGGCGACGAAGTGGGCCTGGCGCTGGACTGCGGGCCCGGCTGGGTGGTCAAGGATGCCATCCGCTTTGCGCGCGCGGTGGAGCCGCTGCACATTACGTGGCTCGAAGACCTGATCACGGGCGATTACACGCCTTACCCGAACGCTCAGGTCTTCAAGCAGGTAACCGACAGCACCTCCACGCCGATTCATACCGGCGAGGAGATCTATCTGCGGGAGAACTTCAAGGACCTGATCGAGACGCAGGCGGTGAATGTGATCGGGCCGGATCCGGAGGATGTGGGCGGAATCGCGGAACTGAAGTGGATCGCCGAGTATGCCAATCTCCACGGAATCCTGGTGGCTCCGCACGGAATCTTCGACGGACTCCTGGGCGTTGCGGCGCAGGTGCATCTGGGGGCGGTCTGCCCGCAGAACTATATTGCTTTCGAATACGCCAAGGGCCAGCCGGAGTGGTGGTATGACATTGTGGAAGGCCTCCCGGATCCGATTGTCAAAGACGGCTTTATCGACGTCTGGGATAAGCCGGGGCTTGGCGTCACGTTCAATGTGCGGGCCGCCAAAGCACACCTTTCGGACGAGGATCGGGACTTCTTCGACTGAGGCTGGGGTCGGGGGATCGGGATCAAGCCTGAACGGCGCCCTCCCGGCACCGGCAAAAAAGCTGCGAAGCGCGACCCGGGCCTTTCTCCCTGGATTGGGCGGGCATTGGGACATCCCGGTCTGCTGACGAATTCATACCGGCTGCGAATCGGGAGTTGCGAAATACGTTGTATAGGTTTCATTGCGAACGCAGCAGAGCGGAAGATACACTCGCGTTCTCCCGGACTTCTGCTCGCAGTAAAAGCCTGGTGCTTCCGGGATTCGGCGCAACGTTCCAATGGGAACGAGCGCAGATCCGCCGCGCACGGGGTTGATCTCGACGCAGACAAGAGGGCCCCGCAGCAGGGCCGCCGTGTCGCGATGCTGGCCGTCGATGGGTTCGGTATGGAAATTCTGCGGCAGTTCCAGTTCGACTGTGTCGCCCCCCGTCCATTGACGGCGGAGCACGGCCCATCCTCGCCGGGTTTCGACCGGAGTAAGTCTGCCGTTTACGAGAAGCTTCGGCGGCCGATCCAGCCAGCCGGGAATACGCAGCTTCAGCGAAAACGTGGTTTGGGCGGAACAGTCGATGCGCAGCGTGGTTCTTTCTGCCAGCGGATAACCTGTTTGCTGCGTGACTGTGACGGATGCGCCCTGCTCGCTCCAGCGCACCTGCGAAGGCGTGTACAGAACGACCGCGAGACCGTCATTCGTGCGGAAGTAGATGTCTCTGACATAATCGGCTACACCCTGCACCAGGGTGCCCGAGCAGCACGGCCACTTCTGCGGGTAATAGCCTTTGCGTGCCGCCGCATTGTAGCTTGAGTAGTAGGGATAATCGCCGCCGGAGTCCGGTTCCTTCACTGTCAGAAGCGCGTTGAAGATGACCCGCTCCAGACCGTCGCCATAGCCGGCGTCACCGGTGGCGCACAGCAGATAGCGTGCCAGCCTGGTGGCTGCGTAGCTGCCGCACGGGGTTTCAAAATGATCCTCGGTCGTGCGGAGGCTCTCATAGAGCTGGCCCTTGTGGGGCTCGACGAAAGCTTCGTTCGGGCCCCAGCCGCCCGAAGCGTACTGCTGCTCGCTGCGGAGGAACTCCCAGGCATTCCTCATGGCATCGAGATATCTGCTCTCGCCGAGGACCAGCCGCGCTTTGGCCGCCGAACTCAGCGCCATCACGTGGCTGTACGCGTGGCGGCCCGGCAATACGTCTTCGTTGCGAGACAGAGGATCGAAATACTCGCGGTCGAGCAGATATGCGATGGCCCGATTGTAGAAAGCCCGGTCGCCGGTCAGTTCCCAGGCGGAAAACAGATTTTCCGGCATGATGTACGGCTCGTCGTAAGGTGGGTCTTTCCTGCCGACGCGGTCGTGTCCGCGCTCCGGAATGTACGGCACCGCGCCGCGAAAGACGCGAGGCAGAAGTTCGCGAGCCTGAGCTACGCCGCTCAGCCGATACGCATCGATCAGGCCGATCAGATGTTTATCGAGGACGTAGCACGGCCAGATTTTCTCTGCATTGGGCGCCGCGAAGACCTGGTCGCGCGGACCCATCGTTGCCGCGAATCCTTCCACGAGCGCGCGAACTTTGTCGTGGCATGACGCGTCGGCTGTCGTTTTCCCGATGCGCGCCAGTCCTGAGATGTACTGCCCCAGCGAGTGACCCGGCACAAAGCCGTCCGGGCCATACCAGCCTCCCATCGGGGCGCCTGGGGCAGGAAGCCCCGCGTGCTCCCGGTAGACCTTCAGCAGACGGTCGTTATCGAGTGCAAGGTACGAAGCGTGCAGGCGATCGTACTGCTCCTGAAGCGGTCCTCCCGTCAGCCGGACTGCGCCATAGTCGAATTCGTGGAGCGTGTCCGCCGTGTTGACGGGACGGGTTTCTGCCCGCAATGCGCCCGAAGCCACGGCCGCTGCGGCGCCAGCGAGGAAATGCCTGCGCGAAAAGTCCTTGTGTCCCGGCAACGAACTTCCCTCCACAGAATCAGTTTGTCCGGCCGCCTTCGTGGAGTCTCACCGCATAGTGCCCGGGCGCGTCCGGTGAGATCGTCATCCATGCGCCATCTTCGGCCGGAGAATCACTGGAAATGAATCCCATGAGCGACCGCCTGCTGCTGGGCGCGCTGCAGGATCGAGGCAGAGGGTTCGTCGGTTCTCAGCGCGGATTCGACGATGCCGTTAACGATTTCCGCGAAGGCGGGCAGGCTCGGAGTTCGTGGCAGGCGGCGCGCGCCGAGCGAGATCGACTCAATCTGCGCGAAAGGGGGAATCGTGCGCTGGACTTCGGGGTCACGCCAGGTGGAGAGCCGAACGCCGACAGCGCCATGCCGCACTACTTCGCGGTCCTGCTCCGGACCGGCGAGGAAGCGGAGAAAATCGCAGGCTTCGCGCTTGTGCTTCGAGCCGCTTCCGATGGCCATCGTCCAGAAAACGGAGAGAGAGACGGCGGCGAGGCCCTCCGAGCAGGGTATCGGCGCCAGCGCCACCTTGCCCTCCAGCGCGCCGCCGGCGCGAGCGCTGCGCGCGGCGAAACCAAACCAGTTCACCATCATGGCAACAGAGCCGCGGAGAAAGGCCTCACCCGACAGCACGGAATCCATCCCCATCGACTGCGGATGGCAAATTGTGGGGTCGCGAACGATGCGGCGGTAAAAATCCAGGGCAGCGATGGACTGCTGCGTCGCCAGCGCAGGCAGGCCGGAACGGTCGTGCAACTCACCCCCGCGGCTCCATACCTGGAGCGCGAAATCGTAAAGCGTGTTGTGACCGTCGGGATAACAGGCGAACAGCGTGCCGTAGAGGTTTTCTGCCGGGCGCGTGAAGAAGCGCGCGATTTCCTCAAATTGCTTCCAGGTCTTCGGCGGAGCCAGATCGTAGCCGCAAGCTTTGCGGAACGCCTGCTGCTCGCGCGGGGAACTGAAGAGATCGGTGCGGTAAATCAGGCATTCCGGTCCGTCGTGCCAGGGAATGCAGTAGTAACTGCCGCCGAAGTTGAGCGGTTCGATGAGGGAGGGCGCCCATCCATGGGGCCAGTCGGGGAACGGCGCGACGTCCATGCAGGGAGTCAGGTTCTCGATCGTACCGGCAGCGATGGCGTCGGCCAGCCAGTCTGTCACCAGCGTGCCGATATCCCACTTGCCGGAGCGGAGCCCGCTCTCAGCGAACAGCTCCCGATGGAGAGCTTCCAGCTCCAGAGGAACCGCTTCGATGGTTACGCCGGGAGCGTGCACGCAATATTGACGAATCTGTGCCGCCAGGGCGTTCTCGAAGTCGGAGAACTGACGAAACGCGATTCGCAGCGTGGTCACCGGGATAGGCCTTTCATGCAGAGGTCTTGGCTGCGCACTCGGCCAGGATACCAAAAAGCTCCGGCGCGCGTGTTCCGGGTTAAGTCCGGCCTGTACCATTTCTCGAACCCGGTCCCCCGGTCTGGTGCGCGGTGAACTGCTGTTTCCACGGGTGCGACCGCGCGACGGAGATGCCGCGAATATCGTGCGGGTATTTTCCGGAAACAGCGGTATAGAAGTGGTAAAAGGCTCCATTCCATGCGATGACCGAAGGCTTGTGCGCGTAATCGTCGTCGACAGAGCCCGGCGGTCCCGCATTCACCAGGATGCTGTCTGTCTTGACCAGATGATCCACCGACGTGCCGAGGGCCAGAAGATCGCGGGCCTTGCCGTCCTTCGAACTCAGTCCGTAATAGAAAACAGCCCACTCGTTCCGCCATCGCACGACGCACGGATCGCTGGCAAAGCGGTCATCCCAGCTTCCTGGCGGCCCGTTGCGGATGACGGGATTGTACGGCGAGCGGGTCCAGTGCTTCAGATCCGTTGAGGTGGCCAGGCCGATTTGTTCGTGCCAGCCGCCCCCCTGGCCTGCCGGCAGAGGCCGGGTTTTCGCGTTGTAGACGAGACAGAAGCGGCCCTCGTATTCGACCAGGCATGGCTTGTAGAGGCCGCCCTGTTCCCATGCGGCGGTGTCCGGATCGTCGGACCGCAGGCAGGGCTCTTCGAGTTCCCAGTGCATCAGATCGTCGCTCCAGCAGAGGCCGATGACCGCGGGGCCGGCTTCCATGCCGGCATTCGGGTAGGCATGCCATGCGCCCAGATAGCGTCCACGCACCTTCTTCAGATTGCCGGGGCTGAGGGCGTCGTTTTCGCGAACGATCCACGTCATGGCGATGTTGTAGCGGAAGATCGGATTGTCCGGCTGGCGCCGCAGGATGCAGCCGACGCGGTCCCAGCGGACAAGATCCGTGGAGCGCGCAAGGCCGGTTTGATAGCCGGTGCCGTCGAAGCCGATATAGGTCATCCGGAACTCAGCGCCGTCGCGGAAGACGAAAGGGCAGTCGACAAACTTCTCGTCGAAATCTCCCGCGTTCCCTGTGCCTTTCAGGACCAGGCGGTTCAGTTTGAACGGCGTCTGAAGGGCCGTTGGCGTGGCGACGTGCCCGGAGGAGGCGCGGGCAGCGGGTTCGAGTCCGGCGGCAGCCAGTGTGGCCCCGGCACTGCCCAGAAACTGGCGGCGGTTGAAAGCTGACATGGTACCTCCGGTTCGAGAAGCGGTTTCAGCGGCGGCGAGAGAAGGGCGGGGTCAGGCCGAGCGCGTTTGTAATGCGCGCGGCACAGGCCTCAATCGTGGCAATCAGCCGACGTTCTTTGCCTTCGTTCGCGGAGCCGGGCAGGAAGGGCACTCCCAGCACCGCGCGTACGCCTACGCGGGGATTGCCGACCACACAGGAGACGTCGATACCCGTGCGCCGCGTGCTCGATGCAAGCAGATGGCCCTGCCTGCGAATGCGGGCCAGTTCCGCAGACAGGTCTGCCTTTTCCCGCCTGGACATGGCAGCCCAGGTGGCATCGTTTGCCAGGAATCGCTTTTGCTCGGCCGGGTCGAGAAAGGCCACCAGCACGCGGCCGGAAGCGGTGGTCAGAGGCAGCACGCGATAGCCGATCTCGACGGAGAGCCGCACCGGCTCGGGGCTTTCCGTCTGCGCGATCACGACCAGCATGGGTCCGTTGAGCACGCACAGATGGCAGGACTCATGAATCTTCTCTGCCAGTTCAGCCATGGGAATTGCCGCCGCCCTGAGCAGGTGATCCACAGGCGAGTGCGTATGCGCCAGCTCATAGAGCCGGAGCGTCAGGTGATAGCCCTCGGAGACAGGATCCCGAGCGATCCAGGAGCGCCGCTCCAGCGCATCGAGCATGCGGAAAAGCTCGCTGGGCGTGCGGTCCATCGTGCGGGCCAGCTCGGTGAGCGACTGCGGAACCTGCGCCGCGGCGAGCGCTTCAAGAATGTCCAGCCCCTTTTCCAGGGCGGGAACGGAGTACCTGGGGTTCGTTCGCGATTTCCCTGCTCCAGGTGCGGCACCAGGAGCGTCCGTTGCGGCGATCATGGCAGCCCAAATTCCCGCCGTATCGCCTCCGTATGCTCGCCCAGGCGCGGCGCTCCCCGCGGGCTCCTGAGCAGCGTCTCGTCGATGCGGATGGGGCATCGCGTCGTCTGCATCGTGACCTCTTCGTCGCGGCCGACAGTCTGGATCATGTCGAGCGCCTGGAAGGCCGGGTGCTGCAGCAGCCGCGGCCATGTGAAAACATCGGCGCACCAGTAGTCGGCAGGTTCCAGCCGCGCCAGCCACTCGGTGGTGGTGCGCTGCCCCAGGTGTTCGGCCAGCACAGCTTTGATTTCGTCGCGGCGTTCGAATGCCGCCTTCGGGTCGGTGTAAGCAAGCAGGGCGGGGCACTCCAGCAGTTCGGCCAGAGCCGCCAGAGAACCCATGGCGATCGCGAGATAACCGTCCTTTGTGGAGTAAATGCCGTAGGGCGCTCCAAGGTAGGCATGCGCGTTGTTGCGGACGCTGCGCTGCGGCAGCTTGTGGCCGTCGTTCAGAAACGTGGTCAGCACCTCGAACTGCAGATCGAGGATCGATTCGAGCAGGCTCACCTCCACTCTTGCGCCCTGGCCGGTGATCCCACGGCGAACGAGGCACGCAAGGATCCCCTGGCACAGGTGCGCTCCCGCAGAAAGATCGGCGACGGCGAGGCCGAAAGGCACCGGCGGCTGACCGGCGTCGCCATTGAGCCACGGCAGTCCGGAGAGCGACTGCACCAGCAGGTCCTGTCCGGGTTTGCGCGACCACGGCCCCGTTCGCCCAAATCCGCTGACTTCCGCATAGACGAGACGGGGGAATTGCCGGCTCAGCGTGTCATAGCCGAGACCCAGCTTCTCGATGACTCCGGGACGAAAATTATGGATGAGCACGTCAGCCCTGGCCGCCAGCGCAAGCACGGCCGCGCGTTCCGCAGGATCCTTCAGGTCGGCGGCCAGGCTCTCTTTGTTGCGATTGATCGAGTGGAAGAGTGTGCTGTCCCCATCCAGCTCGAGATTGGAAATGTACAGGTTCCGGCACAGGTCGCCGCCGGAAGGCCGTTCGATCTTGATGACGCGCGCACCCAGATCCGCGAGGCGCAGAGAGGCTGAGGGGCCCGCCAGGAACTGGCTGAGGTCAATGACGAGAAGGCCTTCGAGCGGTTTCATGAGGCGGTAACTCCCCGGGGCTGGCGCGCCGCATGCAGAAGACGATTCATCTCCCCCACGACTTCCTCTTCCGCACCGCCCTGGCGAAGCCAGGAATGCAGGAGGCGCCCGGCGCGATCCTGAAATTCAATGAAGCCATCGAAGCGCGGACGCAGCCAGGCGCGATCCAGCGCGGGCAGCGTCTTTTCGAAGAAACCATGGGAGCGCCGGTTCACCTCGGGATCGAGCCACGCCGCGCGATGGCCAGGCTGCCCGCCGGAATCGAAATAGAGCGTCCTCTGGCACTCGGGATCCGCAACCCACTTCGCATACGCCGCGGCTGCCGGAAGATCCCTGCAGCGTGAGGAGATCGCGAGACCCGCCCCACCCAGCACGGATCGCAGCGGCCTGCCGCCGAAGCTCACCAGTTCGCCTGCTTCGACGACATAGGTTCCATAGCCGCGGCGGCTGTAATTCGAATAACCATAGGCGAACGGGCAGTACACGGCATCGTCAGCTGACGACAGCCGGTTCCAGACTGCGATGGGGTTCGCCTCCAGGCAATCCGGGGGACACGCCTGCAGCAACTCGCGCAGCAGCTGCAGGGCCCTGGCTCCCGCCTCCGGAGTGACCACACCATCGTCCGCCGCAAATGGCTCCTCGCCGAGCGCGATGCAGAGCATGAAGAAGTGCATCAGGCCGTCGATGGCGAGACCCGGTACTGCCACGAAACCCCGGCGAGCAAGGTCCATCAGCTCTTCCCACGTGCGAGGGAGGGTGACGGAAAACCTGTGCAGCAGGTCCGGACGGTAGAGGCTGACCGGCGCCGCCGCGTCGATGGGGAGAGCCCAGAGATGGCCATTCCACAGATAGCTGGTGTACGACTGCCCGACGGAATTCCGCTCCTGATCGCGCAGGAATTCAGCCGGAAGCAAATCGTCGAGAGGCGCCAGGACGCCCGACCGCGCCGCGTGTCCGCACGATGGATGATCAATGACCAGCAGGTCGTACCCGCGGGCAAGATCTTCCACGCACTGGTCCGCAAAGGACTGCAGCGACCGTGTTCCCCAGGAGACAGCAACCTCGGGATGCAGTTCCTCGAAGCGTTGCGCCGTTGCCAGCATCGGCATCAGTCCCCGGCTGTGCTTCCAGGTGATCCCGCGAAGGCGGCCTTGTTGAGACTGGGTCATTAGCGGTGTTATATTGGCCCTCTGATTTTATCAGCAAAAAGAGATTTCACAGCTGACAGGCATGCCTTCCCCCGGCGCTGAGCAACCATGAGGCTTCACGAAGCATTTTTCGAGGATTACCAGACTGGCGACCAGCGTGTCACGAGCGGCCGCACCATGACCGAGGCGGACATCGTGCTGCACGCCGGACATACGGGAGACCTGTATCCGCATCATATGGACGAAGTGTGGTGCCGTACGCAGCCCTTTGGGCGCAGGATGGCTCATGGCACGCTGGTGCTGAGCATTGCAGTCGGAATGACCGCCGCGGACATCAATCCCCGCGCGATGTCGTACGGCTATGATCGCGTGCGCTTTGTTCGTCCCGTTTTTATCGGCGATACGATCTGCACCACGGCCACGATCCGTGAACTTAGGGAAGAGCCCAGGCGGCCGAAGCACGGTGTGGTGGTTGAGGCGATCGAGGTGCGGAATCAGGAACAGCAGACGGTGCTGGTTTGCGATCATCTGTACCTCGTGGAGAAGAGAAGCGGCCTTGCGTAGGCAGATCCTGCAAGCGCTCGCTGTGGCTGTGCTCTGCGGCGGCGCGGCTGCCCGGGCCCGGGCAGCCGCGCCGCTGTCGCTTCCGGGGCAGCCCCTCATGGGCGCAGCCTGGTATCCCGAGCAGTGGCCGGAGCAGCGATGGGAGGTGGATCTCTCCCTCATGCAGGCTGCCGGGCTCAACGGCCAGGAGCAGTATCACGGGGCGATCGTCGGTCCGGACGGAACCCCGCTGCCCATCGATCCGGAGATCCGCCGGACGGCCGATGAATTTCACCGGGCTGCGCCTGCGCTCGCGGGCACGGCGCCGCGCTCCCAGGTGGCTCTCATTCTGACCTGCGACAGCCGCTGGGCCATCGATTTTCAGCCTCATACGGTGCGGTACAACGAGTTGCAGGTCCTGCTCGATTTTTATCGCCCCCTCCTCGCTGCTGCGCAGTCGGTGGACATCGTGGAGGCCACGGCTCCGCTCGATGGATACCGGCTGGTGATCGCTCCCGCGCTCAACGTCCTTCCTCAGGAACTGGCGGACCATCTGCTTGCTTATGTGCGTCAGGGCGGGCATCTGCTGCTGGGGCCGCGTTCCGGCATGAAGAACGAGGAGGACGGATTGAGTCCGGAGCGACAGCCGGGGCCGCTGGCGGTCCCCTCGGTGGGCGGGTGGAGCAGTTCTATGCGATTGACAGCGCGATTCCGGTGCAGGGGGCGTTCGGAACGGGCGATGCCGATATATGGGCCGAGCAGCTCTCGCTCCGCAATGCTGCGACCACGGCGCTGCTGCACTATGGCGCCGGTAATGGATGGCTGGATGGGCAGCCTGCGATGATCGAGCGCCGCATCGGCAGCGGCACCCTCGACTATCTGGGCGCGCTGCTCGGCCCCAGCCTGATGCAGAAGATGATCGGCCGCCTCGTTCAGCAGGCCGGGGTGACGCCTGTATTCGGTCCGCTGCCCGCCGGAGTCGAGGCCTGCAGGAGAGTGGGCGAGGGGCGCAGCGTCTTTGTGCTGATCAACCATGGAACGCAGGACGCTGCCCTGGATCTGCCGGACCGGACGCGCATCGTCCTGGGCGATGCCACGCGCCCTCCCGGTCAGCGCAGGGTCACGCTGCCGCCGCAGGGGATTCTGGTGCTGGTCCGGCTGCGGTCATAAGACTGGATTCCTGCCGTCGCCTTGTCGCTGCGTGCCTGACCTCAGCGGGCCGAAGCGCCGCTTGCGTCGAAAGGGTTACCTTCTGCATACATACTGCTTTCCGGCAATTGCCCCCGGGGCTCATTGGGGTTCATTGTGTCTATGGGAAGAGGAAGTCGACACAAACCCCGGCCATGACCGCCCTTCTGCGCTATCTGAGTACTGCCGTGCTGGCATGTGGCAGTCTCCTTTCTGCCGCTGGACAAAGCTCAGCGCCGGCTCCGGTCGACCTGCGGCAGCTGATCCCGCCGATGCCTCCCATCGTCCCGGAATCCAGTGCGAATCCTGAGGCCTCGGCCGTCCTGTCTCCGGTTCGGCAACTGCTCGACTTCCCCGCTTCCAAGGTGAAGTTCAGCCTCGCGGACCTGATGGACCTCCTGCGCGACCGCCGCCATGAAGGATGGGTCCTGGGGGCGTATCCCGACCCGAAAACCGGCAGGCCGCTGATCGGCGCCGGATTCAGCCTCGATCTGCCCGAGCGGGAACACCCGCAGCCTGACCCGCTCAATCCGCATCAGTTCGTCGAGCCGTCCTCGGCACAGCTCTGGCAGGCCGCCGGGCTGAACCCGGACCGGTTGCGGCAGATCCTCGACCGGTACGACGAGAACCTTGCGGTCTGGAAGAAGAGGCGATTCCGCAGAAGGATTCCCGCCCTTCCTCCCGAGATCACGGACCAGGAAGCAACAAGTCTGCTTCGCGTCTCGGCCATCCAGGCAATCGAGAACGCCCGGGCCTACTGCCGCAACTTTGATGATCTGACCGGCCCCCAGCAGATGGCTCTGAGCCAGTTGGTCTATCAGATGGGCATCAATCTTGAGCAGTTCGGGCACTTCCTGGATCTGATCAATAACGATGGCGGGCCCGGTACGGCCATCGCTTCGAACGGGGAACACTGGAAAACCGTTCAGTACTCCCTGATACGGAGCCAGTGGGCCAGACTCTATCGCGCAAGAGCCGTATCCGTCATTGCCATGCTCGATCCCCGGTACGAGGACGAGCCCACGGTCGCGGAGCATCGCGTCGCCGCCATCCTGCATCCCCCCGTCCGGCATCGCCACCGGCGCCACCGGGCTGTCCTGCGAACGGCGTCCTGGCACAGACACTCCGTCCGGCCCCACAGAAGATCGTCACGCTCCCGCGCGCGCGGAACTGCAGGAAGGCGGGTCTGAGGGCCCACCTTCAGGGCAGTGCAACGGTCTGACTGCCGGGATGCAGAGGATAGGTCCTTCCGCCCCACACCAGCTCTCCGCTCAGATCCTGGGGCAGCGTCACTGTGGCCTTCCACCGGCTCCCGTCGAGTTTGTATACGGTATGGATCAGGCCGCCCGCATGCGGCATCGACGCATTCAACTGGTGCAGCCCGCGCAGATGCGGCTCAATCCGCACCGTCTTGAATCCGGGCGATCCCGGCTGGATTCCGGCCACCACGGTCAGCAGGTCGTAATTCGGACTGGCGCTCCAGGCGTGGCAGTCGGAGCGCGTCGGCTCCGGCGTTTCCGCCCAGGTGCTCAGCCCCAGACGCAGCATGTTGTACCAGGGACCCAGCTCCCTGATGTACTGATCGGCCATGCCCGCCTGCACCAGCGCCCGCGTGAGATAGAAGCGGAAGTAATAGCTCGGAATCGACAACGGCGGAACCGGGCCGCCATCGACGGTCACCGCTTCATTCGGCTTCGACGCCAGGAGCCTGCGCAGAATGGGCGCCTGCTGCCCGCGCGGCGCTACACCCAGCCATACAGCCAGTATGTTGGCCTCCTGGCTGTACGTCTTCTTCGCGGGGGTATCGGCGTACAGGCCGTATTTCGGATCCCAGCTCTCGCGATTCAGAGCCTGCGAGGCCTTCCCGATCAGGGCGCGGTAACGGGCTGCCCGCTCCGGGCTGCCGAATCGGGCTTCCATGCCTTCCGCATCGCGCAGCCCTTCGATGAACTGCAGCGTCAGGAAGGTTGAGCCGCCGTCTGCATCCTGGGGCGGAACGCCGGCAGGGTAGTCTTCGGTCCAGTCGCCGAACTCCCACCAGCCAACCTTGCCCAGCAGACCATCGGGGCGCAGCCGGGCCGCATACCAGTCGAGCACGCCGCGCGTATGGGGCAGCGTCTCCTTCACCAGCGGCAGATCGTCGACGTACATCCAGTAGTCGTGCAGCATCCCCACCCACAAAAGAGAGAACGGCGGAATGAACTGCGGCAGTCCTGACGGATAGCGGCTCTGCGTGATCCCCTCGGGTATGCGGGAATCGTCGATATTGGTCACGGCCTGGCGTGCCAGGCGGCTGTCGCCGGTCATGACATACGAGATGAGGGCCTGGATCCGCGTATCGCCGACGTACTGCAGCTGCTCCCAGTAGGGTGCATCCATGTAGGTTTCGTGTGCACACAGGCGGGCCGTGCGCCAGCCTGTCTCCCACAGTCGCTGCAGTTCCGGAATGTCTCCGCTGATGGCCGCCTTCGCGTCGAAGGGATACGCCGAGAACCAGGCACGCAGCGAATCGAGCCGCAGAGGCTCCGCCTTCGTGGTTATATCCAGCTGCAGATAGCGCCAGGTGCGCCACCACAGGGGCTGATAGACGCGGGCCTCGCCCCCGCCGGAAACGTAATCGTCGGTGATCCCTTCAATATGCCGGCCCTGGATATCGTTCCGATTGCCCTTCTCTCCATTGGCATCGTACAGCGCCTCAGCATAGGTGATCCGGATCTCGGCGTCCCTGCCGCCGCTGATGGTCAGCTCAGGATAGGCAGTCTGGAGCACGCGATGATCGAGCAGCAGCACGACATGCGAATGGGCCGGGATCTCCAGAGCAGACGCGGGAAAACTCGGCAGCGATGGCAGCCCCTCCACGCGCACCGGCGTGCCTGCGTCCACCAGCTGATGTTCCATGGGGGGCAGCGGGTCCTCGACCAGCTCCCAGTTGTTGTCGGCGTCCTGGGCTTCGCGGGTGGCGGCGTGACCCACCGGTTGCGGAGTCTCCCAGCCCGTGCCGTCCTCTCCGGGCTGATCCCAGCCCCAGTCGAGCACCCGGCCGTCGATCCTCTCCGCCGGACCGGCCGCATAGTAGCCATGCGCGCCCTCGTGGCCGAGAGCCCCGCGGCCCGGCTCGCTGCGAACGCGCCAGTCCCTGCCCGTGTTCACCGCCGCTTCTTCGCTCGTGTCACCCTGCATCAGAAATCCGGTTCGGTTGCTCATCTGCGCGACGGGAGCCAACTCACCGAAATTCCAGACCACGGCCGCGATTACATTGGTTCCCGGATGCAACAGAGCCGCGAGGTCAACCGTTTCGAACCGCCAGTGGAACAGGTCGCCTCGGGCTGGCCCTTCGGCTGCGTACTTGCCGTTGATGTGCAGCACGTAGCGGTTATCGGCGCTCACATGGACCCAGTAGTGCTCCGGCACGCTGCTCAGCGTCAGATCTTTGCGGAAGTAGAACACGCCCGGAGCCTTCGCGAGCGCGGTGGGGCTGGCAATCCAGGACGCCTTCCATCGCGCCGCCACAAGATCGGGATTGAGCGGACGATTCGTCTGCGCGAGAGCGGAAAGACCGCAGCAGCCAAGCAGAGCAATCAGCAAAGGACGGGACATGGCCCACAGGCTAACAGAACAGGGCGCAGCTTAGCTGCCGTCAGGGGCGAGCCACGCAGGGCCAGCCTGCGTGGAGGGCCGATGAGGCAAAGGCCTGCTGCAGGCGGGCCTGAAGCTGGTTCCGGTCCGCTTCCCCGATTCCGCCACGGTTGTCCGGGCCGAGCCTCGTACGCCTGCCGCTGCGGGGCATCGCATCCGAAGCAAACCCACGGAGGGCGCAAATTTGTTAACCCGGCCGCAACGCGCGGGTTGTAGTCTTCTGCAGTGTCCAAACTCCTCAGGATTTCCATGCGCAACCCTGCACGCCTTTTCTGCGGTCCTCTCGTTGGCATCCTCTTCGCGATCCCGGCGGCTGCTCAGCCAGCCGGCGCTCCGCCGACGCTGCTCCCGAACGGGCGGGTGATCACCCCCGCGGGCACCGCCACCCAGCTGGCCCCTTTCCCATTCACGATGGCTGTGCGTCCTGACGGCGGACAGATCGTGGCTCCGTCGATTGGGTGGCCTTTCTCGCTCAACATTATCGATAGCCCCGGCACAGACCACACACAGGTTCGCCGAATTCCGCCCGGGATGAAAAACGACCCCGCGGTCGAGGTCCATGCCGGGGTCGCCTATTCACCCGACGGCCATCTGCTCTACGACGCAACCGGAGATTCCGGCGCCGTAGACATCTATTCCACCACCGGCTGGAGCCGAGTTGCCCGCATCCCGCTCGACGGCACCACCGGCGATCACAGCTTTGAGTCGAGCTTTGCCGCTGCGCTGGCCCTGTCCTCTGACGGTCACCTGCTGTATGTGCTCGACCAGGGGAACTGGCGCGTGGTGGTCATCGATACAGCCACCCGCACGCGCATTGCGTCCGTGCCCACTGGGGTCGACCCGTTTGCGCTGGCGCTCTCCCCGGACGGCCGTCACCTCTACGTGACCAACTCGGGCCTCTTCGAGTACAAGACCATCGGCGGCCTCGACAGGGACGACATTCTCAAAACCGGCCTTCGCTTCCC
Source organism: Acidobacteriota bacterium (assembly GCA_021792135.1). GTDB lineage: Bacteria > Acidobacteriota > Terriglobia > Terriglobales > Acidobacteriaceae > Palsa-343. Next base: position 106,028 of record JAJYVF010000001.1, on the reverse strand, counting down.
GCCCTTCGGCTATCCATCGAGCGCCGCCCGGCGGGGGACTGAGATCGACGGCCACGCGATTGCGGGTCTGGGCGACGAAAACAGCCCGCGCGGCAGCTCCCTCTGGACCTGGGATCTTTCCGACCCGCGCGCCCCGCGCCTGGCAGCACAGCTTCGCCTCGGGGCCAGAATCGGTGAACGGCGCGGCGACCCGGTGGGCGGCGCATCGCCCTCGGGAGTTGTCGCCAGCGACGCGCACGTCTATGTGTCCCTCGCTCACGAGGATTCCGTTGCCGTCATTTCTGCCGATGGTCAGCGGGAAGAGACCGACATCCCGCTCTCGCCCTTTCGCGGCACCGTATTTCTGGATCGTGCCGGACATCCGCTCCGCGGAGTTGCCCCCCAGGGATTGGCGCTCGCAGGTCATCGCCTCTATGCGGCCGAATCCGGTATTAACGCCGTCGCCGTCATCGATACCGGCGCCAATCGCGTGCTCGGCCACATCCCGGCTGGCTGGTATCCCGCCGCCGTTGCCCTTTCACCGGATCAGCAGCGCCTTTTCATCCTCAACAACAAAGGCAAAGGCGCCGGTCCCAACTACATCGACGGCAAGCGCTACTACATCGGCGAGCTGGAGCACGGCACCCTCTCCGCGGTTCCGATCAGCGACATCGACGAGCATCTCGCGGCGATGACCAGTACGGTTGTCGCCGATAACGAAGCTGCCCTTCGCAATTCCACCCCGATGCCGTCGGCCCCCATCCACCATGTCTTTCTCATCATCCGCGAGAACCGCACCTTCGACGAAATTCTGGGAGATCTGCCGGGGGCCAACGGCGACCCGAAGCTGGCCCGCTACGGCCTCCATGGCTGGGCCGATGAAGACCCCGCGGTGCGGGATCTGAAGGTCACCCCCAATGCCCACGCCCTGGCAGCGCGCTTTGCCACCAGCGATCGCTTCTCGACCGACAGCGATGTTTCCGCCGACGGACACCGCTGGGCGGTCGGCATCGCCCCGACTCCGTGGTTCAACGTTGCCTGGACCTCCGGCTACGGCGGCCGCCGCACCAGCGATCCCACCAGTCCCGTGCCCGGACGGCGGGCGATGTTCGGCGGCGCCGACGCTCCGATGCCCGAGGACGAGCCTGAGTATGGCTCCCTCTGGGAGCACGTGGCGGATGCGAATCTCAGCATCCTCAATTACGGCGAAGGGCTCGAGCTCGAAGGCAGCGACGAGGCCGACGACACCGCGCCGGAAGGCCAGCGCCTCCTGCTCAACGCGCCGCTGCCAAACCCGGTTTTCAACTCCACGGATCGTCGCTATCCAACCTTCAACCTTGGTATCCCCGATCAGTACCGGTTTGCTGAATTCAGGCGTGACTTTCCCCGCCGGCTTGCCGGCGGCGATCTGCCCGCACTTACGGTCATTCGTCTGCCGGACGACCATACTGCCGATCCACGCCCCGGTGACGGCTATCCATACAGGGCATCCTATGTTGCCGACAACGACCTTGCCCTCGGCCGAATGGTCCAGCTGATCTCCCACAGCCGAATCTGGCGCGAGTCTGCCATCTTTGTCATCGAAGATGACGCCCAGAGCGGCGTGGATCACGTCGATGCGCATCGCAGCGTGCTGCTGGTGATCAGCCCATGGGTCCGCCGGGGAACGATCTCCCACGTTGCCGCCAGCTTCGTCAGCGTCCAGAAAACCATCTACCAGATCCTCGGCCTCGGTCCCCTGAATCTGGAAGACGCCCTTGCTGCCGGGCTGGCCGGCGTATTCACCACCCAGCCTGATTTCGCCCCGTATACCGCTCTGCCCTCTGACCCGCGGGTCTTCGACCCTCACAAGGCCCGCCTGGCTCATCCCAAAACTGCGGAGGAAGCACGGGAATTACTCGATTGCGACGACCCTGCGGAAATCGAGCAGCAATTCCATCGGCATCCGGTGCCCTCTCGCTAAGTGCGGACTTCGCGCGCTGAATCCGGAGGGGATCCCCGTCCGGTTGCCTGGTAACATCAGATCTACCCGCCTCTGCAATTGGTATAGCCAACAAACCGGCTGGCTCACCGCAGTGCGACAAGTCTTCAGGACTTTGCACGGAATCTTAACAAAGCAATGTTATGGTTGCCGGACCAGGAGACCATGACATGCGGCAACGACTCTACAAATATTTGTGTATCTGGATAGCGTCGGCGATGTTCCTCATCCCGGCGCTGAGAGCCCAGTCCACGCAGGGCACGATTGTCGGTACGGTTCGCGATCAGGCCGGGGCTGTCGTCCCCGGCGCTGCGGTCACCCTGACAAGCCTTGGCGCAGGAACCGTGCTGACCACGAAAACCAACGGCTCCGGCGATTACAAGTTTGTTGACCTCGAAGCTGGCAGCTACAACCTCGCCGTTGAACACAGCGGTTTCCAGAAGTGGGTCGTTGACGGCCTTGCGCTGGCCGTCCGTCAGGAACTTCGCGTGGATGCCAGCCTTGCCGTAGGGGCCGTGCAGCAGCAGGTCACGGTCAGCGGCAGCACCGTCAGTGCTATCCAGACCGACTCGCCCACCATCAGCAGCGTCTTTACGGCTGATGACGCTCTCAACCTCCCCGTCAACACGCGCGCCAGCTTTGGCGGGACCAGCGCCTATAACATCCTCGGTGCGCTCCCTGGAATGCAGGGGGACAGCGCCACCGGAGGCTTCTCGCTTCAGGGCGGTCTTCCGTACCAGCTGGAAGTCACCGTGGACGGCGTCACCGTCAAGAATCCGGCGGGCGACAGCATTATTGGCGACGCCTTCCCCTCCTCTGAATCCATCTCCGAGATCCGCGCTGACGGCGTGCTGGCCGACGCCGAGTATGGAGATCCGGGACAGGTCGTCGTCACCACCAGGGGTGGCACCAACGAACTTCACGGCTCCGCTTTCCTCTACTATCAGAGCTCCGCGTTCGATGCGATCGCCTACACCTACCCCACGACCACGACCAAGCCCAGCCTGCAGGGCAAGACCTTCGGAGCCAGCCTCGGCGGCCCGGTGGTTCTTCCGCATCTCTACAATGGCCACAATAAAACCTTCTTCTTCGGTGCTTACGAGGGTTGGCGCCATCCCGCCCAGGTGGTTCTTCTGGAGAAGGTCCCGAGCACCCTGATGAAACAGGGCGATTTCTCCAAATACTATGCTGCCGGTTTCACGGGTCTCCGCGATCCTTACACGGGTACGAGTTGGGGAACTAAGATTCCCTCCGGGGCGATCAATCCTATCGCGCTCAGCACCCTGAAAACCTTCTACCCCGACCCCAATATTGGTGATCCCACCACATACACCGACAACAACATCGCGAACTGGCAGGAGAACGTCAACGCCAGCGGATCCTCAGACCAGTTCGACATCCGCGGCGACCAGTACTTCGGCTCCAATCAGAAGTTCCTCGTCTGGGGACGATTTACCTGGAAGAATTTCCCCACCAACAGCGCAGCCCAGCTGAACATCCCCTCCGAGGTCAATAACAGCCAGACCCGGGTCCTGAAGCTCGACACCAACTGGAGCATTACTCCGAATCTCGTCAATGAGGGTGGATTCGGTTTCACGCGCTATATTTCCGGGCAGACCGACAGCTTCAACGGCCTTGCCTGGACCAATCAGCAGGGCTGGGAGGGGCTTCAGAACCTCTTCTTCAACGGCGTTCCGGAGATGGATTTCAATCGCATCCAGTCCCTCAACATTGACCGTCTGACCAGCCTCAACAAGTCCTTCACCTATGAGTACAACGATGTGCTCATCTGGACCAAAGGCACCCACACCGTCAAGACCGGCATCGATATCCAGACTCTCGAGGCCATCACACCGCTCGGATTTGTCGGCGCCAATAACTATGGAACCTACAGCTTTAATCTCTCCGGCAGCAGCGCCGGTCTGTTTACCGGCGTCGATTTTGCTGACTTCCTCATCGGAACGCCCTATGAGACGTTCTACGATGTGGTCCGGCAGGACAACGATGGTCTCTCCGACCACTACAACGCCTTCGGCCAGGATGAGTGGCGCGTCAGCGCTCGCCTGACTCTCTCCTACGGTGTGCGTTATGAGTTGCATCCCGGCTATTACGACCGCTACGGAGATATCGGTAACTTCGACCCCAGTCTCCCGCTGGCCGGTCGCGTGCTCTATCCCCAGGGAAAGGAAGCGCTGCTGGCGACTTCCTATCTGGCCAGCGCCAATGCATGCGACGCCGACGGCATCCACAACACCAATTCGGCCGTGGTGAACGGTGCGCCATGCATGCCTGTGCTGGGCAATGCCACAGCCGGTTATCCCGTCGGTCTCAAGAAATATCCACGCCTCCGCTTTATGCCGCGCTTCGGAGTCGCCTTCCGCCCCACCAACAGCGATAACTGGGTCATTCGCGCCGGCGCCGGTATGTACAACATCAACATGCTCGGCTCCAGTTTCTATTCGCTCACCGGAACCCTTCAGGCCGCCACCGAGCAGTATCAGAACACGTATAACCCGGCGACGCACGCCATCGGTTATCAGTGGCCGCACATCTATGCCGGTGCGGGTAACGGCGGGTGTACTACCTGCTTCGGGACCGACTACTTCGGTACCGCCAACGACCCACACTGGATCGATCCCTACACCGAGCAGTGGACTCTGAGCATCGATCACGACTTCGGTTCCGGTTATGCCGGCCGCATCTCCTACATTGGCTCTGAGGCCCACCACCTGGTCTGGGCACCCGACGAAAATACGCTGCCGTTCTCCACAACCGTGTCCGCTTACAACGCACCGATCACGGCGCGGCGCTTTCCCAACTGGGGCCGCGTCCAAAACCGCGCCACCAGCGCCAACGAAAGCTATAACTCCTTCCAGACCGAAGCCAGTCATCGCCTGCAGCAGGGCCTCGAGTACCAGTCTGTCTTCACCTGGGCCAGGGCTCTCTCTGACAACCAGGGCCCCGGAGGATACCCTGACAACTACGGCTTCGCCGGTGAGGGAGGCGGCAGCCGCGCCAGTTCCATCCTCGATCGCCACGTCGACTTCGGCAACGTCTACGGAAATCGCCGCCTGAAGTGGAACACCACCCTGCTTTATGATTTTCCCTTTGGGCGCGGGCAGGCTTTTGGCTCCGGCATATCACGTGCTGCCAACATGCTGGCCGGGGGCTGGCGGCTCTCCTCGATCTTCACCTGGCAAACCGGGCCCTTCGAGACAGCGTACTTCCCGGCGGGCCAGGGCGACCCGTCCGGAACCGGCTCCGGCCTCACCAGCAGCGCCGCCGGGTTCGATCCAGGCCATCATGACCAATACGCTGACCGGGTCGCCGGCGCTCGCATGTTCCCCCGTAACAGAGGCCGCCTGAACTGGGTCAGCCCCACTGGCTTTGCCTGCCCCGGCGATCCGCACTGGGCTCCTGGCTATCCCTGCGCCACCGGGAACGCCGGCGCCTCCGTCACGGATGCGCATGGCAACACCATCTGCACGAACTGCGAGCAGATCAACGGCACCATCTACACCGTCCCCAATCCCATCGGCCGCTTTGGCAATTCTCAGGTGGGCTCCGTTCCCGGACCGGGACTGATCGATCTCTCCGCCGGGCTCAGCAAGAGCATCGCCATCACCGAACGATTACATCTGCAGGCGGAAGGTACCTTCACCAATGTCCTCAACCATACCAACCTCGGTGATCCCATCATGGATCTGAGTTCGGCCAGCTTTGGCCAGATCACCGGCACCATCGGCGACCAGAGCACCGGCAGCGTGGGCACCGACTTCGGGGGCGCCCGCACTGGTCAGCTTGCGCTGCGGCTGCAGTTCTGAATTGGCGGTTCAGCCAGGGCGCAGGTTGACTCCCTGCGCCCCCCTGTTCGCCACTTATCAGGCGACTTAAGTCCACTGCGGGAGCCCGGGGATGGTCCTTTCGTCCCGGGGAGTTAGTGCTTCTCGGTGAGCCGCGGGCTGATCCGCTCGATCGGTCGGCCCTCGGGCGTCAGAAAGAAAGTATCGATCAGAAAGTCAATGAATCTCTGCGTGAAGATCGTGCTGTGGTCGGGCACAACGTCAGGGTCTATCTCCATCAGCCAGTAGGGGGAGCCATTGCAGCGGTTGGGTCGCTCCTGGATGGCGAAGCAGGTCTGCGTGTCGAAGAGACGAAATGTGCTCACGATATTCAGATGCTCCTGATTGAAGAGATCGCGATTGCACTCGGCAATTGCCCTGGGGTTATGGATCGTGATCTTCTGCCCCGTGGATGATACCTGCATCTGGCGCGCGCTGACAGCTTTGAGCATAAGGTGGCTCTGCAGAATCTGCATGTGCGGGGCGGTGTTCATGTAATACGAGCTTTGCGGCAGCGCGCCCTGCTGCTTCGTCGTGATCTCCCGGTACTCCGGTTCCGCATGAGGATCGAAACACGAGAGCCGGTAGTTGCCGTTGGGCTTGTCGCTCAGATTGCGAAAGCTGCCGGCCATCCGGAAGCGCAGGTCCGGCCAGGCGTGGCCGATCGGCACAGCGACCTTCGTGGCCAGATCAGCCGTAGAGGTGAGCGAAACGAAGAGCGGCCGGTCCGCGGCTTTGTCCGCCGACGGGTCTCCCGGTCCTGTGGCGCTGCTCTGCATACCCGGCTGATACCGGTATCCGTTCTCCAGGAGAAAATCCAGCATCTGTTTGGCTTCGGTCGCCGCCCCGGCGGGATTGATGAAAATCACAAGGTCGGCGCGTGCATCGGTTGCCGCGGCAGCCAGACGCAGCTTCTCGGCGGCCTCCGGCGAACCTCGCGGCAGAGCGCCACCCTCCTGCGTATAGATGGTGGCCTGAGCAATGCTGCTCGCGGTCGCCTCGCTGATGGCGCGCTCCAGCAGCAGTCCGCCGAACGAGTGCCCGATGAAGATGGCCTGGGCTCTGCGGTTCTCGTGCGTGCGCACAGCAATCTGCGTCAGCGCACTTGCCAGCGTTGCGCCGGGGATCCGCGTCGCAGCCGCCTCGCGGTTGTAGTAGGAGAGTTGCTGAGCGACGGGCCATGCTTTGCGGATGAGATTGCCCCGCCACCCAATGTAAATGCCGATTACCGGTCTGGTCCTGTGCAGGCGCTGGTATAAATCCCGCAGTGCGGCTTCAAAACCGGCAACATTGCCATTGTCCGGAGCCGCATTGTTTTTCCAGCCGTGAATGAAGGTGATGACTACCGGACCCGAAGGACTGGCGGTCGCCTCTGCATAGCGGTTGGCGCGGCGAATGACACTGAGGGCGGTATCCAGTTCTGCCTTGTCGAACATCTCGCCCATATCGTCGACTTCGATGAAAGCCAGGCAGATTGGCGCACCGGCCCTGACGCAGTCCTTGTCCGGTGTGGCCTGCGTAAGGCTCGACCCGTTGCCGGCTTTGGCGGCGATCTCAATGGCGGGATGTTGCAGCCGATAGGGGCGCAGAGGCACCTGGCAGCCCTGAACTGCAGGCAGCACAAACGCGCCGAACAGCAGCATCGCGGCCCGGTTCATGGCATGGCTCCGGCCGGGGAGGCGGGCTGAGAATTCCGGCGAAAGATGGCTCCCATCAGGTTCGTGATCTCGGGGCGGTACTCGGTCCAGAAGGACGAGAGCACCGCCGTTCCGAATGCACCGGCGGCGCGCAGACCCACCTGCGGAAACCTGTTTTCCGGACCGGGATACCAGGGATATCCTGCGTAAGCGCCGCCAAATTCGCCGGCGAAGCGCGAGATCGCCGGGATGCGGTGCCCGTCGCCGGATCGTGTGGATCGCCGCACCGTCACAACGTCATACCAGACATGGCCAAAGCGCTGCCAGCCGTCATGCGTGGTCGGAACGGAGGCCCGTTCGCCGGAGGTGAGTGCAGTGACCGCGGCCTGTCGCCGGCGAATGACGGCCGGATCGTTCCTGTAAGCCAGAAATCGCGGATCGTCATGCAGGATGAGACCGCTGAGATACTGAGCAGTTCCCTTGCCGACCGCCTGAGTATACCTGGCGCCCACACGCATACCGTACCCATACCAGGTTCTCTTCCATTCGGAAGGAGACTGGATGATTTGCGCCCCCAGCCCGAAAATCACAGCACCAAGAGCGGCCTGGTCGGTCAGCGACCCGGTGACGAAATCCAGCGTCCGCTTCGACGCATCGTAACGGCAATCGGTCGCCGTCAGGTCCGTAGGAAATGCGCCCGGGCAGACCCGCACTGTTTTGGGGAAAACAACGGGAATGGCCTGAGCACGGGCGGGGCTACAGGCCGCGGCTGCAATCGGGATCAGCAGAAGGGAGCGAGCGAGCATGGGATCCTTCCGCGCATCATCACAGCAGCTGCCGGAAATAGGTGTTGAGCAGGCGATCGGTGGGATCGTAGTGCGCACGTGCGGATCTGAGCGTGTCCAGCCGAGCGCCGTAGGCCTTTTGCAGCCATGGCGCCTTCAGGCCCGGTGTCTGGTTCAGCAGGGGAATGCCGTTGCGATCGATGCAGAACTGGTTGTAAGCGTCCAGAAATTCGTCCCAGCCCGGGTTTGCCGTGGAAACGGGATCGATCGTCATAACATTGCCGTCCCAGGAGTACGACAACAGCGATCTCTGATCCTGCGCAATGCGATAACCCACATAAAGAAGGTTGGAGCGATAGCCCTTCTGCGCGTAATAAGTTCGGCAGAACGCAAAGAAATCGGTCAGTGCGGCGGGGTACTCATCCTCAGGAAAGGCAAAGAGGCTGAATGTGTAGCGGCTCTCATTCGAAACCGGCGGGTAATGGATGATCTGATCGCCGGGGATCGTGTTATCGCTGGAGACAATCGCCCCCAGCTGCAGCCGCCATGCGGCGTTGAACGTGTCGATAATCCCGTAGCGCAGAGAGGGAATTGGGACATTCTCCTCGATCTCGTGTCCGAATTTCGGCCCGGAGGTGCCCCAGATATGGTTCCTCAGCGCCCAGGCGGCGCGATTGGGTTCGCCGCTCGCCCCGGGGTTATATTTGCGGAACTCCACCGTGATTTTATCTTCAAAGGGAAAAAGGTAATACATCATCGAGTAGCCGAGTTGTTTCAGATCAGGCAGGGCCGTCACAAAGTCCTGCAGGCTGTAGGTCGTGTGGTGCACATGCATCGGCGTGAGGGGGCGAACCTGATAAGTTACCTCGTAAACGATCCCCAACAGCCCATAACTGGAGCGTACCTTCTGCATCAGCACGGGATCGGACTCCTCGGTCACCTCCAGAAGATCGCCGCCGGGCAGCACCATCCTGACTCCGGTAATGTAGGAGCCCACCTGTCCATACTCGCCGGGGAAAGAGGAGTCTTTCGTCCCGGCGCAGGCGGCGCTGCCTGCCGAGAGGCTCCCAATCTCCGTGTTGACGTAGAACTGCAATTTCTGCGCCTCAAGGGCTTTCGCCATATCGAGGTGGACCGCGCCCGCCTCAACCGTCAGGCCATCGGACCCCATACTCAGGATCCGGTTCATCCTCATGCGCACCAGTGTGCCCCCATCGGCAACGCCGCAGGCCGACGTCGAGTGATTCGATCCAACAGCACGTACTGGCGACGGATACCGCGCCGGGTCCTTCATGACGGCGATGATGTCATCGACGCCGTTCGCATCGACGATGACAGCGGGATGCGAGACGATATTGCCGAACCAGTTTGTAACTGTGTTGACCGCCGTTCCTGTGGTTATCGTTCCCATGGGGTACCTCGGTTCCTGTGTTCCTGGCTGGAGCTGGCTCTCGGCCGATCGTGTTCGGAGCGGCCGAACGCTTCAAAAAGCGAAGCAGTAAGTACGGGCAGGGGATATTTCTTCTCAGGTATCCGCCTGGATCGCGTCTGAGGCCTTCTCGCTGATCATGTAGATTGCCGTGACGATGAAATAGCCGGGTATTTTCGGGAAGACGGAAGCGTCCACCACCCGCAGTGCCTCGGTTCCGCGAACGCGAAATCGGCTGTCCAGAACCGCCATGTCGTCCGTATCGGGACCAATCCTGCAGGTGCAGGAAGCGTGATGGCCCCAGGCCTCATTGCGGATGAATTCGCGCAGCTGGTCCGGTGTCTCACAGGCCGGGCCGGGAGTTTCCTCGCTGGTAATGAGCCCTTCGCGTTGCAGGCCCTCGTTCATGTCCCGGACAAACTGCACGGCCGTCACCAGTGCCTCAAGATCCGGATCCTCCGTGCGGGTGCCATCGCCGAAATACTGAAAATTGATTGACGGCGTATCCCACGGGAGCGCGGACTGCAGTTCCACGCGGCCGAAGTTATTGGTGCGCGCTTTGAGAATCGCCCAGGTAAAGCGGTTGTGGTAATACTCGAACAGTTTGGAGTATCCCGGCTTGTAGCCACGGAAGCAGCCGGGCAATCCGAAAATATAAAGGTCGGGGTCCTTCAGATCCTTCCTGGATCGCCGGATGATCCCGATGAGCGCACCATTGCAGGCGTACACGCCGGTTCCGTTCCGCAGCCACTGGCTCATATAGCTGTCGGGCTTCGGATCGGGCGGCGCGAAGGTAGCGCCGCTGATGAGGGCAAAGTCACGGGCGAAGCTCGATACCACAGCCACTTCATACCGGTCCTGCAGGTTGGCGCCGACTCCGGGCAGGTTCACGACCTGATGGATTCCGAACTTCGCCAGCTGTTCGCGCGGTCCCACGCCGGAAAGCATAAGAAGTTGGGGGGTATTGAAGGCCCCGGCCGCCAGGATGACTTCCCGGCGGGCACGCACATCCTGGCGGGGCAGGTCCGAAGCGACGGGGCCGGCGTGTGGATCGGCGCGATAGAGATGCGTCTGTTCGATGAACTCGACCCCGACTGCGCGAGCTCCTTCGAACAGGACTCGGGTAGCCAGACAATTGCGAAGGATGGCGAGATTCTTCGGAAACTGCTGGGCGACGCGAAGCAGATAGTCTCGTGGCCCGTTTCGCTTTCCCTGGTCGACAGCCAGGGGAGTAAATGCCAGGCCTTCGGGGCCGGAACTGCCGTTGCGGGAGTCGTTGGGATCCAGACGCGTCTCAATCCCGACGACGGGCGATCCGAGATGGTCGGCAAGCGTCTCTCGCACGCTGCCAAGGAGGAGCCGCACGATTTCGTGATCCTTCAGGACAAGCAGCGGGTCCGCTTCGGAAGTAGTGAGCCAGCCGTGGAAGCCGTGACCCTCGGTCCGGTCGTGCCAGTCTTCCTTTCCCGTGAATAACTGTCTAATGGTCGACAGCACCCTTGCAGCGTCAGCCTCCAGCGTTCCCGCGGCGGAGACATAGCGGCAGCACTCCAGACGTTCAAAGTACGAGCGCATCTTATCGGCGCACCAGGAGCTATCGCCGGTAAGCTGGGCGATAAAGTTCCAGTCGTCGTCCTGGGGAACCACTGTAATCATGGCATTGTGCGCGGTGCATCCGCCCAGGGTACCCGCGCGTGGATACCAGATCCGGGGCTTTCCTCCTGTCTCCACGACCTTGGAATCCCGCGCCTGCTGCGTGTCGTCGCTGTAATGCTGCACAAAATAGTTCCACGCGCACTCCGGATACTCGGTGGAGAGACCGTGGAAGATGGGAACTTCATACATGAAGCGGCCCGTATCGCTCGCCGAGCATGGATCGCCGCCGGCTTCGAGCAGCAGCACGCTGAATCCGGCCTTAGCCAGGTTCGCTGCCAGCGGGCCTCCTCCCGCTCCCGATCCGACGACTACGTAATCGAAATCCCCTTCGCTCATTTGCGGCTATGCTCCGCTCGGGCGAATCAGCTGCCCCTGCCCGCCTGCTGCTCAAAACGTCTTCAGGTATTCGATCAGGGCCAGCTTTTCCTTATCGCTCAGTCCCGGCTCCCCGGCAGAATAGCTGGTTCCGAAGTAATGCCCGCGATTGACGATGAAATCGGGGCACTTACTCAGCTGCATCATAGGCTGCACAAGATTGGCGAATACCCTCCGCGCATCGTCATCGCTCGGTTTCGGCCCCAGAGCCTTCAAATCGTGCTGCAGCCTGAGCAGGAGATCCAGCAGCTTCTGGTCATGGTTGATCTTGCCCGCCACATCGGCATCGTCTCCGAGCAGGTCGAGATTGGCGAGCAGATCCACTGGTGTGCCCGCCGGGATGGGGCCAATTTGAATCCCGCCCTGGCCGAACACGCTTGGCAGCAGCCTCTGACCCAGGCTGGTCAGTCCTTTCAGATTGTCCGGAACATACCCGGCTGCGATCCGGATGTAGCTCCTGGTCGTCGTCCGCTCAATGAGGGAGCCGGCCACCTTGTTTCCTACCAGGTTCCCGATCACCGGATCCTTCTCGCGGCGTTCCGGCCACAGCATCTTCGTAATCGCATCCTCGAAGGCGGCCATGCGGTTATCCACCGTGGGACTGGGATTCCATTCGTCGTTTGCCGCCTTCGGATTCAGACGCCCGACGCTGTTGTTCAGCAGGAACGGAGCCGTGGACCAGAGGCTGATCAGCGACGGAGGGCGCGTATAGCCGCGGCCGCCTCCCGGCAGGGTAAAGGAGTGCGGCTGGCCGTTAAACGGGTCGAAGTAGGTGATGGTGCCTGCCGAAGGCAGGTCTTTGTAGCTATCGGAGGAAAAGTTATCCCAGATATTTCCGCGAATGGCATTCGTAGCCAGCGGACTGCACGCGTTGGTCTGCAGCAGAGTCACCGGAACCCGGAACTCGGCCGAGAGAAAATTCCCGTCCAGGAAATCCGGGGCCTTGACCATGGCCTCCATCTTCTTCTGAAAATCGGCGGTTTTGGTCCAGTCCCAGTAGGCGTGAAAGCACCTAAGGTAGTCGGGGCCGGAGCACCCTCCCGGATCGAGCCCGGGAGCCGGTTTGGGGAGTTTGCTCGAGTGGCAGCGGGCGCAGCGATCGGCGAAGACAGTCCTGCCCAGATCGAGCGTTGCCGCACTGGCCGTCAGATATTTCGCACCGCCGGGGGCATCCTTCAGCTTATGCGGTGCCGTGCTGGCCAGAAAGAAGAGCGCCATATTGGGACTCTGCGCTTCCGTAGCCTGCCAGTAAACCGAGTTCTTCCGCGCAACGGAGATTTCAATCGGGGTCGTTGGCTTGCCGCCAACCAGAGGATTGAAGTGCAGCAGCCATTCTTCGCTGAACAGGCCGATGTTCAGATAGACGCGGTTAAGCGCCCCCAGCACCCCAACCGAATCCGCGCCATCCTTCAGGACACGCGGCGAATATGCAGTAGCCGGTGCGGTGAAATATTGCGCCAGAGGCGACGAGGCCGGAACATAGTCGTTGAGCTGCCTGTTATTCAGGCTGCCCCCCGCCAGGGTCTCCTTGCCGAAGCGCAGAGCCTGATTCAGCCGCGGACCTACTTCATAGATGGCATTCATTGTCCGCGGATTGTTAATGTTGTCGGTGGAGACCAGGGAAGTGTCCAGCGTTCCTGGAAGCTGGCTGTGGAATAACTGGAAGACATAGTTGCCGGGGTCCGCCTGCCAGTCGAAAATGCGGTCGAGCCAGAAATACTGGGCGCCTACGTTCGAGGCGAGATTCTCCCAGCCGGGGTGCTCCGGGTCCGCCGGCGGTTTCAGAGGATTCGGCCCGACGTGGCAAAAGGCGCATGACATACCCACGCGATAGGGCCGGATCAGATCCTTATTGTTGTAATAACTGGGATCGGTGTAATACCGCACAGGATCCCACTTCCTGGCGGCCGCCGCGTCGAACGCGGGGTTGGGGAAAAGCCGGAGTCCGACAATTCCGGAAGCCCATCCGTAGTACGAGCCGACTGGCAGGTTAAGGCCCCGTGCTCCGATCCGCACCCCGGGGTATTTCTTCTCGTTCTCAAACGGATCGGGAGGGCATTGGGGGTCGCGTTTATCCAGCCATAGCCCATAGCGGTCCGGATCGGGACCCGTAGCTTTCAGAAAGCAGGGTTCATTGATCAGTCCGAAGTAGGCCCACCGGTTATCTCGCGAATACTTCAGGCTGGGATGCGACGACAGGGTCTTGAGAAAGTCCAGAGCGCCAAAGCTGGAAACGCCGATCGTGTCCCACAGGCGATCGTTCCCCCCGGACCAGACCAGCCACATATTCCGGCCTTTTATTTGTTCCGGCGTGAGTGCCAGGCCCCCGTCCATGTCGTGGAAGTAGTCCTCCTCGGCAGGGGGAAAGGACGAGACATCGCGATGCGCGCGGAGAGCTTCGTCCTGAACGGTCCCGGGAGCAGGCTGCCTCTGGCATCCGCCGATGAGCAGTGCGGAGGCAGTAATCAGGGCAAGAATACGCATGCGCCTGCGGTCGTTCATGCCGGCACCTCCGTTTCCCCTGGTTCAGTCGAGACAGAGCTTCCGAGCAGATGCGTGGGGTGAAGCAGTCTTCAGCGCTGAAGCGACCTATCATCCAACGCGCACGCGATACTGTCAAGCAGATTTTGTGCGCTGTCCTGGACGACCAATCAGAGAGTCAGTCTTCTGTCCCCACTCAGCAGGAAGGATGGCCGCAGCCTCGCTTGACAGCCGGAATATCATGTAAGGACCTGACTCAAAGCTCAGCAGGTCGCGGCCGAGGTTACTTATGCCTTTTACACGCCCTATTGTGCTGATCCATGGATATTCCGACAAAGGCCAGTCCTTCGAGGCCTGGAAACACGCTCTGGTTTCACTGGGAGCGAACGTTGCCACTGTCGATGTCTGTACCTACATCACCCTGAACAACGAGGTCACCATCACCGATATCGGCGAAGGGCTGGATCGCGCCCTCGAGTATCAGCTCCATTGGGCGGATGGGGAGCAGAAGGAGTTCGATGCCGTCGTCCATTCCACCGGAATGCTGGTGCTGCGTTCCTGGCTGGTCAGTTACGGGCCGCGGCGAGGCCGCCTGAAACATCTGGTCGGGCTCGCACCCGCCACCTTCGGTTCGCCCCTGGCGCACAAGGGCCGGAGCCTTCTCGGTTCCATCTTCAAGGGAAACCACGATCCCCTCAGTCCGGACTTTCTGAACGCCGGCGACCAGGTCCTGGACGCCCTTGAGCTGGCAAGCCGCTTCACCTGGGACCTGACGCACCGCGACCTGCTTGCCGAGCCGCCTTTCTATACGAACAGCGACGATAGCCCCTACGTAGCCGTCTTCATCGGCGACACGCCCTATAAAGGGATTCGCGCAGTTGTCGATGAGCCGGCGACCGACGGCACGGTGCGCTGGGCCGGTTGCGGCCTGAACACGCGCAAGATCAATGTGGATCTTACGCGAAAGCCCGATGGCAGCGGTTCGCAATCGGCTGTTTCCATCAGCCCCTGGGCCAATGGCCGCCAGGATATCCCCATCATCGGCGTGCCGGGAGCCAATCATGCCACGATCCTTGCCGATGCCGGATCGACACGGGTGGACGGCCTTTCCCTGGCCGAGCTGGTCGCGGATTTCATTCAAAACGTCGATACCGAAGCTTCGTTCGGCACATGGCGGAGCAAAGCTCGCAGCTTCGGAAGCAGCGCCATTGAGAAGATGGATGCCTCCGGCGGCGCGGGGAAGAAGGGATGGCAACAATTTATCATCCGCGCCGTGGATGAAAACGCCAATCCCATCACGGACTATTCAGTTACTCTTTGCCGCGATGCTGCCGGATCGGCGGAAGGAATCTTGCAGGATTTCGAGGCCGACGTTCATGCCTATCGGGCAGATCCGAGCCTGCGCTGCTTCCAGGTCAATCTGCCGGTGGAGGTCCTGCCGCCCGAGCCCGGAACAGAAACAGAAGCTGCGCGGAATGCCCAGCAGCGTCTCTATATCCGCCTCAATGCCTCGACCGGTACACGGCTCCTGCAGTATCAGCCGTACAACAGCTCAGGCAACCCCATCCCTCTGGACCCGCGGAACGGCGATGTGTTGCTGGACATCAGCCACCTCACCTCCAGCACGGACCGGCTCTTCTTCCCGTACACAACCACGCTGGTGGAGATCCGAGTCAATCGCGAGACCGTTCCCCTGAACGGCGTCAGCGAACTGCTGTATTTCCTGGATGAGAAGGGAAAACCCCGCTCCGGGCCGCAGACTCCCGGCGCTCTGGTCGGGGAGATTGAGGCATCGGCCAGGGAAATCGTGGAGCGGATTCGCGACCCCTTTGCACATCCTCACGCCGCCCCGGAGGACACGAAACCGGCATAAGTCACCGGACCGGGAGCGCATACTCGGCGTCTGCCGGAAAATTCCCGAGACGTCGATAGCGAATCCCTGAGTCTTGCAGGGCCCCGCGGCGGCCCGGCCGTTGGACATGTCTTCCATTGCATAAAATGATCTGCGGAGATCGGCAGACAATGACCACGCGCATGCAGGAGTACATCACGCTGGGACGATCGGGCCTGCGGGTGAGCCCGCTGTGCCTCGGAACCATGACGTTCGGCAATGAACGCTGGGGTTCCGAAGACAGGGAATCGCGTGCCATCTTTGACCGCTATCTCGAGGCGGGAGGAAATTTCCTCGACACCGCTGACAGCTATGCCCTCGGCCGGAGCGAAGAGCTGCTGGGCCGCTTTGTGGCCGAGCGCAGCCTGCGCGACAGGCTGGTGATCGCGACGAAATTCACCTTCAATGCGGAAGAGGGCAATCCCAACGCGGGTGGCAACGGGCGGAAGAATATCTACCGCGCTCTCCATGGGTCGCTGAAGCGCCTCGGCATGGAATATGTCGATCTCTACTGGCTGCACGCCTGGGATCGGCTGACGCCGGTCGAGGAAGTTGTCGGGACGCTGAACGATTTGATCCGCGCGGGCAGGATTCGCTACTACGCCTTCTCCGATGTTCCGGCGTGGTATGCGGCACGAGCCGCCTCCCTCGCGGAGTGCCACGGGCTTTCAAAACCGATTGCGCTGCAGCTCGAGTACTCGCTGGTCGAGCGCACCATCGAGCGTGAACATGTCCCTGCCGCCCAGGAACTGGGGCTGGCCATTTGCCCGTGGAGCCCGCTGGCCAGCGGATTTCTCTCCGGCAAGTACGGGCGCGGCAGGAGCACTCAGGGCGGCAACAGCCGCCTGGAGGTTCTGAAGAACACGAACAATCCCGTCTTTGCCAAATTCACTGAGCGAAACTGGAAAACGCTCGAGGCATTGGAATCCGTCGCCGGGAAGCTGGCACGTTCCATGGCGCAGGTCGCGCTCAACTGGGTGGCGACTCAGCCCGGGGTCACATCCACGCTGGTTGGCGCGACCAGCCGGCAGCAGCTGGACGATAACCTGACGTGCCTGGACTTCGCGATTCCCGCGGAACTGCGCCGCAGCCTCGATGAAGCGACCGCGCTCGAACCTGCGCATCCTTATATGTTCTTCGAAGATGTTCTTCAGGGGCGGATCCGCGGCGGGGTCACCGTCCACAAATGGCAGAGTGGGGGACACCCCTGAGCGGCCGCGACGTGCTCCCGCGGCGGATCAATTGAGCGGAATTGAGGGCTATAATGATCCCTGGAGGACGATCCATGGTGCTGCCCGAAAACATTGCGGAGGTGATGGGCGGAACGGCGGTTCTGGGACGGCACATCCGCTCCATCGACGACCTCGAGGGGGCGATCTCGCGCGGGCTGCCGCGCCGGGCCTTGCGCCGGACTGTCGAGCGGGTCTATCCGGCAGCCGGAGAGGCACGCCGGGCCGTTTTTCGCGTTGTCCCCGAGGCGACATTCAAGCGGCGAACCCGGCTGTCCCACGCGGAAAGCGAGCGCACGGAGCGGCTGGCGCGGGTGATTGCCGCGGCCGAGCATGCATGGAACGACCGTGCCCTCGCGCGGGAGTGGCTCACCCGTCCGCATGCGGAGCTCGGCGGACGCACGCCCCTCGACTCGGCGATGACGGAACTGGGAGCGCGGCGCGCTGAGGAACTGCTCGACCGGCTGTTCTACGGAATTCCCGCCTGATGCGGGCATACCGCATCGCTGACCGGAGACATCCGATCTTCGATGGCACCGGAGCGCGCCTGATCGGAGGCCGCTGGAATTCGCCCGGCCGCGCGGTCATCTATGCGTCGGAAAGCTATGCCGGAGCATTGCTCGAGCTTCTGGTGCATGCCAGCGTAGGACGCGTACCGCAAACCCAGGCATGGGTGGAGATCGAAATCCCTGAATCGCTCGCTGTGGAACACGCAGATCCCAACCGCGTCCTCGGCTGGGATGCCGAAGATCGGATCGCGAGCCGGGCCTTCGGCGACCGGTGGATCGAGGAAGGCCGAACCGCGGTACTCCTGGTGCCGAGCCTGGTGACTGCCGGGATCGAGCGAAATGTTCTCATCAATCCGGCCCATCTCGGATTTGCGGAGGTCCGGGCGGGCCAGACGAGGCCGGTGCAGTGGGATCGCAGACTGTTCCGGCGGCACACACCTTAAATCACCTTAAATAAGGTTTGACCCGTCTTTGGCGCGTTGCATAGACTGAAAGGCAGCGATTCCCACCCTCCTATGCCGCCGGTTTCCTGCCTCTGCCGTCTTTCCTTTCTTGTGGTCATCGCGGGAACCCTGTTGTCTCTGCCGTGCCTGGCGCAGCAGCCACAGGGCGGGCCCGGACCGGCCACTGCCAGACCGAATCCGCAGCAGGCACAGGCGCCGGCGCAGCAGCAGACTGCGCCGCCGGCACCCTCGCTGATGGATCCCGCCGGGCCAACCGTGAGCCTCGAAACCAGTGAGGCCATGTTCGATGTGGCGGTGGCCTTGAATGCATGCGGGTACGATAAGGGGCTGAACGAATCGGACCCGGTGCGGAAGCACGTCCGCGACGAGGTGAATCAGGCTACCAAGGCTTCCGCAGACGCCCGGGACGCTCGGGACAGGTTGTGCCTGTTCATCGATCAGCACCGGCTTGAGGACCCATCCCGAGACCTCGCGCAGTATGTGTCTCTGGCGCTGTATCTGACCCCGCCCCCCGAGCTGACGCCCAGCGTCGACGAGCAGGATCTGCCGCCCGATGCTTCCGGAGTCGAGCTGGTGCTGCCCCTGCTGCGGCGCTTTGTCTGGGCGACGGACCTCCACGTCATCTGGGTCGAGAACCGCCCCGCGTACGACGAGGCGACGAACCAGCTGCACGGGCCTTTGTCCGCCATGATCGTGAGCACCGACTACTACCTCAAGATTCCTGCATCGACGTTTAACGGCCGGCGCTTCCTGGTGGTGCTGGAGCCGATGCTCTCGCCGGAAGAGACGAATGCGCGGGTCTACGGGTCCGATTATGTCGTGGTGGCCTCGCCCAGGGACGGGCACATCTATATGCAGCTGGTACGGCATGCCTATCTCCATTACCAGATTGAGCCGCTGCTCTATCAGCGTGAGGACTCCCTGGACCGGATGCTGCCCATTCTGCGCACGCTCGACGATGCTCCTCTGGAGTTCACCTTCAAGAGCGACATTGTCGCCCTGGTGATCGAGTGCATGATCAAGGCCATTGAAGCGCGGACCATGGACACCGGGGTGCCGGTCGTGAAGGTCCCCGCCAACCTGACGCACAGCGAGGCCGTTCCTTACGAGGAGGCACGCAGCGCCGCCCTGGAAAAGATCACTGCCATCCGGCAGCAGACCGTCAACCACGACATGACCCAGGGGTACGTGCTGACCCAGTACTTCTACAACCAGATGATCGCGTTCGAGAAGAGTCCGGAGAGCCTGGACCAAGCCATCGGGCCGATGGTCTACGGCATGGATGTCAGCGCGGAACTGCATCAGGCCAAACAGATCACCTTCGATCAGCAGGGCGAAGGCGATATGATGACCCATGTTCCGCCGCAGCCGAAGGGGCTGGACCTGGCGGAGATGAAACTGATGAAGGGCGACGTGACAGGCGCCAGCCAGATCGCCCAGCAGGCGCTGGAAACCCATACCGGCGATGCCGGCCAGGCGTATTTCATCCTGGCCCGCGCCGACCTGATGAACGGCAGGATCAACGATGCGCAGGCGGCGTTCGGGAGCGCCCTGGCGACATCGAAGGACCCGCGCACCCTGGCTTGGTCGCACATCTATCTGGGACGCATTCTGGATGTGGAGGATCAGCGCGAGGATGCCGTCGCCGAGTACAAGGCTGCGCTCACTGTGCGCGACGGCCAGCCGGACACGAAGCGGGCAGCGGAATCGGGCCTGAAGCAGCCCTTCACTTTGCCGCACCAGGCGCAGGCCGACAGCGACAGCTCCGAAGCTCCGAAGACGGCCGCTTCCCAGCCTCATCCTGACCCCCGGTAGCCGCTGCGCTGAGCCCGGAGGCCGAATCCCTTGCGGGCTCTGCGATAATGGAAGAGTCAGCGGGCCTGCATGGAATCATCGGTTAAGCATTCCGGCATTCTGACAGAGTCGCTTCCACCCCGCGAGGGTGACTCGGCGGAGAACCTGGAAGCGGCTCTGGGACATCGCTTCGCGCAGAGAGAGTTGCTGGCCCGGGCCCTGACGCACAGTTCGCTGGCCTACGAGCGCGGAGAGCACGAAGCAGGAGATAACGAACGCCTCGAGTTTCTCGGTGACGCCGTGGTCGGGCTGCTGGCCGCCGAGTCGCTCTATCGTCGCTATCCGGAGCTTCCGGAGGGCTCCCTGACCCGGCTGCGCGGAGCCCTGGTGAGCCGCAGACATCTGGCCCAGGTCGCCCAGGGCCTGCATCTCGGCAGGCATCTGCGGCTGGGGCGTGGCGAGGAGCGGAGCGGTGGTCGTGCGAAACTGGCGCTGCTGGCCGATGCAATGGAAGCCGTAATCGGGGCGCTCTATCTCGATGGCGGCCTGGAAGCCGCGCGGCCTGTGATCGAAGCCCGAGTCCTCGGGCCTTCCGTGGCCCTTCTCCGTGAGCAACTGCTGGCTGGGGAGGGGATCGGAGACTTCAAGTCGACACTGCAGGAAATGCTGCAGGCCCGGAAACAGGGTCCCCCGGAATACTGCACTACCGGTGAGATCGGACCGGATCATCGCAAGCAGTTCTTTGTGGAGGCGCGGGTCGGCGGCCGAATCCTGGCCGAGGGCGCGGGCCAGACCCGCAAGCACGCCGAGCAGGAAGCGGCCCGCCAGGCGATCGAAGCACTGCGGCTCCCCGGGGGAGCGGAATGAGCGCGACTTCCCCTCCGTCTCCGGAAGGCATGCTGGCCCGCCCCCCGGATGCGGCCGGCGCCGTGACCGCGGAAACGGCCGGCGCTGCGCCGCCGATCGTGGCCCCTAATGTGATGGATCTGGTGCGTTCCCTCGTATCGGTGATTGTCATCGCGCTGTTCATCCTCACCTTCATCGTGCAGCCTTTCCGGATTCCCTCGAAGTCGATGGAGCGGACTCTGCTGGTGGGAGACTTCCTGCTGGTCAACAAGGCGGCTTACGCCCCGCCCGGGCACTGGAAGTGGCTGCTGCCGTATCACACCATCCAGCGCGGCGACATCGTGGTCTTCCATTTTCCGCCCGATCCGCCGGAGCATGTGGTCAAGCGGGTGATCGGACTTCCCGGAGACCATGTTCACCTCGAAGACGGCCGGGCCTGGGTCAATGGCCAGCCTTTGCGGGAGTCCTATGCGGTCTTCGAACCGGCCTACCCCGATAACTTCCGCGACAGCTTCCCGACCCGGCTGTATACCGATCCCGGCGTCGACTCGCAGTGGTGGATGGAGATGCGGCGCGAGGTGCGGGAGGGCGATCTGGTGGTGCCGCCAGGCCAGTATTTCGTTCTGGGCGACAACCGCAATTTCAGCCGCGACAGCCGCTACTGGGGATTTGTCCCACGAGACCATATTGTCGGGCGGCCTCTGGTCATCTATTTCTCCCTCCGCCCGAAGTCGGCCAACCAAAGCGCCGGACTGCCGGATGATAGACTCGGACAGAAAAACGATCCGCTGGACAGCATGGAAGACTTCGCGCGCTGGAACCGCTTTTTGCGCGTGATTCGCTGATCGGCGTCCGGATAGCTCATGGCAGAGGTCTTGGAAAAAAAAGTAGCCCCCAAACACGAGGAGACCCCGCTGGAGGCGTTCGCCTCAATCTGCGGCGTCCTGGCCGTTGGATTGTTCGTCCTTACCTTCGTCTTTCAGAATTTCGCCATCCCCTCGTCGTCGATGGTGAAGACGCTGCTGGTGGGCGATCACGTGCTCGTCGACCGCATTACCCTGGCGCCGCCCGCGCGCTGGGCGCCCTTTGTCTACTACCGGGATGTGCGCCGCGAGGACGTCATCGTCTTCTACAAGCCGACCGTCGAACCCAACGGAGAACATCTCTTTCTGGTGAAACGGGTGATTGGGGTTCCCGGCGACCGGATCCACCTCCGCGACGGCGTTGTCTACCGGAACGGGGTGGCGTTGAACGAGCCCTACGCAGCCATGCCCAATGACTCGAATTACCTGCCGTATCGGGATGATTTCCCGGCGGTGTCTCCGGCCGAAAGCGGCGATGTGACGGCTGAGTGGGCGGAGGCCCTGCCCTCCTATGTCCACAACGGCGACCTGGTGGTGCCGCCGGGCATGTACCTGGTCATGGGCGACAACCGGCTGGTCAGTCTGGACAGCCGTTACTGGGGATTCGTGCCCCGAGCCAATATCGTCGGACGGCCGCTCTTCGTTTACTGGTCCTTCGAGACGCCGGAGAACCAGGAGTACAAGACCTCCGTGCAGGATCGAATCGGCTGGATCCTGCATGAGACCGTTCACTTCTTCGACCAGACGCGCTGGCGCCGTACCTTCCACCGGGTGAAGTAGCGGATGAACGCGACGGCAGAGCCGCGCGGGCGCTCCGCATCGCGCCGGCTCCTGCTCTTCGCGGCCGTCATCGTGATGCTGATCCTGGCGATTTTCCTTCCCCCGCTGGTCAGTCTCGGGCGCTACCGCCACTCGATCATTACGAGCATGTCGGCGGCCCTCGGTCGCCCTGTCTACGTCGGGGGGATGCAGATGCGTCTGCTGCCCACCCCCGGCATCGCCATGACGGATTTCACGGTGGAGGAAGATCCGGCCTTCGGATACGAGCCGGCGCTGCATGCTGACTCCGTGGTCGCATCTCTCCGGCTCAGTTCTCTCTGGCGCGGGCGGCTGGAGGTGAGCCGGATCAGCCTGGACGAAGCCAGCCTCAATCTGGTGCGCAACAGCGCCGGACAGTGGAGCATCGGCTCGATTCTCCTGCGCGCGTCGCAGATTCCCAATGCTCCGACCGCGCAGAGGCGTCCGGGCGCCACTCTGCGTTTTCCCTACATCGAAGCCAGCGATGCCAGAATCAATTTCAAGCAGGGCGTGGAGAAGAAGCCCTTCTCGCTGATGAATGCCGAATTCTC
Organism: Acidobacteriota bacterium; assembly: GCA_021792135.1. Lineage (GTDB taxonomy): Bacteria > Acidobacteriota > Terriglobia > Terriglobales > Acidobacteriaceae > Palsa-343. The sequence continues at coordinate 82,918 of JAJYVF010000001.1, read as the reverse complement.
GATGTGGCAGGCCGGCGGCGGAGAGTGGCGGCTGCGCCTCGATGCACAACCGGTGCGCACCGATCTGGAACTGCACCTCTCCGATACCGGAGATCTGCGGCTGGAAGGCTCGCTCCGGCGTGCCGCCGATCTGGGGGATATGCCGGTGGACCTGCGCGCGGAGTGGAGCGCTGCCCAACTGGGCCAGGTCAGCCGCCTGCTGGCAGGCTTCGACAGCGGATGGCGCGGGGAATTGGACGCGACCGCGACCATTCGCGGCAATATCGGCGATCTGCTTCTCCGCTCGCGTCTGAAGATCGGCAATCTGCGCCGCCAGGAGTTTCAGCCGGTGACCACGGTGGACCTCGATGCAACCTGCCAGAGCCAGTATCGGCACGCCACTCAAACGCTGGGCAACATTACCTGCTTCTGGCCGATTGCGGCCGGGCATCTGCTGCTGACCGGCAGCGTCCGGGGATTCGCGGCTCCGCAGGCCGATCTTCAGTTTGAGCTGAATCACATTCCGTCATCCTTTCCCCTGGCCGTGCTGGGGCTGATGCGGCAGCGCGCGCAAAATGTAACGGCGACGGGCACAATCAACGGAAGTTTCCGGATCGAGACCGGGCAGACGCCTTCATTTTCGGGAGAGGCGACGGCAACCCCAGGTTCTGTATCCTGGCCGGGAACTTCGCTCGCCCTTCCGGAACTGCATTTTGTTGCATTGCCTCCGCCGCCGCTGCACAGGAGGAAGCCCCCGGGATCGGCCGCGCGGAATGCTCTCGAACTGCAGACCTTCGCCATCCCGTTTGGCGAGCCTGAGCCGATGGAACTGGATGCGCGCTTCACCAGAGCCGGCTTTGAGCTGCATGTGACGGGCGATGCGTCCGTCGATCGCCTGCTGACCCAGGGTGCGAATTTCGGACTGCTGGAAAACTCCATCAACGCGATGGAGCCGAAGGGACGCGCCGACCTGAATATTGCGGCCGAAGGCGACTGGAGTCCGCCCTTGTCCGGCGGAGGCTCGGGGATCGCGACGAGCGGCGTGATTCACCTCCAGAACGCGGAGTTGCGCCCTGGCTTCCTGCGCGCCCCGGTGCAGGTCATCTCCGCCGATGTGAGCATGGCTCCGGAGCAGGTCTCCTGGCAGAACGTCGCGCTCCGGTATGCCGGTATGGCGATGCAGGGCTCCCTGCAGTTCCCCGCGCTGTGTGCGCAGCCGGCTCCCTGCGGGGGAACCTTCGCGCTGCAGGCTGAATCGCTGAGCGCGAGTGCGATCGAGGCGGCCTTTGCCGGGCGCAGACAGGGTCTCCTCGGTCAGATCCTGGAAGATGCGCTGGGCGGGGCGAGGCTTTCTCCGTGGCCTCCGCTCCATGGCACCATCCGGTGTGCTGCCTTCGAACTGGGCAGGCTGCCGCTGAGCAATGCAGCCGCTTCCGTTGCGGTGGGCCAGGACGGGCTGCGGATCGATTCGCTGGACGCTGCTGCCCTGGGAGGGGTGCTGCATGCGGCCGGAAGCATGCGGCTGCAGGGTGGTGCGCCGCACTGGACTCTCGATGTGCGGCTGACCAGCCTGCGTCCGGCGCAGGCCGGAACCCTCTTTCACGAACAGTGGGGCGGCGGTTCGATCGATGGCGAAACCAGGCTGACTCTCAGCGGCTATACCCCTTCGCAGCTGGTGAGTTCGGCGAGCGGCGAGTTCCGGTTTACCTGGCAGAAAGGCGGATTTGTGGCCGGCGCCCTCCAGAATACTGCGACGCTGGAGCAGTTTGACCGATGGAGTGCGACGGGCTCCATCGCCGACGGCGCCTTAACGCTGACGGGCGGCGGCATCGCGCGGGGTCGCCGCGTTGCTCCGGTGCGTGGTTCCATCTCGCTCGATCGTCATCTCGATCTGACGGTGCAGACCCGGCGCGGCCCAATCCGGATTGGCGGCACCCTGGCGCACCCGGTCCTGGCTTCGATCGCCGCTCCTTAGCTCCGTTCAGCTCCCGCTGAACAGCTTGCGGTGGATGCTGTCCTGAACTTCCGGGACGCTGCCGTCATTGACATCCACCTCCTGGGGCTTTCCCTCAATCGAGATGCGATGGGTAATGTGTCCACGGGCCGGTACCCGCACCTGCTGGGTGACGGCGGCATTGATGCCCTTCACCGTGACAGGTACTTCTGCTTCGGCGTATCCGTTATTGGCGATTTCAATGGCAACCACCGTCTGGTGATTCCCCTCGGGGTTGGAATAGACGTTGGTGATGGAAAGGTCGGGAAGACCACGGTCGCGGTTGACCCAGTCGTCGAAGAACCAGCTCAGGTTCTCTCCGCTGGCCTGTTCCACCAGATGCTCGAAGTAGTCGGGCTGCCGATCCTGAGAGGGATCGTAGGCCTTCAGGGCTTTCTGGAGTGCGTTGTCGCCCGCGATGCTGCGCAGCATCCACAGAACGTAGGCAGCCTTGGAATGGTAATAGACGGCGCTGATGGCATGGAGCAGGTCCTCCCCGCCGCTTTCGCTCGGGGTGGCCGGTTCGGCGAGCGCCAGCGCAGGCCGTCCGGCGTTGAGATTCTCGAGCGCGGCGGTGCGGCCTTCGGTGGTCTCGATCCAGAGCGTCCCGATGAAGGCGGCGACGCCTTCATTCAGCCAGCCGCGCGGCGACCAGAAGGCCGCGTGTGCCAGCCCGTGAGCCAGGAGGGGCTCCAGCCGGGAACTGGGCGCGGCGGTGAGGGGCGTGACGAGAAGATCGCCGGTTTCCGCCGGAGCGTCGTTGGCTTCGGGCAATTCGAGGATCGTCAGGGGCTCGTGCTGCCTCCTGCCCAGCCAGGTATTGACCAGAGGCTGCGTAACCCGCGCTGCGGCAAGGTAGCCCAGGGCGCTGGCCGCCCCGGCGTCGGTCGAGAGCACGCGCACGCCCGTGCCATCGGTCTCCTCGCGCGTCGCCAGGAAGAGCGAAGGCGTATCGAAGCCCAGCGGCGTCGCGGGCAGCGAGCAGGTGATGACGCCGGGAAAGGACGCGGACGGCATCGATGCAGGCTTGTCCAGCGTCACAAAGTGGCCGTCCAGAACCGCGGCGTTGGGCGGCTCCGAAGAGAACTCGTCGGTGATCCGCAGCGCAACGGTGGCGTCCTGGTCGAGCAGCTTCTGGCGCCCCATTTCGTTGAAGACGCTGGCGCCGCGGGCCAGAGACGCCGGCACGGAACTCACCGGATACCAGACGACATCCCCGAAGCCGCGCAGGCCCGTGAAGTCCTCCGAAATGCGGTCCCAGTCAGAGGATCGAGCGGCCTCCTCAGGCGCCCCGATAGCCACCAGTCGGCCGGCGCTGAGCGGAATCGTGCCGCCGTAGCTGACGGTGAGGCTTATCTGGGCCCGGGGCGCGAGCGGCTCCGGCAGGGAAATGGCGGCCTCATGCAGGTGGCCGGTGTGGTCGGTGTCGCTGTCAATGGTGTCCTCGGCGTAGAACAGCCGCCTGCCATTCAGCTCGACCTGCTCGAATTTCAGGGTGGAAGACAGCTGCAGCGGAATGGAACCTAGTGGAGAGGCTCCGGCATTGTGCAGCGTGACCCGGGCCTGAGCCTCCAGAGACTGCCGGGACGGGACGAGGTGCACATCCAGATCCCAGGCGCTGATGACCACCGCCATGCGCTCGGCGTTCGTGACGGCGGAACTCGGCGCCGCCGGGATTTTCTGCTGCGCCGCCGGGGGCGGGCCGGAGAAGAGAACCTGAGGCCGTTCGGTCTGCTGTGCTGAAACCAAAGAAGCGCCGAGAAAAGCCGCGGCAAGAGATCTGCAATACGTCATGAACCCAGGCCCTTTTGCTTCCTCAACGGGAGATGGCTGCTCACGGCGGCATTCGCGCACACCGCGGAGCGGCGCTGGCGGGCCGCTTCAAATAGCACAACGGCGCCGGCGGCGGACACATTGAGCGAGGCCACCTGGCCCGCCATGGGAATGCGGAGGAGGTGGTCGCAGGTGCGGCGAACCAGCTCGTGCAGGCCGGCGCCCTCGCGTCCGAGGACGATTACGGTGTTGCACGTGAAGTCGAATCGATCGTAATCCTCGCTGCCCCGCTCGTCGAGGCCCACGCACCAGAAGTTGTGTTCCCTGAGCCTCTCGAGGGCGCGGACCAGGTTGACCACGCGTGCCAGCCGCAGATGCTCGGCGGCTCCCGCCGAGGCCTTTACGGCGACCGCGCTCAGCGGCGCCGAACGGCGCTCCGTGATGAGGACGCCGTCGACCCCGGCAGCCTCGGCCGTCCGGAGGAGCGCACCCAGGTTCTGCGGATCTTCCACGCCATCGAGGGCCAGAGTCAGCCGCGGCTCCTGGCCTTCGAGCAGGTCCTCCACGCCCAGAAACTCCCGCTCCCGCACCACAGCGACAACGCCCTGGTGAGCAGCGGTATGGGCAAGGCGAGTAAGGGCCTCCCGTGGCTCGGGACGGATCTTTACGCCAGCCGTTCGGCAGAGGGAGACAATGCGCGCAAGCCGATCATCGTGGCGCTCGCGCGCCACACAAATATGGTCGAAGCGGCGGTTTCCGGCGCGGAGGGCTTCCTCCACCGCGTGGAGACCGTACAGAAGTTCCATTGGTAACCAGTGTATCCTTGTGAGGGCGGCGAAATTCGGCTCATAATGGGGACGTTAGGCGCTGCCCCACAGCCTCGGCCGAGTCGCTTCCGCCTCACGCTCGACTTGCTCATATGGATTTCGCTGAAAAAGTCGAAAAACTTGTAGCTGCCAGCGTCTTCCGGCGGGAGTTGTCCGTCTCTGAACATGACATGAGCACAGCAGCCCTCCAGCTTGCGGAGCAGATCCGGCGGGAAAATGCCCTGGTTGCAGCGGGATTGAAGCGCCAGGACCCGGAGCTTCTGGACGAGCTGATCCTTCAGTATCAGCACCGGCTGCTGCGCTATCTTCTCTATCTGACCGGTAATCGCGAGATGGCCGAGGACCTGTTCCAGGAAACCTGGATGCGGGTGCTGATGCGCGGCTCGCAGTTCAACGGCAATTCCCGTTTCGACACCTGGCTGTTTGCCATTGCCCGGAATCTGGTGACCGATCTGCGCCGCAGACGCTCCATGGCCAGCCTGGAGGAGATATTCGAGAGCGGCGACGACGACCGGGCTTTCGAAGTGCCCAGCCAGGAGAAGTCACCCTTCGATCACCTGTTGACGCTGGAGAGCGAACAGCTGATCGCCGAAGCGCTTCTCGATCTCGATCCTCTGCATCGCGAAGTCCTGGCGCTGCGCTTCCAGGAGGAAATGTCTCTCGAGGAGATTGCGCGGGTTACGCGTGCCCCCCTTTCCACCGTCAAATCACGCCTCTACCGGGGCCTCGCCGCGCTGAAGCCTCATGTGGAGGCTGCGCACTCAAGCCGAAGGGAGTCGCAATGAAGCCGGACTCGCTGCATCCTCTGCCTGCTTCCGGCCCGCATCCCCGCCCTGACTTCGTCCTGCGGACCCGGCGCTCGGTGATGGAGGCTGCCCGCGAGATCCAGACGCGGCGCAAACGGCAGCGGCGGCAGATCGGCATTGCGCTGCTGGCGCTCGGAGGCCTGGTGGTGCTGGTGACACCCGCGCTGTGGAGCGAGGTGAACGACCTCAGCTCCGGCGACCACTTCTTCGATATGCCTTTCATGGTGGTGGTGCTGGCTTTCGCTCTGGTTTCGGCTGTCCTGGCGGTGCTGCTCGTCACCTGGAGGGGCGGCAATCGCGACGCCCACGACGGCTGGCGGTAAGATTCCCTCTCATATCCCTCGGCTATGCGAACCTCAACCCAGAAGCGCGGCGAAATGCAGGCGAACGGATTCTCCGGCGAATTGCGGCTGATCCCGCTGTGGTCAGTCGCCGGAGCCCTCCTGGCCTTTACCGTCATGCAGTACGTGATGTGGATCGTCGTTCCCGCCCATCGGCACCATCCGTCGACCGTGCCCTTCGGTTTCCGAATCTACTTCAACATCAGCATCAGCGCGCTGGCATCGCTCTACGTGCTGATGGTGGGCTACATCTCCCGCGACAGCCCCAGACGTGGCATGAGCGCGGGCATCTGGACCGTGGTCTGCCTGGTGATGCCCAGCGGTATTGGCGCCGTGCTCTATTTCCTTCTGCGGCAGTCCGTCCTCTCGCTCTGTCCCGCCTGCGGCTGCCGGATCGAAAGCGACTACCACTTTTGCCCGCAGTGTGCCTATCAGGTGGCTCCCTGCTGCGGGAACTGCCACCGGACAGCGAAGGTTACGGATCTCTACTGCGTCTATTGCGGTCATAATCTCTCCTCCGACCATCCTCCTGCCCGCCTGCATGCGTTTGCCGAATGACGGGCATGGTTGCTGACACAGATTCGGATCCGGATCTTTCCCTGCCAGCCCTCCGGCCCCTTCGTTGACCCTGGTTCCCGCAGCTTCCTATACTTTGAATGGCCCAGGCGCCGCCTATGCCCATGACCGCCCTGATCGTCGATGATGAGGAACTTGCCCGCGAAGAGCTGAAGTACCTGCTCGACGCTGCCGGGAGTGTCGACGTCGTGGCCGAGGGAAAGAACGGCGTGGAAGCCGTGGACCTCATCCGCACCCATCATCCGGACGTTGTCTTCCTCGACGTACAGATGCCGGGACTCGACGGCTTCGCCGTTCTGAAGAAGCTGCTGGAACTGGGTGAGGCGGACGAACTGCCGCAGATCATCTTCGCAACCGCCTTCGACCAGTATGCGGTGCGGGCTTTCGACGTCAACGCCATCGATTATCTGCTCAAGCCCTTCGACCGTGCGCGCGTGCTCCAGGCGCTCGACCGCGCGCGGCTGCGGTTGCAGGAGGCCGGCCAGAGTGGAGACGCTCTGCAGCCCCGGGGCGACCTGCGCATCGACCAGCTGCTCAAACTGATCGACCAGCAGGTGCCGCGCCCGCACAGCGGCAAAATCGTCCTTCAGTCCGGCAGCCGTCTGCTCCTGGTCGATCAGAAGGACATCTGCTTCGCCTCCATCGACGAAGGCATCATTTCGGTCGCCACGCTGCTCCTCGAGGGCCACTCGAAGTGCCGCACGCTGGACGAACTCTACGATCTGCTGGATCCGGCGATGTTCTGGCGGGCCCACCGCTCCTACCTGGTCAACATCAACCATATCCGCGAAGTTGTCCCGTGGTTCAAGAGCAGCTACCAGCTGCGCATGGCGGATAAGAAACAGACGGAAATTCCGGTGAGCCGGGCGCAGACACGGCGTCTGCGGGAGCTCTTCAATTTATAACTCCGCGGCGATCCTGGTACCGCTGATTGCGGCGGCACAGCAACCTGTCTGCAGCATGCCGCCGGAGATCCTGGCGAAGGCCGTTGCGCTCAGTCGCTGGCGAACCGGTCTCTACTTCGGCGATACCGCCTGGCTGCTGATTGCTCTCTGGGTGCTCCTGCGGATGCGCGCAGGGCCGGCCGTAGCCCGTGCGGCCACCCGGTTCTCAGGACGGCCCTGGATGCAGGGTTTGATCGCCGCTCCGCTGTGGCTGCTGATCATCGGTCTGCTGGAAGTGCCGGCCTCCGTCGTGGGGCACCACATCGGCCTGCGCTTTGGCCTCTCCATCGAGCGCTGGCCCGCATGGTGGATGGACTGGGCGAAATCCACGGTCCTTTCTCTGGTGATCGGGACAATCGTCCTCGAGGTGCTCTTTGCGGTGATCCGCGGCTCGCCGCGGCGCTGGTGGCTCTGGTTCTGGGTTTTCACCCTGCCCGCCGAGGCCTTCATGGTCTTCGTCGCCCCGGTGGTCATCGATCCTCTCTTCAATCGTTTTCAGCCGCTGGCCAGGACCGATCCGGCCCTTGTGGATCAGCTGCAGCGGGTTGCCGCGCGGGGCGGCCTGCACATCCCTCCGAACCGCATCTTCCTGATGGATGCGAGCCGCAAGGTTACCGGACCCAATGCCTATGTGACGGGACTGGGCGCCTCGAAGCGCATTGTGGTGTGGGACACCACCCTTACGGAAGAGTCGCCCGGCGGCATTCTGTTCACCTACGGGCACGAGCAGGGGCATTACGTGCTGCACCACATCCTGAAGGGGATCGCTTTCTCGGCGCCCGTCATTCTGTTCTTCTACTGGATCTTCTTTCGCCTTGCCCGCTGGCTTGCAGGGTGCCGCGGCACGGAGTGGGGAATCGATGCGGTAGGAAACTGGAGTTCCGTGGGCCTGCTGCTTCTGCTGGCGACGGCTCTCAGTTTTCTTTCCCAGCCGATTGCCAACGCCTTCAGCCGGCATATCGAGCATCAGGCGGATGTATACGGGCAGGAGGTCATCCACGGACTGGTTCCCGATGCCCAGGCAACCGCGGTTCGGTCATTCTGCCGCGATGGTCAGCTGTGGCTCGACGATCCCTCGCCCAGCCCTTTCGTGGAGTTCTGGACCTACAGCCATCCTTCGACGGAGCAGCGGGCCGAGTTTGCCGCGCATTACGATCCGTGGCTCCCAGGCCGGCAGCCGAAGTACTTCCGCAAATCGAACTGAGCCGGGAGCCTAGAACGGTCCGCCGCCCTCCTCCACCGCGACGCGGTTGATAATGCGCTGCAGGAAGACCGCATGCAGGTTGATGCGCCGGGCTACATCCGGGACGAACTCGCTGACGAAGTTGCCGATGGGCATGGTGGCATAGTTGGTGCTGATGCGGAGAGCGCTGGGGCCCCAGCCCACCTTCTGATAGGGAACGTAGCTGATGTCGACGGCTTCCTCGATGATGGCGCCGAGAACGTTCGAATAGTTCACCATCCCCTGGCCCGTCTGGCTGACCGTCCAGAAGGGCTGATAGATGCAGTGGGCCACGCGCTGGATAATCGGTGCATTCGGCATGCGGTAGTAGTGAGGGTCCTGGTGGTCGAGCGATGGGATCAGGAAGGTGCCGACGAACTCGCTCGTCATGTCTTCCGTGAGGGTCACTCCGTTCAGTTTGGTCCATCCCCACATGCCGGGGCCGTAGGGGGAGTGTGGGGAGCTGGCAACGGAAATCGCGGATGTGCCACCGATGGTCAGCAGGTTGAAGGGATCGATCACGCCGCGGAAGGCCAGACGGCCCAGACCGCCGGGTGTGTACGTAACCGCCGCATTCTGCTTCAGGTAATTGGCGAACGCGTCGTACTGGGTCCGGCAGCAGGCGCCTGACGTTGCCGTCTGGCTGCATGATCGCAGGGAGCAGTGCTGGGGAATGGGCAGATAGTTCGGCTCCAGTCCCGGGATTCTCAGGTCGTGCCGTACTCTTGCGGTGGGTGGGAAGCTCTGCTGGCCGGGAACCGGCCCGGAGGCCGGACCAGCGAAGGCCCCTGGCACCGGGGCGCTGACCCGGAGATCGGGCTGGGGGGTGGGAGCATCCGGGATCTCGAACTGTGCCCGGCAGGCGGGACAGAACAGGGCGGCGACAAGCAACAGGAGCAGCGGAAGCAGCCTCCGCAGGCGTCGGGCACGCAGTTGGCGGATGCATGCGGGCACGTGAACCGGCCGGGGCGCGGAGCCAGCTGTTGTAGTTCGAGCCATTCCCGCTAAGGGTCCTCCGTTGTGCTGCCGCCAATACTCAGGGCTGTTGAAGAGACGGATGGTGCCCCCCCGGAGACGAGCGGGACTTAACAACCTGGGATACGCCTCGGGGCTTCGGGGATGCATGCGTTACTGATCCGGAACATCCCCCGGGGGGGCATTGACCAACGGGATACGCACCGGAATACTGGGTAAGCGATGATCTTCGGCTGCGGCCAACCCTCCTCTTTCTGCCGGCAGGTTCGCGCTGCCGGCGTCGCTGCTCTGTTCGCCTGGCTGATTGCCGGCTGCGGACACAAACAACCAGTAGCTTACATTCCTCCTCCGCCTCCTCCCCTTGCGGCGCCGCCGGCACCCTACCCGCCGGCGGCGGGAGCGAAGCCCGGCGCGGGGCTCAGCGCCGACGAGGAGTTCGTGGCAACGCATGCTCCCATCTTTACGCAGTTCGGCAGGGCGAGCTGGTACGGACCGCCCTACCACCACCGGGTCGGCGCCGACGGGCAGGTGTACGACGAGAACCGGGTCTCGGCGGCGCACCGGACGCTGCCGATGGGATCGCTGATCCGGGTGACCAATGTCAGGACAGGCCAGTCGGCGATTATGCACGTTACCGACCGCGGACCGTTTGTGCAGGGACGGATTCTGGACCTGTCCCTGGCGGCGGCCAAAGAGGTCGGCGTCTGGCGTCCGGGCGTAGCCGAGGTGCGCATCGACGTTTACAGCACGCCGAAGCCGATCGATGCAGGAGGACGCTGGTGCGTGCAGATCGGCGCGTTTTCCCGGGCTAAGGCGGCGCTGCGGCTTCAGTCCGAACTGGAGCGAAAATACCGGACTGCCAACGTGATCGAATTCCATGGGCCCACGGGGTACTGGGTGCGGATTCGGCCGCAGAACGGCAACCGGCAGATGGCGGTCGCCATCGCCCACCGGCTGCGGCCGAGCGAGGGCGATGCCTGGCTGGTGCGGCTGGACTGAGCGGCGGACCGGCGCGAGAGCCGCCGGTCTGCGAGTCTGCGCAGAAGCGGTCAGCTGCTGGTCTGGCTCTTCCGAGTCCCCCCATCCTTCGATGAAAAGCCGATGCTTTGTTTTCAATGCCTTGCGGGAGCGGCTTCGAGCATTGCTCCCTGCCTGACTGCATTCTCCTCATGCCGTTATTTCCGCCATTTGATGTTGCACCCCAGGCTGGGCCGTTGTTCGCGGGAGACAGGTTTGCCCGCGATCAGCGCATCCATGGCGGCGCGAAGATCGGCTCCCGTGACCGGAATCCCGTTCCCCGGACGGCTGGAGTCGAGCTGGCCGCGGTAGACGAGCTTTCCGGCGCTGTCGAAGAGAAAGAAATCAGGCGTACACGTCGCGTCGAACGCTCGGGCGGCCTCCTGCGTCTGGTCGTACAGATAAGGAAAGACGAATCCCAGCCGCCCGGACTGGCGGGCAAGTCCCGGCGGGGCATCGTCCAGGTACGAATCGGCATCGTTGCTGCTGATGGCGACGATGCCGATCCCCGACCTCTGGTACTCGGTTCCCAGTCGCGCCAGTTCATGCTCCACATGCTGAACGAAGGGGCAATGTGCGCAGATGAACATGACCAGCAGGCCCTTCGAACCCATGAGCGACTCAGTGCTGTGTGAAGTGCCGTCGCGCACGTCCTTCAGCTGAAAATGGGGTGCCTGTGTCGCCAGCGGCAGCATCGAGGATTCGGTTCGCGCCATGGAAAACCTCCTTCTCCATAGTCTGAGATCACGGCCTGGCGGTCGTCATACCAGCCCTCTCTCACCCTGTTGACCCTGGTTCCTGCGAGAGAATTGCACATCCGCGGTCGGCGCGGCAAAAGCTCAGCGGAACTCGTCGCCCGTTTCCGGCGCCGAGGCTGGACGTCCCCACCGGTGGATCGGCGGCAGATCCGTCAGGCCGTCCGCGCCGCCGGCTGCAGGGCGCCGGCCAGCCTCACCGCCCAGGCACGAATGGCATCCCAGTCCCGGGCATCGCTCACGGGCATCCTTCTGAGGGGCGGGAAGAGGCTGAAGGGAAAGCCCAACCTGGCCGGATCCCATCTGCCACCAAACATCTGCTGAGCGAATGGCTTCAGCCAGGGGAGTTTTCTCATCTCCCTGTCGAGCTGCGAGCGGGCGCCTGTCCATTCCTTTTCGTCCTTGTGAATCGGACCCAGAACGAAGAGTGCGACGGACCGCCCGGTAAGGGCATCGCGTTGCGACGAGAGGAAGCGGCGCGCATCGCGGTGGAGCCGGCCCATGTAAAGCGCCGATCCCAGCACCACTGCCTCGAAGCGTTCGAGGCTCTCCACTGTCCCGACAGGCCGGGCTTCCACCGCCAAACCCGCTTCGCGCAGGACCGACGCGATAACCTGAGCAACCTCTTCCGTTGAACCATAGCGGGTGGACCAGGTAACCAGCACCGAGGTAGTCATAGTGACCCTCCGTGACCGAAATACCGGAACCAGCACAACTCGCGAGAGTTGGGTCTCGTGCGAGGATTCGACGCCGCAGATTGTGGCACGGACAGGAGCACGTGTCTGTGCGTCCGGTCACAGAGGCGCGAGGATTGAACCCGTAACGTGCCGGGTTACCCGCTTCCCGCGAGCGCATGATTGCGCAGGTGCTGATCCGGATCCTGGCCGGCTCCTGCTCTTAACTCCGCGCGATCATGCGCTCCAGTACCGGCTCGAGGATCAGGTCCGAGCCCGGTATCGCCGGGAGCGAGAGTACCGGCCCCCACATCTCTTCCAGCATCCGGTTCACTCGTCTGCGCATGCCTGCCTTGAACAGGCACAGGTCGGAATTGGGCACCTGACCGAGGCTGATCCCGTCCAGCAGCATCCTGCGGAACGGCGCGAGCATGCGAGCGTCCCACAGCGTAGTCGTGGTCGCGAAAGCGCTGATCGAAGAATCCAGGAAATGCTTCCAGCCCCGCGCCTGCCAGCTGGCTGTCGCTCGCCGTGATCCCGTAAATGCACACGTAATCCCCCGCTCCCAGTCCCGCGGCGGTCTCGAAAGCCAGCACGGCGTCCCGCAAGGCCTCCGCCTGCCCCGCGACTGGAGCGGGTTCGTCGTCGCCCGTCGCCTGAAGCCCCTCCAGCGCTGTACAGCAGCTTCTGGGTGAGGATGACCGCGGTCATGCCGCCGGCCGACGCTCCGGTCAGAACATCGATGACGATGTGGTCTTCGTCCGCGGTTGCCGGGTCCTGGTTATGCTGGCTGACCGCGTCCAGGACTTCGCACAGAACTCCGGCTTCATAGCTGCCGAGGGAGACAGCTCCGGCGATGCTGGCAGCCAGCCGTTTGGACATATTGGAAAACCCAGTGAGGGGCAGCACGATGGAAGAAATGCCCGCCGCCGCGCCGACAAACAGCGCAGCAACGATTTCGCCAGATCGGCAAAGGGTGAGTTAAGAGAAAATTTCGGTGACGAGGGCGGAGATCGTGGCGCGACCGCCAGCCCCGGGCAGGCTTCGGGGCAGGGCTGCTGCGGGCCTACAATTTCAGCAGAGAGGTTCCGCGGTTACAGCCCCCTTTCTGTACTGGGAGGAGAGAATGCGTTTGTCGGGGCGCGGGTGGTTTCGGCTGATTCTGGTGGTGGCCGCTGTGGCGCTCCTCTGGGTACGGCTTGTTCCCCGTCACCCCGCGAGGAAAGCGGCTGGCAGCTCCATCCCGGATCTGGCGGCTACCAGTCCGCTGAACCAGCCGGGCGGCGGAGCCGTGCCCGCTGATGCCTACGATGTTTACTCGGCCCTCTACAAGGCGCCGGTGCAGGAACCGCTGGTCTTCGCGGAAAATTCGGTCACCGACATCCCCCAGGTGGGTGGCAGTTGTCTCAGGCCGGCAACACCCGACGAGCATGAGATGACCGATGCCTTCGAGGCTGCCAATCGGCAAAGCCATGACTGGCAGCCGAAGTTCGCCATACCGCAGGGATACCAGGTGCTGGGGCGCAGCCAGGTGGCGCGGGTGCAGCGTTGTCTGCAGGTCCACGATCAGCAGGTTTCCGGATGCGATGACTACCGGAAGGTTCGTCATGTGCGCTTCCTGGGCGTTCCCGGCTTTGACCGCGCGCACACCCGGGCGCTGGTTTCGGTCATCCGGAACTGTGGCGGGTTCTGCGGCAGCGGCGGAATCTTCGTCGTCGAGAAATCCGGCGGGACGTGGCGGCGCGCCGAGACAACCGATTTTACCCGCGACTGCAGCTGGATGTATTGACCCTCAGCGGACAGGACCCGTCTGAGCCGGGTGTCGTGTGGCCCTGCCCGGCGCAGTCGCGGCTCCCCTCCGGAGGGCGGCCGTGCAGCGTTCCGGGGAGCTGCTGCAACTCCCGGGTGAAGATCGCGAGCGAACCTGCGTTCAGCCGAGACGCCCGCCGAAGCGCCGCGCGGCGGCCGCCGGCGTCATTCCTGCGGAAGCGCCCAGGCAAACAGGTCGCCGCCACTGCTGGTCATGATGTACTCGCGGCCGTCTATTTCGTAACAGATCGGCGAGCTCTCCATCGGCGAGCTCGTGCCGGCGTGCCACAGCGTTTTGCCGTTGCTGGTTGCGAGCGCGAGCACGTTTCCTTCTCCGTCGCCGGTGATGGTCAGCCCCGAATCGGTGGTCAGCACTCCGGCGCCGTCCCCGCCGCGGCCGACAAAATGGCTCCAGCGGATCTTGCCCGTCTGGTAATCGATGGCCTCAATCACCCCCTTGCCCCACAATCCATAATCCGCGCCCGCCCAGCCAAACGCTCCGTCGGCCGGTTTCGCGAAATAGATGCTGTAGCTGGGGTGTGCATCGACGATGAACAAGCCGGTCTTCGGATCGAAACTCGGCGCACGGAAGTTGGTCACGCCGCCCTCATCCGGAGCAACCAGCCGCCCGTCCGGAGCAGGCTCCTTTTCCGGATTCGGAATTGGCCGTCCCTGCGCGTCAACTCCCAGGGACCAGTTCACCGGCCCGAAGGGGACGGTGAGCAGGCTCTTGCCGCTGGTGCGGTCGAGTACGAAGAAATAGCCGTTGCGCGAAGCCTGCATCAGCATCTTGCGAGGATGCCCGTGAAAATTGCCGTCGACCAGAACGGGTGTCTCCACCGCATCCCAGTCATGCGTGTCATGCGGGGATGCAACGAAGCCCCACACCAGCTTGCCGGTGTCCGGGTTGATGGCCACGATGCTGCAGGTCCAGGGATCGGCGCCGGGCCGCGTCTTTCCGTTCAGTACCGGAGTGGGATTCCCGGTGCCCCAGTAAACAAGGTTCAGCGACGGATCGTAGGTGCCGGTCATCCACGTCATGCCTCCCGTGGTCTTGCCCGGCGTACCGGCCGGAGGTGTGCTGTCCCACTGCCATTGCGTCGCGCCGGTGTCCGGATCGAAGGAGCGAAGATAGCCGGTCAGGTTATCGAAGTCGCCGGAAACCCCGACGATGACGTGGTTCCCCACCACCAGCGGATCCATCGTGGTCCAGTAGCCGCGATTCACCCTGGCAATCAGTTTGTCCCACCGCACCGTGCCGTCTTTCGCATTCAGCGAAATCAGGTGGCAGTCCGGCGTCGTGAAGTAAAGCCAGCCCCCGTGCATGGCGACCCCGCGATGCCCGATGTGGTCGCCCTGCGTCGAGGGCCGGTAATAATGCCACAGCATGTGACCGGAGCGCGCATCCACGGCCCACACGTTATCCGGCACCGTGAAATACAGAATCCCGTCCACCAGCAGGGGCGAGGACTTGATGGTCGCCGTCTGTTTGCTCTGGAAAACCCAGGACAGAGCAAGATCGTGCACGTTCGCCGGAGTGATCTGCGTCAGGTGGCTGTGCCGCTCGCCGGTGTAATCGCCGTGGTAGGTCGGCCAGCTGTCCGGCGAGGGATGCAGCAGCTCAGCGTTGGTCAGATCCTGTGCCCCCAGGCGCGGGGCACAGGCACTCAGCAGGAACCAGAAGCCCAGCAGGACCCCCAGGGCGGATTTCAGCAGCTTCATATCGAGACAAGACCTCTGGTTCAGCGCAGCGTTTGCAGATAAGCCATCAGGTTATGAATGTCGTCATCGGTGTATTTGGCGAACTGCTCGACATGCGCATCCACCGGCGAGTCCACTTTGTACTTCACCCGGCTGGCCTCCCAGGAGTGATACCTGCCGCTGCTGTCCCGCAGCCCTATCGTGAATTCATCCTGATAAGCGAGGGTCCCGCTGATCGTCTTGCCGGACGGCAGCGTCACCGTCACCGTGCTCTTCGCATCGCGAGGATAGAGCATGCGCCGCTCCAGCTGCAGTCCCTGATAACGCGTGGCGATTCCGGCCAGATCGCCTGTGGGCGAGTGGCACTTCGAACAGCCTCCCGCGCCGTAGAAATAGGCTTTCCCGGCCGCGGCGTTTCCGGTCTGCAGATCGGAAACATCCACCCCGCGGCGCTCACCCTTCTCCGCATTGGCGGCGATGACCCGCATGCGCAGAAACGCGATGATGCTCTCCATCTGCTGCGTGGAAAAGTTGAACGCCGGCATTTTCGTCCCCGGCCGGCCCTCGTGCACTACCGAAGAGATCTTCGCGCCCGTCGTGTCGGAAAGCACCAGCTTTGACCGCGTCAGGTCCGGACCCGTTTCGCCGCCCTCGGCGTCGCGGCCATGGCAGAAAGCGCAGTTCTGCTCAAACAATGCGCTGCCCGCTTCCACAGCCGACGAAGGGGGCGTCGCCGAGGCATTCGCCTGGGTATCGCTCATGGTCGCGGCTCCGGTCGGCTCGGGCGCCGTGAGATAGTGCACCAGTGCCTGCACTTCCTGATCCGATAATCCGGGGAACGGCGGCATGCTTCCTTTTCCGCTGCGAATCTGCTTCGCAATCTGCTCCGCCGTCATTCTCTGGCCGACGCCGATCAGCGAAGGAAACGAGGGCGGATGCCCCTGACGCTGATCGCCATGACATGCGGCGCAGCGCTGCGCATAGGAAGCCGCGCCGGTACTCTGACTCTCGGTTTGTTGTCCCGGCTGGATCGCCGCATCCGCCTGACTGGCGAAGGAGCCCGCTGCCATGGCTCCCAACGCTGCTGCGAAACAAACGCCCCTCACCCACCTCAACTCGCTGCACTCCCTTTCGTCATCGCTGGAGAACAAGGCACATGCCCTGGCGCGGAAGGTCGCCCCGCCGCATCAGTGAGACTGGTCCGGGGAAGCCGGCCGCGGGTGCGGCGTCGTGCTTCCATCCGTCAGCCAAAGAGCCCATTTAATCGCCTCAAAGTACATCTTGCGGATATCCGGATCTTCCCAGGCCTGTTCGGTATGACCGAGCGTGGAATAGAAAACGCGTCCTTTTCCGTACATCTTGGCCCAGGCCACCGCAAAGTCGTGGTCCTGCCGGTGGATCCGCGGATTGTTCGAGTAATCCAGCCGGCTCGGATCCAGACTCAGCAGAACGTTCACCTTGTCCCGCGACCAGTCCTTCGGCTGATAGATCTCATCGTATTTGACGAATTCATGCGGGAAGTGGCGTACCGCCGGGAAGCTCGGGTCCTCATTGATGATGGGCGCCATGAAGGTGAACCAGGGATGCTGGTCAAACCAGCCGCCGATCATTTCTCCGTATTCGGGCCATTTGTAATTGGTGTCGAGCGCTGCGTGAATGCCGACAAATCCCTTTCCGTCGTCATGGATGAAGGACATCATGTCCTTCTTCTGGCTGTCGTCCATGTCCAGTTCGCCGGTAGTGCTGGCGAAGACGATCAGGTCGAAATAGTTCAGATTTTTCGCGTTCCGCCCCAGGTCTTTCTTGGTCAGCAGCTCCGTGTCGGTCCGCATGACCGTATCCCACAGCCCGCTCTGCTTGCCCATGTTGTAAATGGCGGCCATCGCATCGGGCACGGAATCGTGCTCGAAGCCTTTGGTCTCGCCGATCACCAGCACATGCTTCACATGGATCGTCTCAGCGTGCGGAGGCGGAGGCAGGCGGTCGTTCTCCGCCGATTGCCCGCTCGCGCCGCTGGCTGAAAGACTGAAAAACGAAGCGATCAGGCCGCAGGCAATCAGAGAACTCCGAAGGATGCGCAATCGATCTCCCTCTTCGAGATCCGGAATGCCTGGGGAAAGGCAGTCCTGGGAACCCACATAAATTCTGCTCGTCGAACGAACGGTCGTATTCTCTCATCCGAACATTCCGTTGAGCAACTCACGCGGGCGTATGCGCAGATTTCTGCGGAAACCGTTGGCCCGGCTCCAACCTGCCGCGTGGCTGGATCGGCATCGCGGCGTTTGTGCCGGCGTCTGATCTAAGCCGGTACCCTGGATTCCGGCTCGCCGGACTGCACGGAGAGCGGGTGCATCAGACCGCCGCGGGTCAGGCGATAGCGGTTTCCGCGCCACAGAATCGTGCTGCCCAGGTAGCTGGCAGCCCAGCAGCAGAAGCCCAGCAGATCGCGGATCGGATATAGCAGCACGGTGCGCAGCGGCTGGCGCTCGTGGACCGCTCCGGAGCCCAGCAGCGCGGCCAGAAGCATGCGCTGGGCGATACCGTAGGCCAGCAGCGACAGTCCGGCGACAGGATGATGGAGGCCCGCCGCGCCGGCACAGGCCAGAATTCCAAAGGGAACGCTGAAGGTCAGCCCCGTTCCCAGGTGTCCCAGAGGCCGTGAAAAGCGCGTCGATTTCATCCACCGCGTCTGGTGCTGCAGCGAATCCAGGAAGCCGATGTTCAGAATGATGTGATCGATGACGTGCCGCGAAAGCACCACGACCTCGCCCTGCTCCGCCACCCTGGCGCCCAGCAGAAAATCGTCCGAGCAGTAGGGCCCCAGCACTCCGAAGCCCCCCATCCGCTCCACGCAGCGGCGGCGGACTGCCATCGTCGGTCCAAGCGCGAATCTCATCCCCTCCAGCAGATTGGCCGCCAGCACTCCCGAGGTCATCTCGACCGACATGCCGGCCGCTTCCAGCTTCGACCACAATGTACCGTCCGCTACCCCGCGGTACAGACAGGTAACGGCGCCCACGGCATCGTCGGCCAGCGGGGCAATGACTTCGCGGAGATAGCCCGGGCTCACCCGGACATCGCTGTCGCTGATGACGAAGATATTGTGGCGTGCCGCGGCATGCATCCGTTCGAGCGACGAGACCTTCGCGTTGCTGTAGGTGTCCTCGCCCGTGGTCAGAAAGCGGGCGGCGATCTGTGGATGGCGCGCGGCCACCCGCCGAGCGACAGAAAGGCCCGGGTCGCCCGCTGAACGGGCGCAGAACAATATCTCGAAGCGGGGATAATCCTGCAGGAAAAAGGTCTCCAGATGCGCTTCCAGATTCGGCTCGGCTCCGTGCAGCGGCTTGAACAGGCTCACCGGGGGGGTAAAAGAGAGCTCGACCGCCGCCGCCGGCTCTCTGAGAAAGCGCCGCAGGCCGGCGATGGCCAGCAGCGTAAATGCGGTGGAGGTGAGCAGGCCGAGGAGGCCAAGATCCAGCAGAATCCGAAGCATAGGTGTGCAGCGTTTCTCAGGCTGGGCGGCCGCCATGCGAGCAGCCGCTTCCATAAGACTATGCCATGACGGATTGGTGCGGACGAAATTCTGATCGCGAGCGGCTGCTCCTCCGGCCTTCGCGGCCGGGCAGCGGAGCCTGAACCAAGGCCAACAGCGGCGGAGAAATTTGCGGCGTAGCTATCGCGCTGAACACCGGCCATCTCACTACTGGGGCCTGGCCTGTCATCGCGCGGCCATCGTGGTGATGATCGCAATTGTGATTCACTGATGGTATGAGCAGATTCGCGCTCGCAGCTTCTCTGATGCTGGCGGCGTCGGTCGCCTCCGGCGCGCGGACGGCGCGTGCCGTGTGGATCGATGTGCCCTTTGTGAGCCAGCCCAGGGAGGGCTGCGGTGCGGCCTCGCTTTCCATGGTGATGCAGTACTGGGCTGCGCAGCAGAGCAGGCCGGCTGGCCGCGACAGCAGCGTGACTGTCATTCAGCGCCGGCTCTATTCTCCCCGCGCGCACGGCATCGAGGCTTCTGCCATGCAGGCCTATCTGCGCCAGCATGGCTTCCTGGTCTTCGTCCTCAGCGGCCGCTGGAGCGACCTGCCTGAGCAGCTCGCCAAAGGACGGCCGCTGATCGTCGCCATCCGCCCCGAGGGCCAGTCGGAACTGCATTATGTGGTTGTGGACGGCATCGATCCCGCCCGCAACCTCGTCACCATGAACGATCCGGCGGAGCGTAAGCTCCTCACACAGGAGCGTGCAGCATTCGAGAAAGACTGGAGCGCAACCGGCGACTGGATGTTGCTCGCCGTGCCCGCGCCCTCCTCCCATTAATTCTGCTGCCGGCGGTCTGCTTTCCCTGGGCCCGTACCACCCACGCCCAGTGCTCCGGATCGCACAGCCGCGATCCCCGCGTGCAGCAGCTCTTCGCCCAGCATCGGTGGGCGCAGGTTGTGAAGCTCGCCGAGGCGATGCCGTCGCGGAGCCCCGATGTGGATTTCGAACTGGGCCTGGCGTATGCCCGTCTCGGCCGCTGGAACGATGCGCATCGCGCGATGCTGGAGGGCCAGCGCGCCTGCCCTGGCCAGAAGCGCTTCGCCGTCGAACTGGCCGGCGTCGCTTTTGAGCGGAAGCAGTACGCCGCGGCCGCTCACTGGCTGCGCAGAGCCCTGCGCCTCGACCCCAGGGACGACTACGCCAACAACTTTCTGGGAACCGTCTATTTCCTCTCCGGCAATCTGGACGCGGCGCTCCGCTACTGGAATCGTGTCAACAAGCCCCGCATTGCTGCCCTGCATTTCGATCCCCATCTTCGCGTCCACCGGCTGCTCCTCGATCGTGCCTTTGCGTTTTCGCCCGCCGCTGTTCTGCGCGAACCGCAGCTGACCGCCACCGAAGCGCGCCTCCAGGCTCTCGGAATCTTTCCCTCCTGGAGCATTCACCTCAATCCACGGCAGAACGGCGCCTTCGATGCGGTCTTTCGCGCTCAGGAGCTGGACGGCTTTGGTGCGGGCCGTTTTCAGGCGCTGCTTTCCACCTTCAGCGGCTTGCCGTACGAGACGATCTATCCGCGCTACTTGAACATGCGGCGGTCGGCTGTCAATTTCGACTCCCTGCTGCGCTGGGACTCGCAGAAGCGCCGCCTGTGGCTGTCGCTTTCCGCTCCCTCGCATGAGTTGCCTCAGTGGCGCTGGGGCTTCGCCGCCGATCTTCGCGACGAGAACTGGGCCATCCGCCGCTCCTTTACCGGCGTGGCGCCCGTGCTTGGATCGCTGCACCTCAATCGGGAAGTGGCCGCTGCCAGCTTCACGGCCTTCGCCGGCGGCCGCCTGCGCTGGTCGCTCGGCGGCGAGCTTTCGCACCGAACCTTCGGCAGCGTGAACTACGGCTCCGCCCTGACCAAATCGCTGCTGACGCCCGGATTTGAAATCAAGCAGCTCGCGTCCATCGATGAGCGCCTTGCCAATTTCCCCCAGCTCCGCTTTACCCTGGATGCCGGCGCCAGCTCAGAACTGGCGCGCACCATTTCCACGCCCTCGCATATCTGCGAGAAACTCCGCGCATCGGCGCTGGCCCGCTGGCTGCCCGGCATCCAGGGCCATGCCTATGAGCTGACCCAGCGGCTGCGCGCGGGCACGATCTTCGGCTCCTCCCCCTTCGACGAACTTTACATGCTGGGCATGGATCGGGACGACACCGACCTCTGGATGCGCGGCATCGTCGCAACCCGGGATGGACGCAAGGGCAGTGCCCCGATCGGCAATGGCTATTTCCTCTCGAACTCCGAATTTGACCGGCGCCTTTACAGCAACGGCCTCATCAGCCTCGATGCCGGGCCTCTGCTCGACATCGGCCGCATGAGCGCGCCCAACTCCGGGCTCTCCACGCGACAGTGGCTCTTCGATCCCGGAGTCGAGGCCAGAGTGTCTGTGCTGCATACGACCGTGGTGCTGAGCTACGGACACGACATGACCTCGGGAGCCAATGCCTTCTATGGAATGGTGGCGCAGCCGGAAGTGCTGCCCTGAGGGCTCGCCTGGGCCGATTGCCCGGTCATTTGCCCGAAACGCCTGGTTTGGTGACCCCGGGAAGACTCGAACTTCCGACACGCAGTTTAGGAAACTGCTGCTCTATCCACCTGAGCTACGGGGCCACTGTTCAGAATCAGCAACTTGCTGCACAGGAGAGAAGCCTTCAACCCACATTCACCCACCGCAGCAACCATTCCCTGCACCTCCCCGCATTTCCGCGGCAGAAAGGTCACGGGATGAAGCCCGGGCAATCTCCCTATCAGCAGGGTAGCATCCGCCATCGAAAACTGAACCTGCGGTCGTGGCCCAAATCAGCCCTGCAGGCACCCGCGCCAGTTCGACGGCTTTTGCCCGGGCTTTCTCTTCGCCCGTTTTACCAGCGTTCGGCTTCTCCCCCAGGCTGTTATGCGCTATCTATGCGCGGATCGGTTATCCGTGCGCGCCAATCCCGGCTCCCTGCCCTTGCCTGAGGATCATCCGAAGCAGCCCGGTTACCAGGCGATCTTCGCGGGGAAGAACTCCGCAAACAGATCGTCGTAGTACGGCTTGATGTCCTGGAGTTTCGGCCGGGAGTGTCCCTTGGAGTAGAGGTCGTACTTGTTAAATTCATTCACCCAGCGGAACATTGCCGCGTCCTCGGCATTCATCAGGTGACGATACGCTCCATGCCGGTGCGCCGGGTAAAAGGAGTGATACCGCAGCATGTAGAGCGCCTCTCCGGGCAGGTAATTCTTCATGACCTCGTAGATATACCCGTCGTGGCCGAACGACATATGCACCTTGTCCAGTCCGCAGTTCGGCTCGTAGACGCCATACTGCGTGGAATACACCGGATGGTGCAGATCCGGATTGCCGGCGAAATACTCATGGAAGACAATGTCCTTCGAATACGCGCATCCGACCGGAAAAGTGTCGCCCACGACGCCCCACTGCGGCTCGCCCCACAGGCACAGCACCTTTCCCAGGTCATGGACGAACCCCGTCAGCACAAACCACCGCGGATGCCCGTCGGCCCGGATCGCCTCGGAAGTCTGGAGCAGATGCTCGATCTGCGTCAGGTCGGTATCGGGGTCGCTGTCGTCCACCAGCGTGTTGAGAAACTCCGCTGCCTCCCAGATCGACTTCTCGCCCTTGTTGAGGGCGAAATACTCCTTCTCTTTGGCAAGAACGTAGTCGTAGGTCTGATTTTCGTGGTTCAGCTTATAAAACCGCGCCACGCCGGGGGTCGCCTTCTCATCGTACTGCCGGAACTCCTCCTGCGATTTGCCCTCGCGGTACCGCCCCTGGAGAAACTCGTCCCACTCTTCCATGTCTCCGCGGAGAGGGTTTTCCTGTCCGGGTGATATCGCGGTTGCCATGGAACCCTCCTGCCTTCGAGCTAACTAACCATAAGCTATCCGCTCCACGCCTGGCAATCCTCGCCCCAGGCCCATCCGCCCTCTACGAAAAGCTGGTGCCCCGCCACAGCCGATAGCAGCCGATTCCCAGGACGCACAGCATCAATCCGCTCAGAATGCTTACCCATGGCACGCTGAGGTGCATGGTCGGCACGGCGGCCGTCGCCGCAAAGGAAACAAAGAAGAGCACCGCGGCCGTCATGATCAGATAATCCCACCAGCGCCGTCCGTTCCCGGCTCTTCCGTTCTCCTCCACGCCGCCCAGCGAACGCAGCGTGCGCAGGTAGTCCAGACCGTAGCGGTCGCATTCCCGCTCAACCGCTTCGTTCTGCGAGGTCTGCTCCCGCCCGGTAGCCGCGCCCGACCCCACCAGCACCGCTCCCCCGATCATCCCCAGCGACCCGCCCACCACCAGAAGCTTCTGCATGCCGGTTGCGCCCTGCAGTTCCCCAAAAACCAGCGCCGCCCACGCCAGCCCCCACAGCTGATTGGTGTTGGCCAGCGGAATCCCCCGTCCAATCCCCACATACTTGGCCGCGTACTGCTGAAACAGATCGCCGACCACCCACACAAAACCGCCCAGAAAGAGCCAGAACAGCACCTGGTGCGCATGCCGCAGCTCATGTTCGATCGTCACGAAGCCGCCGCCCAGCGTCACCGCCAGCAGCGCCACCGTCCCCAGCTCGCCCACGGTAAAGGCCGTCACGAACGACAGCGGATTCATCCCGCTCAGATAAGCCTTGCGGTAGGGAACGTACATCGTCCCCCACAGCAGACAGGCCCCCAGCGCCGCCGCTACTCCGCGGATCGCGTGTCCCGCCCCGCCGTGATCGCCGTGAATCGTGCTGAACCCCAGCAGCGTCGCCGCCAGGGCAATCACCACCGCTCCCACCACCACCCGGAGAATCACCCCGCCGCTCGCCCCCTTCAGTTCGCCGAAGAAGACCCGCGCCCAGATCAGCCCCACCAGCGAATTCGCGTTCCACAGCGGGAAAGCCACCGCCAGCCCCACATCCCGGATCGCGAAGACGGTCAGCGTATTGGCCACCGCCCACAGCGCCCCCGCCAGCAGCGCCCACACCATCAGGTGCCGCTTGCTGTTCAGGTCCTCGAAGACGTATTCCGTGCCCTTGAGCAGGGTGGGAAAGGTCCAGCGCGCCACAAAGACCCCGGTCACCATGCACAGCGAAATGGCATACGGAGAGAGCCCGATCGTCACCAGCTTGACCGGAGCCTCCGCCGCCCCCAGCCACGCGCCCGCCACCAGTCCGCACAGCACACCCAGCCAGTGCAGCGACCGCGGGCTCTGCCCCTCCGCCGCCGGGCGAAGGACGCCGCTTTCCTGCGCAATAATCGCCATCAGCTCAGCACGACCAGCAGAGCCACCCCGGCCAGCAACACCACAAACGGCAAAACAAACTGCGGATCCGTCACCACCGCCTTGAACATGGATGCCTCTTCGTTGGCCGCGCCGGGGGAAGGCGGCCGGAATCTGCCCGGAATGTCAGTCGATTCTCAGGAATCGGCAAAGAGGATGTCAAACCGCTCGCCCGCCGCAGCTGGACGAACAGCCCGCTTCCGTTTGGCTCTGCGCGGCTCTCAAATCTCGGCGCAGCATCGAAAGACACGGCAGCTGCCTGCGCCGCGCCCCTGCGCCGAAGGATAAGATAACCGCAACCGCTCTCGGACCCCAGCCGGAGGGTCGGATGATCTTCGCGCAGACACGGCCGCCTCGAACCAGCACCAGCAGCCTGGCGCTCAGCCTCGGTTTTCACGGAACCCTCCTGCTGACGGGCTTTCTCGCCCTGTACGCGCACCACGTCCGGCCCGTCGCTGTTGAGAGCCGCTGCTGTTCGACCACCCTGTACTGGTCTCCGAATGCGGGCATCAGCGCAGCGAAACAAGAGACAAAGCCGCATCACAAACATCGCCCGCCGCTGCCGGCACCCCGCAGGAAGGCGCTTCTGGCAGCAGCGCCTGTGGCCACCCCGCAGCCTCCCGACGCCCAGACCGTCCGCAGCACGCCGCAATCGGCCTCCATGGGCGTGGGCGTGAGCAACGACCATGCGGAACTGGCGCTCCCCATCTACCGTCCCCTTCCCAGCGTGCCCGATCGTTCCCTGCTGCCCGATCAGGAGCAGAACATCATCGTCGAAGTGCAGATCAGCGCCCTCGGCGATGTAACCGGGGAAAAGCTGGTGCACGGGCTGGGCAACGCGCTCGACCAGTTAGTGCTGGAGAAGGCCAAGGAATGGCGCTTCCGCCCCGCCACGCTGAACGGCACCGCCGTGGCCTCGGTGGAAGATCTGGTCTTCCCCGTCAGCCGCAACGACCACCCGCAGGACAGCCCCAGCTAACCCGGCCGTCACCCTGAGCGGAGCGCCGCAACCGCATTTCACGCGGAAAGAGCACTTCCCGGCGCGCAGTCGAATTGGGCCCCCGCCAGGCCACGCTCGCCTGGCCGTTGCGGTGCAGAGCGAGGGGTTTCGGTCGCGGAGCGGCCCACCAAACCTCAGGCGGGAACCCCTTCAGCGCCTGCCAATGTTCCGGATCCTGGGATCGTGGGTTTTGGCAGGGGGCCGGATTGGGAATCCGGCCCACTCGGTAGCACCGCTATAAACCCCAGCCATATACCCACGGCTGTCATCCTGTCGCGCAGCGGAAGAATCCGCCCTGAAAATTCAAACTGCGGTTGCTTTTCTGCGTTGGTCCGCTCCCAACCTCCAAATTGCCGGTCGCTCCGTCCCATCCGGAACCAGAATCCCCATCGCCCCTGTCCTTCTGAACGAACGGGGCCCCGAACGACGTTCAGTTCGCCCCCGAAGAGGGTGGTTGCTCTTTGGTCAGAGTTCGGGGGCGGTGAGCGAAAGCCTGCCCTGAGCGAGGGTACACAGCACCCGAGTCGAACGGCAATCCGCGGTTGCTTTTCTGCGTTGGTCCAGTGCCGCAAAACCGGTAAACCGCCCAGAATGCGGCCGGTGAGCGATTTGGCGATGATGCGCTCACCGACGCTCCGGGGAAGATCGCTGGACTGAACCCCGTTTCTGACTGATTAGTAAGATAGGGCGCTCGATCCTGATCCCGTCAGTAATGTGACACTTCATCAACGTGTACCGAATGTCGCAGCAAGTCGCAAATTGCATAAGTGGGCAGTGCTGCGTGTCCTTAACAGTGAGGTTCCCCAAAAGACATCAGCGATTGCTCCGACGTGCTCTCACCGTTCATCATTCGGCGCGCAGCGCGGTCAGGGGATCGACTTTGGCCGCCTGATATGCCGGGACTCCGGCGGCCACCGCTGCAACAGCGAGCACAATGCACGCCACCGACGCCAGTGTCAGCGGATCGTGCGCGCTTACGCCGAACAGCACGCTCGCGATGACATGCATGGCGGCCACCGCTCCGGCCATCCCGATCGCCGTGCCCACCGTGCCCAGAAACAAGCCTTGGCGAACAATCATCAGGAACACGGTGCGGGGCCGCGCTCCCACGGCGATCCGCACGCCGATCTCATGACGGCGCCGATTGACGTAATAGGAAAGCATCGCGTAGAGCCCAACCACGGCGAGAGTCAATCCAAGCAGGCCGAGGAATAGCGTCAACTGCGCCGACGCACGTTGGGCATAGAGAGCAGCACGCATGTGCTCTTTCATCGTGACAACACTAAAAACGCTCATTGTGCTGTCAAACGACCTGATTTCGCGGCGCACAAGGGGCAACACGGAAGCGGCGGATACGCGCGTCTTGACCAGGAGGACGGTATCACCGGATGATTGCGTGAATGGGACATACATGTACGGCATGCTCTCTTCAGTGGCATCGTTGTACTTGGCGTCACGGACAATGCCGACGACGTAACCGTCCGGACCGCCTGGTCCGTTGAAGCGGAAATGCTGCCCGAGGGGATCGGTGCCAGGAAACAGCCGCCGCGCCGCGGTTTCATTCAATATCACGACTTGCTGCGACTTCGGCTGGTCCTGGGGACCGAACGTGCGCCCCCGCAGCAGCGCCATGCCCAGCGTTTGGAAGTATCCACCATCCGCACGGCCCACGTTGATAGGAACGCCCTGCTCGTTGGGGCTCAGATGCATGCCGGGGACATAGACCGTCATCCTCCACCCACTGTTGTAGTCGGCCAGAGGCGCGCGGTTCCCAACGCTGGCCCGTTCTACGCCAGGAATGGCTTCGATCCGCTCGAGCATTTGAGGGTACGTCCTGAGAAAATTTCTGGCCGACTCATTGCTGCCCGGCAGGATTTGCAGCAGGAGCAGCTGTTCCTGGGAATTGAAGCCGAGGTCCTGCTGCGAGACTTTCATAAACGTGCGTACCAGCAGACCGGCTCCGGTAAGCAGGACGACGGCGAGCGCCACCTGACCTGCAACCAGCGCGTTCCGGGCCAGACTGCGCCCTCGCGCTGTGCCCCCCGCCACGTCACCTGCTTTCAACTCAGCAACCAGCGAGACGCGGCACGACTGCACCGCGGGCGCCGCTCCGAAGACAATGAGCGACAACAGCGCTGCCGCGAAAGAAAATGCCACGACGCGTTCATTCAGCCGGAAGTCAATGCCCATCATCGCCACTTGCGCCGGTAGCATTCGGGGCAAGACCTGGATGACCCACAGCGTCGCCAGCAACGCCGCGCCCAGCCCCAGTAACGAGAGAAGCAGACTCTCTGTAAACAACTGGCGCGTGAGTCGCAACCGTCCCGCGCCGATCGCCAAACGGGTAGCGAGTTCGCGCCGCCGGGTTTCGCCGCGCGCCAGCAGTAATCCCGCTACGTTGGCGCAGGCGATCAGCAGCACCAGTGAGACAACGCCCAGAAACATATAGCCGATCCTGCGCATGCCGGCGTTGGAGTCCGTTAACCACTTCACGGTGATCATGCGCGCCGCACGCTCTTTCGGATAAGCGCCTGCCAGGTGCTGCGCTACCGTGTCCATCTGGACCTGCGCCTGGCGCAGGTCCACGCCCGGCTTCAACCTCCCCAGCAGGTCAAAACGAGCGTTGCTGCGGCTCACCATTTCTTCGCGGCCCCAGACTATCGCTGGCATGAATACATCGGGCGCCGCCGTGAGATCTGTTCCGCGGAATTGTCTCGGCAGGATCCCGGCAATGACCAGGTCCCTTCCGGTCAGGCGAATGTTGTGTCCCACCACTTTCGGGTCGCCGCCCAGGTACTTCTGCCACAGCTTATAGCTGATAACGACTTCCTGTGGCGTATCGGGCCCCTGGAAATCCTGCTCAGTGAAAGTCCGTCCATGGGCCGCATTCACCCCGAGCAGCGAGAAATAATTCTCGGTCACCACGCAGGTAAGTAATTCGACTGTGTCGTCGCCCACGCGTAGCAGGCTGCCCCGATTCTCGAATCCGGCAATACCGGAAAAGGCCGGGGCTCCGGCGCGGTAATCCACCAGGTCGGGATACGAAGTGGGACCTGTAAGATACGTTCCCCGGCTGCTCTTGCCACTGGTGTAAATCGCCACCAAGTGCTTGGCGTCAGGCAGCCGCAAAGGGCGCAGCGCCAAAGCGTCCACAATGCTGAACACGGCCGTATTCGTTCCGATGCCCAGCGCCAGCGTGATCACAGCCACCAACATAAAACCAGGTGACTTGCGCAACATGCGCGCGCCGTAACGGAGATCCTGCAGGAGCCTTTCCATGGCACGCTCCAGGTGATCTTGAGGATTATCCTGGTTGATGCATGTCGATTGCCGTGCGCTGCGTCACACAAGCTATTCAACTTCAGCAACTTGCATTTCGGGAGAAGGTTGGTGCTGGCCGAATCTAATCTACCGTTTGAGTCCGGGCACTACCTTCCGTTGAGTGTTGGTCCCATGAAATGCACTGGATCGCGGAAACAAGGCGACAAAAATTGCCGAAACTGATACCTGCAATATCGGCCAGTATTCAGCAATCGAGTCGCTTTCTGATCTCAGCTGTTGCGAACAGGCCGATGCGCTCATTGATGCGTACCTGCTGAAATGTTGTGAATTGCGAAGCTTCCGTCCGCAAACCACGAACAGGGCCGCTCTTGCCGCAGGTGAGCAACGCCCTGAGCCGCGCCGCGCCGACCCCGGGGAAAGCTGGATCCAGCCGGCAACTGAACGCTCCCAGAGGGTCCCGGAGCGCCGCTCTTCTGCTTCCTGCGCTTTTGATGCCAGCGGTTCCTGCGACCTGGAATCGGGCCCGTCCGAAAAACTGTCAAGCCTCCAGCCCGAAATCCAAAGTAACCGCCCCTGATTCAACGGAACTTACACCGAATCTGACCCTCAGATATTTGGCCGACGAATTCGCCCGGTTTGGTATTCTGAACTTAGGTGGAAAAACAGAAAAGCCCTGCCTTCCGGCAGGGCTTTTCCTTTCCCCCTCGAATCCCATGGCGATCAGCTACCCACCTTCCGGCTCAGGCTTCTGGCTTCCCGCTACCGGGTTCCGGCTTCCCGCCGCCTTTGCCGCAACCACGACCGGGCCTGCAGCAAGCTCGGCCGAGAACCCTGCAACCTCAGCCGAGCCTGCTGCAATCTCGACCCAGTTGTAAGTGACGTCTCGTCAATTAACTCGGCCCAGCGCAGCCGAGGATGCAGCAGACTCAGCCGAGCTTGCCGCAATCGCAGCCGACCCGGAAATGATCTGTTTTCAACCACGAAGGAGAGGGCCGAGAGAGCAGCCCGCGCTAAGCCCCAGAAAGCAAAGCACAGAGGAGAACGAACAGAGATTTTTTGGGGAAAGGGCAGGGAAGCCGCTCGCGCTCAGCCGCCGATCCGCACCAGCTGCTCCGCCTCAATCCGCGGCCCCAGAATCGAGACCTTGGGCACCTGCCCCCGCGCCATCGCCACCTCGTCGCACTTGTACAGCCGCGGGCAGTTCTGGCAGTCCTTAAAGATCTTGTCCGGCAGCGCCGTCCGCTCCTCCACCTCGCGAAAGCCGTAGCGGAAGAAGAAGTCCGGAATGCGCGTGAAGAGGCAGACGCAGCCCACCCCGTGCTCCTCGGCCTCGGCCAGCAGCGCCTGCAGCAGCTCGCCGCCCACCCCGTGGCTCTTGGCCTCCGGCCGCACCACGATCGACCGCACCTCCGCCAGATGCGGCCCGTAAAGATGCAGCGCGCCGCAGCCGAGAAAGATCCCGCCCTCGGACTCGGCCACCGTGAAGTCGCGGACATTCTCGCAGATCTCGGCGAAGGCGCGCCGCAGCAGCGTCCCGTCGTGCGAAAGGCTGTTGACTAACTCGTAAATGTTGGTCGCGTCGTGGAGACGAGCCTTACGCACCCGCATGGCTGGCCTCCGACTCTTGAACACGGCCATAGCGATCGGAGAGCGCCTGCACACGGCTCCGCGCCTCGGCCAGTGCGCCCCGCACCCGCTCCCGCGCCGTCCCGCCGATCACGTCATGGCAGTCGAGCGTCGCCTCCAGCGTGACCGCCGCGAAGAAGTCGCTGTCGAACTCCTCCCCGAACTGCCGCAGCTCGTCGAGCGACAGATCGCCCAGCTCGCACCCCTTGTCCAGCGAGTACCGGACAGCGTTGCCGATCTTCTCGTGCGCCTTGCGGAAGGGCACGCCCTTGTGCACCAGGTACGTCGCCGCCGCCATGGCGTTGAGGAAGCCCGACTGCGTGGCCGCGCGCATCCGGTCGTAGCGGAAGGTGAGCGCGCGGCTGAACCCGGGCAGCAGTTCCAGAATGCCGCCCAGCGTGTCGGCGACCTCGAAAACGGGCTCCTGGGTCTCCTGCATATCCTTGTTGTACGCGAGTGGCAGCCCTTTGAGCAGCGTGGCCAGCGCGGTGGCCGCACCCAGCAGGCGCCCGCTCTTGCCCCGGAGCAGCTCCGTGAGGTCGGGGTTCTTCTTCTGCGGCATGGCGCTCGAGCCGGTGGAGAACTCCTCGGGAAGGTCGAGGAAGCCGAACTCCGCGGTCGAGTAGAGCGTCAGCTCCTCGGCGAAGCGCGAGAGATGGATGCCGAGCGCGGAGGCTGCCTGCGCGAACTCGAGGGCGAAGTCGCGGTCGGAGGTAGCGTCCATGCTGTTCGCGGTAGGCGCGGCGAAGCCAAGCTCGCGCGCGGCAATGGTGCGGTCGAGCGCGAGCGTGGCGCCGGCGACGGCTCCCGAGCCGAGGGGGCAGAAGTTGAGGCGGGCGCGGCAGTCCTCGAAGCGGGAGATGTCGCGGAGGATCATCTCGACGTAGGCGAGCAGCCAGTGCGCGACCAGAACGGGCTCGGCCCGCTGCAGGTGCGTGTAGGACGGCATGGCCGCGGTGTCGGCCTCGGCGGCCAGCTCCAGCAGAGCGAGAGCCCAGTCGAGGAGTCCGGCGATGGTCCCGTCGATGCTGTCGCGTACGAAGAGGCGGAGGTCGGTGGCGATCTGCTCGTTGCGGCTGCGCCCCGTGTGCAGCTTGAGGGCCAGAGAGCCGATTTCGGCGGTGAGCGCCAGCTCGACGAAGTGGTGGATGTCCTCGGCTTCAGAGGATGCTATGGACCCCCGCGTGACGCGGGCGAGGATGGCGTCCAGGCCGCGCATCGTCGTATCCAGCTCGGCCGGTAAGAGAATGCCGGCGGCTGCGATGGCGCGCGCGTGCGCTTTGCTGGCGGCAACTTCCTGGGGCAGCAGCCGCCCGTCGAAGCGGAGCGAGCGCTGCCAGGCCTCGAATTGCGGATCGGCAGCCACGCGGAAGCGGCCCGCCCACATCTTGGCGGGAGCCTCGGTCATGAGCTCTTGCTCCCGCTGCTGAGCTGCGGCATCTCCGAGCCGTGGCTCAGGGTGATCAGGCCGCTCTGGGCATAGGTCATCAGCTTGGCGCGGGTATCGGTGATGTCGAGATCGCGCATGGTGAGCTGGCCGATGCGGTCGCGCGGGGAGAAGACCGAGTCGGTCTTCTCCATACTGAGGCGCTCGGGGTGGAACGTGAGATTGGGCGACTCGGTATTCAGAATCGAGTAGTCGTTGCCGCGGCGCAGCTCCAGAGCGACCTGGCCGGTGACCGGGTTCGCGACCCAGCGCTGCGCGGATTCGCGCAGCATGATGGCCTGCGGGTCGAACCAGCGTCCCTGGTAGAGCAGGCGGCCCAGCTTGCGGCCGTTCTCGCGGTACTGCGAAAGGGTGTCCTCGTTGTGAATGCCGGTGATGAGGCGCTCATACGCGATGAACAGCAGGGCCATGCCCGGTGCCTCATAGATGCCACGGCTCTTGGCTTCGATGATGCGGTTCTCGATCTGGTCGCTCATGCCAAGGCCGTGGCGGCCGCCGATCCGGTTGGCCTCGAGCAGCAGCTCGACGGGGTCGGAGAATTCGCGGCCGTTGAGGGCAACGGGGAAGCCTTCCTGAAAGCGGATGGTGACTTCTTCGGGGCGGACAACGACGTCGTCGCGCCAGAAGGCGACACCCATGATGGGAGCGACGATGCGGATGCTCGAGGAGAGCTGCTCGAGGTCCTTGGCTTCGTGCGTCGCGCCGAGGATGTTGGAGTCCGTGGAGTAGGCCTTCTCCGCGGACATCCTGTAAGCGAAGCCGGACTTCTGCATGAAGGCCGACATCTCGGCGCGGCCGCCAAGCTCGTCGATGAAGGCCGGGTCGAGCCAGGGTTTGTAGACCTTCAGGCGGGGATTGACGAGCAGACCGTAGCGATAGAAGCGCTCGATGTCGTTGCCCTTGAAGGTGGAGCCGTCGCCCCAGATGTCGACGCCGTCCTCCTTCATGGCGGTGACCAGCATGGTGCCGGTTACGGCGCGTCCGATGGGGGTGGTGTTGAAGTAGGGGACGCCTGCGGTCCAGATATGAAACGCGCCGCACTGCAGGGCGGCGATGCCTTCGCGAACCAGAGGTCCACGGCAGTCGATCAGACGGGCATTCTCCGCGCCGTATTCGAGCGCTTTGCGGGGGATGGCATCGTAGTCGGTTTCGTCCGGCTGCCCGAGGTTGGCCGTGTAGGCCCAGGGCAGGGCGCCCTTCTGCTTCATCCAGTGAATCGCGGCGCTGGTATCGAGGCCCCCGGAAAAAGCGATGCCGACCTTTTGGCCGACGGGCAAACTTTCGAGAATGACAGACATTTCGTACAAAGCCTCAGGGTTCTTCCGTGTTCGCTGCCGGGAGAAAAGCCCAACCCGGGGCGAACACCTTTCGTTTTGAGAGCAGCCGCTGCTTGCCGACTGCTCCGTGGCTACAGGCCGCCGCCGTTGCGGGCGCCGGGATGTGCTCCGCCTTTACCGAGCAGCATCAGCAGCAGCGCCTTCTGCGCGTGCATCCGATTCTCCGCCTGGCCGAAGACCACCGACTGCGGTCCGTCCAGCACCGCGTCCGTGACTTCGGCGTTGCGGTGCGCCGGCAGGCAGTGCATAAAGACCGCGGTCGGCGCCGCATAGGACAACAGGGTTTCGTTCACCTGGTACGGCTTGAAGATCGGGGCGCGCTTGGTCGCCTCGTGTTCAAAGCCCATGCTGGTGCAGACGTCGGTGTAAACGGCGTCCGCGCCGCTCACTGCGGCGATCGGGTCATTGACCAGGGTGATGTGCGATCCCGTCGTATTGGCGATTGCCCGTGCCTGCGCCACGATATCGGCCTTCGGAGCGTAGTTCCTCGGTGTGCCGACGGTGCAGTGCGCGCCCAGCAGGGCTGCGATCAGCATCAGCGAATGACAGACGTTGTTGCCGTCCCCGACATAGGTGAAATTGAAGCCCCTCAGATTGCCGAAGCGCTCTTCGAGGGTCATGAAGTCGGCAATGGCCTGGCAGGGATGCTCGAGGTCGCTGAGCGCATTGACCACCGGGACACTCGCGTACTGCGCCATCTCGGTGATGGTTTCGTGCGCATAGGTGCGCAGCACGATCACGGAAACCCAGCGCTCGACGTTGCGAGCGATATCCGCCAGGGATTCGCGCTCGCCGAGGGGCGACTGCGTCTGGTCGACGAAGACCGCCGAGCCGCCGAGGGTGTTGATGGCGGTCTCAAAGGTGAGCCGGGTGCGCAGCGACGCTTTCTCGAAGAACATCACCATCTGTCTCGCATCGAGAGCCCAGCGGTAGTTGGCCGGGTTCAGCTTGACATCGTGGGCGAGCTGAAGGATTGCGGCAAGTTCGCCGGGGGTCAGATCGGCTGCCGAACATAAATCGCGTCCCGCAAGCGACTCCTGCGGGCTCACAGAGTCGAGTTCCTGAAACAGAACGGGCTTACCGGCCAATTTGGGTTCCTCCCGTCAGCGGAGCGGCGGCGGTGGCGGCCGGCTGCTCGCTCAGAATTTGATCGAGGGCATCCATCGCCTCGTCTACGTGCTCGCTGCGCAGAATGAAAGGGGGCAGAAAGCGCAGGACGGTATCGCTGGTGCGGTTGATGAGGATCCTCCGCTTCATCATCTCGCTCACGGCGTGCTTCGCCAGATCGGCCGATTCCAGCTCGATGGCCAGCATCAGCCCGAGCCCGCGCACATCCACAACAGCCGCATGTCTGCCTGCAAGCTGCTCCAGGCGCTGCCGAAAATATCCGCCAACCTCGGTTACGTGCTCCAGCAGGTGCTCGCGCTCGATTGTATCGATGACGGCGAGCGCGACGGCACAGGCCAGCGGTCCGCCGCCGAAGGTGGTTCCGTGCATCCCGGCATGAATGGCCCGCGCTGCGTCTTCGCTGCAAAGCATGGCCCCGAGGGGAATGCCGCCGGCCAGCGGCTTGGCCAGGGTGGTCACGTCGGGCTGGATACTGTCGTGCTGGTAAGCGCACCATTTGCCTGTGCGTCCCATGCCGGACTGGATCTCGTCGGCAATGAGCAGAGCGCCGGTGGAGCGGGTGAGTTCGCGCGCCGCCTGCAGGAATTCCCGGGACATGGGACGAACGCCACCTTCGCCCTGCACGGCTTCGACGAGAACCGCGCAGACCTCGGTGGAGAACTTCGCCTTCAGATCGGCGACATCGTTGAAGCGGACAAACTCCACGCCGGGCATCACAGGATCGAATGGCTCGCGGTACTTGTCCTTCCAGGTAGCGGCAACCGAGCCCATGGTGCGGCCGTGGAAACTGTTCTCAAGCGCCAGAAATTTTGATCCGAGCTGAACCCCTTCGCTGCACTTCAGCCTGGCATAAGCCCGCGCCAGCTTGAGCGCGGCTTCATTGGCTTCGGTGCCGCTGTTGCAGAAGAAGGCGCGATCCAGGCCGGTCGCTTCGGTGAGCCGAAGCGCCAGCGCGGCCTGGCCCTGGTGGTAATAGAGGTTGGAGATGTGAATGAGCCTGCGGCTCTGCTCCGCAACCGCCTTCTCAATGGCCGGATGCGCATAGCCCAGCGCATTCACGCCGATGCCGCTGAGGAGATCGAGATAACGGCCGCCGTCCTCGTCGATCAGGTACACGCTCTCGCCCCGCACGAAGAGCAGGGGATTGCGTTCATAAGTGCCGAGCAGCAGCTTGGCCTCGGCTGCTCTCAATTCGTCAAGATGTGTCATCTTCACCATCCGCTTCAGCTTTCTGATAAGCAGGAGCACAAGGCCCGGAGCACAGGGCTCATGCCACCATGACCTCGGTTCCGTGCGTGACACGTGTGCTGCAGAGGTCGGGCAGGAACTCAGCGGCGCTTGCGGGCAGGATGCGGACACGCTTGACGCCGTTCAGCAGTGCTTCGCGGCAGGCGCTCAGTTTGGGCAGCATGCCTCCGGTGATAACGGCATCGCGGGTGAGAGCGGCAATCTGGTCGATGCTGAGCCAGCGCATCACGCTGCCATCCGCCGCCAGTACGCCCGGGACGTCGGTTAAGAATACAAGCGCATCCGCTTTACAGGCGCCGGCACAGGCCGCCGCCATCTCATCAGCATTGATGTTGTAATACTCGCCGTCGAAACCCAAGGCAATGCTTGAAATCACGGGGACCGCGCCCATCTTCCAGATGGCTTCCAGCCAGCGCGGGTCGGCGGCCGCAATTTCGCCCACAAATCCGAGATCGGGAGCCGTGCGCTTCTTGCGCGCACGGAAGACGAGTCCATCGCCGCCGGAAAGACCCACAGCCGGCTGGCCGTGGGAGCCCAGTGCCGCCACCAGAGCTTTGTTGACGCCGCCGCCGAGCACCATCAGCGCCGTGTCCCGCGTCTCCGCGTCGGTGACGCGCAGGCCGGAAACAAACTCGCTCTGCTTGCCGAGCTGCTTCAGCGTCCGGGTCAGCTGTACGCCGCCGCCGTGCACCAGCGCCACCTGGTTGCCGTCCTTCACCAGCTCGGCAATGGCCTGAGCGCATTGGTGCAGCAGCTCGGAGTTTTCCAGAGTCACGCCTCCGAGTTTCACCACGTATCTCATCTCAATCCTTCCGCTTCATCCCAGCCGCACATCAGATTCAGGTTCTGAACCGCCTGTCCGGCAGCACCCTTCAGCAGGTTGTCGAGACACGAGACGATCACGCATCGTCGCCCATCCTCGGAAAGATGGAAGCCGATGTCGCAGTAGTTCGTAGTCACCGAATACTGAATCTGCGGAAGATGTCCGGCGGGGAAGATCCGGACCAGCGGACTTTCTCTGAAGTATCTGCGATACGCGGCTTCGACCTCGGAGGCCTGCCGTTGCTGAGAAAACCAAAGATAAATGGTTGAGAGAATCCCCCGCGGGATGGGCAGCAGGTGGGGCGTGAAGACGATCTGTTCCGCCTGCAAATCCAGTTGCTCCAGAAGCTCGCCTGTATGCCGGTGCGAAAAGACCCCATAGGCCGAGAGGTTATCGGCCGCGTGCATGAAGTGCGTTCTGGCTGTAGGGGCTTTGCCCGCGCCCGAGACGCCCGATTTCGAGTCGCAGACGATCCCGCGCCGGGCATCGACCCACCCGGCAGCGACCAGCGGTTTCAGCGCGAGGATGATGGAGGTTGCATAGCAGCCAGGGTTGGCGATCAGCGGTGCATTGCGGATGGAGTCGCGGTGCAGCTCGGGCATGCCGTAGACCGCTTTCGTCTGAACAGCGGCGGCAAGCGCGGATCCCTCATCGTGGAACTTATAGACGGAGCGGTTGGAGGCCTTCGTCAGCCGCCATGCTCCACTCAGATCGATCACCCGAATCCCGTGCTCCAGCGCCACGGGAGCCCACTCGCGCGACAGTTCGTGCGGCGTAGCCAGAAAGAGCACGCTGATGCCGCGGTCCTTCAGCCGTTCCCAGGAGAAGGGCTCGATCTCCAGCCCACCCGGTCCCAGACCGGTTCCGTTGTTGTCCATCAGCTGCGGATGCACCGCTGCGAGCGGCTCCGGGTTTCCGTCGGGGCGCCCCAGCAGAAGCGGCGGTGTACCTGTGAGCGAAGGGTGACGCAGCAGCAGCCGGACCAGCTCCATGCCGGCGTAACCACTCACCCCCATCACTGCAGTTCGAACCGTTGTCTCCATCCCTCAGCCTTGCCGCACCGCAAATTCGATTGGACTGTCCTGCGCTGGTTTTCGATTCTTTTCTCGTCCAGCTTGCAGCCTGAGCATCGTTCTACCCGATCATCCGCTCCAGCCGCTCGCGCATAGCAGAGGCGCGCCTGGGATCGGGGCAGATAATCAGTACTGTATCGTCTCCTGCCAGGGTGCCCACAACCTCGCTCCAGTCTTCGTGATCGATCGCCAGCGCAACCGGCTGCGCGCCCCCGCTGGTGGTCCGGAGCACGAGCTGGTTTTGCGCCTGGCGGACTGCGAGGCCGAAACTGCCCAGGACCTCCTCCACCGCCGGCTCATCTTCCACCTCGACATGGCCGTTCCCGTTGGGGATCGCATACCCATTCGGACCTTTGTAGAGCCGCAGCTCGTGAATGTCGCGCGACAGTGTTGCCTGGGTCACATCGAAGCCGCGGCGCACCAGTTTGCGGCGCAGCTCATCCTGGCTGGCGATCGACTCGGCCCCGATCAGATGACGAATGGCATTCTGCCGTTCCTGTTTGCTCAAACGAAAAAAATCGCGGCAGCCGCCGCGCCCTCAATGTATAAAAATACAGTGCTGATGTATAAATATGCAAGGTGTTTTTTCCCAGGGAGATGCTGTCCGGCAGTCCGCTCGTCAATTTCCCCCCGATCTTCGATTTTTTGTTCAGAACGACAAGGAAGGCCGTTATAGTTGAGTATGGGAACGAGAACTTGTGCTGACCCGGCCCTGTCGACCGGCGGCTCCCGCCCCAGCCTGATCGATTCGCGTTTTGACCATGAATCGTGCGGCGTCGGCTTTGTCGCTACCCTCGATAACCAGCCCTCGCATGACATTCTGGCGAAGGCCCTGACCGCCCTTGCGCGGCTCGCCCATCGTGGTGCTGTCGCAGCGGACGGGAAGTCGAGCGATGGCATTGGCATTCATACGGCCATTCCGCGCGAACTGCTGCTTGCCTCCACGGGTTTTTCGCTGAATCCTGGGCATCGGCTGGCCGTGGCGATGGTCTTTCTGCCTGCGGACGCTGCTGCAGCCTCGGTGGCTGTTCGCGCGCTGGAGACCGCGGTTACGGGCTACAAGTTCACCATCCTCGGGTGGCGCGACGTGCCCACGCGCCCCGAAATCCTCGGCGATATTGCGCTTTCGACCCTTCCGGTCATTCGCCAGCTTCTGCTGACAGATCCTGCCTCGACCGCGAAGGATTATGCCGCTCTGGACCGTCGGCTCTATCTGGCTCGGAAGCAGTTCGAGCGCAGCGGAACCGAGGGTTACGTCTGCTCCCTTTCTTCTTCCTCGGTTATCTACAAGGCCATGTGCTCCGCGCATCTGCTGCCGGAGTTCTATCCCGACCTGGCCGATCCGCGCTTCGTCACTCCGTTTGCGTTGTTCCACCAGCGCTATGCAACCAACGTTGCCCCCTCCTGGGATCGGGCGCAGCCTTTCCGGGTGCTGGGTCACAATGGCGAGATCAACACCATCTGGGGGAACCGGGCCCGCATGACGGCGCGCGCAGCCACATTGCCCGATGATCTGCGGCCCATCTTTACTCCGAGCGGCTCCGATTCAACCAGCCTGGACGAAATCATTGAACTGCTGGCCCGCAACGGGCGGACCGTCGCAGAGGCCGTGCGCATGGTCATGCCGCCGGCCGGCGGCGGGCGCCATTCCGCGTTTCTCGAGTACAACGGCGACTGCATCGAGCCCTGGGACGGGCCGGCGGCGGTCTCCTTTACGGACGGGCACATCATTGGCGCCGCGCTGGATCGCAACGGGCTGCGCCCCTGCCGCTTCTTCGTTACGGAAGACAACCTGGTGGTCGCCGGCTCTGAAGCCGGCCTGGTCGATCTGGACCCCGAAAGGATCGTTCACAGCGGCCGTCTCGGCCCGGGCCAGATGCTGCTTGCCGATCTGGAGCGGCACGTCTTCTACGAAGACGACCAGCTGCAGGAGCTGTTCGACCGCTCCGCGCCCGAATACGAAGCGTTGCTGGAAAATGCGACCCTCGATTCCAGCACTCCGGCGCCAGCTCTCGAAAGTGCCGATCTGAGCCGGCTG
Source organism: Acidobacteriota bacterium (assembly GCA_021792135.1). Taxonomy (GTDB): domain Bacteria; phylum Acidobacteriota; class Terriglobia; order Terriglobales; family Acidobacteriaceae; genus Palsa-343. Next base: position 43,732 of record JAJYVF010000001.1, on the reverse strand, counting down.
CAACTCGGCTTTGGCTATACCAAAGAAGACGTCAACATGATCCTGAAACCCATGGCCGTGGACGGCAAGGACGCGGTCTGGTCCATGGGCGACGATACGCCCATTGCGCCGCTGGCCCGCACGCCGCGGCCCGTCTACGCCTTCTTCCGCCAGCGCTTTGCCCAGGTCACCAACCCGCCCATCGACTCGTTGCGGGAGGCGTGCGTGATTCAGCTTCACACCCGCCTGGGTCCGTGGCCGCATATTCTGCACCGCCGCGACCGGCTGCCGGGTCTGTCGCTCAGCTCGCCCTTTCTGTCGCTGGCGCAGATGGAAGGGCTGCGCAACCGCAGGCACAGCCTGGCCGACACTTTGCCGCTCGCCGTACTGGACTGCGTGTTTAATCCGGCGTGCAATGTGGTCACGGCGCTTGACGACCTTTGCAGCAAAGCCATCGAGCTGGTCCGCGGCGGCGCTGCGATCCTCCTCCTGACCGACCGGAGCTGCGGTGAGCAGTCGATCCCGATTCCCATGGCTCTGGCCCTCGGCGCCGTGCATCATGCGCTTATCCGTGCCGGGGAGCGTGTGCGGGTCGGCCTGGCGGTGGAGGCGGGGGACTGCCGCGATCTGCATCATGCCGCAGTCCTGCTCGGCATGGGCGCCGGCGCTGTCTGCCCCTGGCTCGCGCTGGAGTCTGCGCGTCAGCTCAACCAGGAAAACGGCGAAGCCAACCTGCTCCACGCCTTCGATCTCGGTCTCGCCAAGATCATGTCGAAGATGGGGATTTCTGTTGTCGACAGCTACCGCGGCGCCCATCTTTTCGACTGCCTTGGTCTGAGCGAAGAAGTCGTCGAGCGCTGCTTCGAGGGCACGCCCGCACCGATTGGCGGCATCGGATTCCCCGAACTGGAAGCCACTCTCCGCGAGCTCTGGCTCGGAGCGCACAGCAGCGAAGCCAGTTCTGAGAATCCGGAAGCCGGCGGCAATGGCGGCCCGCTGGTCACCGTGGCCGCTGCGAAAGACCTGCCCGATTACGGATGGGTGCGGTTCCGCAAAGCCGTCAAATCCGAACCACACGGCTGGCAGCCGCAGACAGTGCGGCTGCTGCAGACGATCACCGGCGCAACGAAGACGGCAACGGCTGCCACGGATGCGGGCGTTGCCTGGAGGGCCTTCACCAGTCAGGCTCAGGAAAAAGAACCGGCTGTGCTGCGCGATCTGCTGGAGATGCGCGCTGCCGGACTGCCGCTGGCGGTTGAACAGGTTGAGCCGGCGCAAAATCTCTATCACCGCTTCATCGCGAGCGCCATGTCGCTGGGCTCGCTCAGTCCTGAGGCGCATCAGACGATCACCGCCGCGATGAACACACTGGGCGGACGTTCCAATACCGGTGAGGGCGGGGAAGACCCTGCCGTTTATCAGCCCAATGTGGATCTGCCGCTGGTTGGCACGATGGTTCCTTCTTACCTGCTCAACAACAGGGTGAAGCAGGTTGCCTCCGCGCGCTTCGGCGTCACCGCACGGTACCTGATGCACGCCGAAGAGCTGGAGATCAAGATCGCCCAGGGCTCCAAGCCGGGCGAAGGCGGCCAGCTTCCCGGCCACAAGGTCACGGAGCTGATCGCGCGTCTTCGCCATGCCCAACCCGGCGTGCAGCTGATCAGTCCGCCGCCGCACCATGACATTTACTCGATTGAAGACCTGGCTCAGCTGATCCACGACCTGCGCAGCATCAATCCGAAAGCGGCCATCGGGGTCAAGCTTGTCTCCGAATGTGGCGTCGGTACGGTGGCCGCGGGCGTTGCCAAAGCTTACGCGGACTACATCGTCATCGCAGGCCATGCGGGTGGGACGGGCGCATCTCCGCTTTCGAGCATCAAGTACGCCGGAAACCCGTGGGAGCTTGGGCTCGCTGAGGCCCAGCAGGTGCTGATTCACAACGGCCTTCGCGGCCGCGTTCGCCTGCGCTGCGACGGCGGCCTCCGCACAGCCCGCGATATCGTCATCGCCGCGCTTCTCGGAGCCGATGAGTTTGCTTTCGGCACCGCCGTTCTTGTGGCCCTTGGCTGCGACATGGCGCGTCAGTGCCACCTGAACACGTGTCCCACCGGCATCGCCACGCAGCGGCCCGAGCTGCGCGCGAAGTTCCGCGGCAAGCCGGAGCATCTGGTGCGCTTCTTCGAGGGACTCGCCGGGGAGATCCGTGCGCTTCTTGCCGAACTCGGCCTGCCCTCGCTCGAAGCGGCCATCGGACGCACCGATCTGCTGGAGCAGGTACGCTTCGACGGCTGCCTTGATCTTGGCCCCATGCTCGCTGCCGGCAGCGTCCCTGCCCCGGCCGGCGCAACCGACCGGGCCGTCTGCTGGCGAGGGCGGCGTAATCTGCGCCCCGAAGATCATGCACCCATCGATGACGCCTGGGTTGAGCCCGCCGTCGCCGCCTATCAGGCTGGCGAGCCGTTCCTGGTGGACAGCCTGATCGCCAATGAAGACCGCACCTTCGGCGCGCGGCTCGCGGGCGAACTGGCCATGCTGCAATCGGCCGGCATTACCTCCGAAGCGCCGCTCACCTTCCGCCTCACCGGGGAAGCGGGTCAGTCCTTCGGAGCCTTCGCCGTTCCCGGCATGCAGCTCATCCTGAAGGGGCTCGCCAACGATTTTGTCGGCAAGAGCCTTTCCGGAGGCGAGCTTATCCTCCGTGGTCAGGGCCGCGCCGCTCTGCAGCCGGAACTGCACGTCATTCTGGGCAACGTTGCTCTGTACGGAGCGACCAGCGGAGCGCTCTTTGCAGCAGGCTGCGCGGGTGAACGTTTCGCGGTCCGCAATTCCGGCGCGCTCGCCGTTGTCGAAGGCGTGGGGGATCACGGCTGCGAATACATGACTGGGGGCCTGGTCGCGGTTCTGGGCGCCACCGGAACGAACTTTGGCGCCGGCATGACCGGCGGAGAAGCCTGGGTCTTCGATGAAGACGGGCGTTTCCTCTCCGAGAAGCGCTACCACACCGGCTTCCTCACTCCGGAACCTTACGCTGCGCTCGATGCGGAGGCAAAGGGCAGCATCCAGGGCCTCGTTCAGCTCCACGCTGAGAAAACCGCCAGCACCCGTGCCTGGTGGCTCCTCTCGAAGTGGGAAGAACTGGCTCCGCGGTTCGTACGCCTCGCTCCCAGACCGCAGGTCTGAGGATCCGCTACCAGCAGTCTTGCTGAACTCGAAGCCGCCCCATGGTCATCGGAGAGGCCGAAGACATCATGGGCCCTCTCGCCCGGGATCCGGAGGCGAGGAGCCGCCAGACCCATTGAGTGCTCTCCATGGGGAGCGGCCGTATGTGGCAGCAGTTCGGGGACAAAAGATTCAAAAGCGGGGCACCTTCCGTCGCCACGCCAAAAAAGAAACGGGGAGAACGACAGGACCGCAAGGCCCCATCTCTCCCCGGTTTCCTGTCTCTTTAGTTAGAGAGCCTGGACGTTCTCGGCCTGCCAGCCCTTCGGTCCCTTCACTACGTTGAACTGGACCGCCTGGCCTTCCTGGAGCGAGCGGAAGCCGTTGCTCTGAATTGCCGAGAAGTGGACAAAAACGTCCTCGCCATTCGGTCTGCTCAGAAATCCAAAGCCCTTGGCGTCGTTAAACCATTTCACTGTTCCCTGTTCCATATTCACTTTTTCCTTGTGGATTGAATGTATCGCTGAACTCAATGTTGGTTTTTTTGCGAGTCAGGCGATGAGCGGAACAGGCAAGAACACCAGGTCGGATTCGACGATTAACCTAAGTATAGCATCTTCTCCCGGAGATACTCGATAGCGCGGGAGGTGGTGCGGCCTCAGAGAGTATGTGTGACCTTTCCGTACGAGGCCGCAGAATGAGCATGCGGCCTGCCGATAAGCTCTCCGGCCAGCACCGGCGCAAAGAAATATCGAAGGCCGAGACCGGAAGGGCGTATGCTGGCAGGAGATCGATTTGTTTCTGGATTGATCTGCATTCTCTGGCCAGCCCTCGATGGCTCCTGGTACGGTCGTCCCTGACCGTGTGTGGAAGCGGAGCTTTTCCCACAGGAGCACCCGCACTGGGTACCCGATTCGAGCCCGGCTTTTGCAGCACACGCGCTATAACCGGGAAAAGAGGGCAAATGCGATCTGATCTGGTGTACTCCGCCGGGATCCAAATCGAGAACCGATTCCTACTCGCTACGGTCGTCATGCGGGCCGTAAAGAAACTGCATATCGACTCCACGCGAACCGAGGATACTGCGAATCAGGTGTTTGCTGAGATCGCGAACGGCCGGTATGCGCCGGCAGTGCTTCCCGAACCCGCGCCGCCTCCTCTCATCGAACCGCTGCTGATCTCGCCGGCGGCCTGAGCACCCGCTTGTGTGTTGCAGAAGGGCGAGTCGGCGGAGTTGGAGACCATGCAGCGAGGCTCGGCAACGGTGCGGGCTGCACATGTCACTGCCGATCGGCAGACCTTCGTGTCCTGTCATGGCAGAGGCGAACACATCGGCTGTTGGGCAGTTCCCTGTCACAGTACAATTCATGAGGATGATGGGGTATAACCTTCCGGGTTCAGAACACCGTAAGACAGGGCTGGAACGCCGGTCGTTTCTTCGGAATGAGTCACCGTACCGGCGACAGGAGTTTTCGTCGAGAACGGGCCGAGCCCACAGAGTCGCTGAGGGCAATGTGCGAAAGTGGCGGAACTGGCAGACGCACCAGACTTAGGATCTGGCGGGGAAACCCATGGGGGTTCGAGTCCCCCCTTTCGCACCAATAGCATAGCAACCCTTCCGAAATCTCCTCCCTTGTGGTGTGCGCAATTTTGTGCCGGCCTGGAGGGCGGCTGGCATCCGCACCAGTCTCTGCCATGGCCGCAGCGGCTGGACTCAGTCGCAGATCGCGGCCAGTGCCTGTACACCGAGCATCGTATGCGTCTGAGGGACTGCGCCTGCATGCTACCGAGCATGGACTCGACGAAATTGCCTGAGGAGAACACCGCCTGTCCCGCTGATCCGCCGCCGCCGCACGAGTGGGAGACGCAGGTCCGATTCGCTGTGAATGCCAGAGACGAGGCTGCATTGCGTGCTATGTGGCGATGCGCCGATTCGGAATTGTGGGCGTTGGGAAAAGGTGACCAGCGATGGGGTCCTTACATCGAGAAACTAAGGAGCGCTTTCAGGGACCTCGATATTGCGTCATGACCTCGCGGCGCTTATTCGCCCCGGCTGGTTGGGATCGTGGCAGTCGAGCCGCGCCACGGGTTCGCGAGCCATCCCGTTGATCGGTCGGAGATGTTCATCGCCGGGATGGGCACGGTTCGATCGCGCCCCACCGGCGGCCCGTCCGGCAGCCGCTCGCATGTGCTAGACTGCGTGACTGTCATGCGAACCAGAGTTTTCTCGCTGCCCATTTTGCTTCTGCTCCTGGTTTTCATCCAACCCGGCGCCCGGGCGCAGCAGACGAGTCTGCCGCATCTTGAAAAACGCGGCGCCGCCACGCAGCTTATCGTCGATGGCAAGCCGTTCCTGATGCTTGGCGGAGAGTTGCACAACTCTTCGGCGTCCAGCCTCGAATACATGAAGCCCATCTGGCCGAAGCTCCAGGCGCTGGGACTGAACACCGTATTCACGCCGCTGAGCTGGGAGCTGATCGAGCCCAGGGAAGGCACTTTCGATTTTTCGCTCGTCGACGGCCTGCTCGATCAGGCGCGCGCGGCGAACGAGCACATCGTTTTTCTCTGGCTCGCGTCGTGGAAAAACGGCATGTCGAGTTACGCGCCGGTTTGGGTCAAAGAGGATACAAGGCGTTTTCCGCGCGTGATGGAATTCGGCCGCGAGGTGGAGATTCTCAGTCCGCTGGGCAAAGCCACAGAGCAGGCAGATGAGCACGCCTTCGCCGCACTCATGAGTCACATCAAGCAGGTTGACGGACGCGAGCACACGGTATTGATGATGCAGGTTGAGAACGAAGTGGGCGTGCTGGGCGATTCGCGCGACCACTCGCCTGCGGCGAATGCCGCCTTTGATGGTGAAGTGCCCGCACGGCTCACGGCCTATCTGCAGGCGCACCGCGCCACGCTCTATCACTCCCTGCGTGAGCTGTGGGACGCCAACGGCGACAAAACCTCGGGCACGTGGACCGAAGTCTTCGGGAATACCCAGCGCGCCGACGAAATCTTCATGGCCTGGCAGTATGCCAGTTACATTCAGGCGGTCACAGCCGCCGGCAAGGCCGAGTACAACATTCCCATGTACGCGAACACATGGCTCGAGGGCGAAACAAACCCACCCGGCCAGTATCCGAGCGGCTGCCCCGAACCCCGTGTGATCGACGTGTGGAAAGCCGCCGGGGCAAGCATCGACATCTACGCGCCTGATCTCTACGCACCGGATTTCATCGCCTGGTCCCGCCGTTTTCATCGCAGCGGCAATCCGCTCTTTCTGGCAGAGACGCGCGGCCGCGCAGCGGGTGCGGCCAACGTCTTCTATGCGCTGGGTGAGGAGGCGGGCATCAGCTTTTCGCCGTTTGGAATCGATTCCGAGGCAAGCGAGACCGATCCGTTAGCAGACAGCTATCACCTCATCGCGGAAATCGAGCCGCTTCTGCTCGTGCACCAGAGTGCAGGCGATGTCCACGGCTTCGTGCTGGATCGCGAACATTCCACGGTCGACTTCACCATGAATGGTTACACGCTGCATGTGGGACTGGAAAGGAGCTTCGGTCAGCAAACAGAGACCGGTTTCGGCCTCATCATGGCGCTGGGCAAGAATGAATTCCTGGGCGCTGGCGAGGGATTCATGGTCACATTCACGCCGCGGCCCGAAAGCGGTCCGCAGGCAGGCATCGCTGCGGTAGTGGAAGGGAAGTATGAGAACGGTCAATGGATCCCTGGCCGCCGCCTCAACGGCGACGAAAACGATCAGGGCGGGCATGGGCAGTTCCCACCGCGCGGAGAGACCATCGAGCGGATCACGCTGTACGGTTACGGGCAGTGAATGCTGACGCAGAAGTATCGACCTGCGGACCGCCCGAATGGGGCCAGTTCATCAGCGTCTGTGTCGTGCTCGCTCGCGGTGAGTTTTTAGTTTGCGCCAGGTTTTCTCCTCCGCTCGATGCGATACTCTTGGGGTAATCATGAATCCATCGCATCCGCAGCCTAAGATTCAACTCAGTCAGCATCCCGAATACCGCGAAATCTACTCGAACAGTGTGCAGGTGCGGGTCAGCGTCTGGGATTTCCTGCTGGTCTTCGGCCTTGTGCACCAGGAGACTCCCGAACAGGTGAATGTGGAGAACCGGCTGGGGGTGTATCTGAGCCCGCAGCAGGCCAAGGCGCTGTGGAATATCCTCGGGCAGAATCTTGCTCAATACGAACAAACGTTCGGCAAGCTTGCGCTGGAGCCGCAGATCGTTCCTCAGGGACCGGTCCACTAAACGTCAATGAGCGCCGGCATCGCGCAACGTGTTGCGCGAAGAATTCCCTCCTGGGCCGTCTTGCCTCTTGTGTTTGTGGCTGTGGTGGCAGCGCATGAACCCTTGCTGCGGCTGCCGTATTACTGGGATGAGGCAGGCTATTACATCCCCGCTGCCTGGGATTTCTTTCGCAGCGGTTCGCTCATCCCTTACTCGACGCTGTCGAATGCCCATCCGCCGGTACCGTCTCTCTATCTGGCTTTGTGGTGGAAGCTCTTTCACTTTGCGCCGCTCGTCACCCGGGTGGCGATGTGCTTTGTGGCCGCGCTGGCCCTGAGCGCAGTGTGGCGACTCGCCATGATCACAACGGCTCGGAAGAGTGTCGCCGCGGCTACCGTGCTGCTGACTGCGCTGTATCCGGTCTTCTTTGCGCAGAGTTCACTGGCACATGCTGATCTATTTGCTGCCGCGGCTACGCTGTGGGCGCTTGCGCTTTTTCTGGAGAACCGCATCTGGCCGGCAGCCGTTTGCTTTACCCTGGCTGCACTCTCGAAAGAAACCGCCATTATCACGCCTCTGGCTCTGGCTGTGTGGGAGAGCTGGGCGCGGCGGCCCAGACGCGGCCGCATGGTGAAGATTACGGTGCTCTTCACGCCCCTGCTCCCGCTCGCCGTCTGGTACTTGTACCACTGGCACAGGACCGGCTTTGTCTTTGGCAATCCGCAATACGTTCGCTACAACGCAACTTCCACGCTGACCCTGGAGCGAGTTGCGCTGGCTCTGGCCTATCGCGTGATGCACATTGCGTTTCACATGAATCTCTTCGTGCCGGTGGCGCTGATGCTGGGTTGCCTGCTGTTGCCGCCGGTGCGCGAAGAGAGTGAGACAGATTCACATGCCGGGGAGGCAGCTTCGCCCGATCTGCCTGCGACCGGGAGGGCCGGAATCTCCGCTGCGCATCAGGCGGTCCTTTATGTCACGATCGCGGCCAACGTGGTTCTCTTCTCGCTCGTCGGCGGCGCGCTGCTCACGCGCTATCTTCTGCCGCTCTACCCTCTGGTACTGCTGATCGCGGTGAGTACCTTCCGGCGGCGTTTCCGTGACTGGCCGACGCTCGTTGCATTGAGCGCGGCGGCCTTTGTCGCGGGTCTGTTCGTGAATCCGCCCTATCGCTTTGCCCCGGAAGACAACCTCGAATATGTAACCGTAATCCGGCTGCACCAGGCCGCGATTGGCGAAATCGTCTCCCGGTTTCCGGGCGCGACCGTCCTCACAGCCTGGCCCGGATCCGATGAACTGCGCAAACCGGAACTGGGCTACGTGAGCCATCCGGTGCCCGTGGTGGCGATCGACAATTTCTCGGCGCCCCAGATCGAAAAAGCGGCCATCCTTCGAGCCTCGTGGGAGGCAGCTTTTGTCTTTTCCACCAAATACGATCCGCCCCACCTGCTCTTCAGCCTCGGCCGCCGCAGCGAAGAGTGGGATGCCCGGTACTTCGGCTACCACCGCGATTTGCGGCCTGGGGATATCGCCCGGCTGCTGGGAGGCTCCGTGGTATGGGGTGCAAGCCGCAAGGGCCAGTGGGCCGCGGTGCTGCGTTTTCATCATGACCCGGGAGCGCGGGAAGCTGCCTGGCCCGCCCGCCCCACGAATTCCCCTACACCCTCGCTTTCGCGGCAGAGGATCGGTTCCAGGGAGGGGAATGCCCAGTGCAATTCGCCGGGATCGAGCGCAAACCCGGCGGGTGTGCCGCCCGAAAAGCGGGCATGCTCCGAGGTGAAGGTCCTGTAAACCAGCACGCCTCCGGGATTGAGCAGCCGAGGCAGAATCCCAAAGCCTTCCCTCAGCAGGAACCAGAAGACTGCGACCAGATCGAACCGGATCCCGCCGCTCAGTGCCCACGCCAGGGTTTCAGTGGCGGATTCGCATCGGAAGCTGAGCGATAGTCCCAGCTTCGCGGTCCGGCGCATCGCGATTGCCAGCCCCTCATTCGAAATATCCGCCAAAACCACGCGCCAGCCCCGCTGCGCCAGCCAGATTGCGTGACGTCCGGCCCCGCCCGCCAGGTCGAGCGCGCTTCCCGGCGTCAGACCCGAACATCCCTGGACAAGGAATGGATCCGGCTCCCCGGACTGCGCATCGCCGGCCAGAAACCTCGCATTCCAGCGCTCTCGATCCTGCATCATCAGCGTCCATGCCCGCCGGTGCGCGGAGCCGGCTCCCTCGTGACCTCCGTTATACTCGAAGGACATGGGGGCGCAGAAAACCTTCTATCTCGAAACGTTCGGCTGCCAGATGAACGTGCATGACTCGGAGAAAGTCATCGGCACGCTCGAGCAGCAGGGCTATGCCCGGGTTGAGAGCGAAGCCGAGGCCGACCTCATCCTTTACAACACCTGCTCGATCCGCGACAAAGCCGAGCAGAAGGTCTTCCATCGGCTCAACGACTATAAGGCCCTCTATCAGAAGGGAAAGCGCTTCGCTGTGCTGGGCTGCGTGGCGCAGCAGGAAGGCGAGCGCATCTTCGAGCGCGCGCCCTTCGTGTCGCTGGTTTCCGGCTCGGCTTCGTATCGCCGTCTGCCCGAAATGCTCGTTCAGATCGAGCAGGGAGACACCCGTGTTACCGGACTCGACGACCGCCAGACCGAGGAGACGTTCGAGACGGAGTTCACCTTCCGTTCCAACCCCCACCGCGGCTACATCACCATCATCGAAGGCTGCGACAAGTTCTGTGCTTACTGTGTCGTACCGTATACACGGGGCAAGGAGCGCAGCCGCCGGTCAGAGTCCGTCCTGGCCGAAGCCCGGCGCATGGCCGGCAGCGGTTATACCGAGGTCCAGCTTCTGGGGCAGAACGTGAATTCCTGGCGCGACCCGGGGGGGAAGCGCAGCTTCGCCGAACTGCTCGCGGCGGTTGGCGAGGTGCCCGGCATTCGCCGGGTTCGCTTCACCACGTCGCACCCGCGCGATTTCACCCGCGACATCGTTGAAGCCATCGACGAGGTGCCCGCGTTGTGCGACCATGTTCATCTGCCCGTTCAGAGCGGCTCGTCCAGGGTTTTGCGCCTGATGCAGCGCGAATACACGCGCGAGCAGTACCTGGAACGCATCGCATGGATTAAGGGCGCCAGGCGGACCATCAGCATGACCACCGACATCATCGTGGGCTTTCCGGGCGAGACTCCGGAAGACTTCGAGCAGACGATAACGCTGCTCGAGGCGGTGCAGTACGATGGCGTCTTCGCCTTCAAGTACTCGCCCCGGCCCAATACCCCGGCGCTCTCGATGCCCGACTCGGTTCCGGAGGAGGAGAAGTCCCGCCGGCTGCAGCTTCTTCTGGATCGTCAGCGCGAGATCCAGCGCGCCAATTACGAGAGGCATCTGGGGCAGATTCTTGAAGCGATGGTTGAAGGGGTGAATCCAGCGCGCGGTCAGGTCGTGGGGCGCACCTCGCAGAACAAGACCCTGAATTTCACCACCGCGCAGCCCATCGCTCCGGCGCCGGGTGCTTATCTGCCGGTCCGGGTAACGAAAACGTTCCCGAACAGTCTGCTGGGAGAGGCGGTCGCTTAGCGAGGTCAACATGGAAGTGGAAATGAAAATCCGGGGCCTGATGGTCGATCCTTCCACGAACATGCCGGTTGTGATTCTGAAGGATCCGGTCAGCGAAGCGGTGCTGCCCATCTGGGTGGGGCTCTATGAGGCGAATGCCATTGCGCTGGAGGTGGAGAAGTCCACGACGCCGCGCCCCCTCACCCACGATCTGCTGAAAAACATGGTGACCGGTCTCAATGCCCAGGTGCAGCGCGTGGTGGTCTCCGAGTTGCGTGGCGATACTTTTTATGCCGTGATCTGGATGGAGCAGAACGGGGAGATCGTTTCAGTCGATGCCCGTCCCTCCGACGCTCTGGCGCTGGCCCTTCGCTCCGACTGCCCCATCTACGTCGCCGAAGAGGTGCTCCAGGTCGCCAAAGTCCTGCCCAACGCCGATGCGCAGCCCAGTGCTCAGGATCTGCGCCGCTGGCTGGAGAACCTCGGCGATGAGGATCTGGGAAAGTACAAGATGTAAGGCAGCGGGATCAGCGCATCCCCGCCGCGATATTGACTTCCAGCTTCATTGGCCGCTTCTGACCAACCAGACTGCTCCGGAGCGGACGAACGCGGACGAAGAGATGAGGATTAACTGGCAACGGCTCGCAGGCGTCGCCCGAAACCTTTCCCATACCGGACAACGGTTCGGAGGTAGGTAACCTCGGCAGGGCTGACACGTGAGGTTCTATTCAGAAACAGAACGTCTGTATTGTCGAGAGAGAAAGGCAATACCCAGAACCCGATGTCGCTCATGCGCTCGCGAATCCGAGCGACGGCCGAACGCTGCTCGGGATAAATGAAATCGTGAAACTCGACAGTGACCTGCGTTATCGACTGCAACTCCTGATCGGCGCAGGAATCGAACACCTCGATTTCCGCTCCTTCGATATCAAACTTGAGAAGATCGACCTGCTGCACGCTGGTTCGATGCAGGAACTCCGCAAGCGTAACCATTTCTACCGTCTGAGTGACCGAATTCTCTTCCGGAGAAAGTGCTCCCAGAACGCTGGCACATCGCGAAGCGAAAACATTCATCGTGATCGCCTGGTTCCTGCCGCCGACCGCTACGGGCAGTACCTTGAGCAGTGGATGTGGGTGAATCCGATTAAGAAGCTCGTGCACGGGCTCAGCCGAGACGACGCAACAACCGAACTGCCTGATGATTTCCTCCGCAAAATCCCCGTCATGGGCACCCAAATCTACCACAACCGAATTCGAGTCGATCAGTTGCGGAAGGAAGCTGTGATTACAAACCCGTACTGTCGACCTGAACAAGAATCACCTCAATGTCTGAATAGATGGGCCGAGTTTACCATCTCTGCACCAGGATGCAAAGCGACCGGAAATCCCCCCATTGGCGGGTTTTGCCCTGACCAGACCGGATACAGCGGCCAGGACACATGGAGATGAATACCTGGTAGAAGAGCAGTCCTGGTGTTCCTAAAGGCAATAAATTTTTCCCTGGCTTCGATAGAGGACGGCCTTGCTGTTCAGGCAGGCCCTCCAGTTGCGGGGCGTCACCATGTGCCGGAGATTGTGCCAGCGGACCAGCGGGCGAGGCACGCGCCTTCGAGCCTGGATGTCCCTGCATTGTTCCACCACCCAGTGAAACCGGGACTGTTCGGAGAAGCAGCGCTCCCATTCGCGGCGGGCGCATTCGCCCATTGCCCGCGAGCGGTGAGCTTCGCGCGCGAGGATTGCCGGAAGCTTCGCGATATCGCGCTCCGGCACGGTGAGGGAAAAGGAATCCCAGTCGACGCCGTCGATCTTGTGCCAGATGTCGGAGATGATCACGCAGGCCCGGCCCATTTTCATGGCTTCAAACAGCCGGATGGTATTGGGCGAGACGCCGCGCGGGCAAAGGACAAATTTGGAATCGGCCATCGCGTCGGCGTACCCTGTCCAGAACTCCTCCCGCTCTTTCGGCTCGCCCTGGTACCGGATTCGGTTGGCATGTGCGGAAGTGTCATCCAGAAGAATATCGGGTTGCTGTAAAGCGAAGATCCGGCTCCTGATCGCGGCGCTCCTCGACGAGCCAATGAAAGAGGCGAGATATCTTTCTGAACCCGTGGGCGGCCGATACGCAACGAATGGATTCTCCTCGGCAAGGAGAAGGTAGAACCCCGTCCGGGTGTGGTCGGCCTGGTATAGTTTCTGGGTCAGCCCGGTATAGAGACCTGGGAGGGTGGGGAAGTGTCCATCGCCCTGATCAAAAAGAAAGCACCTTTCGCGAAATTTGCGATAGATGGGGTGAGCGCGAACTCGCTCCGCAAAACGTCCGCACCTGCCGGTTTCTGCGAAGAGGATGATGTTGGCCTCTTCCGGACGATCGGTGAGTTCATGTACACGATATTGATCCAGTTCCGCGCCGTGCTTCAGCAATAAAGCGGCGCCATGTTCAAGGGGATCGAACGGCGCTGGCCGGGCACTGTTCAGAATCAAGACTCTTGCCATCGCTTCCCAAAGCGTAGCACGGGGCCGTCACGAGACATCCGGCACTCCCTCCAGGCCAGTCAGCTCCCCGGAACGAGAAGCCGGTTCTGAAATGGTATACATAAGATAACGCCCCTCAAACTGAAGCCGCGCACAGCGGCAACCAATCCTGATGGGATTCATCCTCGGCGTCAGCCTGACACTCTCATGCCACATTCTGGAGAAGCCGCACACGAATGAGCCGCAGTGCAAGAGCCGCCAAGGGATTCGCAGCCTCCATCGTCCAGTTCTGCGCGCAGATGCTGGTGCAGGTGTTGCTGGCGCCCGTTGTGCTCAAGGTCGCAGGCCGGGAAACCCTGGGGGCCTTTGCCGCGATCATGCAAATGCTTGGCTTCCTGACCATTCTCGATGTGGTCGGGAACTGGTCGCTGGAGCGTTTTCTGGGGCAGGCGACGGGACTGGATGATGGCGGCGCCCGCTTTCGGACCATCTTTACCACGGCGCGTACCGTTTACCTGTTCATTAATGGAGCGTTCGCGATCCTGGTTCTGCTCTTCAGTACAGTTGTCGGAAGGATGTTTCACCTTTCGCCGGATATCGCCCGCGAAGCCAGGCACGCGCTTTACGTGCTTGCGGTCTGGACCGTTGTGGTCAGGGCTCCGCTGGCTGCCTATAACAATGCCCTCATGGCCATTCAGGATATGGCTGCCGCGAACCTGATCTCAGCGCTTGGCATGATCGTGCGTTCCGTGGCGGCTCTGGGATTTGTGCTCATGGGCGGCGGACTTTTCGGCCTGATCCTCGCCGGTACGACCGGGGAGGGAATTGTCTCCATTCTGCATCGCGTGCGCTTCCAGCGAAGGAATCCAGGACTCATGCCGGGCTGGGGTTTGCCGGACAAGAAGCTGATGCGGGAGCTGCTGAGCTTTGGGGGGCATACTGCGCTTGTCAATGCGGGCAGCATGCTCATGTTCAGCTCGGGGAACTTCCTGGCCGGGATGACCAACGGCGCGGCCGCCGCCAGCAGCTTCTACACGACCCAGATGCCGACGCTGGCAGTCTACAACCTGCTGAACCGGATGAACGGCAGCACCATGCCGGCTCTGAACGAGTTGTATGGCCGCAGAGATCTCGAACGGGTCCGCCAGACGTTTATCCGTCTCCTGCGGGTCTTGCTGCTGATGCTGTTTCCGCTGTCTATGGGCGTTCTGCTGTTCAACCATGACATCGTGCTCTGCTGGGTTGGCCCCAAACAGTATGCCGGCACCCTGCTTACTGTTTCCCTGAGCCTCTATTGCGTGATCAACGGACTGCAGGGCATTGCCACGCAATACGCCGTGGTTTTCGGCTGGGTGCGGCTGCTGGCCATCGCGGCCATTCTGCAGGGCATCGCAAATTTTGGTTTGGGCTTCTACTTCGGCCGCCATCTGGGTCTCGGTGGAATCACGCTCGCTCTGGTGATCGTTCTCTTACCCACCGTTGTGATCGTGCTGCACAAGATCAGCCGCTACCTGGAGCTGAGCGTTGCGGGCCTGATTGGCGGCAGCGCGATACGCTCTGCAATTCCGCTTGCGGCGGCTACCGTTGTGGGCTCGTTTGCCCATTCCCTGGTACATATCAGAATTCATCATTTTGGAGCATTCCTGCTCGAAGGCTCTGCCTTCTCTCTTGTCTATCTCGTTCTCGCATACTTCATGTCGATGGCAGATCAGGATCGTAATGATGTAAAGCGTGCGGCGCGGGCAGTGCTTAGCCGGATTCGCGGCGCGGGCGAACGGGTAACGGCAGTCCTGGGCAGGTAGGAGAGACGCTTTTCTGGCTTGCCGCGGAGCCCATCGCCTGTGCTTCGTGCTCCCCCCGGGGTTACCAAAGTTCAAGCTACCTCCGTTATCTTGCGGTTCCGGTTCGAGCCTTCTACAAAGGAAGTATTACAACGCAGATCTGGGGAACGGGGCTGACGCAGCGATTGCGGTCACAGCCCCAATTTTTTTGGCGTTCATCCGCTGATTTCTCTCTGTCTCTCAACCTTCCGCGCCCTCCGCGCATCGTACCTGACTGGATCACCTGAGGCAGTCACCCTCCCCACGGAAGAGGGTTATTGTCGACCGCGGCTGCTGTCCGTGGGGCGAGCCCTTTTCCTGGTGTTTCTTATGTCGCCGGAGACACGGTCGAGGGGTGGTCCCCGGCTCCCCCCGGAATCCGGGAGTTGCTGTACTATAGCGAGGGTCACGAAGGTAATTTTTGCGACGGGAGAATTCACACAAATGAAAAGGGTTTTGGTTGTCTTATGCGCAGCCGCTCTGGCTGTTCCCGCATTGGCCCAGGTCAAGAAGCTGGACGCTCGCCTCGAGGCTGCCCGCGACGTTCTCACAGAAGTCATGGCGACTCCGGATAAGCAGATTCCCAGTTCGATTCTCAGTGAAGCCACTTGTGTCGCCGTGGTGCCCGGCATGGTCAAGGGCGCCTTCATTTTCGGCGCTGAGTACGGTCAGGGAGTGGTGACCTGCCGCACCCCCCGCGGCTGGAGCGGCCCCGTCTTCATCCGCATGGCCGGCGGCTCCTGGGGATTTCAGATTGGCGGGAAGGGAACCGATCTGGTACTGGTTGCCGTCAACCAGAAGGGCATGCAGGACCTGCTGAAGAGCAAGTTCCAGATCGGGGCCGGTGCTTCGGCGGCTGCCGGTCCGGTCGGCCGCAGCGCGGGTGCCTCGACCAACTGGAAGATGCAGTCGGAACTGCTGACGTGGTCGCGGAGCAAGGGGTTGTTTGCCGGGGTTGACCTGAATGGCGTCTCCGTCGCGCAGAACGTGGACGACACCCAGCTTCTTTACGGTGCGCCGCACGACTTCCATTCGATCCTCGCCGGAGAAGTTCCCGTACCGGAAGGGGCTCGTCCCTTCGTCCGCACCGTGGCCAAGTACTTCCACGAGAGCCGCCAAGGCTCGTCCGGCAAATAGGCTCTTTCCTGGTTGACGAGAAGGCTCTGCGGAAGCGGTGGGATCCGCAGGGTTCTCGTCGTTCCGTGGTGCAGTTGCAGTCTTTCGTGCCCGCATCGCCGGAATCTCATCTTCGCAGATCCTGTCAGTGCCCATCCGGTAAACCTGGGATCCGGCGCGGAGCGGTAATTTCCGGGCCGGGCATCTCACGCCACAAGTCACCGTTTACACTGACTTTTCGCGGCATCGATGCGAGAAGCTCTGGAATATTGTTTTGCCTGGTCGCTGCTGAACCTGCTGGAGCGGCTGCCCCGCGGCGCCGCGCGCCGTGCCGGGGCAGCCGTGGGAGCTATTGCCTGGCGACTACTTCCACGCCTCCGGCGTACCGGTCTCCGTAATCTGGAGCTGGCCTTCCCCGGCGTTTCCGCGACTGAGCGTGAGGGCCTCCTGCGCGAGCTCTATCGCCATCTTGGCTGGCATCTCGCGGAGTTCTGCCAGATGCGCCGCTACACCCGCGAAAACACAAGCGACCTGATCCGATATGAAGGGCTCGAGCATTACCTGGCCGCGCGCGCACGCGGCCAGGGGGTGTTGATCGTGACGGGCCATCTGGGGTCCTGGGAACTCTCCAGCTTCTGGCATTCCCTGATGGGCCACCCAATGACGTTGGTGATCCGCCGCCTGGACAACCCACGGATTGACCGACTCGTCAACTCCATCCGCTGCCTTCACGGCAACCGGGTCGTGCACAAGGACGACTTTGCACGCGGACTGCTCTCGGCCATGCGCTGCGGCGATACCGTCGGGATTCTGATGGACACCAATATGACCCCTCCCCAGGGGGTCTTCGTTCCCTTTTTCGGCATTCCCGCCTGCACGGCTTCAGGACTGGCACGCGTGGCCCTGCGCACCGGCGCCGCTGTCCTCCCGGGTTTTCTGTTGTGGGAGCCGGCAGAATCCCGCTACGTTCTCCATTTTGGTCCTGAGATCCCTCTTGCTGACAGCGGCGAACCGGAAGCAGACGCGGTTGAGAACACGGCACGCTTTACCGCCGCCATCGAGCAGTTCATCCGCCGCTATCCCGATCAATGGCTTTGGGTTCACCGCCGCTGGAAGACCCGCCCGCCGGGCGAACCCTCGTTGTACTAAGCGGGGCGTGCTGGAGCTATTTGTTCGCCCCGTTCAGATGGGGGTTGAAGAAGTCCGCACCCAGCCTGTAAGCCTCCATCCAGGACCGGTGCAGGAGAAACTCGTGAATTTCGTCCGGAAAGATATGTTCCTCAAAGGGCACTCCCTGCGTGCGCAGAGCCGCTGCGAGCCGGACGGTGTTGGAGAACTGCACATTCCGGTCGTCGTCTCCCTGGATGAGCAAGACCGGTGACTTCCAGGTTTTGACCCAGGCCAGCGGCGAGGACTCCCGGGCGATGCGGGCTGGTTCCGGTCCGAAGCCCGCGCCAGAGCCAAAGAAAGCGGCTGCCCTCTGGAGGAGCCTGCAAATCTGAAGGGAACGGTGCGCTCATGATCTGTTCCAGGGTGAAGCTCTGTGCCGGAACCTGAACAGCGGAGAGGAGGTACAGGAGAAGAGTAGCCACAGGCGCAGCGAGGGTTTTTGACATCGCCAGTCCTTTGCAGCGGGATGGCCGCATTATCGTGATCGGGCACCCCGGTGACAACTCCGCCCTCCCGTCTATACTCAGGATTTATGAGTGTTTCGCTCCATCCGCATCACGGATCCGAGGGCCAGTTGGGGTTCTCTTTCGGAGCGCCACCCTCGCGCCGCATCTGGAGGGTCGGCGACCTGGTGAGCGAAGTGCGCCTGCATGTGGAGCGCGAATATGGCGACCTTTGGGTCGAGGGGGAAATCTCCAACCTGCGCTCGGCCCCCTCGGGCCACATCTACTTCACACTTAAGGACGGCGAAGCGCAGTTGCCCGCTGTGCTCTTCCGCCGCCAGGCATCGCTGCTGCGCTTTCGCCCGGCTGACGGGCTGCACATCCTGCTGCGGGGCAAAGTCTCCGTTTACGAACAGCGGGGGCAGATGCAGCTGGTCGCCGAATTTCTTGAGCCCGTGGGCGCCGGTTCACAGCAGATCGCCTTCGAGCAGCTGAAGCAGCGACTTGAAGCCCGCGGCCTCTTCGATCCCTCCCGCAAGAAGCCGCTGCCTGCCTTTCCTCACTGCGTCGGCATTGTTACTTCGCCCAGCGGCGCAGTCATCCGCGACTTTCTGAACATCGTCAATCGCCGTCACGCCGGCCTGCACGTCCTGCTTTATCCCGCGCTGGTGCAGGGCGAAGCCGCGGCCGCTGAAGTCGCCGCCGGAATTGTCTGGTTCAATCGCACGCGCGAAGCAGATGTCATCGTCATTGCCCGCGGCGGCGGATCGATCGAGGACCTCGCTCCGTTCAACAGCGAGTTCCTGGCCGAAGCCATTGCCGCCTCGGACCTGCCCGTGATCTCCGCGGTCGGCCACGAGACGGACTTCACCATTGCCGATTTTGTGGCGGACCTGCGGGCACCCACGCCTTCCGCCGCCGCTGAACTGGTAACGGCTGCGCTCCACAACATCGCTGAGCGTGTGCAGAACCTGGACCAGCGCCTCGTTCGCGCCTGTCGCTATCGCCTCATGCAGGCTGGCAGCGCCTTTGCCCGTGCGCGGGTCGAATCGATCCTCATCCGAGAAAAAGATCTGCTGCGCCGAAAACAGCAGCGTATCGACGACCTTGCGATGCGGATGGAATCTCTCTGGCGCGCCCGTCATCGCGTCTGGGGCGATCGCCTCCAGCAGCTTTCGGTCCGGCTCGTGCGCCAGGATGTCCTCATGCGCGCAGGAGTCGGCCGCGAGCGCCTCGCCGCGCTCGATGCGCGAATGAACAGGACCCAGCGCGAATCGCTGCGTAGCCGGGGTGAACGCGTATCGGCATTGGTCCGACAGCTGGCAGCTATGTCGCCGCTTGCCGTGCTGAGCCGCGGCTATGCGCTGGTTTACGACGAGAGCGGCGGCCTGATTCGGACATCAGATCAGGTTCAGGAAGGTCAAACCATCAGCACCCGGCTCGCGCATGGCCTTCTCACGAGCCGAATCACGGAAGTCGAAAGAGAAGTGCAGGGACCATGAGAAAGCTGTTTGGTACCGACGGCATTCGCGGCATCGCAGGCGAAGCCCCGCTGGATGCAAGAACGATCTACGCGGTGGGACTGGCCCTGTCCCATCAGGTTAACGGCACATATCACCACCCACGCATCCTGCTCGGCATGGATACGCGCGAATCCAGCGAATGGATTGCCGCCCTGATCTCGGCGGGGCTCGCCGAGGGAGGCGCGATCGTCGAAAATGCCGGAGTGATTACCACTCCCGCGATTGCGTATCTGGCGCGGCGGCATGGCTTCGCCGCGGGCGTGGTCATTTCGGCGTCCCACAATCCCTGGCAGGACAACGGAATCAAGGTTTTTGGCAGCGACGGTTACAAATTGCCGGATGAGACGGAACTGCGAATCGAGGAGGAAATCTTCCGCCGGCTGGAATCGGTCGAATCGCCGCAATCCGGCCACGCACCGGCCGTCAACCCCAAGTACCGCGCGGATTACGAGGAGTCGCTTCGTTCAGCGGTACCAGGACTTCATCTCGACGGTATGCACGTGGTTCTGGACTGCGCCAACGGAGCGGCATCTGCCATTGCGCCCGAGCTGTTCTCTGGCCTCGGCGGCACCATTCACGTTACCCACGCCACGCCGGACGGCCGCAACATCAATGCCAGCTGCGGGGCGCTGCATCCTGAGGTGGTCGCCGCGGAAACAAAGACGCTGGGCGCGGACCTGGGCGTCACCTTCGATGGCGATGCCGACCGCGCGCTCTTTGCCGATGCCCATGGAAGGGTCGTGAATGGGGACGCCGTGATGTTGCTCGCCGCCCGCGACATGAAACAGCGAGGCATGCTTGACAACCTCACTGTGGTTGCCACCACCATGTCCAACATGGGTCTCGAAGCCGCCCTTCGCCGCGATGGCATCCGGATGCTGCGTGCTCCCGTGGGCGACAAGTATGTCCTCGAGCGGATGCGTCAGGAGAACGCCGCCCTCGGAGGCGAGCAGTCCGGACACATCCTCTTTCCCCATCTCGCCACTACCGGCGATGGTCTGCTCACTGCGCTGGTTGTGCTGGATGCGGTGTGCCGCTCCGGACACCCGCTGCACGAACTGGTTGCCGACCTGAGGGTCTATCCGCAGGTGATCGTCAATGTCCGCGTCCGAGAGAAGAAGCCGCTGGACAAAATTGCTACCGTAGCGGATACGATTCACCAGGCCGAAGTGGAACTGGCCGAAAACGGCCGTGTCGTCGTGCGCTATTCCGGCACCGAAGCTCTGGCGCGCGTCATGATCGAAGCCGAATCGGAAGAAGTCATGCGCCGCCACGCCGATCGCATCGCCGCCGCCATCCGGGCAGAACTGGGAGCCTGATTCAGTTCAGGTCCCGCCAGTTTGGTCCCACGCCGATGTCCGCAACCAGCGGAACGCTCAGTTCCACCACGTGCTCCATCTCGTGCCGCGCGAGCGACGTTGCGCGTTCCACCTCATCTTCCGGGACATCGAAGACCAGCTCATCATGCACCTGGAGCGTCATTCGCGTCGCCAGCTTTTCCTGCGCCAGCCGCCGGTCAATGCGGATCATCGCCAGCTTGATCAGATCGGCGGCGGTCCCCTGCAGGGGCGAGTTGATGGCCGTGCGCTCGGCAAAGCCGCGCTGGTTTGCATTGCGGCTCTGGATGTCCGGGATCGGCCGCATACGTCCAAACATGGTGCGCACCTTCTGTTCGCGCCGCGTCTCCTCCAGCATCCGGGTGATCCAGGCGCGAACCCCCTCATAGCGGAGGAAGTACTTGTCGATATACAGCCGTGCCTCGTTCTGCTCGATGCCCAGCTGCTGTGCCAGCCCAAACGGCGAGATGCCGTAGACAATCCCGAAGTTCACCGCCTTGGCTCGGTTTCGCGTCTCCTTGCTCATGGTTTCCGCGGGAACGCCAAAGACCTCCGCTGCCGTGAGCGTGTGAATATCCTGCCCTGTCTGATAGGCATGCACCAGCAGCGGGTCTCCAGAGAAATGCGCCAGCAGCCGCAGCTCGATCTGGGAATAATCGGCGGAGAGAAGCACTCGTCCGGGCGCAGCAATAAACGCGGCCCGAATTTCCCGTCCCAGCTCGGTGCGGATGGGAATGTTCTGCAAATTCGGATTCGTCGAAGAGAGCCGGCCCGTCGCCGTGCCTACCTGATTAAAGGTGGTATGCACGCGTCCCTCGGCATCACAGAGCAGGGGAAGGGAATCGGCGTAATTCGACCTGAGCTTCGCCAGTTGCCGGTACTCGAGCACCAGCCGCGGCACATCGTTGTGCAGGGCCAGCTCCTCCAGCACATCCTGCGCCGTCGAAATGACCTTGCCCTTGCCGTACTTCAGCGGCCGCGGCAGTCCCACTTTGTTGAACAGCACATCTCCGAGCTGCCTGGGGGAGTTGATATTGAATCGGCATCCGGCAAGCGCACAGATTTCCTCACCCAGGCGCTGCAAATCCGCTGAAAGCCGATTCGCCATTCGTGCCAGGGCGCGAGAATCGACTTGTACCCCCGTCTGTTCCATCCGCAGCAGCACCGGGACGAGTGGTAGATCGATCTCCGCGTAGACGCGCCGCTCGCCCAGCGCGTCCACGTCTTCGCGCATCGGCGCAGCCAGGCCGCGGACCTTGTGCGCCGCCTCCGCCAACTGTCTCTCGCCGGTCTCTGCGAGGGGACGATCGCTGAACCGCGCCGCCACATCTGCCAGGCGATGGGTCGCATGCGTGGGATTGATGAGATACGAGTACAGCATTATATCGTCAGTTACTCCGCGCAGTTCGATTTCCTGCGCCTCCAGCACCCGGAGCACGCCCTTCAGATCGTGCACCCGCTTTGGGGCCTTCGAATCCTCCAGCAGCGCCCGGACTGTCTCGGCCGGCAGCACCAGCGCTGTATCCGGAACGGCGGCAACGCCCAGCCGAAGCTCTCGCGGGCCCGCTGCGTCGGCCGGCTTCTCTGCGGCCTCCGCCAGGTCCAGCAGGGAAAGGTTCTGCGCTTCAGGTTCTCGCTCCTCGCTCCCCTGTTCGGCTCCCTGCTCTCCGGCGGCTTCAATCCCCAACGTGGGCACGGCCAGCGCGAAACCATGTTCCCGCGCCTGTGCCATGAACGCAACAACCTGCTCCGGCGCTGGATCCAGGACGTATTCCGCCGTCGCAGGCAGACCAGCCGGAGCCAGCTCCCGCAGCAAGGTCGTAAACTCCAGTTCCGTGAACAGCGCTCTGCACGCTGCCGTATCGGGCGGCTGCGTGCGCATGGCTCCCGGATCGAACTCCAGGGGAACTTCGCAATGGATCGTAACCAGTTCCTTGCTGAGCAGAACCGCCTCGCGGTTGTTCTGCAGCGATTCGCGATAGGTTTTCCGTTTGATTTCCCCAGCGCGATCGAGGGCCGCCTCCACGCTGCCGAACTGCTGGATGATTTCGACTGAACCCTTGTCGCCGATGCCGGGGGCGCCGGGGATGTTGTCGATGGTATCCCCCCGCAGGGCCATGACATCAATAACCTTTTCGGGAGGAACTCCGAGCGTCTCCACAACCTTCTCGCGGTCGAGGATCAGGTTGTCCTTGACCGGGTTCAGGATCTTTACGCGGTCATCTACCAGCTGCATCATGTCCTTATCGTTCGAGACGACGAAGACATCGTGGCCGGCCTCGGCCGCCCTGCAGGCCAGCGTTCCGATGACGTCGTCCGCTTCGAATCCCTGGGCCTCGAGAATCGGGATCCGAAACGCCTCCAGCGCGCGGCGAACGTAGGGCAGCTGCTGCGCCAGATCCGGCGGCATCGCTTCGCGATTCGCCTTGTATCCACCGGTCTCCACCGCTTCGTACTGCTGCGTTTCCGCGCTGAACTTTCTCACCGTCATGCCGCGTGCGCGCTCATCGCGAAAGACCGGTCCGCTGGTGTCGAAGACTGCCGCGAAATACTCCGGCACAAAGTCCTTGCGCAGCTTGTTCAGCATGTTGATGAAGACGTAGGTCGCCGCCGTGGGCACGCCTGTCCGTGTTGACATGGGGCGCTGCCGCTGCATGGCATGGTAGGCGCGGAAGATGAACGACATCGCGTCGAGCAGAAAAACCGGGGGTTTGCTGGATGGGGTTGTCACTGGAATCGAGTGTACCGCCGGCTCCGGCTGCGCTGGCGCTCAGGAGATGAACATGCAGTCGCCGTAGGAGAAGAACCGGTAGCGCTCCTCGACCGCATGCCGGTAGGCCCCCAGCACCTGCTCGCGCCCCGCAAAGGCGCTCACCAGCATCAGCAGCGTCGAGTGCGGCAGATGGAAATTCGTCAGCAGTGCCCGCACCACCCGAAATTCGAATCCGGGCGAGATGAAGATGCTCGTTGAACCGGAGTGAGGCGTGAATTCCAGTCCCTGCAGGGCGCAGTGCTCCAGGGTCCGCACGGTCGTGGTTCCCGCTGCAACAATCCGCCGGCCCTCTCGGTGGGCGGCGTTGATCGCGTTCGCGGTTTCCGGCGAGATCGTGTAGCGCTCCGCATGCAGCCGCACGTCTTCCACGCGCTCCACTCGCACCGGCTGGAAGGTCCCGAGCCCCACATGCAGCGTCACATACGCGATTTCCACCCCGCGGCGGCGAATCTCCGTCAGAATCTCCGGGGTAAAGTGCAGCCCCGCCGTGGGAGCCGCCACCGACCCGCGTTCTCGCGCATAAACCGTCTGGTAGCGCTCGCGGTCGCCTGCGCGATCCTCGCGGTGGATGTAGGGCGGCAGGGGCATGTGTCCCAGCCTTTCGACCGTACCGAAAAAGTCTGCCACCGGAGCGAATCGCAGCGTCCGCTCGCCAAATTCGCCGTGGGCGATCACTTCAGCCCGAAGCGCGCCGTCGCCAAACGTCAGAGTTTCGCCGGTGAGCACCTTGCGTCCCGGCCGCGCCAGTGCCTTCCACTCCCATTCGGAAAGCTGCTCGGCCAGCAAGATCTGGGTCCGACCGGTGACCCGGTGATTCGTCTGCGTATGCAGGCCGGTACGATGGGCAAAGAGCCGCGCCGGAATGACCCGGCTGTCGTTCAGCACCAGCAGATCGCCAGCCCGCAGCACCCCGGGGAACTCGCGAAACTGCTGATCCTGCCATGAGCCGGTGGCCCGGTCGAGCGTCAGCATGCGGGACGCCGCCCGCTCCGCCGCAGGCTCCTGCGCGATCAGTTCTTCAGGAAGGTGAAAATCGAAATCCGAAACCAGCACTTAAGCCGATTCTACTTTCACCAGATAAGCCTCCGCCCGCAACCGCGCCCGCTCCAGAGCGTCGTTCAGTTCCAGGCGCTTTGCCTCCAGCGCCTCCGGCCCGGCGTCCGGTTCCGGAGGGTCGACGGCCCGGGACCAGCTCACCACCACACGTGAGAAGGGCTTCGGAACGAGGAAACGGTCCCAGGAACGCATCGTCCACGCCCGCTCCGGCAGCAGATAGAAGCTTCCCACAGGCTTCCCGGTCATCTGCGCCAGCTTTACCGGCCCAATCTTCGTCTCGTAGATCGGACCTCGCGGCCCGTCCGCTGTAAACACCACGGGCAGCCCTGAAACCAGAACGTCGCGCAGCGCGATCAGCCCGGCGGCGCCTCCGCGTGAACTCGACCCCCGGACGCTGTGAAAGCCGAGAAGCCCCAGCGTCCGCGCGATCAGCTCACCATCGAAGCTCCGGCTGATCAAAATCGAGCACTGAAATTTTCTGAAGTACCACGCCGCAGGCAGGGTGCATCGATGCCAGAAGCAGAAGATCCCGTCCGCCGGAGGGGTGGCCGGGACCGCACGCTGCTCGGCAATGACCTCAAAACGGAGGGTGATGCCAATGGCCGACAGCACCAGGGCGGTCAGCCGGGGCACGATCGACAGCGCCACGCGCTGGCCGAAGCTGAAGGGCCGGGTCACGCTTCCGATTGTAGCCAGAGCCCATTCCGCATGGCCCTGACAGCCTGCATCCCGATCCGGTCCGATGCGCTCACTGTCCCGACGGTGTCACCGGCACAGGCGCATTCTTCGGCGTAGCGAGATACCCCTGGACCTGGTTCTTCGAGATGTTGTTCACGACCAGCTCATACAGCAGATGGTCCTTGCCTGTATAGAACTGGATCGGCTCATCCAGATTGCGGTCCTTTTTCTGGATTGCCCTGTCGTCGGAGTAAACGATCATATTGAATCTGCTGTGTTTCGGATCGGCCTTCTTCAGCTCCAGCGCGACCGTCGAGACGACCTCCCGCCGTCCCTTACGGAGGGTGAACTCGTAGATATTGCGATCACCCATGTGCTTCAGGACATCTACTTCCCTGGCGTTCGTAGCGATGAGACCACTCTGAATCCCGAGGTCGCCTTTCATCGACTGTAGCTGCGCCTCCGCTTGCTGCAGCTGGGTTTTGGTTGCATTCAGGTCGGTCTTTACCCCGCCTACGTCGGTTTTGACGTTTGAAACATCGCTGGAGACGGAGCTGATCTGCTGGCCAAACTGCTGTTTTGTCGCGGCCTGCTCGGTTTCCAGCCGCTTCGCATCTGCCTGCTGCCGGCGCAGCAGATCCTGGGCACGCTCCTCAAGCTGCTTCTGCGTCAGTCCCAGGGAGTGCCCGAGGGTCTCTGTTGTCACGCGCAACCGCGCATTGGTCTGGTCCAGCGCCGAAGCGAGCTGCTGGTTCTGCTGCTGCGTTGAGGCCAGCTGTGCTTCGGCATGGGTGAGCCGTCCGGCGAGCGAGTAGCTCCATATCAGGCCCGCCAGAGCCAGCAGAACGGCAAAAACAAGCAGTCCGATCAGCAGTCCGGAATACGTTCTCTGCTCCGGGACCGCAGGTATTTCGTGGAGAACCGGTGCTTCACTCATGACAGCTTCCTTCCTCTCTGATATCCACCAGCATCCGCCGAGCCAAGCGTAACGCCGTTACGTTTCCTTCCGCAAATGCCGAATAGTGCCGCTTATGCTTTAGACGAAATTCCGGGACGATAATCTATCGTGTATGCCCCGTTATCGTTATCGCGAGCTCGAACCCACCCGGGAAGCCAGAGAAGTGTTCATCCGCTGGATCGAATATCTCGACGATGAATTCACCCGCCACCGGAACGTGGCCCTCCGCGGTGAGATCGTCCGGGACAATCTGCACCAGCTCCTGCTGGGCCGCCCCCACGGTGGCCGCCTGAATTTCACGCTTGTCACCGAGCTGCCATTTAACGTTCTCCAGCTCTCGCTCGATCCGGCCAACGTCACTCTCGAATCCGAGTACTACGGCGACATCGACCCCGAACGTTACGCCCTCGCCAAGCCCCTTATCTGGTTCTGGCGCATGTTCGACCGGTCCCCGATCGCGCTCAACCACTGGCTGGGCTTCCGTCTTCGCGCCATGCTCGGCAAACACATCTTCAAAAGCATTGGCACGAACGTGAAAATCTACCACGGCGTGGAGTTCACCTTCGGGTACAACCTTACCCTGGAAGACGACGTCATCATCCACAATCACGTCCTGCTCGACGACCGCGGCGAACTCATTATCCGCAAAGGGACGTCCATCTCCGAACACGCCGCCGTCTTCTCCCACGCGCACGATCCGGTCGAATCCTGCATAATCGAGCACCGCCGGACGGAGATCGGCCCGGCCGCCCGCGTGACCTACCGCTCGCTTGTCATGCCCGGCGTCTGTGTCGGCGAAGACGCGATGCTGGGCGCCCAGGCCGTAGCCACGCATGACCTCGAGCCGCACAGCATCGCGGGAGGAGTCCCGGCACGCAAAATCAAGTCAAAGCGGCAGGCCCGCCGTCTTGAGGCACAGGAATCGCAGGACGGTCTCTGTGCTGAGCTGCCGCCGAATGAATGAAGTCCGGACCTGCACCGCCGGCTTCGGGAAGCCGCGGCGTTATCCCGCGCCCGTTCAGCTTCCCTGATACCATCGAATCGACTTCCGATGGATCAATTTCATCTCATTATTGCCCTCTTCGAGTTTGCTGTCCTGGTCTTCTCCCTTAGCCTTCATGAGGCCGCCCACGGATGGATGGCTTCCCGCCTCGGCGATCCCACGGCCAAGATGCTCGGCCGCGTCACTCTCAACCCGATCAAGCACATCGATCCTATCGGCACCCTCCTTGTCCCGGCAGTGATGCTCTTTCTGCCGGGTTATGGGCGGTTCCTTATAGGCTGGGCCAAGCCAACGCCGGTTACCCCGCGTAATTTCAGGAACATCACCCGCGACGACATCCTTACCACGGTCGCCGGGCCGGTCAGCAATGTGCTTGCCGCCCTCGGGGCTACCCTGGCTCTGCTGCTGCTCTCCAAATTCAGCGTCAACGGCGCCAATATCGTGCATCAGCTGGCCGGCGCAGGAATGCTCGACCCCGCGCTCATCGCCTCCAGTCCCACGCTCTTTCCCCTGGCCCTGCTTTTCTACATGGCGATGACGCTCAACCTCATCCTTGCCGCCTTCAATCTGCTGCCGCTGCCGCCGCTTGACGGCTCCCACGTCTTCCGCCACATGCTGCCCTACAAGGCGCTGCGCGTTTACGACTCTCTCGGAATTTTCAGTCTCATCCTGATCCTCTTCGTGGGCGCCCGGGTTGTCGGCATGATCGTCAGCCCCGCGCTCGATCTGGTCAACGGCATCCTGCTCACCTTCTAACCGGAGTGGGTGATGATTCCAAAGAAGCTTCTTCGCTGGCCTTTTGCCTTTTCCACCCTCGCGCTGCTGGCTTTCACTTTCTCCCGTCCTGGGTCGTCGCAGCAGCACTCGTTCCGGGCCGCTGACGGCAAGTTTCTGCTTGATGGCAAGCCCTTCCAGATCATCTCCGGCTCGATCCACTACCCGCGCGTTCCGCGCGCCTACTGGCGCGACCGGCTCCGCATGGCAAAGGCCATGGGCCTGAATTCCATTACGACGTACGTCTTCTGGGATGTGCATGAGCCGCGCCCCGGCGTCTACGACTTCAGCGGCAATCTCGATGTGGCTGAGTTCATCCGCGAGGCCCAGCAGGAGGGCCTGTACGTGATCCTTCGCCCAGGGCCCTATGTGTGCGCCGAGTGGGAATGGGGCGGCTATCCCTCCTGGCTCCTCAAGGATCCCACCATGCAGGTTCGCTCCCGCGATCCAAAATTCCTGGCCGCCGCCCGCGCCTGGCTGCTGCGCCTCGGCAAGGAACTGGCTCCGCTCCAGATTGGGAATGGGGGGCCGATCATCGCCGTCCAGGTCGAAAACGAATACGGCAGCTACGGTGACGATCACGAGTACATGGAAGACATTCATCACATGCTGGCCGACGCCGGGTTCACCAAAGCTCTGCTCTTCACCGCCGATGGCGCGGAAGAGTTGCCGCGCGGCAGCCTGCCCGAGCTGCCGGCAGCCATCAACTTCGGCCCCGGCGATGCGCGGAAATCCTTCGCCATCCTCAGGAAGCTGCGTCCCCAGGGTCCGTTCATGAACGCGGAATACTGGGACGGCTGGTTCGACCACTGGGGCTCGTCCCACGCGCATACCAACGCCCGGCAGCAGGCCAGCGAACTCGACTGGATGCTCCGCCAGGGCTACTCCGTCAGCATCTACATGTTTCACGGTGGCACCAGCTTCGGCTGGATGAACGGCGCCAACTCCAATGGGAAGAATTACGAGCCCGACGTTACCAGCTACGACTACGACGCGGTTCTGGATGAGAGCGGCCACCCCACGCCGAAGTACAGCATGTTCCGTGACGTCATCGTCCGCGATACCGGCGTTCAACCTCCGCCTGTGCCCACTCCGCCCCGGGCCGCGAGCATACCGGCCTTCACGCTCAGCCGCGCCGCCTCACTCTGGGAGAACCTTCCCGCGCCCATCCGCTCCGAGCAGCCGCTGACCATGGAGCAGATGAATCAGGCCTACGGCTACGTGCTCTACCGCACCACCGTTGCCGGTCCGGTGAGCGGCGATCTCACCATTGGCGCCGTTCACGATTACGCCCAGGTTTATCTGGATGGCAAACTCGTCGGCACCATCGACCGGCGCCTGAACCAGACCTCATTGCCGCTGCACGTCGCATCTTCCCGTGCCCGGCTCGACATTCTCCTTGAGAACACAGGCCGCGTGAATTATGGCCCTGCTCTGCCGGGCGAGCGCGTCGGCCTGCTGAACGGAGTCCGGCTTGCGGGGCACCCGCTCTCCGGCTGGGATAACTACTCGCTCCCGATGCTGACACCCGGCGCGCTCGCCTACACCGGCAAGCCTTGCCGGGGCGCCTGCTTCTATGAGGCCAGTTTCACTGTCGAACATCCAGCCGATACCTTCCTCGACACCGGCGATCTCACGAAAGGCGAGGTCTGGATCAATGGCCGCCCTCTGGGCCGCTTCTGGAACGTCGGACCGCAGAGGACGCTCTATCTTCCCGGCCCCTGGCTCAGACCCGGCGCTAACCAGATCGTCGTCTTCGATCTCCAGGGTGAGCCTGACCGTCAATTGCGCGGTCTCGATCATCCAATTCTTGATGCGTCAGCCGAGAAGGGGTCGTAATCGGCAGCCGATCCTGAATCCCGTTCATTTACTTGCGCATATTTGCCATAGAGGAGTGATACGAATGACTCAGTCCCACGGGTGGGCAGCGCAAAGCGCTGCCACACCTCTTGCGCCTTTTCGCTTTTCCCGCCGCGATCCTCGTGAAAACGACGTGGTCGTCGACATTCAGTTCTGCGGAGTCTGCCATTCCGATATCCATTTCGTTCGCAATGAATGGGGTAACGCCGTTTACCCTGTCGTTCCCGGGCACGAAATCATTGGCCGCGTCTCCGCCGTTGGTTCCTCTGTGTCGAAATTCAAGCCCGGCGATCTGGTCGGCGTCGGCGTCATCGTCGACTCCTGCCGGCAGTGCCCCAGTTGCAAAGCCGGAGATGAGCAATACTGCGATGTGGGCGCCACTCTCACCTACGGTGTCGCTGATCGC
The DNA here is from genome assembly GCA_021792135.1 of Acidobacteriota bacterium. Taxonomy (GTDB): domain Bacteria; phylum Acidobacteriota; class Terriglobia; order Terriglobales; family Acidobacteriaceae; genus Palsa-343. The sequence goes on along the minus strand of JAJYVF010000001.1, from coordinate 13,412 downwards.
TATGGCGACCTCACGCAGGGCGGCTACTCCAGCAACATCGTCGTCCACCAGCACTTCGTCCACACCGTTTCATCGAAGCTCGACCCCGCCGGAGTTGCGCCGCTTCTCTGCGCCGGTATCACGACTTACTCCCCCCTGCGCCACTGGCAGGCCGGTCCGAACAAGAAAGTCGGAGTCGTGGGTCTGGGGGGCCTGGGCCACATGGCTCTCAAATTCGCGCACTCCTTCGGTGCGCATGTCGTGCAGTTCACCACGTCGGAGTCCAAGGTTGACGACGCCAAACGCCTCGGCGCCGACGACGTGGTGATCTCGAAAGACCCCGCCGCGATGAAAAAGCATGCCGGAAGCTTCGATTTCATTCTGGACACCGTCTCGGCGCCACACGACATCAATCCCTACCTGGAAGCTCTGAAGCGGGATGCCACCTATGCCCAGGTTGGTCTGCCGGACAAGCCGCCCATTATTCATATGGGGCATCTGCTCTTTCGCCGCCGCAGCATGTCCGGCTCGATTATCGGAGGTATGGCCGAAACCCAGGAGATGCTCGACTACTGCGCCGAGAAGAACATCACCGCCGATGTTGAGGTCATTCCCATCCAGCAGATCAATGAGGCCTTCGAGCGCGTCGTCGGTGCTCAGGTGAAGTACCGGTTTGTCATCGATATGGCCTCCCTTAATCGCGCCTGATCCATTCCTGAAAAACAAGAGCGGGGAGAAGCCTTCAGCTCTCCCCGCACCGCCCCAGGCGCGCTTCTCCGGGCGCTATTTTGTTTTGAACTGGTGCCCCATGCGGTAAACGATTCCGACGGATATCGCGAAGTGCTCTTCCGTCCCGTTGCCGTAGGTCGTCAGCGTTCCATCCGGCGAGATCCGAAACACCAGCCGTGGCGAGCGATTCAGATCGATGGACCCGCCATAAGCCGAGCCGAAGGCGAGCTGATTGGCGAAGAACCCGAATCTGGATGGAGGCAGACCACCCAGCGCGCCATCGAAATATCCATAAGCGCCGCCCGCGAAGCCGTGCAGCATAATGGCCACGTGCTCGTTCATCGCCAGGCGGTATTCCGCGCCACCCATAAACAGGTGCTCGCTCACGAACGGCCCGCGGATTGGCCCCGCATTCGGTCCCGACCCGGAGCAGCTTCCGCAATTGGGTGTCGTTCCGCTCGTGCCGTAGTACCCGCGAGCATCCACACCGAGCCCCCAGCGCCTGCTGAAGAAGCGGATGGCCTGTGCGTCAAATCCGCCGAGGTTGGCACCCTGCATCAGGTTTGGCCCCGCATCGAAGTGCGAATAGGCCAGGCCTCCATAGATTTCCCAGGGGTAGTTGTACTTCACGTCGGCGAGCGGCGCCGGTGGAGGCAGCTGCGGATTCGGCGGAGGGCTCACCACCTGCCCCAACACCCCCGTTCCCCCAAAGCACATCACAGCGGCTACCGCCGCCACACCCAACTGCACAGTCCACTTGCTCTTCAACAGACAAATCCTCCAGCTACCGCGGGCAAAGCTCAGATTGCAATTTGATCGGTAAATGTCCAGGATACATGGACGGGAGGCATCCTGTCCTGGGGGTACGCTTCCTCAGCGGTTGTGCTCCCGGCATGCCTCACACTGGCACTGCCGCCGCAGATAATCCCAGGAATAAATGCCGCTGGCGTGCCCATCGTTCCACTTGAAGCTGATTGCGTAATTGCCCACGGGACTGGACGACTCCGGACGTGGAGGCGCCACATACATCGGGAGCAGGGAGGCAGCTTTCGCCTGCGGCTCACCCGGAGCACGCCCCTGCGCCTCGCGCTCCTCGACGCAGGTTGCGCATGGGCACCCATTCCGCAGCCATGCAAAGCTCCACCGGCTGCGGTGCCCGTCTTTCCATTCGATCTCCAGTCCCTGGCCGGAACTCTGCTGCACGCGAACCTTCACCGGTGTTACCGCATCGCGCGGCAATTCCGGCTCGGGCTCCCGCCGCGCTTCCTCGGCGCTGACCAGACGAATCCCCTCGTGACTCATACACCTCTGCTGCGGCTTCCGGCCGGGCCGCCTACGCCGACTGCAAGAATGCCACCGACTGCAGGCTGGTCACCTCAAAGCGCTTCCGGCACCTGATGTTTGTGCACGCCACCAGATCATCCTGACGGACCATGTACGACTGTGCCTTGGCAAACCGCGCCCGGTCCCGCTCATCCGCGTGGCGGGGCAGGGAAGCCTTCCGGGTCCGGACCAGCCAGCGAAGCTGGTATTCGCCCGCTATCCCACAGTGCGGGCACGTAAGCGTATGAGTGCGCTGCTCCGATTTTTCATCAAAAAAGTCGCGTTCTTCCATCGGCCCAAATACTCCACGGAAAGTATTTCACATCGGCGCCTTCCGGAGGTGCTACTTTGTTGCAACCGGAGTCCGCATGGCGAGGAAGCGCGCGTCGAAGAAGAAGACCTTTTCCGTTGTCAAAGCTGTGAAGGCCAGCGCCCGGGAACGTGTCGGGCAGCCGAAACCCGAGCGTACTCTGCCCGATACGCCGCGCCAGCAGAAGCGCGGGCAGAGGCATCCGAAGACCCTGGCCGACCTGCTTGCCGAGGAACATTGATGGGCAAGCCTGAAGGGCCCCTCCCCGTGGGAGCATTGCTGCCCGGCCCAGGGGGTGTATTACGGCGGACAGGGCGACCTCGGTTATGCGGGGCCGTGTCCGCCAGGGCACTCACCGCACGGTTATGTCTTTGACCTGTATGCCCTCGACACAACGCTGGATCTGTCCCCGGGAGCCTCGACGCAACAGGCAGAGCAGGCGATGAAAGGGCACATTCCTGCGGACGGCGAACTGATGGGCCGCTTCCGGCACTGAGGAGGCCGATCGAATCTGGCCTTCTACCTGTTCTGCTTTTGCGGCATCCCCGCCGCCTGATTGCTTCTGATCTGGGCCGGACGCCCACCCTGCAGGTACATCCTGTATTGCGTGTCGATAATTCCCAGATTCCGCGCCAGTCCCAGCCGTGCTTCATTGAGCTGGTAGACGCTGTTGACGTACTGGGTCTGGGCTGCCGCCAAGGTCGACTGCGCCTCAGCGACGGGCAGGTTATCGGTGACCCCGGCCTGAAACCGCTGCTGCGTCTGGTCCAGGGCGGTTGTCGCCAGATCCACATTGCTCTTCGCGACGTCGACCGTTTCCGTGGCCGTCTGCAGATCGAGGAGGCTGTCCCGGAGCTGCTGATCGATTCTTACCGTCAAATCCCGAAGCCGCGATCGAATCTCATCCAGCTGGGCCTCGGCGACATCATGATCGCCGCGGAATTTTGCTTCCTGAAAAATGGGCACGCTCAACGTGCCTACCGCTGCAAAGGTCTCGTGATAAATCCCGCCCGAAATGCCGGTCACGCCCCAGTTGCCGGCAAACGTCACGGTGGGGAAGCGCTCATGGGCCGCGGCGCGCCGCTCCAGCTCCGCAACCCGCAGCTGCTGTTTCATTCCCAGAAAGTCCTGGCGGTTGGCGTAAGCCTCCGTCCGGGCATCCTCGATGCTCAGGGGGTGCAGCTCCGCATACGGGGCCGAATCCGTCAGCTGAATCTTCTGCCCGGGCGACAGACCGATCTGGCGACTCAGGGCAATCTTCGCCTTTTCAAAATTGTCCTCCGCGGCAATTACCGCCTGTTGCTGGGCCTGGTACTGTACCCGGGCGCGCAGTTCATCGAGATTCGCCGCCGTCCCGGCAAGATGCTCCTGGTGCGCCTGATTCAGCAGAGTCTCATCGGTCTTCAGCAGAGCCCGTGCGTACTCGGCCTGCGCCCTCGCTGCCAGCGCCTGGAGATACGAATTGCCGACGTTCAGGACTGCCAGGCCCCGCGATGACTGCGCACTGTAAAAAGCTGCCTTCTCATTCGCCTCCGCCGCCCGCCATACGTCATACCCGGCCCAGTTGAACAGCGCCTGGGACAGATTCACCTGCCCGATCGTCGTATCGACTTTGGTGATGAACGGGAAGGAAGTCAGACTTGCTCCCGGTGGCAGGAGTGAAGCAAATTCCGGCAGCGTTGACGGGTGAAAGCCCTCCGCCTCCAGGTTGTATTCGTGCACGCCGGTTTCGCCATGAAGCGACAAATTCGGCAGCAGCACGTTGACGAGCTGCAGTTTCTCGGCGCTTGCACTCTTCTGGCGTTCTCGCGCCTCGGTGAGTGCAAGGTTGTTCGCAATCCCCAGCCGAATGGCCTCATCCAGCGAAAGCGGCATGACCTGAGGCGTGTACGGTACGGCCTGCACGCTGCCACTGTACGGGTTTACTGCCGAATTGGCGGGGTTACTCTGGGCTCGTGCGCCCACGGCTGCCAGGAGCACCCCCAACGCAAGAAACTGCTTCATCATCATCCGCGAATCCATCGCAATTCTTTCGTTTAGATCAGGATATCGCCTCCGGGTTGCCGGAAATCGGCTGCGGTACGCCGATAGACCCCAACAGCGCTTCCGGTCTCGCTCCATCGCGCAACAAAACAACAGCCTCCCAGGGCCTGTTCATCGAATTTCCGTGAAACAGAGCTGCAGGTTCCGTAGGTGGTCTGCTCCGCCTGCCGGTTCCCTGAGTGTGGCCGGGATCGAGGACGAACGGGAGAGTCAGAGGAGGCTCGTATGATTCCGGCGCCGGGAGCGGACGCGCCTCCGGGCCTTGCGCCGGAGGCGACTGAAAGCAGCCAGCGGTCCGGGGATGGCCTCGAAGCTTCAGCTATAGCGCAGCCAGCGCAGCATTTCCGGGATGGTGGCCCGTTTTCCGTACATCAGCACACCGACCCGGTAAATCCTGGCCGCCAGCCAGACCATTCCCCATACCGACCCCACCATCAGCGCCAGCGCCAGTGCTATCTGCCATGCCGGCGGCATCTGAGAGCAGATCCGCATGTACATGATGATGGGTGTAAAGGGGGGAATCAGGGACAATGCCACGGAAGTCAGCGAACTGGGGTTTCCGAGCACGAACGGCAGCAGCACCACGCTCACGACCAGCGGCGACACAATCAGGAGGCTGAACTGCTGCACCTCCTGCTCTCCGCTGACGGTCGACCCGATCGCCGCTCCCAAACCGCTGTAAAAGAAGTACCCCAGCAGGAAGAACACCGCAAAATACACCAGCTCCGGCCCCGTGATTCCCAGCGACCCGAGGCCGTGAATCCCCTCGCTCGCTGCCAGCGTTGAGCCGGCATAGAAGACCAGCAGAGCGCTCCATATAACAATCTGGGTCAGTCCTGCTGCCCCGACGCCCAGCAGCTTGCCGAGCATCAGCACATCCGACGACACCATCGAAAGCAACACCTCGAAGACCCGGGAAGTCTTCTCCTCCACCACAGAGCGGGCAATATTGACGCCATAAATCAGCACGGACCCATACAGCACCAGGATCAGAGCATAGGCCCCCATAAAGCTGCGTTCCGAATTCGCGGCCACGACCTCCCCGTTCCGGATCTGCATGGTCTTCAGCGCCACCGGGCCCATCAGATCGTCGACCGCCCCAGGCGGCAGGCCCCGCTCCAGCAACTGCTGGCGGACCACAGCCGCCCGCACCGCCTCCTCCATCTCCGACTTGCTGAGGAAATTCACTGCGCTGGCCGAAACCCACGTAACCAACGGCTCCACCTGTCCGGCCGCCGGGGCAATCGACAGATATCCTTCAATCCGGTGCGCCGTCACCTCCTGATTAAGCCGCTGCAACTCGGCCCGGGTCGCCGGCGTCGCTACCTCCACGTATTTCGGGGCGAGTTCTCCTGCCTCGAGCGATGCCTTCACGGCCTGAACCAGAGCCGGATCGTTCGAGACGATTGCCATCCGCCGCACGCCTTCCAGCCTCCTGCCGCCCGCACCCCCAAAGGTCACGAGGACTCCCACGCCCAGCGGCACGAGTACCGTCGTGACGAGAAAGACCTTGCTCCGTATCCGCTCCAGGTATTCGCGTTTCGCGATCAGCAGTGTATTTCTAAGCATCGGTCCGTCCCCCGACCGTCTGGATAAAAATCTCCTCCAGCGACGGTTCCGCCAGATCGAAGCGGGTAATAGTCGAGCATGCCGCCGCCGTCCGCAGCAGGTCCTGCGCATCGGCGTGCGGCTTCAGCCGGATCTCCACATGCCCCGCATAGCTCTTGTACTCGGCAATCGCCGGATGGTGCAGGAACCCGTTGGTCCCCTCGAATTGCAGGACGACGCGATTGCGTTCATACCGCGACTTCACCTCCCGCATTCCGCCCGAGAGCACCGCTTCTCCGCGATTGATGAGGCAAATCGAGTCGCACAGCTTTTCCACCTGATCCATCCGGTGTGTCGAAAAGAGAATTGCGTTGCCCTGATTCCTGAGCTCGATGAGCGTGTCCTGCAGCAGCACGGCGTTCACCGGATCGAGCCCCGAGAACGGCTCATCCATAATGATCAGCTGCGGCTCGTGGAGCAGGGTGGCGATGAACTGGATCTTCTGTTGCATGCCCTTGGACAGTTCCTCTGTTTTCTTGTCGATCGCCTCAGAAATCTGCAGCCGCTCACACCACGTTCGCGCGCGTCGCGAAGCATCCGGCGCGCTCAGGCCGCGCAGCTCTCCAAGAAAGACCAGCTGCTCCAGCACCTTCATCCGCCTGTAGAGCCCACGCTCCTCCGGCATGTAGCCTACACGCGACAATGCCGCGTTCGAAAAGGGCTCTCCGAACAGCGTCACCCTTCCTGAATCCGGCCGTGTGATCCCGATCATCATCCGGATGGTCGAGGTCTTGCCCGCGCCATTCGGTCCCAGCAGCCCGAACATGCTTCCCGCCTCGATGCGCAGGCTCAGATCGCGTACCGCAGCTTTTTCCTCATACGATTTCGAGACGTGGTCCATCTCCACCAGGGCAGGCATGTTTCGATTCTCCAGAGGTTCGGGGACAAGAGGGAAGGGCGGTCCTCCGGAAGGATAGCAGGAGCGTTGACCGCCGTCCTCCGCTCTCTCGTCACTTCGATTCAGGTACCAGTTTCAGTTACCAGCGGGGGAGTTCATGCTGGCGGGCGCTTGTTCCGGGACAAGCGCCCGCAAAAGGTGTAATCTGGCGCCGAATTCACCGATTCAACGGCTCCGAGGTGATCCATGGATCCGCACCTCCTGCATATGTTCAGCGGGCTGTTCGTCCTCGTCCCTGTTTTCCTGCTGGTGATGATGGTCATCTACCTGGTCCCGTTCTGGATGATCTGGAAGAAGGCCGGATTCTCTCCCTGGCTGAGCATCCTGATGGTCGTTCCCCTGGTGGGGTTTGTCATGCTTTATGTCCTGGCCTTTGTCGACTGGAAAGTGCCCCCGGTCAGCCAGCCCGCCGTGCTGCCGCCGCGCGTCTGAAGAGGCTCCGGGGCCATGCCAGAGTCGGACCCTCGGCAAGGGTGCCGCGTGCCGACTTCAGGGCCGTGGCAAGCCGGCATCTGTTGCCAGGCGCCTGATCGGGCTTGCCCTGAAGCAGCGATGCACCCATGTTTCGAAGCCCTTCGAGGCTCCCCGTGCCGTTCGCGCCGGGATGGGTTGCTGACACCCGGGTACCTTCCCGCTTGTCGATGGGCGATATATCATGAGGAATCGGATGGACTGATTCCCGCATCCGGCCCACCCACGGTTTTCTCAGCTTCAGTTCCACAATGCTGGCAGTTGAGAGCGAACGTGTGTACGGGCAATCGCGGGGATCCAGACGAAAGGAAAATACCCCGGTGATCCAGGCAAAATCGGCAGTGGTGGTTGGCGCCCAGTGGGGCGATGAAGGCAAGGGCAAGATCGTCGATGTTCTCTCTGAGCGGTTTTCCATCGTGGCACGCTACGCCGGAGGCCACAATGCCGGCCACACGGTCATCATCGACAGCCAGAAATTCATCCTCCAGCTCGTGCCCTGCGGAGTACTGCGCCCTGGCTGCCGCGGCGTCATCGGAAACGGCGTTGTCCTCGATCCCATGGCCTTTCTTAAGGAAACCGGGCGCCTGCGTCAGTTTGGGATCGATGTGGACAGCCGGCTCTTCGTCTCGAATCGGGCTCAGGTCATCCTGCCGTACCATCGGATGATCGAACTGGCCGCGGAGAGCGCTCCCGGCCGCCAGAAAATCGGGACCACCAGCCGCGGCATCGGTCCGGCCTATGAAGACAAAATGGCCCGCAATGGCCTGCGGGTGGTCGATCTGCTCAATACCGATCTGCTGAAGACGCACATCGAAAATGCCTGCCGCGAAAAGAACGCTATTGCCCATGCGCTTTTCGGCACCGAGCCTCTCGATCCGGCCCAGATGTACGATGAATACGCCGAAGCTGCTGAAAAAATTCGCCCCTTTGTCACCGACACGAGTCTGCTTCTAAATGAGGCTTTGCGGGGGGGCCACAGCGTGATGTTCGAAGGTGCCCAGGGTACGATGCTCGATATCGATCACGGCACCTATCCGTTCGTCACGTCGTCTTCTGCCTCGGCCGGCGGGGCATCCACCGGGAGCGGCATTGGGCCCACCCGCATCGGGACGGTCATTGCCGTGACCAAGGCCTATATCACCCGGGTTGGCGAAGGTCCATTTCCGACCGAGATTCACGACGTCTCCGGAGAGGCTCTGCGCGCCCGTGGCCAGGAATACGGCGCAGTCACCGGGCGCCCGCGGCGCTGCGGCTGGCTCGACCTGCCCCTGCTGCGCTATTCCAATCAGATCAACGGGACCGACTGGCTGGTTGTCACCAAGCTGGACGTCCTCGATGAGCTTGACGAGATACCCGTCTGCACTGGGTATGAAGTTGATGGAAAGCCCTGCGACACGATGCCGGCCGATATCCGCGGCATCGAATCCATCCGGCCCGTGTACACTCGGCTGAGGGGCTGGAGGAGTTCGACGGAAGGAATCCGCGGTTTCGACCGTCTCCCGCAGCGTGCCCAGGAATACCTGCGTTTCATGGAACGCGAATCGGGCGCAAAGATTGCTCTTGTCTCCACCGGACCTGATCGCGATCAGACCTTTGAATTGCCCGAATTTGGCGAGGCCTTGCGGCGTATCACCGGAAATTAGGGATCAGAAACCCTCACAGTCCGAGACATTATGATCAGTTTCACGGTTCGCATGAAATTTCGCTCTGAGGACCGGCAACGCGTGGCTGAGGCCCTGTGTGCGCTCGCGCAGGCGACCCGCGCGGAGCCCGGTTGCGTCGCCTATGTTCCGCATACTGTGGATGGTGAGCCGGACACCGTCGTGATCTACGAGCAATATCGGGATCAGAACGCGCTGGATGCTCATCGCGCCAGCCCACACTTCCGGGATTATGCTGTCGGAGGTCTCTTCCAGCTTATGCTCGACCGGCAGGCGGAGAACCTCAATGCACTCGCCTGAGCCGCAAGCATTCATCCCCCGGTTCCTGGCGTCTGATAAGGCAGCGGGCAAACTGATCCCCCGTCGAGCTTAGCCGGACGGGGGTGACCGCGCTCTGTGATGAGGCGAACAGGGAAATTCCGGGGGGTTCTCTTTGACGCGCCGCTGCGGTGCGGGCTAACATCCGGTACAAACATGCGCCGCCATTCCGACTGCGCTCTTCGGTCGCCCCGGGTTCGGTACGCTCTTGCCGCGTTCCTGCTGTTCGCGCTGGGCCACTCGGCCCTTGCCCTGCCGCGGCGCGAACAGCGCGCCATCCACAAGGAGATCGAAGCTCTGGAGCAGCAGTGGCGTGAGGCCATCATCAACAACAATGTTTCCACCATGAACCACCTGCTGGCCGATGACTACATCGGGATTACCTCCAATGGCACGATCGAGACGAAGGCGCAGGTTCTCGCTCAGAGTCGCGCAGGCACTGTGCGCATCAGCAAGCTCGACCTCAGCGACATTCATGTACGGGTATACGGAGATACAGCGGTAGTCACGTCGGTTGCCGACCTTGTCGGCACCAACGGCGCCAGCGATATCAGCGGAGAATACCGCTACACCCGGGTTTACAACCGACGCCTTGGCCAGTGGAAGATCGTCAGCTTCGAGGCCAGCCGGATGCACGATGTCGACGCCCGCGCCACGAAGAAGAACCGTCCCGTTTGATCCTGTTCCCGTTGCGGCTTTCCGGAGCGGCGCGATCCGCGGATCAGCCATCGGCTGGCATGCAGGGGACACCGAATCCTTCCGGGTCTGCGCGTGCGCAGGGTTCGGGGCTCAGGCTGGGCTTACCCCTGAACAGAAACACCGGCAAACGACAGCAGCGCCACCCCGCGAACCGGCTGCCCAAACGACAGCGCCGGCTGGAACACGCTGGACAGCAGCAGCGTCTCCAAATCGGCGCGCGTGGCAGGATCGGTCGGGCCTGAAAGAATGTGATAGTCGTAGACACGTCCCTGCGCGTCAACGAAGACCTCGACCGTGACAGGGTTACCTTTCTTGGACACGGTTCCCGAACTGGCCTCCACCAGGGAGTAGAGGAAATGTGGGCTCGACGCCATGCCCAGCGGTTCGTCCCTTGCGGAAGCCGGTTCAGGAGCAGCGAACGCCCCGATCAGGAACGCCATGGTTCCCAGCAGCAGGATCGCGCTGGCCAGCCCGGCGGAAGCCTGGATCAGAAATGGCGCAATGCTGTTCTGCCAGCGAACCTTCCAGGTGGCGAGCAGGTTTTCGGTGGTGCGGGCATGTTCGCGGGAAAGAGCCACGCGGATGCGCAAACCCAGGTCCGCCGGCGGGCGCACCGGAGCGAGCGTTGCCAGAGACTGCTGCATTTTCCGCCACAGGCTGAACTCTGCGGCGCATTCCGGACAGCTTTCGAGGTGTCCCGCAATCGACTGCATGGCGAGACCCGTCAGGCTGCCGTCCAGATAGGTGGAAAATTGTGCGCGAACCGTCCTGCAATCCGTCATACGGCCTCCTCGGCAGAGCATGCGTGGGAGACACGCGAAACAAAAGAAGGCGAAGGCCGTCGGCTGGCCGCTTCTATGAATGGTGCCAGCAGCCTCTTCAGGTGCGCCCGCCCGCGCGTGAGGCGCGACTTCACGGTCCCGAGGCTGGTATTCAGGATTTCGGCGATTTCCTCGTAACTGAATCCTTCAATATCGCGCAGAGCCACGACGGTCCGGAACGGCTCCGGGACCTCACGCAGTGCGGATTCGACACGGGCCGTCACTTCCGCGCGAGCCGCGGCGTCGAAGGGCGACTCGTTCTGGTCCACGAGGCTATCGGCGACCGAATACTCCTGCCCCGTTTCGGGAACAGGCTCGAAAGTCACTTCGCGGTGGCTGTGGCGCGACCACCAGCGACGCTGGTTCAGCGCCTCGTGCAGCGCGATGCGGTAGATCCATGTTCGCAGGCTCGCCTCGCCCTGAAATCGCGAGATGCCGCGGAAAACCTTAACGAAGACTTCCTGGGTAATGTCGGGGGCGTCACCCGGATCAGGCAGGATGCGATAGATCAGGCTGTACAGCGGCTGCTGATACCGGGAAATCAGCCATGCAAAGGCTTCCTCTGAACCCGCCTTTAGCTGCTCCACGACCGCAGCTTCCTCGGGATGAATACCAATCACGCCTGCCAGATTCCCCACGGCCGTGCCCACCTGCATCCAAAAGCTCCCTTCAGCCTAGCAAGAAATCCACACTCCTGCGCAGGTGTCCCGGAATCCGGCCCAGCGCGGCAGCACGCCCGGTATCGTTCAGGGCAATTGCCTCACTGCCTCTATAGACACACAAGGCGGTGTCAGGGTTCCCGGCGGACAGAACCGTTCCACGTCTACTGCGGGTGCTGGTCGGAATTCTCGGCCGGTTTTGAGGTCTTCTTGGCGGAATGAGAGGCTTTATGGGTAACGTGCCTCCTCCGGGTTGTGGGCGCCGGTTTCTCCGGCGCGGGACCGTCGTTGATGACGATCGTCTGTACCGGGACCTTCGGCGGCGCTGAGGCTGTTGCCGTGATGATCCCCCGCAGTCTGATCAGTTCAGCCTGCTGGGTCTGGAACGCGTTGAGGATCTGGTCCCCCAGAGTGCTGCGCGCACTCTCGAGGCTGCCGAGCGCCTCCTGAAGAGGGGAAGCTTCCTCAGCGGGAGCCGCCAGATCCGCAGTCTCGACTACGCGCAGAAGTGTGTCATACAGTGCGTCGACATTACGATAGACGGCGAAAGCAGGGGGAGCGGAGCCTGGAGCGGCATCGGCCCGCCGCAGAAGAGCGGCCAACGTGCCACTCAGGTCGCGCTGGATCGAAGACACATTGTCTTCCGCCACACTCCGCACCGGATTCGGCGCCTTCCAGCGGCGTATGTCGATGTTGTCCAGGGCCCGACCGATCTCGGACAGCGCCGGACTTAAAGTCGCAGATACCGAACCCGGGGCGGACGCCGGTTGCGCGGCAGCCGGGTTTGCCGTAATTGGATTCTGGGCGTACAGAAAGCAACTGGAAGCAGCCAGGATAAGGCAGACCAGTCCGCGTGTGAAGGACATATGACCAGGACGATGCGTCTTCGCAACTGCTGGTTGCCAGTGCAGCCATCGCAGGGTTCGTTCCTCTTGCCAGCAGGTTTCGTTGACGAATTCTCTTCCGTCCATGAAAATAAGATAGTCCTGTGAGTGGGCCTGTGGCGCAGCTGGGAGCGCGCTTCCATGGCATGGAAGAGGTCGTCGGTTCGATCCCGACCAGGTCCACCAAATCCCTTCAAGAACTTAGCGGAACCCCTCCCAAACCGTTTGCCCGCATTTTGCCCGCAAATGGCAGAATCTTTCCGCGAGACGGCACTACGGCCTTCTTCTCTCCTCCTTCCGTAGTGTTCTGCTTCTTCTCCGCGACGACAGAGCGCTTTTGCCCCGATGCCCTCTCGCCTGCGACTCGGTTGAGACGCCCTGTTGACCTTGCTTGCGGAGTCCGAGGATCAGGCCCTCCGGTGCCCGTGGCCACCAGCTCGTCGTGAATTGAGTTGATCGCCGTGCGGACCTCGCGCTGCAACGACTGCATGTAGACTTCCATGGTCGTCGCCAGCCTGCTGTGCCGCATCAGGCCCTGGATGTCCTTGGGGTGCCCCTTGGTCTTTCCCAGTGTGGCAATGGTGCGGCGGATGACCTGGAACGTCAGCTTTGGCGATTTGGCAATTCCAGTTCGCGGGCCAGCTCGTGAAGGACACGATGGCGATAATTGCTCGAGTCCATCGGTCCGCCGAAGCGCCCCGGAAACATAAAACCGTCCGGGGACTTGTCTTTCCCATGCTCCCTGCACTCCTCTCGGTACTCCGCGATTTCGTTCGCCAAAACATCGGCGATCGGAACCCTGGTAAGACTGGATTTGGTCTTTCCGAAGGGGCAAAGTTTCCCTTTGTAAATCGTCTCCTGAATATCCAGGACACGTGTGAGGTGGTCCTCGATCTGTTCAGCCGTAAGGTGGTGGGCTGGTCGATGCGCGCGGACCTGCACCGCAGTCTGGTGATCGACGCGCTGGAGATGGCCTGGTTCCAGCGCCGTCCGCAGAAAGGGACACTGA